>CAWBHT010000003.1:0-372606 GCA_963788725.1 uncultured Acidobacteriota bacterium | reverse complement strand
ATCAATCAGATCTGAATCAAATCGCGCCAACGCTAAGCTAAACTCGCCAGCGCTTGCAGCGTCCCACAGTCCCTCTTGTTAAGTTGCCGGTGAATTGTTGGCTTCGGGCTGCGCGAAGCGCGTTCTCCTCCGATTCGCGCGCAATCGAGGGGGAGTGCGGAGGGCCACCGAGGGAGTGCGGCAGCCCTCCGCTTGGGGGAGAGATCTAGAAGCTGATCCGCGCTGTCAACTGGATCGCGCGCGGCCCCGCGCCTTCCGCGGTCTGCAATCCAGTCAGCGTGCCGTACCCGGTCGTATCGACGGCCATGTTCGGCGGCTCATAGTTGCGGTGATTGAACAGGTTGGCAATCTCCGCTCCGACTTGCAGCCGCAGACCTTCCGTAAACCTAACCGTCTTGATGATCGACATCGAAACCGCTCGCGTTCCGGGCCCCACGATACTCCCCACGCCCGCATTGCCGAATCGTCCGATCGCATTTCCCGGCACCGTGTACGCGCCTGGATTCAGGAACAGCGGTCCGTCAGGACTCGTAAGCCCATGCGCATATGGCGAGACGCCGGCAACCACATCGGGCCGCGAGAAGTATGCCGTGTTCACCTGGTTCGTCCCGGCCGGATCCGCGCTGGTGTCATACGGCGTCAAGAATGGCCCGCTCTGCACGACCACCACGCCGCCAAGTTCCCATCCACCGATCACGTTGTCGACAAATCCGCCGCTGCTGCTTAGGAACCGCTTCCCTTTTCCGAGCGGCAACTCATACAAGTACGTGCTTAGGAAGCGATGTCGGCGATCGTAGATCACGTTGCCGTAATCCAGCCCCGGATGAAAGCGATCGGACAGCCAGTTCCCGCCTGCCGCCGCAAAACTGCTGGGATTGCCGCCGCCTTCGTTCGAAAGATCACGCGTCAGCGAATAGCTCACTTCAAACTGCAGTCCTCCCGAGTAGCGCTTCTTCAGGTCCGCGGTGAAATTGTGATAGTTGCTCTCCGCCGCGTTGTACACGCTTTGCAGCACGCTCCAGATTGGAAAGGGCCGCGAGTCGCCAGCCACTCCATAGCCCACCGTATTCGCAGGCACCTGGTTCAGATCTTCCATCGTCTCCAGGTTCTGTCCGTGACTCCCGGTGTACGACAAGCGCAGCCCGGTGCCGAAGCCGAGGTCCCGTTCAAACGTCAGGTTCCACTGCTGCACCGATGGATCGTGGTAGTGCACCGGGAACGCATAGTAAAAAGTTTGCGAGCCGGAAACGTTCAGGTTCGAAGGAAATGGCGAGGGATAACTAAGCGCGGCATTGCCGGAGGGATCGAATGACTGGAAATAGTACGGCACGCTGCTGGCATGCACTGCCCAGCCCGAAACCAGCGAGAAGCCCAGCGGCGCCTCGATGAATCGCCCATAGCCGCCGCGAATCACCGTTTTATCATTGTGAAACGGCCGCCACGCAAATCCCACGCGCGGACCGAAATCTGATTTATCCGTGTAGCGCAGCTTGTCCGGCAGCCCTGCTTGTTTCGCGGTCAGGATCGGCGTTGGCGCGATCGATTCCGCGAAAGCCGGGATCGTCCACGCAAGGCCTTTCTCGTTTGGCACCGCCACTGCGCCGGTAACTTGCTGACCGTTAATCGTCGCCGAATAATTCGGCAGAAATGCCGCGGTGTTGTACTGCGTATCCTTCAATGGCGGGTGAATTTCATAACGCAAACCGAAATTCAGCGTCAGCCTCGGCGTGATTTTCCAGTCGTCCTGCGCAAAAACGCCGTAGGAATATCCCAATCCATTCATGTTCGGATTGTTTACCTGCGACAGCACCGTGTAATCCGGATAGCCCAGCAGAAACGCCGCGAATGGATCGCCGACCGCCGGAGGAAGTCCGCTCGCCGCCGGATCATTGCCGTTCACATCCAGTGATGTCGCAGAGCCGTCGAACGTATACTGCCCGGATCGCGTGTTGCCGAAAACGTTGTCATCGTGATCGGTCATCCGCCGGAAGTCGCCGCCAAACTTGAGCGTGTGATTTCTCCTCGTCCAGGTAACGTTGTCTAGAATCTGAAAGACCCCACTGCGCTGCTTTGATGGGTTCGCGCCTCCCGTCATTTGAAATCCGGTGATCTGAAAATTCGGCACGGTCGGCAATTCGTCGAGTGTGACTCCCGACGGAATTTGCAGGCCGATCTGATTCAGCAAGTCTTGCGTGTTCGCATTGAACGTGGTCAGCGCATGCATGCCGTTGTAGCCGGCGCGCAGCTCGTTGATCACCGTAGGTTTGATCACGTAGTTGTATGCGATCGTGTAACCCGCGTCCTGCTCCGGCTGCGAAAATGGTCCAAGCAAGGGCGATCCGCTCGTGGCGCAGAATCCCGCGCAGTTGGCCACTGGCGCAGATTGCACCTGTCGATTCTTGTATGTCCCACGTGCATAGATCGTTTGTTTTGACGAAATCCTCTGGTCGATACGCAAGTCTGCCTGGTTGCTCGAAATCGGCGCCGCAAAATTTGTCTGGTAATTGTTGGAGAACGAATCCGCACCTCCCACGTTAGGCAGCGGGAACAAAGCATTCATGGTGTTGGCTGCGATGGAAGAAACCGGCACGGCATTGCAAGCGACTGGCGTTCCGTTCGGCTGATAGATCTGCGCGCCGTTCAGGTACGAACACAGGTCCCCGCCGCGCATCGCCATGGACGGAACGCTTTCCACCAGTGGCGTCTGCCGCGGCAATCGCAAACCCTCGTAACTCATAAACACGAAAGTCTTGTCCCGTCCGTTGTACAGGTTCGGAAGAATCACCGGCCCGCCGAGAAATCCGCCGAAGTCATTCATGATCAGCTTGGGCTTGCTGCTCGCGAAAGGGTTTCCGGCATTCAGCGCCGCGTTCTCATGATTTTCGAACAGTCCGCCATGGAAATTGTTGGTGCCGCTGCGAGAAATCGTAGTCACATCGCTTACGCCGCTGAACTCCGCATTGTTATTGGTCTCGCTCACCTTGATTTCCGCGATCGAGTTGAACGATGGGAATAGTTCGTTGAGCGGTCCGCTCAGTTCCACGTTCACGCTACTGATTCCATCGATCGTGTACGAAAGCAACGCTGGCGTCGCCCCCGCGATCGTCAGATTGCCGCCATCATCCGTTTGCACGCCAGGCTGCGTGGTCAACGTTGAGATCGGGCTTGTCGAACCCGCCGAGCGCGAATAAATCGCCACCGGCAAATCGATCAGCTCCTTCGTCGTCTTCGTCTCGGACAAATTCGAGACATCCGTCGTCACCACCGCGCCGCCCGTCTCTTCCACCAAAACGGTTTGCGATTGCGTCGCGACTTTCAGCAGCGCGTCCACACGCTTCGTCTCCCGCGCCTGCAAATCCAGATTCACGAACTCCACTTTCTGAAAGCCGCTTTGCTCCACCACCAGCTGATAACCGCCGGGATCGAGGTTGACGAACGAAAAATATCCGCTCTGGTCCGTCGCCACCGTGCGTTTCGCGGCTGTTCCCGAATTCATCAACACCACATTCGCGCCATTCACCACGTCGCCGGAAGCATCCTTCACCGTTCCGATGATCGTGCCGAACGTCGACTGCCCCAGCAGCGGCGTGCTGTACACCAACAGAGCTGCTATCGCAGCGATTGCGACAAACACCGAACGCCCGCGATTCGATCTCTCAAATTGTTGTTGGTGCTTGCGAACTAAAAAGTGCATTTTCATTTGTCATCTCCTTCTCTGATTGCCAAGAGTTCTCTTACCCGGGCGGCTGCGACACAACAACGCGCATCGCGACACACGCCTGCATGTTTTCCAGGGGTCTACTCTCAGCTCTTCGGGGAGCGTGACTGCGGATCTACTTACACGACGGAGTGTTCTCTGAGCTCTCGAAGCGGAATCGCGTCATTGCGGAACGGAACTACGCCACCACCGTCTCAAGGGCCGGGCGCGAAATCTTCGCCGATTCCGCGCTGAATTGTCGCGTATCTTGAACTCTTCCAGGAAAAACGCAAACGCAAAATTTGAATTGCGCGAATCGTGATTGTTGACGCAGGCACCTTCTCACGTAAATTTGTGCGCGCTGTTTCGCCGAATTCTGGACCGGCGCACTCCCCTGTGATATATGCATCCTGCAATCGCAACTTCGAGATTGCATAACTATGCGTGCCTCGCGCCATCGTTCAGAAAGATTCGCAATCGCGCAAATTCGTTTTTTGAACTTGCCTTTATCAAAAAATGCCTCAGGATGCATGGCTACATTATCTCGGGTCCCTACTAACTTTGGATTTGGCGCCTCCTGGACACATCGTGGTGTCCGCTCATGGCTCCCCGCGGAGCGCTCTAAGCAATACATCGGATTCTGAAAGGACTATAGATGCTGCGGCGCGATTTTTTTGTTCGGCGAAATAGCTGGATGCCCTGCATAGCTCTGGCGCTGATTTCGATTTACTCTGCGCCCGCGAGTTTTTGCCAGTCCGCAGCGTCCAGCGAGCCCAAGGCAGAGACGCCTTCCAAAGGCACCGGCGAAGAAGGCTTCCCGGTTACCGACGAGCACGTCATCAGCAAATGCAGTGGATGTCATGCCCGCGACGCCAAGGGCAACATGACCCGCATCTCCTGGATTCGCACCACTCCCGAGGGCTGGGAAGAAGCCATCAAGAGAATGATTCGCCTGCAAGGTGTTTCGCTCGAGCCCGACGACGCGCGAAAAATTCTGCGTTACCTCAGCGATGAACACGGTCTTGCTCCAGAAGAAGCCAAGCCCGTCGAATATTTTCCCGAGCATCGCATGATTGACGAAAAAGTTCCCAACGAAGACGTCACCCGCTCGTGCGTTTCGTGTCACGCCCTCGCCAAGCCACTTTCCTGGCGCCGCAGCTCCGACGACTGGAAACTCCTGCTCAATACGCACGTCGCGCTCTATCCCTGGGTAGACAGCATGAATTTTCAGCGGCCTCCGCCGCGTCCCGGCCAGCCTGCGCCACCGCCAGATACCAAGCAGCCCGTCGATCAGGCTCTCGCGTTCCTTGCGCAGAGCGGCTCGCTGCATTCTCCGGAATGGTCCGAATGGCAGGCCAGCAAGCGCTCTCCAAGACTCGGTGGACACTGGCTTGTCACTGGCACTCAGCCCGGCAAAGGAAAGTTTTTTGGAGTTATGGATGTGCAGGCGCTGCCATCCGCCGACGGGTTTTCCACGAAAACTAAATTAATGTTTCCGGGTGACGGCGCCATCGTCATCGAAACGGGCAAGTCGCTCGTCTACACCGGCTACGCCTGGCGCGGCAAATCCACCAGTGACAAAACCAACGCCGGACCCAACGATCCCTCCAGCGTTCGCGAGGTGATGATGCTTTCTCGCGATCAGTCGCAGCTCGAGGGCCGCTGGTTCTGGGGCGCGTATCAGGAATTCGGCATGGACGCCGCCATGCGCAGGTCTTCCGCTGCGCCCACCGTTCTCGGCGTCGATGTGTATTCGCTGAAATCCGGCAGCAACGCCAATGATGTTCGCATCTACGGTGATCACTTCCCGGCAGGAATCGCCGCCTCCGACATCGATTTCGGAAGCGGTGTCACCGTCAAGAAAATTCTTAGCCAGACTCCCGACCTTATAAAGGTAACCGTTGATGTCGCCGCCGGCGCAGTTCCTGGCAAACGAGACGTCGTCGTGAAGAACTCTCTCGCGCCCGCCGCATTCGCGATCTACGATCGCATCGACTATCTCCAAGTAACGCCGCAAACTCCCCTCGCGCATCTCGGCGGCGAACCTCATGCCAAGGGATTCACCCAGTTCGACGCGATAGCCTTTTCCAACGGCCCCGACGGCAAGCAAGGCACCGCCGACGACATCGAACTTGGTCCCGTGAAAGCAAGCTGGAAGCTCGAAGAGTTTGTCGCCACCATGGGCGACGACGATGTCGAATTTGTCGGCAATCTCGATGCCGCCACCGGCTTATTTACTCCCGCGCTCGATGGACCCAATCCCAAGCGCAAGTTCGGCAGAAATAATTACGGCGATGTCTGGGTGGTCGCTACCTATAAACCCGCAGGCGCCGATCAAGCCATCACCGGCCGCAGCTATCTCGTCGTCGCGATTCCCCAGTACATGCGTTGGGATCAGCCAGAAGTGGCCGCCCAATGATCACAACATTTGAGGTCATCCAGTGACAACGTACGCGCTCTCCGAGGGGCACAAATTTCGTGGCCCCTCCAACGACTTCCTATATCTCGTTCCCAGCGGCGGTATTTTCGCTCTCGATCCGCTTTCTTCCGCGATCGTGGACGCCTTGAATGTCGGTCCGCTAAACCGCGAGCAGCTGATCGGTCGTGTCTCGCAAAAAGTCGATCGCCCGCCCGTCGAAGTTGCTGAGTGCGTCGAAGAATTGTGCCAGGTGCGCGCTATTCGCGATGAAGCCACCCACTTCATCGACAAACCCGAGCCGCTGCCCGAGCACTTCCCATTGCAAACGCTGGTGATGAACGTCACCAACCAGTGCAACCTCTCTTGCCACTATTGCTACGAATTCGGCGAAGACAAGATCGCAACGCCCGAAGGCAAAAAGAAGTTCATGGACGTGGAGACCGCCAAAGCCTCCGTCGACTACCTTTTCGCCGAATCCGAAGGCCGCAACTCCGTCCACATCACTTTCTTCGGCGGCGAAACGCTGATGAATTTCCCCCTGCTGCGCCACGTCATCGACTATGCCAGCGAACAAGCCGCTCGCAAGAACATGAAAGTCGATTTCAGTCTGACCACCAACGCCACGCTCCTCACTCCGCACATCATCGACTTCCTTGCTGCCAATCGCGTCGGCGTCACCGTCAGTATCGACGGTCCGAAAGAAATGAACGACTCCTTCCGCGTCTTCTCCAACGGCCGCGGCAGCTACGAAATCATGGAGCCCAAGGTCCGCGAGCTTCTCGCGCGCCACCACACCCGCCCCATCGCCGCCCGCGTCACCATGACCTCTCACGCCATGGACGTCTTCAAAATCTATCGGCACCTGAAAAACGATCTCGGCTTCCACGAAGTCGGCTTCGCTCCGGTCACCAGTTCTCCCGATCGCCTCTACTCCATCAACCAGCCCGGCATGCACCAGGTCTTCTCTCAATTCGGCGAACTCGCGCAGGAATATCTTCAGTTCGCACTCCGCGGCGAACTCCACGGCTTCTCCAATGTCAGCGACACGCTTGCCGAGCTTCATCAAGGCGTGAACAAATCGCATCCTTGCGGCGCCGGTCTCGGTCTCCTCGGCGTCGGCCCTTCCGGCGACATCGCGCCCTGCCATCGCTTCGTCGATTCCGACGAACACGTCCTCGGCAACGTCACCACCGGCATCGACAAAACGAAGCAAACTGCCTTCCTCGATCGCGGCAATATCAACGCGAAATACGCCTGCCACACTTGCTGGGCGCGTCCACTCTGCGCCGGCGGCTGCCATCACGAAGCTTTCGTTCGCTACGGCGACACCGGCCATCCGAATCTTCACTATTGCGATTGGATTCGCGGCTGGACCAACACCTGCCTCGAAATCTACGGCGCGCTCGCCGAAAAAAATCCCTCGTTCCTCGATTATTTCGCGGAAAGGAAAGCAGCCTCATGAACCATCTTCGTGCTGTTAACAAAAAAGCGCAGCGCATCGAGAAGCACGTCGCCAAAGCCGGCGCCGAAAACGAAAGCGCTCCCCCGAACGATATCGTCGCCCTCCAACAGGGCGGCCCGGCGCCAAAGCCGCACGTGCCCATGGGCTGCTCGCTCGTTTTTTATCCCGGTTGGGAAGTCGATTCCGCTGGCGGCACCGCAGGACTCTGCCAACCCGTCGAGCGCGATCTCTTCGATTGCTACGTCACGTGCTTCTGGCCCGCTCACGTTCCCGATCATTTGAACAATTCGCCAGACTGGACCAGCAAATGCGCCACCGGCACAAAAGACTGGCGCAACATCGATATCGTTTTCCCGTAGCGACCAGAATTTTCAGGACGCGACGCGCTCATTCGAATGGGAGGCTTAAGTTGAGATCGACATTGAGATCGATATTGCGATCGATTTTGCCATCGATGTTACGATCGGCATTCTGCACCGTATTGCCAGCATCATTCGTCGTTGCTCTTGCTCTCTCAGCCCCCGCGCCCGCCCGCGCCGCCGACACTCCCCAACTCATTTATCTCGCCAGTTGGCCGCACCAGATCCTCGTCTTCGACTCCGTCCAGGAAAAAATAATCGACACCATCACCCTGGACACCGACATCGCGCAAAATCTCATCCTTTCGCCCGACAAGAAAAAACTTTACGCCTCCACTGTCAAAGACAACTCCATCGTCACCATCGATCTCTCCACTCGTAAAGAAATCGGCAAATTCACCCTGGACTCCGCCAACAAAAGCTTTCGCATGACCGGCCTCGCCCCCGATCCCGCAGGAAAACTTCTCTACTCCATCGCCACCACCATCACCAAAGCCGCCGATCACTACGACATCGAGCCCGCAAAAATCATCGCCATCGATCTCGACACCCATCAGATCGTTCGTTCCACCGATTTCCCCAAAGATGAAAGCCTCCTTGGCGTTTGGCGCCCGCAAATGAAATTCTCGCCCGACGGGAAATATTTTTATCTCTTCCTCAGCAATATCCTGGTCTTCGAGACGCAAACTCTGAAGCTTGCCAAAAAAATCGACCTCGCCGATCCCTCCATGCCTGGCTTCTCCAACGTCGTCTTCAATCCCGTCGAAGAAGAATCCGCCGAAGATCCCAACGAAGAACCCGGCAAGCTCACCAACGTCTTCATGTCTTCCGATCCCTTCGTGCATCGCGCCGTCTTCGGCATCGCCAAGATCGATCTCGCCACGCTCTCTTTCGATTTCACACCGGTCGCGCCTGCCACGACAATTTCCATGACTCCGCTCCTCCTCACTCCTGATCATCAGGTCGGCTACACCGCCGCCATCAACGGCAATCCCGGCAATCGCCGCTGCGAATTCTGGGCCTTCGATATGAAAACGCGGAAGCTCATCCGCACCCAGGAATTCGACGGTCGCAATCGCTTCTCGTTCAGCCTTTCCGCCGATGGCCAAAAAGTTTTCATCTACGGCGCCGGTTACGAAATCAGCGTCTACGACGCCAAAACTTTCACCCTGCGCAGCACCGTCACTCTTCCCGGCGATATGACCAGCAACATCATCGTCATGCCGCTCGCCGCCAGGTCCGCGGGCTCTGCTCCCGCAAATCTCGCTCCGCGCGTCGCAACCTACTCCGCTCAGGTACAATGACCCGCATGAAACCGTTCGGCTCCGCGCGTATCTTCACGCGCGCATCGCTTTTCGCGCTATTCATGGTCGCAGCCACAACCGTCAGCCCCGCCGCCGACCGTGCACGCGCTCTCGCCGCCGAGGCCGAAGCTAACGTCACCACTCCCGACTCCGCCCAGCAGCTCATCTTCTTCGGCACCTGGCCTCATCACGTAATCGTCTTCGACTCCGCCGCCGAAAAAATCATCGACACCATCGACCTGAAAACCGACGCGCCCCGCTCGCTCATCCTTTCCCCCGATAAGAAAAAACTTTACGCCTCCACGCTCAACGACAATTCCATCGTGACCATCGACGTCGCTTCGCGCGCCGTCACTTCCTCTTTCAACCTCAACTCCGGCAACCAGATCGTTCGCCTCATTGGTCTCGCTCCCGACACCGCCGGAAATTATCTCTACGGCCTCGCCACCTTCGTCACCAAACAAATCGATCACTACGATGTCAGCCCGCCCAAAGTCATAGTCATTGATCTCACCGCCAAAAAAATCTCACGCTCCGGCGATCTGCCCAAGGACGAAGGCCCCTTCGGTTTTCGCAACGCCATGAAGGTTTCGCCCGACGGCAAACTCCTCTACATCTTTCGCCACAATATTCTCGTCCTCAACACCTCCACCTTCGAACTCATCAAAAAAGTTGATCTCGCTAAACCCCAGGCCCCAGGCATCGAAAATGTTTCTCTCGGCATTCTCGACGATCCCAACGAGCTTCCCGGTAAAGTCACCAGCGTCTTCAGCTCCTCCGATCCTTACGTGCATCGCGAAGTTTTCGGCATCGGCGTCATTGATCTCGCTAAACTCACGTTCGATTTTTCGCCCGTCGGTCCCATGAACGCTGGCAACATGATGCCGCTTTATCTCACGCCCGATCGCAAAACCGGCTACACCGTCGCCATCAATGGCGATCCTGGCAATCGCCGCTGCGAGTTCTGGGCCTTCGACATGGCCACACGCAAACTCATCCGCAAGCGAGAATTCGACGGCCGCACGCGCTTCTACTTTGGCGTCTCCGCCGACGGCTCCAAGCTCCTCATTTACGGCGCCGGCTACGAAGTCGACGTCTACGACGCGCAAACATTCGAGTTTCGCAGCAACGTCCCAGCTCCCGGCGACATGACCACCAACATGGTCGCGCTGCCCGCAACAGCAACAGTGGCGATGTCCTCCGGCCATAATTAATGGCCACTTGATTGGCCCGTCAAGCAGTTGTAGTGGCCGGTTCTTTAGACCGGCGAAGTTGTAGTGGCCGGTTCTTTAGACCGGCGAAGTTGTAGTGGAAGGTTCTTTAGACCGGTCGCGCGAACAAGAGTCAAAGCCATGAACATCCTCACCAAACTCACAGCGCTTCTAGCCGCAGCCGGTTTCATTTGCATTTCACTCTCCCTCTCTTCCCAACCTCCAACTCCCGACCCACCACTCCCCTGGAGCCCCGCCACCGCCGCAAAATATCTCGACGACCGCCAAACCTGGTGGATGAACTGGCCCGACTCCGCCCGCGATCACCAGACCTTCTGCGTCTCCTGCCACACCGTAGTTCCGTACGCGCTCGCTCGCCCGCGCCTCCGAAATGTTCCCGGCGTCACCTTTCCCGACGCCAATGACACCAAGCTCCTCGAAAACGTCACCCTCCGCGTCACTCGCTGGAAAGAGATGCAGCCCTTCTACAGCGACGAAAAAGTTGGCCCGCAAAAAACGGCGCAATCCCGCGGCACCGAATCCATCCTCAACGCCCTGATTCTCTCTTCCTTCGAAAGCGCCAACGCGCAACCGTCCGAAGCCCTCGCAACCGCTTTCCGCAACATGTGGGCCGAGCGGCAAAAATCCGGCCCTGCCAAAGGCGCCTGGCTCTGGCTGAATTTTCATACTCAACCGTGGGAAGCCGACGACTCCCCATATTTCGGCGCCACGCTCGCCGCCGTTGCCGTCGGCCTCGCTCCCGGCCAATACGCGCAAAAAACAGAACTCCAGCCGCTGCTCCGCGATCTTCGCGAATTTCTTCTTCGCGGCTACGAAAAACGCTCCCTGAACAATCAAGCTCTTCTCTTGTGGGCCTCCACCGAAATCCCAGATCTGCTCAAACCCGAGCAGCAGCGCGCCATCATCGACAGCCTCACCACTCATCAGCAATCCGATGGTGGATGGAGCATGTCCACCCTCGTCGGCCCCTGGAAGCGCGGCGACAATACTCCGCTCGAAACAAAAAGTGACGGCTACGCCACTGGCCTCGTGTGTCTCGCCGTCAAACAGGCCGGAGTGCCCGAAACGGATGTGCATCTGAAAAAGGGCCTCACCTGGCTCGCCACTCATCAGGACAAATCCCAAGGCCTCTGGCCCGGCTACTCCCTCAACAAACAGCGCGCTCCCACTGCCGACGCCTCTCTCTTCATGAGCGACGCCGCCACCGGCTACTCAATCCTGGCGTTAACGACGAAGCCCAAAGATCAGCCCACCACGCAACTAAACAAATCCACGAACGAAAAGTCCGCCATCAACGGGCATGACTGAACCCACCTCCATCCCGATCGCGCAATATCGTCGCGCTCTCGCTTTCGTCGCTCCGTACTGGCGCGGGTTCGTATTCGTCACGCTCCTCGGCCTGCTCTCCACCGCCGTCGCTCTCGCGCAACCTTACATCTCTCGCCTGCTGATCGACGACGCTCTGCTCCGCCACAACATGACCGCGCTCGGCAAAATCGCTGCGCTGATGGTCGCCGTCACCATCGTCGGTTTCGCCGTCAACATCGCTTCCAGCTATCGCTACGTTCGCCTCTCCGCCGAGGTCCTCTTCGACATGCGCCTGGCGGTCTTCCGCCATCTTCAGCAGCTCTCGCCGCGCTTCTTCGCCAAATCCAAACTTGGCGACATCGTCTCGCGCATCAACAACGACATCGGCGAAGTCCAGCGCATCTGCTCCGACACGCTGCTCTCCGTACTTTCGAACGTGCTCTTCCTGATCGGTAGCCTCATCGTCATGGCCTCGCTCAACTGGCGACTCTTTCTCGCCAGCATCGCGCTGCTGCCCGTCAGTGTCATCGCCCTTCGCCACTACCAGCGTCGCCTCACCGCCGAAACCAAAACGCTTCGCGAGCGCAGCTCCGACCTCGGCAGCTTTCTCATCGAAAGCCTGCTCGCCATGCGCCTCATCGTCGCCACTGGCAGCGAGCATCGCGAAGCCCAGGAATTTCGCCGCCGCAATTCGCGCTTCCTCGATTCGCTTCTCTCCATGCAGATGATGGCTTTTCTCGCCAGCGCCCTCCCCGGCACGGTGCTCACCGCCTCCACCGCCATCGTCTTTATCTATGGCGGCAAGCTCGTCATCGACAATCACCTCACCATCGGCGGATTGGTCGCCTTCATGGCCTACCATCTCCGCCTTCTCAGTCCCGTTCAGGTCATGCTCGGCACTTACACCAACTTGCTCACCGGCGGCGTCGCTCTCGGCCGCGTCTTCGAACTCTTCGACATTCCGATCGAGGTCCGCGAATCCCCGACTGCGGTCGCGCATCCAGCTCTCGGCGGCGAAGTTCTTTTCGATCGCGTTCGTTTCCGTCATGCCGCGGACGTTCCCGTCCTCGAAGAAATCTCGCTTCGCATACCCGCAGGCAGCATCTGCGCCATCGTTGGACCCAGCGGGAGCGGCAAGTCCACCATGTCCGACCTGCTTCTCCGCTTCTACGATCCCGATTCCGGCAGCCTCACCATCGGCGGCATCGATCTCCGCGATCTCCGCATGACGGATCTGCGCTCCAACGTCGCCCTCGTCGAGCAGACTCCCTTCCTCTTCCGCGCCACCATCCGCGAAAATATCGCCTACGGAAAGCCCGGCGCCCCTCTCGACGAAATTCGTGCCTGCGCCCGCGATGCCGCCATCGACGACTTCATCCAATCGCTCCCCGACGCCTACGACACCATCGTCGGCGAGCGCGGCTGCACCATCTCCGCCGGCGAGCGCCAGCGCATTGCCCTCGCGCGCGCCCTGCTGCGCAATCCCCGCATCCTCATCCTCGACGAACCCACCGCCGCCCTCGATCCGCGCTCCGAATCCATCGTCTCCCGCACCCTAGCCGGCACCCTTCACGGCCGCACCGTAATCCTCATCACCCATCGCATCTCGCTGGTAGAAATCGCCGACTTGGCAGTAGTGCTCCAAAACGGCCGCATCGTCGAATCCGGCAACCCCCGCGAACTCCTTGCCACCTCCACCAGCCAACTAAGCCGCCAGTTCCGCATCGCCACAGTAACTCTCCCCCTACTAGAATCCGCGAACCCATGAACCACCCAACCGCATCCGGCGCCCCTGTAGCTCGGGCCTACAGGCCCGAGGGTTTAGATCCACACAACCCATAACGCAACGACAACTCCGACCCGATCCCCAAGCTGCAAAACTCGATATTGCCCAAGCCCCTCCTCGGGCCTACAGGCCCAGGGTTGACCCACCCACACGCAACGACAACTTCCGCCCCACCCCAATCCATCGCCATAATCGACAGCGGCGTCCACGCCAACCACCCCCACATCGGCAACATAAACGGCGGCGTAACCATCAACCCAGTCGGCGGCCTCAACTCCGACGCCACCACCTACACCGACCGCCTCGGCCACGGCACCGCTGTAGCCGCCCTCATCCACCAGCGCGCCCCGCAAGCCCATCTCTTCGCCGTCAAAATCTTTCACGACGCGCTCGTCACCAATCTCCCTACCCTCCTCTCCGCCATCGACTGGTGTCTCGACCACGACATGGACCTGATCAACCTCAGCCTCGGCACCACCAACCAGAATCATCGAGCCCCCTTCGAAGCCGCCATCGCCAAGGTGCAAGCCCAAGGCAAAGCCCTAATCTCCGCCGCCGAAATGCAAAACCAACCCGCTCTCCCCGGCATCCTCCCCGGAGTAATCGCCGTCCTCGCCGACAACTCCAAACAACCCGGCGAATTCGGCACCAAAATCCTCCACGGAAAAACCGTCTTCACCGCCAACCCGTACCCCCGCGAAATCCCCAACGTCCCCCGCGAACGCAACCTCCAAGGCATCAGCTTCGCCGTAGCCCACATCACCGCCACAATCGCCAACCTCTGGCACCCCGCCTCCGCCACGCAACCCGAATCCCTCCTAGCCCAACCCCTGCCACCAAAATCTTGAATGGCCAGCGTTCGCGCGCCGCACTGGATCCAAAATTTACGCGCCGCCAAACCGCGAAGGTGTCGGGAATGGACCCTGTAGCGGCCGCCGTCCGCGGCGGGCGATTTTTGCGCCTGCAGCGAGATGCTGCACCGTGAACGTCCCAATAACTGCCGCCCCAACGCAAATGGCGGCCGCGCCAAAAGTAGGGGCGCAGCAAGTGCGCCCCAAGTCCACGAAACGTTAAAACCCCAGCGCACTCAAAAGTGCACCCAAACAATGTCCCAACGCCAAGCGCCGCATCATCCGTGGGTGCCGCACCCTATTTTTTTCAGGGCGCGGGTTTAGATTAAGCTTCGCCCAAACCAAAACGATGAGCTAGGAGGAAGCTTTCTGGCGTGCAGGTCTAAATCCAAGTCGCAGCGCCGCATCCATGAAGAATTGTCATCCTGACCAGAGCAGCCCGCCAGCCATTATCAAAATCGATGAATACACCACGGATGCCGCACCCTACGTTTTTCAGGGTGCGGGTTTAGATCCAACCAATCCACCCGTAAACGAAATGCACCCAAGCCAACAACCAGCTATCATCCTCTCCCCATGACCACTCAACCGGTCACCATCCAAGGCACAGGCGTGGCCGCTCTCTGCGCGCACCAACTCCTCAAACAAAACGCCCCCAAACTCGACTCCACCCCCCGCCTCCCAGCCATCCTCCTATCCCAAAGCACCCAAACCCTCCTAGCCGACATCTTCAACAACACCAATCTCTTCGCCAAAGCACCCCGCATCCGCCAACGAATCGTAGCTTGGGGATCCCGCCCCGCGATCTCCATCCCTCACGACGCCATCGTCCTCTCGGAAAACGCGCTGCTCCAAACTCTTCACTCCCAACTCCCACCAATCGAAACCGACCACGAGAACCCTGATCCAAAAAACTGGACAATCCTCACCAGCCGCTCCGCACCCGAACTCGGCCACACCCCAGAAAAAGCCTTCGGCGCCAGAATCGCCAAAATGCACGCCGCGCAGCTCACCGAGAACGCCGAGCCCGAAACCTGCTGGATCGAATCCACGAAAAACGGCTGGCTCTTCCTTCTCACCACCAGCCCAGGCGCAGGCTCTCTTCTCTCAGTAGGTGAAAACTCCGGCTCGCAGCTTCAGCACAGTCGCCTGATCGCCCCGAAACTAAGCCGTCTCGACCCAATCCCCGGCGAATTCCCCGCCCAGCCTCGAATCCTCGACCCACTATGCGCCGCGGGCTGGCTCGCCGCGGGATCAGCCGCTGTCGCCTTCGATCCACTCTGCGGAGAAGGCGCCGGCAACGCCGGGCGCGAAGCCATCCTCGCTTGCGCCGCAGTGCACGCGATTCACGCCGGCGAATCCGCAACAGATGTCTTGCTCGAATACGCAACCCGCCTGACTCTCGGTTTCCTGCGCCACCTTGAAAACTGCCGCGAGTTCTACCTCCAGTACTCCGCCTCCCAATTCTGGCAGGACGCCCTAAGCAAGATCGACGAAGGCCTGACATGGACGCGCGCCCGGTTGGGTGCCGCACCTCCTCCCGCCTTCCGGCTGGTCGATTTTGCCCTGCAACGCCTCGCGCCACCCAATGCCCGGCGCTAAAAACAGCTGTCGTTCTACACTTATAAGTTGACTTACTTGTTAACACCTGCTATCATCGATCATGGCCGCCATGCGCGCTCCCCACGCCGTCCCGCCACCATCGCTGGCAGCACGCCAAATGCCCTCGTATTTTCAGCAACTTACGAACTGCCCCTCCAACAAGCTCTTTGCTTTGATAGTCATACAAATTGCCGGGGGGTAGGGTCGCCGCCCATTTTTCATGCTCGGAGGCCGGCTGTATCAGACCTGCCCGCGACGCAGGCATCCTTGGCCCCGATCCACGAATCCATTTATTTTCGAGGGACTTACACCTAAAATGTAGATCACTGACGGCAATCGGCTAAGGCGGACGTGCCTCCCGCCAGTCCGATTCGCGGCTTGGCACGAAGCTCTCAGGCCATAAGTCGGCGATCCGATTCGCGAGACCAAGGTCTGCTGGTCGAAACAATTCGCCCTGCTGGAGCGTATGTAAATTTAGAACGAGATTAGCCCCTGCTGGGGCCTACGTGATTGAAGTGCCCGCGCGGCGTCATCCGCGCCGCAAACCGAAGGGGATTCCATGAAGACGTGGCAAAAAGTCTGTACCGGTGTCGGTGTGGTTGCCGCCCTGGGCGGAGTGGTCGCCTACAGCGTTCACAAAGCCAACAAAGGCGTGGTCACCGTCCAAACCGCCAAAGTGGCTCCGGCGGACACGCTAACTTCCCAGGTCACCGCCTCCGGCGAAATCAAACCCACCACTTACACCAATGTCACCGCTCAGGGCTTCGGCCGCATTACTTCCATCGTGGTGAAGGAAGGCGATCACGTAAGAAAGGGTGACGTGCTCCTCACGCAGGACAATATTCAGGCCAACGCCGACGTGCAGGCGCAGGCAGCCTCGGCCAATTCCGCGGAATCCGGAGTGGCCGCATCCGAAGCCAGCTACAAAGCCGCGCAGGCTGATTTATTGCAGCAACAGGCCAATCTGGAAAAAGCCAAGCTGGATTACGACCGCGGCGAGAGACTCTACAAAGACGGCTTGATCCCCAAGCAGGATTTCGATCAGCGCAAAACCGGATATGACGCGCAAGTAGCGGCCGTGGATTCGTCGCGCGCTCGCGTGCTGCAGATTAAAGCTTCCATGGATCAAACGCGCGCGCAGCTCAGCCAAAGCCGCGCGATGCTCGTACATTCGCAGGACATTCTGCACAAGACCACTTACACCTCCCCCATCAACGGCATCGTTAGTTACTTGCCAGAACGCATTGGCGACTACGTGGTCCCGGGCATTCAGAATTCCAACGGCAGCTTTCTGATGACTTTATCGGACATGTCGATCGTTACCGCGGAAGTTAAAGTCGATGAGACCGACATCGTCAGCGTGAAAAAAGGTCAGGACGCCGACGTGACTATCGACGCCGTTCCGGGAAAAATTTTCAAGGGAAAAGTAACCGAGATCGGATCCCAAGCGGTGCTGCGCACTTCCGGTTTGGCCACTACGCAGTCCACCACCAGCAACCAGGAAGCGAAGGATTTCAAAGTGGTCGTGACCATTGCCGATCCACCGGAAAATTTGCGCCCAGGTCTCTCCACCACCGCGAAAATCAAGACCGCGGAAAAAAAGAACGTTCTGGCCATTCCCATCCAGGCGCTTGCGGTTCGCACGCGTAAAGATATCGACGACGCCAAAAAGGATGCCGGCGGTTCGGGTGTAACGCTCGCCGCGCCTCCACCCTCCGCCGCCGGAGATCCGAAGAAAGAAGAAATCCAAGGCGTGTTCGTGGTGAACGGCAAGAAAGCCCTGTTTCGCCCGGTGGAAACCGGCATCACCGGCGTAACCGACATCGAAGTCACCAAGGGCCTGCAGCAGGGCGACGAAATCGTGATCGGCAGCTACAAGGCTCTCCGCACCTTAAAGCCCGAGGCGAGCGTAAAAGTCGACAACTCCGCTCCTAAGAAAACGGACGAGCAGTCCGAGTAACATCTGACATACTGCATCTGGCCGTCGAGCGAAGCCGCCACAAGCCAAGGAATAGCGCATGCCTCTGGAAACATCGTCAACCGAATCGTATCGCGAAGACCTGGTCAGCTCCGGCGTGGTCATCAAGACCGAAGAACTTGCCAAGGTCTATGAGATGGGCTCCGAGCAGGTTCACGCCTTGAGCGGCGTCGATGTCGAAATTCGCAAAGGCGAATACGTCGCCATCATGGGTCCTTCCGGTTCCGGCAAGTCGACGCTGATGAATCTGATCGGCTGCCTGGATTCTCCGACTTCCGGAAAATATTGGCTGGCCGGACGCCTGGTCAGTGATCTCGACGACGACGAGCTCGCCTACATTCGCAACAAGGAAATCGGTTTCGTTTTCCAGACCTTCAACCTGCTGCCTCGCGCCACCGCGCTGCACAATGTGGAGCTTCCCCTGATTTACAACGGCACTCCCGCGGTGGAACGCCTGGAGCGCGCCAAGCAAGCACTCGAAAAAGTCGATCTCACCGAACGCATGAATCACAAGCCCAATGAACTCTCCGGCGGACAGCGCCAGCGCGTCGCGATCGCGCGAGCATTGGTAAATTCGCCGTCGATCGTTCTCGCCGATGAGCCTACCGGAAATCTCGACTCCAAGACCGGCGATGAAATCATGGCGCTGTTCGAGACGCTGCACGCTCAGGGCAACACCATCATCGTGGTCACCCACGAAAACGACATCGCACAGCATGCCCATCGCATCATTCACATCCGCGACGGCAAAGTCGCCTCCGACCAGGCCGTCGTGAAACAGTAGCAACAGGAAACAGTCGCAAACGCAGATCGCTCGGATCGAGACGAACAGCGAACAATTCAGCGATCGCCCGATTCACTCGCGAAGTACAGAGAACCAAATTGGCAATTCCCGCAGCTGTCGAAGACAATGCGGCTCTTCCCATCGCAAACGCAGCCTGTAGCCTGCCTGTAAGCGGATTGTTCCGGAAAGCAGACCGAACTCATGGCTAAGAGCCTCAAACAAGAAGTTCCCTCCAGCACGCAACCAGCGTTACAGGTCGCTGCAGAGCGCGCCATTCGGTACACGCAACAAATCGCTGACCGCCGAGTTTCGCCAGCGCCAAGCGATGTCGAAAAATTGGCAGGGTTCCATGAGCCTTTTCCCGAACACCCTTGCGATCCGGAAAATGTAATCGCGATGCTCGATGATGTTGGCTCTCCGGCAACCACGGCTTCGACCGGCGGCCGCTACTTCGGCTACGTGATCGGCGGCGCGCTACCGGCATCGATGGCGGCGAGCTGGCTGGTGAATGCGTGGGATCAGAACGTCGCGCTGCGATCGATGTCGCCAGTGGCGGCGGAAATCGAAGAGGTGGTGTTGCGCTGGGTCTGCGATGCGCTCGGCTTGCCTGCCGATTGCGCCGGCGGATTCGTTACCTGCGCAACCATGGCGAACTTCACGGCGCTCGCCGCGGCACGCACCGCGCTGCTGGCGCGCCTCGGCTGGAATGTTGTGGAAGATGGCATGTTTGGCGCGCCGCCGATCGACGTGGTTGTCGGAGCGGAAGTGCACATGTCGATTCAGAAGGCGCTGGCGCTGGTGGGATTCGGCCGCAGGCGCGTCACCACGGTTGAGGTGGACGGCCAGGGACGTATGCGCGCCGACAAACTTCCGAAGCTCAGCCATCGCACGATCGTTTGCATTCAAGCCGGCAACGTGAACACCGGCGCATTCGATCCCGCGGCGGAGATCTGCGCGCGCGCCAAAGAGCAAGGCGCGTGGGTGCACGTGGACGGTGCATTTGGTTTGTGGGCGCACGCCTCGCCGAAGTACCGGCACTTGACTGCAGGTTTTGAGCTGGCGGATTCATGGGGCACGGACGCGCATAAATGGCCGAACACAAATTACGACAGTGGAATCGTGCTGGTTCGCGATGGCGGCTCCTTGCGCGCTTCCATGACTGCCCCGGCCGCGTATCTGGAACCGGGAAGCGGCCGCGAGCCGATGTATCACGCTCCGGAAGCTTCGCGGCGAGCGCGCGGCGTGGAACTGTGGGCGGCGCTGAAATCGCTGGGACGCGCAGGACTTTGCGAGTTGATCGAACGCACCTGCGCGCACGCAGTGAAATTTGCGGAAGGACTGCGCGCGGCGGGTTTCGCGGTGTTGAACGAGGTGGTGGTCAATCAGGTGCTGGTTTCGTTTGGATCGGCGGAGAAAACACGCGAAGTGATACGCCGCGTGAAGGAAGAGGGAACGTGCTGGTGCGGCGGGACGGTGTGGCAGGGACAAACCGCGATGCGCATCAGCGTTTCGTCCTGGGCTACGACGGAAGCCGACGTTGAACGCAGTTTGCAGGCAATCGTCCGGATCGCGCGAGAAGTTATTGCGACCGCTTAAAGCCGACTAGAAATTAAAGCCGCGCAGAAAGACAAAGCTGACATGCGCGCGCGATTGCTGTCGCAGTTGTTACCGCCTGACGCGCTCGCTACATTAACGCGTGTAGGTTAACGCGTATGAGCTGCGGTTGGCGCATGCAGGTTCTGCAGGTCGCCGCGCGTTTCTGGTGACGTCAAGTATGTTTGCGAGATGCGATCGTGCCAGGTGAGCGCGTCTTCATCCCACCAGGCCCATGCGAAGCCAATGAACATGGTGCTTGCGGAGATCACATAGCCAAGGCTGCGCAGCAACATCTGCCGCGGAGTCGGCGATTCGCCGCAGAAATTGGACACCTGCAATCCGCGGAACATCATTCCCGGCGTGGTGCCGCCGAACACGGTAAACAGCGCGAAATATTGCAGGTACACAATGGCGAGAGTGGCGGCGTAAACTTCCGCGCTCAGCTTGCTTAGCGTGAATTGCCCACCGAGAGAACCGAACAGCATCAGAAATCCGCCGTAAGCGAAAAGCAGGCAGAAGACATCGATCAACGCGGCCCACCGGCGTTCCTCGAGCGAGGCGACCGGATAAAGCCCGTAATGTTTTGAACGGCTCTCGCCGGTATCGCTGTCAGATTCCGCTTGTTGCGCTGGAGGAATAGAGACGTCGATCTCCACGCTGCCGTCGCGTCTTTCCGGCGGAGGCGAATAGCGCCCGATCGCGATGGTGAAAGAGAAGTGGTCAGGCGAATCGGTGGACGGAGGTTCCGCTATTTCCACAGCAGTGGAAGAGTGCGGTTCGGCAAAGGGAAGCTGCGACTGGAAATTTGCTGGCGAGGGTTTAGCGACGGCGCGCACTTCGGCGGCCTTGGCAACGTGTTCGACCGAAAAAGTTGCCGCTGCATCTTGCCTGGATCGCCTGGGCGGAAAGTCGCCACCACGACGCGCACGATAGGCGTCGAGGCGCTCCTCAAGTTCACCTAGCCAGGGAAGATCCTGAGCAGGAAGAGCCTGGGCGGAATGATCCTGAGCAGTGGAGGCGATTGGCGGCGATTGACCCGGAGATGCGCCGACGCAGGTCCGCGAGGCGGACGTATGCGAAGAGCAGTCAGCAGGGAGAATGGAATCACAGAAACTGCAGGCACGAATGCCCGAGGGCAGTACCGCGCCACACGACAAGCATGTTGTTGTCACCGGTGCGTTTTGCGCTGCGGACGCTCCGACTCCGGGTGAGGGAACGCGGTCAGAATAGCAAAGGTTTAAGAAATGGGAAGAGGGATTCGGAGGGATTGTCACCAATCCGCCAGCAGTGCGAAGGAAAATCAAGATGACGAAGACACTGAACAGGTGAAGACGACAGTTCTCAGCGGGCCGCACATTCACGAGAGGAGCACAAAACGAAGCAGCACAGGTCGATTTGCACATATTCAGCACAATACGGTGTCGCCGCAACCGGAGATACGGTGTTCGCTGTATACAGACTGACGGTTGTTAGTGGTGCAATTCGATCACTCGGATTGAGCCCAGTCGAGATCTTGTCCCAAGGCTGAGAAACTTCCCCCAGGGTGCGATGGGTTGACGAAATTAATGACGAAGCGTGTTTTCCTCGTAGATGACAACCGAACTATTCGGTCGCTGCTGCGTTCGTTGATCGAAATCGGAGGCTTCAGCATCTGCGCTGAGGCCGAAAATGGCTTTGAGGCTATTGAAAAGGCATCGCAGTGCGGTTGTGATTTGATTTTGCTGGACCTGGATATGCCGGTGATCAACGGCTTAGAGGCAGCCGCGATTTTGAAGAAGCAGTTGCCATACTGCAAAATCATCCTGTTCACGTTGCACAGCGATTCGGTGAATTCGATTCTGGCTGAAGAGATGGGAGTAGATCGGGTAATCGCAAAACCCGACGGAATGACGAAGTTGCTGGATGTCATGCGCGATGTGTTGGGCCTCTCGTCACCCACGTTAATAGGGCCACTACAAATTTCGCCTGACCTTCCTGTAACTGAAATACAATCGCCGCAGCTCATCGCCGATAGCGATGGAAAACCGGCTGAGTGAAAACCGCCTGAGTAAGTGGCGCCGAAACGCTTGCACGCAATCGAACTCCGGATCTAGGAGGAGAGGAGCGGCGCCAACCCTAAGAATCGCCTTCTTTGCGTACATCAATCCGGGGAAATAGCGCGTATAGTCCGAGTAAGTCAACCACACGCCCCGCCTCTCCCAGACGTTCTTGTGAATTGAAGATAGATGCCAGGACGGCCCCGGTGGAAGAAAACTCCGTAGCGATGAATGCAGAAAGGGCTGTGGCTCGCGGCAAAGCGGCAGGTCTGGATTTTGTGCTTCGGGAGCTGGATCTTGGAGTGGTGTATTTGCGGATGGCTTCCAACGCAGGCACCAAGAGCGCACAGGAGCGGCACGCCAAAAAGGCAACCGGCGCATATCAAGCGGCCCTGTACCACGTCCAATCGCTAACGCTGAATGCAGAGGAACGAGCTGAGTTTAACGACAAAGAACAGAGACTGAAATCGCTATTGGAGTAACAGAGCCAACGACGAGCCGGCTTGCTTTGTACGCTGGCGTACCGTGTGCTCACCTACCTGCGTATAATGGCATTGATGCCGCTGCCAAAGTGTCCGCTTCACAAAACTGAAATGAGCGAAACTGAAAGACGGTTGCCCAAGGAGCAGATGTATTTTCTGTGCCCGATGTGGGGCTGCGTACAACGGTATCGCGAGCAAGATGGTCACTTCACTACCGCGAGTCTGCCGGCGAAGAAGGCTGAGGACGAACAGTAGCAGCGTCGCTCAAACTTCGATTTGTTGAGCGAGGAGTTCGCGGCTGAAAGCGATGCGGCGATCGAGGGTGACGGCCGCGAAGTGGGTGCAGCGGCTGCGTTCGGATTCAATCCAGAGCTGAGCGGAAGGGACCAGGCGCGCCAGACTGGCGCGAACGAAGTTGAGGAGGCGGAAATAGGCGCCGATGGCACGCACCGCGCTGCGATCTTCGGGCCGGTCGGGGCACAACAACAAAAGCTGGGTGACACGAGCGAAATCTTCGCCCGAAGCGGGTGCGGGCAGATTCATGACGTCGCGCACTTCCACTGAGAGCGGGTGACTCACGGATGCGGAGATCAACGAGCGGCAATACCACACAAAAAATTGCAGAAGGAACACGAGGGAGCACGCGAGAAAAAAGGCGGCCATCATCGCGGCACCATGGAGAGACTCGTTGGAGGGAGATGGTCATCATCGGCGACGCGCCAGAAGGCATAGGCCCAGGCTAGCGGCAGCAGGCAGCCCATGATGGGCATCATGTTGTGCACGTAAGAAAAGAATGTCGGATGGAGATTGGAGACCGAGTAAGTAGCCGCGGAAGCGCCAAAGAATACGCCTAGTGAAAGGACGAGCTGCACGAGCAGACTGCGCGTTTCGCGCAACTTCAATATGGCGCCCCACAAAACGTAGGTGAGCACGAGACCCACGAAATAGAGGTTCTGGGAGAGTTCAAAGGCGAAATAGGTCAGCATTTTGTGTGAGGATTGGCTGACCACGGTGTACGAAAACCAGCAGGTTCCGGCCAGAAGCACGACCGCGCCGAGGCGGAAATAGCGCTCGAGATTCATTTCTTCGAAGACGTACACGTACAAGCTAATGAGCGCGAAGAAGAGAGCGATGGTCAGTACGGCGTCGGAATAGAAATAGAAGTAGCGGTAGTCGAGAGACTTGATGCCTTCTTGTTGAAGAATCTGCCAGCGACCGAGGCTCGCGGCCGCACACAATATCATGTAGAGATTCAGGAAGAAGTAGCGCCGAAAGAGTTTACGGCGGACCGCGCACACCACCACGAGAGCTTCCAGGAGTGTTCCCAGGAATAAAACCAACAATGCAGCGGAACCAGACATTTCACCTTTCTGGTGAGGCCCTGGTCGCCGCGATGATGGCGCGGATTTAGCGGTTCAGGAATGCTTCACGGCATTTGTAAAGCGTGGCCGTGACCCGTCCGTATTAGCCTTTTTTCCAGGGCGCTGGCGTCGGATCCGGCCCGTTGAGACCATGCTTCCACGGTGCGGGTGTTGGATCCGGCCCATTCAAGGGCGCAGGCGCTACGCCGTTTCCCTTCATGACAAAGCCGTCGCCATGACTGGCGGCGACTGTCTTCAGGCCCATAGCCACGGTGAGAACGAGCATGGCTAGGGAAACAGACGCGAGTGTACGTGACATTGAGTGCCTCCGAGGCATAGGGAAAACCCCGGGGGAACTCTATATCTTGTCACGACAAAGTCAAGCCTGTTTCGAAACGGTACACACCCAGCCACCCACCTTTCGCTGGGCTTTCGCCCAGAGGGTGGCCGATACAGCTGCGACCTGGGAGAGAATAGAAGCTGGGAAGTGTCGGAGCAACGGTACAGTAGTACTATAACTCTATAACCCCAGGGGCTTGGCGATCGTGTTCGCGTGAGTTCGCGTCGGGTGTCGTTCCTGCCCGCCTTTGGGATCCTATCGGTTTTGGTGCATTTGACCCTGCGCGCTGGCTCAGGAAAAAATCCAGGAGGAACCGAAGAGGGGTCCCTCGCGAAGCGCTCGGGAAGACGGGTTTTTGCTCTTGGGCTCATCTTTGGGGGCGTTTTGAGGCTCTGCAGTAAACCTGAGCTTCGGGTAACGTGAACTACCGTTGCCTTACGGCGTGTAGCGATGCCATCTTTCGACTGCCTTGCCGGGTCGAGTTGCGGGCTCGCACTTGGGAGGTGCGCTGCGGCTTGACACTGTTGGCGGGTAGTCCGTAGCATGAAATGCTCTTTATAGGCCGGCGTAGCTCAGTGGTAGAGCGAGGGTCTCATAATCCCTAGGCCGTGGGTTCGATTCCCCCCGCCGGCACCAAGTTTCCTTCCGCAATAACGACCCACGGTCCCTCTTCTACTTAGGATTGTTTCGTCGCCACATTGCCAGCACCAACAGTAGGATGGCAATGCCGCCGATATAAGCCGTTTTGTACATTGTGTGAGCTCCTTAGTAAGGCGTCGGCCGATCTCGTGCGAAGTTGTCGCTAAACCGGTGCTAGCGGTGGTGATCGGTTTTGTCCCGCGAATATAAACGAAGTTTAATTCGATCGCGGCGGCGAAGAACGCGTTCACGGTGGCAGCAGCGGCACTGGTTCGCATTTGTGCGTTAACCACTTTCGGTCTGGTTGGGAAATGGCGTTTCCGGTGTGTTTCTTAGTTGGGTAAACTGGGCGCCTATGCCTTGGAGAATTTTGCCCCAGTCTTTCCAAGAGCACTTGGGCTCCACTGCCAGGCGGTTGGCCTGGTGAGTGGTGGAAGACGTTCGCGGCGGGAGTGGCTACTGCAGAGCTCGCGACTGGCAGCCGGGCTGCCCGTGGCGCTGTCACCATTGTCGCGGCTTGCGGCCGCGCCGCTCTCGTTAGAATTTGGCTCGGCGCAGACGCAGGACGTTCCCACCAGTGCGGCCGCGCAACTATTTACCAGCGATCCGACGAAGTACCGCTTTACGCGTGATGAAGATCAATTTCTGGAAGAGCTGGAACGCGCCTGCTTCCAGTTTTTCTGGGACGAATCGAATCCGTATACAGGACTGGTGAAGGATCGCAGCCAGGCGGACGGATCGGATTCGCGAAACGTGGCGAGCATCGCGGCCACCGGATTTGGGCTGGGGGGCATGTGCATCGCCGATCTGCGCGGATGGGAAGACAAGAAGAAAATCCGCGAGCGTGTTCGAAACACGCTGCGATTTGTGGATACGCGCGTGCCGCAGGCGCATGGTTTTTTCTGCCACTTCCTGAATTTTCGTAACGGCGAGCGGGCGTTTCAGTCCGAAGTTTCTTCCATCGATACGGCAATTTTTATCTGCGGGGTACTGACGTGCCGCGCGTATTTCGAAGATGACGGCGAGATTCGCGACCTGGCGACGAAACTGTACGAGCGCGTGGATTGGGGCTGGCTGCTGCACGGCGAGAAGACGTTGTCGATGGGGTGGACGCCGGAGCGTGGCTTCATTCGATCGCGCTGGGACAGTTATTCGGAATTGATGATGGTGTACCTGCTGGGGTTGGGGTCGCCTTCGAACGTGATGACGCGGGCGAACTGGGAAGCGTGGACGCGAACTTATTTCGAGTTCAACGGGATTCGGTATATCGGGTCGCATGCGCCGCTGTTCGTGCATCAGTACTCGCATGCCTGGTTTGACTTTCGCGGAAAGCGCGACAAGTTCGCGGATTATTTTACGAACTCAGTGATCGCGACGAAAGTTCACAAATTGTGGTGCCTGGAAATTTCGCGGGAGTTTCCAGACTACACCGAAGATTTGTGGGGAATTACGGCGTCGGATTCGGCGCGCGGCTACGCGGTGTGGGGCGGGCCGCCACCGATGGGACATCTGGATGGAACGGTCGTTCCGTGCGCGGCGGGCGGCTCGTTGCCATTCCTGCCGGAAGAAACGTTGCAGGTTTTGCGGACGATTCGCAGCAAATACGAGCAGCGCACGTGGAAGCGCTACGGTTTCGTAGACGCATTCAATCCGCTGACGAACTGGTATAGCCAGGATGTGCTGGGAATTGATGCGGGAATCATGATGCTGATGGCCGAAAACGCGCGAACGGGATTTATTTGGGAGCAGTTCATGAAGAACGACATCGCGAAGAATGCGTTTACGCGCGCGGGATTCCACGCGATTCCGTCGAGTGAGCCGGTGGCGGCGCCGAAGTCACCGATTCCGCCGGGGTATCCAGTGTGGAGCCCGCAATAGGGCGTCGATTTGTGAGTGGTGGGAGATTACGGAGCGACCCACCCTTTTTGCACAAAGGCGCAACAAGGATGGGCTACCCTGGACCGCGGAAAATTCAGAATCAGAACTTGGGTGGCTGCGTACATCTTGCGGACTTGGGGCGCAGCGATGCTGCGCCGCTACGACGATGGCGCTCCGATCAGCGGCTACTTGGTTGTTTCGATCAGGGCCAGGGCTTGGGGTTGCAGGGTTAGCGTGAACGAGCCGTTGGTCAGCGGCATGGTGTTGGCTTGCGGTAGCGCGGCGGCTTTGCGGAGCTCGGCAATCTGTGATTCGGTTGGAGAGACCGGGCTGCCCATTTTTTGCCACGCGGGCAGTGGCGAGCCGTGTTCTTTGTCCACGATGGTGACGCGCACAGTTTTTGGCGGGGCGGCGCCGCGAAAACGTAGCGTCAGCGTCTTCGGCGATCCTGCTTCTTCGGGCAGGAACAGATTCCACGCGGCGATGGCCAGCGATCCATCCTTGCGGCGAGTGACCAGCGCAGAATCCGAGCTTACGTTGAGGCGCGAATCGCCAAGTCGATGGAGTAGCGCGAAATCGTTAAACGCGGGCTTGGGAATACTGCGCTCGGCGAGCAATCCGAATCCACCGTAGAACGGCGTCTTCACGACGCCCTGCTCTTCGAACACATCGGAGAATGACCAATAGCTCATGACGTCGGCGAGGCCGTCGCACTCGCGAATCGTGTTCGCGAGGAACGGGCCCATGTAAGCGGTGTCGGTCACGGCAGGATTGTTGTCGTAAGCGGCGTTGTACTCGGTCCAGATCAGCGGCATTTTCGGAAATGCGGAAGCGGCGATCTGCTCGTGCACTTTTTTGACGGAGCGACACACCATATTGTTGCGAGAAATTTGCTCGTGGGTGCCGAACACGTCTTCGGCTTTGTCGTTGCCGTAGACGTGGCTGGAGACGAAATCGACGGGGATGTTCTTTTCTTTGCAGTGCGCGAGGAAGCGATCGGCCCAAGCGGCTTGCGCGGTTGAGGGACCTCCGACACGGAGTCGCGTGCTGACGCGCTTGACGGCCTGTGCGGCCTGATCGTAAAGCTGATAGTAGGTTTCTTCTTTTGGATTGCCGACCCAGAAATCGATGTTCGGCTCGTTCCACACTTCGAAATACCACTGCGAGACTTCGTCCAGGCCGTAGCGCTGCACCAGATGGCGCGTGAAAGCTTCGATCATCTGGCCCCAACGATTCCAGTCTTTCGGTGGCGCGACGTTTTGCTTGTACCAGAAGGCGTGAAGCGCGTTGGGATCGGAAGTCAGTTTCTTGGGCATGAAGCTCATTTCGACGAAGGGGCGCACTTTATTTTCGAGCAGGCCGTCGTAGATCTGATCGACGTAAGAGAAATTGTAGATGGGATTTCCGGCGGCATCTTCGTCGTACATCCCGACTTCATCCTGAAAAATTGCGTGAAAGCGGATGAATTCAAGATCGGTGATGCGTTTGGTTTCGCGAAGATCGTGGCGATAGCTGTCGCGCAAGGAGAGGATGGCGCGACCGGAGCCAAACATTTTTTCCCAGAAATGGGGAAGCGGATGGGAGGGAGCGGTCGAGTCGATTTCGACAGCTTCGGCGACTGTTTGCGCTAGGACGAGATGCGGCAAGGTCAGCACAACACAGCAGCCAGCGGCGATCGGCAAAAGCAGCGCGGAGAATCGGCGAAACAAAGAAAACACCCTTACAGGTAGGCGCATTCGAGTGGCTCCGCAAGAGTTATAGCAGAAATGGCGAGAGGAGCGCAGGTCCATGTCGCCCTGCGCTCCTCTCTGTTTTTATGGTTCGTTTTGTCGTCTTGGTCTAGAAGCTGATACGGGCTTGCAGTTCGATTACGCGGCCGGCGAGAGCGTTCAAGCCTTGTCCGAAGGTTCCATTAGGAGAAGTTACCGTTTCGGTGCCGGTGACTTCGTTGACGTTGAGAGTGCCGATGGTCTGCTGGCTGTTGTTAAACGGCACGAAGTTGGTCTGATTGAAGATGTTGTAGAAGTTTGCGCGAATGTCGATGCGGGCGTTTTCTCCGAGCACAGGCATGCGCGGCAGACCGAATGCTTTCCCGAGGGTCATGTCCACCGAGGAGTAACGCGGGCCGCGGAACGAATTGCGAGCCACACCTGGCGCGGTGGGAACTCCGCCAACGATTGCGGGCGGGAGAAAGTACGTGTCGGCGCCGTTGGGGAAATTACCGCCTGGGCGCGTGAAGCCGGCATTGCTGAAATCGTGAGACGCGCCGCCGAGATATGCGGTGGGCCGCACCGTGCAGTAATTGCTGTTGGGGTACACGAGGCCACAAGTGCTCGAGCCAGTGAGGTCGGTGACCTGCACGTTGTAGACAGGAGTCCACGGATAACCGGTGTGAGCGTTGAGAATTCCGGAGACGGTCCATCCGCCGACAATTTTGTCGAACCAGCCATGCGAATCGAAGAAGTGCGGAGTCCACAAACCCCACAGCTTGAAATTGTGTTTCACATCGTAGTCGGCGAGGCCCCATTCGGAGCGCGAGCTGAATGGGAACGTGCCGCTCTCGAAATCCTGCGAGGCGTTGTCTTCGGCGCGGCCGAAGGTGTACTGCGCGTCGATGGCGAAGGTCCGTGAAAAGCGGTGTTCGATTTCGGTGAGCAGAGCGTTGTAGCTGCCGTTCACGTCATTCGTGTACAGGTTGAGTTGCTGCACCGCGGGGTTCAGCGGATTGAAAGGATTGGTAAAGAGATTCGGGAACTGCTGGCGCGTGTAGTGACGGCTGAGGCTCCCCTGATAGCCAACAGTCCACACCCATTGATGGCCCATGTCGTATTGCGTCAACAGTGAGTAGCGATAAGTCATCGGAGTCGGGAGATTGTTGGGCACGCCTTGCAGAGTCACCGGCGCTCCACCCGTTGGAAGTCCGGAGATTGGATCGAACGTCTGGATCGCATTGGGATTCGCGGGCCAGTTCGTGAATTGAGTCGGGTCGGAAGGCGTGGCGTACACGATGTTGGCGCCGAACGCATTCAAGTTGGTGACGAACGGAGGATTGGAGCGGCCGTTGAGCGAGATGGCTTCTTCCATGCGGTTGTAGCCAATGCCGAAACCGCCGCGAACGACGAGGCGATTGTGTACATCCTGATGCAGCAGCGGCAGGCGGCCAGGATTCCAGGCGAAGCCGATCTGAGGACCAAAATTGTAGTAGCTCGAATTGTAGAGATCGCCACCCACTTTCAGGCGCAGGCCGAGCAGAGGATCGGGCTGGGGGCCGAGGATCGGATTGCTGATGTTGCCGAATTTTTCGTGCACTGGTCCGAAATATTCCCAGCGGAGGCCGAGGTTCACGGTGAGGGTTGGCTTGACCTTGTAATCGTCCTGCATGAAGAAAGCGTAAATGTTCGAGCGAATGTACTTTCTGGCGTCGGTGGGTTGTCCGGTGCGGGGATCGAAGTTTCCGCTTTCCTGCTGCGGCGCGTCGTTCAGAAAATCCCACACGTTGTTGAACGTGAATGTTGGCCGAGCGGCGCCAGCTTGCGCGTCGGTGTCCTGTTCTTTGTAAATGTCGGCGCCGAACCTGCTGGTGTGCCGGTTGAATACTTTTGTGGCGGTGTCGCGAATGTTGTAGGTGGTCTGATAGAAAACACCGGGACCCGGCGCACCGAACTGAATGGTGGCGCCGTTGACATTTCCGAGAGTGGCGATGTTGTCGGTGGGCAACCCGAAAGGTTCCTGCGGATTGTTGCTGAGCTCATTGAAGAACCAACGCGTGACGTTAAAGCGCACCTCGTTGAGGAAAGTCGGCGTGAAAGTGCGACTCCACAGCAGTGTGCCGGCCTCATTCAAGCGATTGGAGTTCCACAGATTGGCGGCGCGCGCGTTACCGTTGAAGAAAGTGGCGTCGTTCGGCACGTAGTACATGCTGAAGGCGATCAGGTCTTTGCTGCTGGCCTGAAAATCGATGCGGCCGTTGTATTGCGTTGCCACGCTATTGGTGGGATTCGACGTTTGCACGAAGGCGATGTCCGGAATGCCGTCGAGACCGCTGCCGATACCAAACGGAGTGGTGGGCGTGCCGAAAGTCGGATCCTGCGTGCCGACGCCAGTCGTCAGCGGCGATCCGATATCCAAACCTTGGCCGGCGATTACCTGGCATGAACCGGGATTCGACAATCCTGCTTCCGCGCAGGTCATGGGAAGGATGCGGCTGATGGAGGTGCCTTCGCCGGGAAATGTGAGCAGCGTATTGGCGATCGTGCCGGCCGGAGCTTGCGCGAGAAATTGCGGAGCTTCGGCCCAGGTGTTGTTGGTATTCTCGGTGGAATTGCGCAGAGTTTCGTAGGAGAAAAAAGCAAACAGGTGATTTTTAATGATGGGGCCGCCTAAGCTGCCGCCGATCTGATTAAACCGATTGGTGACACGCTGGGTGGCGCCGGGTCCGCCGGGGCCGTTGTAACGCTGAAATGCGTTGAGTCCGGGGCGATCCATTTTGATGAAGGCGCTGCCGTGAACCTCGTTGGTTCCGTTCTGCGAAACGACTTCGACTTGCGCGCCGCTGTTGCGGCCATTTTCTGCGCTGTAATAGTTTGAGCTGACGCGGACTTCTTTGACGGATTCTTCGTTGGGCGTAATGACCGCAGCGCCGCCCCACGCAAGGCTGTTTACTTCGACTCCGTCGATTTGATAGCTGTTGGTGGTGTTGCGCTGACCGTTGGCGTTGATCTGCACCTGATTTTCGGTCTGGAAAATGCTGCTGCTGGCGCTCGTGCCGCCAGGACCAGCACTGCCGGGAGTGTTCTGGCTGCCTCCATTGTTGGTGTGCGAAGCATCACCGGTTACGCCTGGCGCGAGGCGAAGGAGTTGAAACGGATCGCGGCCAAGCGAAGGAAGATTCTGCACCTCACGATTCGTCAGGGTGCCGCTGATTTGGCCGGTTTCGGTGTCGATCGGGGGAGCCACGTCGCCGTTGACGGTTACGGATTGGCTGACATCGCCTAGTTCCAGGTTGATGTTTACGGCCTGCACTCTTTCCGCGCTTACTGTCAGATCGGAGAGCGTCTTTTTCTTGAATCCACTCGCCTCGGCGGTGAGCGTGTAGCGTCCGGGAGGCAAGCTCAAGAAATTGTAGACGCCGGCTTCGTCGGTGGTGGCGGTGTTCGTGCGATTGGTTTCTTTGCTTGTGAGAGTAAGGGTGGCTCCGCTGATCGCGGTATTCTGCGGATCGAGAACGGTACCCTGAATTCCCGCTCGATATTGCGCGAAGGCACTGACCGCGCACACTACGAAGACTACGGCACACAGGAAATTTCGCCACATGGACTTTCACCTCGAGGACAATTGAAATTTAGCGGAGCCTGCATTCACCCGGTGGGAGAATGAATCGGCTGCTCCTGCTCACCCGAAAGCTGATGACACACCTTGGGTGATGTGACGGTCGATCCGGTGATTTACGTACAATTAACAACGCCTTGCTGTACATTTTCTGGCATAACTCGTTTTCGCATAGCTCCACTCCGTCTTCGAACCATGTGAAGCGATACAGTTCTGAAAAAGAATAGTCACGGGCATGACGGAATTTGATCGCTGCGGAGCACCATGACTGAACCTTTTGAACTTTCGCGCGAGTTTCCTGCGACGATTTTCGTCAATCCGTCGGCAGGAGCAGGGCGCGCCGGCGCGTTTCTTTCTGAGGTTCGCGAGATTTTTGGCGAGCATCGAGTTCCGGCGGAATTTCTAATTACGGAAAGCGTTCAGCATCTGGAGTCGCTGGTGCGGGGCGCGATCGGCGACGGACGCAGGCTGTTTTTCGCGCTGGGCGGAGATGGGACGTTTCAAGCGTTGGTAAATGCCAGCTTCGGCAGCGATGTGTTGCTCGGACTTTTACCTTCCGGCGGAGGTAATGATTTTGCGCTGGCCCTCGGCCTGCCGCGCGATCGCAGCGAAGCGGCGCGATCCGTCTTACGAGGACGGCCGCGTTGCGTGGATGTGCTTCGCGCCCGAACCAGCGATGGAATCGACCGTTTGTATTTGGGAGGCGGCGGAATCGGGGTGGATGTGGACGCAGTGCGCTACGCGGCGGAGAAATATCGCCGCTGGCATGGACGGTGGCGTTACGTCGCAGGGTTGTTGCGGGCGCTGCGAGGCTTTGCGCCAATGCGTGCGCGAGCGGAATTTCCCGGCAGCGGCGAAACGGCAATGGAAGAAGCGGTCCTGCTCGCGGCGGTATTCAACGCGCCATCTTATGGCGGCGGGCTGCGCGTAGCTCCCGATGCACTGTTGGATGATGGTCAGCTAGACGTCGCTTTCGTCCAAGATCTGAGCGCATCGCAAATGCTGAGGGCGTTGGTGAAATTGCTGCGTAACGGTACGCTGCCGGAAGCATATGTGAAGCGCGGGCGGGGCCGATCCGTGGTGCTCTCCGCCGATCGACCGTGCATGTTTCATGGTGATGGAGAAATTGTTGGACCGACGCCGGTGCAGATCGAGGTCATTCCTCGTGCGATACGCGTTCTCGCGCCACCTGTTCTGGCGACATCCAAGTAGCCACGTCAACTGTGTGCAATCGGGATCAGCGATATCCACGAACGACACTCTCAGTTTTCCGCACCGCCTCCATGCTTGGCTTTGCAGAGCCGGCAATCGCTCGGTTCCTTGGTGTTGTCGATGATGTGATGCACGGGCGGCACGGTTTTCAAATATGAAAAAATCGCGAGCAAATCAGGGTCGGTCAATCCCCGATACGCGATCCACGGCATGATGGGGCTCAAGGCACGGCCCTTCACGTAGCCTGCGCGCAAGGCGCTCGCAAACATTGCTTCGTTGTCGTAAGAGAAGCCGGTCGCGTCAGGCGTAATATTCGCTGCGGCAACACGATGTCCCCACGGCCCGTCGAAGACGAATCCACCGGCAAAATTCATGCCAGGCAGCGGTTGACCGCGCTGTTGCGGAGTATGGCAGTCGGCGCAACCTGCTATTTCCACCAAATATTTTCCGTGAGCGACGGGCGTGGACACATCCGGTTCGGAAACGGGAGAAGTAAGGGGCTCCGGCGCGTTGCGAATTAAATATTTCACTGGGAAAATAATTTTAGTTGGAGGAAGAGGATTTCGAACCGCGGGGAGCGAACGCAAGTACACCACAATGGACGCAAGGTCCTCATCGGAAAGGTGTCGGTAGCGTTGGTAAGGCATGAGCGGGAAAAGTGTGTGGCCGTCGCGATCAACGCCTTCGCGAATGGCGCGCGCAATCTCGTCGTCGCTCCAGCGGCCGAGTCCGGTTTCGGGGTCGGGCGTAAGGTTCGGAGCGGTGACGGCGCCGGGAAGTCCAGCGAGAGGAAAAATCTCGCCGGCCGCGGTCATGCCGGGCGGCGTGGGAAGGTCGTGCTTGGTCCAATCGTGCGGCGAATGGCAGACCAGGCATGCCGATACGTTAGCCGCCAGATACTGGCCACGTTCGAGACGCTGTGGCGTGCGCTCGTAAACGCGGTTGGTGACAGGACGCATGCGCGGACCGACAAACGGACGGATTCCCACTACCGCAGGAACAGCAATGATCGCGACCACCACGATCGCCAACACGGCGTAACCAACTATTCTTCCGATCTTCATTCCATGCTCCCAAACGGCTCGTAAAATTAATACGCACGAGCACGCGACAAAATACCAGAGGTTGACATTGCGGAAGCTGTTCAAAAGAAAATTATGAGCCGCAAGAGCGATGTTGCCGGATACAGCGTTTTCTGGGTGCGGCTGCAGACTTTTCCGGATTCCTCTTTTGCGCTGGGCAAAGCTACCCTCGTGTTCCCCGCAGCTTGAAAGGTCTGGCCACCTTACGAAAGAGAGAAAATGAGCGACGACGCTGGTCCGCGAGTCTGTTTTTGCGACGAGTACGAAGCACTGATGACCGAATTTATTCGCGCTTTATCGGTATGGACTCGATTGAGTTGTTTACCGGAAGAACTTTCACATTCGAACACTCCATCGGATTCGCCGGTTACCGATCTAGTCTATGTCCTTGTTCAACCCCACAGTCCCGCAAGACCGGCCAAAGCGGAACTCGTTCGCTCCCGCGAAAGTTATGCGGCGGCGATGTGGGCTTTGCGGATGCACTCTCGAAATTGTCTGCTCTGTGAAGAAACGTTACGAGTTGAGGTGAATGGCGAAGTGGCTGCGCCGGTGAGACTCAATTCTAGTTGTTGTTAGTCAGCGCTGCGAAGCGGAAGGCTTGTTTTTCGCGATAACTTGAATTTTCAATTCGGAATCGTGCCATGAAGGAAAGAGTTCGTCTCATGCGGATTCATTGTCCGATGTGCTGGAGCCAATTGATTCGACGTTCCAAACGTCGAACGCTGATGGAGTTCACGCTGTTTCCGATGCTACTGGTGCGGCCTTATCGCTGCATGGAGTGCGATTGGCGTTTCTTACGATCGGCGCTCCTGAACAGGGCAACGAACAAACGTCACGTCAGCCATCATCGTCACGCACATTAGTGTTTTGGCTGCGCGCTACGAGTGGCGTTTAGTGAATTTCCCCTAGACAAACGTCCCTGCAAGTTCTCGCAACGGCGTTCACAATCGTGCCAAGCGATCATGCTAGACTCACCGGCTCATGAAAAGTCACAGCATATTTATTCTCGCCGCATCACTCTTATTGTTCGCTGCCGGTCCGATACCGGCGCAAAATCTGGCGCGGCCGGACGTCCCCGCTAAACTCGCTGCCCCAGTGAACGAAGAAGTTGTGTTGATCGTGCATGCTTCCGGCTCGCAGATTTACGTTTGCCAGGCAGGAAGCGACGGAAAGCTTTCGTGGACATTAAAAGCGCCGGATGCGGAACTTGCGGACGCGAAGGGCAAGATTATCGGGCATCACTCGGCCGGACCGTCATGGAAGCTGACTGATGGCAGCGAAGTCACCGCGAAAGCGACAGCCCGCGAGAACGCGCCGGATACCGCCGACGTTCCCTGGCTATTGCTTACGGTTACTGGTCACACCGGCAGTGGTGCGCTCGCGAAAGTAACCACGATTCAGCGCATTCACACCAAAGGCGGGCAGCCGCCGGCGAGCGGGTGCGACGACGGACACCATGGCGCGGAGTCGAAGAGTCCGTACACCGCCGAATATTATTTCTATGCGCCTGCGCATTGAGTGGACGGCGCACTTGGTCGCGCCGAAAGGCCGCGCGGGTCGGGTCTAAATACCTCGAGAAATCATGCGCTTGAGTTTGCCAATGCGCCTCTCATCACGCTTATAAAAGGTCCACTGCTTGATGCGCTTGCCTCGGAGCAGCTCCGCCTGGACCAGGATCTTGAGGTGTTCACTGGCGGTGGGCTGGCTGACGCGCAGCTTTCGCGCGATCGACAGACCGCAAACGCCATCGACGAGCAAATCCCCGGCTATCTGCGGCGGAAAATGTCGTTTGGGCTGGCGCAGCCAAGCCATGATTTGCAGGCGCCGCTCATTCGAAAGTGCGCGCAACGCGAGTTCCAGATTCATATAGCCAGATTCATATAGACAGTTAGGCAACTCCCTAAGTACACTGACGCCTGTACAATAGCACCGTTCAGCCAGTTGCGGAACATTTGACTGCAGGCAGGTTGTTTCCGCAATCAGGGTACGCGCCATGTCCAACGCCGCACACATCGATCGAGAGCAAATCGCCGCTACCGAGAAGATTATTCGCCCGCACATCCGGCGCACGCCGACAATCGCCGTACGCGCCACCGATTTCGGCCTCGAGTCTAAAACTGAGTTCGCGTGCAAACTCGAATTCCTGCAGCATGGAGGCTCCTTCAAGGTGCGCGGAGCTTTTGCCAATTTACTGACACGCTCGATTTCGGATGCCGGTGTGGTTGCGGCTTCAGGGGGCAATCACGGAGTGGCGGTCGCTTTCGCGGCGATGAAACTGGGCGTTCGCGCAAAGATCTTCGTGCCTGGAGTGGCGTCGCAGGAAAAAATCGCCCGCATCCGTTCCTACGGCGCCGACCTCGTCATCATCGGCGACCGCTACGCCGATGCGCTCGCTGCCAGCGAGAGTTGGGTCGCGTCGAGCGGCGCGACTCCGATACACGCCTACGATCAGATCGAAACCTTGCTCGGTCAGGGAAGCGTCGGGCTGGAATGGGAAGAGCAGTGTCCCGAACTCGATACGGTCCTGGTGGCCGTCGGCGGTGGCGGTTTGATTGGCGGGATCGCAAGCTGGTACGCAGGCCGCGTCAAAATTATCGGCGTCGAACCGGAAGCGTCACCTACTTTGGCCACTGCGCTCCGCGCTGGCAAACCCGTCGACAGCCCTGCGGGGGGCATCGCCGCGGATTCCCTGGCGCCCAAACGCGTCGGCGAGTTGATGTTTCCGATCGCGCAGCGGCACATCAGCGAACTTGTGCTGGTTTCCGATGACGCCATCCAAAACGCGCAAGAGTCGCTGTGGAAGACGCTGCGCATCGCTACTGAGCCCGGCGGAGCCGCAGCTTTCGCCGCATTGTTGTCGCACCGCTACAAAGCGAAAGCGGACGAGCGGGTCGGAGTTCTCTTTTGCGGAGCGAACACTACGGCGGTTAACTTCGCGCGACAAACTGCCGCGATTGCGCCTGCGGAAATTGTAACCTAATCCTAAAACTTCTCAGGTTGACACGTACCTTCCAACTATCTATACACGTCCTACAGGAAACCGCGATCTCCTAAGGTCGAGATGAAGGGAACTATTGTGCGCCGCATTGTGAATGTCATCTTGGTTCTCGCAATACTCGCAGCCGCTGCTATGCCGGCGCGTGCGTGGGACAGCTTCGGTCATATGGAAGTTGCGTACCTCGCGTATCAAAAGCTGACGCCAGCGACTAAAGCCCGCGTTTGGACGCTCCTTCAGCTCAATCCAGATTTCGCCACCTGGGAATCGACTATTCCCGCCGGCACTTCCGACACCGACAAGCAACTCATGATCTTCATGATCGCGTCCATTTGGGCCGACGAAATTAAATCCGTCGTGCCGTACAAAAATCGCTTCACAGATGAAGATCCTCAGAACGTCAACGTTCCCGACGGCGCGACTTCCGGGCAGAATATTGGCTACACCGATCTTTTCCGCCATCGCTATTGGCACTTCATTGACCGGCCCTTCTCGCGTGACGGAACGCCGTTGCCGCCGGTTCCACAACCGAATGCGCTCACCGAACTCATTGCTTTTCGTGCGGTGCTTTCGTCGACCAGCGCTGACGACCTGAAATCCTACGATCTGGTGTGGCTGCTGCATCTCGTAGGCGACGTGCATCAGCCGCTGCATTGCACCACGCGTGTGGAAAATGGCGCACCAAACGGCGATCAGGGCGGCAACGCTGTGAAGTGCCCGAATTGCGTTCCCGGCTTCGGCGAACTGCACGGATTTTGGGACGACGTTTTGGGCACCACCGGAGACAATCCCGATTATCAAAGCGTGATTGTGGCAGCGAAGAAACTGCCCAAGCCGGTGGTGGCGAAAGCGAAGATCAAAGACGCGGATGTGTGGATCACGGAAGGCGTGGCGTACGCGAAATCGACGGTGTATAAGCTGCCGATCGTGGCAGGGCAGGGTCCTTTTACGCTGACCCCTGCGTATAAGACGGCCGCTGCGGCGCTGGCGAAAAAACGCGTCGCGCTGGCCGGAGCGCGGCTCGGCAATCTGTTGAATCAAGAATTAAAATAACGGGCGAGTCAGATCGGGCGGCGAATGCCGAGCTTGCGCATGCGCGCCTGCAATGTGGTGCGCTTCATTCCCAGAATGTTGGCGGCGCCTTTCGGTCCGGCGATGCGCCATTCGGTCTGACGGAGCGCGCGGAGAATGTGTTGGCGCTCCGCTTCTTCAAGTGTGGACACGGGCGCACTGCTCACAGTCGAGATGCTGAATGCAGAGAACGGCGTCGCGGGGTCCGGAACGGCCGATGTAGACTTTAATTCCGCCAGCGGAACGCGCAATTCTTTTCCGGGAGATAGCAACACGGCGCGCTCGATCAAATTTTCCAGCTCGCGAATATTTCCAGGCCATGCGTAGTTCGTCAGTGCTTCCATTACGTCGGCTGGCACGTACTCTACTGTTTTGTTTAAGGCACGGCTGAATTTCTGCACGAAATAACGAACCAGCAGCGGCACGTCTTCCTTACGCTCGCGCAATGCCGGTATGTGAATCGGAAAAACATTCAGCCGATAGTAGAGATCACTGCGAAAGGCACGCTCGGCGACCAGCTTTGGCAAATCGCGATTGGTTGCCGCCACCACGCGCACATCCACGCGCTGCGTGCGATTGCTGCCCAGGCGTTCGAATTCCTGCTCCTGCAGCACGCGCAGTAACTTTGGTTGCAGCTCCAGAGGAATATCGCCGATTTCATCCAGAAACAACGTACCGCGATCGGCCAATTCGAATCGGCCGATTTTCTGGTTCAGCGCGCCGGTGAACGCGCCGCGCTCGTGCCCGAAAAGTTCCGCCTCCAGCAATCCTGAGGGAATTGCCGCGCAATTGATTTTCACAAAGGTGCGCTCGCGTCGCGGACTGAGGTTGTGTACGGCGCGCGCAATCACTTCCTTCCCCGTTCCTGTTTCTCCTTGCAGAAGCACGGTGGTTCCCGCGGGCGCTACTAGTTCCACCTGTGCCAAAACGCGCCGGATGGCCGCGCTTTCTCCCACGATCTCTTCGAAATTGAAGGCGTTGCGGATCTCTTCTTCAAGATAAAGTTTTTCTTCGGACAGCTTTTCCTTCAGCGCGTCGATTTCCTTGAAGGCCACGGCGTTTTCGACGGCGATGGCCACCTGCGCCGCTACCTGCTGCACCACTTCGATATCGCCATCAACGAAGGCATCAGGACGGCGGCTCGCCAGATTGAGGGAGCCGAAAGTGCGGCCGCGATTACTGAGCGGGATGCACAAAATCGTCTGCATTCCCTCGGCGCGCAGCAGCTTGATGACCTCGCTTTTGTACGCATCAAAGTCGCTGCCTCGCACGATGACGGTGCGGCCTTCGACGATCGCGCGGCCCGCGGGAGAACCGTCGCGTGGAATTACCATCTCGGGTTTGAGCAAGCCTTGCCGCCCTGGAAAATCGAGCGCGTGGATTTTAAGCAGGCCGGTAACGGGATCGAGCAGCGCCAGGCTGGTGTAGTCGTGATGAATCACACGCTGCAGCGTGGACACGATTCCGCGGAACAGCTCCGGAAACTCCAGGCTGTTGACCAGCACATTGTTGACTTCGAGCAGGATTCGAAGGCGGTCGCGCTCGCGCGCTAGTTGCGTCTGATACGCTTGCGAAGTTTCAAGATTGAGCGCGTTGTCGACCGCTACGGCAACCTGGCTGGCCACGCGCTGCATGAATTGCAATTCGCCATCGGTGATGCATTGCGGCGTCAGCCGCCCAAATCCCATCGCTCCGACACGACGTTGCGCGGTCGTCAATGGCACCATCGCCGCGCACCGCACGCCATGTTCGCGCAAACGCGAAATGTATTCCGGGTAACGCGTCTCCTCTTCTGTGTCCGCGACGACGAAAGGCTCCTGCGTCTGCCACACCAGTCCGGAAGGCGTGCCTTCCACCGGCGATTCGGTTCCCGTCGATTTTTCCGTCGGCACACGCGTTTCCAAAATGTGCAGGCGCATCACGTTACGCGCTGGATCGTGGAGAATCAGCGTAAGGAAATCAAATTCAATGACGGAGTGAAGGCGCTCGGAGAGATCGTGAAAAAGCGCAGGCAGGTCGCGCTGTTGTGCGATCGCTTCGCTGACTTCGAGTAGCGCTTCGAGCTGTAGACGCGAATGTTCCAGCGGCGCGGCAGGCGCCGTTTCCGGCGAGGAAATGACCGGTTCCGCCATCAGGTCAGGATAGCATCCGTTTCATTGCCCGCTCAACCGGCGGGAGTCGGAGCGAAACAGGGGCTCGGCTTGTGGAGATCGCAGCGGCTTCGGCATGATTCTGCAAAATTAATTTAGCAACAATGATTGTGAAGCCGTATGCGCGGGTCGAAGACTCAGCCGTTCTTCTTTTTCTTGTTTTCGGATTCGGTCCTCGGTTGGGAAATCCATCCGGGCGGATCGCTTGCCGGAAATGATTCTTCCGACGCTTCGTCGACTTCATCAGCCGGATCCGTCACCGGACCCTGCGATGGGAGTTGCTCGTCTTCGGATGATTTTTTCTTCGGCGCTGGCTGACTCATCCTGCCAATCTACGCCAGTTTGTGGCGCGGGAGCATACAGGAAGTTGCTGAGGATCGACGGCGGAGGTCACTGGTCACGACTCAGCTGATGTTCCGTGTACACGCCTTACATATAGATGGCGCCCATGGCATCGCGCAGATCCTACTGAGGTGCGCCGAATCCGCACTGCTTCCAGAGTTTTTCCCAGCCCCAGATGCCATACGCGATCGTATGCGGCAGCGGGAAACCAAGCTGATGTGCCAGCATGCACACCTGCCCGCGGTGATGGGCCTCGTGCACGATCATGTAGGCGACCATCGCCGCGCCCGGTGCCCATGGCGGAGCCCAGCCGTCGCGATGAAACTTCTTCACGCGGCCTTGAACCGTAAGAGCCTCCGCCAACATCTGCGAACATGACGCCGCGCTCTCTGCAAAAGCATGCCTAACCTCTTTTTGCGTGCAGTGCGTGCGGTCCAACTTCAGCGGCAGCTTCAAATGAGGCGCCGACAAGCGAATCCATTTGCAGCGAACGTTGTGGACATGCGAAAAAATGGCAGCGATCGTGCGCACCTTGCGGTTCAGCAGATGTGCGCGCCACGCGCGAGGGTCGAGATTCTCAAGCACCATGTGGTTAAGCCGCTCGTTGACGACAAACGCTTGCTGGAGGCCGGGACGCAGGTCAAGAGTCGGCGCAGCAGCTGGTCGCGGCATGGGATTTTCCTCGAAGCAGGAGGCTAGCGTGAAGCCACAACCGGAGCAAGCGTCGAAAAACCAAAAAACTACAGCAGAAAATTACAGGCGAGAAATGACGCAGCGATTGAAATGGTAGGCCCGAATGGACTCGAACCATCGACCTCTTCCGTGTCAGGGAAGCGCTCTAACCAACTGAGCTACGGGCCTACAGCGCGTTTTAGTTTAGCATGGTCGGCTTGGACCATATAGGTGTGGCGGCGCGGTTTGCGTTGGCGGGCCGCTACGAACCCTGGAGCGGAGAGCGACATTGTTGGTCACCATTGATGAGGCTTTGAAGAAGAAATGTCCGCGCACTGCGCTCGGCTGTGTGACCGCGCGCGTGGAGACGCGGAACTCGCCGCAGGAACTGACCGACGAAATGCACAAGCGCATGCAGGAGATTTTGAAGTTGCCATATGCGCGCGGAGTTTTGGAGGCGCCACAAATTTTGGCGACACGCGCGGCTTATAAGGCGCTCGGCAAGGATCCTGCGCGCTATCGCGGCTCTGCGGAGGCGCTGTTGCGGCGCGTGATTGCGGGCAAAGGATTGCCCGAAATCAATGCGGTGGTGGATGTGATCAATCTGGTCTCGGTGGAAAGCCGCGTGCCGGTGGGTCTTTATGACATCGATCACGTGAACGGCGACATCGTGTTTCGCGTCGGGCGCGCAGGCGAAAGTTATCCGGGCATCGGCAAATACGATTTGAACCTCGAAGGTCTGCCGGTGTTCTGTGACGCTACGGGGCCGCACGGCAGTCCGACAAGTGATTCCGAGCGGACCATGGTCACAAGCGAGACCCAGCTGGTGCTCGCGGTGATCGTCTCGTTCAGCGGCAGCGAACTGCTGGAGCGCTGGACGCAACGAATGATGGAATTGCTGCGACTGCACGCTTCAGCGCAAGCGTGCGAATCTTCGATCGTGACTTGAGGATTTTCAGGTGAACGATCGCGTTGTTTACTGCGCGACCGGTTCGGCGAGCTGTTCTCCTTCGGCAACGCGGCTTTTGAGAAAGCCACGGGCGGCGAGAAGTTCGGCATTCAGCAACGCTGCGCCAGCAGCGCCGCGCACCAGATTGTGCGAGAGCAGCGTGAGCTTTATGTCGAGCAGTGGGCATTCGCGAACTCGGCCAACGACTGCGGCCATGCCGTTTCCGGCGTTCACGTCACGGCGCGGTTGCGGGCGATTCTCCTCATCGAGCACGACCACTGGATGACGCACCGCGGAAGGTAGCGAGGCGAGTTCGGCGCTCACTTCAAAACTGCGCAGCGCTTCGCGCACTTCTTCCAGCGACGCGATTTTCTTCAGGCTCAGGCTGACGCATTCCAGGTGGCCGTCGAGCACCGGCACGCGATTGCAATGCGCGCTCAAGCCCAGTCCGGCATCCACGAAGCGGCACGCCATCCCATTTGCCGAGAAGTTTCTGCGGCTCGATCTCCATTTTTTCTTCTTCGCCGCTGATGAAAGGCACCACGTTGGCGTGAATATCCATCGATGGCGACGCCGGGATATCCCGCGCCAGAAACGGCCTGCAGTGTGACGACGAAAATTTTCTCGAGGCCGAACGCGTCTGCTAGCGGTTTCAGTACGAGCACGAGCCCCGCGGTGGAGCAATTTGGATTGGTCACGATGAAGCCGGTGTCGTAGCCGCGCCGCCTTTGCTGCTCGGGAATGGCATCGAGATGCGCGGCGTTTACTTCCGGAATGAGCAACGGAACGTCGGCATCCATGCGGTGATTGCGCGAATTGCTGACCACCGGATAGCCGGCGCGCGCAAAATCTTCTTCGGCAATGCCTGCGACCGAAGAATCGAGTCGCGGAGAACACGAAATCGCAGTCGAGCTTGGGCTCCAGACTTTTCACGGTGAGATTGCGAGCCGCATGCTGGCATCGGCGCGTCCAGATGCCAGCGCGCGGCCTCGGCGTACGATCTTACCCGAGGATCGTTCGGATGCGGCGACTTCGGTCAGCTCAAACCACGGATGATCGGCAAGCAGATGCACGAGGCGCTGCCCGACGATGCCGGTGGCGCCGAGAACGCCCGCGCGCCACTTTCTTCTTACGTGCCTTGCGCGGCACGCTTGCTCGTTTCCGCGCTTCACGTGCGCGTCGATTCCTTGGATGGGTAGCCGCTCATGCCGCACCTCCGGGCTGGGATGGCCCTTCTTGCAATCGACCCTTGTTGTAAGGAACTGTCGAGCGCCCGGGGTGAGCCGATGCGTGTACCGCGTACTTGCGGCTTGAACGTGTTGCGAACCCAAACGGTCATTTCGGTTTCCGCGGCGAGCGGCAGCACGTGCGGGTGCAGCACTTTTGCTCCGCTGGCCGCGAGTGCGTGCGCTTCATCGTAGCTGAGATCGTGCAGAAGTTTTGCTTGGGCGCACTCGTTGGGATTTTCGGTGTAGATGCCGTCAACGTCGGTCCAGATCACGAGTTCGTCGGCATCGACGACGTGAGCGATGATGGCGCCAGAAAAATCCGAGCTATTGCGGCCGAGCGTGGTGATGCGGCCGTCCGGCGTTGCGCCGATGAAACCGGTGACTACCGGTACGATGCCGGCCTGCAGCAGTGGAGAAAGAACAGCGCGGCCATGGCGGCGCGTTTGTTCCAGCCGCGGCTTGGCGTCCTGGAACGTGTCACAGGTCAGCACAAATTCAGAGGAAGAGACCGGAACCGCCGGAACGCCCGAACATTCCAAGGCGGCGGCGAACAAACGCGCGCTCAAGCGCTCACCAAACGAGGCGAGACGATCAACCAGCTCCGGAGCCGCCGGCACATGCCGGTGCGCGGGGACCTCGTGGAGCAAGTCGCGGCCGAGCGAATCGAGTTCGTAGCCGACGCGATCAAGATCATCAGAGTTGAGCGGCAGCTCGCACAGCGCATCCCGGTGAAGGCGCAGCACGGCTTCGGCCTCTGCGCGAGCGCGATGATTTTTACGATTGGCCAGATCCTGCGCGATGGCCAGCAGGCGATCGGTGACGCCCTTCATCGCGGAGACGACGACCACTACTTGCGAGGATTCCGCCACTGGCCTCACCAGACTGGCGGCGTGCAACATGCGCTTGGCGCCCAGAAGCGACGTGCCGCCAAACTTGAACGTGACGACTTCTTGCCGAGCGCGAACCACGTGGCGTTTGCTGCCCGGCTCCGCAGCGCGCCGATGAAGCCGGTCTCGCCTGCGGTGGGATCGATCAGCTGAACTTCACCGGTCAGGTGAACTTCCCCGCCGAAACGCGAACGTAAGTCACCGCTCGGCAGGTACTTCTGTTTGGGATTGCTCTGGACTCATGGTGCCCGCTCCGTTTTATCCGCTGGAGCGTCTCTGGGGGGGTTAAAAGAAAAAACCCACCGCCAGATCGCTTCTGGCGGTGGGTTGGAAACTTTTGCTGGCTTGTTAGCCGTTCCACGCGCCGGAAGCGAAAATAGTCGACTTAGTCGTAGTCGAAGTAATCGACAGCGACATCGTCGGAGTAATAATTCGCTTAGCGGCGGTGAGAATCATACGCAAGCGGGACTGTAGCATGTGAGCGACAGGAAGCAAAGTGAATAAATGAGGACTGGGAGGGGGTATAGCGGGTCGGTTACGCCAGCTGATGCTTGGGTATGCTCGGTTCAGAAAGGCGGCGAGGGTGAAGACAATCTGATAAAGGTCGCAAGTCGCTGAAAACAGCCGATATGTTGTAGTAAGCTGTAAGCTAAACAATCTGCGGCACTTAGGACTAACTAGGAGTGTCGCCACGCCGACATTTCGCTCTGAGTGGAATTTGGTGGAGTTCTCCTTCGAATTTGCAAGCTGTAGATCACTGGGGCCTTTTCGACTTACCCTCGTTTTTCCAATGATCCCGTTCGCAAGTTCGGTAAGCTCTTGCAACCGCATGGCTTATAAGAGAATGTCTGCTAACTCTATGATAATAAATTGATTAGCATTGAATCAAGCTCAGTCTAGGAGAGCCTTAGCAGGCGTCGGGTCGGGATTGAACAGAAGGCTGGAGCAGGTCAGGCCGGACTCAGCTTTTTGGAGTTCGGAGATGTCCAATGGGGTGACATGGAAGCCGGCGGACTCGATGCGCGTGCGAGTGCGCGGGAACGAGGCGGGAAAGATGACTGTGTTATTGAGCGCTAAGGCGTTAGCGGCGTGGGACTCTTCGGGTGAGACGTCGATCCGGCTGTAGTCGGTGAACAGCGCAGGGTCGAACCAAGCGCGGTTCGCGAGGAGGATATTCCGGCCGAGGTAGGTGACTGCTGATTTGAGGTGCAGACAGCCGGTGACCGGCACGGCGATCACTTTGTAGTTGTGAGGGGCGAGGAGCTGGCGTGAGCTGACGGATACCTTCTGCGTTGGTGCGAGTTGAGAGTCCGACATAAAGCGTGCGATCGATACGGAGAACATCCCCCCCTTCGAGGGAACCCGGCGCGGTGATATGCGCGAGTGTGCGGAACTTTTCGAGAGCTTTCGCAAGGGAGGCGGCCTCAGGGCGGCGCGATTCCGTGCCCAGAGGAAGGATTACGGCGAGTTCGTCGAGGACGATGGCGGGATCTTCGACGAACATGGAGTCCGGCAGCGCCGGCTCTTCAGGGAGGGAGATGACTTGGACTCCTAGAGATGCGAGGAGTTGCTCGTAGGCACGATGTTGTTCGCGAGCTTTTTCGAGGTCGATGGGACGGCGGTCGAGGAAGGTCAATTCGCAATTTACGATTGCGGGACTGACAGCACGGGTAATGGCGGTGAGCATGATCGTCGCAGAGTGTACATGAGTTGCCGAGATTGAAGATTGAAGGAGTTTCGTTGGCGCGATAGACTTCGGCGGCTTCGTAAGAGGATAGATGCACGCCAATCAATTGGGATTGCTTGAGAGTTAAATGTAAATCCGCACCCTTAGAAGCGAAGAGTGCGGCACCCGTAGGAAAATTCGCAGAAGTCGTATTACGTCGTGCCGGGATGGGGATGCAGCAATGCTGCGCCCCTACAAAGATGGACTCGGAGCTGAGACGAAGACGGTGATTGTGAGGAGTGATTGATGAAAAGATCGCGTGCGATTATCCGCTTCATGATTGCAGGGGCGATGGTGCTGGTGATGTGCGCCGCGGTGACGCGAGGGAATGGAGATCAGAAGAGTTCGGCCGTGGACGAGGTGTTTGCGGATTTGACGAAGACGGGGTCGCCGGGATGCGCGCTAGGTGTGTATCGGGACGGGCAAATGCTTTACGAGAAGGGTTATGGGCTGGCGAATATCGAAGAGAACGTGCCGATCACGCCGAAATCGGTATTCGATATCGGTTCGACGTCAAAGCAATTTACGGCTTCGAGCATTTTGCTGCTCGAGAAGCAGGGCAAACTATCGGTGAACGACGATGTGCGGAAATATGTGCCAGAGCTGCCGGATTACGGCCAGAGAGTCACGATTCTACATCTGCTGAATCACACCAGCGGGCTGCGCGATTATCTGGTGCTGTTTGAGATGGCGGGAATCAACATTGACAGCGTAACGACGGGGGACGATGCATTGACGCTGATCGCACGGCAGAAGGCGTTGAATTTTGCCCCGGGTAGCGAATATCTGTACAGCAATTCGGGATTTTTCCTGCTGTCGGTGATCGTGCAGCGGGTGAGCGGAAAGTCGCTGAAGGAATTTGCCGCTGACAATATTTTTACATCGTTGGGAATGACGCATACGCAATTTCGTGATCAGCATCGAGCGCTGATTGCGGATCGCGCGATGGCGTACGACCCGAACGAGAAAAAAGACGGCTACGTGATGAACGTTTCGTATTTCGAACAGATCGGGGACGGCGCGGTGCACACGTCCGTGGAAGATCTGCTGAAGTGGGACGAGAATTTCTACAGCGCACAAATTGGTGGAAGGGACTTTCTGACGGAAATACAGGAACGCGGGAAATTAAGCAATGGGAAGACGATCAGCTATGCAAAGGGATTGATGGTCACGGAATATCGCGGATTGAAAGCGGTGCGACACGGCGGGTCATGGGGCGGATACCGAGCGGAGCTGCTGCGATTTCCGGAGCAACATTTTTCGGTGGCGTGTTTGTGCAATGTGGGGAATGCGAATCCTTCGCGACGCGCGAATCTTGTCGCGGACGTGTATCTGGGCAGCCTGATGAAGGCGAAGACGGAAAAGAAGGATGAGGATGAAGAAGGAAAGAAAGCAGCCGTCAGTGCGACGCAGCCAACTGCGGAGCAACTGAAAGCGTATTCGGGAGAATATTGGAGTGAAGAACTCGGCGTGGCTTACCGGATTGGAGTCGGTGACGCGCGTTTGAAGGTTACCGGCATTGTGGACCGCGCGGGATTGCCGAGAGCGAATAATTTTTCGGACGCGGAAATTCGCGCGGTCGGAGCGGATAAGTTCAGCGTCGGAGATGAGGATGTGACGCTGGCATTTCAGCGCGATGGTCAGGGAAGGGTGAGTAGCTTTACCGTGGATGCGGGACGCACTACGGGGATTAAATTTGTGCGCGAGACGCGGTAAAAGAGTTCGTTGATCCGAATTTTTGCGCTTGTGATTGGATCTAAACCCGCACCCTAAGAGGCATAGGGTGCGGCACCCGGGAAAAATATCAGAAGCCCAAGGGGCCGGGGGCAAAATGCGAGATCCAGAGGCGAGTGATTGCGGCGCCTAGCAGCATTCCGGCGATGATGAGGGCCACGACTCCGGCGGTAATCCATATATCGGACTTTTTCCTGGCGTGGCCCTCGGAGGCGCCAGATGCTTCGCTGACTTCGGCGTCGTGTGCGACAGACGCGGACACTGCCGGTAGATCGGAACATTCCGGCTGCACAACCAGGCAGTAACCTCTGCGCGGAACGGTCTCAATGTACAGCGGCTGATCGGAAGAATCGCCGAGCGCCTGGCGCAGCTTGTTCACGGTAGTGTTTACGTTGGCGTCGTAATTGACGTGGGTGTCGGCAGGCCAAAGGCGCATGCGCAACTCTTCGCGGGTGACGACCTCGCCCTGTTTCTCGATCAGCGCTAGCAAAACCTGGTAGACCTTGCCCTGAAGCTTGAGACGCGAGCCGCTCTTGGTGACTTCCTGTCGATGCTGGTCGACCTGAAACGGCCCAAAGCGGATATATCGCGAGGTTAGCTGATCGGTCGCGCCCATGCCGGCACGCGCCGCCGTTTCCGGTTCTAACGTGGAACTGAAATCTACAGAGCCCATACACCCCACCTATAACCTGTCTAGACGGACCAGGAGTGGAACCGTTTTCTAGTTGTACGAAAAATCGCCGAGGAAGTTGCAGGAAACGAAAGCCATGGCTTGAGCGTTGACTACCAAGTCCGGGAAACTTCTCGCAAAATTGGAGAATTTCGAGGTCTTGATGTCGCAGGCGGCCCTCCAAAAAGTAAATTCGGCGCTGGTTGCCACGGCTTTGTGGCTGGTAAATCTTTGAGCCATGGGAACTTAGTCGACGCAAGAAAAGATTGAGGCGCAGCCCAATACGGGTTGGAAGACGATGTGCGAGGCCATTGTCAAAATTCCGTGAATACAGGCTCAGTGAGTACCGGGTTGTCTGCTGTTCGATTTGAGCCGGTTTCCGGCCCGGAACTGGCTGCCGCACCTTCAACCGCAGCCGATAGATGACAGCCTTTAGGTTTCTCGCAATGGACGTTTACCTTTTCAATTTTAGTGTGTATGGCAAATCGGAGGATCGATGCGAGTAAAAGGCCCAGTCGTTTTTTTATTGATGGCGTTGTCTGTTGCGGCGGCGTCACTGCTGGCGCCCACGCAAATTCGAGCCGGTGTCGGAGAGGGGACCGCAGACGCCAAGACCGATGCCTTGGCGGCGGAGGCGAACTCCGCGTATGAGGCTAAGGACTGGGCTAAGGCCGCAACATTATATGGAGAGTTGTCGAAGCAGGAGAATGCGCCACCGCGGGTTTGGCTGCGGCTCGGCGCGTCGTTGCGCTCGCTAAGCAAGTATGACGATGCGCTGGCGGCGTTCGACAAGGCCACGCAAGCGGGCGCGGGATTGTTCGGTGAATACGGGAAAGCCGCGGTGTACGCCGCGATGAAGCAGAACGATAAGGCCATGGAATCTTTGGAGAAGGCGGCGCAGCAGGGGTACAGCGATCCAGACGGCTTGAGCAGCGATGAAAATTTCGCGGCGCTACGCTCGGACGCGCGCTTCGGCAAAGTTGTGGAACAAGCGAAGAAGAATCAGCGTCCGTGTGCATATTCAATGGAAAATCGGCAATTCGACTTCTGGATTGGCGAGTGGGATGTGAGCACAACGCAGGGCTCCATTCCGGCGGGGAATAGCAAAATCGAATTAATTTTGGGCGACTGCGTGGTGCTGGAAAACTGGAAGAGCCTGAACTCAACGTATTCGGGGAAGAGCTACAACATTTATAACGGCGCGCTGAAGAGGTGGGAGCAGTATTGGGTGGATAACGTCGGCGGCAACATTTTCTTTCACGGCGAGTTGAAGGACGGCGCGATGGATTACTGGACCGACGATATTCCGCAATCGAGCGGCCCGGCGCTGCGGCGTCATCTGCAATTTACGAAGCTGGGGCCGGATAAAGTGCGGCAATTCAGCCAAGGTTCGACTGACGGCGGCAAGACGTGGAATGTGGAGTACGACTTCACGTACGCGCGAAAAAAATAGCAGGCGAACGAACTCGGAAACCCTACACACTTTGGCGCGATAAATACACCTGTTCTGGTATCGCGCCTTAGGTGCCCGCATGGCCTACTTCTAGGCGCATTTGCGGCGGACATTTCAGTGGACCGCTGCGGGCGGTTCCGATGAGTTTCCAAATCCATTTCAAGAAGCAGTTTTCGATAACAAAGTCATTTGATTGCTCGAGCGCGCGGCGCTTTTTGGCGCTGGCTTGCGCATGCCTGTTCTCGGTGGGCCTTGCACCGGCGCAATCGTCGCCTGATGCGGCCAAGCCGAGTTCGGGCTCCGTGGAAACCTCCAGTGCAGCGGAGGAGGTGGCGGCTGCAACGCGTGCAGCGAATCGTTCGCACAGCGCGAAGGCGCGCGCGTGGCAGACTCTGCGCGAAGGGTTAGCCGAAGACAACAGCGACAAGCGCGCGAAGGCCGTCACTGCGCTGGGCTTGTTGACCGGGAATGCAGAAGCGGAAAGATCGGCGATCAAAGCATTGAAGGATGACAAGTTTGCGGTACGCGTCGCGGCAGCGACGGCGCTGGGATCGATGCACGCGGTCCGAGCTGCGCCGGAATTGGAAAAAGCGCTGGATGATTCCGAGCCGATGGTAGTTTTGGCTGCGGCAAACTCGTTGATGACATTGAAGGACACCTCATCGGCTTATGACATTTACTACGGCGTTTTGACAGGCGGAATGCGCACGAATCGCGGGCTGGTAAAGGAGCAATTGAAAACCCTGCAAGACCGGAAAAAGTTGGCACAGTTGGGATTGGAAGAAGGCGTCGGTTTCGTTCCTTTCGGCGGAATAGGGTACGGTGTGGTCAAGACGGTGATGAAGGCGGACCAATCCGTTTTTCGCGCGGAAGCCGCAAAGAAATTGGCGCACGATCCTGACCCGGTGAGCGCGGAGGCTCTGGTGACGGCGACGCAGGACAAGAGCACGGTGGTGCGTGTAGCGGCAGTGCAGGCGCTTTCAGAGCGCGGCGACAAATCAAAACTGCCGAGCGTGATGCAGGCGGTGGACGACGAGAAAGATGAAGTGCGTTACATGGCGGCGGCAGCGGTCATTCACTTGAGTGAACGTCCCGCATCTCGACGCAAGTCCACTCTGCGATCTGCCAGCGGCAAATGACCGTCAGTTTGTCGCCTGAGCGTTAGAAGCCCCGTTCGGCAAAACGGAAATCTCCACACTGGATGGAAATTTCTTCGAACGATAGATATGTTGTGTGGCCTTCTGGTAGTCCGATTCCTTCGCTTCGAAAATATTCGCCACGAACTTTTGTGGATTGCGATCGTAAAGCGGGAACCAGGTGCTTTGCACTTGGACCATGATGCGATGGCCGGCTTTGAAGACGTGGTTGGCGGTGTGCAGGTCGATCGTGAACGGCGTAATTTCATTGGGCGTGATCGGCTCGGGTTTTTCGAATGACTTTCGGTAGCGGCCGCGGAAAATTTCGTCAGAAATCATCAGCTCGAACCCGTTGAGCTTCCAATCGTCGGCATTTTTCTCCGGATAGACATCGATAAGTTTTACGACCCAGTCGGAATCGCTGCCGGTGGTTGAGGCGAAGAGTTTCGCGGTGACTTGTCCTGCGAGCGTAACGTCTTCGGTTAGCGTGCCGGTTTGCCAAGTGGCCACATCTGGGCGCTCGTCGACAAAGCGCTGATCCTGCACCAGCCAGGTGTACCAGCTTCCGGGATGATCGCTGGGATAGGTCATGTCCACGGGGCGATGGCGATTGGGAACCGGATGCGCGGGATCGCTGATGTAGCTGTCGAACGCTTCGGCCGTCGAAGTTTCCGGAGCGTCGAAGGAAAGTTTACCCTCTTCGCGAAAATAAAGATTACGCGTGGCGGCTTCGTGCGGTGGCCAGGAATCGAAGCGCGTCCATTGATCGCTGCCAGTTTGGAAAAGCAGAGCTTCTTTTAGCGGCAGCTGGCCCTTGTCCTTGAGCCAGTAAGCGAACCACGGCGCTTCGACGTTGCGACGAAAATAAACGCTGGTGTCGCTGCCAAAGGGAATGTCGCCGAGGGATTCGCCGGTGCCGCGGCTCCATCCACCGTGATTCCACGGGCCGGAGACGAGGTAGTTGAGATTCTTCTTGTCGACTTTTTCCAGGCGCTGGTAAGTGGAGATCGGTCCGTAGAAGTCTTCCTGGTCCCACCATCCGGCGACGTTGAGGTTCGGCACGGTCGGCTCTTTTAGCCCGTAGGCGACGGCGTGACGTTTCCAGAATTCGTCGTAGCTAGGATGCGCGACGAAATCATTCCAGGAAGGAATTTGGCCGTGGAAATATTTGGCGTTGGCGTTGGAGAGCGGGCCGAGATTCAAATACCACTCATATAGATCGAAGCGATCATAGGGGAAGCTGTAATTCTCGTTGCTTTTTTCGAGCAACGGCGCGTATTCGAAAGCGTAGCTCAGTCGAAACGCTCCGTTGTGAAAGAAATCGTCTCCGAGCCAGGTATCGCCCATGCAGGCCTGCTCCGATCCCGTTTTCAGCGCGGGGTGCGGGTGAATCATCCCCATGGTCACAAGGAAGCCGTCGTAGGAAGTGCCGTCCATGCCGACGCGGCCATTGTTGTGCGGAACATTTTTGACGAGCCAGTCGATGGAATCGTAGGTGTCGGTGCTTTCGTCGACGCCTTTGGGGTCGCTCGGATCGTGAATGGGATGCAACATCACGAATTTTCCTTCGGAGCCGTAGCGGCCACGGATGTCCTGAAACGCGAAAATGTAACCGTCCTTGATCATCTCGGCGTAGCGGTTGAGCATGTTGCTGGCGCCTTTATCTTCGGCGGAGATGCCGTAGGGTGTGCGCTCCAGCAAAATGGGCAGCGGTTCGGTGACGTTCTTGGGGACGTAGTATTCGGTGTGAATTTGTGACGCCGTCGCGCACCGGGATCATCACTTCGGTTTTGTCGAAGAGCTCGAGATAGTTGGGCGAGGATTGCTGGGCCGAGCTGGAAGCAGGTGAGAAAGAGACGGCTACAACCGCGGCGGAGATCACAACCGCGGCGATGGCGACGCGGAAAAATCGCGTGCGAGCAAGTTTAATGATGCGCATGGGGCTCCCGGCTGGACTGGACGTCGATTTCATGGGCCAAATGGGACCGAGGATATCACGCGAGCAGGGTTACCGTGCGATGGCGCCGGTGCGAATGCCGTCTTTGAGATCGAAAATCGCGCCGACGGTGCCGACGATGCAGGTGTGACGATTCAGGCCGAGCTTTTGGCGAAGGTAGTAGACGCTTTCGATGCCGGTGCAGTGTGCGCCGAGAATTTGCGCCGTCTTGTACTCCTTCAACTTGTCGGCGGTCCAGTCGAGAGTTTCGTTTTTGGCGCTGAAGAGGTGAAAGCCGCCAATTGCGGCCTCGATTGGCGCAGGGCGCAGAAATTGTCGCGCGTACTGCAATGTGTTGATCAGGCCGGCGTGACCGCAACCCGCGAGCAGCACGAGACCTTTGTCAGTGTTGAAGACCAGCGACATATCTTCAGGCAGATTGTCTTCCACCCATGCGCCATCTTTTTGCACTTCGATGCCCGCGGGATAATTTTTCTCGGGATACGCGCGCGGGATTGGGCCGGTCAGCCAGACGCCTGGAAAAATCTCCTCGGGCTTGGCGTGTTCGATAAATTTTCCGCCGGTGGCTTCGTACTCCGCTTTCATCGCGATCATCGGATTGTGATCGTTGCCGCGGCGCTCCAGGAAAATTCCCGGCGCGATGTGCACCCGAGAGAATGCCGCCGGATTGGCCTTGGCGAGTTCGCGGCGCAGCGTCATCAGCCCGGTCGTGTGATCGTCATGAAAATGGCTGAGCACGACATCCTGCACATCGCTCAGATCGATTTTTAGTTCCTTGGCATTTTCGAGGACCGTGCGCGGGCGGGCGCCGGTGTCGAAGAGGATTTTGTGCCCGTCGGCCTCGACCAATGCGGAAAACCCCCACTCGCCGATGCCTTCGTCCGCGAGCATCGTGGAAAGTATGGTCACTTTCAGCGCATGCAACTCGCTGAGGGGCTTCGCCGTGCCGTTTTGCGGAGCGGGCCGTGCGGGAATTGCCGCGCGGCCGCACAATGCGATCAGCATCGCGGCGGCGAGCGTTAAAATCGAGCGTTTCAAGTGGCAGTCTCCTGGGATCGCGCGTAAACCTTGCAGAAGGCCTGATTTTACGCGCTGTGCTGGCCGCAATGCTTGGCGTCTGTTAAACTATAGCTTGCTCGACCGCACCTGAGAACAAGGGAGAATCTCTTGGCTGCTGGTTGCTCCAGCAGCTATTTTTGTATCTAGAGCCTGAACATGAGTAAAGACATTCGCAATATCGCGATTATCGCGCACGTTGACCACGGCAAAACCACGCTGGTCGATGCCATGCTGCGCCAGAGCGGCATTTTCCGCGCGAACCAGGAATTGGTTGAGCGCGTGATGGATTCCAACGACCTGGAGCGCGAACGCGGCATCACTATTCTCGCAAAGAACACCGCTCTATTTTTTCACGAAACGAAGATCAACATTGTGGACACGCCGGGCCACAGCGATTTTGGCGGTGAAGTCGAACGTGCGCTGCGCATGGTCGATGGCGTGGTGCTGCTGGTGGATGCCAGTGAAGGGCCACTGCCGCAAACGCGTTACGTTTTGCAAAAGGCGCTGGCTGCAAAACTCCCGCCGGTCATCGTTCTGAACAAGATCGATCGCACCGACGCGCGTGCCAAGGAAGTGCTCGACGAAATCTACGATCTATTTATCGATCTGGACGCCACGGAAGATCAGCTGGATTTCCCGGTGGTTTATACGAACGCACGCGATGGCGTCGCACATCGCGCGATCGGCGACAGCTCGAAGGATTTGCTCCCGCTGTTCGAGACCATCGTCAAAGCTATTCCGCCGCCGAAAGGCGATCCGGACGGCATTCTGCAAATCCAGGTGATGAACCTGGACTATAGCGAATTTCTTGGCCGCATCGCGATCGGCCGCGTCTTCAACGGCACACTCAAGCGTGGCGCGGACGTGGGCATCAGCAAGCTCGATGGCAAACTCGCTTCGACGCGCATCACCAAGCTTTACACCTTCCGCGGCCTCGAACGTGATGAGGCCGAAGCGGTACCTGCGGGCGACCTGGTGGCTATCGCGGGCGTCGAAGGCATTCAGATCGGCGAAAGCATCGTCGATCTCAACACTCCCACGCCGCTCGAGCCGCTGCTGATCGACGAGCCTACGCTCGCAATGATTTTCAGCGTGAACAGCAGCCCGCTTTCCGGTAAGGAAGGCAGCTATCTCACATCGCGCGATCTACGCGATCGATTGCAAAAAGAACTGCTCACCAACGTTTCCATCCGAGTGGAAGACACCGACACGCCGGAATCGTTCCGCGTGCTCGGGCGCGGCGAACTGCAGTTGGCGATTCTGATCGAAACCATGCGTCGCGAAGGTTTCGAGTTGATGGTGGGCAAGCCGGAAATCGTGGTACGCAACGAAAACGGCCGCAAACTCGAGCCGCTCGAGCGCCTGGTCATCGACGTTCCTGAAAATTTCATTGGCATCATCATGGAATCGCTGGGCACGCGCCGTGGCGAAATGCTGAAGATGAGCAATCACAACTCGGGCCGCGTGCGCATGGACTTCAAGATTCCTTCGCGCGGGCTGATCGGATTGCGCAGCCAGCTGCTGACCGATACGCGCGGCACGGCGCTGATTCACTCCATTTTTGATGGCTGGACCGACTACGCCGGCGAGATGGCGCTGCGTCCAACGGGCGCGCTGGTCGCCGATCGCTCCGGCGCGTCAACTGCATTCGCGTTGTGGAATATTCAGGAACGCGGTGAGTTGTTCATCGGCCCGGCGATCGAAGTCTACGAAGGCATGATCGTAGGCGAGAATTCGCGCGAGCAGGACATGGACGTGAACGTCACCAAGGAAAAAAAGCAGACGAACATGCGCTCGTCCAGCGCCGACGAGGCGATTCGCCTCATTCCGCATCGCGAACTGAGTCTGGAGCAGGCTATCGAGTTCATCGCTGACGATGAGTTCGTGGAAATCACGCCGAAGTCGATCCGCCTGCGCAAGAAAGTGCTGCAAGCCAACAAACGCCCGCGTCGGTGGCAGGAAATCCGCGCCAGCCTCGAAGCGAACAAGTAAATTCGACCTTTCTCGGTGATGAAATCAGCAGGTGCCGCTCGGCTTGGGCGCCGTTCCGGTTTCCTGCGTCGGCATGGTTTGCGTCGCCGGCACCGTATAGGGCGTAAATCCCGCAAGATTATTGGCGCATTGTTGAATCGCTTGCGATACGGCGGGAATCGTTGGCGGCAAATTAGGAATTTGCGTATTAGGTGACTTGAAATTCAGTGCGCTGGTCAAATCGCCGACTGCAGATCGGCGCCATGCGCTTAAATTTGGCACTTCGGCTCCGAATCGCGTCTCCAGAAATCGCAAGATCGAGGTGTGATCGAAAAGATCGCTGGAGACGAATCCGCCGCGGCTGAACGGCGATATCACCAGCATGGGCACACGAAATCCCAAGCCAATCGGTCCGGATATGGCCGGGCTTCCGATGGACGTAGGATCCGGCACCGCGGCAGCGGTCACGTATTCGCCGGGCGTGCCGGGCGGTGCAGTCGTTGGCGGCACATGATCGAAAAAGCCGCCGTTCTCGTCAAACGTCAAAAACAAAACCGTCTTCGCCCACACTGCGGGATTTGCCGCAAGGGCGCCTACGATCAGCGACAACGCGTTTTCTCCGAATAGAGATGGCGCCGGTGGATGATCGGAGGTCAGCACGGAACCGACCAGCCAGGAAACCTGGGGAAGATTTCCGGACGCAATGTCGGCAACGAAGTCGGTGGGAAAGACCGGTCCAAAAGCATGTTGATGCAACGGCGATGCCGGGTCCTGATAGTTTTTGAAATATGACAACACGTTATCTGACAAAATTCCGTTCAAGATCGTCTCGTCAGGCGACGAGTACACACGCCAAGTGATGCCTCGCGCCTCCAGTTGCTCGGGCATGGTCGTGTAGGTCAGCTTGCCGTAGAAGGCGCTGCGATTGGTGACGATCGTCTCCAGAACCGGGCCGCCATTTGTTCCATCCGGATCGAGAGACGCGGCCATCGAATACAGCCGGTTCGGATCGGTTGGCCCGATCACCGAACAAAAATAGTTGTCGCAAATCGTAAAAGCGTCGGCGAGCCCGTAGTAATACGGAATATCCGCGCGATTGTAATAGCCCATCGCCAAGACCGCATCGTTCGGGTTCGCAGCCATTCGCGACGTCACGAATCCGTCCATCGCGCCATTATTCCAACTCTGATGTTGCGAAACCCAATCGTGAGTGATGTCGTGCGTGCAGGCGGCGTTCGTTGTGGCCGTATCCAGATGAAATGGCAGCAGCGCGCCTGTTGGCGGGCTGGTGGTGTTCGCGGGATTCGGCTGCTGATACGCCATGCTGGAGTCGGAAAACCCCCGGACGCCACGATAGCTGCCGAAATAGTGGTCGAACGAGCGATTTTCTTGAATCAGTATGACGACATGCTCGATATCCGTGAGCTTGGAACACGCGGCGGTGGGTGTCGGCGCTGAAGGAACCGACGGCATGCCTGTCGAACCGCCGCCGCATCCGTGTAAGGTCAGGGCTGCCAGCTCTGCCGCAGTCGCACCAATGCCCAGCCTTAGCAGGTCGCGCCGATTGAGTTTATGCATGCTTTGCTTAGATGCGGCGAACGAACCAGAAGTGGGCGCGCGAATAACGTGCTCATTGTTGATGCGAGGCTCACGAAACCAAGTTCACCAAACCAAGTTCACGAAGCAGGGCGCACCGCCCTTAAATGGCTCTTGACACTAAGTCGTCAGACGATATAGTGTCAGGCGACTTAGAATTCACGTTCCCTGCGAGGAATCCCCTGAGGCCGCCAAAAACAGACTCCGAACCTAGCCAGCCCCTGACTCCCGCGATGTTTCACGTCCTGCTGGCGCTGGCCGGCGACGATCTCCATGGCTATGCCATCCTCAAGGAAGTCGCCTTGCGTACCGCCGGTGAAGTGCAGCTGAGCACCGGCACGCTCTACGGCATCATCAAGCGGCTGCTGAATGATGGCTTGATTTCCGAGCTGCGCACGCGGCCCGCCGCCGCAAACGACGACGAGCGCCGCCGCTATTACCGGCTGACGCCAAAAGGACGCGACGTCGCCGCCACCGAAGCGCAGCGCCTCGCCAAAGTTGTGGAGCTCGCACGTTCGCGACGCCTGTTGAAGAAAACGCAGACCGCGTAAGCGTATGTAGCGGCGCCGTCTGCCTTTTCTGACTTATGTATGAAAGCCGGCAGCGTCCTTGAAACGAAAAGAAGCACTCGATCGCAGGAGGCACTCACATGACGAAATCCGATCACAGCAGCAACAAACGCTACCGTCTCCTTCTCCGCCTCCTGCCCGCCGAATTTCGCGGCGACTACGGCGCCGAAATGGAGCAAGTATTCGCCGATCAGCGCGCCGACGCCGAACGCCAGGGCGACAAGATGGGCGTTGCGCGATTGTGGTGGGAAACCGCGAAGGGCATCTTCACTACTGCGCCACGCGAGCATTTCTCGATGCTGAAACAGGATTCTGGATTCGCGCTACGCATGATGCGCAAGAATCTGGGTTTTACGATCGCGGCGATTGTTGTACTCGGTCTGGGCATCGGCGCGAACACCGCCATTTTCAGCGTGGTGAACGGGGTACTGCTCAAGCCGTTGCCCTATGAACACGGCGAACGACTGCTGATGCTGCGCGAGCGCCTTTCGCGCAATGGCCCCGCCGGGCGCAACGTATCAGTTTCTGAGCTCAACGACTATCGCGTGCAAACGCGCAGCCTCGACGCTGTCGTCGAATACCACAACATGCAGTTCATTTTGCTGGGCCGCGCGGAACCCGAGGAAGTGCAGACTGGGGTGGTGTCGTGGAATTTCTTCGACGTGTTCGGCGCGAAGCCGCTGCTTGGCCGCAATTTCGCTCCAGAAGATGAAAGGAAAGATGCGCCTGCGGTTCTGCTGCTCAGCTACGAATATTGGTTGCGCAGTTTCGGCGGCGATCCCACGGTGGTCGGCAAAGTTTTTCGCATGAACGACAAGCCTCACACGGTTGTCGGCATTCTGCCGCCATTTCCGCAATATCCACAAGAAAATGATGTGTACATGCCCGCAACGGCGTGCCCATTTCGCAATGGCCCGCACATGCTCAACAACCGGCAGATGCGCATGTTGCGCATGTTTGGCCGCATGAAGCCGGGAGTGAAACCCGGGGAGGCTGAGGCCGATCTGTCCACCATCGCGGCGGTCATGCAGAAGGAATATCCCAATGACTATCCGGATGCTGCGCCGAGCATCGAAGCGACACCGCTGAAGAAGGAACTCACGCATGAAGCCCGCCCGATGATGCTGCTGTTGCTGGCCGCCGCGGGATTCGTTCTGCTGATAGCGTGCGCGAACGTCGCAAATCTGAATCTCGCGCGCATGGTGCGCCGCGAACGCGAACTAGGCGTCCGCACCGCTATGGGCGCGAGTCGAGTGCGCCTGTTCCGCCAACTGCTTACGGAAAGCGCGCTGCTCGCAATCGTTGGAGGCGCGATCGGACTGCTGCTTGCCGACGGCGGCTTGCGTTTGCTGACCGCTTACGTGGCGCGATTCACGCCGCGCGCCAATGAAGTGCATATCGACGTCACGGTTCTGCTGTTCACCTTAGGCATCGCTGTGTTCGTCAGCGTGCTCACCGGCACCGCTCCAGCGGTAGCGCGTCGCGAGGGGCTGATCAGCACGTTAAAGGAAGGCAGCACGCAATCCACGTTGGGTGCGTCTCGCGGCACGCTGCGCAGCGCGCTGATTGTTGCGCAAGTATCCGTATCATTTCTGCTGCTGATAGGCGCGGGCTTGATGGTTCGCAGCCTGATCAATCTGCAGCGCGTTGATCCCGGGTTCCGCCCGGAAAATGTTCTCACCATGCAGCTCAGCCTTGATTTTGCGCGCTACACCGCGAACGAAAAGATTCGGGACTTCTTCGACTCGCTCCTGGAAAAAGTTCAAGCGGTTCCTGGCGTCACCGCGGTCGCCGTGGCCGGCACCTTTCCGCTCGACAAATCTCCTTCATCCAACAACGAGTTCGTCATCGAAGGGGAACATCGCTCGGACACGGAAAAGCACGTCGCGGAGGTCAACCTCGTGAGCCCCGGCTACCTGGATGTCCTGGGGATTCCGCTTCGCAGCGGGCGCAATTTCGATCGGCGCGATCGCGCGGATAGCCCGGGCGTCGCTCTCGTGACTCAGGCGATCGCGAAACATTATTGGCCCAATGCCGACCCCGTCGGCCGCCGCATCTCTTTCGACGACGGCAAAACCTGGACGCAAATTGTCGGTGTGGTTGGTGACGTTCACGAACATGGCCTCGACCAGCCGGCCGCAGAGTTCGTCTATGCGCCATTCGCGCAATATCCCAACAACGGACCGGCGCTGATGGCGCGCACGGTAGGCGATCCGATGGCGATCGCGCGGACTGCGGTACAACGACTATATGAAGTGGACCCGAATCAGCCGGCCGGGCGGATTCAGTCGCTGGAGCAATATCGTGCCGACTCCATTGCTGCGCCGCGGCTGACCGCGAATCTTCTCGGTTTGTTCGCGCTGCTGGCTTTGGCTATTGCCGCCGCGGGAATCGGCGGAGTCATGGCGCTGGCTGTGAGCCAGCGCACACATGAGATCGGAGTGCGCATGGCTATTGGCGCACGGCCGGGCGAAATTGTCCGCATGATTCTGAACCAGGGGATGGGACTCGTTTTGGTGGGCGTTGGAGTCGGCCTTGCCGGAGCCTTCGCTCTGACCAACGCGGTGAAGAGCTTTCTTTTTCAGGTCACGCCCAACGATCCAGCAACTTTTGCCGGCGTGGCCGCGGTGCTCGCGATTTCGGCGCTTGCGGCTTGCTACATCCCTGCGCGCCGGGCGGCGCGTGTTGATCCGTTACGAGCCTTGCGCACGGAGTAGCGGCAGTTATTTTCGCGACTTCTCCAACAGTTCCTGCAAATACTCCTTCCAAATCGCGGCATGCGTATGCGTGCCATGGCCAAATGTCTCCGCACTTTCCGGAATCAGCACAAACTTGCCATTCTTCACGCGCTTGATCTCACGCTCCGCAATTCCCAATCCCGGCGGGTTGATAAAATCATCCGCCGAATTTATGTACATGACGCGCGCCTTAATTTTCTCCAGCGCTGGGGAAGGATCGTAATTCCGGGAAGCGTTCACCTGATACAGAAAATCGTTGGCGTCAAAGGTGACCGGCCTTGAAAAATACTCGTCGAGATATTTGTCGGCGGCATCGCGTGTGGGATACATCTTCTGCATTCGAATTGGTGCGCTTCCGGCAATGATCAGAAAATCTTCCGCGATGCGCAGGCCGTTTAATGGAGGCGTGGTGTACTCGCCGCCCTTCCAGTCCGGGTCGTTGCGAATTCCATCCATCACCATCTTGCGCCACATGCGATTGCGTCCGGCGATTTGCACGGGCAAGCAGGCCATCGGCATCAGCGCGTCCATGAAGTCGGGATACGTCTCGCCCCAGACCCACGAATGCATGCACCCCATGGATGTGCCGAAAATCAGCCGCAAGTGATTGACGCCCAAGCCCTCAGTCAGCAGCTTGTAGTGGAGCGCCACCATGTCGTCATAGTCGTATGAGGGAAACTTCGCATGCATTCCGTCGCTTGGCTTGGAGGACTTCCCGTGACCTACGCCGTCCACCAGTATCAGGTAATAGCGCGAAGCATCCAGGAGCTGTCCAAGATTGAAGAGTTCGCCTGCGAAATAAGGCGCCAGAAATTGATGGCCGGTGCCGCCGGTGCCATGAAGGATCAAGACCGCGTTGGTCGTGCGCCCCTGTTCATCCTTCGCGGGCTTGCCAAGAGTTGTGTAGTGAAGGCGCACGTCGGGAAGTGATTCGCCGGAATGAAACGTAAAGTTGTGGACGACGAAATCGCCTTCCGTGGTCGGCGGATACTTCGGCTCTTGCGCCAAACACACGGACAGGGAGGCGATCGCAGAGACGAACCCGAGATTCAACCGATATTTAGAAAAGAATCGCAACATTTGCTTCACCTCAGCGCCAAACTCTAAAAACCAGAGTCTAAGAAATAACGGGCATTGTAATCGCGACCAAGCGACCACTTTCGCCTACCAGCCGCTTGTCTTGCGGTCGTACGGTGCATACACTGCGTCACGTTATACGAGCACGGATTGTGGAGCGTTTCATGCGAAAAATTGTCATTTATCTGTTTTGCCTGCTGATCGTTCCACGGATTGCAGCGCCGCAAGCGGCCAGTTCCAAAATTTCCGCCGACCTGCGCCCCTTCGTCCGCGAGGATGCTCCGGTCATTGCGCTCACGCATGTGCGCGTGATCGACGGCACGGGCTCCGCCGCACGCGCCGATCAGACGCTGGTCATCTCCGGTGGCAAAATCGTGGCGATCGGTCCGGCCGATGCCACCAAGGCTCCCGCCGGCGCCAAAATTCTGGACCTAATCGGGCGCTCCGTGATCCCCGGCCTCTTCGGCATGCACGATCACATGTATTACCCTTCGCCGGGCCGCTCCGTGCCACTGTATCCAGAGCACGCCTCCAGTTTCCCGCGACTATATCTCGCGGGCGGCGTCACCTCTATTCGCACGACCGGCAGCGTCGAGACTTACACGGACCTGGAACTCAAGCGCGCCATCGATGAAGGAGAGCTTGTCGGACCCAAGATTCACGTCACCGGACCTTATCTCGAGGGCGTCGGCTCGTTCACGGTACAAATGCACCAACTGCAGGACGCCGAAGACGCGCGGCGCACGGTGGAATACTGGATCGCCGAAGGCGTCACCTCACTCAAGGCGTACATGCACATTACGCCCGACGAGTTCGCTGCCGCAGTGAAAGCGGCGCATGCGCATGGCATCAAGGTCACGGGGCATCTCTGTTCCATCGGTTTTCGCGAAGCCGCCGCTCTTGGCATCGATAATCTGGAACATGGCCTGCTCGTCGACACTGAATTCTTCCCTGGGAAAAAGCACGGCGAATGCCCCGACGATACTTCCGCGGTGGAGAAAGCGCTTCTCGATGTCGATCTCGCCGGCGCGCCAATGCAGGACATGATTCGCGATCTCGTGGCGCATCACGTCGCGATCACGTCCACACTGCCGGTGTTCGAGACATTCGTACCCAATCGCGCCCCGATTGACGCTCGTGTGATCGACGCAATGCTTCCCGCAACGCGCGTCGAATATCTTCAGACTCGCGCGAAGATCTCCGATGGCGCCGCGAAATCCTTGTGGCCCGCACTATTTAAAAAGGAACTCGAATTCGAACGCGAATTCGTGAAGCGCGGCGGGATGCTGCTCGCGGGTCTCGATCCGACCGGGTACGGCGGGCGTGATGGCGGGGTTCGGGGATCAGCGCGAAGTCGAACTGCTCGTGGAGGCTGGCTTTACTCCTGTGGAAGCCATCCACATCGCCACGTCGAACGGCGCGGAATTCCTGGGCGAGCTCGACAAAATCGGGACCCTTGCCGTTGGCAAGATCGCTGATGTCGTCGTCATCCAGGGCGACCCGTCAGCAAATATAAGGGACATCGAAAAGGTCGAGCTGGTCTTCAAAGACGGCGTCGGGTGGGACTCCGCCAAACTGATCGAGTCCGTAAAAGGCGAAGTGGGCCTCCACTAACTTCCGTCCCGCCGGAAAAGTGAGCGGGGCTCACGGTTTCGGCGGACGCCGGCGTCATTTTTTCAGCAAGCCTTCTAACTCCAACCAGTCTGCGAATCTGTCGATCCAGTGATCGGTCGGGAGGTTTTGTTTTCGCATCCCGAAACCGTGGCCACCCTTCGCATACATGTGCAACTCGGCGGATTTGTGCGCGCTCGTCCACTTTTGATACAACTCGATGCTGTCCGGTGCCAACCCAAGCTGATCGTCAGTCGCGGCCGCTACAAACATAGGCGGCGCATCCGCGGGAACGACCGCATCCTTAAAGGACCTCGCGCTACCGTAGATGGGTGCGACAAAAGCGGGCCGGCCCTCGGGCGCATACCGCATGGCCACTCCGGCGGTGACCGATCCCCCTGCGGAGAAGCCCATGATCCCCACGCGGTCGGGCGATATTCCCCACTCTGCCGCATGCGTGCGAACGTAGGTCACAGCGGCCAATCCGTCTGCTATCGACAATGGAACAATCTTTGCCAACAACTCCTGAAATTTTGGCCGATCCGCATAGAGCGCGGTGAATTCCTGGGTGGCGTCTTCGCCGGTGTGCGCCAGACGATACTTCAAGACAAAAGCGGTCACACCTCTATCCACCAGATATTTGGCGACGTCATTGCCCTCGCTGTTGATGGAGAGCGCCATAAAACCACCGCCGGGACAGATGACGACGCCCGTGCCATTTTTCAATGCCAGCGACGGCTTGAAGACGGTCAGGGTCGGCTTGGTCACATTGGCGACAACTTCTGTGTTCCACGTTTTCGAGAAGTATTCCTTTTCCGGATAATTCTCCTGCGTGGAGCCCGGCGGCAAGCCTGGATACAGAGGGATGACTTCCTGAGCGCCCACCCGGATCGCCAGGAACACGACTACACAAATAATTCGAACGATGAAGGTTTTCATGGCCGGACAGTCTAGCAAAGAGTCGCGCTGCCGTTGTCGAAGAATAAAGGATCCAATCGGAAGTCCCAATCCCCCTGTGATTTGCCTGCTCAATGCTGTCAATATGCTATGAACAGGTCGGCGCTGCGTGCAGCGTACTGTTTCATCGCGGTTTATCAGTGCGACCGGCAACAAAGCTCAAAACATTCCCGCCGGGCACAGAATGATGTAGAGTCTACTGCCAACCGCAGCATTTACCCCGGGGCAGCATCCGCCTGGGAGCAGCTTGTACCTTGGGCTGCGTTTGGTGACGTGCAGTACCTGCTGGGCGCCGCCCTCGCGCCAACCTTTGCTTGACGTGACAGGGGACCTCCTTGACCACAGACCGGATCGCATTCAATACGCCGCCTGAAAATTTGAATTTTCCGCCGCACTGTACGATCGCGGCGGTTGCTACGGCTTTGCCCGAGCACACCATCACCCGCGAAGACGTGAAATTTTATATGGGCCGGGTCTTCGACATTCCCGAGCGCCGCCTGGAAGCGATGATGACCATCGTGGACAATGCGCAGGTCCACAAGCGGCACTCGATTTTCCCGATCGAGTACACCGTCGAGCCGCGCAACCTGCAGGAAACGAACAATCAATATATGGAGCACGCGGTGAAGCTCGGCCGCCAGGCTGCCGAGTGCTGTCTGCAGCGTGCTGGTCTCAAGCCCCAAGACATCGACTTGATCGTCACGGTGTCGTGCACCGGGTTCATGATTCCTTCGCTCGACGCCCATCTGATCAATCTGATGGGTTTTCGATCCAACGTTCGCCGCATGCCGTTCACGGAACTCGGCTGTGCGGCGGGCGCGATGGCTCTCGGACGCGCCGCCGATTATTTGAAGGCGCATCCCGGCGGGAATGTGCTGGTCATCTCTGTCGAACTGCCGTCGCTGACTTTTCAGCGCAAGGACATTTCGCAAGCGAATCTGATTTCGTCGATTCTCTTTGGCGATGGCGCCGCCGCGGTGCTGGTCACCTCCAAGCCGCGCCATCGTCGTCCGCAAATTCTGGTTTCGGAAACGTACACCTTTCCTGACTCACTCAATGCCATGGGCTTCGACCTGCGCGATTCCGGATTCCACATCTTGCTTTCGAAGGATGTGCCGGAGCTGATCGGCGGGCAGATCGCTGAGCTGGTCGATGGCTTTTTGGCGCGTAACGGCAAAACGCGCGCAGACATCAAAGGCTGGATCCTGCATCCAGGCGGCGCGCGCTTGCTGGGCAATATCGAACAGGAGCTGGGGCTGGACAAAAAAGATACCCAGCCGTCCTGGGACATCCTTGGAAACGTCGGCAACCTTTCCAGCGCCACCATTCTCTTCATTCTTCAGGAGTGGCTCGACAAGCGTCCGCTGAAACCTGGCGATCTCGCTTTCGCTGCCGCCTTCGGCCCTGGTTTCAGCGCGGAATTTCTGCTTCTCCAATGGACCTGAGCGTCGTCGCATATCTGGTGCTGCTGCTGGCGGTGGCGGCGCTACGCTTTCTCGAACTGAAAATTTCGCGGCGCCATCAGCAGGAGCTCGTTTCACGCGGCGCGGCGAAAAGTTTCGGAGCCAAAATTCCGCTGGATGGTCGCGCTGCATACTGCGGTGTTGCTGGGCGCTGCGCTGGAAGTCGTTATGCTTAAGCGGCCCTTCATTCCAATTCTCGCGGCAATATCTTTTGCGGTTTTCTTGGTGGCCAATATCGTGCGCTGGTGGGTCATTCGCACGCTTGGCGATCACTGGAATGTTCAGGTGATGGACTCGACGCGCCTCGGCGTGGTCACCTCCGGCCCATTTCGCTTCGTGCGGCATCCTAACTACGCTGCAGTATTCGCGGAGATGCTCGCATTGCCCCTGATACATACGGCGTGGATCACCGCTGTGGCGGGATCGCTTGCGCACATGGCAGTATTAGCGCAGCGGTTGTCCACTGAAGAGGCTGTATTGTTCGCGAATCCGAATTATCGCGCGGCGATGACCGGCAAGCCTCGTTTTTTGCCCGGACTCTTTTGATCGGGAATATTCTTATGCTGCGTTGGGCGTCCATCGGCAGGTGGTTCCCGCTCGTCAGCGCCGCGCTGGTTTTGTTTGCAGCGGCGCCGGCATTTGCGCATGCCGCGGCGGAAGATAATCCCGCGTTTACGACGGTGCCAGAGCTCGCCGAAGGTTTTCACCTTCTGTACACGCTGCATTTTCCCGAAGCGCGGCAGGTTTTTCAGAATTGGGCGTCCGCTCATCCGGATCAACCTTTCGGGCAGGTGGCGCTGGCAGCGAGTTATTTGTTCGAGGAGCTGTACCGTCAGAACGTGCTCTCCAGCGATTTCTTCCTGGACGAAAAACGCTTTCTGCACGGCATCGATGGCAAACCGGATCCGGGTCGCATGGCTAGTTTTCGGGAGGCGCTTGGCCGAGCGCGGGAATTGGCCAAGGCGCGCATGCGGCAAACTCCTAAAGATTCAGAAGCGCTGTTTGCGCTGGCCATGGCATCTGGAATGGAGTCCGACGCCGACGCCATCCTCGAAAAAAAACAACTCGACGGCCTGAAACGCATGAAGGAAGCGAACGAGTTCGCCAAGCAGTTGCTGGTGCAGCATCCCGATGCGGACGATGCGTACGTTGCACTGGGCGCAGCGAATTACATCATTGGCTCGCTGAATCCCGGGTATCGCGCGCTGCTGTGGTTTGGCGGGATTCATGGCGACAAGAAATTGGGGATGGAGCAGCTCACCAAAACCGCTGAAGGCGGCCGCTATTTGAAGCCATTCGCGAAAATATTGTTGGCGCTTTCTGCCCGCCGCGAAAAGCAGAATGCTCTGGCGCAGAAGCTGCTTCTGGAGCTCACGCAGGAGTTTCCCGCGAATCCTCTGTTTGCCGCGGAATACGCGAAAGCTATGGGCCGACCGATTCCCGCGGAACTGCGGCCCTGACCGCAAACCTGCATGATCTGACTGCAACTGCATTAAAATCCTTTCCGCAATTCCGAGGCGGTGAAAATGTTTGAGGCGGGCATGTTGAACGGGCGCGCGATTTTTCTGAGTGGTGGAGGATCTGGTCTCGGCAAGTCGATGGCATTGCATTTTGCGCGACTGGGTGCGCGGATGTTTCTGATTGGACGCCGCGAGCAGCCGCTCGGCGAAACCTGCGAAGAAATTCGAAGCGCCGGTGGTGCGGCGGCTTTCAGTACGTGTGACGTTCGAGATTATGCCGCCGTGGAGGCCGCTGCCGCCAAGGCGTATGCGGAATTCGGTCGCATCGACACGGTCATCAACAATGCCGCCGGCAACTTCATGGCGCGCACTGAGAAGCTAACGCCGAATGCGTTCAACGCGGTCGTCGGCATCGTGCTGCATGGCAGCTTTCATTGCACGCAAGTATTTGGCAAAAGGTGGATTGCGGAGAAAAAAGGTGGAAATGTCTTGAGCATCGTCACCACCTATGCGGCGGCGAACAGCGGCTCGGCATTTGTGGTTCCATCAGCATGCGCAAAGGCCGGCGTGCTGGCTATGACGACATCACTCGCGGTGGAGTGGGCGAAATATGGCATTCGCCTCAATGCCATCGCGCCCGGGCCGTTTCCCACCGAAGGCGCATGGTCTCGCCTGATTCCCACGAAAGAGTTCGAAGATCACGCCCGCGAATCGCATCCAATGAAACGATTCGGTCGCCACGAAGAGCTGACCAACCTTGCGGCATTTCTGATCAGCGATATGGCGGAATACATCAACGGAGAATGCGTGGTGATCGACGGCGCATTGTGGCTACGCGGCGCCGGTGAATTTAACGATTTGCTGATGCTGCCGGAGTCGGCGTGGGAAGCGATGGAATCGGCGCGCCCAAAAAAAGAAAAGCCTTAGCGCCAGAGTCGCGAGTCCGATAGCTTTATTGGAGCTACGCTCCCTGACGTGGTTCCTGTTGAACGTTTTGTCATTCGGCGAGGGCGCGTTTCCGTAGCTCGACCCTCAGCTTCACGATGCCGACGCTTTGCCCATTTGATTCCGCGCGGACGGTTACTTCACGCGGATCCTCTTTGGTTTTCTTTGCGTCCGAGAGCGCGGGCAGCGCGATCTCGATACGTCCAGCGGCCCACTGCTTCGACGCCAGCGCGAATTTTCCCGCGCCGTTCTGTACTGTCCATCCATTGGGAGCATCCACGGAAAGCGACAGGTCGCGCGAAGAGGCGGTTCGATTGTTGAGCCAAAGCGGAATGACAAGCGTGCTGCCGGCCTGGAGTGCGATCTCTGGGGGTTCTGGATGGGGCAGATGTTCAAGCGCGTGCATGCGCCGAAATTCCGCGTAGTAACTCCATGGGCCGGCGAGTTCGACGGAAACGTCTGAGCGCGGTGACTCGGCGACAATCGCGTTGCGTGAAAATGGAAGCGCGTCCGGAGTGATGTTCTCGAACACATTCCCGGTCACGCTGCCGCCTACCAGCGATTTGCCGAGCACAAACCGTTGCGTGTCTGTCCAGCCGTCGCCCTGCATCATCTTTTCGATGGCAGCATCGTCCATCTTGCTCAACTGATCGCCAAAACTTTTGGATTGTGTCTCGTGTACGCGGTACGCATCCAGTGAGGCGCGCCAGTAAGGCTTCTTGGTCAGCTTCGAAATTTCCTTGACCGTATATTCGGGTCCTTGGCCATGAAAGATGTCGTCGCGGTCGGCGTCCGGGAAATAGTAGATTTTTTTCGGCTGCCAAGGGCGCAGATTTTCGAGATACGGTTCGAGCCGCTTCGTAGGACCTGCCACCTGGCTGGGAAACACGCTGGGGTCGCCAGCAAGGTCGAATGCCTCCGTCGCAAGAACTCCGGCGGCCTGATGATCGCCATGATCCTCGCCAATGAATGTGCCTGGCAGGAAGGTGAGTACAATTTCAGGCCGCGTCAGCCGCATAAGCCGCACTAGATGTTGCAGCGCGGCGCCATGATCCCAGTTCGCCAATGAAGTGAGCACATTTTGGCTCGCGGTGTCCTTGCCGCCAAGGAACCATACGTTGGTGATACCGAGCGTTGCATTGGCGCGGCGTGCTTCGATTTCGCGGATGTCACCGAGCGCACCCGCCTGTTCGCTGCCGAGTTCGTTTCCTCCGCTGCTTCCGCGAGTGCCGTACACCACCGCAACTCGCTTCCCGTCGTCGATAGCGCGAGCGAGATACGCAGTTGCCGCACCTTCGTCATCCGGGTGCGCGACGACGAGCAGAATGTCCGCTTTGTAGCGCGCGTCCGGCATAGGGAGCGGTTTGGCGTCTTCCGCGCTGCTTGCCATCGCGAAGAGCGATGATGTTGTCAGCAAGACGAAGGGGAGAAGTGATCTCATCAATGTCCTTTAGTCTGGTTCGTGAGTACGCGAGCCGATCAGTTTACCTTGTGTGTCAGCGGCAGCGAAATGTCGTCTGGATTGCAGGAAAAACTAAATTGGCGCGTCTATACTGACGATCGTGATTGAGCGACTCACAGTCTACTGGCTGGTGCTTGCGTTCGCCGCGATTGGAAATGCCACTGCGGGCCAAAGCACCGCTGTCGAGCAGATCTCCTTGCAAGTTGGGACGCTCATCCCACATGTCACATGCACTACTGCGCCTGAGCAAAGCTACGCAATGTATCTTCCCTCGCAGTATTCGCCCGCGAAACGCTGGCCCATCGTCTACGTGTTCGATCCGCTGGCACGGGGCAATGTACCAGTCGAGCGGATGAAAGAGGCAGCGGAACGTTACGGGTTTATCGTTGTGGGCTCGAATAATTCGCGCAATGGTCCGTGGAAGGTGGAAATCGATGCGGCACAGGCGATGTCTGACGATACGCACACGCGCTTTTCCATCGATGACCGCCGCGTTTATTTCGCAGGTTTTTCCGGTGGCGCCCGAGTCGCCTCCCATATCGCGCAGGTGTGCAAATGCGCCGCAGGTGTGCTGCTAAACGGCGCTGGGTTTCCAATTGGCCGGCCGCCAACGCGTGAGTCGACGTTCGCCGTTTTCGCAGCGGTCGGCGATCTCGACTTCAACTATCCCGAAGTCACGCGACTCGATCAGACGCTCGGTCAAGTCGGATTCCCTCATGCGCTGCGGTATTTCGAAGGACCGCATCAGTGGGCTCCGGCGGAGGTGATGAACGAGGCGTTCGCGTGGTTCCGAATCATTGCGATGAAGGAGTCGCGTGAGCCTCGCGACGAATCTTTCGTAGCCGCGGAACATCAGGCGTTCGGCGCGCGCGCCCAGGCGGCGGAGCAATCAGGCGATATTTACACTGCGCTGCGGGAATATCGCGAGGCAGCTGCGGCGTTCGACGGAACTGCGGACACTACGGCGTTCCAACGCGAAGCTGCCCGTTTGGCGACGCAGAAAAACGTGCGCGACGCTGAGAAGCGGCAAAAGCAGGAACTTGAGGAGCAGGATACCCTCACGTCCGACATTTCGGGCGCGCTGAATTCGCTTGGGCAAACTCCGACCGATCAAACCGGCCTCCAGAGTCAAACCGAGAGACGAATCATCGACCTGCGGGAGCGAGCGGAACACGAGAAGCATGCGGATAAGGCGCGTGTTCTGCGGCGCGCCGTTGCCAATGTGTTCGCTCAAGCTTTGGAGGCGGGGCTGGATCGGCTTGGGAGTAAGGACGCCGGTGCCGCCAGGAGCTACTTTCAGCTCGCACTAGCGGCCCAGCCTGACTCCCTTTGGGCTCTACGGAGTTTGGCCACTGCGTGTGCGATAGCCGGAGATCGTAAGGGTGCATTAGAGGCGCTTAGGCGAGCCAAGGCTAACGATCCCGATAAGGAAGCGTTCTTGTACTGGCTGAGAATGCAGGAAGCCTTCACTTCTATTCGTTCGGATCCCAAATTCAGAGCGCTAAATGATCGATGATTGCATTTGCATCTTACTGATATAGTGCCATTTACCTAAGACCACTTTACGTTGTTGCACTCGATATGTTTTTGTAGTAGTCTAATGGCGATCGATGCCATTGCTGTATGACACAGTCGGAATCGTTCGTAGAAAGGGTGGATAGGGGGATCCATGGAGACAGTAAAAGTGTCACCCAAATTTCAAGTGGTGATCCCAAAAAAAGTGCGCGACGCATTGAAGTTGGAGGCTGGACAAGAACTCCACGTTTATGCCGTGGAGAACACCATACATCTGGCGCCTGCCCGATCCATAAAAAGCCTTCGAGGCATGGCCAAAGGCCTAACTTGGAAGGAAGACGATCGTGACCACACCGACCGCTTCTGAACGCTACGTGGTGGATTCTTCTGGCTGGATCGAGTACATCGGGGATGGCCCTAAGGCCGAGGGCTTCGCGAAGTATCTCGACAAGCCCGAATTCGTCCTTCTACCAACTATCGTGGTCTATGAGGTCTACAAGAAGCTCAGGCGCGAGGGCACCAGCCGCCTCGCGCAGGAGTTTCTGTCCGGGGCGTTCGGCTTTCACGAGAGGATAATCGATCTGGACGTTTCCATGGCGGAGTTTGCCGCTAGAATCAGCATCGAAGGCAAACTCGCAATGGCGGATGCGATAATTTATGCGGTAGCGAGAACTTGCCGCGCCACCCTGGTCACCGGCGATTTCCATTTCTCCGGATTCGAGTCCGTCACTTTAATTTAGTCTCTAATTGGGGCGGACTGCGCGCCTTGACCGACCTGTGTCGCGCCGATAAGCTTGTTTCGCTCTCAGGTGAACCTCAGCATGGATGCGATTCACATTACTTTGCCGGACGGCAAAGTTCAGGAAGTGCCAAAGGGCACGACACCCGCGGATATCGCGAGGAAGATCTCGCCGCGCTTGGCGGATGCCGCGCTGGTGGCGCGCGTAGCCGAGACCAATGATGGCGCCGGCGAGTTGGTTGATCTGCGGCGGCCGCTCGATCACGACGTCAAACTGCAAATTTTAACGGAAAAAGATCCGGACTCATTGTTCGTGTTTCGCCATTCGGCGGCGCATCTGCTTGCAGCGGCGGTGATGGAGCTGTATCCAGACGTGAAGCTGGGTATCGGTCCGCCGGTGGACACGGGATTTTTCTATGAGTTCTTGCGCGAGCAGCCGTTTACTCCTGACGATCTCGCAAAAATCGAAAAGAAGATGCATGAGCTTGCAGCGCAGGACTTGCAGAACGAACGCAAGCTCATGCCCAAGCCCGAGGCTATTGAGCTATACAAGAAGTCGAATCAGGTTTTCAAATGCGAGTTAGTGGAAGAAAAAGCAGTCGAACCGATGGTTTCGTTTTACACCACCGGCAAATTCATTGACTTCTGCCGTGGCCCGCATATCCCTTCGACCAAGCGCATCACCGCATTCAAGCTGATGAGCGTTGCGGGTGCGTATTGGAAAGGCCATGAAGGCAACCCACAGCTTCAGCGCATTTATGCAGCTTGCTTCTTCACACAGAAAGAGCTCGATGAGTATTTGCATCGGCTGGAAGAGGCCAAGCGCCGCGATCATCGCAAGATCGGCGCGGAGTTGGACTTGTTCAGCATCGAGGAAGAGGCCGGACCTGGGCTGATTTTCTGGCATCCCAAGGGCGGACTGATCCGCACGATCGTGGAAGACTGGCTACGCGCCGAATTACAGCAGCGCGGCTACGATCTGGTTTACACGCCGCACATCATGCGCCGCGACTTGTGGAATACCAGCGGCCACACCGGCTATTACAAAGACAACATGTTTGGCCCGGTGGAAGTAGAAAAAGCGGAATACCAGCTGAAGCCGATGAATTGTCCCGGCCACATCCTTATTTATAAGTCGAAGCTGCGCAGCTATCGCGATCTTCCTGTGCGGCTCGCCGAGTTGGGCACCGTGTATCGGTACGAACGCAGCGGCGTGCTGCACGGCTTACTGCGCGTACGTGGGTTCACGCAGGACGACGCACATATCTTCTGCGTGCCGTCGCAGATCGAAAGCGAAGTTGCAGCTTGTATGGATTTCGCGTTCGCGGTGATGAAGAATTTTGGCTTCGATAAATTTGAGGTCGAGCTTTCCGACTGGGACGCATCACATCCCGAAAATTATGCCGGGAAACCGGAAGACTGGCACCGCGCCACCGCCGCGCTTAGCGACACGATGAAGCGCATGAATATTCCCTTCAAGAAAATCGAAGGCGAAGCGGCGTTCTATGGTCCCAAGATCGATGTGAAGCTGATTGACGCCATCGGCCGCCCGTGGCAGCTCACCACCGTGCAGTTTGACTTCAACCTGCCTGCGCGCTTCAATCTGCAATACATCGGCGAAGATGGCGCTCGTCATCAGCCGCTAATGGTGCACCGCGCGCTGCTCGGCTCCGTCGAACGCTTCTTCGGCATCCTGGTGGAGCACTACGCCGGAGCTTTTCCGCTGTGGCTCGCCCCAGTGCAGGTGGAAATCTGCCCGGTCAGCGAAAAAGTGATCGATTACGCTAAGCATGTTTACGAAACGCTGAAGCGGCACGGCGTGCGCGTGCATCTGGATGATCGCAACGAGAAATTACCCGCGAAGATTCGCGATGCGCAGATGCAAAAGATCCCGTACATGATGGTGGTCGGCGGCAAAGAAGCGGAAGCGGGCACGGTTTCCGTTCGTCATCGCAGCAAGGGCGATCTCGGACCCAAGCCGCTCGCCGAAGTGGTCGAATCGCTGCACCAGGAAATCGCATCGCGCGCCATCGCATAACAATTTCAGCGATGTCCTCGAGTCCCGCCATCGAACTGCAGGCTCCGCGCATTTTTCTCACCGAAGAATTCTTCCTTGATGCCGTGGAAAAACTGGCACAGCGCGACGCAGATCTCGCAGCAGTTCTGACGACATACGGCCGCCCTCCGCTGTGGGTTCGCGAGCCCGGCTTCCCGTCGCTTGTGTACATCATTCTCGAGCAACAGGTTTCACTAGCCTCCGCTCGCGCCGCGTATCAACGGCTGCTCGCCGCAACCAAACAGCTCACTCCGACGCGATTTCTTCGCCTCAGCGACACCGAACTCAAACAAATCGGCTTCAGCCGTCAGAAAACTCTGTACACGCGACTGCTCGCCGAATCGCTGCATCGTGGGCACTTCGATCTGGGCGAACTGCATGATCTGCACGACGACTGCGCACGCAAGATGCTGATCGCCCTCAAAGGGATCGGCAACTGGACAGCCGACATCTATCTCCTAAGCGCGTTGCGCCGGCCGGATATCTGGCCCGTCGGCGATCTCGCGCTGGCAACCGCGGTGCAAGAAGTGAAACGCCTGCACATTCGCCCATCCCCAGAGAAACTGGAAAAGATGAGCGCTCCGTGGCGCCCCTATCGAGCCGTGGCTGCGCGACTTTTCTGGCACGCCTACCTCTGCAAGCGCGGCCAGAATACGGCGGCAATCAGTTTGTAGACGGCATTTCCCCGTGCTTGTCGCGGATCGCACGTAAGCGTACGATCTACCGCGTGCCGGAGACGATCTCACGCCGAGCGTTTGTTGCTGCGACTGCGACGGAAGATGGGCGGCGTCTCTTGCTTCTGGCGTTCCGATACTTGCCGAAGCACCCGCTCGGATACCGACATTGCTGGATCATATCCTTCTCGGTTGCGACAACCTCGATCGCGGAATCGCCTATGTTGAAGAGCTGATCGGCGTTCGCGCGAAATTCGGCGGAGTGCATCCCGGCGCTGGAACACAAAACGCTCTGCTTTCCCTTGGCGAGAATCGGTATCTCGAGATCATCGCGCCCGATCCCAAACAAGACGCCAGCCTGGACTCGCGAGATCTGGGAACACTGACGGAAGATCCCGTTATCGTTGGATGGGCCGCGCACCGGCCGAACATCGATGCGTTCGCGGCTCGCCTGACGGAACAGGGTTTCGCGCTTGACGGGCCGATGCCCGGTTCGCGGAAGCGGCCTGATGGTCGCGTGCTCACGTGGAAAGTAGTGCGATTGAGGAACGATACGACGCAACTGCTGCCATTTTTTATCGAGTGGAGCAGCGACTCGATCCACCCGTCGGTGGATTCGCCGCAAGGATGCCGGCTAATCAGTTTCGAAGCCATGGCGCCGGACAAAGAAGCCAGAGAGGTCTCTGGGAAAATCATGGCGCTCAAGCTCGATCTGCCCTTGTCTCTCGGCAAGCACAGCCTGCTGAAAGCCACCATCGAAGGCCCGAAGGGCCGGTTCGACGTGACTTCCTGAGAGATAAAGTTACCCTGCGCCGGAGCAGACGAACCCCTTGTTTCCTGCCGCATAGCACGTGCTATACTTTGAAACCCGTCCCCAGAGGATTTCGCACTGTGCGGTTCGGGTTGTGACCTTCCGGTTCACTTTCGGAATCACATGAATTTCAGAATTCGGGCCTTGCTGTCCGGCGAGGCGGGCAGTCAGGCACTTTCAGTTCATTAGGGGGAAATATCGCAGATCGGAATTTCCGGCAACAGACTGATCGGACTCGTGTCAATGAGCGCATTCGGGCGCGCGAAGTCCGTGTGATTGACGAGCAAGGTGGCCAGCTCGGGGTAATGCAGCCGTATGAAGCGGTTCGATTGGCGCGCGAACGCGGGCTGGATTTGGTGGAGATTTCACCTACTGCCGATCCGCCAGTTTGCAAGATCACCGATTACGGCAAGTTCCTTTACCAGCAGAACAAGCAGGCGCATCAACAGCGCAAGAGCAGCCGCGGCTCGCAGCTGAAAGAAGTAAAGTTTCGGCCGGCTACCGCGGAACACGATTATCAGGTTCGCAAGAATCAGATCATTCGCTTCCTTGGTGAAGGCCACAAAGTACGCGCGATGATTTTTCACCGCGGCCGCGAAATGGCGCACCAGGAAGTGGGCCGCGCAAAGATGACGCGCCTGTTGGGCGAAATCGGCGAGTCTTGCCTGATCGAAACCATGCCGCGCATGGAAGGCAATGTACTGGTGGCGCTTTTGGCTCCGAAAAAAGGCGCAACACCAGTGAAGGCCGCTCCGCAAACGGCAAACGCCGCGCAATAGTTGCTGAAGTTCATCATCCCGGGCGCCGCATAAGCGCAATCGGCAGTTTTTGAAATTGGGAGACGTAGAAATGCCAAGAAACGCATCGAAACCAAAGAAAAAGCTCAAGACCCATCGCGGCGCCGCCAAGCGGTTCAAGGTCACCGCAAACGGCAAAATTTTGCGTATGCATTCGGGCAAGCGCCACCTGCTCGGCACCAAGCGTTCGGGCCGTATGCGGAAGCTCAAGAAGCTTACTCTGGTGAACCCCGCGGACGTCGCCGCTGTACGCCAGATGCTGCCGTACGCTTGAGCACTACGAAGAACTTTCATCCTGAGAACGTCCGGTGAGGATGCTCGAAGGATTTGAATGCAAGATTCAACCTCGATGTAAACCGAACTGCGCTTAACAGCAACGTCGAGCGTTGGGGTTGAAAGCAACACTGCGAAGCGCAAGCTTCGCAAATCGTGCCAGGCAGCGCTTCACGGGTGCCTGCCGGCCGATGAGCCGCCGCGAAGTTCACGAGCGGTTGTAGTGATCGGTCTCTGGACCGGTCCGCATCAAGGAGACAAACCCGTTGCCTCAGGCGCAATTCCGCCCGAGCGCCCCGGTTTGTCTCCCACACATGTAGCTCAGGTTTTCAGGCTCTGAGGTTTTTCGTTCGAAGAAGACGCCAACGTCTCTCGCGCGTTCAATCGCCAGGCCAAAGATCAGCTACAAATTGAAGGAGAAAACCCATGCCTCGCGTAAAACGCGGCACAAAACGCCGAGCCCGGCGCAAGAAGTACCTCAAAAGGACCAAGGGCTTCTTTCTAACAAAGAGCAAGCTGTACCAATCCGCACAGGAAGCGGCGAATCGCGCTGATCGCTACGCAAAACGCGATCGTCGTGTAAAGAAGCGCGAATACCGCAAGCTGTGGATTCAGCGTGTCGGCGCCGCCGCTCGACTGAATGGCCTGAGCTACAGCCAATTGATTCATGGGTTAAAGGCCGCTGGAGTAGCGTTGGATCGCAAGGTTCTGGCCGACATCGCGGTGAAGGATGCTGCCGCTTTTGCCAGCCTCGCGGCAACTGCGAAGACTGCTGCTCCGCCAACAGCCAAGGCAAAACGGTCGGCGTAGTAGGCGTTCTGAGGTGCTAGTAGGGGCGCAGCATGCTGCGCCCCATCTCGGCAAGATGTCATGATTCGCCCGCCGAACGGACGATCGCCGGCAAACTTCGTTCGCTCACGGGACCATGCCGACCCCAAGGGCTGGGTGAACGCAGTTCATGTTTCCGCTATCCTATTTAACGCAAATTCTGAACCATGACCGCTGCCAACAAACCCGCGCACAAACTCTCGGATCTCGGCGTGTCGCAACCCGATCAAATCGCGCCATTGTTCGCCGAGGTCGCCGCATGCTTTGACTCGGAATCGTCCTCCGCGCACGGTGAAGCATCCTGGAAGATATTTCGCGATGCATGGTTGGGGCGTAAATCAGGCGTGCTGACGCTGATTACCGATAATTGGCTGAAGCCGGCGCCTCCCGAGCTGAAGCGAGTCGTGGGCCAGGAATTGAATCGGCTGCGCGCTCACGTCGAATCACAGATTGAATCGCGCCGCGTCGCCATTGAAGCGGGCGCGGATGAAGCCGCGCTGGCTCGCGAACGAATTGATTTGTCTCTGCCCGGTGTGGTGCGGCCCATCGGTTCGCATCACCTGATTCGCCAGGTCTTGCAGCAGATCGAAGATATTTTCGTCTCGATCGGTTTTTCAGTGGTCGAAGGGCCGGAGATCGAAACCCCTTATTACAACTTTGAGGCGTTGAATATTCCCGAGTTCCATCCCGTTCGCGATGACATGGACACGTTCTATCTCGAGCTGCCAAAAGGAGCGCCTAGTCCGCTCTTGCTGCGCACGCACACGTCGCCGATGCAGATTCGAACGATGGAGAAGCGCCAGCCGCCCGTGCGCGTGATCGTACCTGGCAAGGTATATCGACGCGATAACCCCGACGCGACGCACTCCTTCATCTTTCATCAGGTCGAAGGGCTTGCCGTCGACACCGACATCACTTTTTGCGATTTCACCGGCACGATCGAATATTTCGTGAAGCAATTCTTCGGCGCCGGCGTGAAAGCGCGTTTCCGGCCAAGCTATTTTCCGTTCACCGAGCCATCTGTGGAATTCGATGTCACCTGTGTCTTCTGCGGCGGCACCGGCACCTCCGCGGGCGGCGGCACCTGTTCGAAATGTAAAGGCGCAGGCTGGATTGAGCTTTTTGGCGCCGGAATGGTCGATCCCGCGGTCTACGGATTTGTGAACTACGATCCGAAAAAAGTGAGCGGTTTTGCGTTTGGCATGGGCATCGATCGCCTCGCGATGCTGAAGTACGGCATCGACGACATTCAGGTCTTCTTCCAAAACGACCTCCGCTTCCTGCGCCAATTTCCATGACCTTTGCCGATGCCAAGCAGCGCTTCTCCACACGTGTAGCCGACTATGTCCGCTATCGTCCGGGCTATCCGTCGGAAATGATCGCGCTGCTGCGCACCGAATGCGGACTGCGCCCGGGCCACGTCATCGCCGACATTGGATCGGGTACCGGCTTTCTGAGCGAGCTGTTTCTCAAGAATGGCAATCGCGTTTATGGCGTGGAACCCAACGAAGCCATGCGCCAGGCCGGTGAAGAATATCTTGCCGCGTACGATGGATTCAGCAGCATCGAGGGCTCCGCCGAATCGACAACTCTGGACGATGCCAGCGTCGATTTCGTCACTGCCGGCCAGGCGTTTCACTGGTTTCAGCAAGACGCCGCGCGCACGGAATTTCGCCGGATCCTGAAAGCTGATGGGTGGATCGTTGTGGCCTGGAACGATCGTCAGATGGATACGCCATTTGCCGGCGCCTACGAAGATCTCCTAGTGCAGTACGGAACCGACTACAAGAAAGTCCGCGAGGCCTATCCAGAAGCCGGCGTGATGCAGGAATTTTTCAGTGGCGGCAGCGTGGCGCAACGCTCTATTCCCAACGCGCAAACATTTGACCTTGAAGGGCTGGTTGGGCGAGTGCGTAGCAGTTCTTATGCGCCGCTGGAGGGCCACGCAAATTACGCGCCGATGATGGCCGCGATTGAGGAATTGTTCCGTTCGAATCAGCAAGACGGGCGAGTGCGCATGGAATATTCCACGCATGTTTACTACGGACGGCTCGGAGCCAGCCGATGAAGATCGTGTACAACTGGCTGAAAGATTTCGTCGATGTTACCGCCTCGCCCGATGAACTTGCTTCGCGCCTGGCGCTGGCCGGCACAAATATCGGCGGCGTGGAAAAAGGCATGCACGGCGCGGTGATTGACGCGGAAGTGACTTCGAACCGGCCGGATTGCCTGAGCCACTACGGCATGGCGCGCGAAGTGAGCGCGATATACAAACTGCCGCTGAAAGCGGTGCTGCCGAAACCCGTCGAGAACTCTGCTGCGAAGGCGTCCGAAGCAGTGCGCGTCGACATACAGTCGCCGGAACTTTGCGGGCGCTTTACCGCGCGCGTAATTCGTGGCGTGAAGGTGCAGCCTTCGCCGCCATGGCTGCGCGAACGATTGGAAGCCAGCGGTGTAGCCAGCATCAGCAACGTCGTGGACATTTCGAACTACGTGATGCTCGAACTGGGTCAGCCGACGCACACCTACGACTACGACAAAATTCGCGATCACAAAATGGTCGTGCGCAAAGCGCGAGCCGGCGAGAAAACGCGAACGCTCGATGGAATCGAACGCGCCGTCGACGGCGGCATGTGCGTAATTGCGGACGGCGATGGTTCGCGCACCATTGGCATCGGCGGCATCATGGGCGGCGCGGACACAGAGATTTCTTTCGCAACTAAAAATGTGCTGATCGAGTGCGCCTGGTTTGATCCGATTTCCGTTCGGCGCGGCGCACGCGCTCTTAAGCTGCACACGGAGGCCTCGACGCGCTTTGGGCGCGGTGCCGACCCGGAGTTGCCGGAGCTTGCGTCGCGCCGCGTCGCCGAATTGATTCTGCAACTCGCGGGGGGCGAACTGCTTTCTGGCGTGGTCGATGTATATCCCGGCAAGCGGGCGCCTAGGAAGATTCAGCTCACGCGCAAAGAACTGCTTCGCGTGATGGGAGCCGACGTTCCCGATAAAGAAGTCGAAGGCGCGCTGAGCCCACTGGGATTCGCGCCTGTGCGCGTCGATCAGAATCGCGGGCAGGAAGGCGCGCTGCTGGCGACTTGGGAATGCACGCAGCCTTCATGGCGCGCGGACGTCGAGCGCGAAATCGATCTCATTGAAGAAGTCGCGCGCATCTATGGCCTGAACAAATTTCCTCCGCGATTGCCTGCGGCGCGACAAGGCGCGGCGCGGCTGCCACACAACGAAGCCGAAACTCGGGTGCGCGAGCGGCTGATCGGACTTGGTTATCACGAGATTCTCACCATTCCGCACGTCGCCGAAGAACGCGATGTCCTGTTTCGTCCGGCAAACGTACAGCCGGCGCGATTGGCGAATCCCTTGTCCGAAGAAGCCAGCGTTCTTAAATCTACCGGGCTGGTCACCATGGCCGCCGCGATCGAATGGAACCTGAACCATGGCCAGCGAAACCTGCGGCTCTTTGAAATTGGCAGCCACTATCGTTTGAACGGCACTCAGTCCGTCGAGACTCGCATTCTGACCGTCGGCGCGACCGGCGAAGCGCGCGAGAAAACTCTGTACGATGCCGCTCGCGCGTATTCGTTCGCCGACCTCAAGGGCGATCTCGACGCCATTGGAGAACTGGCGGGTGGAATCACGTGGGCGGCCGGCAGCACAACCGCTGGGGACTGGCGTCACGCAGCGCGCCACGGGGAGATCGCGCTTGCAGGCCGCGAAATCGGGCACGCCGCACAGCTCGCCAGACGCGTCGCGGATCGATTCAAGTTGCGGCAGGACGTGTTTCTCGCCGAGCTGCAACTCGAGCCCTTGTATGCAGCCATCGCAGCACGCAAAGAGCAACGGCGATATGAGCCATTGCCGCGCTTTCCGGCGGTAGAGCGCGATTTTTCGCTGCTGCTCGCCGATGGAACGCACTTTTCCGACGTGGCCGGCGCGATTCGCTCACTAAATATTCCCGAGGTTGCGAGCATCGAAGCGACCGATTTGTTTCGAGGGAAAAACGTGCCTGTCGGTAAATATTCGCTGCTCGTGCGCGTGACGTTTCAGAGCCGCGAGGCGACTTTGACGGATGCGCAGACGGCCGATTTTTCGGCGCGCATTGTGCGCGTGTTGGAGAGCAATCTTGGAGCGCAGTTACGCGCGAGTTGAGTGGCATCTTCAATTTTGGCCGTGCAGCAACACGGACGCTCGACTCAAACAGCCCGAGTAACGCTGCAGAAAAGCCTCACCCCTAAAGGCCCTTCGAAGCTCAGGTAAACGTGAGCTACAGAACGTGGCTGCAGCCGGAGCTTGCGCTACAATGCGGCTGCGGACTGGAGCTATCCATGAGCACACCGGTGAAGGTGCAAATCTTCGGGCAGACGTACACGATTCATGGCGAATTGGATGCCGCGTACGTGCAGAAACTCGCGGCGTACGTGGATCAGAAAATCAGCACGATCGCCGACGCGACATCGACGATTGATACCGTAAAGGTAGCGGTGCTCGCGGCGCTTTCGATCGCCGATGAATTGCACACCACGCAACGCGATCGCGGCGAATCGGATGGACTGCTGCGCGAACAGGCGGAGCGCTGCCTGACGCTGGTCGAGCGGGCACTGAAACAAACTGCGTGAAGGCCGTGGCTCGTGTCCCGTGCCCCGTTCCGTGTTCCGTGAAATTCTTTCTTACGCTGTCTTTCTGAAAAACTGCTCCCCCACCACGCATCGAAGAGGGATTTCTTTCTCCGCAAGGCGACGCATTCACACGAAGTGACCGCGAAAAAAACTAACGCCCTGCTCCGGTGGAAATGACGGATGGTTGCTGATTTCAGCGAGCAATTTCCTTACGACAACGTATGCAGTATTGCGAGAGGCATTGCTCATGGGGCACGCTGCACGGATCGCCGGTCACGTCTTTTCACTGGCTCCACTTCGTGGGGGTGCGATCCCAACGGTGTTTGCGGAGTTCGGCGTGCAACGTTGCGGGGAGCGGACCTTTGTCGCTGGCCATTAAATTGGCTTCGACGTGTTTGCGCTTGCGCATGCCGGGAATGATAGTGCTGACATCTTTGTTGTTGAGGATGAAGCGCAACGCCATCTCAGGCATGGTCATGCCGGCGGGGACTAGCGGCTTCAGCGCATCTGCGTGCGCCACGCTGCTTTTCAGATTTTCGGCGACGAAGTAGGTGCTGCGCCAGTCTTCGGCGGGCCATTTGCTGTCGAGCGTCAACGTGCCGGTGAGGCTGCCTTCGTCAAAGGGAACGCGAGCGATCACCGCAACATCTTTTTCGCGGCACGCGGGGAAAAGTTCATCTTCAGGATTCTGATCGAAAATGTTGTAGATGACCTGCACCGCGTCGAACATGCCGGAGCGAACAGCTTTGACGCCGTTCGCGGGTTGCCAGCGATTGATGCTGATGCCGAGGGCGCGTACTTTGCCGCTGGTGAGAAGTTTTTCGAGAGCGGGACGCAGGCGAGGATCTTCGAGCCAGGCGTCTTCCCAAGTGTGAAACTGGATCAGGTCGAGCGTGCTCAGACCAAGATTGGCAAGACTCTTGTTCACATATTCCACGATGTATTCTGGCGGGTAGCAATCGTCGAGAGACATCTGCGGGCTGCTGGGCCACTTGCGATTTTTTGGCGGAACTTTTGTTGCGGTGTACAAAGTTTTGCTCGGCCCACCGTTGGGGTTATTGCGCAAGATCCGGCCGAGGATCTGCTCGCTGCGGCCGTCGCCGTAGGCCCATGCAGTGTCAAAGAAGTTGCAACCCAGATCGACGGCGCGCTGAAGCGAGTCAAGTGATTCGGTGTCGTCGGAACCAGTCCAGCCAGCGAGTCCCCACATGCCGTAGCCAATTTCGCTGACGTTCCAACCAGTTTTGCCGAAGCGGCGATAATTCATTCGTGGCCTCTCTGTGATCGCAAGGCGGACATTATAGCCGCATAGCCGCGCTGTCGGCGCGGATGGGAACTAGTGGAGCCAGCGAAGAACAGTCCTTTGAAAGCGCTGTGGCTTGGGTATCTGTTCTGATTTTTCAAGCGCAAGGCACGAAGTGCGGGAGTACACAGACTGAAGTCTATGCCACGAGGACTGCGGAAAATGTCAACAGAACCCCTCCCCCTTTTTTCGTAAGTGCGGATTCTAAAGGACTTTAAGCGCTTTGTTTTTGGAAGTGCGGATTCTAAAGGAGTTATGGGGCAATTTTCCGGAAATGGAGATTCTACCGGCAGTTAGATCCGCCGTGGGGAATTTGCGGTGGTTTGGCGGATGTGATTGGCGGATTCATGACCGATTGTGACACGGAGAAGTTTGCTCCTGAGAGGATGTTATTTGTTGGGTAGGCGAATCGGCGAGGACAAGTGCGCTGCCGAGAGAGCGAGTGTAGTTAAGAGAGCGGCGCTGTGTTCGATTATTTTTCAGGGACGCTGGTTTCGCATTTTTTACAGGGGAGTTCTGTGCCGAGGCGGGAGGCGCGGCCTTCGGGGGTGAGAACCCAAGGGCGGAGGGTCCAAGGTGGATCGTGGCGAACGTGCTGGGTGTGGCCGCATTCGAGGTCGGCGACCCAATGAGATTGCTCGTCCTGGTGGAAGGCCACGATCTTTCGAAGTTCGGGCATCGAGGTCTAATTCATCCAGGTCTAATTATAGACAGCGGTCCATGCAAGTTAACGGTTCGCCGACGGCGGGCGCCGAGCTTTCTTTGCGCGCCGCGCTATGGATTGCCGGTCTGTGTGGATTCATCGCGTTAGGGTTTGAGATTTTATGGTTTCGCGTGTTCGTGCTGGCATCGACAGACCGCGCGCCGATGTTTGCACTCTTGTTATCGACGTGCCTCGCGGGCATCGCAGGCGGCTCATTTATCGCCGGAAGGCTCACGGAAAAGAAAAGTGCGACCGAAATTGCCAAGGTTGTCGGTATATCGATGCTGACAGCCGGCGGTGTATCGGCGTATCTGCCCCCGGCAGTGGCGTGGCTGAAAGCCCTGAATATTGAATTCCTGTTAGCGGCGCCGCTATTTTTTGTGGTGTCGGCAATGCTTGGGTCGGTGCTGCCTTTGTTGTGCGAACTGGGAGTAGAGGCGGACGACTTGGCTGGACGTGGTGTGAGCCTGGTGTATGTGGCGAATATTATCGGGTCGACTCTGGGGAGCTTGGAACGGGTTACTTGCAATTGATCGCGCGATATCCGGTGGTGCAGTCGCTGCTTCGAAACCCGAGAGTGCACATCTACGTAGACGACGGCAGACGGTGGCTGCTGGCTCATCCTCAAGCTCGGTATGACACGATCGTTCAGAACACGTCATTTTTTTGGCGGGATCACAGTTCGGACTTGTTATCCGTGGACTATCTGAAGATCGTCCGTGAACACCTCCTGACCGGTGGAGTTTATTTCTACAACACGACCGGATCGGATGAGGTCGTGGCTACGGGCCTGGACGTTTTTCCGTATGGGCTGCGAGTTATGAATTTTCTAGCGGTAAGTGACGCTCCGCTGCAGTACAGCCGCGAACGGATGATGGCGATGCTAAGAGCGTATCGGATCGACGGGAAATTGCTGTTTGACCCGGAGGATCCTGCGTCGGAACGGACACTGGCCAGTTATGAAAGCTTTGTAGACACGCTCACCAAACCGCCAAACGAGAGGGGCATGGAAAGCAGCGAGTCTCTGAACGCGCGATTGCGACCGCGGCTGATCATTACCGACGACAATATGGGGTGGGAGTGGCGAAGCCTGGACCAGGGCGGATCGCACTAAGGAGCACCAATTGGGCCGATCGGGGCCAGGCTGTGATGGCTAATGTGTCTCCGAGTTGGACTACGCGAGAAGGGGCGTCATCGTAAGTGAATTCGTGTCCGATGAACGACATTACAGCCGCTTCGGAGCATCCGGCACTGACCCGGCACAAACTCGGGTCAGTCCGCGATGATCCGCTCGTAAATTCGAGCGTGCCCTTCGATCATCGAATTCCTGGAGTATTCGTGTAGAACGCGTTGCCGCGCCAGATTGCCGAGGCGCCGCCCGAGTTCTCGATCCATCAGCAATTTTGCCAATTCCTGGGCTAGCTCCGCGGCGCTGCCCGTTCGGAACGTGAGTCCCGCATCGCCGATGACCTCGGCAAGGGCGCCAAGGTTCGACGCCACCACCGGGATGCCTCGCAGCATATTTTCCGCAACGACTAGGCCAAAGACTTCTCCTCCTAGTGAGGGAACCACCACAACATCGGCGCCGGACAACACTGCTTCCAGCTCTGCGGGCGGCAGGCTTCCGAAAAGTTGCACTTGATCCGCTAATTTCGACTCTTCCACTCGCTTTTGCAGCGCCGCGCGTTCGGGCCCGTCTCCCACAATCAGCACTTTGAAGCTGTGCTTCTGGCTTCCCAAGATTTCCACCGCTTCCAGCAGCAGACTCGCACCCTTTGTGCTTACCAGCCGTCCTTGAAATGCGATCACCAGCGGCTCCGCCAACGTTTGCTTGCGCACCGCTTGCAGCGTTCCAGATTCCAACCCATGCGGCGCGTACATGCTGTTCGGCAGATGGAGCAATCCCTGCAACCACCTTGTCGGCGCAAGATTGGCCGAGGCCCTCCGCGAGAGCATGCGCCGCACAAAGGTTAGCGCCCAGAGCTTGACCGATGCTGGCCAACCCCGTACCCGCTGGCAGCGCAAACACGCGCCGTGGTTGCCCGCCATAAAATGGCCGGGGCAAGGCGTGTTCGAGGGTTCGATGACCAACTGACCATTCGGGCAAATGGTCTGAAATCCGTGGTGTTCGACGACGAATGGCTTCCGCGCCAGCTTTGCCAAAAGCAGCGGCGCCAATGCCGGACCTGCCACATGGATTACATCCGCGGCCCGGATCAAACCCCACAAGCGGCCAAATCGCGGTTGCCGAACAACAGCAAAAGGCAAATCCTGGTCATCGCATTCCCGCGCCGGCGTCTGCGTAGCCAGGGTGATCTCAAAGCGCCGTCCATTACTGTCCTGCCATCCGGCCAACCCGCGCGCCAACGACATGACGATTGTTTCGATTCCGCCGATGTTGGGCGCAAACGAGTGCGAGTAGATAAGCAGCTTCATTCCGCACGCTTGTGCGAAATGCCCGGCGTCGCATTAACGCTACTCGCAGGAGTATCTGACGGAGCCGCCACCCGCTTGCCGCGCCGCAATCGCGCGATGCCGCGGGCCACCGCCTCCACTGTCGCCTGAATATTCTCGCGCGGCGACCATGTTTCCATTTGCGCCCGCGCCATGCGCTCAATCTCATTCAGTTTCGGTCGGTCCCGGAAGGCTTGGCGCAACACCTCCGCTAGTGCATCGACGTCGCCGCACGGGTACACGAATCCGGTCTGGCCCTGCGCTATTAGATCTCGCGCCGCGCCCACATGATCGCTGGCCGCCACCGCGCAGCCGCACAACATCGCTTCGTTCACCACCACACCGAATGCGTCGTACACCGAAGGCAAAACCATCAGATCCGCAGCGGTATAGATCGCCGGCAATTGCGACTGGTTCGCGAAACCCAGAAAACGCACGCGCTTCGCCATTCCCAGCGAAACCGCTCGCGCCTCCAGCTCCGCCCGCAGTGGACCCGCGCCCGCAAAGACCAGCAGCGTGTCAGAAAGTTCCGCCTTCGCGAAAGCCTCCAGCAAATCGAAAGGACGCTTCCACGGCTGCAACTTCGCACAAAAAAGCACTACGCCATCCGTGTCGCTGGCACCCCACGATGCGCGCACCGCCGCTCTGTCCACTTTCGCCGATTGCGCCAGCCACCAATCGTTGTCCACGACATAAGGCGTGATCGTGACGCGCTCATCTGGAAGTCCGAGTGACAACATCAGTTCACGGCTCCCCGAAGATGGCACGATGATTTGGTCAGCCAGCCGAAACAACAAGGGCCACATCACCCGCTTCACCGATCTCTTCCACATCCGGCCATCCAGCGGATTGAGCGTCGTCGTATCGGTGCCAAACAGGAAGGCCGCTCCCGAAAGCTTTGCTGCAATGCGCGCAATCCAAAACGTGGCGCGTCGATAGCTAACATAGCAAATCACCGCATCGAAATGCCCCTGGCGAATGATTCGCCACAGACCTGAGTTCCGCAGCCCCCAAAAACTCTCGGCGCCGGACCCGCGGTTCGGCACCTGCACCCACGGATATCCATCCAGCAACGGCACATCCCACTGTACCGTCGCGCCAAATTCGGGATCGTGCGCCGCTTCCGCCCCCCGCAAAGTGCAGTACGCCACGTGCAAGTCTACGTCGTTGCGAGCCGCCATCCGGCGAAACAGGGGCGCCTGATACTGGGCAGGCTGCTGCCCGATCGATAGCACACGAAGCCGCGGCTCAACCATTGCAATGCCCGCGCAAATCGCGATCTTTTCTGCGCAATCGTCTCATCGTCGCGAAGTATACCCCCGTTTCCCGACAGCATCGGCTATGCTAAACTGCTCTCGTTCCGCAGGGTAGGCGGTACACCGTAAGTCTCCGCACAGTGAAATGTTGGCCTTCGAAGCGCCGTTTCCTATGGTGCCGGGCCGCTGAAGTTTCACCAAATTTGGCTGCTTGCCGGTTCGATCTAGCATCTTCGATCAGCCGCGCGGCCGCAATCTACGACGAGGGATGCATCATGTCAGGGCACTCAAAATGGGCCACGATCAAGCACAAAAAGGCGGCCACTGACGCCAAACGCGGCCGCGTTTTCACCCGCGTGATTCGCGAAATCACCATCGCCGCGCGTATCGGCGGCGGCGATCCGAATTCCAATCCCCGTCTTCGCACCGCCATTCTCGCTGGAAAAAACGAGAACATGCCCAACGAAAACATCGAGCGCGCCATCCTGCGCGGCACGGGCCAGCTCGAAGGCGAGCAATATGAAGAAGTCACGTTTGAAGGCTATGGTCCCGGTGGGGTGGGTCTGCTCATTCAGGTCGTCACCACCAACCGCAATCGCGTGGTCGGCGAATTCCGTCATCTGATGAGCAAAAATGGCGGCAACATGGCCGAGGCCGGAGCCGTCGGCTGGATGTTCCATCGTAAAGGCGAAATTGTCGTACCCAAGGAACTCGCTACCGAAGACAAAATGATGGATATCGTTCTCGAAGCTGGCGCCGACGATCTGAAGGATGATGGCTCCGGCTGGTACGTAACCACGCCGCCCGAAGCTCTCGACAAAGTAAAGGACGCACTCGTGAAAGCCGGTATCACTCCCGCCTCCGCCGAGGTTGGCATGGTGCCGCAAAATTACGTCAAGCTCACCGGCGCCCAAGCCACGCAAATGGTGCGCCTCGTCGAAGCCTTGGAAGAACACGACGACGTTCAACACGTCTACGCTAATTTCGACATCGACGAGAGCGAAATCCAAGCGGCCGTCGGCGCCAACTAATTCCTAGATCTCAGGTAGGTGCGCGGCATCGCTGCGCCCAATCTCGGAAACATCGCAAGATCTTGTGATTGTCCGATTCCATTTCACAACGCGCACTCGCCGCCACAAAAGTCTACCCAGCGTCCTGCCCTTCGCCGTAGACTACAAATCCATGACGCACCCCCACGCCGCCAACGGCTATGTCCGCATACTCGGCTTGGACCCCGCCTCGGCCGGCCCTACGGGCTACGCGGTCATCGAAAGCGATGGCCGCCGCCACGTAATTCTCCGCTATGGCGCCTTCCGCGCCTCCACGAAACGCCAGAAAGAATCCGCCGGCGCTTCTCTTCAGGATATTCACGAACTTCTCTGCTCGCTGATCCGAGAATTTTCCCCCACAGCGATGGCCGTCGAATCCATTTTCAGCTCCCTCAACGTCCGCACCGCACTCCGCCTCGCCGAAGTTCGCGGCGTGGTCCTCCTGGCCGCCGCCCAGCACGAAATCGTCGTTCACAGTTACTCCCCACGGGAAGTAAAGGCCTCGGTCGCGGGCTATGGTCATGCAGACAAACGCCAGATGCAGGTGATGGTTCAGGCGCTTCTCTCTATGCCGGAACTACCGGAACCATCCGACGCCGCTGATGCCCTGGCGGTCGCGCTCTGCCACCTCCAAACAGAATATGCCCGACAGCGGTTCGCGCTGCCGGATCCCAAAGTCTTGACCAAGCCGGTTCGCACCATTCGCAGGGGTTCGCTTGGCAAAGAAACACGAATCCGCGCCACGGGCATCTAATCGCGCTATGAAACGTGCCTACCTAAAACTTGCCTGGAGCGCTGCGGGAACCCTGCTGATTTTGGTGTTTGTATCGTGCCTGGCGGCAGCGTCTGGATCGAGCGGCATTCCCAAGTCGGTGAACGTATCAGCGTCGCACTCAGCCTCTCCCGCCGCACAGCTCACCTTCCGCCGCATCTTCAAGTCCAGCGCGCCCGAGTTCATCGAAATCACTGTTCGCGAAGACGCCGATCAGGCCACCTACGACATCCGTCAGCTCGACGAAGATCCCGAGAAACTACAATTCGAAGTCGGTGCCCCGCTCCGCGCCAAAATGTTTGAACTGGCCGGCGAACTCAACCACTTTCAGGGCCAGGACCTGGACGTCCACCGTAAAATCGCCAACCTCGGCGAGAAGACCTTCCGGTGGGAACAAGGCGCTCAGGCTTATGAGGCAAAATTCAACTACACGCTAAGCGCCCCCGCTAGCCAGCTACTGCAGATCTTCGAGGGCCTCGCGCGCCAACAGGAGCTGCTCATGCTCCTGGAGCGCCGAATGAAGTACGATCGCCTCGGCATCAACGACGCCCTTCTCCAGTTCGAGACCGAGCTCAATCGCAAGCTCCTCCCGGAGCCGCAACGCGCACTCACCACCCTCGACCAGATCGCCGCCGATTCCCGCTTTGTCGAAATCGGTCGCCAACGCGCCCGTGCACTGGCCGAGCGCATTCGACATCCAAGCTGACCAGCCTTATAGCCGTCAAGATCGGTCTGTTCTCCGCCTCTATATACAGATTTCAGTATTGACGTACCGAACTTCGTATGCCTCGACATCACTCTTCGCATTGATTTAGATAAACGATACAAATTATGTGAGTTATCAAGCCGTTATGTTGGCAGCCCGTTTGCACTATGCCTATCAAACGGAAAGTTGCCACTCACAGGGTGCCCGGCGGTTGATCCCGGGACAGACGGTCAGGTCGAGTGACATTGTTTGCCTCGCGAGCAACCCGCACCGGGTTGGGGGACGCGAGTGAGTCTCTCTGAACAATGGGGAACCAAAAAACTGAATTTTTCTGGAGGAGTGATGCACTACTCACGCTATACGCTTTTGGCTGGTCGTGTCGCGCTGGCGGTCTTGTTTGTGACCCTCACACTGCTCGTCATCACTCCGGGTTCTGCTCGCGCCCAAGCCTCGGTCTCCACGGGCAGCGTCACCGGCACCGTAATTGATCCTCAAGGAGCGGTCATACCAGACGCGAAAGTAACCATCTCCAATAAAGATACCGGCGTAAACCAGGTGTTTCAAACCGGCGGTTCCGGAACGTTTACCTCCGGTGCGCTGGCTCCCAGCACTTACACCATCCGAGTCGAAGCGAAGAACTTCAAAACCTACCTGATCACCATTCCGGTCCAGGTCGGTCAGATTACAACCGTCAACGCCAAGCTCGAACTCGGGAACTCCGCCAGTGTCATCGAGGTGACCGGGTCCGCCATCCAGGTCAACTCCGAGCAGGCCACCGTGCAGGACGTTTTAACCGCCGCTGATATCGACCAGCTACCAATCAACGGCCGCAACTTCCTCGACCTGGCCACGCTCGAGCCGGGAGTTCAGATTCAGGATGGCTCAACGTTCGATCCCACCAAGAATGGCTACTCTTCGCTCTCGTTCGGTGGACGTTTTGGGCGTTCCGCTCGCATTGAAGTGGATGGCGTGGACATCAGCGATGAGACCGTTGGCACTGTGACGCAGAACATTGCTCAGAGCGCGATCCAGGAGTTCCAGGTCAGCCAATCGACCCTCGATCTTTCCACCGAGTTGACATCTTCAGGGACGGTCAATGTCGTAACCAAGTCTGGCACCAATGACCTCCATGGCGGTGCTTACTACTATGGTCGCAGCGATCAGACTGCCGCTCGAATCGCGCCGGAATCTTTGCCCTTCGGCCGCAAGCAATTTGGTGCCGACCTGGGTGGGCCAATCTGGAAGAACAAGTTGTTTTTCTACGGCAACTTCGAGCGCACGGATCAAACGCTTGCAAATCCCGTGCAGCTCAATGGAGATTTCGCCGGCCTCTCCGGCAATTTCGGTGCTCCCTTCAATGAGCGTGATTACCTCGCTCGCTTGGATTGGAACGTTAAGCCCAACTGGACTGTCTTCTATCGTTTCAACTACAACCAGAATCTCAGCATTCGTGGTTTCAATCCTGGCGTTTACCAGCCTTTCGCCAACGTGGACCATACCCCCACGCACGTTTTGGGCACGGATTTCTCCATCGGACGCAGCACCAACAGTATCCGCTTTGAATATTTGAAATTCCGGAACGCTATCGCCGATGCTACTGCCGGGCTACTGAATCCTGCTCCTGGGATTTCCCTGAACATCACTCCGGATGGCAGCGACTTTACTTGCCTCAACGGCGGCGAAAATTTCTGCTCCGGCGCGAACATCCTCGCCCCGCAGAACACTTTCCAGACCAACCATCAGATCAAGTATGACGGCAGCTATACCATAGGGCGTCACACGCTCCGCTACGGCTCGACCTTTAACCACATTCTAGGCGGCGGCTTCGCAAAATTTTTTGGGTTGCAACCCATGGTGCAGTCCATATCCAACGACGCCAACCGCGGCTTCGCAAATACCAACCCCTTCGGTCCCGGAGGCGCCTCCAATCCGTTGAACTGGCCAGTCGATACCATCCTCATGGGCAATGGTCAGGGCTTCTCCACCGAGATACCTCAGTTTGGATTGCCCGGCAGCGGCCAGCACGACAATCGTTTCGAAATTTATATCGGAGACCAATGGAAAGCGCGCTCCAACTTGACCATTACCCTAGGTCTCCACTATGGCCGCGACACCGGCCGCAGCGACAGCGATCTGCCGGGTGTGGCCGAGCTCGCTCAATTCGATAACCAGTTTTTCCACGGACTCGAACGCCGCGTTAATCAGCCGAACCTTAACTTCGGGCCGCAAGTAGGCATCGCTTGGGATCCTTGGAAGAACGGTAAGACCGTGTTCCGCGTCGGTGGCGGCCTCTATTTCGAAAACGCTATTTGGAACAACGTTCTGTTTGACCGCCCCGGCCGTTTGCAGAGCGGACTTTTCCTTGCCGAAGCTGCGCCATGCTTCGGTGGATCAGCCACGGGCCCGGTCACAGGTGTTGCAGATAGTCAGGCCGGCGGCGTCCCGTACTGCGGTGCCTCCGTTGGTAGCGCATTCGCTCAGATCTCCGCCGATCAACAGGCTTATCAAGCCGCGATCTTAGCTGCGGGCCCCAGTGCCAACCCCAACTTCATCGGCACTACTCTTCAGGGCAACAATTTGAATGGCATCCAGATGTTCAGCCCTGATTACGTTTCTCCACGTTCTGTGCAGATGAACTTTGGCGTTCAGCACCAACTGGGGCACGGCACCGTGCTCAGCGTGGATTTCGTTCGTAACATTGGCCTTCATTATTTGCTCGGTATCGACACCAACAAGGTCGGCGACGCTCGCTTCCTCAACGTTCCAAACGCGCAGGCCGCGATTTCCGCCACGAACACCGGTTTCGGTTGCGGCGCCGGTTTCGATGCCGCTTCCATCAACTGCGCCATTGCTGCCGGAGCGACCATCGCCGACTTCGCCGGCAACGGCGTTGATTCTGGCTTCGACTTCGCCGGCGGAGCTCCTTGCCCCACCTGCGCCTTCCCGGGCATTAACGCCACCGTTGGTCAGAACGAAATGAACATGCCAGTCGGCCGCTCCACCTACGATGGCCTGCTTGTTTCGTTAAAATCGCACTTGAACAATCCGCTTCCTGGCGTGAAGCACGTCAACCTGATCGCTTCTTATACCCTCTCGCGCTTCGACTCTTTGGCGCAGGATCAGGATTTCGTCAACAATGCACTCGACTTCAACAATCCGCTGCGCTACTTTGGCCCCGCTGGTCTGGACCGCACTCACCAAGTCGCGGTTGGCGCTGTTCTGGATCTGCCTTTCGCCACCAGGATTGCCACTACTGCGCATTGGGCCACGGCTGCTCCCCTCACACTGAAGCTGCCGCAATCAGGTAACCCTGGAGAAATCTTCCTCTCCGATGTCACTGGCGACGGCACTGTGGGCGACCCCGTCCCGGGATCGAACTTCGGCTCCTTCGGCCGCAGCATTAAGGCATCCGACATAAACAAATTCATCGGCGCGTACAACGCGAACTCCGCGGGACAACTCACACCCGCCGGCTCTGCCCTGGTCACCGCAGGCTTGTTCACTTCCGCCCAACTGACCGCCCTCGGTGCGGTTACTCCTAGCCTGGCGCTAGCGCCAGCCGGTCAGGTCGGCGTTTCTCCGGTGTTCACCTTCGATGCCCATGTATCGTGGGAACTTCGTCCAGCCAAAGTGTTCCATGGTGTCCCGGAACGTGTGGTCATCGAGCCACAGATCGCCCTATTCAACGTCTTTAACGTTCAAAACTACGATCCGTTCGGTAACACGCTGAGTGGTGTGCTCACCGGCTCGATTGGTTCCGCAAACGGCACAACCGCGCATGGTCCTCTCGGCCGCACCAACCTGATTACGCCAGGCTCATCGTCCGGCGTGAACTGGTATGCAGTTCCGCGTCAAGCCGAATTCGGGGTAAAGCTATCGTTCTGAACGCACCTTAACTAGTCCTCTACTCGACGGCGGAGAGTGAAAGCTCTCCGCCGTTTTGTGTTTAGGCGTGCTAGGTTTTCGCATCACCCGAAAGGCTCGATCCGCTTAAGGGACGCGCAATTTCAAACTGATCTTGTCTCGATATCTCCTTAGACCAACTCCCATAACTATCCATAGCGCCTTACAAGGGCCGCGCTTCGCTCGCCGCAAATCTAAATTTTACGATGCTATGGATAATCCATATCAGTTATGCGAGCCCGGCTTTAGTCATCGGATACATACGAATCACATATCCTTAACAAAACGAGCAGCTTAAACTTCCTCTAACTTCTTGGCAAATTTGTTGCATAGCCTTTTCATCGCGATCTTAGCTTCCCGGGGCCCGCAACACTCAGTTTCGTAACTAGCAGCACTAGTCGGTTGTGGAATTCTGCGTCCCTGTCGAAGCCAGAGATCCGGGGTTGTCCAAAAATCGCGCTCGCGCACCTTGGATTCTTCCGTCATGGAGGGGGAATGCGTCTAATGCATCTTTCAAGACTGCTGTGTTGCTTCGCTCTGCTGTTGATGTCGGGCCTCAAATTAGCGGCTCAAGAAACAACCGGTGGCTCCAGGGAACGCTTCGGGATCCGTCCGGAGCTGTCGTTCCAGGAGCAACCGTAACGGTGACCGCCAATAGCTTGGTCGGCACCAAGAGCGTCGAAACCGACTCGAGCGGCTACTACGCTTCGCGAATCTTCCGCCCGACACTTACACCATCACTGTAACCGCCAAAGGTTTCTCCACCGCCAAGCGCGAAGTCACTCTCGAAGTTGGTCGCTTGCCTACCGTGGACTTCAACGTGGAGGTCGGGCGTTCTGAAACCATCGTTGAGGTTAGTGGCGCCGCTCCGCAAATTGATGTCACCACCAACGTCACTGCGACCAACGTCACCGAAGATGTCATTGAAGCGATCCCCCACGGGCGCAGCTTCCAATCGGTGATTCAGTTCGCTCCTTCCGCCCGCAACGAGCCCCTGCTTGGCAACACCACCTCCGGCGGGTATCCAGGCAATGGCAGCGGCGGCTCCGCGCCAGGGAGCACCGCCAACGGCGGTGATCACGGTTTCTCGGTTGCCGGTGGATCCGACTCGGAAAATTCCTATCTCGTGGAAGGCCAGGAAACCGCCAACTTGATCGGCGGCTATTCCCGCACCAGCGTGCCCTTTGACTTCATCGATCAGGTCGAAATTAAGAACTCCGGCATTCAGGCCGAACATGGCGGTGCTCTTGGCGGCGTCGTTAACGTCGTAATGAAGAAGGGTACCAACGCGTGGCATGGTTCTCTCTTTACGTACTTTGAGAACGACGCCATGGATGCGCGGCCATCTACGTTCACCCGCTACGATCCCAACTCTTCTGCAGTTGTTGGACCAAGCGGCACGTTTCTCACCGACCCTACATTCCAGCAGTATGTACCCAAGAAGGACAAAACCAGCGACATCTTCCCTGGCTTCACTCTTGGCGGCCCGATCTGGAAAGACCGCATTTTCGGGTTCGTGGCGTTCAATCCGGAATTTAACCAACTGGAGCGCGGAGTGAATTACGCGCTGTCCCAAGATCCGACTTTGGTTCCCCTCGGCAATATCAATTTTAGCCAGAACACGCAAACCTACTATACCAACGCGCGGATCGACGCGGCCGTGACCAAGCGTCTGCGCCTCTATGCTTCCTGGCTCTATCAATTGCAGCGGCAAACCGGCGAAATCTTGCCATTCTCGGATGCCTCGAATGGATTCTTCAACATCAGCTCGTCCGTTGATCCTTCGAACTTCTCTCACAACCTGGGCTACGTCTCGCCAAACACCACTACAAACGTAGGGGCCGATTACAACATCACCTCACGCCTGATCTTGACCGGTCGTTTCGGCTACTACTTCGAGAATTATCATGACTTCGGTTTTCCCCAGATCGGTACCTTGACCAACTTCACCGCTAACGGCCAAGGCGCCGTCGACCAGCTCGGCAACCCACTTCCGCCCGACTATCAGAAACCCGGCGGCTTTTTCAATATTGCCACCAGCCCTAACTTCACCAGCCATAACGCCAGCAAGGCCAGCCAAGTTGACGTGGACCTCGCATGGTTTAAGAGCGGATGGAAGGGCACTCACAATTTCAAGTTCGGCTATCAGCTGAACCACTTGTCAATATTATTAATCAACACTACAACGTTCCACGTGTTGATTTCTTCGTTGGGAGCGGCAGCGCGTATAGCCCGCAGGGACCCACCGGTCAGGCCAATTGCGCTGCTTTTATAGCGCTCTATGGTTCATGTACCGGTCAATATGGCTACATCAGCGTCTACGATTTCGGCTCAAACGGCGATGTTACCAGTAACAATCACTCCTTTTTCTTCCAGGATTCCTGGTCCATCGCCAAAGGTCTGACTATCAATGGCGGTATCCGTATCGAAAAGGAAGGTTTGCCGGCCGAGAACCAGCCCACGGGTGGTATTTCCACTCCTATCAACTTCGGTTGGGGTGACAAGATCGCTCCGCGTATCGGAGCGGCTTGGGATCCCTTCCGCAATGGGAAGATGAAAATCTTTGGTGGCTACGGTCAGTTTTATGACCAGATGAAACTCAACCTCGCCATCAGCTCCTTCGGCGGGCAGTTCTGGCAGCAGTGCTATTACGCCCTCGACACTCCTAACATCACTTCCATTCAACCGGTGTTCGGCGCCAACAACCGTTATTGCGTCGGTCCCGATGCCACGAGTCAGGCCAACTTCGGCGGCACTACTCCGGCCGGATTGACCTTCCTGGAAAACCAGAATTTCCGTACTTTTCCGACGACTTGTTCGACCTGCACGAATTCGGAAGAAGGCGTTGCACCCGGGCTAAAACCCTACAAGCAGCATGAATACACGCTCGGGGTCGACTACCAAGTGTCCAAAACGCTGGCTTTCGAAGCTCGTTACGATCGTCGGCGTCTCGATCACGTGATTGAAGACGCTTCTATCTTCAATCCCAATATCGGCGAGACCTTTGTCATCGTCAACCCGGGACAGGGCGTCGACAAAACCTTCTCCGGCTTTTACAACTTCCTCGCTGGCCTTAAACCTGGCGACGCAGGCGCTTCCACCTGCACTCCAACCAGCACACCGTCTTGCCCGAACATTATTCCAGCGCAGCGCAACTATGATGGCTTGGAATTCCGCCTCACCAAAGCCTCTGCGAGGCATTGGTCAGGTATGTTCTCCTACACTTACAGCCGCTTGTGGGGCAACTACACTGGCTTGACCAGCACCGATCAGGCTGATGGTGCGGGCGGCCGCAATGCTCCCAACAACGGCCGTGCCTTCGACGAACCGTTCTTTTCCTTTGACGCTAACGGCAAGTCTTCCAGTGGGCGGCTCCCGACAGATCGACCCAATACCTTTAAAGGGTACGCTTACTACGAACTGGGCTGGTTGAGACACTTCACCACTCAATTTGGCGTTTTCCAGGTTTTCTATCAAGGCTCCCCAGTCTCCAGCTACCTGGACGCAGGGTTTGGTTTCCAGACTGGCTACAACGTTCCTAATGCTGGCGGCGGCTTCCCTGTTTATGCCTTTGATCGCGGGAAGTGGGCTGATGTCACTCAGGATCCCGTCACAGGTGCAGTTATCGTTGGGCCCGCCAGGGATCTGCGTACCCCTTGGTACAACCAGACCGACTTCAATCTTACCCAGAGCTACAAAATCAGCGAGAACAAGACTCTGGGCTTCTCCGCTACCATCAGCAACCTGCTCAATGAACGCTCTGTCACTGCGTTGCAGGAAAACGTCACCAGCGGTTTCAACCCCAACTTTATCGCGCCAGGAGGCCACACCTTGTTCGATGGGGTGGACTTCTACTCTGCGGCCATGAGCCCGTACAGCGTTGCGCCTCTGCTAAACGCGGCGCCATCGAACTCCGTCGGCGCTGGTGGAGGTCCGGTCACCATCAACAGCGGTTACGGCCAACCCAACCGCTATCAGGCCGGCCGCACCATCCGACTAGGGTTACGTTTCACCTTCTAACTCGTACTCAAACCAGCCGCGAAGCCAGCGGCAAAACAGGGCGCCGATCAGCTCTCGGCGCCCTTTCCTTTTTCAAGCTTCATAGCGTCTGGACTCGGACAGATACACAGCATCGACAAAATCGGTACCAATGTGGGATTGGCACTCCATAGCCACAGTAGCATCACATGCACGTGCTGAGGAACGACGCTCGAAGGAGAATCCACTCAGCGTCGCAGATAGTACTATGTCACGTTCTTGCAGATGGGCCGTAAAGGTTTTCGAATGAGACAGATACGTCCCAAGTACTTGCTAACTCCGATTGAATAATGATCCATAGAAAGGTGGGTGGGCCCCGAAGAAATCGAAAAAGCACAATAACTTGCGGTTCTCAGCCGTAGCGCATCGCCGCTTGCCTCGAAACATCGCTTAATCGTCGACGTATAATCGTATGTGCCCTCGCCCATGCAGCGCGCATCGTCCATGCACCTTACCGAAGCGGTGGCCATTGCCACCTCCAGCCTATGGGCGCACAAGCTTCGCAGCATCCTCACTCTCATCGGCGTTGTCATAGGGGTGACCTCGGTCATCGCCGTCGTCAGCCTCATCAATGGCGCCAACCAGTACGTCGCCACTCGCGTGTTCCGACTCGGCGCTGACGTGTTCGGTCTCTCGAAACAGCCCTCGATCATCACCAATGTCGACGATTTTTTGGAATTTCAAAAACGCAAGCGCATCACTTACGACGACTTCGAAGCCGTGCGCGAATTCTGCACGTCCTGCAAGGAAGTCGGCGCCGCGCTCGGCGGCCGTGTCGAGACCAAAAGCGGCGTCAATTCACTCAAAGACACCAATCTGCGTGCCTGGACGCCGCAAATGCCCGAGCTGTACGACGTTGATCTCGTCTCCGGGCGCCATATCACGGAGACCGATCTTCGCGATGCCGCCCCTGTTTGCGTCATCGGCAACGATATCGTCGAGAACCTGATGCCCGGAGTCGATCCAGTCGGCAAAGAGATTCGCTGGAACAACACGCCCTGCCAGGTGATCGGCGTAGGTAAGAAGGAAGGCTCCGCGCTCGGCACTTCGCTTGATAACTGGATTATCCTGCCGCTCAGCACCTACAAGAAGGGGTACGGCAACCAGCAGGATTCCCTGCGTGTCACCATTCGCGCCGGAGCCGCCGCCAACATCCAAACCAGCGTCGATGAAGTTCGCCAGATCATGCGAGGCCGCCATCATCTCGCTTACGCGACCAAGGATGATTTCGCCGTCGAAACCTCCGACTCTTTTCTCGATTTGTGGAAGAGCATCAGCGGATCGTTCTTTGTGGTGATGATCGGCATTGCCTCGATCTCCCTGATCGTCGGCGGAATCGTCATCATGAACATCATGCTGGTGTCCGTCACCGAGCGAACCCGCGAGATCGGCGTTCGCAAAGCCATCGGCGCGCGGCGCTCCGACATCCTGCTGCAATTTCTGATTGAATCTTCTACTGTAGCCGCCATCGGCGGAGTGCTCGGCGTTGTTTTCGGCGTGCTCCTCGCCAAGATCGTCTCCTGGGTCACGCCCCTGCCCAGCGCCGTGCAGTTGTGGTCCGTAATAGGGGGACTGTTCGTGGCGCTCAGCGTCGGATTATTTTTCGGAACTTATCCGGCATCGAAAGCGGCGCGCCTCGATCCGGTCGTCGCTTTGCGATCGGAGTAGCTAAAGAATGTTGACGTTAGACAAAACCTTCCCGCAAAGCGCCATGCTGCCGGCGCGCGTGCATGCTCCGAAGAGCGCCTTGCAGCTTGGCGAAGCCTTATTTCTCGCTTTCGACACGCTGCGGAAAAATCCACTGCGTTCCTCGCTCACCATTCTAGGAATCGTCATCGGCATCACCACCGTCATCACCGTCAGTGCGCTCATCAATGGGCTGAACGACAATGTGCTCGCCGGAATTCGCGAGCTCGGTTCCGACACCATCATCTGCTACCGATTCCCCTGGGCTGCGCTTTCCCGTCCACCTTCGGAATGGCTGAACCGCAAGGAATTGCAGCCCGAATGGGCCGACGACATCGAAAAGCTGCCGCATGTGGCCGCCGCTTCGCCATCCATGCGAATTTTCATGCCGCAGTTCGGTGCCGGCACCGCCGACGTTCGCCGTGGCGCATTCCGCGCGAAAAACGTCATCCTGCAAGGTAATTCGCCGTCGATCAATCGTATTTTCGACATGAAAATTGAGTACGGCCGGCCTTTCGATGAGAACGATACCGAGCATCGCTCGCCAGTCGTCATGCTCGGCTACGACACCACGCGAACGCTTTTTCCCGGCTCTGCCTCTGACGCGATCGGAAAAGAAGTCACTCTGAACGGCCAGCTCTTCACCGTCATCGGCACGATGGAAAAGCGCAAGCAGGGCATCTCTGGCGGCTCCAATCCAGAAGACAACATCGCCGTTATGCCGGTAACTTCGCTGCGCAAGCTCTATCCAAATCAAAAAGACTACGTTCTGTTTGTGAAGGCGGCGAACCCCAAGAGCGTCGCCGAAGCGGTTGACGAAACGCGCGAATTGCTGCGTCGGAAGCGGCGTCTCAGCAACGGCAAACCAGACGATTTCGCGATTTTCACGTCCGACTATTTCCTTGATCTGTGGAACAAGATCAGCGGCATGATTTTCATTCTAATGTTCGCCGTAGCTTCGGTCGGTTTAATCGTTGGCGGCATCGGTGTGATGAACATCATGTTGGTGTCCGTCACCGAGCGCACCCGCGAAATCGGTGTCCGCAAAGCTATCGGCGCCAAGCGTAACAATATCCTGGCGCAATTTTTGATCGAAGCCGTGACCCTCAGCGCCGTAGGCGGGATCATCGGCGTGTTGCTGGGATCTGGCTTTACGCTGACGCTGCACTACGGACTCGGCGTCACCGCCACGCTCTCACTTTTCTGGATTATCACTGCTTTGGTCATGTGCGCCATGATCGGCATCGTCTTTGGCGTGTACCCCGCCTGGAAGGCCGCCCGGCTTGATCCTGTCGAAGCTCTCCGCTATGAATAACCCGTGCCCTCCGACAGCCAACCTTACGGCGGCGACAAATTTCCGCCCACTCGTTGGTCGGTCATCGACGCGGCGCGCAGCACAGATGAGGCTGCGCGCGATCGTGCGCTAGCCGCGCTCTGCGCCGCTTACTGGCGTCCGGTTTACAAATACATTCGTATCCGCTGGAATCGTCCCGCCGAAGATGCGCAGGATCTGACACAAGGATTTTTCGCGGAATTGTTGGAGCGCGAATTGCTCCCGAAATACGATCCGGCAAAAAGCCGCTTACGCACCTATCTGCGCATTTGTGCCGACAGCTTTGTCATGAATCAGGAAAAGGCGGCGTCGCGCCAGAAACGTGGCGGCAACGTACTGCATGTGGCGCTGGACTTTCAGCAAGCCGAAGGAGAGCTGCGCGAGCAAGTTGTCGATCCTGCCGCGATTCCATCTCCCGAATTGATGGAAGATTTCTTTGAAAAGGAGTGGATCCGCAGTCTGTTCACGCTGGCGGTTGATGACTTGCGAAAGCTCTGCGACGATCGGGAACGTGCAACCACATTTCTGTTGTTCGAGGAATACGATATCGACGCCGCGCCGGATATTTCCTACGACGATCTGGCACGCAAGCACAGCATTCCCCTAACCGATGTCACGAACGCGCTGTCGTGGGCGCGCCGTGAGTTTCGGCGGATCGCGAAAGAGCGGCTTCGCGAGATCTGTGGAAGCGAAGAAGAATTCCAGCGTGAAGCGCTGGCACTATTCGGTAGAAAGCCTGGCAAGGGCGCGTAATGAAATTCCTCACCGACAAGGCGCTCGATCGGCTTCGCGATCTTAGTGATGCTCCGGATCTTGCCGGAACACGTTACGTATTGCTCGAGCGAGTCGCTCGCGGCGGAATGGGTTTGATCTACGCCGCGCGAGACGAAAAACTCGAACGCCGCGTTGCGCTCAAGGTCCTGGACGTCGAGGATCGCGGCGGCGAACTGGCTCGCCGACTGATTCGCGAAGCGCAGGTGCTCGCGACCCTGGAGCATCCGGGAATCGTGCCAGTGCACGACGTCGGTACGCTGCAAGATGGCCGCGTCTTCTACACCATGAAGTTTGTCGAAGGCCAACGCCTGGATAAGCATCTGGAAGGCGTTGAGTCGCGGTCGGACCGGCTGCGTCTCTTCTTGCGTATCTGCGAGGCGGTGGCATTCGCTCATGTGCGCGGGATTTTGCATCGCGATCTGAAGCCGGCGAACGTGATGGTCGGCTCGTTCGGCGAAGTCCTGGTGCTGGACTGGGGGTTAGCAAAGATCTTCGCGAAGGTGGCTGCTTCCGCAGCCGAATCTGGTTCTGATTCCACGATCGTTCGCCAGACTTCCGGAACCGGCGCGATAGGCGAGCGTACGGAAACCGCCGCGACCACTGCGCATGGCACAGTGATGGGAACACCTGGCTATATGTCGCCCGAGCAAGCTCGCGGTGACCACGCCCAACTGGACGAACGCAGCGATATTTTCTCGCTCGGCGCGTTGCTGCGATTTCTGCTGGTGCGCGATTCGCCAGCGAATGCAGCCTCGCAAGAAAATCCTTCCAGCCACATGCTCGACAAATCATTGGAAGCGATTTGCGCGAAGGCTACAGCGCAGCGTCCTGAACACCGCTACGGCAGCGTGACGCAATTTGCATCGGACGTGTCGCGATACCTGGATGGATTGCCCGTGAGCGCGCGGCGCGAGACATTTCTCGATAAGGCAGTACGATTTTATCGGCGTAACAACGTCGCTATCCTTTTGATAGCAGCGTACTTAGTGATGCGCGTCATTTTACTGCTGATTTCTCACCGCTAGTCCTAAAGGAAATTTCTCCTGCGTTGTAAAGAACCGTAAACAGGGAGAGAATCCCGAGCCACAAGGGAGATCCTCGATGAATAAAATTCTGCTTGGACTGTTGCTCGGCGCGGTTCTCGGTGCGATCGACGGCGCTACTGCGTGGTTCACTCCGGCGGTGCGCGCGCAACTCGCGGGTATCATCATCGGCTCGACGGCCAAGGGCATTATCGCGGGAGTGGCCATCGGATTCTTCGCGCGGAAAGTGCACTCCCTGTTGCTGGGAATTGTGTTTGGGCTCGCCGTCGGTTTCGTGCTGGCGTTCTTGGTCGCATATCTCCAGCACGGCTACTATCTGCCGATCATTTTGCCTGGAAGTCTGGTGGGAGTGATCGTGGGGTACGCGACCCAGCGTTATGGCACGAATGCTGTCACCGCATCGGCGACACGCTGATGCTAGACGTCAGGGAGTGATTTGACGCTGACAGTTTGATCGTGAATTGAGACGGATTTGTAGATCGCAGTAAAAACAAGGAGAGGTCATGGCTCGAGTCATTCATTTTGAAATACCTGCGGAAAATCCGGAGCGCGCTGCCGCGTTCTACAAGAAGATCTTCGGCTGGAAATTTGAGAAGTGGGGAACGATGGACTATTGGCTGGTGAACACAGGCGAAGAAGGCCACCCGGGAATTAACGGCGGGATGATGCCGAAACAAGGCCCGGTGACCAGCACAACCAACACCATCGGCGTGGAATCGGTCGACGCCTCGGTAAAAGCGGTGCAGGATGCTGGCGGGAAACTGATCATGGAGAAGACACCGATTCCGACGGTCGGCTACTTCGCGTACCTGCAGGACACGGAAGGAAATGTTTTCGGTGTGATGCAGGCAGATCCGAACGCGAAGTGATGCATTAGCGATAATGCATGGAAAACGCCGGCAGCAATTCAGGTGTGGCATGGGTACAGCGTGCCCTGACGAAGAAATCGCCACTTAGAAAGCGCCGCAGAACGGAAGGCGGCTGGAGAAAATTGTGACCAAGCCGGTGCTCGGTTTGATCGTGGGCGGAACATTGGGTTTGATGGACGGCTTGAGCGGATTTTTCGAGCCTTCGCTTGGGCCGATGATGGGCAGCGTGATTACCTTTTCGATGTTGAAGGGATTGGTGGCGGGAGTCGCGATCGGGTATTTGTCGCAGAGAGTTCGGTCGATCGTGATTGGGATCATTGCCGGAATTGCGATTGCGGCGATTCTGAGCTTGGTTGTCGTGATGCATGCGGGAATGGCGCTGTTCTGGGACATCATGCTGCCTGGAATGTTGCTGGGCGCGATTGTGGGATTTGCTACGCAGCGCTGGGGAAAGTTAACAGCTTCGCTGGAGGAGACGGTGGAAGCTAAGTAGACCGAGGCGCGTAGACCCAAGTTAAGTACATTCGTGATGCGGGTTGGTCATCGATTTAAAAGGAGATTGTGATGAAGAAGATGCACGGATTCCTTGCGGCCGCAATTGTATTGAGTTTCGTAGTTTCCACCCGTGCGCACGCGACAGCGGTGACGAAACCGGAAGCGTTCGCCAAATTGCAGTCGATGGTTGGCCATTGGGAATCGCAATCCGTGAAGAATGAGAAGTCGACACTGGACATCGAGTTGACCGGAGGCGGCTCGGCAATTCTGGAGCGATCACGCGACACGATCGACGGAAAACCGGTGGAGATGACCACGGTTTACCACCTGGATGGCGACAAAGTGCAGATGACGCACTACTGCGTGGCGGGGAATCAGCCAACGATGCGCGGTACGTATGCGCCGGAGAGCAAGACGTTGACGTTCGATTTTATCAGCGCCACGAATTTGAAGAGTGCGGATGACGGACATATGCATCATGCGGTTTACGTTTTTCTGGATGACAATCACATCAAGCAGACTTGGACATTTCGGAAGAATCAGAAGGATACGTTTTCGGAGGAAGTGGTTTATGTGAGGAAGTGAGATGGTATGTGTGGACAAGTGCAGATTGGTACTTGTAGTTGGGTCTAAATGCGCACGCTGAAAAACGCAGGGTGGCGACCTTAAGACAGACAGAGCGGTGACATATCTAAGATGGGCGCATCGAACTAGCCGAGGGCGATGCGTATGGGTTTTGAGACGTTTGCGGCTTTGAAATATTTGAGTCTGGAGACGTTTCGCAAGAGCGGGCTGGGAGTGGCGACGCCGATTTGGTTTGCGGCTGATCCCGCCAGAGGCCTTGGAAGCGGGGAGGCCAGGCTGTTCGTTTACACCATCGGAAATAGTGGCAAGGTGAAGCGGATTCGCAACAATGCGAAGGTGCGCATCGCGCCTTGCGATATGCGCGGGAAAGTATTGGGTGATTGGGTGCAGGCGCGCGCAGAGATTGTTGCGGGTGTTGATTTTGAATACGGCATGCAGCTGCTGAACAAGAAATACTTTCCATGGAAGCAGTTGCTCGATTTCTTTGCGAAGTTTCGGCCGCGGGAGCGCGCGGTGATCGCCATCACGCCAGTGGACGCTCGAAAGTAATCTGGGTACCTGCGTTGTCTGACGAAAACCGCCCTGTGGTCACCGTCATCGCCGCTTTGCTGGTGGTCGCATTGCAGTCTAAATTCTCAGGGCTGAAGGCCTGAGCTGCAGGGCGTTGCTAGTCGCTAGCCATTGCGTCCCCCTAGTGCTTTCCAGTTGGAGAACAGGTTCAGTGCGCGCCGGCGTGGAGTCCGAGGAGTGTTTCGCCCCCGGCGGCGAGAAATACTTTGTACGCTTCCAGATGCTGATCGTGGGCCTTGCGGAGAATGGCGGTAAATTCCGGTAAGCCACGCAGCGAATCGAGCCACGGTTCGCTGACCATTGCAGCGTAACAGTAGAAACCGTTGTCGACGGAGCGCCGCAACATCTCCAGCGCGCGTGATTGTTCGTTGAGATAGCCGAGCTGAAGCGCCTGGTAGTACATCCCTTCGGGATCACGGAAAGTGGTCAGAAGCAGCTCGTCGGTGGCCACGACACACTCCTCACGATTTCCTTCGAGCAGCGCACGCAGCGAAGCAATGTACAGCTTTGCGAGTCTGGGCGGATTGGTCAGCTCTCGTTCGCGCAGCGTCGCGATCGCTTCCGGTACGCGCCCAAGTTTGGCGAGCGCGAATCCCACCGCATATCCGAAATCGCGTCCGCTGGATTCCAATGCGCTTTGCGGATCGCCGAGCATGAAATAGGTGTGATTGATGCTGATGGAAATGCGCGGATCAAGCCGCCGGGCTTCGCGCTGCGCCGCGAGGGCAGCCTGAAGCATTCCGCCATAGCGGCACACGTGACCCAGGCCGGCGAAAAGCTCGGGATCGCTGCGCCGCTTTTGCGCGCGATCCAACAGGCGGCGCATAGCGTCGAACGTTTGTCCCTGATCCACCTGCAGCGCGGTGTAAAGATTATGCGCGAGAGTAAGATCGGGATTCAGACGCAGCGCGGCCTGGAATGCGTCGTCCGCCGCGCGCATGCCTTCCAGTGAGCCGCGACTGTATTTGTCGAGAATCCACCGCGCGCGTCCAAGGCGAGCCCAAGCGGGCGCATACGTGTCTTCCAGCTGGAGGCAGCGCTCGTACAATGCGATGGCCGTGGGCAGATTTTCCCATTGGCGGCAAAATTCGTTGGCCTGCAAATAAAGCTGATAAACGGTGGGGCTTTCGGGACGCTCTTGTTGCAGCGAGCGATGCTCTTGCGGAGTGAGCGAGGGAAGAATCGAATCGACGACGCGGCGCACGAGATCGTCGTGAAGTTGCAGGAGTTCGCGCGCGGTGGCATGCGCGGAATGCGACCAAAGCAAGGTGCCGCTGGGCGCTTCGGTAAGTTGCGCAGTGATACGAATCTGCTCACCCACGCTTAACAGGGTTCCGGTAAGAACGATGTCAACCTCGGCCTCGCGCGCGATTTTTTGCAGATCAAGAGTTTCCACCGGATATTGAGAAGCGACCAGAGACGAGCGCACCACGAGACTGTCGAGTCCCGCGAGTGAAACGGTGATGGCTTCGGGCAGGCTGTAGGCGAGAAATTGCGTCTCCTCGCTGGCGCGCAACATTCGGAATGGCAGAACGATGAGGCGACGCAGCGCTTCAGCACGGGCTTTGGTGTCGATGCCTTCCATCAAGAGAGCGGCGCGAATGTCCGCGGACATGGACTCTGCGGTCGGGTAGCGTTCCTGCGGGTCTCGCGCCAGGGCGCGGTGCACGATGCGACCCATGGCGGAAATCGCGGGCGAGCCGCTGAGAGCAGGCGGAGTGCCGTACAAAACGGAGTGCGCAAGGTCGCCAAACGATTCGCCTGGAAAAGGACGGTGTCCGGTGAGCATTTCGAAAAAAATAACGCCGACGGAAAAAAGATCAGAGCGCGCGTCGACCTGCAATCCGCGAAATTGTTCGGGCGAGGCATATTTGGGCGTGCCGAGAAAAGAGCCGGGCATGGTGGTGTCGAGGACGGTAGCGGCGGTTTCCGGCAGCGGCGTCAGCGGCATTTGTTTGGCGATACCGAAATCGAGCAGCTTTGTTCCGGCAGCGGAGAGCAAAATATTGCCGGGCTTCAAATCGCGATGAACGATGCCCAACTTGTGGAAGGCCTCGAGAGCAGAGAGCAAGGACAAAATAATTTGCGCGGCCTCACGCGGCGGCATTGCCCCTTGCAGCAGACGCAGGGCAAGCGAGTCGCCTTCGATGAATTCCATGACGAGGACGAGTTGGTCGTCATTTTCAGCGATGTCGTAGAGGCGGCAGGCGTTTGGATGCGCCACCTGGGCGGCTGCGCGAGCTTCTTGCCAGAAACGTTGCTGGCGGGAAGTGTCGGTCGAGCGATATTCGCGGATCACTTTGAGGGCGACCACGCGGCCGAGTCGCTGATCTTCCGCCTTGTAAACCACACCCATACCGCCTTCACCGACTTTGGACAAAATTCGGTACGGCCCGATGGATTGCGGAAGTTCTGACATTAAGCGCGAGGTCCCCGTCTGGTGCGCCTTAGCATACCCAAGTCATGCGAAGTCGGCTATCGGCGTGACAGCATGGGGGAGAGTCAGTGCGTGGCCGCGACAAGTTGTGGCGCGGCGGCTAAGGCCTTCAGCGATTCAAGGTAGGGCGCGCGAGCGACGCCGCGTTCGGTGAAGATGGCGGCGATGTAGCGCGCAGGCGTGACATCGAAAGCCGGATGAGCGGCGTGGACGTCGGGGGCGATGCGCACATTTTGGATGTGCGTGACTTCTGCGGCGGAGCGCTCTTCGATGGGAATGTGATCGCCGTCCGGGATGGAGAGATCGAAGGTCGAGACCGGCGCGGCGATGTAGAAGGGCACGTTGTTTTCTTTTGCCAACACCGCGATTTGATAGGTACCGATTTTGTTGGCGGAGTCGCCGTTCGCAGCGATGCGGTCTGCGCCGGTGACGACCGCGCCAACTTTTCCGGTCTTCATGAAATGCCCGACCATGTTGTCGGTGATCAGTGTGAGAGGGATGCCGCCGCGGTGAAGTTCCCAAGCGGTGAGGCGCGCGCCCTGGAGGTATGGTCGCGTTTCTGGAACCAGGACATGAAGCTTGTGCCCCTGTTCGAAGGCGACGCGAATCACACCCAACGCGGTGCCGATGCCCCCGGTGGCGAGGGCTCCGGCGTTGCACTGCGTCATCACCTGGCCATCGCGCGGCATGAGTTCGGCGCCGAAGCGGCCGATAGCTTCATCGGTGGCTTTCTTTTCGAGATGGACCAGGCGAGCTTCGGCGATCAGCGATGTGCGAATAGTGTCGAGATCGGAAGTTTCTGCCGTCAGTCCGGCGAAGCGTGCTTTCATGCGTTCGAGCGCCCAGAAGAGATCGACGGCGGTGGGGCGCGTTTTCGAAAGGAGATCGCAGATTTCAGCGAACTCAGGGCGCAATTCGTCGACTGATTTGGCTTTCGATTGGTGCACGCCGAGCGCGACACCCATTGCCGCCGCGACGCCGATGGCCGGCGCGCCGCGAATCACCATGTCGCGAATGGCCTTGGCGACTTCGCGATAGTCGGTGTAGGTGTGATGGATTTCGTCGGTTGGAAGGCGTCGCTGGTCGAGCATGACCACGCCGTGATCGGTCCACTCGATTGGTTGGGCTACGTACATGCTGTTGATCGACCTCGAAGGAAACCTTTATTGTAGCGAAGGAATGGATGCAAGACGAATCGCGTTTAGGGCAGGCGCGGGGGAAAAGGCGTAATGAGGCGGCGAGGATTGTAGGTTGGCGAACGTCGACAGGGTAAAATGCATGCGCCCTCTAGGGACATCCTCTTGTAAGTTCAAGACTGGGATCGAAGGTAAATTCAATGATCAAACGTACGAAGTGCGATTTGTTCGGCGGTACGATTTTGCGTTACAGCGCTCTGATTGCGAGCTTGCTGATCGGCGCCACTGCTGCAACGGCGCAGAAGAGCGCAGTGTGGCGCGATCCAGTGGAACCGGCGTCAGGTGCACCGAAGGTGAAAGTTGTGGCGCGGCCAGCGGGACCGGTGACGCGAACGAGCGTGGATGAGAAATCGATGCGCGCGCTGATCGACCGGCTGGTGGCATGCGGGACGCGATTGTCGATCGCTGCGTGGGATGACGCCAAGCGGGGTCCGGGTTGCGGGCGCGATCAGATCGTGGCGCGATTGAACGAGATTTCGAAGAGCACCGGCGGGAAGCTGCAGGTGATGGTGGACAGCTACGAGGGCACATCGGTGCGGACGTCGAACAAGCCAGCACATATGGAAAATGTGTACGCGATTTTGCCGGGGACGGATCAGAAGCTGGAGAAGACGGTGTTTATTGTGTCGGGGCATTTCGATTCGCGCCCTTCGAACGATCAGGACACGCAAGCCGACGCGCCGGGCGCGGATGATGATGCATCGGGCGTGTCGGTAAGCGTGGAGTCGGCGCGGTTGCTGAGCAAGATTGGCCGCAAGCGGGAAAGGATTTCGCGCGACGATTTTGTTTGCGGCGGTGTCGGGCGAGGAGCAAGGACTGCTGGGCGCCGGGTCATCTGGTGGAGTGGGTGAAAGAGAAAGGCTACACGGTGGGCGGCATGCTGGACGATGACATCGTGGGGACGATCCTGCGCCGGGCGCGCCGCATCGCGTGCGGCTATTCTCGGGGAATGGCGAGATTGAGGATTGCGATTCGCCTTCGCGGGAATTGGCGCGGGCGGTCGAGGAGATTGATGGACGGGCGGCGATCCGGATGGTGTTTCGCGTGGATCGCTATGGGCGAGGCGGGGATCACTATCCATTTTATAAAGCGGGATTGCCGGCGGTGCGATTTACCGAGCCGTTTGAGATTTACGACCGGCAGCATCAGACGCCGCGGACTGAAAATGGTGTGGAGTATGGGGACTTCGCGAAATATTTGAACTCGGCATTGTTGGGAAATGTGGCACGAGACAATGCGGAGGCCTTGCGACAGCTGGCGCTGGCTCCTGCGCCGCCTACGGAGGCGAAGCTGGCCGGAGGAGTGACGCCGGACGCGAAGGTTTCGTTTGCGGCGGAGGAAGATTCGGAGCGCGCCGGATTTGAGATTTTGTGGCGGGAGACGACGGAGCCGCGATGGTCGGTGTATCAGTTCGTAGAGGCGGCGGGGCAGACCGTGTTGAAGGGCGTGTCCACGGACAATCATTTTTTCGGGGTGCGATCGGTGGGGAAGAATGGGGCGCGCTCGATTGCGGTGGTTACGGAGATGGAGCGAAGGCCAATACCCGGGACGCAGAAGAAGTGAGCGGTGAGTGAATGGGAAGAGGAGGCGCTGGTTTAGCGACTATCGGACCGATTCCTGGCATGTAGTGATCAAGCCATGGTCTCTCCGCCCCGCAGCCCGCGCTCAAAAACTAAGCGCAGGAAAAAGCGGGCTGCTCCGGTCGAGGTGACACATTTTGCTAACTCAGTCATTTGAAATTCGTGTCTGCGACCCCGGACATAACGTTGCCGAGCGGCGCGAGCGAGCGCAATGTTTTATTTGGCAAGCATGTGATGGAGGAGCTCGAGAGCTCCGCTTGCGGCAATGAAGTGGCCCTACAATCTCCGCCGCGAAATCTCGGCGTGCAGCAGACGCGATCAATCTAAGTCGGTGTGAGGTTCATCGTTTGGAGACGAACAGCCCGGCAACTGCTGCGCTGCCGATGGAGAGGCCGGCGCAGGAGAATAAGACTAGGCGGAATCCGGAGAGGAATCCTTCGGAAATGGCTTGGCGGATTGCTGCGCTTGCCTGGGCGTCCAAATCTTTGGGAAGTTCCATTCCCGCGAGTTCAATTTCCTTTGCGCGAACTTCATGAACCTGATCGGATGAGACGGAAAGCTGGGCTAGCCTTGCGTCTACGTGAGTGGCAAAGGTCTTCACCATCACGATTCCGAAGACCGCGATGGCCAGCACGCCTGCTACTCGAGCTACGGCATTGTTGATTCCGGAGGCTGCTCCAGTGTGCTGGCGATCGACGGACTGCATTACGACGGTGGTTAGCGGCGCGACGGTGATGGCCATTCCGAAGCCCAAGACTAATGTGGCGGGAAAGAACGTCTTCCAGTAATTGCCGCCCGCGGATACGACAGCAAATGCGATGAAGCCGACTGCAGCGATGAGCGGTCCTGCAATTAGAGGAATCTTTCCGCCGTATTTGTTCACGAGCCCGCCGGACCAGCGCGACAGAGAAAACATTAACAGGATGATCGGCAAGCTGGCAGCACCTGCAGCGGTGGCGGAGTATCGATGCACCTGCATCAGGCTGAGCGGAAAGAGAAAGAAGAAAACGCCAAGCGCGGCATACAAGAACAAGGTGAGCAGGTTTGCGCCAAGAAACGAGCCGGACTTGAAGAGTCCCAGCGAGACCATGGGCGAGGAGACATGCGTTTCCACCCATAGGAAGAGCACGAGGCAAATGAGGCCGAGGAGCAAGCAAACGACGACCAGGGGATGCCGCCAGCCAAGCTTTGAGGACTCCAGGAGTCCAGTCACTACGCCGCCCAGGCTCACTGTCGCAAGAACAGCGCCCAGCCAATCCAGACGCTGCGTTTCAGAGTTCCGGCTTTCCGGAACGTGACGCAGCGAAATCAAGACTACCGCCGCCGCGAGCGGCACATTGATGAAAAACGCCCAGCGCCACGAAGCTTGCTCGATGAGCCAACCACCCAGCACCGGGCCGAGCGCCATGGTGATCGCAGTGAAGCCGGACCAAGTGCCGATCGCGCGACCGCGCGAAGCCTCATCGAAGGATGCGCTGATGATCGCGAGGCTGCCGGGCACCATCAGTGCGGCGCCGATTCCCTGGACCGAGCGGGCAAACACGAGTACTTGAACGTTGGGAGCAACGCCACACGCGACGGAAGCTGCCGCAAATATTGCTACTCCCCACAAGAAGACCAAGCGCCGGCCCAGGCGATCACCGAGTGCGCCGCCGGCTAGAATCAGCGCGGATAGAAACAGGCCGTAGGCTTCGATGACCCACTGCACGTCGACGACGCTTGCATGCAACGCGCTTTGAAGTTTGGGTGCAGCGACATTGACGATGGTGCTGTCGATGAACGCCATGCTCGAACCGAGAATTGTGGCCGCCAGAATCCAGCCAGCCGCTGCTGGTTTGCAGGGCTCACTTGGGCTGTGCGTTCGGATGGCTAGCTCTTCGCAGGGAGCTCTCATTGGAATGGCGCATGACTCCTAGGGATTCGATGTAGTGCGGAGGCCGAACGCTGTGGAATGCGATGGCGGCACGTTGCTACTTGCCTCTAAACGCGCACTCTGTAACCCGCAGGGTGCGACACTCTCTGCTACTTTGCGCGCAGAAGCGCGGTTCAGTGAGCAGCGGAGGCGGATTCGGACAGGTGTTTGTGGAGGAAGCTGATGGTGCGGTCCCACGCCAGTTTTGCGGCTTCGGGGTTGTAGACCTCGGGGCGTTGCTCGTTCATGAAGGCGTGGTCGGCATCGTAGCGGTAGAGTTCGAACTTGGACGGCGATTGTTTGAGAGCGGCTTCGAGCGCGTTCACTTTCTCGGGTGTCCAGGAATGGTCTTTGTTGCCGAAATGGCAGATTAGCGGGATTTTGATCGATTTGATTTCGTCGGCGCTGAGGGGCGGAATGCCGTAGAAGCAGGCGCCGGCATCCATCTCTTGGACTTTTGCGGCGGCCATGATAGTGAGCGCGCCGCCCATGCAGAAGCCTGCCACGGCCGCTTTTCCGGACGTCTGTTTCAGGTACTGCAAGGCGCCGCGGATATCCTGATTGGCGGCGTCGGGAAAATTTAGCCCGGTCATCAGGTGACGCGCTTCGTCGGGCGCCTTGGCGACCTTGCCGCGAAACAGGTCTGGCACGAGCGCACGAAACCCCGCCTGGGCGAAGCGGTCCCCGGTCTTTTTGATCTGATCGTTGAGGCCCCACCATTCCTGAATGACCACGATGCCAGGAGCGTTGGTTCGTTCCTGATCGCCACTGATTAACGGCGCTGCCAAGTAGCCTGGGCAGCTCTTGCCGTCCGGCCGTTTGAATTCGATCATCTCGCCCATTTTTCCCTCGGAGAATGGTTGGCTGACGGATATTGGATGCGCCGAAATGCGCTGAGTGAGGCGAGAACCCTGTCGCCAGGCTTTGTTACGTCCAGCTGGCGAGAATTGCTCCCATGGCCAGGAAGCAGAGCAGCTGAAAGCCGGTGTTGATGGCGAAGAGTTTCATGCTCTTTTTCTGGAAGAGCGCGTCAGTGAATTGTACGGTGGCGACGAAGCCGAGCCAGACGTGGAAAGAAGTGATCAGTCCATAGTGGATACCGCTGACCCGAAGCCAATGGAAGAACAAGGCCAGCACGAATGCGGAGATCAGGCTGGCAACGAAGGAACCTGCGTACGCCGGACCAGCGCTTTTTTGCATCTCCTTGATTCTGGCTTTGTCCTCAGGGTCGTAGCCCATTTCCCGCATCCAAGGCTTGGCGAAGAGGATCGGGGAATACCAAAGGAAGCCGACAATCATTGTAGAGATTGCGGCGACGAGCACGGCTAGCAGGTTGACATGGTGCAAGTGCATGCAAGGGCTCCCATTCTCAGCTCCAGCCTGTATGCCGGTGAGTGGTGCGCGTCATCCTAACTGCCGAAGCGCTTGTACGCAAAGAAAAGAATGCGGTTACTTCGCGACTGCTTGAGCGAAGGTGATGTAGTGGCCTGCAGGATCCTGGAAGCCGACTTCGCGCATGCCGTAGAACGCGGTGCGCTCAGCCTGAGTGATTTTGGAGTTTTTGAGGGAAGCTTTGACGGCATCGAGATTGTCCACTTCGATGTAGAGGAAGGTCGGCCCTTTTTTGGCAGCATCGAGGATGAGAGGCATGTCATCGCCGAGGCTGGCATACGTCTGGTACATGATTTCGGTGTGGCCGTGTTGGAGGGCGACGAAGCCAAGCCTATCGCCGTGAGGCACTTCGATGCTTTTTGTGAAATCGAGGCAATCGACCCAGAACGGCAGGATAGGCTCGATTTCCTTGACGAACAGGACCGGGGTGATGCGTTTGACGATCATGGTGGTACTCCTGTGACAAAGGATTTTGTTGCCAGGGGCGGTAGTCTTGTTTAGACTAGTAGAACATAGCGGGTTCATTTGTGGATGTCAAGGAGGTCTTATGAGCATGAAAGTCCGACGGCTCGGCGAACTCATCTCGATCGGGCCGGCGATGTTGCGGGACTTTGAGCTGCTGGGAGTGCGGACAGTGGCGCAACTGGCGCGGCAGGATCCGGAAAAGATGTATCGGAAATTGGGACGCGTGGCGCAGCAGCATCAGGACATCTGCGTGCTGGACGTGTTTCACGCGGCGGTGGCGCAGGCGCGGAATCCGCGATTGCCGGCGGAGAAATGCCAATGGTGGTGGTGGAGTGAGAAAAGGAAGAAGGGAAGAAGCTCACCACGGAGCGCACAGAGGTCACAGACAAGAACGGGCACACGGCTGCGCCGGTCGAGATGAAACGAAAGCGACAGAACGAACTGACTACGCCGGATCTGGTGCTGCTGAGTTTGCTAGCCGAGCGCAGGATGCATGGGTACCAGGCGAATCTGGAGCTGGAGCGGCGGTGCGTGCGGGACTGGGCGGGGATTTCGCGGCCGCAGGTGTACTACTCACTGGAGAAACTGGCGGCGGCGGGGTTGGTGCGCGCGGCCGAGAGCGAGCAGCCAGCGGAGGGACCTGAGCGGCGCGTGTTTGAGACAACGGCGAAAGGGCGCGCATCTCTGGGCGAGGCGCTGGAGCGGGAGGACTGGGCAAAGCAACGTGAGCGGCCGCCTTTTCTGACCTGGATGGCGCTTTCGTGGCAGGCGCGGCCCGGCGTGTTTGCGCGGCAGATCGCGCGACGGCGAGAGTATTTGCACTCAGAGCTGGTGCGCGAGAAACAGACTCTGCGCGAAGTTTTGCGGGAGACGGGCCATCCTTATCATGAGGCGGTGTGGATGGTGAGTCTCATGATTGAGCAATTTCGGGCGGAATTGAAGTGGCTGAAGAAGGTGGAGCGGGAATTGGCACAGCGGGGCCAAGCGAAATTTCCGGCGTATGCGGAGGAAAAGCAGCGCCGCTCCTGATGACACGGTGTAGACACGCCAATTGCCGACTAGCCAGCTCAGCTCTTACATAAATGCGACGTCTGCTACTACAGTCCACATGGGGCGGAGCGATCAGCGAGTGAGATTGGCATCGATCAGTGTGCGCGCTTGAAAGCGTAAAGAATTCGTTAGAAACGGATGCAACGTAGTTGCAACATCTTCTGATTTCGATTGATTCGCGGGTACTTACCGGATCGGTACTAGGCAGGTCATTGACAGCGACGATTCGCGAGCGCAATATCGCGCACATCAAGAAGACTTCCCAGATGTAACCCCGACACAAAACGCTTTCACGGGATCTGCGGCATGTCGCGGAGGTGTGTGTATGTTCGTGCTTGAACTGCTGTTTATGCATCCGTTGTTGTTTGCGGTGGCCGCGGCGGCGGTACTTTTTGTCGTGCAGTCAATTCATCGGATTGGGCCCACGCAGGTAGGCCTGGTCACCAAGCGGTATAGCTGGAAGAAGCTGGAGAAGGATAGTCCGGTGGCTTTCGACGGCGAGGCCGGTTACCAGGCTGAGCTGTTGATGGCCGGGCTGCGGTGGAAACTGTGGCCGCGATATTCAGTGGATAAGTATCCGTGGGTACAGGTTCCGGCGGGCGAAATCGGAGTGGTGATTTCGCAGGTCGGAGCGCCGTTGCCTATCGGTGCGAAGTCCGCGGTGTATCGCAAAGAGTTCGGCAATTTTGCGAACTTGAGCGGCTTCGTAAGCGCCGGCGGGCAGAAAGGTGTACAGCGGCCGGTGTTGCCTCCGGGCACGCTGGTTCCGGTTCATCCAGTGGGATTTCTGGTGATCACGCGCAGCAATGTGTACGGGTTGCCGGTCTCGCCGGAGGTGCGGATGCGATCTGGACGAGGCGGGGAGTTGACACCCTCATCATTGGGATTGAAGCCGGAGCAACTGGAACTGGTGCGCATCGAGCCGCAACCACGCGGGAAGGAAGCGGGGCCGAGCGATGTGGTGGGCATCGTGACCACCTATGAGGGCGACCCGATGGCGTCGAGTGATATTGCGACGCGACTGGGTGGCTATGCCGACATCGAGTTGCTGGAGAAGAGCGAGTCCAGCGACGCGCACATCATCGAAGGGCTGCTCGGCAGCAAGAACAACCTGCACAACAACTATCAGGACTTCCAGGCATTTCTGGAGCATGGAGGGCGCATCGGATTGCAGCACGACCCGCTGCTTTACGGAGCCTACGCGCTGAACCCATTCCTGGTCAGCGTTGAGCTGGTGCCGATGTTGGTAGTGAAGCAAGGCCAAGTGGCGGTGATCAAGGCATACGTCGGCTTGGCGACGAAGGACACATCCGGAGCGGAGTTCAAGTATGGCTCACTGGTTCGCCCCGGACATCGTGGTGTGTGGCAGGAGCCGCTACGCACCGGCAAATATCCGCTGAATCCGCGGTGTTATGAGGCGGAAATTGTGCCGACCGCGATACTCAACCTGAACTGGGCGGATGCGGTTTCCGAAGCGCATCACCTGGACGCGCAACTGCAGCAGATCGTGGCGAAGAGCAAAGAAGGCTTCGTCTTCAAGATCGATTTGCAGGTGCAGATCCACGTTCCGGACACGAAGGCGCCGCGAGTGATTTCGATGGTCGCGACGATGCGGAATCTTGTGAATGAGGTTCTGCAGGCGGCCGTGGGCAATCACTTCCGCGATGCTCTGCAAGGAATGCCCGCGATTCGATTTATCGAGACGCGGCGGCAAGTGCAGGAGGAAGCTTTCACGCATATTCGCGAACAGCTGGAGCAATACCAGGTGGAGACGAAGGGCGTGTACATCCAGGACGTGGTGCTCCCCGAAGATATGGTGACAGTCCTGACGCATCGCGAAATCGCGAATCAGGAAATCGAAACGTTCAAGAAGCAGAAAGCGGCGCAAGATCAGCGCATCGAGATGGAGCAGGCCAAAGGCACCGCCGATATGCAGGCGGACCTGGCGCGCTCCAAGGTAGGAGTGGACATCAAGAAGAACAATGCCGACGCGCGTGTTGCAGAGGCTACCGGTGAAGCGGAATTCATTCGCGCTACCGGAACTGCGAAAGGCGCGGAGGTGGAAGCGATCGGACTGGCGCGAGCTCGGGGTTACCGGGCGCAGGTAGAGGCGCTGGGATCGAATGCCACGGCGATCGTGAACGTGGTGACCGCATTGTCAGAAGGTAAGGCGAAGTTTGTGCCGGATGTCCTTGTGGCCGGCGGTGGAAACGGCGGCGCGTTGGACGGATTGGCGGCTAGCGCGATGCGGTTCTTTGGGAGCAATGGTGGAAACGGCGGCGGTGTGGTTGCATCTGGGAAAGCTCCCATGCAAACCGTTGTTGAGACTGCGGTGAAGAAGACGATTGCGAAGGATATCGATGCGTTGAAGCCGTGAGTGCCATGGTGGACGCGTTTCGGATTGAGGGACAGGTCGATGAGGCCTGTCCTTTTTTTTGTTAATTGCTTGCCTGAATGCATGATGTCAGTTGAGGTTGAATCTAAATCCGCATCCTGTAAAACGTAGGGTGCGGCACCCGCGCGCGCGGAATTAGAGGGAGAGGCTGGCGGAGAATTTGACTTTGGCTTTGCCGGAGTCGCCTTTTTCGATGCGGCCGATGCGATGGAATTTTTCGCGGCGGCGTTTGAGGTCGGCTTCGACGGATTGCACATGGGCCTGGGGAACTACGAGGATCATGCCAATGCCCATGTTGAACGACTGCAGGAGCTCGTCCGTGTCTATTTTGCCGACTTTGGCGAGGTACTTGAAGATCGGGAGGACCGGCCATGAATCGAGATCAATCTGCGCCTGGACTCCGGACGGAAGGACACGGGGAAGATTGCCCGGGATGCCGCCGCCGGTGATGTGCGCGAGCGCGGAAACCCAGCCGCGAGCGAGAATTGTTTTGAGGGCGGACACGTAGCAGAGATGCGGCTTCAGAAGTTCGGCGCCAATTTTGTTGCCGACTTCGGCGACGTAAGTGTCGGGCTTGAGCCTGGCGACTTCGAAGACGAGTTTGCGGGCCAGCGAGTAGCCATTGGTGTGAAGGCCAGCCGAGGGCAAAGCGATGAGCGCGTCACCGGGCTTCACGCTTTTTCCGGTGAGGATTTTGCTGCGCTCGACTGCTCCGACGATGAAGCCCGCAAGATCGTATTCGCCGACCGGGTAGAAGCCGGGCATTTCGGCAGTTTCGCCACCGATCAATGCGCAGCTGGCTTTGCGGCAGGCACGGCTCATGCCTTCAACGAGCTGCTCGACGATGTTGGGATCGAGCTTGCCCATGGCGAGGTAGTCGAGGAAGAAGAGTGGCTCCGCGCCCTGGACAAGAATGTCGTTGACGCAGTGATTGACGAGGTCGCCGCCGACGGTGGAGTGGACGCCGGTGGCCATGGCCACCTTGAGTTTGGTGCCAACGCCATCGGCGCTGGAAACGAGCACAGGCTCTTTCCATTTCTTTTTGTCGAGCGCAAAGAGCGCGCCGAATCCGCCGATGCCGCCGAGAACTCCAGGAGTGAAGGTCTGGCTCGCGTGATGGCGAATGCGCTGTTTGGCGGCGTCGGCTACAGCGATGTCTACTCCTGCGTCGGCATATTTCATGGAGAGCCCGATTTCCATTTCCCGCCGTGGCGCAAGAGACCACAGCACGATCTTATTTCTGGATGATAGCTGATAACCGCGAGGGGGTGCGGTGTTTACTGCGACTAGCCTCAACGTTTGCGTACAACTAAGTGCTCGGATCTAAAACGTACGGAACAGCCGTTTCCAGCGCACCAGGCCAGGATGAATGATGGCGCTGGCATACGCCAAAAACCGTTCGCGAATCTGGCCGGGTTCCCAGGCATCCGAGGGAACGTCCAGCGACATATAGATCATCACCGGCGTGCCGATTATATCGTTGCGAGGGACGCAGCCCCAAAACCGGCTGTCGTATGAGTTAGTGCGGTTGTCGCCCATCGCGAAATAACAATTGTCCGGAACTTTGTAGGGAAATTTCATGTCGGTGTAGCCGGGCGGAGCGGAACCTGGAGGTGCGGGTTCGCTCGGGCCAATCGTGTAATTTTCGCGCAGTTTCTCACCGTTGATCCAGACGGCCCCGCCGTGGATGTCGATGGTATCCCCGGGCAAACCGATCACGCGCTTGACGTAGTCAGGCGTGTCGGGTGCGAAAGGCGGCTTGAAAATGATGATTTGCTGGCGGTGCGGATTGCGCCATAGAGGCACGTGCCAGCTGGTGAATGGCACGCCAGCGTCGTAGCCGATACGGCTCATGATCAGGTGATCGCCGATCAGCAGCGTATTTTCCATGGAACCCGACGGAATGACGCGGGCCTGCCCGATCGTGCCGTTGATGAGCATGAACGCCAGCGCAACCCAGAACCAAGCGATAATTTCACGCTGAACGCGCTGGCCCATCGGGAGATTGGATTCTTTTTCGTGCGCGGCTTCCTCGCGCGTTGCGGTTTCGCCCTGTTTTTCTATAGCTTCCACGTTTCACCGAGACCGCGCGGGTGCGATCGGCGGCGGCCTCCTAAAAAATCCGAAACAATCTGCGCCAACGAACTTCTCCCGGATGGAGGACGGCGCTCGCGTAAGCGGAGAATCGGTCAATGAGCGAGCCGGATTCCCATGAGGGCGAAGGCTCGTCAATGGACATGTAGATCATGACCGGAGTTCCGACGATGTTCGCGCGCGGAATACAGCCGGTAAAACGGGAGTCGAGCGAATTACCACGATTGTCGCCCATCACGAAGAAACAATCAGCGGGAACGGTGTAGGGAAAGATGCCGCGCTTACCCGCAAGAGGTCCGCGAAAAAGGAATGGTTCGCCGGGATCGGTTGGGCCGGTGGTGTAGGGCTCGTTGAGACGCGCGCCATTGATCCACACAGCGCCGTCGTGGATGTCGACCGTTTCGCCAGGCAGGCCGATGACGCGCTTGATGACGTCGGTGCTTTCGCCGGGAATGATCGGGCGGAAAATCACGATCTGCTGGCGTTTGGGACTGCGCCACAGCGGGAGGTGAAGATTGGTGAACGGAACTCCGGCGTCGTAGCCGATGCGGCTCATCACCAGGTGATCGCCGACGAGCAGCGTATTTTCCATGGACCCGGAGGGAATCACACGGGCCTGCCCGACGGCGCCGTTGACCAGCATAAAAATGAGAGCAACCCAGATCCAGGCGATGACTTCGCGGCGAACGCGCTGTCCGATGGTGGTCGAATCGCTGTCTTGCTGAGGCTTGGCTTGTTTTCGTTTTGCTTCAGCTTTCACGTTCCACCGTTACAGGGCGCTCGATTTCTTCCACGCGACTATCGCTTAATGCCGCGCGCAACTTGTTTTCGGAGGTGCTGGTTTCCCGGACTTCCAACTGGACCAAGTCAGTCGGATAGTTGCCAGTGTAACAAGATGTGCAGTAATTCTCTTTGGTGTCATTCACGGCGCGTTTCAGATTCGCCAGCGAAACATAGCCTAGAGAATCGGCACCGAGGAATTTGCAGATTTCTTCGGGCGTGTTGGAGGAGGCGATCAGCTCCTCTCGTGTGGGTGTGTCAACGCCGTAGTAGCACGGCGAAATCGTGGGTGGACAGCTGATGCGCACGTGAACTTCTTTGGCGCCGACTTCGCGAACCATGCGCACGATTTTGCGGCTGGTGGTGCCGCGGACGAGCGAGTCGTCGACCAGGATGACGCGCTTGCCTTCGAGCAAGCCGCGAATGGGATTGAGCTTGAGCTTGACTCCGAAATTTCGAATGGCTTGCGATGGCTCGATGAACGTGCGGCCAATGTAGTGATTGCGAATCAAGCCCATGCGGAACGGGATGCCGGATTCGAGCGCGTAGCCGATTGCCGCGGGAACTCCGGAGTCGGGAACAGGCACCACGATGTCAGCGTCAACAGGATGCTCCTTCGCGAGCAGGCGGCCGAGAGCTTCGCGGCTTTCGTTGACGCTGCGCCCGAAAATGATGCTGTCTGGCCGCGAGAAGTAGACATGCTCGAATATGCATTGCTGGTGCGGCTTTTCTGGCGCGAAGCGGATGGATTCGATGCCGCTGCGCGAAATGCGCACCATTTCGCCGGGCTCAATCTCGCGAACGTATTGGGCATTGAGTAGATCGAATGCGCAGGTCTCTGACGCGACAAGCCAGGAGTCTCCGAGCTTGCCGAGATTGAGCGGACGAAAGCCGCGAGGATCGCGCACGGCGTAAAGCTCGTCGGTCGTGAGGACCAGGAGCGAGTAGGCGCCTTCCACCTGATTGAGGGCGTCGGCCAGAGCGCCCGTAAGATTGCGCGCCTGCGATCGCGCCAGCAGATGGACGATCACTTCGGTATCGCTGTTCGTCTGAAAGATCGAGCCGCGATGTTCGAGTTTGCGGCGCCATTCGGCGGCGTTCGTAAGGTTGCCGTTGTGGCCGAGCGCGACTTTGCCCTTGTTGCAGTCGATCATGATCGGCTGAGCGTTGAGCAGCGCTTTGTCGCCTGCCGTGGAGTAGCGCGTGTGTCCGATGGCGAGATTTCCGGGCAACGTGTTCAGGACTGCGGGCGTGAACACCTCTTCGACTTCGCCCATGGCCCGGTGCAGATAGAGCTCACCACCATCGCTGGACACGATACCGGCAGATTCCTGGCCGCGATGTTGTAGCGCGTAGAGGCCAAGGTAAGCGAGCTTGGCGGCTTCTTCGTGACCGAAGACGCCGAAGACTCCACAATGATCGTGGAAGTGATCGTCTTCGAGAATGGCGAAATTTGTCGTCATTTCGGTTGTTCAGCGCTCAACGTGCGTTCCAGCGAATTGGCCCAGGTGTCGCGCAGGATTTGGATAGGACTATCGATCACCGACCGCCCTTTATATTGGATGCGGAATGCATCGCCGCGGATGACTTGGCCGACGGATTGCGCCGCGACGCCATATTGTCGCGCAGTGTCGAGGACACGATCAAGGGAAGTTGGTTTTACGGAGACGATCGCGCGGGCGCCGCGTTCGCTGAATATTGAATGCTCGGCGGGAGCGGCGGAATCCAGCATGAGTTCTGCCGAGAGCGGCGCAGAATTCGCCGCGTTGCGAAATGTTGCAAAACAGGACTCTGCGGCCGCCACTGCCAGGCCGCCGTCGCTGAGATCGTGTGCAGATTCAACGAGACTTTCTGCAGCTAGCGAAATCAGAAGTTGCTGGAGCCGTTTTTCGGCAGCGAGATCGATATCTGGCGGTTCGCCGGCAACGATTGCGGCGATGGATTTTGAGTATTCGCTCGAGGAGAACTCACGCGCAGCATTAAGGTCAGAAGAAAAAGCAGGTTCCTCGATACGATCGGAATGACAATGTTCAGAAATGCGGCCGTCGAGAAGAATGACCGTATCGCCGGAATTGCGGAAGGCGATCTTCAGGAGCTTGCTGGCGTCGTCGAGGATGCCGAGAATTCCGATTACCGGCGTCGGATAGATCGATTTGCCCAGGGTCTCGTTGTAAAAGCTGACATTGCCGCCAGTGATCGGCGTTTCAAGCGCATTGCAGGCTTCGGCAAGGCCATCGATAGCTTCGCTGAATTGCCACATGACTTCGGGCTTTTCGGGGCTGCCAAAATTCAGGCAATTTGTGGCTGCGATGGGACGCGCGCCGCTCGCAGAAACGTTACGCGCAGCTTCGGCGACGGCGTGCATCGCGCCGAGCCGTGGATTGAGCTGGCACCAGCGCCCATTGCCGTCGGTGGAAAGAGCCAAGGCGCGCATCGTCTTTCCACCGGGCGCTTTGGGATCGTTGCGTTCCGTTTCCTTTATGCGGATGACGGCGGCATCGCTGTCCCCTGGACCTGCAAGCGTGTTGGTGCGGACCGAAGTGTCGTACTGCTCGGTGATCCAGCGTTTGGAGGCGATTGCGGGCGAGGCCAGGAGCTTTGTGAAATTTTTCGTCAGGTCGGTGCCTTCAGGTGCGAACTGAAACCAATCGGCGGCGGTTTCTTTAGGCGGCGCGGGTGGCGCGAGCGGGCGGTTGTATATCGGGCCCTCTTCGGCGAGCGGATGCGCGGGAATTTCGGCAGCGAGGCGGCCATGGTGAAGGATCTTGGCGATGCCACCTTCGGTGACAGTGCCGACAACGACAGCGTCGAGACCCCACTTCGCGAAAACATCGAGCACTTCGCGTTCTCGACCTTTTTCCGCGACGAGCAGCATGCGCTCCTGCGATTCACTGAGCATGATTTCGTAAGCGGTCATGCCTGATTCGCGCTGAGGAACTTTGCTGAGGTCGACTTCGATGCCAGTGCCGCCGCGCGAGGCCATTTCCATCGTGGAGCACGTGAGGCCGGCGGCGCCCATATCCTGAATCGCGACAATCGCGCCCGTGTGCATGGCCTCGATGCACGCTTCCAACAGCAACTTTTCCATGAACGGGTCGCCGACTTGCACGTTGGGTCGCTTCTGTTGCGATTCCTCAGTGAACTCGGCGGAGGCAAGCAGCGACGCGCCATGAATTCCGTCGCGGCCAGTCTTTGCCCCCACATAGATGACAGGATTGCCGATGCCTTTGGCTTTCGCGAGGAAGATATCTTCTTTGCGCGCGATTCCGAGAGCGAGCGCGTTCACCAGCGGATTTTGCGAATAGCACGGCTCAAAGCCAACTTCGCCGCCGACGTTCGGAACGCCGAAAGAGTTGCCATAGTTACCGACCCCGCGGATTACACCATCGAGGATGCGGCGATTTTTAGCGGCCTCTTCGGTGGACGTGAACTTGCCAGGAGTGATCTCGCCGAAGCGCAGCGAGTCGAGGATGGCGACCGGGCGGGCACCCATGGTGAAGATGTCGCGCAGAATGCCCCCGACCCCGGTGGTCGCGCCCTGAAATGGCTCGACGTAACTGGGGTGATTGTGCGATTCGATCTTGAAAGCAGCGACCAGGCCGTCGCCGATATCAACGACGCCGGCGTTTTCGCCGGGCCCTTGCACAACGAGTTTCCCGCGTGTGGGCAGCCGCTTGAGATGGACCTTGCTCGATTTGTAGGAGCAGTGCTCGCTCCACATCACGCTGAAGATGCCCAGCTCGGTGATGTTGGGATCGCGGCCGAGAATTTTCTGAATGCGCGCGTATTCGTCGGCGGTGACGCCATGCTCAGTGGCGATTTCGGGAGTGACGCGGATTTCTGTGGGTGCGGTAGCCATTAGCTTTGATGAACCGGATCCGAAAAAACCGACCCCGCCAAGGATTTGAGATTACGCCGAGATCGGGCGTAGCCATGGTGCGGCGGCCGTACAAACAAGTGGTGTGCGCCAGCGAATCGCGTGACTGGTTTCAAGCGGTGGCCTTTGCGGCGCCGACCAGCGCCTCGACCATGGACTTGAAGATTACAAGCCCGTCCGCGGAGTCGAGGGCAGATTCGACGGCGCGCTCGGGATGCGGCATCAACCCGGCGACGTTGCGTTCGCGATTGCAGATGCCGGCGATGTTGTGGAGCGAGCCGTTGGGATTTCCCGCGGCATCATCGGAACCATCCGGTGTTGTGTAACGGTAAAGAATCTGGCGATTCTTTTCGAGCTCGGTAAGAGTGGCTTCGTCGACGTTGTAATTGCCTTCGTTGTGCGCGATCGGCACGCGCAAAATCTGTTCGCGCGGCGCCGCGCACGTGAACGGCGTGTCCGTCTGCTCCACCCGAATGTGTACATGGCGACAGATATAGCGAAGCCCGGAGTTACGCATCATTGCGCCGGGTAGCAGGCCGGCTTCGAGCAAAACTTGAAAACCGTTGCAGATGCCGAGCACCATTCCGCCGCTCTTCGCAAATTTCTCGACGGATTTCATCACTGGAGAGAATCGCGCGATCGCGCCGGTGCGCAGATAGTCGCCGTGCGCAAATCCGCCGGGGAGAATGATGGCGTCGCAATCTGCGAGATCTTCGGATTGGTGCCAGATGAATTCGACGGGCTTGTGCAGGACGTTGCCGATGGCGTAGAACGCGTCGTGATCGCAGTTGGATCCCGGAAAGACGACGACTCCAAATTTCATGCGGCGTTAACTCCCTTGGAGGTTGGGGAAGCGTTATTTTAGCACATCGCGCGGTGTGTTCCGCTCGCTGAACGCAACCGACTGCACGACGAGAAAAGCTTTTTGGCTAAGTGATGAGCTCAGTAGGCGCGGGAGAGATCGTTTCAGCGCCGCCGTGCTTTTTTGCGCGGTTTGCTTGTAGATTTTGTGCGGCGAGACTTTGCGCGCCGAGATGGCTTGCGCGATGCTTTACTGCTGGCTTTGGCAGCCGCTAATTCGCGCCGCTTCTTGGCAGCCCAGCCTGGCTTATTCGATTGCCGCCCGCGCGCAATGCCCAGCCCTTCGGCCGGAACATTTTCGGTGATCGTCGAGCCCGCAGCGATATACGCGCCATCGCCGAGCCGCAGAGGTGCAACTAGTGCCGAGTTGCTGCCGATGAAAACGCGGCTACCGATCAGCGTGGGATTCTTGACGAACCCATCGTAATTACACGTGATGGTGCCGGCGCCGATGTTCGATTTCGTGCCGATCTTTGCGTCGCCGAGATACGTCAGGTGCCCGGCCTTGGCCCCTTCGCCCAGAATAGTTTTCTTCAACTCCACGAAGTTCCCGACGTGCGAATTGGTTTTGAGATGGCACCCTGGCCGCACGCGGGCAAATGGCCCAACGGTCACACCATTATCAAGTCGGCTGTTCGCGACGACACAGTGTGGTTCAACGACCACATCGTCTCCCAGAACCGCATCCGAGAGGACGCTGTACGCGCGAACCACGCAGCGAGTGCCGATTTTTGTCCTGCCCAACAGCTGAACGCCTGGTTCGATCACGGTGTCCTCGCCGGCCGTGACTTCGGGATCGATAAGAACGGTTTCCGGCAACTGAATGGTGACGCCATCGCTCATCAGGGCATTGCGTTTCCATTCGCGGAATATGCGATCGACCTCGGCAAGATCCGCGCGCGTATTGCAGCCGAGCACCTCGCGGGCATCAGGCGCAATCTGCGCCAGGACGTTCTCCCCTTTCGCGGCAAGAACACCGATGGCGTCCGTCAGATAGATTTCACGATGCTTGTTATTCGGTTTTACCTGCGCAAGCGCGGGCCAAAGTTTATCGAGCGAAAAACAGTAGATGCTCGAATTGATTTCGTTGATGTCGCGCTGCTCTTCGGTGAGCTGCGATTCTTCGGCGATGGCGCCAACTTGCGTTTCGGATTTTCGGACGATACGCCCATAACCGCGCGGATCGTTTACCACCGCGCTTAAAACGGTCGCCGCGGCATTGGCGGTGCGGTGTGCCGCCACCATCGCTCGCAATGTCTCCGTCCGAATGAGAGGCGCATCACCCGGAAGCACGATGGCTAGTTTGGAGTTTCCCAATGCGCGTCGCGCTACCTGCATTGCGTGACCGGTGCCGTGCTGCGGAAACTGTAGAACCGAGACGGCTTCCAGCGGCTGTATGACGGCATTGACCTGCTCGGCCTGGTGACCGACAACTACAATGGTGCGCTTGGCGCGCAGGGGAGCACAGGAGCGCAGCACCTGCTCGACAAGCGGGCGCCCTCCTGCGCAATGTAAAACTTTGGCGAGGCTGGACTTCAGACGCGTGCCTTTTCCGGCCGCGAGTACAACTATGGCTAGATCGTTAGCAGGCATGGCTATGCGACCAATTCTGCGGGAGGCCTGATGATTCGCCAAGTAGGGAATTTTCGTGCGGTTCGAAAGGCTTAATCAGCGGCGGGGGCGGTAACCAAACCTTTTGTCGCGGTATCCAGATCGATCGTTGCTGAGTCGCCTGTGGTGATGGTCCACAGGGATGGTTCGGCAAGCAGGCGACTGACCAATTGGGTGTGCAGTGCGTGGCCGGCTTTGTGAGCCTCGACTCGGGCGAGTAAGGGCAGTCCAACCAGGGCCAAATCGCCGATCAGGTCTAGAGCTTTGTGGCGGCCAAATTCGTCTGGAAAGCGCAGGGGACCATTCATGACGCTGTCGTTGGTAAGAACGATGGCGTTTTCCAGCGACCCACCGCGAATCAACCCCATCGAACGCAGCGGCTCAATGTCGCGCTCGAAGCAAAAAGTGCGGGCGCGAGCCAATAAATGACGGAACGTTGAAGGGCTGACCGCCATTTCAATTTCTTGCTGTCCGACCAAGGGATGCGGGAAATCGACATAGCAGCGGACGTGGAATTCGTCGGCCGGGTAAATTCCAATGCGCCGATCGCCTTCAGTTACCTCAAGCGGACGTAAAACCTTAAGATAGCGCCTCTTACGGCGCAGTCGGCGGACGCCGGCGTGCCCCAACATCTGCATGAATGGCTCGGCGGAGCCGTCCAGGATCGGCACCTCTATAGAATCGATGTCGATGAAGACGTTGTCGATTTCGCAGGAATAGATTGCGGCTAGCAGGTGTTCGGTCGTGGAAAGCAGCACGCCTTGCTTCATCAGGCTCGTCGCATAGCTGACCCGCGCAACGTTGTGGCCTTGCGCCTCGATCTTGAAATTGTCCAAGTCGATGCGACGAAAAACGATCCCCGTGTCGGCAGGGGCGGGCACCAGATGAATGTGTCCAAAGACGCCCGTGTGCAGGCCTACGCCTTCCGCGGACGCAGATCGGACGATGGTGGTCTGAAACATGTGCTTTTCAATGGTAGCACTTTGTCATCCACACGTACGCTTGTTTGTACCTTAGTTTCAATGACTTGTGAACAAGGCATAGGCTTTCGTGTCTGTTGGTGTGGCAAACATACAACAAGTAGTTGGCTCCGCGTGTCTTTTTCGGGATGTGTGTTCTAGCCGCACGCGGCTGAGCGATTCCCATTTTGGTCCGGGGCTCCGCTGCACGGTTACCGGCGGATCCCAGGCTTCCTTTCGCTTTCCTGCCGCGTCCCATAGCTTTGCGATGTTATACTGGCTTTCCAACGATCAGTCGGGCAGGTGACCATGAATCGAGCGGCGCGAATTGGCATACTCTCCCTGTCGGTAGTTATCTTCTGTTACGCCGGCATCGGCCATGTTTTGGGCCGCACGCCGGACGACCGCGCTTACAAGTCCCTGTCTGTTTACGGTGAAGTGCTCCAAAGAATTCAGTCCGACTACGTCGATGAGCCGAACATGCGGCTGGTGACGGCGGGCTCGCTGCATGGGCTGCTAGAATCGCTGGATCCGCAATCCAGCTACCTGACGCCGCGTGAATATACAGAGTTCAAACAAAAGCAGCAGAGCTCTGGCACCGGGGAAACCGGTCTGACGCTGAGCAAGCGTTTTGGTTACGTGATTGTAATTTCGGTTCTTCCTGAAAGCTCCGCCGACAAAGCTGGTATTCACAGCGGTGACATCTTTGAATCGATCGCCGGTTTCACCACGCGCGATATGTCTGTAGGGCAAGCATTGAATCTGCTGAACGGGCAGGTAGGTAGCGGAGTGAAGGTCGGTGTGATTCGCCGCGGGAAAGCCGAACCGGAGTCGGTGGATCTGGTCCGTGAAAAGTTAGTGCCGGCCAAGACGGTTGTGCAGAAGAATGATCCGGATATTCTGGCCCTTCGCATCCCTTCGCTGGATACTGGACGCGCCGAGGAACTCCGGAGCAAGCTCCAGGAAGCAGAAAAACAGGGGATTCACAAAGTGGTTCTGGATTTGCGCGCGTGCGGCCGTGGACCTGTGAGCGAAGCTGTGGCCGTCGCACGGCTGTTTATACCCTCCGGTAATATTGCGACTTTGCGCGGGCAGACGGTCTCCTCTCAGACATTCGCCGCCGAGCCGAGCAAAGTGGTATGGAAAGGGCCGGTGTCGGTGCTGATCGACGGCACCACCTCGGGAGCGCCCGAAGTGCTGGCATCGGCGATGGTCATTAATAAGCGCGGAGACGTGGTAGGTGAGCGGAGCTTCGGTCTCGCTTCTGAACAGAAATTAATCACCATGGATGATGGAGCGGCTTTATTCCTCACCGTCGCGAACTACTACAATCCGGCGGGCAAGCCGATCCTGGATGATGGCGTCGAGCCGACGGAAGTGGTGCGCGCAGGAGCGGTTGACGATGACAGCGATGCAGACGAGGACGATCGCAAGAGCACTCCCGCGAAAGTGGCGCCCACGGGACCGCGTCCCCTGTCGCCAGAAGATCCGATTTTCCGCAAAGCTCTGGATCTGCTGAAGAGTTCCAACAAGAAAGCGGCCTAGCCGCGGGTGCTTGGGCAGGCAACAAACGGCACTACCTTCCACGCCAATCGACCGAAACAGATTCGCATATTTTTGTGAGGATGTTAACATCAACGTTAGTGTTGACGTTAGCGATAGCCCTGATTTCGGGCGGCTGCCGGAAAACTCGGGAGCGTCCGCCCGCTGCGGAAATTCACACGGCTACTGAGGAACTCGCGCGAGCCGCGTCGATGGGCGTACCCGACGGTATAAAGCTGGATGTTGAAATGAAGTTGACTGCGTCTGATCAGGATCAGACAAGTAGCGACGACCTGAACATTCGTATCTACCTCCCATCAGAAAGTGCTTATAAACCGGCGATCTCGGGTTTGCTTCAATCGCTAGGCAGGGTTGCTACCAGTCATGGACTTACGCAGAACTCTCTGGAAAGTCGCGAAGGAATTCTTTTCTCCTACAGCCGACGCGGTTACGTCACGCAGTTCGTGCACATCCATTCTTCAACAAGCCAGCCGCCGCAGAAATCCTCGATAGAGAGGCGATCCGGACCACGTCTCGCAATCATACTGGATGATTTAGGCACCGATCGCGCGGCGGCCGAGAGGATATTTGCTCTGCCCTATGCGTTAACGATCTCCGTGTTACCCAATCGTTCCCATTCCGTGGATATCGCGGAAGAAGCTCACCGGCGCGGCTATCAGGTGATGTTGCACCTGCCGATGCAATCCTTGCATGACGCCAAGCCCGAACCGCAGGAATTGCGCCCCGGTATGCGTCCAGATGATGTGGCCACACTTGTAAATGAATTTCTCCGTGCTGTGCCTGACGTCACAGGAGTCAACAACCATCAGGGTTCGCAATCCACTGCGGACGTGGCGCTGATGGATGCGCTCATGCCTATTTTGCGCGAGCGGGAGCTCTTTTACATCGACAGTCGTACCACCAAGAAAACGGTTGCGTATGAAGCTGCGCGCCACGCAGGCGTCCGCTGTGCTTCACGCAACGTGCCATTTTTGGACGACGTCCCTGAGACCTCCGCGGTACGCAAGCAGCTCGAAGTGGCACTCCAAGACGCGAAGCAGAATGGGGAAGCAATAGCCATCGGCCACCCACACGGCGCAACCCTGGCGGCCCTTAAAGAGATTTTGCCGCGGGCAAACACTGTGGGCGTGCAGTTAGTCTTTGCGTCAGACCTGGTCCACTGAGGACTTCGTCTGGCTAAATCGCTCCACGTGCTGTCGATCTAGTTCGGTGATGGGTGGACACAGCCGATGGAAAATGTAAAAGAATGACAGGATCACGAAAAAATCGAACACGCTGGCTTCTGGCCCGGCGCTCCCGCCGGTGAGCCAAGTTGGGCCTGACAGCATGGCGCCCGAGAGATGGCCCGGAAAAATCGCGCCGCTGTCCGGCACGGAATACAGAAAAGTCTCTCCGAAATCAAAGCTTGCGTGCATGCCAATGGCAAACCACAACGTGCCGGTGCGGTGTAGCGTGAAACACCAAAACACACCGCTCAAAATTACTCCCACGATCCCGGCAGGAGTTTCGCCCGGATTCGCCCAATGGACCGCGCCAAACAGGACAGATAGCGCAACAGCTGCTGGCCAGAATCCGATCGCTTGGGCCAGTGTGAATTGCACGTATCCACGGAAATGCGAATTCTTCGTAAAGCCCGACGGCGATAAACACGACAGCCCACACGAGTGCCCAGCTGACGATCGCCTTGCCGTGCAGGGCCAGCGATCCGAACCGGTAACATCCCATTGCGGCAAGCGCGGCTAGCACCAAGCTGATTTCAGCGATACCAAAAGCAGCGCCTTGCAGGCAGTGCTTCGCGGAGTTTCGCGCAAGGCTTAGGCCGTACTCGCCAAAACCTCTTCGCTCCAGGCGCGACAGAACAAATGCCGCGAAGAGTGCCCCAAGCAGCGCGAGAAATTCAGCCAGGAAAATGACTTGCGGCGAGGTTTGGTTGAAACCGCGACTCAAGTAGGAGCGCAACACCGGACGAAGTACATAAGCGGCGCCCTCACCGAGGATCAGATACATGCAGAGGCGCACAAACACGAACGGCAGCCCTGGCTTTCGAAAGAAACTCACTGTTGCTGGCTGATCGAAGTGCGGTAGAGGGGAATCAGACATGAGTTTGGTTATGGCGGCTGGAAACCGAGCGCCAAGATAACACAGCCAGCGCAAGAGATCGCGGAGCTAGGTTGCTCAGGCTGGCCAATGGCCTGGGGCTCGCAACGATCCATTAGTTCAGGATCTGAAGTACTAACCGATATTGTAGAACTAACCGGTTATTGTTATAACTAACTGCTGTTCCTGGTCATAAAGGTTGCTCGAGTGTGGAGGTTCTAAATGATTCAATCCGAAGCTGTTGTGATGATGTTCGGAGGCCGGTTGGCTGTCGATTTCGCTAACGCCCCTTCTTATCCAGGCGCTCCAAGCCGACAGTTTTCGTGGGAGCAACTGATCTCGTTCCTTGAGGCTTCTCGGATCGTGTCGCAGGAGCGTAGCGCAGCATTGCTCTCCCTTCCACAATCGGATCCCCATACGGCGGGCGTCCTGCTCGCAACGGCTACTCGTCTTCGTGATGCTCTGCGTCAAATGTTTGGCGCACTGGTTCGGGAGGGCCCGATCGCCGCAGAATGGGCGCAGCCCGTCAATCAAATTCTGCGCATCACGGAAGGGCACGATCAGCTAATACGACGCGGAGACTCCTGGAAGCTCGAATTTATCGCCCGGGAAGGTGGGCTGGAGTGGCTGCTCGCTGCCATTGCCCGCTCGGCCGCGGAGATTGTGACCGAAGGCGCTTCCGCTCGGCTGTCGGCCTGCGCCAATCCTTTCTGCGGGCTGCTCTTTTGCGATACGTCGCGCACGCATCGCCGTCGCTGGTGCTCCATGGCGGTCTGCGGCAATCGCCACAAAGTAGCCAGCTTCGCGGGTCGCGCACCTCGTTCACTGGCAGCTAAGGCTGGATCCTAAAAAACGAAAGTCCGTCTATTCAGGCGGCGATTTTACGTACTTCGGCGGCTGACCCTTCGACCATGGGTCGTAGGTGTGCGCAAACACCAGCCGGTCTGCCAGCGGCGGGTGCGAATAAAGCCAGAATGTAATCAGAGCGGGTGGATTGGGATCCGCCAGGTCAATTTCTCCCAGAACTTGAAATGAGTGTGCGGCTACGTCTTCCGAGTTCGGGACGATGCCATGAATCACTTCTAATCCGTAAATGTCGGCGGCATGCTCCTGCGCGCGAGTGAAACCGTTCTGAATGGGCAAGCACAAAAAAACCATGACCTGCAGGAGCAGCAGCATCACCGTCAATGATGCCCAGTCCTCCACTCCATAGAGCTGCCAGCGCGAACTCCAACGCGAAAGCGCCCAGTGAAGTCCGCGATAACCGATGTACAGAGCCGCGAGAGATAAGGCCGAGAAAAACACAAACCCTTGCTGAATGTGATTCAGAACGTAGTGGCCTGCTTCATGCCCAAAAATGAACACCGTTTCGTCCGGCGTCATTTTCTGAATGGTGGTGTCCCATACAACTACGCGTTTCGATGCGCCGAACCCGGTCACGTAGGCGTTTACCTGATTGGTTTTCGCGCTGGCGTACATCAGAAACATCCGCTCGCGTGGGATGTCCAGGCCGGCACGATGGATCACCTTCTCCATGGCGCCGGCAAGCGCCGCATACTTGTTTTGCAGCGGCTCAAATTTGTTAAAAAGCGGGTCGATTACCAGCGGCTGAAGGAAGATTACGATAATGATGATCGGAAGCGTCGCGATCCAGAAATAGACCCACCACCGCCTCGGACTCCAGCGCATCACGCGGTACAAAATGAGTACGAGCACGGTCGCGAAAGCTGCGCCGAGCGCCTCTCCTTTGAGCCAATCCAGCAGCCAGGATCCCCAGCCCTGAATCGATTGCTCGTATCGCAGCGAAAGCACATGTCCATAAATTCTGGTCGGCAGATCAAAAACATCCAGCGCGAGAATCAGCAGCGGAACGAAAATCAAACCTTGCAGCCATCGATTGCCGCTGGCTCGCTCCGCGATATCACGCAGCCGCGTGCTGATTCCAAACCGCAAAAACAAGATCAGCGCAGCGATGCCGATAGCATAAGACAGGAACCACAGGATGTACTCTGCGCGCGAATACGCGACGGCTTTCTGATAGCGGTCCTGCGAGAGGGTGTACTGTTCCGTGCGCGGCGTGTTTGGCGGCTGTTGCGGTTTTTCTGTCGAGCCGGGAACGGCCGATTGCGTCGGAGTCTGCTGGGCTGAATAATTCTGCAACTTGTCAGCTTGACCGTGGGGATCGATGGAGCGTGATGCAGCCAAAGACGTTGGTGCGCACTCCGAGACGAGCAACAGCAACGTCAGAAGTCTCAGCGGCGCAAATTTTGCGGAATTAATTGACATTATCTAGTGAGCGCGGTCGCGGGATCGGCTCTGGGCCCGGAAGTATGAGCCTGAGTGCCTCTTACTGCAACTAGCGCATTCAAAATCATCGAGGATGCGCAGACAGATTCAGTTCCGGCGGCTTTACGGAACGTTTTGCGCGGGTATGCCATGAAATGTCTGTAGACAATAGTTGCGGACGGCCCCTGTGGTTGCCATTCCGATGTGCACGATGGATACCCAGCGCTCCAGTTTGTGATGCCCGCTGCGATGGAACAAATACGACGCCCCGATCGAGACCCCGGTGCCTGCAGCCTCAATCGCCGCAAATGCCGCATGATTGTCGACCGCATCATTGCTGAGCAGAATTTCCTGGCGCCCGCGGCGGCGCATGTTCAGGGTCGAGAAAAAATCTAACGTACGTGAAGCAGCAACCCCGGTGAACAGCCAGCCATTGGGCTTGTCCCAAAAAGGGTGTTCGTCAGCCCAGCGATGTTCGGTTGACGAGGAGCGTGCTTCGCTTGCGTGTGGTTTGTTTATTCGTTGATCGGTTACATTCGGCACCGGTTTTGAGTCCGACACGGTGGCTGGCGTTGCGGGCTCTTGTGCATGCGCCACGGTCAGCAAATTCCCGGACGCGAACGCCGTCGCCCCAACCGCTACTAATACAAAGAGACGGATTTTCTTCGCTAGCGCTCTGTCTTTGGTCATTTGTCGATAGGATGCTCTGCAACCTAGCAGGGTGTGCTGTCTCCGCCTTTCAGCGACACGGTACTCTGCCCACACGCGCTGTCCTCAAGACGTTGCCATATTCGTACGGGTTCTCCGCTAGCTATTTGCTCTCCTTCGACTCCGGGGCGTATCCTAAAGTTTGTCGTCGACCCGATTTTCAGGGAATTAAATGATGGGATGCCGCAAATTTTCACGATTTCTAGCAGCCTTGCTGGCTTGCGGCTTATGGGTTCTCACCAGTTCGGCCCAGCCGCAGGACCCGCAGTCGCAATCCGTCGCTGACGCAGCGCGGCGTGCGCGCCAGGATAAGAACAGCTCCAAGCCGACATCCCGTCCATCGAAAGTAATCACTGACGATGATCTGAGCAGTACGGCGAAATCCGCCGAAGGCGTCAACGTCGGAGCTCCGCCGAAGCTGGAAACGCAGCCGCCGAGTCAATCCGCAGTGGCTACCACCGAAGCTGCCGATCAGGTCGCGGACTCCGACACGGCGCACGTCAAAAAAGGGGACGACCCGGAAATCGCGAAGGCCAAAGAGGATGTCGCCAAGGCCTCAAAGGAACTCGATCTCTTGCAGCGCGAGCTTGCTCTGGATCAGGACACCTTCTACTCCAATACCGATTACGTGCACGACAGGGCCGGGCAGACGAAGCTGGCCGATGAGCAGCAACAAATTAACCTGAAGCAGCAGGAAGTCAATGCGCTGAAGACCCGAGTTCAGGAACTTGAAGCGAAAAAGAAGCCGACGGCTGCTTCGCCTCGCACGTAATTCTCTGCAATTCTTCGTTACCGGCTCATCTGCTCGGCTCCAGCACCAGTGGCAATCCATTCTTCGCGTTTCCGATGATCACCACCTTCGAATTGGTGCTTGTCGCCAATTTCTCGGTGGCTTCAATGCCCTTCCACTCCAATAATTGCGCGCTGATTCCCTGCGCTACGATCTTCTGAAAATCCGCGATGCCTTGCGCCTCGATGCGCTTGCGCTCGGCTTCCTGCTTCTCCTTTTGAAGGATGAAGCTCATCCGTAGTGCATCCTGTTCGGCTTGCTGCTTCGCTTCAATCGAGCCTTTCAGCATCGCCGGTAGCTGCACGTCGCGCAGCAGCACGTTTTCCACGATGACACCGCGCGGAGCCAGCTGGGTTGTCAGCTCATCCTGGATTTGCTGCTGCACGAGCTCGCGAGCGTTGGTGTACAGGGCATTCGCCGAGTGCGCCGATGTCGAGGCCCGGATGGCCGCGCGCAGCGTTGGCTCGACAATCTTCTCGGCGTAGTTGTCTCCTACGGTCTGAAAAACGTAAGCCGCCTTCGTTTTATCGAGCCGGAACAGCAGAGACGTGTCCAGCGCGAGGATCAGTCCTTCGTTGGACGGCACGTTGGCGCTTTCTTTCACCGATTGCGTCTGCACTGAAAGTTTTTGCACCGACTTCAATGGGTTGATCAGGTGAATTCCTTCGTTCAGCGTTTCGCCCGTCACGCGGCCGAACAGGGTCAACACGCCAACGTTTCCAGTGGGTATCGAGGTGGTGCTCCACATCAACAACAGCAAAATTACAAACGCCAGCGCAATTCGAAGAATTCGCGATCCCGCGCCGCGAAAGTTCGGCATCGACGGCATTGTGCCACCGAAGTTCACTCCCCCACGCGTGCTATCCGCCATTTCGCCCCCTACGCCAGACTTTTCCGGCGCAACTTGCACAGAACTGATCTTGGCTCGTTGGCTCTATCTTCGCTCAACGTGGCTGTGCGCAGTTCCCTTGCTCGGATCGGCGCAGCGAATCCGCCAACAACGGGTTCGAGCGCCGTCCGATCGGATATGGCCGCGGCCGAGGAAGAACGGCTGAAGACCCAGCCCCCATTCCGCAACCTACCCCCTACATCTAGTGGTATTTGCGCTTGACACCACATCTAGCGCGAGCCACAATGCGTCATTCGTTCGCGTTTTCGACCGGCAGGGGAACCCGTGATCATTGCGCCGCCCGGTGCCTGATCTGCGGACCGGTCCACTGAGGAAAATCGAATGCAGTTTTTGCCTGGCTTTACCGTTCAGTGCATCAATGCGTTCTGTGATGCGCGTGGCCACTGGCTTCGCGCTGATGCCACCGGTCCGATCAGTGATGACGGCCGATGTCCCTGCTGCGGCGATATGCTTCGGAATGTTCCGCCGCCACTAGGTCCGCGCTTCCGCATGCGCCCACGTTCGCTCACCGCTCGTCCACCTCTGCGCCCTCGTCCGCGATAAACACACGGCGCTGGTCTCCATTGAACGCCATCGAAGTTTTGAATTCCTACAACCGTTTGGATTTTCTCGAGGACGTGGGATAACATAAGGAACGCTGTTGGTGTGCAGGTTCTGTTGCCCAATTTCAAAGTCCTGGAAATTGTTCGCAAAGTAGTCCGCAGAAACGCACAGCTTGTCCAGCAGTTTCAACTCGTTGATTACACTCGTGCCCGAGTGGCGGAACTGGCAGACGCGCTAGATTCAGGTTCTAGTGTTCGCAAGGACGTGGAGGTTCGAGTCCTCTCTCGGGCACCATCTTTTTTCCTCTGACACTTTTCTCGTAGAACAGTATGCGTGGTGCTCGCGCTGTGCGCCGCTCGCGCGCCGATTTTTCCGCTTGATCCTTTGTTGCGGTCGTTTATGCGAACCGGCCCTAATCGTGTAATTCATTCCTAGTTACGGAATGGCAACAAGTACCATTCCCAAGTCTGCGCGCTTGCGCCAACCTTATTGCCGCAAGGGGGACTTGGGACATGGCCTTTGTACCAAAATGGGTGGTTGCTTTAGATAACGATGTTTTCGAGCGCTGGCAGAAACGTGCGGAGGAGTTGGACAATCAGCTCGAACAGGAAGTGCGCCACATAGGCGTCCACATCAGTCCTTCTGTAACTCGCGATGAGGTTTGGGATACCGAAAAAGAAGGCGACCTGCGATACCGAATTCAACTGGCTGGCCTTACTCAAGCCCAAGCGAAGCAAATTGTAAGCGTGCTCAAAGACTCGATCGTCCCTGTGCTCCACCACAAGTAGCCACACCGCAGCTTCCTAAGCACATCACCCGGGCTGAATGACCTGTTCCCAGCCGAGTCGCGAACTCGATTTTCTGGCCGACGTGCTAAATCGTGACTTCAGGCAGTTCGCGTCCCTGTGAAGAAGTGCGCAATCAGCGAGATCACTGCCAGAATCAGAAGCAAGTGAATCATGAATCCGGCGACGTGAAAGAACACGAAACCGCCCATCCACAGCAATGCAAGCAAGATAGCCAATCCAAGAAACGGTCCAAATCGCATCGCGAACCTCCTAAAAAGCTATGCCATTATCGACGGCGCGTACAGACGCTCACATACGAGGTTGTGTGTAGAAGTGGACGGAAGGTGCGGGAGGGTAGACTGACGATTCTGGGGTGGATTACGCTTGTTAACGGCCACCAACACTTCCGCAAGATGACCCCTGCAGCGAAGTAACCCATTCGCGGATCATCGCGACGCCTTCCGTATGCGCCACATCCCTGCCAATCTGCGGCATCATGACTTTTGGCGCGATGGACTCCAGCCGATATACCAGAATCGAATCGTCCGGACGGCCCGGCACCAGATCGTAACGGCGATCACCCATATTCCCGGCGGAATTGGGGTGCTTGCACACTCCAAATTTCGCAGCATCAAAATGTCCCAGCCGGAGATCCACGCCTGTGTAGCCCGCCGTCCCGCCAGGCTGGTGACAATGTGCGCAATTGTTATCGAGATACGCTAAGGCGCGCGCGCTAAGCGATCCACTCTCAGGCCGATCCCATTTTGCTGCCTGCGGTGCTGTCCCAGGTTTCGGCGCGCCGCGCAGATAGCCCACTTTCACCCAGTGCGCTAGCTGATTTGCGAGGCCATCCTGATAAAGAAAATCCTTGTTCAAGTTGCGTGCCTTCGGGCCGATCGGCTGCAAAACTTTGTTGTTGTCATGGCACTCGTGGCACTCATTCGTGTTTGGGATTTGATAGTTGAAATCATGCGGGCGTCCATCGGCCTCCGTGTAGTGGATGTGAACGGGATCCGGAACCAGTTGCAGAGTGGCTTCCGTTTGGCTCTCGTTCCAAATATAAGGAAGCGGCACCCACGCGGACTTGGTGCGTACGAGAAGCCGCGTCTCGATCAGGCGCTGCTCGCGCGTCCGATCATCGAGGGGAAAAGCGAAGCTCTTCGCCAGAATGGTGCCCACTGGAAATTCGAACGTTGCATTTTCTCTGTACTCCGCTGAAGTTCCAGCCGGCATCCAGACGAATCGATACTTGTCAGCGTAGTCAGAAAATAACGGAGTATTGAGATCGTAGGGAAGAACGCCCGTATTGGGTGTGAGCTGCCCTTTCTTTGCCGAGCCTGCAAACAGATGCCACGCCGACAGTTTCTTCGGGAACGGCTGTTCCAAAGTCAGGCGAACGCCTCGATGAAACCCAAAATCGCAGGCGCAAAAGAACGTTGCGAGGCAGGCCACAAATAGAAGCAGAATACTCTGCAGGCCAGGCACGAAGCGACGACCCCGCGCCATTACCGTGCCAGATCGCCGCTCCCGGTTCGCGATACTTCAGCGGCGACGCTTGGAATCGAAACCGCCGGGAGCGCCGGCAACGTGCAAGCATAATTCTTTACGTCGTGCACCGGATGTTTCATCCCACCGGCGGCATCGAAGTTTAAAAACGAAGCCGCGCCATTGTTGCCCAGACAGATCTGCCCGGAATTCGCTTTCTTCGCCCATGCCGGATCCACGCGACCATCATAAAGAATGTCCGGCAGCGAACCGCCCAGCGCTTCGGCCATCTGCTTCATCACCGCGATCCGACTGTCCGCCGATTTCCCGCCGCCGGAAATGTCGTTGTCGTGGACGTAGACCTGCTGCAGGAATGGGTAGTAATGCGTGTCGCCCGGCTTGAAGATCTGCTGCGTAATCGGAGACGACGCTGTTTCCTGGAGGCTGTCACCCACTCCCGTGTCGTAATGAATCAGAAACACATTCACGGTGTTGTTGTTCTGAATTTTGTTTCCGAACACTTCCACATCTTTGATCGCCATCACATAAATTCCCGTGCCCGTTGGCAGATCGTGAATCGGCCCGAGGCTGACGGGCGCAAAGTTCGCAGTATTGTTGTCTACAATTTGATTGCGAAAAACACGGACGTGTTTTCCGCCTTGACGCGGCAAATTCGGAAGATTAAAAACGCCCATCCCGCCGGTATTGTGAGTGGCGACGTTCTCGTAGGCGTCCACATTCTCCGAATTTTCGATCTCGTAGCCGTCCACGTTGTATTCCGATCGGTTCCGGCGAATCACTACGTTTTCTGATTGCCCCACGTAGATGCCCGCGTCCGCAGCTCCGCGCGCCACGGAATCTTCCACCAGCAAATTCTTGCACTCCACTGGGTAAATTGCGTAGGGACCATTGCCGGCATTCGCGCCGCGCGTCCACTCCGCGCGCACCCGCCGGATAATAATGTTTGTTCCGCCCTGCACGGTCAGCGCGTCGCCGGCACTATCCTCGATGCCGACGTCTTCGATTGTGAAATCATTCGCTTTCACCAGCAGCCCTTGCGCGCCTTCCTTTTGTCCGGCGAACGAAAGCACTGTTTTGTCCATGCCCTTGCCGCGTATGGTGACTTTGTCCACCGTCAGTGACAATGTGCGATCGAAATGGAACTTCCCTTCAGGAATCTCGATGATCGCCCCAGGTTTTGCGGTGATGAGCTGCTCCTGCAGATGCTTCTGCATGTCCACCGGCGTGTGGCTGCACGATCCTGCAACTCCCGCCAGCGACAGCGAGCAAAACCATGCGAGTTGCGAGCGATATCGCGAGAACCGCAAGGAAGCTGTGCGATCGATATTCCGGGGCATGCGTCACCTCACCGATGTGCGCGCAGTGTGGCGCAGCACCGCGACGCCGTCAAGCCGGAAGGCCGCCGGGAAGCGAGAGTATCTTCGGAGGTCGCTAATCAGGAAGCTTGTGCCGCCGCGAGCAACTTCACCGCATTCAACGCGCCGTCGGGCGTTTCCTCATGCTTGAAGTAAACGTATGCATCGCCATTTCGCGCCAGACCAGAAACCGTGTGGGCGATAGCCGTTTGTTCGGCGGCGGAATATTCCTCTTTGCGAAGACGCAGATACGCGAAGTCCGCGGTCTGCAAGTTCGGTGTCTCCAATTTTTCGCTCTCGGCGTTGCACAATGCGACATTCGCTTCCCGCATGAGCGCGTAAATCTCATCGCTGAACCACGAGACGTGCCGGAACTCGAATGCCGAGCGCACATGACTTGGGATCGTGCCTAGGAAATCCTTTAGCAGCGTTACATCCGCCTTGAGATAGGGCGGCAGCTGAAATAAAACCGGCCCGAGTTTTTTCTCAGTGGCCAGCGGCTCCAGTGCCCTCAAAAAGTCAGACGTGAAATCAGCCACATTCTTCAATCGGCTGATGTGCGTAATCTTCTGATTCGCTTTCACCGCGAACTGGAATCCGGCCGGAGTGGCAGCAATCCACCCACGCAGCAACTTTTCGGTCGGGAACCGGCGGAACGTGTAATTCACCTCAACGGTGTTCAGCCGCTCCGCGTAGTGCCCAAGAAATTTTGCGGAAGGCAGCTTCGCCGGATAAAAGGCCGGCTTCCAACTGGGGTACGCCCATCCAGAGGTCCCTGCAAAGAGTTTCGCCACGAATTCACCGGTGCTTCGCGATCAGGGTCGCGGGTTCGCGTTAGTTCGACTTTGCCAGCAGCGTTTTCCAGCGTTCCCAAGCTTCCGTGCGCGCTTTTTTGTTCGCTTCGTTCGCGTCCGGAGCCTCGCCGGCGCGCATGAAGCCGTGCCCAGCGCCATCATAGGTGACCGGCTCGTACGTTTTCCTCGCGGCCTTCATCTGCTCAATCGCTCCCGGCACTGTCGCGCCGATGCGTGCATCATCACCGGCGTAAAATCCGTATACCGGTGCCTTGATTCGCGCCATCGCATCCTTATCTGGCGGCGGGCCGTAAAACACAAAGGCTGCCGACAAATCTCCCCGGTTCGTAGCAAAGCGGAACGTCTGACCTCCGCCCCAGCAAAATCCCGCGACAAACAGCTTTCCGTTCGACGCCGGCAGTTTCAATCCATAGTCCGCAGCAGCGTTCAGATCGGCGGTCACTTGATCCGCATTCAAATGGCTTACCGCCTCCATGGTCTTGCCTTCCGGAAAAGACGAGCTGCGTCCTCCGCTCGGGCCCATCCCCGAAAGCAGATCCGGCGCCACTGCAATGTAGCCCGCCGCCGCGACCTGGTCCGCCAAATCCTGGACCCAGTCCGTCATTCCGAAAATTTCGTGAATCACCAATACCACCGGTCGCTTGTCCTTCGACTCCGGGTACACCACAAAAGTCTCCACCGAGCGCCCGTCATGCTTCACCGTCACCCATTCCTGGTGACGCGGCGATTTCTGCAGTTGAGTGCGTGCCCAATCTTGCGCAACAGCGGTTTGCGCCACCAGCAACAGCAATATAATTCCAAGGTATTTCATATCATTTGCTCCCAGCGCGGCGTCTCGGCAATCTGACAATGTTTCGCAACAACCCTCACGCAAGGGTCGAAGGAGTTCGATAATATCCGCACCACGGCGCACGCGGCAAGCCTGTGCCCCTCCATAATCCTTCCCGACAGCATTGTTCCGCGGGTGACCTGCGCTCTACGAAACGAATCGTATGGAAACCCAGCGGATTCTCTGGTAAGAAGTTCAATTCTTTCCAAATGCTGAGCCACGCGCATCCCGAACTGCAAGGCGCCGAATATGTAGTCTTCGCCGACCCCGACCGGCGATACACCGATTGCTCCGAAGCCGTTTGCTTGCTCCTCGGATACTCGCGTGCGGAGCTTTTGCGAATGAGAATCGACGATGTCAGCTACAGCGCCGACGTTGCTAAACGCTTCGAGCAGTTTGTTCGGCTCGGTGCGGATGACGGAGAGTTCGTTCTCCGGCACAAAAACGGGTCTCCCGTCCCCATTCACTATCAATCTTTTATTTTCGCCGACGGTTGCCACGCCGCGTCGTGGAGCCCGATCACCGATTGGCGCGAGCCGTATCTTGCCGCGTTGCTGGAGCTGGACCAAGCCAAATTAAACCAGCGTATTGAGGTGGCGCTTGCGGCGGTGCAGAGACAAACGCGGGAACTGAACACCGACTCAACCGCGTCGCCCCTCGATCGTCAAGCCCTGCGCGATGCCTTCACAGCCCTGCAGGCTCTGCAACGCAGCCGCTAAAACGTGCATGCCATGCTTCTAATCGCAAGCAGCTGCGTCCGATTTATTTGGAGGAGTGAAGTGCTGTCAAAGACGAGCGATGTACGGTGAATCCTCAACCGGAAAATCAACGGAAGCTTGAACCAAAATGTGGGAGGCGGGCCAGGTCTTCCCGCCTCCCTGGTTCCCCTTTCGGGGAAAGTCCGGCTAGCCTGACGGAGGGCGGCCAGCCGGTCGTGTGTTGGCCTGCCTATGAAACCCCTGAAAACGAAAAAAGGTTTCACGTGGAGCAAAGAAATTCAGTAAAATTCGCGTCTCCCGCCAGGCTGCGCCAGGCGGCCTGAAGCCTTTATGTCTCGCCCCTCTAACCTGAGTCCTGATAACATCCTGCGTTTTCTGCAAGTTAGGAATGCCGCTTCCTCGGCCGACGAGATCATTTCCGGCTTGCACCTGCGCAAGTCCGACCGCCGTCCCCTTTACAAAATGCTCTCCAAGCTCAAAAAACGCGGCGCGATCACTGAAATCCCCGGCGGCCGCTACCATCTGGGTGGACGCAAGGGCGACGCTGACCGCCGCCCCTTCAAGGAACAGAGCAGGCGCGATTCGCAGGATCGCGCGGCCGCAGATCCCTCATCGGCCTCCGCTATTAATCAATCTCGGCCGCCTGCAAATCAGCCCTCACTCTCCCGCGACCAGGCCACCGGACGCCTGGTCCTTCACCATGATGGCTATGGCTTCGTCGTCCTCGACACACCGGCGCCGCAATTCGACGGCGACATCTTCATTCCGCGTGACGCAATCGAAGACGCCATGCACGGCGATCACGTTGCGGTGAAAATTCTCCCGCGCTCCAGCGGCGCGCGCGCGGAAGGCCGGATTCTCCGCGTGCTCAATCGCGCGCAACCCACGGTAGTGGGTCTCTTCCACTACGCTTCGGGTTCGCGAGCCAACTATGTCGTGCCCTACGATGCTCGCATGCAGCATCACATCGAAATTCCGCCCGGCCAGGAACTCACTCCCGGTCTCGCCCGGAAACTTGGCTTAAGTGACGCCGAAGAGCGCAACCCGCGCGGCCGCCGCATCCCGCATCTTGACGAACTCGACGGCGCCGTCGTCAACGTTCAGCTGCTGCGCTTCCCCAAAGGCGGCCTGCCTCCAGGTGGACGTGTCATCGAAATTCTCGGGCGTCCCGGCGAAATCGGCGTCGACACCGAGATCATCATTCGCAAGCACCAGCTCCCGCATGTATTTCCAGAAGACGTCACCGCCGAAGCCGAGCGCCTGGCGCAGGCATTGCAGGATGTCGACCGCCAGGGCCGCGAAGATTTTCGCCATCTGCCCATCGTCACCATCGACGGCGAAACCGCACGCGATTTCGACGACGCCGTCTACGTCGAGCGACGCCCCGACGGCGGGTGGCAACTGCAGGTGCACATCGCGGACGTCGCGCATTACGTGCGCACCGCCATGCCACTCGATCGCGAAGCTCGCCTTCGCGGCACTTCCGTCTATTTTCCCGATCGCGCCGTGCCCATGCTTCCCGAAGCGCTCTCCAACGGCATGTGCTCGCTCAAGCCCCGTGAAGATCGCCTGGTCATGAGCGCGCTCATGGAACTCGATGCCGTCGGCAACATCCGCAGCGCGCGCATGACTCCGGGGATCATTCGCTCTGCCGAGCGCATGACCTACACCAACGTCAACAAAGTGCTCGATGGCGATGCGGAAATGACCGCGCAGTACGCGACGCTAGCTCATCATTTCCGCGACATGAAGGAACTCGCGCTGCTCCTCAATGCCCGCCGCAATCAGCACGGCTCCATCGATTTCGATCTGCCCGAGCGCGTCATCGAATTTGACGCCCAGCAGAAAATGATCAATATCGTGCGCAGTGAGCGCAACATCGCTCACCGTCTGATCGAAGAATTCATGCTCGCGGCCAATCGCTGTGTCGCGCATTATCTGTTGAGCCGCGCGATTCCCGCGCTGCACCGCGTGCACGAAAAGCCCGATGCGCGCAAAGTCTTGGAGTTCGAAGAACTCGCGCGCGCTTTCGGCTATTCGCTCGGCGTCGAAGGATTGCATCAGCGCGAACTCGCCGTCCGCCATGGCCGCGTCCCCGCTCCCGCAAAAGCAGGCCGCGCCGATTCCTACGGCCATGGCCGCGAACGTAACATGCGCGTCGCTCTGCCGGGCTGCATCAGAGGACTTGCGCATCACGCCGCAACATTATCAGCGCCTCGTTCGAAAGCTCGTGGGCAAACCTGAAGAGCGCATCATTTCTTACTTAATGCTGAGGTCTCTCAAACAGGCGCGCTACGCTGCCGATTCGCTCGGGCACTTCGCGCTCGGCTTCGACGAGTACGCCCACTTCACTTCGCCGATCCGCCGCTATCCCGATCTCATCGTCCATCGCGCGCTCAAATGGGCGCTCGATCATCTCAAAGAATCTGCTCCGGCCTCTCCAAAGCCGATACCCAACGCCGAAGCCTTCGTCTATTCGCAAAAGCAGCTCGAAGAAATGGCCGTCGAGACCTCCGAAGCCGAGCGCCGCGCCGCCGGAGCCGAGCGTGAACTCATCGACTGGAAAACCGCGCAATTTATGGAAGAACATTTAGGCGAGGAGTACGACGGCCTGATCATCTCGGTGCAGAAGTTCGGCTGCTTCGTCGAACTCTTCGAAGTATTCGTGGAAGGCCTGCTGCCTATCAACGCGCTCGAAGAGGCGACGGGCGCCCGCTGCGTCTATCGCGAAAAAGATCACGCGATTGTTGCCATGTCCGGCCGCACAGACGACCGGCGCCCCGGCAAAGGACGCGGAGCGCAGCGCAGCAGTACCGGTAAATCACAGCGCGAGCGCATCTGGCAACACGGCGATCGCGTCCGCGTCCGCGCCGAACGCATCGACCCCATGCGCCGCCGCGTCGAGTTCGCACTCGCGAATAGCTCACATGCAGATTAGGAACAAACGAGGCGACCTGCTTTTCGATGGTGACCTTCACCTAAATACTGAAGAACTCGATCTCCGTGAGGCCGTACTCGAATCTATGAAGTTGGAGGGCGCACATTTCGATGGCGCAAACCTACAGAGCGCAAATTTGCGCTCGACGGATCTCTATTGGTCAAATTTCTTTCTCGCAGACCTCAGTGGCGCTGACCTAGAGGGGGCTCAACTGCAAGGGGTCGACCTTAAGGGAGCAATTCTAATTAACGCCAATTTACGAAACGCGAATCTTGGCAGAGACAATTTGGGCGGCTCGACCAGCCTACAGGGAGCAATCCTCGATGCAGGTTCATTGAAATTTGCCAAGCTGGACGGTGCAGAGTACGACGCAAAGACTGTGTTCCCGGAAGATTTTGATCCGAAGAAGTTTGGAATGATCGAACGCCCTGTCAAAGATTAACCTCCCTTCCCGCGTCGGCTCCGGTTTGCGATTCTGTTATTCTGATCTGCCAGACACAAAGCGGTGACATGCCTCAACGCGCCGCCGACCACTACAAACAGAGAGGATCACTCCACCGTGAGCACCACCGCACAACACGCCATTAAACGCGCCTTCAACTTCAACGCAGGACCCGCGGCGCTTCCGCTTTCCGTCCTCGAGCGCATTCGCGAGGAACTCCTCGACTGGCACGGCACTGGCATGTCCGTCATGGAAATGTCCCACCGCTCGCCCGAATTTGAAAGCATCAACGCCGCCGCTGAAGCCGGACTCCGCAAGCATCTCGCCATCCCTGACGACTACGCCGTCCTCTTCCTGCAAGGCGGCGGCAGCATGCAGTTCACCATGGTCCCGATGAACCTCTGCCTTCCCGGCAAGCCCGTCGACCTGCTCCACACCGGTGCCTGGACGCAAAAAGCACTCGGCGAACTCAAAAAAGGCATCTTGCACAATGTCGCAGCCACCACCGAACCGCAAAAATTCACGCGTGTTCCCGCACAGAACGAAATCAAGCTCTCGCCCGAATCCTCTTACGTTCACATGTGCACCAACAACACCATCGAGGGCACGCAATATCACATCATTCCGGAAACCAATGGCGCCCCGCTCGTTGCCGACATGTCTTCCGACATCGCCTCTCGCCCCACGGACGTGAAGAAATTCGGCCTCATCTTCGCCGGCGCTCAGAAAAATCTCGGTCCCAGCGGCGCCACTGTCGTCATCGTCCGCAAGGATCTTGCCGAGCGCGCTGACAAAAATCTCCCAACGCTTCTCCAATACCGCACGCACATCAAGGAAAAATCCCTCTACCACACGCCGCCCACCTTCGCGATCTACATCATCGGACTGGTCATGGATTGGATCACCGCCGAAGGCGGCATCACCGGCATCGAAAAGCGCAACGAAGCCAAAGCCAAGCTCCTGTACGACGCCATCGACAACAGCAACGGCTACTACGTCTGTCCGGTCGAGAAATCCTCGCGCTCGCGTATGAACGTAGTCTTCCGCGTAGCCGCGGGAGACGAAGCCAAAGAAAAGAAATTCGCGAAAGAAGCCGAAGCCGCCGGAATCGTCGGCACTCCCGGCCACCGCTCGGTAGGAGGCATGCGCGCCTCCCTCTACAACGCCGTAACTCTCGAAGCCGTCCAAGCGCTCACGCAATTCATGCGCGAATTCGAGCGCGCCAACGGCTAAGTAGCACAGGCACTCTTGTTCAACCTGAGGCACGAAGGCCTGTGCCACAGTCAGCGTTACCTCGACGGCACGCACCGAGCCGGACGTACGAATTCACACCAAAACAAAAAGGGCAAAGCGGCGAGCCGCCTTGCCCTTTTATCATTGAACGCCAATCGCCGGCGCTTACTTCAAATCAAATAACAGCACCTCGGCATTCTTAACTCCCGTCAACTCCACCGTCTTCTCCGCGGTGATCGCCGCACCATCGCCAGTCTCCAGCTCCGTGCCATTCAGCTTCACGCTCCCACGAGCCACCTGCACGTACGCGTGCCGCTCCGGCTTCAGCGTGTGCTTCACAGACTCGCCTTCACCCAGCACGGTCGCATACAGCTCGTTGTCCTGCCGGATCTTCACCGACCCTTCACGCCCGTCCGGCGAAGCAATCAGCCGCAACTTCCCGCGCTTCTCCCCCTCGGAAAAATTCTTCTGATCGTAGACCGGCTTCTGCCCCTTCTTCTCCGGGAACATCCAGATCTGATACAGGTGCACCGGCTCGGTTTTCGACGCATTGAACTCGCTGTGCGTCACTCCGGTCCCCGCGCTCATATATTGAATATCCCCCGGCTTAATCACCGAGCCATTCCCCATGCTGTCCTTGTGCTGCAAAGCGCCTTCCAGCACATAGGTCACGATCTCCATGTCCGCATGCGGATGCATCGGAAATCCACCGCCGCCCGCCACGCGATCGTCATTCATTACCCGCAGCGTGCGAAAGTGCACATGCTTCGGATCAAAGTAATCCGCGAACGAAAATGTGAACCGCGTATCCAGCCAGCCGTGATCCGCATGCCCGCGTTCGTCACTTTTTCGAATATCAATCATTGCCCCACCTCCGAGTCTCTCAATTTCGAACGACACGATAATACTCGTTATCACGACTATTGTCAAGAGGCGGATTAAATGGGCCCGGCACGGGCTTTACACGGACAATTCCCCTGGCTCCGGCGTCCAAACCCCATCTCCAGTCGGTTTCTGGCTTCTCCGCGTCTCCGATCAACGGCACTCCTCACTACAATCTCGTACGGCCCTTCGCCCATTTCCCGCCCACTGCCTTTGGTGTAGAGTTATTTAGCAAGCCGCCTCCCGCCGCCCGACTTGCCTAAGGGACCGCTTATGGAATCCGCCACTTCCGCCGCCGCGCAAGCGAAAAAGTCCGACGCCCCCTCTGCGTCGCGCCAGTCGCTCACCGTCACCGACAATCGCACCGGCAAGACCTACGAATTGCCCATCACTCACGACACCATCCGTGCCGCCGACCTCCGCCAGATCAAGGTCGATCCCACCGATTTCGGCATGATGAGTTACGATCCGGCCTTCAACAACACCGCATCTTGCATCAGCAAAGTCACTTACATCGATGGCGACGCCGGCATCCTGCGCTATCGCGGCTATCCCATTGAAGATCTCGCCGAAAAAAGCACTTATCTCGAAACCGCCTACCTCCTCCTCAACGGTGAGCTCCCCACCGCCGACCAGCTCAAGACCTGGACCTACCACATCACGCATCACACCTTCATCCACGAGAGCATCAAGAAATTTCTCGACGGCTTTCACTATGACGCCCATCCCATGGGCATGCTGATTTCCACCATCGCCGCGCTCTCCACCTACTATCACGACTCGAAAGACATCTTTAACGCCGAGTCCCGCAAAAAGCAGTCGCTATCGTCTGATCGGCAAAATGCCGACAATCGCTGCTTTCTCCTACCGCCACTCGCTCGGCATGCCGTTCGTCTACCCTGACAACGATCTCAGCTACCCCGGCAATTTCCTGAACATGCTCTTCCGCACCACCGAGACTCGCTATCGCGCGAATCCCACGCTCGAGCACGCCCTTGACGTTCTCTTCATCCTTCACGCCGACCACGAACAGAATTGCTCCGCGAACACCATTCGCGGCGTCGGCAGTTCGCACGTTGATCCGTACTCCGCCACCGCGGCGGCGATTGCCGCTCTCTACGGCCCACTACACGGCGGCGCCAATGAAGAAGTTGTCCGCATGTTGTTGGAAATCGGCTCGGTTCAGAAAGTTCCTGACTTCATCAAGCGCGTGAAAGCCGGCGAAACGAAGCTCATGGGCTTCGGTCATCGCGTTTACAAAAATTACGATCCGCGCGCCCGCATCATCAAGAAGGTCGCTTACGACGTGTTCGATCTGATGGGTAAAAATCCGCTGCTCGAAATCGCCCTGGAGTGCGAGCGCATCGCCCTCGAAGACGACTACTTCGTAAAGCGCAAGCTCTACCCGAACGTGGACTTCTACACCGGCCTCATCTATCAATCGATGGGCTTCCCCTCCACCATGTTTCCGGTTTTGTTCGCCATCCCGCGCACTTCCGGCTGGATCGCACAGTGGGAAGAAATGCTCCTCGACCCCGAACAGAAAATCGCGCGCCCGCGCCAGATCTACCTCGGCCACGACACGCGCCACTACGTCCCCATCGACCAGCGTCCCTGATTGCGCGCCTTGTGGCATAGGCTTCAACCTGTGCTCGCCCGCCCCTGTGGCTATAGCCTTCGGTGCATCGCTGCCAATCCACCATGCTGTGTGCTCACGCGCATGTTGATTACCTTCCCGAACAAGCCTTCCCCGACTCGCTCGACACACCCCACTCACCGCGTATAGTGGAAATCAGAGAGGCTGTATGGGCAACACTCCAAACACATCGGTAGGTGCCGGCGCCCGCCGGCGTAGTCAACGCGTTCTGATGCAAGTTCCGGTTCGCATTCGCGGCACCGACGCTCAAGGTAAAGCCATCGACGAAGAAACCGAAACACTGGCCATCAACGCTCACGGCGCGCTCGTACTCCTCGCCGCTCGTTTCACCAGCGGCGCCAAGCTCAATTTGCAGCACAAGCGCACGCAGGAAGATCAGGACTGCCACGTCGCGTTTCTCGGCCCCGTTCGAGCCGGCAAAGCCGAAATTGGCCTGGAGTTCACGTCCGCGGTTCCCAATTTTTGGCGTGTCGCTTTTCCACCCGAAGACTGGACACCCAAGCATCCCGAAGCCCGCAGTTTTTCCGCCAGTCGCCCCAAACCCGATCCCGTAAAACGATAAAATCAGCAGCATTGCCCAAGAAGGGTTTAGGGACTGACGTGTGCTCAGGCTCGTCAAGCCAACTGTAGCTCAGGCCTTCAGGCCTGAGGGTTTAGACCAACCGCCACCCAAAACAAAACGACGAGCACGGCGTATTGCCCGCTGCGTTTTTCCTGCTCTCTGTGTTTGCGTGCCAAAGCACGCATTCTAGGAACTCGTAAAACGTAATGCTTCGCCACCTCACCACAAATGAAAATACCCATCGTGCCGTGACACATTCACGCTCACACCAAACAGTTCGCTCAACGCCGCCGAATTCAGAATCTCTTCCTTGGCTCCATCCCCGACAATTCTTCCTTCACGCAAAAACACTACTCGCTCGATTTCCGGAATAATTTCCGAGACGTGATGCGTCACCAGCAAAATCCCCAATCCAGATTGCGCCAACTCTCGCATCGTCTCCCGTAGTCGCACCTGCGCCGCGATATCCAGCGCATTGCTCGGCTCATCAAATAGCAATGTCTGCGGCTCGTGTACCAGCGCCCGCGCAATCAACGTGCGCTTCGCCTCTCCCGACGACATATGAGCCACCGAGCGATCGGCCAAATGCGCAATTCCCAGTCTCTGTAGCGCTGCATTGCTCCGGGCCAGCAACTCCGCCTTCGTCTCATGATGCGGAAAGATCCGTGTGCTGCTGAAAAATCCGGACAGCACCACGTCGCGCCCCGTCGCATCCGTAGTGCATGACGAAAGCAAATCGGGCGAAACAATCCCCAGCAGCGATCGCAACTCAAAAATATTCCACCGCTCCTGCCCCAGAATCGAAATCGACGAGCCCTCTTGCGCAAGCGGATAGCATTCCCGCGTAATCGTCTTGATCAGCGTCGACTTCCCACATCCGTTCGGCCCCAGGATGCAAACGTGCTCCCCCGCCTCGATCCGCAATGAAACGTCGTGCAAGGCCGCGCGCTCGCCGCGCATGACCGTCACGCGATTCAATTCCAGCAGCGCCTCACGCGGAGCCCCAGAAGATCCCAACTAACCCTCCATCGAAACAGAACGATTTTGAGCGAAGCACGATGCGCGCCCGTGCTAGTAGCACAGGCACTCCTGCCTTTGCCGGGTGTCAAATGCAACCAAGGCCGTCGTCGAACAGAAGCCATCATATCCGACCACAAAGTGTCCCAACCAACTGCTGCGCCCGCCACCGAGGTCCCCGCGCCGCCGGTCCGTAGGGGCGCAGCACGCTGCGCCCCATGTCAGCAACCAGCTGCCCACGCCAAGGTTCGTTTTATTGTTCAGCATCAGAACAACTCGAGGAAAAACAAAAAGGGAGGCAAAAGAAACTTTGCCTCCCGGGGTGGATGGGGTGCTGCTAGGCCCTTAAGAGGCGATGCAGCCTGCCCTGCCAGGCAGGCTTGCTAAACCCACTCGCTTCACGTGTTCCGCGCTGCGGTTTGGGACTCACCACCAAAGGGCACGTTCCCACGGTTTGTAGCACCAGGTTTAAAACGTGTCAACGTTAAACTGCCTCGCGCATCGGCCGTCTTTGCGACGTTTGCGCCGAAACATACTGTCCCTTCGTACAGGCTGGGCCGCTAAGTCCTACACATTGTTGTGGATGGCGTCGTCGCCGTTCCACCTCCATCCTTGCTTCTCCACTCCCACTTTATGGCCGCACCTCAGATCTCCCCCAAAAAGCCCGACGACGACGAGCACGACGCTCCCGCTCCGCAGATCACCAGCCGCATCGAAAAAAAACAGGTCGTCGAGCGCACCGCCATCGGTGCGAATGTCGTCTACGAGGCCATCCGCCGCGAAGGCGAAGACGAACTCAAGCGCTCCTCCTCCGCCTTGGCGTGGTCCGGCCTCGCTGCCGGCCTGTCCATGGGTTTCTCGCTCATTGCCGAAGCCTTGCTCGCTGCCTACCTCCCCGATCGTCCTTGGCGTCCTCTGATATCGAAATTGGGCTACAGCGTAGGCTTCTTGATCGTTATCCTCGGCCGCCAGCAGCTCTTCACCGAAAACACGCTTACCGTCGTACTGCCGCTTCTCCTCCGCAAGAATCTGGCGACCGCCGTCAGCCTCTTGCGGCTTTGGACCATCGTGCTTCTTACCAACCTGTTCGGGACATATCTGTTCGCCCTGTGCGTAGGCCGGCTCGGCATCTTCGATCCGCACATTCAGCAAATGCTCTCGTATGTCAGTCAGGAGCCTTCTGGCAGTTTCTCGATTGTTCTGATGCGCGCCATCTTTGCCGGCTGGCTGATCGCGCTCATGGTTTGGCTGCTGCCCGCCGCGGAGTCCGCCCGCGTCAGCATTATTATTATCCTCACCTACCTGATCGGCTTGGGGGGGTTCAAACACATCATCGCCGGCTCAACGAAGGTTTTATTCCTGGTGGCCACAGGACAGGAATCCTATGGCAGCTACTTCGCGCACTTCTTCCTGCCCACTCTCTTCGGCAACATTATCGGGGGAGTTTCGCTGGTAGCATTCCTCGGCCACGCCCAAGTAGTCGCCGGCAAAGAAGAAGAATGAGCCCTATTTTTGACTCGGCCCCTCGCGCGGGCGATTCGGATGGTTTGGTTCTTTGAATGTTTCAGGTCCGCAGCATTCGCACTGGGTCCTCGCGGAAACCACCTTAATCGCCGCAGGCGAATTCGGCGGCATTCAATGGCAGGAAATCCTCGCATCCCTCTTCCGTGACGCGTTGCCGTGTCCCGTGATCATGATTCGCACTATAACTCGTCCGCTCTGCCCTGACCCGCGAACCATCTTGCAGCTTTTCACGCAAACGCCGATGCGCGCGGAACAATCGCAGTCGCACCGCGACCACCGAAATTCCCAAGCGCTCCGCCACTTCCTGGGTCGAATACTGCATTACGTCCCGCAGCAGGCACGCTTGCCGCAAATCGCCGGGCAGCTTCGCAATCGCGTTCGCTAGCTTTCGGCTGACTTCTCGCCTCGCATACTTTTGTTCCGGATTGTCGTCGCGCGCTGGAATCGCACTCCCCCAGCTCTCGTCCTCCGAACCGCTGCGCCGTTCATCCAACGATAATATTTTCCCGTCACGCCGCTGCCGCAGCACATCAATGGAAGTGTTCCCGGCGATGCGTCCCAGCCACGCCCGGAAATCGTCTGAGTTCTCGTCTTGCGTGCCGGAGAACTGCCCCAATCGCGACCACGCCTTCAACAAAGCTTCCTGGCTTACATCCTCCGCGTCGGCCGCATTCCCGGTCAGCCGCCGCGCCCGTTGATAAACCGTGGGCATATGCGGCGACACCATCTCCGCAAACGCTTCGCGGTTTCCCTGACGCGCCTGCGCCAGCAAACCCTCTTTGCGGCGCGGCATACCGTTCAGTTCCGAGAAGCCCAATCCCGTGAATGTCAGAGGTGCGGCGCTCATCTCGCCCACCTGAATCGCAGGCCAAGCGCCACCTCATAAGCGGTACTATCCGGCACAATCTAAAAGACATAGCCAAAACAAATCGGCTCAAAACCTCATCTAAAAGCGACCGATTATGGGACAGCTTGTAGCAAAACCGGTCATCCACTCAGCTGCCAAATTGGCGCACGATTGTGCGCCGTTCTCGAAAGAGACCAGTGTCGATGCGCGTCAAACTGAGATGTTTTCCGCGCCCGCATCGCAGTTGGCATCATCTCTCGGGCTCTCTCATCGGAGGAACAGCCAACAACTCGCCAACGCGTCTTCTCTGATCGGATCTCACCGCTCGCAGGATTACTCTGAAGCAATGCGCCCGAACGCTGACGTCGTCCATTGATCCGGCGTGCAAAAGTGCGTCGGCCCATAAGCAGTACCCTTCTCTGCACGTATCCGCAGCGGACCATCCTTTTACACGCCTCAACTCCCCGCATATACTCTCCTCAATTGCTGTCCCCAAGAGAAAGCGCAATGAAAACTAAATTGGGATCATCCGTTGCGGCGCCCACCGCATCGGACCGCGCGGACAATTTTGCCAACGCGTTCTTCGCCTTGAAGCATATCTTCCTGCCGCACGAGAAGCATTTGCACATCACCGCTGACACGCGCGGCCGTTATTACCTGGAGACCCGCTCGCATAGCTACAAAGGGCGTCCGCTATTTTTTGGAGCCGTGATTTCTGGCCGCACCCACGTAGGATTCCATCTCATGCCGCTCTATTGGGACGCCACTCTCCGGAATCGCGTCTCTCCCAAACTCAAAAAACACATGGAAGGCAAATCCTGCTTCAACTTCACCGAAGCCCCAGACCCCGCGCTGCAACGAGAGCTGATCAAGCTCACCTCCGCCGGCTTCACCCTCTACAAACGCAAAAATCTCCTCTGAACATCGACTCTGGTCACACGCACACCGAATTACGATGCATTTGATGCATGCTACTTCTCCCCACCATGTAGCGGTCATCTTCCGCTTGCTCTGAGGAACGAGGGAGGCGCGCGCATTCTCGTTCTACAGCTTCCGCACACCCCAAGACGGGGAACTCCTTAGCGTCGCGTGCTTACGGTACGCACATCGCGCGTGTAAAATACCTGGACACCGCTGAAGAAACGGAGTGCCCGTGGTACCCATGCCTACCGATTGGAAAAATCACGGGCTGCGCATCGTGCGCGCCGGGCAGCTGGACACCAACACTCCGCAGACGCCGGGCATGACTCGAGCGGAAGCCATCTCTCACGCGAAAGTCGGCGCGCAAAAACTTTGGGCGGGCACTGTGGTGGTCCAGCCCGACGCCAAAACCGGTCCGCATCATCACGGCGAACTTGAAACGGTCATCTATGTCGTAAAAGGTCGCGCGAAATTTCGCTGGGGCGAACGCCTGGAATTCGTAGACGAGGCAGGACCAGGCGATTTCGTTTATGTGCCGCCATACGTGCCGCACCAGGAATTAAACGCCCGCAGCGACGAGCCGGTGGAAGCGGTAGTCGTGCGCAGCGGCCAGGAGCCTGTCGTCGTCAACCTCGACATCTCCACACCGGATCCAGCGCCGACCACGCCGCAACCCGATCCGTTCCACTCATCTTGAATCGCCATCCATCATCCGAAACGCAAACCTGTCATCCTGAGGCTAGCCAGCGAGGGTAGCCGAAAGATCTCAGCTCGCACTACCAGCAAGCTTCGGCAAGTACTTCACTGCCCTCCAATTTCCTTCTGCAATCCTCGCAGCGCGGTCTCCGCGATGCCGCGCAGCTCTCTGCGAGTCGCGCCGGCGGAAGAGCGCACCGACATTCCGTGCAGCACGGCCATGATGTAACGCGCCAATCCTGCAGGATCGCTTGTCTTCGGCAAGTCGCGTTCCTTACGAGCTCGCTGCAGGCGCTTTCGCAGCGCCGCTTCTCCCGCCGCGCGGCGTGAGATCAGTTCCGTGCGTACACAATCAGCCTGGCCGCTGCACGCCAGAGCGCCTTGCACGAACAAGCATCCGCGCGGCGTTTTCGGATTTGCCCCTGCGTCCGCCGATTCACGCAGCAATTTTTCCACCACACGGCGCGCGGTGGGCTCCATCAGCGCGGCGTGCATGTGGGCCGCATGCTTGCGCTCGTAATACTCGAGGACTTGGCGAAACAAGTGCTCTTTGTCGCCGAAGGCCGCATACATGCTGGGTTTCTCGATGCCCATGGCGGAAGTCAGTTCGGCAAGCGATGCGCCTTCGTAGCCCTTGCGCCAAAAAACTTGCAGCGCGGCGTCCAGCGCTTTCTGTTTGTCGAAGGAACGTGGCCGGCCTAGATTGGCCATCGATTTGCTCCCGCGTTTCACTGAATAGCCTCATCTTTAGATGCTCTAAGCCCTTAGATGTCAATTCTATACCGATCGGTAAAAAATCATGCAACCGATCTCGGTCCACCACATCTATTAGGGCGGCTACGAAACTTCAGGGCGCCAGATAGGCGCCGGTCGGGAGACACGACTATGGCAAAGAAACTGGAAGGCAAAGTCGCAGTGGTAACAGGCGCATCCAAAGGCATCGGCGCTTCGATCGCCAAGCAGTTCGCGGCGGAAGGCGCCTCGGTGGTGGTGAATTACGCATCGAGCAAGAAAGACGCCGATCGCGTGGTGTCAGAAATCACCAGCGCGGGCGGCAAAGCCGTCGCCGTGCAGGCCAACGTCTCAAAGCCCGTCGACGTAGATCGCCTGTTCGCAGAAACCAAGAAGGCCTACGGTAAGCTGGACATTCTGGTGAACAACGCGGGCATATACGATTTGCAGCCGCTCGAAAATGTAACCGAAGAGAATTTCCGCAAGCACTTTGACACCAACGTTCTTGGGCTGATTCTGAGCACCAAGGAAGCGGCGAAGCTGATTGGCCCGGAGGGCGGCAGCATCATTAACATCGGTTCCGCGGTTACCAGCCTTACGCCTCCCAACAGCGTTGTCTATACCGCCACGAAAGGCGCGGTCGATGCCGTCACCGGCGTTTTGGCCAAGGAGCTCGGCCCTCGCAAAATCCGCGTCAACTCCATCAATCCCGGCATGGTGGAAACCGAAGGTGTGCATGCCGCCGGGATTATCGGCAGCGACTTCCAAAAATGGGCCGAAGGCATCAGCCCGCTGGGCCGCATCGGCCAGCCGACTGACATTGCTCCCGCCGCATTGTTCCTCGCTTCGCCCGATTCGTCCTGGATCACCGGGGAAACGTGGCTCGTCTCCGGCGGCGTGCGCTAGTAGTTCGTCAACGTATAAGCGTCCGGCTTCGTTCGCTGAGGACTGGATCTGAAGTCCTCAGCGAGTCGGCGAATTTTAATATTTCTTCCGGTAACCATTTCTGATCTGTCGCACCTAAGAATTGCACGAGCGGGGAAAACGTGGAGAGCAGGAGCGCGGCCATGGGAAAACTCGAAGGAAAGATTGCGGTCGTGACCGGTGGGAACAGCGGCATCGGCTTGGCCACCGCGAAGCGATTTGTGGATGAAGGCGCATACGTATTCATTACCGGACGGCGCCAACCGGAGCTCGATGCTGCGGTGAAATCGATCGGCAAGAACGTGACGGCCGTGCAAGGTGATGTCGCCAAGCTCAGCGATCTCGACCGTCTGTATGAAACGGTGAAGAAGGAGAAGGGACGCGTCGATATTCTTTTTGCGAACGCGGGCAACGGCGAATTTGCGCCGCTTGGATCCATCACCGAAGAGCACTACGACAAAATTTTCGACGCCAACGTGAAAGGCCTGCTGTTCACGGCGCAAAAAGCGCTGCCGCTGATGCCGGCAGGCAGCTCAGTGATCCTCAATGCATCGATTGTATCGATCAAGGCGACGCCGGCGTTCAGTGTGTACAGCGCGACGAAAGCGGCAATCCGCGCCTTCGCCGAAACTGGACGCTGGACTTGAGAGATCGCAAGATCCGCGTCAACGTAGTGAGCCCAGGCCCGATTGACACGCCGGGATTTGAGACGCTTGCCTCCGATCCTGAAGTGCGCAAGAAGGTAAAGGCGGGCTTTGAGGCCGGCGTACCGCTAGGCCGCATGGGCACTCCCGACGAAATTGCGAACGCGGTAGTGTTCCTGGCATCCGATGATGCCAGCTACGTAGCGGGCATCGAGCTGTTCGTCGACGGCGGCTACGCGCAGATTTAAGCTGACATTGTGAGGACGCCGGCCGCCACAGAGTGTCGGGGCACGGCAGGCGCGCTAGGATTAATCTCCATAGTTTCAGCACGTCTGCTGTGAGTTCTTTTCTACTTCGCAGCGTGCAATCTTACTTTGTGGAAGCTGAGAGGCCTGCGGGCGCGGCCGCGCCTCCGCCGGAAGGTTGCATGGCACTGGGCCAGGTCACATCCAACGAACGTTCGTGCTTCATCAGCATCTTCGTCTTCAGGCCTACATGGATCTTCAAGGAGTTCGCTGAATCCATCCGGATTTCTCCCAGCCCTTCCTTCATCACCTGCAGACTTTTGTCCGGCCGATAAAGCGCCACTCTTAGCTGATGTGGACCTGCAGCCAGCGTGCGCTCCAGCTGTACCGCATGCCCATCGCGCAGCTCGGTGGTGTACACCACCGTTTGATCCGCGAAAATTGCCAGCGCCCCATCCTTCACCGTGGATTCAATCTCGATTCGCAATGGCGCGCGTTCTACGGTTCGCAGCAGCGCCGTGGTAGCCGGTGCTGGCAGCTCGGGAGCCGAAACGCCCGACGTCATGCTTGCCGACTTCGCTTCCGGCAGAATCGCGCGGCTCGGCTGGCTGTGCGAGAGTGAGTGCGCCGCACGCGCGACTCGCGGTTTTGCAACCGGCGAACTTTTATCGGCCGCTTCCTGTTGCAGGTCGTCGGGGGCCACATACCATATGGACGCTTGCGAATACTGGGTGAGATCCTTTGGAGCCTTCGGCATATCCAACACTGTCATCGGGGCGGAGGGAACGCGCAGCCGGGTGGTTGCGGCGTGGTATCCCCACGCACTACCGGCAATCAAGGCGACCGCGGCCGCGGCAAACCAGGCATCGCGTGGTTTCGTTGGACGCGCGATCCACGATTTTTCAACGATTTTCTGTGTCCGCTTGATCACCTGGGTGCGTAGCGATTCCGGTACTACGGCTGCCGCTTGTTGCGGCGAAGTTCCTCGCGAAAATGGATACAGCGATGACGCAAACGCGTCGGCGGAGGGATAACGGTCCGCGGGGCTCTTCGCCAGACATCGCAAAATCACGTGATCGAGTCCCACGGGCACTGCCGGGTTTCGCTGCGAAGGCGGAATCGGCTCGGCGGAAAGAATCTGCGCGCACACCGCGCTTACCGAGCTGCCGTCAAATGGTGGGACTCCCGTCACCATCTGATACAGAACAATTCCCAACGAAAACAAATCTGACTTGGTGCTCTGCGTTTCCCCCAGAATTTGCTCGGGAGACAAATACGCAGGCGTGCCCATCAACTGCCCCGATCGCGAAACCTGCGTCGCGAACCGCGCGATGCCGAAATCGCCCAGCTTCACTTTTCCGTCTTCGGTAACCAGGATGTTTGCAGGCTTGATGTCGCCGTGAAGCACACCCGCGCGGTGCGCACCGCGCAATGCTCCGGCCAGATCGGCGGCCCACGCGCATGCACGTGCCACCGGAACAGGACCCCCGGCCAGCACCTGTTGCAGCGTCTTCCCGGAGACGTATTCCATCACCAGGTACGCGATGCTGCCGTTTTCGATGCCCACGTCGTACAAGCTCACGATCGCGGGATCGGAAAGCTGGCTGACGATTTGCGCCTCGCGAAGGAACTGCTTTTGTTCCACGGGCGCGCCAAAGGAATGCACCAGCGTCTTGAGCGCGACCGTACGGCCGAGAACGGTATCGCGGGCTTTGTCTACGCGACTGGTCGCGCCAGAACCCAGCGTTCCCAGAATCTCGTAGCGCTCCTTGGATGTGGTGGTTTGCATCATCACAATATTTGTAACCGTGTGCGTATCATCTACTTACAACGTGTCCAACGGAATGGATCGTGAGTACAGGATGTGTCTAATCTTTCGTACTAAGGTAATGCCCGTAGTATCAGTTGGTTACAAGCGTCCCGCGTGCAGCGGTACTGTCCCTGTGCGCCTGCTGCGAACGAATTGGCTTGACCTCGCGAAATTCAACTCTTACGCAGAGCGCAACAGTTTCGCCGCACGGTCGCGGAAGGACGACGAGGACGTTGGCGCGGCCGCTTGCGGCACCACCTTGCGCCGCGCAAAAGGATAAAGGTCATCGGCTAGATCTTCCGCCGAACTCCGCCGATGCGCTGGATCTTTCGCCAGACACGAGGACACCAGATCGTTGAGCCCTGCTGGCAACGAAGGATTCGAGTGCGATGGCGGCAGCGGCGTCGATGACATGATCAGCGAGCACATGCCCTGCAGCGAATCGGCGTTGAAGGGGCGCGTCCCGGTGATCATTTCATACAGAATGACGCCTAACGAAAAAATGTCCGATCGCGAATCCTGCGGCTTGCCGAGAATTTGCTCCGGGCACCAATAGGCTGGAGTGCCCAGCAGGGGAGTGTCCTTCGTATCGTTGCTCGCCAGCCGCGCCATCCCGAAGTCCGTCAGCTTCACGCGGCCTTCCTGATTGATCAGGATATTCGCCGGCTTTACGTCTCCGTGGATTACACCCTTGCGGTGCGCCACGCTCAGGGCCACGGCGATGTCCGCCGTCCAGGCACACGCCCGAGGAAACGGCACGCTGCCTTTCTCCAGAATGCGCTCCAGCGACTGCCCTTCCACATATTCCATCACCAGGTACGGCGTGCGTGTGGACTCTTCAATGCCCATGTCGTGCAGCGCGATAATCGACGCGTGCGTTATTTGGCCTACAACTCGCGCTTCGCTAAGGAACTTGTCGCGGCCGGTGCCCGACGCTAGCGACGGAGAAAACAACTTAATAGCCACGGTGCGGTTGATCATGGGATCAAAACCGCGAACCACCCGGCTGTTCGCGCCGGTGCCGATGGTTTCCAGAATTTGATAGCGGCCCACTTGCACAGAACACTTCCCCTCAGCCGAAAACTGACGGCGTCCTTCAATCGACAAGACTATCGGCACGAAGTGCGTATGGGAATAACGCAGAGGTCCCACTAAAAACAGTACGAAAGTACTTCATTAAGAAGCCCTCACGCTTTACGCGGCGGCGTTCGCGTGCAAATCCTGCGGGAAATCGTTGGAAAACGCGCGAATTTGCCTGCTCGAGGTATGTTGAAGCATTGCAATCACTCATCGACTTCGCTACTCTCCGCTTTGACCGGATGCAATCGTGAATGCATAAATACGGAATGCGTTTTTCTCGCGCCAAGCGCTCACCGATTGCTCTCTCGCGTTTGCAAATCTATTTCCGCGAAAGTTCACAGATCAGATTTTGATTTCGAAAGCCGGACGGGACAATCCGTGCAAAGAATTTTTCCTCATGCCTTCCACAAATAATTTTCGCGCCACGTTTTTGCTGCAGGCGGAACAAAACAGAATAGTTGCGCCCGCAAGACCACCACTACAAATAGGTGTCGTACCAAAAAATCAACCCACATGTCGCGTTTTCCCCTTGACACCTTTTTGACATGGATCGATACTGCGAATCCAGATTCGGGGGAACGTGGAAGCGCCAGGCGGACCGAGTCGAGGATGTTTACCCGTGTCCGCGGGGCCACCAAACCAGCCCGGGCTCTAAGCAAAAAAATCGAGCGCGACCCTTCCCGCGCCCGCATGCGAAGCGTGAAGCGCTGCTGTGAAGGCTGCGTGATATCACCGGCCAGCGGCAGAGCGTTGCGTTTTGCATCGGTTTTCGGTTTCTTCGGCCGCTAGTTGCGGTCGAATTTTTTGCTTTGTAACCCCGCGAACCAGTCGGATCGAGTTGCGCCGCCAAAAAACGGATCGGCCAGCGCCTCTGCCGCAGCAGAGGAGTAAACTATATGGGTACCTCCTTCTGGGGGAACCCAGTCGGAGGATGGGATGGCGACGGTGAAGCCGGCACTGAATGGCAAAGCGCTGCAAACTGGGGTGAGTGCGGGGAACACTTCCGGAGTAGATACCGGACTGGTGTTCGAGCGCTATTTCACCGACGGGAAGGTTTCTCCCTTCGATAACGTCGAATGGGAAAAGCGTACCGCGCTGATCGGCAACGAAAAGGGCGTCACCATCTTCCGCCAGGAAGATGTCGAAGTTCCCAAGAATTGGTCGCAGACCGCCACCAACATCGTCACCAGCAAATATTTCCACGGCAAGCCGGGTAGCCGCGAGCGCGAAACCTCCGTGCGCCAGCTGATCGGTCGGGTAGCCAACACCATCGTCCGCTGGGGCGATGAGGGCGGCTACTTCGCTGACGCCGAATCGCGCGAGGCTTTCCGCGACGAGCTCACCCATCTGCTAGTCGAGCAGAAGATGTCTTTCAATTCCCCGGTATGGTTCAACGTGGGCGTGCAGCCCAAGCCGCAGTGCTCCGCCTGCTTTATCAATTCCGTGCAAGACAACATGGAATCGATCATGGGCCTGACCCGCACGGAAGGTATGCTGTTCAAGTGGGGCTCCGGCACCGGCACGAATTTCTCGGCCCTGCGTGGCAGCAAGGAAACCCTTTCCGGCGGCGGCATCGCCTCCGGTCCCGTTAGCTTCATGAAGGGCTTCGACGCCTTCGCCGGCGTCATCAAGAGCGGTGGGAAGACGCGCCGCGCCGCTAAGATGGTGATCCTCAACATCGATCACCCGGACATCGTCGATTTCATCGAATGCAAGATGAAGGAAGAGCGCAAAGCCCATGTCCTGATCGAGCAGGGCTACGACTCCGGCATCGATGGCGACGCTTACAGCTCTATCTTCTTCCAGAACGCCAATCACTCCGTCCGCGTGACCGATGACTTCATGCGCGCCGCCGAAGAAGATCGCGACTGGTGGACGCGCAACGTTACCGACGGGCAGCCCGGCGACAAGCTGCGTGCTCGCGACCTGCTTCTAAAGGTTGCAGATTCCACCTGGCATTGCGGCGATCCCGGCATGCAGTACGACACCACCGTCAATCGCTGGCACACCTGCAAGAACACCGCTCGGATCAATGCGTCGAACCCCTGCTCCGAGTACATGTTCCTGGACGACACCGCTTGCAACCTGGCATCGCTCAACCTGATGAAATACCTGAGTGCCGACGGCAAGTTCGATGTCGAAGCCTTCAGGCACGCGGTCGACGTCACCATCACCGCGCAGGAAATCCTGGTCGACAATGCCAGCTATCCCACGGCTAGGATCGCCGAGAACTCACACGCCTTCCGCCCCTTGGGTCTCGGCTACGCCAATCTCGGCGCGCTGCTGATGTCCATGGCCCTGCCATACGACTCCGACAAAGGTCGCGACGTAGCCGGTGCGGTCACCGCTCTGATGTGCGGTGAAGCCTACGCGCAGTCCTCGCGCATCGCGGAGCGCAAAGGTCCTTTCCCGGGCTATGAAGTGAATCAGGAACCGATGCTGGACGTGATCCGCATGCATCGCGACTCCGTTCGCGGCATCAACCCCGCGCATGTGCAGCCAGAACTGTTGCTGTCGGCGCAGGAGTCCTGGGACAACGCGCTCGCTCACGGCGAAAAGTTCGGCTACAAGAATTCGCAGGTCACCGTGCTCGCTCCCACCGGCACCATCGGTTTCATGATGGATTGCGACACCACCGGCATCGAGCCCGACTTGGCTCTCGTCAAGCACAAGAAGCTGGTCGGCGGCGGCGTCATCAAGATCGTCAACAACACCGTGCCGCAGGCGCTGATGAAGCTCGACTACAGCCCCGAGCAGACCAGCGAGATCGTCGCGCACATCGACAAGCGCGGCACGATCGAGGGCGCTCCTTATTTCAAGGAAGATCACCTCGCGGTTTTCGATTGCTCGCTTGCTCCGGCTGGTGGAGGCCGCTCGATCAGTTGGAGCGGCCACGTCAAGATGATGGCCGCGGCTCAGCCCTTCCTCTCCGGCGCTATCTCCAAGACCATCAACATGCCGGAGGAATCTTCGATCGAAGACATCATGAAGGCGTATATCGAATCGTGGAAACTGGGGCTGAAGGCTGTCGCCATCTACCGCGATAACTCCAAGCGCTCGCAGCCGCTGTCCGCCGCTGGTCAGAAGAAGGACGAGAAGAAGACCGAGAACCTCTCTCCTGCTGATCCCGTGCAGCGCGAACTGTTTGCCCGGCAGCAACGCGAAAAGATGCCCATCGAGCGCGCCTCGGTAACGCACAAATTCAGCGTTGGCGGCCACGAAGGCTACATCACCGTCGGCATGTACGAAGACGGCCGCCCCGGCGAGATCTTCATCAAGATGTCCAAGGAAGGCTCCACGCTTTCCGGTGTCATGGATGGTCTCGCGCTCACCGTATCGCTCGGCTTGCAGTACGGCGTGCCGCTGAAGGTCTTCGTCGACAAGTTGGTGAACACACGCTTCGAGCCCTCCGGCATCACCGCCAATCCGAGCATCCGTTTCGTTTCCTCGGTGCTCGATTACATCGCGCGTTGGCTCGGCGGACGCTTCATTTCGCCGGATTACCTGAAGCTGAGCCCCGAGCAACAGCCCGCGGCTGCGCCCGCATTGGTGAACTCCGCAAGGCTGGAAACTGTGCTGGCCAGCATCAATGCCAGCAACACCTCTTCCGCAAAACAGCGCGATGCTCATGAGGGCGCGCCGGCCTGCTCCGAATGCGGCATGCTCATGGTCCCCAACGGCGCGTGCTATAAGTGCGAAAACTGCGGCAGTACTTCGGGGTGCAGTTGAGAGGCCCGGACGGGCGACCCAGGACACCAGGGATGAGTTGGCTCACGACCCCCACAATCCGCACCGTGGGAGTCGTATCCACCAAACCCAAAGCTGGTGGCTTCCTGCACATCGTTCGGCACGGCACCGGCTCCGCGACCATGTATGTCGTTACCTATCACCGCCTCCAGATGGACGCCAAGATTATGCTGCCTCAGCCGATGCTGGCGGAAAGCCCACAGCTATTGATCGATATCCTCGAGCGCGCCGGCGTCGACTTTCGCCTGCGCGAAGTGCGTGGCGCATTGGCAGACGTGCTCCGCCTCGGCTCTGCGAATATTCCCGATCTGTGGGTCAGTGAAGAAGAGATCGCGCAACGCAACCAGGCCGAGCTCGGCTCCGACTAAGCCTTTGTAGCGGCCGCCCGCTTCGGGCGGGCGGGTTCAGACGCCGCGCTCAACTAGCCTTAGGAGCAACCTGAACTACGCAAAATAGATTGCCGTCCGGATCTTCCAGCACTACAAAATCATCAGTCGGCTTGTATCTCCAGGGATAGCGCGTCGCCCCGAGCGCCACCAGCCGTTCCACCTCCGCCTTCTGATTTTCCGAATACAGATCCAGGTGCAGCCTGCTCCTCTTTCCGGAGCGCTTTTCCGGATACTTGTCCAAAGACAAGTTCGGCCCTTTGCCTTCAGGATCACGGAGAACCACCCAGCCGCCCTTCGCAGGATTTCGCGGAACGTAGTGCAACGCTTCCTGCCAGAACGCCAGCATCTTGTCGAACTCATAGCAGCGGATAACAATCGATCCAATCCGCATATCCTGAACTCCACACCTCCAAGTTTTTCAGCGGCAGCGCGCTCGCACAGTTCGCCAACTTTTCCAGCGCCTTGACTAACGGTGGCGCAGCCGCAGCGATTCCCAACTTCCATCCGCAGTCCAGCCGCCATCGACCGCTAGCGCGTGGCCATTGATGAATCCGCTTTCCTGCGGATCGGCCAGGAATGCGATCGCCTTGGCAATATCATCGGGCGAAGCGAATCGACCCATCGGCACGCGCCCGGTAATGTCGGCGTCTGTATAGCTGCCGCCAGCCTGGTCGGCCACATCCATCTCCGTCTTCACCCAGCCGGGGCACACCGCGTTCACGCGAACTCCGCGTCCTCCCCACTCCGCGGCCAGCGTGCGCGTAAGCCCAATCAATCCATGTTTGGATGCGTTGTAAGCGGCGCGGTCCGCAACCGCTACCAACCCGGCGACCGACGCCACATTGATAATGCTGCCGCTCTTCTGCTCCAGCATCAGCGTGCCGAACGCCTTGGCCAGCAGAAATGGTGCGACCAGATTGACCTCCAGCACCTTGCGATAATCTTTGCCGGATAAAGTTTCCGCCGGTGCGATCATGCTGATGCCGGCGTTGTTCACCAGCACATCCACGCGGCCCCAGCGCTGCTTCACCATCTCCGCGAACCGCGACACCACGTTATCGTCCGAAATATCCCCGACGCATTCGAGCACCTCGGCGCCCGCGGCGCTCGCCGCGCGCATGGTCTCACTTGGCGACCTCAAGTCACTGAGTGCCAACGAGTATCCGCGCTCCGCCAGTACTTCCGCTGTGCGTTTCCCGATCCCCTGCGCCGCGCCGGTTACGACTGCCACCCATCCCGCCTTGCCCATGATTCGCCTCATCTCTTGCCAGAATCTTCCTGGCCCAAAATCTGTCGGCGTCCCTATCGATAGCTTTCCAGGCGTCCGCTGTTTTTCCGATGCTCAGGACTAGAATTTCAAATCCGCGGTGCTATACTCCCGGACAGAATACCTTTTTACCCCTTGTTTGCTCCTCCAGCCTCTGGGCAAACACCGCGGTTAGATCTTTTGCGGGAGGGTTGCTATGGAATCTCTGCAACTAACGGGGCCCATGCTTTATCTCTCAATCGCCTGGGGTGTGATCACGACTGTGTTTGTCGGCTTGCTGATTTGGAGAAGCTTGCTGGCAAGCCACGAGGATGACCAAATCTTCCTCGACGCGGCGCAAGCGCACATGGCCCGAGAGCAGCAAGAGTTGGTCGCCAGGATCAGATCGTTGTCCCGGCCGATCACCACCAGCGGCATCGCCGCCGGCGGACTGCTGCTGCTGATCGTCGGCATGTGGCTGTACGAAGGCCTAAAAAGCTTCTAGCTACGCGCCTTTTCGCAGCTAAGTGCCCACGCGGTCGTAGTGTGCCTGTCGATCGATGGTTTTGCAGGACAGTCGCAAGTCGTGGCCGACGTCAATCATAGTCGCGTCAGCGCTGCGGCGCCGGGGCCGCTGAGCCTGCACTCGCCGGCTTGACTGGCAGGAGCGCGCCGTTCGCTTGTACCAGGGAGGTGTGATTGTGTGCGATCAGCCAGTGCCCGTTCTGCTTCTCAAACACCAGTGTGGTCTGTCCCTGCGCTGCCGATGCTTGCCCATCCACGCTGGCTGCGAAATCCCACTGATAGCAGGCCCATCCGAACGTGCCTGCAACCTTGATGAAAGTATTCGAGCGATCCATTCGCACTTGTTGCAGGTGCGCGCGCTGCTGCTGGTACATGGTCGCGAAATTTGACCAGCCGATGATCGGCGGAGCCCAGTTTCCGCTAACGATGACCACGTCTTCCGCATAGGTTTGGTGAAGTTTTTCGAGGTCGTTGACCTGCCAGGCACCGAGCATGGTCGAGATCTGATAGTCGATCTGCTGCTCGTCGCTCATCATCGAGCGTGTTGTGGTCTCGATCGGCGTGTCTTTCTTGTTCTTGTTTTTTTTGTCTTTCTGCTGCGCGGCGGCGGGGCCTGCCGCACTGAGCAGCATCGCCGCGCATAGCACCGCGCTCAGTAGCGCGCGAGCTGCGGGCGCGATTTTCGGGGACATTTCTCGCTTCATTCGCGCATCCTTCCGTCAGAAAAATTCGGTCCGGTCCTTCAAGTGAAATTTCATTCGCGAAAAAAGAATAGCACGCACAATCCGGAGGGATTCCGTTACCCACGCGGCGTTTCGCACACAGCAATGCCGCATGAATCCAGTTGCTATCAAGAACTATTTGGCGGCGAGTAGGTTTACGAAAAGGCGATAGGCTCCCGGCACGCCCTCGGGAAGCTGGCGGAAGAACGCGAGGCCGGTGTAGATGTACATTCCTTTGCCGTAACGGGTATAAACCAGCGATCCATTCTGATCCGGTTCTCCGGGATCATTCATCGCCAGCACAGCCGTGTACTTGGGATCGAATTGCGTCCAGAAGTAGAGGCCGCGTTCCTGGACCCAGCCTTTGAAGTCGTCCTGCGTGATTTTATTTGGGGCGTTGAGCAGCGGATCGTCCGGCTTCAGGAATTTTACCGGTGAAGTCTCGTCGGTAACACGCGGGAGTATCCCGCCGCCCCCGATTTTTGCCGGATACGGCGCATATTGACTGTTATTCCACGCGAAGTCGCGCTCGTATTGCACGATCAGCGTGCCGCCGTTGTTCGCGTAATCGAGCAATCGTTGATTCGCGCCGCGAAGATCGGAGCGCAGTTCGTACGCACGCACGCCGACAACGATGGCCTTAAATCGCGAGAGATCGCTGAAGTTCAGGGCGGCGGCATCCAGCATTTCTACTTGGATGCCCAGCCGCTGGAGGGCTTCCGGGACCGGTTCGTTTTCCGCGGTAATGTATCCGACTCGAAGATTTTGCGGCACGTGGATGTCGAAGGCATGGACCAGGCACTGCGCCGGCTCACTCCACAACAGCGTCGGCATTGTGGGCAGGGTTGTAAGCGATTCCGTAAATTTTTCGGAGCCGCGCTCGGCAAAGACGCGCAAGGGATACGTTCCCGGGCGGAGATTTTGCAAGGGCAGCGCGCGAATCTTTACATAACGGTCGCCCGGTCCGGCGAAATCGACGTTTGGAGAGTCGGGCCGTTTCCAAAGTCCGGGATCATCTACATCGACGCCAACCTTCACATTCACCGGCTTGGTGGCGTAGGAATGCACGCGGATGCGGAGCTCGCAGCAGCCTGACTTGTCACCTTCGACGCGAACGATTTGCGGCGGATCCACGGACAGCGTGACCGCAGGCACGATACGCAGCGGAACGCGCACAACGTGCGTGGAGGAGGCTTCCACGTGCGTCACTGGTTCGTCCACCGTCAGCGGATAGCCGGCGATGGTGAGCTGCTGCTCGGCAACATAAAGGGGAAGCGGCTCAGGGAAAACACGATCCGCGATGTTCACCACTGGCGGAGCTTGGCGCGCATCCTTATCTGGTTTCTGCTCGGACTTTTGTGGCTGCTCCTGCCCAGGACCTCCTGAGTCAGTGCCGCTCATGGAACTGCGATCGGCTTTCGCTTCAATCTGAAAATGGTATTCCGTTTTGCCGGCCGGCTGCTTTTCGTTGACCGCCCCCTCGCCCTCAATGATGTTCATCTCACCGAGCTGGCACCCAGCTTCGCGGCGGCACTGCGTCAGCGCAGTCACGTTGAAGGTTTCGCCTTGGACGAGCTCGCTGCGGTCGGCGTCGGCGGTGAGACGGAAGCCTGCCGCGAGCACCAACGCGCGTTCGACGCGATCGCGCGCTTCCCAGAAGTCCCTGACCTGATCCACGTCAAAGGGCATATTAGACGTAACACTGTGGCGGGGCGGAACAGATCCAGACAAAACCAACAGCTTGGCCGCTGCGGCTAAATCTTCGGTCGCCGTCTTCCAGTCCAGGCGGAGCGCGGCATCGTGAGCCGCGCTGATCTTGGCGTCCGCATCCGAAACACTATGAGCTGCGCTAACCACGACGTTCGGGTCTGAAACCGATCCACAACTCTGCTGCTTCCCATCGCAGCGTTTTTCGACGGCCTCTGCCCAGGCCTTCAGCGGCACCGCCAGGCTGGCACCATCGAACGCGCCGCCATCTTCCGGAAGCAATGCGATCGGCCGGCGGAAAAACGGTGAGCCCAGGAAAATCGAAACGCCCTGCGTGTGGTGGTTCGAGAAAGCATCGGTGCCGATATCGCGCCAGCTTTTACCATACAGCGGCGAGATGTCATCAAGCGGCAATACAAATCCGTGCGGTTTTTCCGATCCGCGTTCGACATCCAGCAGGCGCACCGGCACGCCATCACCATTCCAAGGACGCAGAGAGTCAGCGTCTCGTGGGCGCGACTCGCTGCTCAAAATTTCTTCGGCCATTTCTCGATAGGCATTGGGGTCAGCCGCAAGCGCCACGGCCTTCGGCGCCCACAGTCCGGCGGTCTGATGATGCCCGTGTCCGCTGTGCACGCCTCCGAAGTTGTTGATCACAATGTTCGGTCGAAAACCGCGAATCACCCGGACCATGTCTTCGAGAACGGCGTCGCCCCAGATCTTCTGCGTCTCCTCCGGCGTTTTGGAATATCCAAAATCTCGCGCGCGCGTGAAGTACAGCTTCACGCCATAACCGCGAGTGGCGGCCAGCAATTCCTGCGTGCGAATCAATCCCAGCTGCGGCGCCTGCTCCGGCCCGAGATCATTTTGCCCACCCTCGCCGCGAGTAACCGAAAGCAACGCCACATCCGCGTGCAGGCCGCGAGCGAGATAGGTCAGTACCGCGCCGGATTCGTCATCGGGATGAGCGGTGACATATAGAATGCGGGTGCTGATGCGCGCGCTGTCGATGGCTTCGATTGTTTCGGCGAGCCCCGGGCCCGTGCCCGGCGGCGGAGGAAATTGCGTAAAGCCGCGCGATGCGGCTAGCGCAATGAGTATAGGGACGGCAAGCCAGACGACGCGACGGTTCAACGGAGGCCCTCCTCGTGGCGAGCTTTCAAAAATACTTGGGCGACAGCTTAAGAATTTGCGGCGGCTTCTGTTGCCGCTGTGCCGCTCGGTTGAAACGGCCATTCTCTCATCATCCGGGCGCGAATCAGAAAGGCCACGACGCCAACGGCAATCTCCAGCAGGCCCCACTTGCGGGCTGGCCCGTCTGCCAGAACAGCCACGCGCAACCTAAGATGGTCAAAATCGCGGGTAACGGGTACAGCCACATCCTGAAAGGCAGGCGTTGCGAGCCCCATCGCTTCCGCAGCAGCATCACCCCGATCGCTTGTCCGACAAACTGCACCAGCAGCCGCAGCGCCAGGATGCCGGTGATGGCGGTTTCCAGGTCCAGAAAAATGCTCAACAGGAAAGCCAGGGCTCCAAGACCCAGCAACGAGATATGTGGAAAACGTTTGGTGGGATGAATGCGGCCAAAGATACGGAAGAAATTTCCGTCCAAGGCCGCCGCATACGGCACGCGCGAGTACCCCAGCAACACCGAGAAGACGGACGCCAGCGCAATCCACAAGACCATGACGGTCATCAACTGTGCGGCGGTGTGACCATAGAGGCGCTCGATCGCCAGACTTGCCAGCGAGGGGGAATTTTGCGCCTCCCGCCAGGGAACCACGCCCAGAATGCTGACTTGCAGCGCCAAATAGAGGACGGCAATGCCGAACACTGAGAGGAAAATTCCCCGCGGGATGTTCCGCTCCGGTTCGCGAATCTCGCCGCCCAGATTGCAGATGTTGTAGTAGCCCCAATAGGTGTACACGGTTTTCACCATGGCTGAGCCCAGCGCGGCGAACCATAGCGACGAGATATGGAATGCTCCAGGCGGAAAATCAAAGGCCATCTTGCGATCGAAATGAGTAACGCCACCCCAGATGAGCCACAACAAGGTGGCTATTACTCCTACCCATAGCAGCAGAGAGATCCTGCCGATCGTTTTAATGCGGCGATACAACAGGATCACCAGCAAAATCACCAGGCCGCCGGAAAGCGCCTTGCCCTGGATTTTCGTGAGGGGATACAAGTAGCGCGTATAATTCGCGAATCCGATCGACGCTGACGCCACCGACAACGGTCCGGCCAGAAAAATCTGCCACACGTAGAGGAACGACATCAGCCGGCCCAGCCGCTCCGGTCCGTACGCTTCGCGCAGGAAAATGTACGTGCCGCCCGCCCGAGGCATGGCCGCGCCCAGTTCCGCCCATACGAAGCCGTCGATAACCGCGAGGATGGCACCGCCAATCCACGCGAACAGCGCCTGTGGACCGCCCATGGCCTTGATGACCAGCGAACTGACCACGAACGGACCGATACCCACGATCTCGATCATGTTCAGCGCAACGGCTTCCTTCAGTCCGAGCCCACGCTCCAGACCGGTGCGGTCTTCGCCGGCGGGTCCGGCACTGACAACTGCTTGCGCTGCATCCTTTTTGTCGGGAGTGGTCACTCAGCCCTGGCAGGGTCCTGTTTTCCTGCAATCCCCATCGCGCCGCCGAGAATAGCAAATGCCCGGCGTCCCACCTAATAGACGCGCTCGCGGAGAAGAGGACATCCTGCCCCATCGCGGCGCGGCAGGTGCACTTTGCAACACAGAATCTGGCCGCAATCATCGTCTCTCCGGCAAGCGGCGGTAGACTCAGCGTGTCGAAGCCTGCCGCGCACGTCCTCTCTTTCGCGGCCTCCTGGCGCACGGACATCTCTTCGTCTGGCTGCCATCGGTGTCCGGCTTGTTCTCCCCTCCCGAGAAGCTCAGCGAAGCTGTGCCAATTTCTGCGCCAGATGCGCACAAAGGTAGCTCCATCCATGTCTGCCGGCGTCCCCACGGTTCCTGCACCACCTTCCTCCTTCCTTGCGCGCGAGATGCGTCCGATGATCGTTGGCGTCGCGATCCTGGCCGTGATCCTCTGGCTCTTTGGCCAAACACTGCTGGCAACAAATTTCCTGCCGCACTCCTACTGCCTCGTCGGCAATGCACGCCTCCTCTGGACCAACGTGATCGCCGACCTGCTGATCGGTTTGTCCTATGTGCTGATTTCGGTAACGCTAGTCTGGGTCGTGCGGCGAACAAGGGGCGATCTCCCCTACTCCGAATTTTTCTGGGCGTTTGGGTTGTTCATCGTAAGTTGCGGCGTCACCCACTTTCTGGAGGTCGTCACCATCTGGAAGCCGGTGTACTGGCTGTCCGCCTTCGCTAAAGGAGTGACCGCCCTAGCATCGGTGGGAACCGCCGCAGTCTTGCTTGCCTGCGCCGATAAAATTGTCGCGCTGGTGCGCACCGCGCGCGAATCGGCTGCGCGACGCGGCAACGAGCGTTTCCGAACCCTGATCGAAGCGTCCCCCGTCGGCGTCGTCGCCTTTGACCGCGACACCCGCATCCTGACGTGGAATTCGGCGGCCGTGCGCATCTTTGGGTGGGAGGAAGCCGAAGTTATCGGCGCCATCAGCCCGCTTACTCCCCAAGATCGACAAGCAGAACACCAGGCTCTGCTGAAAAAAACCTTCGCCGGCGAAATCAGCACAGGTATCGAGACCACCTGCATCACTCGCGACGCCCGCATTTTGCCCGTAGCTGTCTCCATCGCCCCCGTCTACGACGAAGCCGGAACGCTCACCGGCGGCATGGTGATGTTTGAGGACATCACCGAGCGCAAGCGCATCGAATCGGAACTCAAACGCCTGGAAGGCGAGGTTCGCCAGGCGCAGAAAATGGAAGTGCTTGGCCGGTTGGCAGGCGGAGTTGCGCACGATTTCAACAACATGTTGATGGTTCTTGGCGGCTGCTCCGAGTTATTGGAACGCGCACTGCCGGGAGAATCTCCCGCGCGCATTTACCTCGACCAGATTCAGCGCACCACCGAAAAAGCCACGGCCATCACCAAGCAGCTGCTTACGTTCAGTCGCAAGCAAGTCGTTGAATTGCGCGCCATCGATCTGCACAAGGCCTTGACGGAATCCGAGTTCATGCTTCCGCGCCTGCTCGGCTCCGATATCGAGCTCACCTTTTGTCACGAGGCAACGCAATCCTGGATTCTTTCCGATCCTTCGCAGCTTGAGCAGGTCGTCGCCAATCTCGCGATTAACGCCCGGGACGCCATGACCAGTGGAGGTCGCCTCACGATTTCTACCCGCAATGCCGACAGCTTGCCTGACGACGCTGCGGCGAACTCCGGCCAAGGTGCGGTTCGCTGGGTAATCCTGGAAGTTGCGGACACCGGCACGGGAATCGACGAGAAAACTCGTGCGCACATTTTCGAACCGTTCTTCACCACCAAGCCCGGCAGCAAAGGCACCGGCCTCGGCTTGGCCACCGTCTACGGCATCGTGAAGCAAAACCACGGACACATCCGCGTGGATTCGGTCCTGGGCCTCGGCACCCGCTTTCAGCTTTATTTCCCGGCCACGGATCCCGCACCCTCCGTTTCATCTGTTGTGAAGCCCGCCGAGATAGAGGTGGAATCCGGCGGCGACGCCACCATTCTGGTGGTCGATGATGAAGCGGCCCTCCGCGTGGCGGTGGTCCAGGTTCTGCGCTCCTCCGGCTATCGCGTTCTCGAAGCGCAATCGGCACCCGACGCTCTGGACATCGCTCAGCGGCACTCCGGCCACGTCGACATCCTCTTGACCGATATCGTGATGCCTCACTTGCGAGGTACCGAACTGGCGCGCCGGATCGTAAATGTGCATCCGGAAGTCCAGGTCATCTATATGTCGGGATACGCCGATGGCTTCCACGAATCCCAAGTGCCGGAAAATGCGATTTTCCTGCAAAAGCCATTTCGGTTTGCAACGCTGCTAGAACAGCTTAAACTCGTCCGGCGCCGGCACTGATCAGCGCGCTTTTCTCAAAACTTAAGCGCACAGTCGTGCGTAAGCGCACAGTTGAACTTAATCGCACGGTTGAACGCGTGATCGCCTTCATGTTTCGTTCCAAATTGCCAATTCTCGCCCTCATTACCGTAGCTGCGACGCTGTTTGTTACCCAGGCTCATGCAGCGACAATCGACCTGCCGCCCGCGGTGCAAACCGTTCTCGATCAAATTTATTCCGGCGACCTGGCTTCCGCACTCGAAGGCGCGCATCGCCTCGAACAGGAGAAACCCGACCATCCGCTCGGGTATCTCCTCGAAGCCGAAGCGCTCTGGTGGCGCATCTGGTGCACCTCGGCGGAATTTAAGTACGGCATGACCTATCCGCGGCACCGCGCGAAACTCGCCACCGATCAGCACTATCTCGATCTCGCCGCGAAAGTCTCGGCACTTGCCAACGCGCAAATTGCATCCGCCGATACCGCCGAGTCTCACTTTTACGCCGGCATGGGCGATGCCATAGCCGCTCGCCTCTACGGTCTACGCGGAGAAAACCGCGCCACCGCTCGCTACGGCGTCCGCGCTCGCGAGCATCTGCTTCGCGCCATCGCGCTCGATCCGTCATTCGCCGACGCCGATTTCGGGCTCGGCCTCTACAACTACTACGCCGACACGCTTTCCTCGATCGCGCGCATGCTGCGATTTTTCATGGGCATCCCTGGCGGCAGTAAAAAGGACGGCATGCGCCAACTCGAACACGCCATCGCTGACGGCGCGCTAACGCCTCCTGAAGCGCGTTTTTATTTGGCGATCAGCCTTCACAATTACGACCAGAAATATCAGCAGGCTCTGGAGATCGCGGCCCCGCTGCTCGAGAAATATCCCTCGAACCCCCTATTCCAGCTGATCGTTTCCGACCTGCACGCCAAGCTCGGCCACAAAGATGTCGCCGCCGAACATTACAACGCCGCCGCCGCACTCCCGTTCGGCGACCCCGAGTGCCGCGACCATATTCAAGCGCTAGCCCGCGCCTCCCTCGCGGCCATCGAGAGGGAATAGCTCCAAGCCCTACGCTTCGCGGGCCTTACGTGACGTTTGGCCTCGTCTTCGAGGCCCTTCAGCCCTGTTGGCATTCACCTTGCCAATTGACCTTCGCCCGGCCGCAATGGTAAGCATGTAAGGTTGCGCAACGCCTGAATTTGACGCACTCAGCGGTTTAGATCAACGTGGGGACGTGTAACCGAGCGCACTCACCGTCGCTGCACCGACGGCCGCGTCGAGGTCAACGCGCAGCACGAATTTCGCATCTCATTCCCAAAGCTTTACGTCGCCGCGGGTTCCCCGGCGCGTAAAGGGGCAGGCATGCCGTCAACATGCCTGGCAGGACACGAGAATCCGGCAGCTTGAACCAAGCCCGGCGCCTCAGTCGAACAAGTTGGATCGCCTGCGATCCAACGTTTTTCTCGATGAGTTCCGACAAGGAGTAACGATGGAGCGGTTTTCGACGGCAGTACGTGTGGCTGCCCAGCGCACACAAGCATCTGCGACACGCGGTGAAAAAGCGCCGACACACCGCGTCGCGCTGGCCTTCGCACCAAGCCTTTTCGCAGCGATCGCTTTCATAGCAATTCTCGCCGTCGCCACTCTCACCGGCTGCAACGATTACGGCAACACCTTTCAGAATCCCACCGGCGCACCCATCAATTTTATTTCGCCCTCTGACGTCGTCGCCGGCGGTCCCGACTTTACCCTCACCGTTACCAGCAGCAGGGGGGGCTTCGTTGCCAAAACCGTGGTTCAGTGGAATGGCAAGACCATTCCCTCCACGTACGTGAACGCAGGCACCATGACCGCCACCGTTGCCGCCGCACTCATCGCCAAGCCCGGCAGCGCATTCGTCAATACTCTCAGCCCGCATTCCGGCACCGGCACCAACGGCCTCTCTAACACGCTGACTTTCGTAATCGATCCGCCAGGGAGTCCGGTGCCCACGATTTCCTCGATCTCTCCGAACTCCGCGGCGGCTGGAAGTGCGTCGTTCACGCTTACAGTCAACGGCGGCTCGTTCCTTCCAGCTTCTGATCCCTCGGGCGGCTCGCAGGTTCGCTGGAATCTCGGTTCCACGCAGTCCACTCTCCCCATCGTCTCCATCAGCTCCGCGCAGATCACCGCCACCGTCGACACCAGTCTGCTGGTCAACGCCTCGGCGCAGCCGGTCACCGCCATCGTCACGGTCTTCAATCCGCCTTCGCCCAGTTCCGGCGGAGGTACAGGTGGAGGCGGCGGCACGAGTGCCAACGGTCTTCCGTTCACAGTTACGCCGGCGGGTTCTTCGATGGCCAAGCCTCGCGCGGTAGCCGAAGAGACTCCCGCGCTCAGCACCGAAGGCCGCTACGTTGCCTACACTGCAGAGCAAGACGGCCACTCCCAGGTTTTTGTCCGCGACACTTGTGAGGGCGCGCCCTCGGGTTGTCAGTCACGCACCACGCTGGTCTCCGCTGCTGCGGATGGCACCGCGGGCAATGATGATAGTAAATCTCCGTCGATGAGCTCCGATGGCCGCTACATTGCCTTCAGCTCCGCCGCCACCAATCTCGCTGTCGGCGCGCCCAGCGGCCGACAGATCTATCTGCGCGACACTTGCTTCGGAGCTAGCGCTGCGTCATCGTGCGCACCGTCAACCCAGCTGATCTCGTCCGACTCCGAAGGAGAAGGAGCTTTGGTCGGCACCGAGAGCATTCTGCCGTCGGTTAGTGCCTCAGGGCGCTTCATCGCTTTCCTGGCGGTCACGCCCAGCCACGACCTCGCAACCAAGTCCGCGCCGCACGCTCCGCAGGTGCAAGCCAGATCCAGCGCCAGTGCAACAAACAGCGGCTTCCGGCAGGTCTTCGTGCGCGACACATGTCTCGGCGCCAGCAATTGCACGCCAAAAACAACGCGCATCTCGCTGCAGCCCGGCGACACCACCGCAGGTGACGCCAAGCCCGCAGGTCCTGCGCTAAGCGGCAGCTCGCATCACGTCGCAATCCCCGGCGCAAACGCCGCGACCGTCTTCACCCATTCCATCGCGGTAGACGACAAAGTCTTCCTGGCCATCACCGCCAAACCCCAATAACCCCACATCCAAATAGGCAAGACAATGTAGCGGCCGCCTTCCGAGGCGGGCGCCTTTGATAGCACAGGCACTCCTGCCTGTGCTCTTGCGATCATCATTTCACCTTTACCGCCAATCCACGCCGGATCCACTCTCTATCTACACCCATGCCCACCCGCTCACAAATGTAAAGGGCGCAGCAAAGCCGCGCCCTCAACATTCTGAAATAAGCGACTCTCTCCCGTGAAACGCTTATCCCAGGAAACCCAGATTCGTCGTCTGAAAATTCGCTAGATTCGGAAAAATCCCCGGCAGATCCGCCAGCGCTACACCAAACCATCCCGCCAGCGTCGCCGCATACTGATCCACTGACGTCGTCGGAATCCATCGGCCATTGCTGCCCACGTCGTCCGGCCCGCCCAGCGACAATGTCGGAAACGTTCCGTACACCGCGTTGCCCTTCACCGCGCCGCCCATCATTAATTGATGCCCGCCCCACGCATGATCGGTTCCGCCGTTCGATCCCGGTTGGAACGTGCGGCTGAATTCCGACAGCGTGAACGTGGTGACGTTGCTCGCCACGCCGAGTTCCTGCGTCGCGCCATAAAACGCGGACATCGCCGCGCTCAGTTGCGTGTACAGATTGACCTGCGAGGCCAGCTGATCGCTGTGCGTGTCGAATCCACCGATGGAGCAGAAAAATATCTGCCGGCTGATGCCCAGCGTGTTACGCGTCGCGATCACTTGTGCCACCTGCTTCAATTGCGAAGCGAGGCCATTGTTTGCGGGAAAAGCCGTCTGGATCGGCGCGATGTTCTTGAGTGCGCTGGCCAGCACTACACCTTGCTGAATCGATTGGCTCGTCACCGCGCTCGCCGACTGCACCAGAGAAACGCCGCTATCCAGCGTCAGAAGCTGCTGCACTCCCAGAAATCGCGCTTGCGCTGCCGCCGAGCTGTCGATCCCCGCCAGCCCCGGTGTGCTCCCCGGGCTCATCGTAAACGGCCGCGTGGTGTTGCCGGTCGCAAAAATATTGTTGCCGGCGACCGACAGGATTGGCGGAAAGGTCGAAGCGCTGTTGAATGTAGTCTGCACCTTGTCGGCGATCTTCCCTGCCCATCCCGCGTTCGGCATTCCCTTCAGCTGCGTTGTCTGCCACTGTTCCTGCTGATCGGAATGCGAAAACAAATTTTCCGGCAACGACGAGTTGTGCGTCTGAAAATTCGCTCTGGTCGTGGGTTGCACCAGGGTTCCGACGTTCGTCAGCACCGCCAGCGATTTCTTGTTGTTGAACAAATCCTGCAAGCCCGGCAAATTCGGATGCAACCCGAAGTTCGCGGCGCTGCCGATTTGCAATGGCAGCAGTGATCCCTGCGCCAGCGCCAGGTTCGCGCGAATCGTGGCGTAGTTGCCATAATTCGCGTCGATCGGCACGATCATGTTATTCGCATCGTTGCCGCCGAACATGAAAATGCACACCAGCGCCTTGTAATCCGCAGCTCCCTGCGCCAGCGCGCTCACCAGCCCAAACTTGCTCAACCCCGCTACCATCGACGCCGTAGCCGCCGAGCAGCAAGCCAATCGCATAAAATCCCGCCGCGTATGATGCGTCATCTGATTCCCCCCTAAATCGTGCCCGACTGAAACAACGTTTTCGCGCGGGCCCTTGCCGGGCGCCAACGAACCCACCGCATTACTCACGCAACGATTCGAGACCTGTCATCCTGAGGACATCCGATAAGGATGTTCGAAGGATCTCAACGTAAGAACAACCACAGCCGTGCACTTCTCCTGGGTGCCGCACCCGCTTGCCCTGAGCCGTTCACGCGAAGGGACGTTTCTAAGGGTGCGGTTTTTCCATCGCTACCGGCACTCCACCTACCTCTGCACCTGATACTGCGATGACGACGTCACCAGATAAATCGCCGCCTTGGCCCGCGCCTTCGCATCCGTCGTACTCGACGCATTCGCCGCCGTCACAACATCCGTCTTCATGTCACTTGACATCGTTCCATGCAGTAAATACGTGTTCAGCCAGTCCGCCATCTGATCCGGCGTTCCCGCATTGACCATCGGCGTGAAGTCCACCTTCGTCGTGCCGCTGATCTGTCCATACACCAAAGTGTTCGAAAAGTTCACTCGCGACACCGCCGTATTCGTATTGAAAATCGCGAATTCCGGTCCGTTCAGCGTCGTCCCCGCAATCAAGTTGTGCGGTGGAAAGAAATTGAACACGCTTCCGGAGTTGAATAGGCCTTGAGACATGCTGCTTCCCGGATTCAAAAATCCCGTTCCATCCGTCGTCGCGTGGAACATGCGCGCCAGTCCAACCATCATCACCACTGGCTCGCGCAGTTTCCCGTCACCCGGATCGGCCGTTGTAGACGAATCGCCGCGACGCGCTTCCGGATCCAGCAACACCGCCGCCACCGTCGCCTGCATATCGCCGCGCTTTCCTGATCCGTACGAGTTGAACTGCCCGGTGGAAAACGCCTGCGCCACGCGGCTCACATAGCCTGCGCTCGGATTGCTGGTCACCAGCTTCACAATCAACTGTTGCGCCACGAACGGCGGCAAATCCGAATTGTTGAAAATGACCGCCAGCACGGAATCGAGTTCCTGCTCCGCCGTCTGTCCCGCGGAAATTGGAACACCCAGGAATGTCTTGGCTCCGGTGTCGTGATTCGATTCGAACGCCACCATGGGCCCGCCATAAAATTCCGGATTGTGTTTCTTAAGCGTCTGACCCGGCTCCGTCGGATACGTCCAGCCGGTGAACGATCTCCCCAGCGCCATCACGTCGTCTTGCGAATAAGACGGCAACGGCAGTCCACTGCTGTCCACCTGCACCGTACCGTCCGGATTCACCTGGCTCAAGCCCAGCGTGAACAGCTGCATCAGCTCGCGGGCGTAATTTTCGTTCGCATGATTTCCCGTCGCCGGCTTGTCGTTATTCACCATATCCAGGAAATGACCCATAGCGGGCGTGAGCGTCACGTCCTTCATTACGTCGTAATAATTTCCCAGTGCGTCCGTTGTCAGCGCGCGCATGTAGTTTGTGTATCCGGTCGGATCGCCTACTTTGTTCTGCGACACCACCCAGATTTCGTTCAGTGCAAACGCTACGCGCTGCCGCAGCTGATCGCTGTCGTTCACCGCGTTCTGGAAAAATCGCGTTTGCACCTTGCTGACATCCGTGTCCGTCGTCAGTGGATCGAGATATGTCGAAGTCGGCGCGCTAAGTTGCGTCTGCAGGAATCCGTCAAACCCCAACTGCTGCACCTGGTTCACCAGCTCCGGTGTCGGCCCGAAACTCGACTGCTCCAGGAAGCGCACCGCCGCTACCGTTGTCACCGTCGATCCACCGGTCACCACCTTCGCGGTCAACGAACCGGAGGTCGATCCGCCCGGATCGGGATTGGTCACCGTGATCGTCACATTGCCAACCTGCGCGCTCGTCGCTGATCCCACCGCGTCCAGCTCCGTTGGCGACACATACATGGTCGTCAGCGTCGTTCCGCCAAAGGTCACTACCGAAGTCTTCACGAATCCCGTGCCAACAATGGTGATCAGAAATGATCCTGTCCCGATGGTTGTCGGGCTCACCGAGCTGATCACTGGCAGAGGATTTTGTAATGTCACCGCGCCACTGCCCATCTTGGTCGTGTCCTGCGCGCTAGTTGCTGTCACCGTCACGTTCGTCGGCGTCGGTAAATTGCTTGGGGCGGTGTACAAACCTGTCGCGCTCACGGTTCCCAGCGTCGCGCTCCCTCCGGCTGTCCCGTTCACCGACCAGGTCACATTCGTATTCGTGCTACCAGTCACCACCGCAGTGAACGATTGCGTCGCACCAGCTCGCAAAGTCGCGCTGGCTGGCGCCACCCCCACGGAAAGGTTGCTCGATGGTCCCGTCACCGTCTCCTTTACCGCCGCCGACGCGATCAATCCAGGATTCGGATTCTGTACCGTCAAGTTGACGCTGCCCACCTGCGCAGATGTCGCCGTTCCCGTCGCGCTCATTTGCGTAGCCGAAGTGCGCGTGGTGGTGAGCGCCGTGGTGCCGAACATCAGCGTCGCGCCGGGCGCAAAATTTGTTCCCTTCACCGTCAACGTAAACGCTACGCCGCTCGCCACGGACGTGGGCGTTACCGAAGCAATGGTTGGCGTTGGATTATTGAGCGTTACGACACTGCTGCCCGTTGCTGTCGTGTTCCCGGTTTCGGCCGCGCTCACCGAGATTGTGTTCGAACTCGGCGGAAATTGCGGCGCGGTATAAACGCCCGCGGTCGTGATCGTGCCAGTATCCGCGCTGCCGCCGCCCACACCGTTCACCGACCATGCAAACGTCGCTGTCGCGCTGTCGCTGGCTTTCGCCGTAAACGCCTGCGTTGCACCGCCCTGCAGCGAGATCGTTGCCGGAGTCACCGTCACGCCATTGCTCTGCGGCGCAGGCTGATTCGGATCGGGTGCACCCGTGCTCTTGCTGCTTCCAAATCCCGCACATCCTGCGGCCACCATCGCAACGCCTGCAATCGCAGCAATCCAGATGCGTCTCACGGCATGCCCCCAAGTCGATTCCGGTGCATTCTTTTCTGCGCGACTTGGAGAGACGCCGCGAGAATTCGAATCAATGGATTAAGTTTTGGTGGGACTAGGTGAGCAGGAGAGTAGGTCGTGCCGTGCCGAACGCGCTACTGGCCTCGCGACCAGAATCGGTGCACTTGCCCTTCAAGCCTATCGCTCGGCATTCCGACCACCACGACTTGCCGAGGCGAATTCATCAGCCATTGCGCCGTGCATCGAACTTCACACTTTCACCGCAGTTGTAGGGGCAGGGGCTTGCCCCTCCCGGGGTTAACTTCAACTAAATACGTTCGCATCGTTTGAATGCACTGCAAGCGTCAAGAAAACCGCACGCGCACATCCGGCCGCTTTTCAAGATGTACGGAATCGATGAAACGCACCTGCCGATCATCCAGAGTCAATATCATCGACGTAGTGCGCACTGCCTTCGCCGAAAAATCGCACGCCCTTCAACAGATTCCCGTCGGTCACGCCAGTAGCACGCAAAAATCATTTTCTTTCCCGGCGCCAGATCGGCGGTGTCGTAAATGCGTTTGGGATCTTTGACTCCCATCTTGGCCATGCGTTCGGCGTCCTGCGGTTTGCTGACCACTAGCCTTCCCAAAATCTGTCCGTTCAGACACCGCAGTGCGGCGGCCGTCAGCACGCCTTCGGGAGCGCCGCCGGTGCCCATCACTGCGTGAACGCTCGTGCCCACTACGGCAGCGGAAATTCCCGCCGACAGATCTCCGTCGCCGATCAGACGAATGCGCGCGCCGGCTTTGCGAATATCGTTCGATCAATTTTTCGTGGCGCGGCCGATCCAGCACGATAATCGTCAGATCGTCCACATCGCGATCCAGGCGTTTCGCGATCGATTTCAAATTGTCGGCGACCGGAGCATCCAGTTCCACCGCGCCCTTGCACGACGGTCCCGACCACAATTTTTTCCATGTACACGTCGGGAGCGTGCAGCAATCCGCCTTTTTCGCTCGCAGCCAAAACGGCGATCGCACCCGGCGCGCCCATCGCGCACAAATTCGTGCCCTCCAAGCGGATCGACGGCAATATCAACTTCCGGAAAGAGCGCCTTCGGCGCGTGCGTAGCCAAGCCGACTTTTTCGCCGATGTACAGCATCGGCGCTTCGTCGCGTTCGCCTTCGCCGATCACGATGGTGCCATCCATCTGCACGGCGTCCATGGTTTTGCGCATCGCTTCCACCGCAACTTCGTCGGCTTTGTGGCGATCGCCGACGCCCATGGTTCGCGCCGCGGCGATTGCGCCGTTTTCCACCACGCGCAAGAACTCCAGACTCAGCTGTTCTTCCAAGGAAGTCCTCCGGCAATTTCGAAGCGGCTACCCTAACACCGCAGGGCGGGACGCTATGCTAGACCAAACGCGTACCGCGCGTCACTAGTGGCCGAAGTTAGCGAACGGCCGAACTCAGCCAGTGACCGAAAGTTAGCGCAAGCATCGCGAAAGCAAATCGCGTTTTGGTGATCGCAAGCTCGTACTTGCGAGTAGAATTATTTCATGTTCGACTGGCACCGCTTCGTTCTGTTCTTTGCCGCTGCGTTTCTTCTCGCCGTCACCCCGGGGCCTGGCATTTTTTACGTGCTGGCGCGCAGCCTGGCGGGTGGAAAGCGCGAAGGCATCCAATCTTCCTTCGGCACATTTGTCGGTGGTCTTTTCCATGTTTTTGCGGCTGCACTTGGCGTATCAGCGATCCTGGCCGCGTCGGCGGTGGCGTTCCATACCGTGAAGTATGCCGGCGCCGCGTACCTGGTGTGGCTCGGCATCCGCATGATTCGGACGCGCAACGCGGAACTGGAAGTGGCCACCACTGCTCCGTCGCATGGCGCATTCCGCCAGGGCATTTTGACGGAAGCGCTGAATCCCAAGACCGCGCTTTTCTTTTTGTCGTTCATCCCGCAGTTCATCGCGCCGGCGGCGGGACACGTTTTCTGCAGTTCCTCGTGCTCGGCACGATTTCCGTTGCGCTCAACACCACGGCGGATTTGCTGGTAGTGCTGCTGGCCACTCCGCTGGAGCGCAAGCTCAAGAACTCGGCGAAGTTCCGGCGGCGCCAACGAGTCGCGTCCGGACTCGGCATGATCGGTTTGGGCGCTTACGTGGCGCTGGCCGACACGAAGTAACAAAAACTTCAGTTTCCTCCAGCAATCTCCTTGTGATCGGCAAGAAATGCACGCGCATGCGCAAGTTGCGGCAGCGAAGAGTCGGCATTCTGCCACGCACTGACGAACGCGGCGTATTCGATGGCGGCGGATTTGGTGTCGCCGGATTTTTCACTGGCCAGAGCGAGGCCGTAGAGAGAAAAGCCGGATTTTGGGCGGTCGACCAGGGCTTTCTCATAGGCGGTCTTCGCGTCGGTCCAGGCGGAAGCGGCAAGCAGGGCTGGCCGCTTCGGTTTCCCCAACCGGGCGAATGTAGTCGGGCGGCTCGCGATATCCAAGATCTTTTTCTTCCTGCGCGGCTTGAGCGAAGAGCTTTTTCGCATCATCGAGCTGACTTCTCGCAGCAAGCAAACTGGCGCGCAGTTCCAGCGACATGATGGAGACGTTGTTCATCAAAGGCTTCGCGAACGCGTCAGGCATGATGGTGATCTTCGCGGCGGCGTCTTTGTTCTTGTCCTTATCTTGTTCCTTTTCTTTTTCTTTTGCCGCGTCTTCGGCTTTCACGCGTTCGGAGATGCGCCAGAGTTCGGCATCGAGACTTCTGGAGGCTTCTTCCGCTTTGTCGAGGTCGTGCGCTTCGACGGCCTGCATGCCGCTGGCGAAATCGGTGAGCTGGCGCGAGAGGGAAACGAGATTTGGCAACGTATCCGGCGGATTGCTGGCCTTGAGCAATTCCAGAACCTGAGCCCAATCGGCAGTACGCAACGCAACCGGAAGGCGTGGGTCAAGCCGTGACATGCCATCGCGCGGCGAGCAGGGATACAGCGTGGCTTCGAGCTGGCCGCGCGCGTCCTTGAGTTTGCCCGAGAGCTGGGTCGCTTCGGTGAGCTTCCCGGCTTCCATCAAGTTCGCAATCGACATACATCAGGTTGTGAACGTAGTTCCAGTCGTCATCGACCTGCACGTGCTGCGACTGCATGTAGTGTTCGTCGGCCTCCGTGGAGGCAGAGAAGGCTTGCTGCGCGCGAGCGTAGTCGCCGGTGCGAAAGAAGATGTGGCCGGGCATGTGCACCATGTGCCCGGAAGTGGGCGCAAGCCGGCCGAGAATTTCCGCGCTGTGCAGGGCCTGCTCCGGGTGAGGACTGGCTTCGACCGCATGAATCCAGTAATGGTTCGCGGCGGAGTTTTCCGGTTCTTCTTTCATGACACCTTGCAGAATCGCGAAGCTTCTTTGTGCCCTTTTTCGGAGCGCCGTCGTCCTCGTAGCCCTCGATCAGAGCTTCCGCGAGATAAATGCGTGCCTGCGTGTCGTGGGGAGCAGTCTTGACTAGTTTGCGTAGAATTTGGACCTCTTTGGAGTCACCGTTTTTGTCTTTCTTCTTGTCTTCTTGCTTTTCGGCTTGCTCCGAAGCGGTCGCGGCTTCGATATAGAGACGTTCGGATTTGCTTGCGTGGTCTTTCAAGCTCACGGCTTTCGCGAGAGCTTCTGCCGCAAAGTCTTTGCCGGAGCTCCGGCGGAAGGTGAGCGCCTGATACAACCCCCAGTAGCACATGGCGCATTGCGGATCGACGCGCACGCTCTGCTGAAACGCGCGAACGGACTCGTAGTCCCAGAAATCGTGCAAGAGGTTGAGTCCCTGGTCGAACCACATCTGCGCTTCAGGCGTGGCGGTGATTTTGATATGGACGTTGCCGATGCCAGTCAGTTTTTCGGGCGCCGCGTATTTGTCCGGGGGAGTTTCGTCCAATGTGCCCATGGCATGGCCTGCCATGGAAGCTTGCGCGAGGCCGGACGGGGCGAGTAGGAGCGACGGCGTCAGCAAAGAGCCGAGGACGATCGCAAAACGCAGCGCATGGGTTGGGAAATGGCAGTTGCGACCTCTACCGTTCACGATGAGCCTCCGGAGTTATAAGGCGCGGAAGTATAGCGCACCCCCCACCCCCGGTGTTTCTGTACAAATAGTGCCAAAGCCATTGAATATACGTGGCTTACCGAAAACTTCACTGCAAAAGAGCGCGACACGTTTGCGTAAACTCTTGAAAACAAAGGGGCGGTTTTTAGATGGATTGCGGGAGAGCGCAGCAAGATGGAGTGCCGGGCTGGTTGAGGGACAAGCACGGCGGAGGATAACACATAAGTGTATCTAAGTCAACAACATAATGCATGGGTACTACGATGCAACGACCCCTCACGGTCATTCGATGCGGAGGGCTTTCATTGGGGAGATGGAGGCGGCGCGGTTGGCTGGGATCAGTGCGGCGATGAAGGAGCAGATCGCCAAAGCGACGGTGGCGATCGAGAGGGCGATGGGGTCCCAGCTGGCTACGCCGTAGAGTTGGGCTGCGATCAGCTTGCCGGCGCCTACCGCTAGCGGAAGGCCGAGGATTAAGCCGATCAGGACACGGGTGAAGGCGCCGCGCAGCACGAGTTGCATGACGCGATTGCGGTTGGCGCCGAGAGCCATGCGGATGCCGATTTCATTGGTGCGCTGGGCGACGCTGTAGGCGGTGACGCCGTAGAGTCCGATGGCGGCGAGGATCAGAGCGACGATGCCGAACACGCCAGCAAGGCTGGCGGTGGCGCGTTCCTGATCGAAGGAAGAGTCGACCTGCTGCTGCATGGTGCGGACGCTGATCATGGTGAGATTCGGGTCGACGTCGGCGAAGGTGCGGGTGAGTAGAGGCTCGAGAGCACCGGGACCCAGGGTGGTGGTCAGCAGAATGCCGCCGATAAAGTGGGAGCGCTTATCCAGATTACGCATGATCGCCTCTTTATAGGTAGTGACGCCCTGCGCCATGGGCACGTAGAACATTGGGCGAGCGGGCCGGCTTAATGCAAAGCCAGCGAATTTCGCGTCGCGTACGATGCCAACGATGCGGAAGGTGTTTGCGTATTCAGGCAAATCGAGCCCGAAATGTTGATCGAGAGGATTTTCGTCATTTTTGAAGAAGCGTTTCACGAAGGCTTCGTTGACGACGGCGACATTTTCCGCGGTTTCATTGTCGGCGATCGAAAAATAGCGGCCCTTCACCAGGCTAACGCCCAGATCCTGCAAGTAGTCGGCACTGACACGATCCCAGGACGCCCCGGAATCTTCACTCATTTTACCAGGAGGATGACCGGCGACCATGATGAGCTCGCCCCAGTTGTCGGTGAGCGGGTTGTACATCGCCAAGTCGGCGCTTTGTACACCGGGAATGGCTTTGAGGCGATCTTCGAGCAGGCGGTACATGGCTTGAAGCTGGGGAACGGTGTAGCTCGCAGGCGGATTATTTATGTCAACTTCAACGCGCTCCCTGATTTGGAACCCGAAATCCTGGTGCTCGAGTTTATTCAGGCTGCGGCCGAGCATGGTGGCGCCGGCGACTAGGACGACGGAGAGTGTGGCCTGGACTACCAGCAAAGCTTTGCGCGCAAAAGTCGAGCGATCGACGTTGCCGCGTCCGGTGCCGCGGAGAGCGTCAGCGGGATCGGTGCGGGTGGCAAACCAGGCAGGCGCGATGCCGAAAATAATGCCAGTGAGCAAGGATAGCAAAAAGGCAAAGGCCAGAACTTCCAGTGATGGCGTTGTGCTGATGGGTAGGAAATGCGCGGTGTGGAAAGTCAGAGACAGAAGGAGCTTCGCGGAGGCGACGGCCACAATCAAACCGGCAATGCCACCAAAGACGGCGAGAAGAATGCTTTCGGTGAGAGCTTCGGAAATGATCTGGCGAGGCGTGGCACCGATGGCGAGGCGTACCGCGGTTTGTCCTCGCCGGGCGACGGAGCGGGCAAGCTGAAGATTGGCAACGTTGGCGCACGCGATCAGGAGAACGAGACCACAAACGGCCATAAGGATGGTGAGCGAGCGGCCGTACTCCTCCTTCATCATGGTGACGCCGGAGCCCGCCGGGATGACCGCGATGTTCTGCTTCGGCAGCAGGCGAATCACATCGGCGATCCAGTTGGCCGGATAACCGGAGTCATGTTGCAGCCACTGGCGAAGCACGCCGGTCAGGCGCGCGCTCATGCCCGCCGTCGTGGCGCCCGGCTTCAGGCGACCGATGACGCGCAGCCAGGCGGAGATCGGCTGGCGAACCAGCGATCCTTCGCCGGACACCATGAGGTCCTGCTGGAGCGGCACCCAAATATCGGGGGGATCGCTTTCGAGGGTTTCGCCGTAAAAACCCGGCGGAGCGATGCCGACGATGGTGAAAGGATGGCCTTCCAAGATGAAGGTCGAGCCGAGGATGGAGGTGTCGCCGCCGTAGGTGGTTTGCCACGCGCGATGGCTGAGGACGGCAACCGGTGCCGCAGAGGGCTTATCGTCTTCAGGAGTGATGACGCGACCTGCGAAGGCGCCGACGCCGAGAGTGGAGAAGTAATGTCCGGTGACGTATTCGGAGCGAAGCGGGCGGGCGGCGTTCTCGATGCCCTGGCGGCGGACGCTCATGCGCCAACGGCCGGCCTGGAAGGCGGTAAATTCCTCAAACTCGGGCATTTCTTTGGCCAGACGCTCGACGAGAGGGTAGGAGAACATGCCCCACTCGTCTTGTGGGCCGCCTTCGACGCAGCAATCGTCGCCAGTACCAACGCGATAGAGGCGGGCAGGATCGGAAACGGGCAGCGAGCGCAGCATGATGGCGTGGATCAGCGTGAAGATGGCCGTGGTTCCGCCGATGCCGAGCGCGAGCGTGAGAATGGCGGCGATGGTGAAGATGGGCGCCATCCGGAATTGGCGGAGTGCGTAGCGGAGATTACCGAGCAGTGTCGACATTGAGCAGACCCCTTGGCACCACGATAAGAGTACGGAGTTGAGTGGCTGCGGAGTTCCGTTAATTGACGATTGGGAGGGTCGGAGGGTTTGGTGTGAGCTTGAGGGCGGGCGGAAAAATTAGGACTGGGGCTTGAGGAGAACGGCTTGTACCAGGTGGTTGCGATCGTCCTCGGTTGAAGCTGGCTCTAAACCCGCACCCTTTCACACCCAAGGGTGCGGCACCCGGGAGGAGCTTCGTTGCTTGGTTTCGTTTAGGTTGTGTAAGTAACCGACCTACATATCGATGACGATGGTCGGATTACCTGGTGGCGGTGGTGGTGAAGGCCAGGCTTATTAGGGTTTTCTGTTCTAGTTCGTGGGCTTTTGCAGAGCCAGTGGCGGGGCTGGCGCTGGCGGAGCGTTTTACCGAGCGGACCTTCAGGTCTTTTTCCTGCGCTAGGCGCTGGAGGCGAGGAAGCACGTAGGAGAGCGCGCCCATGTTGGCAGGCTCTTCCTGGACCCAGACGATTTCGCGGGCGTTGGGATGGGCTTCAATGGCGGCGGTGATTTCTGGCCGCGGCAGCGGATAGAGCTGATCGAGAAAGAAAATCGCGGTGCTGGTGTCTTTGCGCTTGCGGCGCTCGACGCGCAGATCGTGGCCGACTTTACCGCTGGCGATCAGAATTCGCGAGGCATTCTGAACTTCGTTGTCGGGGACGAGCGGCATGAAGCGCGGCGCGGTGAACGCTGCGATGTCGGAACTGGCTTCGGGATGGCGCAGCATGCTTTTGGGCGTGAATACGATCAGCGGTTTGCGCCATTGACGGCGCATCTGACGGCGCAACATGTGGAAATATTGCGCGGCGTTTGACGGCTGGCAGATCTGCAGATTGTCTTCGGCGGCGAGCTGCAAAAATCGCTCAATGCGCGCACTGGAATGCTCTGGGCCCTGGCCTTCGTAGCCGTGCGGCAGCAGCAGGACGAGGCCGGTGGGGAGATTCCATTTGTCTTCACTGGCGCTGATGAATTGATCGATGATGACCTGCGCGCCGTTCACGAAATCGCCGAACTGCGCTTCCCACATCACCAGCGCTTCGGGGTAGTCGCGGCTGAACCCGTACTCGAATCCGACGCAGGCGGCTTCGGAGAGCGGCGAATTATGGATTTCGCAGAAGGCTTGCTGGCGTGACAAATGCGACAGCGTCAGGTAGTTGTGCTCGGTTTCGGTGTCGATGAGCACGGCGTGACGCTGATTGAAGGTGCCGCGCTGCGTGTCCTGTCCGGTGAGGCGAATCGGCGTGCCTTCCAGCACGAGTGAGCCGAGTGCGAGCGCTTCGGCGAAACCGTAATCGATCGCTCGTTTGCCGTGGCCCATTTCAGCGCGCTGCTCGAGGAGCTTCGCGAGCTTCGGATGGAGATGGAAACCATCGGGCACGCGCACAAGTCCGTCGGTGAGTTCGGCCAGCTTTTCGCGCGACAGGCCGGTGTCGACTTCATATTTGGGATCGTACTTGCCGTGAATGTAGGGATCCCAGTAGCTCGGAAGATGACGGAGGTGCGGCTGCTTCTTCAGATTTTTCGCTTTGGTTTGCTCTTCCTCGTACTCTTTGCGCACGGCGTCGCTGATGGAACTGCCGTCGATGCCGGTGTGCTCGGCGTAAATTTTCCAGAGTGGCGGATGATTCTTAATGCGGTCGTAGGTGAGCGGCTGCGTGATGGTGGGATCGTCGACTTCGCTGTGGCCGTGGCGGCGATAACCGATGATGTCGACGACTACGTCGCTGCCGAATTTGGCGCGGTATTCGGCGGCTAGCTGGCCGATGCGCACGACGGCGTCGGGATCTTCGGCGTTGACGTGGAAGACGGGGACGCTTTGACGGCGGGCGATGTCGGAAGCGAAGCGCGACGAATGCTCTTGCACCGGCGCGGTGGTGAAGCCGATGAGATTGTTGACGACGATGTGCACCGTGCCGCCGACGGTGTAAGCCTTGAGGTCGGCGAGATTGAGCGTTTCCGCCCAGATGCCTTGGCCGGCGAAAGCGGCATCACCGTGCATGACGATGGGCCAGACTTTGTTCAGCGATTCGCGGGAGCGATCGACGACTGGGCCATCGGCGCCGTGGCGCGTTTGCTTGGCGCGCGCGCGGCCCATGGCGACAGGATCGACAGCTTCGAGATGGCTGGGATTCGAGACGATGTGAACATTGATGGATTGGCCGCCGGTGGTGACATACGTGCCAGTGGCGCCGACGTGATACTTCACATCACCTGCGCCAAGGACGCTGCGCGGATCGACATCTTCAAAACCGGAGACGACTTCGTGTGGGGGCTTGCAGGCGGCGTGCACCATTACGTTGAGTCGGCCACGGTGGCTCATGGCCATTACGGAATCAACCGCGCCATTTTCGCCGGCGGTGTTGAGAATGGAATCGAGCAGCGGGATTAGCGAGGTGACGCCTTCCAGCGAGAAACGCTTGGTGCCGAGATAGCGGGCTTGCAGAACCTGCTCGAAGAGATCGGCGCGGACGAGGCGTTCGAGGATTTTGTGGCGATCGATTTCGGACGCGTCGGCTTCGAGGCGCTCGGCGATCCATTGGCGCCGCTCGGCTTCGGGCAAATGCATGAACTCGGCGCCGATGGTGCTGCAGTAGATTTCGCGAGCTTCGTCGGCCGCGGAGCCGGTTAAATCATCGAGATCGGGGCATGGGAGCGGCTTGAGGAGACCGAGTGGATCGAGTTTCGCCTGCAAATATCCCCAGCGGCGGAAAGACTCGAAGATGCGCTCGCGATCTTCGCCATTTCGGGGCGACTTTTTCTGCGGCTTCGCCGCTTTGGCGGGGCGTTCCGCTTCCAGAGTTGTACGTTGAGCCATAAAAGCAATCCTGCAAACTTCTATTTTGCCACAGATTGGCAAATGGTTCCCGGAGCCGCGCTGGCTCGCGGGTGTGCGAGTACGCGCGTGCATCGGTGCGACATTGTGGGCGGCGGATTTTCTACAACGCTCTTACGGCGGACTCGAGCTTGGTGGTGATTTCGTCGGGTGGCGTGCCGGGCGGAAAAGTCAGTGGCTTGCCGATGCGCACGATGATTTCGCCTATGCGGGCGAGGCGGCGGTGTTCGCGCTTCATTTGCCAGACACCGTCCAGGCGGATCGGGAGAATCGGGATCTGCAGATTTTGCGCGAGCAGGCCGATGCCCGGTTGGAATTTCGCCATTTCGCCGGTGACGGAATTGTTCACTTGGCCTTCGGGGAAGATGAGGACGCTGTAGCCGCGGTCGACAGACTCGCCGGCGAAGCGGAAGCTTTCGCGAAAGCCGGAGAATTGCGGAAGCGGGAAGACGTTGAAGAGCGCCGTGACGAGCCAATAGCCGAGCTGGTATGCGATGCGCTTGGCGGAAAACCAATTTTGCGGCGGGTGGCGCATGTCGCGGAGGGTTTCGCCGCCCATGGCGGTCGCGAGGTGGTGTCGATAGCGGGCGGGCAGCGCAGCGAGGATCAGGCCGATGTCGGCGCGTCGAGTGATGTGATTGGAGACGATGAGGAATGGTCCGAGTGCGTTGCGAAGATTTTCGCGGCCGAGGATTTTTGGGTGGCCGAGGATTTTGGTGGCTGGCCACACGAGGGCGTAATAGACGGCCAGGCGGAGAAGGCGGGACGCTTCCCGCTGAGCGCAGTGCGGGTAGACGTAGGGGACGCGGCGGGCGGACTCGGTGGACGAGTTTGCGGTGCTGACGGCCGGAGTTATGGGCGGGTTGAGGTTTTTCCGGGCGGACCGACCCGCAGTTGGGTGCAGTGCCCCTACCTGAGTGTCTTGCTGGCGCACACTTGTTCGGCGAAGTAGGCCTTCGATATCGGCGACGGTTTTGGCTTCGGCGAAGGCGGTTTCGTTTAGTTCGATTTGATAGCGCTGTTCGAGGGCGCTCAAGAGTTCGACGCGATCGAGGCTGGTGAGATTGAGTTGCTGCTCGAGATTCGAATTCCCGGCGGTAGGTTTCAGGAAGCGCGACAGGAGTGAGTTCAGATTTCCTGCGGGGTTGGTGGTGGCGACAGCTTCCTTGTTCAGGATTTTTTCTGCGACTGCGGTGATTGCGGGCAGGCGTGGTTTGCCGGTGGACGTGCGCGGGAAGTCGGGATCGGGCCAGATGAGCCAGATGCGAATGCGTTGAAATTCGGCGAGGGAGCGATTCGCGGTTTCGATGGCGCGTTGTGCGGCGAGTTCGCTGGATGAATTGATCGAATCGTTGGTCAACAACAGCACGGCACACGGTTCGGCGTTGCCTGCGCGATCGATGGGGATGACCACGCAATCGCGGACTGCGGGTTGAGCGCGGAGGGCGGATTCGAGGTCTTCGGGATAAATGTTGAGACCGGCGGGCGTGACGATTACGTTTTTCTTACGGCCGCGGAAGCGCAGGTTGCCTTCCGCGTCGAGTTCGCCGATGTCTCCAGTGTGCAGCCATTCTGAATCAGTCGAGGCTTTCACCGCGCCGGACTGCCAGTAGCCTGCGGAAATATTTTCGCCACGCACAAGAATTTCGCCGTCTTCGGCGAGCTTGAATTCGCGGCCCGGCAGAACTTTGCCGATCGATCCTTGCGCGGCGCGGAAAGGGTGATTGAGGCTGATGAGCGAGGCGGTTTCGGTCATGCCGTAGCCTTGGACCACCGCGTAGCCGATGCGCTTGAAGAATTCTTCGGTGTCGGCAGAGAGCGCGGCTCCGCCGGAGATGAAGGCCCAGAATTTCCAGCCAAAGCGGCGATGGATGCGGCGGAAAAGCCAAGCGCGGTGGAGGAATTTTTTATTGTGGGCGGCGGCGAAGGTGCGATGGAAGGATTCGGCTTCATTGCGTGGCTTGCTGCTGGAATCGATCTCGCGCAGAAGATTAGCGTGAAGCGAATCCAGCATGCGAGGAACCGCGATGAGCGCGGTGGCGTGTTCGCGCTTGATGGTGCGCGTGATTTCGATCGGATTGGCGGAATTTTCAAACACAACCGTGGCGCCCAGCAGCGGTGGAACGAACAGGGCCATGAACTGGCCGAAGACATGGCTGAGTGGGACGAGGCTGACAAAGCGCAGCGGATGAAACCACTTCTCGTATTTGCGATAAGGATCGATGCCGCGCTCGAGCGGCTCGAGATTGGCGAGAAAATTTCCGTGGGTCAGGACGACGCCCCGCGGTTCGGCGGTGGTGCCGGAAGTGAAGAGAATTTGCGCGATGTGGTTGCGCGTGATGGGTTCGTTAGAGAGAGAAGAGTGCGGAAGATTTGGCGCATCGAGCGAAGCGCTATTCGTAGCGGCAGCTACGAAGTTGTTGACGGGCGCACAGGCAGAAATGCCCGTGCCACTTGGAGGCGCAGGCCGCTGCGCGATGTCGGATAAATCTTCCAGATGCAGGATTGTGACGGATGCATCCAGTGCTGGTTTGTCGCGGGTGGTGAAGGCGATGCGAGGACACGTCTCACTTATCACGCGGGCGACGAACTCCGGTGTAGCGCCATCGTCGATGGGCACGGCAACGGCGCCGAGGAGCATGCAAGCCCAAAACGCAGCCATCCACTCGGCGCTATTCGGTCCCCAGAGGAGGACGCGATCGCCGGTGCCGACGCCGCGCTCGCGAAGTTCGTGAGTGGTGTAGCAGGCGACCGACGCGAGCTTGCCGTAACTCCAAGCTTCGCGCCGATAGCCTCGGCGCTGCACGACGGCAATGTCGCGCTCGTAGCGCGCGAAGTCGGCGAATAGAGCGTTGAGGTTGGATCGAGGCACGTTGTAGCCGAACGATCACATATGAATCGTCGGATGGGCGGAATTTTACGCCTTGTGGAGCGTTGTGGCTTGCATCTCCCCTTTACCACTGGCTGAACTTGGGCTCCAGAGTTGGATGAGCAGGATTGCTTCCACGTCGTCGGATCGCGCTTGAACCGATGGTGGCGTAGCCCAAGACCGACCTCGCGGTTAAGCAGGCTCTGGGTCCGTTCTAAACTTATTGCACAACCAGCGTGAAAGTGACAGCGTGACTTATGGCGGAGGCACCGGAGCCAGCGGTGCCCGTCACTTTGATCGAGTAGGTTCCGGCCGCGGTTCCCGAACTGGACGGCGGCGAACCCGATGGCGGCGAACTGGCTGGCGACGAACCGCCGCCGCAAGAAACCAGCACCAGCGTCGTGGCAATTAAAACGAACCCGCAAAGGACGGTCCTTCTGTGAAATGGGGTGCGGGTTAGTTTCGATGTAAGAGTTGTTGCCACCAGCAATAGAATCGCCAGCGAAATAGCTGTCAGGAATGGTGTGAGAGGACGTCCTGGATTGATCGGTGGCGTTCGAAGGAAAATCGGCGGACCCCATGAGGCAGCTGTCGTCGCTATGGTCACAGTGATCGAGGTCGAGCCATTACCGCCGACCGTGGTCGAGTTGGGCGAGACGGTACAAGTGGAATTTGCGGGGGCGCCGGAGCAAGTGAAGGTCACGGTATGCTGGAAGCCTGCCATGGGAGCGACATTAAATGCGAAGGAGGCGCTCTGTCCCTTGCTCACCGTTGCGCTAGCCGGGGAAGTCACGGTTTCTGAAAAGTCGGCAGCCGGTGGCGGCAGGATGTTAAGCATTGTGACGATGGCTCCCGAGAATAGGAAAGCGATGTCCGGGCGTCCGTCCCCGTTCAAGTCACCGACAAGAGGGTTTCCAAAGAAAAAGCGAGTGAAAGCGGATTGCAGGATGACGGGGGCGGCAAAGGTGCCGTCACCATTTCCGAGCGCATATTGCACTGTCTCTGGAGAACCTGCGCTGATGCCAATAAGATCCACCTTGCCATCGCCGTTGATATCGATCGCGGAGGTATAGACAACTAAAGCCTGACCAGAGGCGAGGGATGGGCCCGCTTGAAAGGTTCCGTCGCCATTGCCGAGGGCCAGTGCGTTCGGACCATAAACGTCCAAAATTCCGTCACCGTTGAAATCGGCAACCAGGGTCACGGCAGGAAACAGCGAAGTGGCGGGCACTGCTGGTCCAAATGTTCCGTCACCCTTGCCGGGTAGGAAATTCAGGCTGGATCCAACACCCACGACAAGATCCTGTTTTCCGTCACCATTGAAATCGCCTGCGACCAAGGTCCTCTCCGTTCGGGGCTCCACCAAAAAAAGTGTTTGAAGCAGTGAAGTTTCCGTCGCCGTTTCCAAGAAAGACGTTGATCGCGCCAGAGCTGTCGCCGACGATCAAATCCGGTTTGCGGTCATTGTTCAGGTCAGCGAGTGCTATCGAACTGAGGTGGAATTGCGATGACTGAGCTGCGGAAATAGGGCCTGCAAATGTCCCGTCGCCATTGCCTGCCAGGAAGTATACGGCCCAGTTATTGGGGCTTACAGGACGATACTGTGACCAACAGATCGATTTTCCCATCGCCATTAAGATCTAGGCCTTTATATCCGTCACGGAACTCGGCGGGAACGGCCAACCGTCGTGAAGGCAGACGCAAATCGTCCTGATCCATCGCCGAGCGAGATATTGATCGCGCTCGTGCCGTTTGCGGATGCAACCCGGCAATGTCCAGTTTTCCGTCCTGGTTGAAGTCAGCGAAAACCGCTGGAGGACCAGAGGTATTCAGAGAATGGCTGGCAGAATTACCCTTTAGGCTGCCGTCGCCGTTGCCGAAGAGCAGGACGCCAGAGGCAAGCACATCCGGCCTTCCGTCCTGGTTGAAATCTGCCACGATCGGGCGGCCGCTCGAAGAAACACTAACAAAGTAAGCATCCTTCAGTGAGACCGTTCCGTCTCCGTTCCCCAGAAACACGTCAAGGAACGCGCCGTTGGCGAACAAGAGATCGAGTCCTGCCATCCCTATTGAGATCGGCAGTCGCAATCATTCCTCCGCTCGAGGCGACCTGTGTCGCATTCCCGAAAGTGCCATCTCCCTGTCCCAAGAGCACAAAGGTATTTCCCGAGGCAAATGTTACCCCGCCGTTCCGCAACATTGCGGATTGAACTGTGACATCACCAGATCGAGCTTGCCGTCGCCATTTAAGTCCGCAACGCTGAAATCCATAGTTTGATTCTCGGATTGGGAAACAGTCGTGCTGGTGACGATTGGAACGCTTGAGAAAGTACCATCACCATGGCCGATAAACATTTGCAGTTGTACTGGAGTAACTAAAGAAAAAGAGCCGGTCAGAATATCAACCTTGCCGTCACCATTCATGTCCGCCGCGGCGAAGAAGAGCAATCCCGAGCACGCTCGGTCCGGCGATGGCAGTCTGAAAAGATCCATCTCCTTTTCCGAGGACAAATCGCCATTGCGCTGGCGCCACTCGGATCGAGGACCACGTCCGCTTTGCCGTCTCCATTTACATCGGCCACAATTGGAGAGGGAAGAGCAATTCCAGTGGCTGAACTGATTGCGGCTTGGAAGGTTCCGTCGCCTTTGCCGAGCAATACCCAGAGGAAGTTAGGCTGTCGCGACGAGCAAGTCTGGTTTGCCGTCCTGATTGAAATCGGCCGCGACCACAAGCTGCGGCGCACAATAGGGCTGCCCACTGGAGCACCAGGGAGTGCCGGTCTGGTAGGTGCCGTCCGACTTGGCTAGCAGCACTGTGCCGTCCGGATAGACCACATCAAGCCTTCCGTCGGCGTTGAGATCGGCAACCGCCGCACCATACGTGGCGCCACTAGTGGAGGTAAGACTGGGCGGCTTAAAGAAGATGTTCTGCGTTTGCGCTGACGCTGCTACCCCAAAGGTCAAAGATAGGGAGGCGAACAAGAGCTTTCGCAGCATGGCGACCTCAACTTGCGCAAGACGTAGTCGGCGGGAACAGCGGTCAGAAGGTGAGATTATTGCATAAGTTGGTAGCTGACTCATAGTTGTACGAACGTACTAGCCAGGCTTTGATCGTGAATAAGATCTTGTTTAGCTTGAATTGGTGGTTCATGCGCGTCGAGGTTCTTCGGTCATCCCTAATAAGGATGTTCTCCAGAATGACAGGGCTTGGTGGCAGCTCGGGCTGGCTGCTCAGTCGTCCTGCAAGCGCATCTCTGGTAATCGCGTGAAAGTTGCGGTTAGAAATTGCCGCTTGGTTCGGTACAATAGATGTGGGGACATAGTGTCTCCGCTGATTGGAATGCCTGGAAGGATTTGAACCGAATATGCCGGTACCTGTATCACAAGCCTGGACGGTGGCGACTTACCTGCTGAAGCAGAAGATTGCGGGGAGGAAGCGTTATCCGTTTGTGCTGATGCTGGAGCCTTTGTTCCGGTGCAACCTGGCTTGTGCTGGTTGCGGAAAAATTCAGTATCCGGCGCACATTTTGAAGAAGGAACTTTCGCCGGAAGAATGCTTTAAGGCCGTGGATGAGTGCGGAACGCCGATGGTGTCGATCCCGGGCGGCGAGCCGCTGATGCATTCGCAGATCGACAAGATCGTTGAGGGATTGGTTGCGCGCAAGAAATACATCTATTTGTGCACCAACGCTTTGCTGCTGAAAGAAAAGCTCGATCTGTTTACGCCGAGCAAGTACCTGACATTTTCAGTGCACATGGACGGGCAGCAGGAGCATCACGATTTCTCGGTGTGCCGCGAAGGTGGGTATGAGGCAGCGATCGAGGGGATTCGCGAGGCGGTGAAGCGCGGATTCCGCGTCACAACGAATACGACTTTGTTTGATGGCGCCGATCCGAACAGCGTTCGGGCGTTTTTCGATGAAATGATGGAGCTGGGCGTCGAGGGCATGATGCTTTCTCCGGGCTATTCGTATGAAAAAGCGCCGGATCAGAAGCATTTTCTGGGGCGGGCGCGCACGCGGCGCCTCTTCCGGGCGATCTTGTCCAACCGCAAGAAGAGCTGGAAGTTCAATCAGTCGGTGTTGTTCCTGGAATTTCTGATGGGCAAGAAGAATTACGCCTGCACGCCGTGGGGCATGCCGACCTACAACATTTTTGGCTGGCAAAAGCCGTGCTATTTGCTGCAGGACGGCTATGCGGATTCGTTCCAGGAGCTTCTGGATTCGGTGGAGTGGCAAAATTACGGCACGGAATCTGGAAATCCAAAGTGCGCCAACTGCATGGTGCACAGCGGGTACGAAGCTTCCGCGGTGGACTACACATTCAGCGGCTTGCGCGGGATATGGGAAACGGCGAAAGCGACCTTCGCAGGCAATTACGAGGATACCGGCGCGCTGGAAATGTTGAACGAGCCGGTGAAGCCGGTGCACGCATTCAATCCGCTGGTGCAAATCAACGCGCAAAACGCGCCGCTGGAAGAGACGCGCGTATGAGCGCACCGACCCACGCGCCTCTGCAAACGGCGAAGAACGCGGCGCTTGATCCGGAAAAGCTGGAAGTAGCGCCGGGGACACAGCGCGAAAGTGTAGAAGGCTGGGTGCCCACTCTAGCGAGCGACGAAGAAATTCGAGCGGCGCTGGAGAAAGCGTTCGACTATCGCGGCGACGTGACCATCACGCGCAAAGATGGCAGCAAAGTAGAAGGCTACCTTTTTGATCGAGTCACCGGAGCGACGCTCGACGGTTCCTTCGTCCGCCTATTGCCCAAAGATTCCAATCAGCGTGTGAAGCTTTCTTATGCCGAAATAGCGGCACTCGCGTTTTCGGGCCGCGATCCCGCAGCGGGCAAAAGCTGGGAGGCGTGGGTCCGCAAATACTGGTCGAAAAAGAGCACCGGAGAGGGCGAAGCGAGCCTGGAGCCGGAAGCGCTGGAATAGAGCGCCAGAGATATCCACAGAGCCGTACTTCCACAATAAAAGCTTTATCCTTAAAGGTTTAGAAGCATCGGCAGCCATTTGTGTGCCCTCCCGGCGGCGTGGACAAAGCCCCATTTTCGTGCTATTATGCTTTTAGCGTTTGTTGCTCTTGTACTACCTTTTGGCGCGTGCAAAAGGCGCTGCAAGGCAGGACCTTGCAGCTTTTTTTGTGGGCTGAAGGCGTGACGGCGCTTGGGGCAGGGGCATTTGGGGTTCCCCAAGAAACGGATCAAGAGAAGCAAAGCAATTCCAGGCGCAGATCGTCTCTCGGCACCAAGTGGTTAGTCGGCAGCGGTCGCGCTGTCTATGAGAGGTAGTAGCAGTGAAGGAACAAGGAACGGTGAAGTGGTTCAATGCGTCGAAGGGGTATGGCTTCATCCAGCGTCAAACAGGAGAGGATGTTTTTGTGCACTTCTCCGCGATCACGATGGACGGGTACAAGTCCCTCAACGAAGGTCAAGCGGTGGAGTTCGAGGTAAAGAAAGGCCCCAAGGGCCTGCAGGCAGAGAACGTAACCGGTCTTTAGCCTGTTGATCCGGGGGGTCTCGGTCCGCACCGGGACCCTGGATCGAGCGTTCGAATACGAAAGAGTTTCTCCCAGCGTCGAGTGAGTCCAGGAGGACATCGTGCAATCAATGCAAGAAGGTCAGACCATCAAGCATGACGTTTACGGATTGGGTGTAGTCACCTCATCGGATCAAGAGCGTACCGCGGTTGATTTCGACGATCATGGCCCGAAGCTGTTTGTTACGAGCATCATGAGCGCCGAACTGATCGGCGAAGCTCCAGCTACGCCACCGAAGACCAAGCGCCGCCGCAAGGCTTCCACAGCCGCCAAGGCCGCGAAGAAGGCAGAAAAGGCCGCAGCGGCTGCCGCTGGCCGTTCCTAAAATTACTGTTCACATCGCGCCTTGATTTATCACCCCTGCGTTCTCGAACGCAGGGGTTTTGTTTTGCGTGCACGCGTATTCGCGACCTTGTGTTGTGGATGAATCGAGTATTTCGTCGCTACTTAATCGCTGCTTCGGTTTGCTCGAAGGCGTGATAGGACGAGCGAACCAGCGGGCCAGCCTCTACGTGTTTGAAGCCCATCTCTTCGCCCAAAATTTTGAAGTCGGCGAATTCGTCCGGATGGACGTAGCGCACGATGGGGAGATGCTCTTTCGTGGGTTGTAGATATTGGCCTAGCGTCAGGATGTCGGTGCCTTGCGCCGCCAAATCCTTTATGGTCGCCAGCACTTCGTGCTTTTCCTCGCCGAGTCCGAGCATCAACCCGGTTTTGGTAGGCGTTTCGGGATAAGCGTGCTTGGCCCGGCGCAACAGTTCGAGCGAGCGCTCGTACACGGCGCCTTTGCGCACCTGGCGATACAGGCGCGGAACCGTCTCGGTGTTGTGGTTGAGCACGTCCGGTCGAGTGGCAAGAACGATGTCGAGCGCCTTCCAGTCGCCGCGGAAATCGGGAATCAGCACTTCGACTTTGCAGCCGGGCACGCGGCGGCGGATTTCTTCGATGGTGCGGGCAAAAATGTGCGCGCCGCCGTCAGGTTGGTCGTCACGATTCACCGAGGTGACCACCGCATAACGTAAGCCCATGCGCGCGACCGCTTCGGCCACGCGATGCGGCTCTTCTTCATCGGGCGGGCCAACCGGCTTTCCGGAAGGCACGGCGCAGAAACCACACGCGCGCGTGCAGATGTCGCCCAGAATCATGAAGGTGGCGGTGCCGTGCTCCCAGCATTCGCCCATGTTGGGGCAGCGGGCGCTCTCGCACACGGTGTGCAGGTCCAGCGTGCGCATGATGCGCTTTAGATCCTGATAGTGTTCGCCGCCGAAAAATTTGACGCGGAGCCAGTCCGGGCGCGGGTGCGCGGTGGGCGATGGCGGCGGAACTGCCGGGCCAGCGTTGGGAATGATGTGGAAGGGCGAGGCCATGGTGTGGGCGCGAAAAACTATTTTACGTCAGTTGGGGACGAGGGACAACGGATGTGGCTTTCTGCGGTGGTCAGTTTTCCGGCTGTCCGACTTATCAGGCCAGTGGAACTGAATCGGTAAGATTAGCGTTCGTTAATCATTAGTCGCTGAGCGCGCATTGACCTGAAAGCGACCAGTCAGCAGGCATAAGCATAAGTTGAGCCCAAGGTCACTCAGCCGGAAATGAGGCTATTCGGCCAGGCAGCGAGAGGCCCCATTCTTACTAAGCCTCCGCCGCCTGCCTTAGCTGTATCTCGCGCATGACGACCAAAACTTACTTTATCATTTCGCCTGCGCGAGCCCCGCAATCACTGCGGCGAATTTTTCGAGAATCTCATTCCAGCCCTCTAGTTGCCCGCTGTTTTTCGCCTCTTCCATGGTTTCATTTCCAATCATGGTGAGTTTCGTCTGGCCATTTCCAAAATCCTCAAAAATCACCACGTCGCGCGCATCGTCTATGGCTTGATGTTCAATTCCATACTGCGCAGCCTCAACCTTGTTTCCCTTCGAATCGGCAAAGTACAGGGAGTAAACGATCTTCTCATTCAGAACAATTTCGTGGTATTCCCCACCATTCCAGAACTCCTGCCCATCCGGCGATTTCATGCAGCAGAGAAATTTTCCCCCTACGCGAAAATCAATCTTGCAGAACGGCGCCGTAAAACCCTTCGGCCCCCACCACTGCATCACATATTGCGGGTCGGTCCACGCCTTCCAAACCAATGCGCGTGGAGCATCGAAAACTCTGGTGACAACCATCCGCTGTTTTTCGTTAACCGTGTTTTGTGTCATTTCTGCCCTCCGCTTTCTTCATTTGATTCACAACCACATCCAACTTGTCGAGACTCTCTTCCCAGAATCGGCGATAGCTGATTGCCCAGTCGCTGACTTTCTTTATCGCCTCTGGCCTAAGCCTGCACACGCTCTCTCTTCCACGCTTCGTCTTGATCACAATCCGCGCACGCACCAAGTAGGCGATATGTTTTGAAATCATCTGCTGCGAGAGCGCAAACGGTTCCGTCAATCCATGCACAGAGGCAGGCCCATGGGAGAGTCGTTCGATCATTGCGCGGCGGGTTGGATCAGACAGAGCCGCAAACGTTGTATCCAAATTATTCACAACCATAGGGTAGTGGATTATCGAGGCGAAGTCAAGGATAATTTTGGAGTGCCCGATTTCTGATTCGTGATCTCCGCACCCTGATCAGCGGATTTTGGCGATGCGGTCTTGCGTCGGGTAGCGCTGGAACTGCACGGGGTCGTGGCCGGGGACAACACGATCCGCGGAGCCGGCTAGATCGATCATGCGTGCTTGCGCAGCGATGTTAGCGGCATGGTCGGCATCGCTGAAGGTGGCGCTGGCGGCATGGTCGGTGAGATTGCGGTAGAGGTAGCAGTTGTCGGAGGCGAAGATGAACGGTGTCCCATTCGTGTCGACGCGAAGATATTGCGACGCATAGGTGTGGCGAGCGCCGGTGAAGGCGCGAATGCCCGGCAGGATTTCCTGAACGTCGCCGTCGACCAGGCGCAGTCGTCCTTCGGTGTTGAGGCGGACAAGTTCTTCCACATCTTCGGGATCGATGCCGCCGTGATTGCCACCCGCTTGCCAGGCGTCGCCGGTGTAGTAACGAAATTCATCCTTCTGAATCCAGATGATTGCCTTGGGGAAGAGGTCGATGCCGCCCAGGTGATCCCAATGAGCGTGGCTGATGATTACGTCGGTGATTTCCGATGGCGGCACGCCGGCTGACTTGACAAGTTCGTCCGGACGCAGGAAATCGGCGATCGTATATTCCTTAAACCATTTCTCGCGATGGAAGCCGCTGTCGAAGAGGATGTTGTGACCGGCGCCGCGAATCAGCCAGATGACCATGGCGATGTCGAGTTTCTCGTTTTTCGGTGCGCCCATCACAAGTTCCGAGACAGGAAAACCCGGAATGGTGGCGTAGCGTAGCGCCTGGATGGAATAGGCGGGCGCAGATGGCGGCGATGGCGCGGGCTTGGCGAGCGCGATGGTGACGCCCAGCAACGCGCAAAGAACCAGAGCCGCACGAAGAAGTTTTAGCACGAGTCATCCTTCCTAAGAGCGCGCCATTGTAGCCTGTCTAAAATTGGAGCGCCGTGGAAGCGGCTGAGAGAGGCAACCCCGTCTCCAGTTCGATACGTCTCGTAGCGTATACTCTCCGCGACCGGAGCCCTACGATGCCCCGACACCTTTCTACATTTCTGGTCCTGCTGCTGCTCTCCTGCGGCGCGATGGCACAGTCGCAAGATGCCAAGCCTCCTGCACCGAAGAAAGATCAATGCCGAATCGCGGGAACGGTGGTCACCCTGGCTGGAAGCGAGCCGCTGCGCAAAGCCCGCGTTCGTTTGGAGAGTCAGGAAGATCGCACTCGATCGATATCGGCGGTGACCGACTCAGGCGGACACTTCGAGTTGAAAGCTCTGGATCCCGGTGGGTATCGCCTGCACGTGACTCGCGTCGGATACGTGACGCAGATCTACGGCCAACGCAAGCCGCAGGATCCCGGCGCAATTCTCAGCTTGGGCCCCGGGCAGGATGTAAAGGATTTGATCTTCAAGATGACTCCAGCAGCAGTGATCGCAGGGCGAATCCTGGATGAAGACGGCGAGCCTTTGCCGTCCGTAACTGTAGGTGCCATGCGTGAAGCGTATAGCGAGGGAAAACGTAACCTGGTAATGGGCGCAAATGCACAGAGCGATGACCGTGGAGAATATCGACTCTTCGGATTGCCACCGGGGCGTTACTTCATTAGCGCGCGTTATGGCAATTGGGAGCGGGGCATCGGTGAGAGCGAGGAACAGACTCAACAGTCTTCTCAGGGATACGCAAAAATGTTTTATCCGGGCACTCCGGACCGCACCAAGGCCACACCGATCGTAGTAAAGGCCGGAGAAGAAATCCCTTCAGTAGAAATTTTGATGCGGCAGGTGTCGGTCTATCACGTCCGAGGTCGAGTTTATAACCAGATCACCCATCGGCCAGGCACGGATTCATTTGTAGTTCTTGTGCCCAAAACGGCGCAGCGCGAAGAGTTCGGTGACCTCTATACCATCGTTCAGAAGCGAGATGGATCATTCGACATCCCCGACATTCTGCCGGGTTCTTACTCATTAACTGGATTTTGGGCCGATCAGGGAAGGCAGTATCTGTCGCGAACTCCGATCGAAGTAGGAAACGCCGATGTCGAAGGTGTGACGATTACGATTGCGCCGGGCACGATAGTCAGCGGGCGCGTCATATGGGACGGGCAACCCGCGTTAGACAGGGACGAGCTTCAGATCTCAGTGCAACCCACGGACAATACTCCGTTCTTTTTTCCGGGATCTCGAGTGAGCGCCGACGGTGCGTTCACGTTGATGGACGTGGGCGACGGAGCCTACTACGCGATAACCGGGGGCGAATCGAAGGACTGCTATGTGAAGGATGTTGAATATGCCGGCCGCGCCTCGCTCGAAGATGGATTCAACGTCGTGCGCGGCTCGGCGGCGTCTCTGGAGATAACCATCAGCTCGCGCGGCGCGCGGGTCCAAGGCGCAGTCACAGATGATGACGGGTTGCCCACACCCGGAGTCTGGGTGGCGCTGGTGCCGGAATCTGAAACGCGGCGTACCAAGCATCGCCTATACAAGTCGCAGACCACCGATCAATACGGGCACTTTGATTTGCGCGGAATTGCGCCCGGCGAGTATTTCCTTTTTAGCTGGACCGAAGCGGAGGACGGCGCCTGGGAAGATCCTGAATTCATGAAGCCCTTCCTGGAGAAAAAGAAAGGCGCGAGCGTGTCGGTCCAGGATGGCGATACAAAATCGATGAATCTGGTAGCGATCAAAAACGCAAGCACAGAGCAGCAAAAGCCGTGACAGTTAGGCAGAAACGCCTAGTGCGTTGGGCGCACAGAAGATCGCTGGAAGCCGATCTTTTCCAGCATCGACTTGATTTCGGGATTCGACATTAACAAGCGCCAGATCAGCCCGGTGCGGTAGTTCTCAATCATCACCGCGATCGGCGCCTGATTTAATCCCATATAAATTGGCGAGATCCAGTCCTGCGATTCGTTGAAGGCGTCGCGCGGGCCGTAGATATCCCACATGCGATCGCCCAGGTCGCGGTAAAAATGATTGAACGCCGCCATCGACGCCTCCGGCGTGTAGGGAAACGAAGCGAGCGCGCCGGTCGGAGTCATCGTCCCGTCATCGTCGCGATCGTCGGGAGCATGCGCCAGATAGCCTTTCGGACCATCGCTGGCGGTGAGGCCCCAGCAATTTGCGCCGTAGCCTGCGAAGTGCTTTGGATTTTTCACGCAGTAGGCGCGATTGATCAGGGCGATGTTGCGATTATTCTGGAAATAATCCGTGAAGCGATCGCGCAGCCCTCGTGGATCGAGTCCCATGTAGGAGTAGTGAGCAAAAAACAATGGCCCGCCGCTGCCGACTCCGACGTCGAGCTTGATTCCGAAATAAGCCTGACCGTTCGCGTAGCGCTCTCCGGCCGCGCTCACCCCAGATTTTGCCGCTGCAGATTTCCCGGCTCCAGGTCGCGATTTTTTCGCAGCGCTCGGCGCTGAACTTGATGCCGCGTCGGAATCCGGCGACCAGCCACGGCGATAATTCACCGCAGCGCTCGATTGGCCGGCCCAGCCGGAGTAGTACAAGTCGGCGGGAACGCCGTGCGTCGGCGATGCAATCGCCAGCAGGTAAATGATCATCGCTTCGTTGTAGCCGGTGATGCGGTGATTGATGTGCCACGCAAAATCGGGAGACCAGTGCCAGAACAGCGCATCGCTCTGCGGTGAGCGGCGAAACCAATCCCACTCCATCGTTTCCCAGAGCCGCGTGATGCGATCGCAAAGTGTTTTTTCGGATTCGGTGTCCCGTCGAAAATATTGTCGCGCGGTGAGCAGGCCCTCCATCAGGAAGGCGGTCTCCACAAGATCGCCGGCATTATCGAACACATCGAACACCGGCAAACTCTGTCCGGTGTGTCCATCCATGAAGTGCGACCACGCGCCATGATAGCGCGGCGCTTTTTCCAGGAACGTGACAATTTTCCCCAGCCGCTCGAGTCCCTGTTCACGCGTTACAAAACGACGCTCCATTCCCACGATCAGCGCCATGATGCCAAAGCCGCTCGCGCCGGTGGCAACGATGCGATCGTCACCGGGAATATTTTCCAGCGTCATGCCGGAATCCGGATGCGCGCCCTCCCAGTAATAGCGCACGCATTCTTCCTGCAGCATGGTGAGCAACTCATCGTCGGTCATTGCATGCGTCGTAGCACTGACAATGCGCGAAAACTCCGATGAGCGATACGCCGCGTCGGAAGCGATTATTTTGTAATAGGCGGTCTGGCCGATCTTTGCAGATCCTCCAGAAGCCCCATCCCCACCGGATGGACCTAGAACATCGGTGAAGCGATTTACGCCGCGAACTTGCGTACCGATGGCCCGAAAATCATGGCCATCGAAAGAGCGGAAGACGATGGTGCGCTCGGGAACCGCGCCCAACGGCGGATCCCAAGTCAGATCGATGTGACGTTCGAAGGCTTCGGCCTTTAGGTTCTCCGGAGTAGAAGGCAGGGCTGAAGGAGTCGCATCTTTCGCAAACGCGCTGTCATCATCGAGCCGGATTTCGTCGATCACCAGCGTGTGCGGCGCGCCATCGGCACCCCCTTGCGAGAAGATGAGACTCTGCAATTGTTGCGGCTGGAGTTTGTGGATGGATGCGGTGGTGAATTTGTCGAGTGGTATTTTGATTTGCGTCCAACGGTTGGCGGGGAGATCGCCACTGACGGATTGCAACTCCAGTCCGGCTGAGAATTCGCCGTTTGCATCGGAGATTCGTAGGACCGGCAAGGCTGCAGCCGCAATTCCCTCTCGCGAGCACACCCAAAAATACAGATTGGTGCCGGTGAAACGAATCTCGCGATTACGAAAACGCATCACGTCGATTCGCGCATCCCATCCGCCGCCTTCGACGGATTTCCATTCGAGATGCAGCGCGTTTGGCGGCGTGAACGAAACTGAGTCATCGACGGGCAATTTGCCGTTTTGTAGTTGCAATGCGCTAGGCGCAGACGCTTTGCCGGAGGAATAAAAATAAGACCCACGCGTAAGGCTGTTATCAAAGAAAACATGATGGTAATAGGTGGTGTCCGCGGCGACAGAGCACACGAAGAAAAATGTTATGGCAAGGGATACGCGCGACCGAGCGCGCGCAGGTGAATAAGAGACCGTATCGATGAACACGCATTGAAAATGGCCGCGACGAGCAGCGCCCTTCGTAACCAGCGGCGGCCTCGTTAGGATGCGCGAGAGCCGTTGGAATGCGGCACTCCGCCTGGCGCCCACAAACCCGGACGCAATTCGCCGTTTTGGATGGTAACGTTGGCTGCCATGAAGCTTGACCCTGATCGCCTCCGCGATTTTGCCAGACGTTACACCGCCGCCTGGTGCAGTCACAACGCCGCCAGCGTCGCCGCTTTCTACTCTCCCAAAGCCTCGCTCACCATTAACCACGCCTCTCCAGCGGTAGGCCGCGCTGCCATCACCGTGGCCGCTCAATCCTTTATGACCGCGTTACCCGACCTGGAAGTCCACCTCGATGATTTGGTCGTGAACGGAGATCATGCCATCTATCGCTGGACACTAACCGGCGCCAACACCGGACCCGGCGGCACCGGCCAGCGCGTTCGCATCAGCGGCTTCGAAGAGTGGACGATCGGCGAAGAAACTCTGATAGCCGAATCGCAAGGTCACTTCGACAAAGATTCATACCAGCACCAGCTCCAACATGGGTACGACGCAACCAAAACGTCCGATTAACGCTTTGCCCTAATCCGTGAAGACAACTCCGACGGACCGCTGGCCTTTTTCGGTGCCGGCGTCAATGCGCACCACGTAGCCGCGCAGTTCCATCACCTGTATTCCATTCGCTCCCGGCGTCTGCATCGTTACTTGCAACTCTGACTGCAGGCGTGGACTGTGCTTCAGCGCAATCATCGCGCCTTGCAGCGACAAGTCGCTCACTATCGTTTCTTCTTCGAACGCTCGGCCGCCCTCGGTGACTCCGCAAACTTTGGCGCGGAATCGCGCTTCGCGGCGCAACGCGGTTCGCGTTCCCGGCATGTGTGCGTCCACTCGGCCACCCGGCGCGCCGAGCGTGATCATCATTCCTTCGCTCGCCGCAAACACGGAATCAAATTCCTCTCGCGCGTGGCGCAGCAACGAGTCCACCGCGCGGTCGTTCGAATCCGGATCGTGGTGGAACAGCACCAGCGTAGTCGCGCCAACTTCTCGCGCGATTCGCACCCCTTCCTTCCACGTCGAATGCCCCCACCCGCGACGCTCGCTGGCCAGTTGTTCGGGCGTGTACTGCGCATCATTGATGAAAATGTCCGCGCCCGCCGCCAGCTCGCGCAAACTTTTGTCCAGTGCCGGATCACCCGGCTCGTTGTCCGTCGCGTACGCCACTGTGCCCGCGGGCGTCTCGATGCGAAATCCCAGGCAACCTTGGGGATGATTCACCCATTTCGCGGTGACCTTGTTTTCGCCGATGGTGAACGACTCGCCGCCGCTCACCTCCTGAAATTTCCGCCTCGCGTTCATCGCCGACATATCCACCGGAAAATACGGAGAAGCCATTTGCGTCTCGAACACCTGCTTCAGGCTGTCGCGCCCCAAAAATTCCGAGCGGAAGCTGTAGAAATGGAATTCATTGCTCTCCGCGTAGAACGGCGCAAAGAACGGCACGCCCTGGATGTGGTCCCAGTGATAGTGCGTCACGAAAATGTGCGTTTTCGGCAGACGTTTTTCGCCCGGCATGGCCCACCGGCTTCCCAGCATGCGCAATCCGGTGCCGCAATCCAGAATGATTTGCGTTCCGTCCGGCGCAATGAACTCGAGGCAGGGCGTGTTTCCGCCATACCGCCACGTCGCCGGATCGACCGTTGGCGTCGATCCGCGCACGCCCCAAAAGCTCAATTTAGCCGCAGGAGCAGTCATATTCAGCTTGGCCGGGCTCCGCAAAAGCTACGCGAATCCCGTCTGCACATGTCGATGTTCGAACCGGAACTTGATAATTGATGTTCGCAGCCGCCGCACGGAGCGTCAACGAAATCGCCAATTCAAAGTGTCAAACTGCCCACTAAGCGCTTTGAACGCGAATCGGACACTCAGTTTCGGCAGGGCGTGACGGACTCGCCACACCGCTGCAGCGCTTATCGCAGGCGCGTACAATAGGAACGCAAATGCATTCACATTCGCACGCACAGACCGAGCCGCACAGCCACAGCGATGGCGACGCACACGGCCACGATCATTCTCACGGTTTCGGCCATCACGGGCATGATCATCGTCACGGGCATGCCCATGCGCATCCACCACTACGCCCTTCGGTGCTGGGTTGGGCGATGGCTGCCACGCTCGGCCTGGTCGCCGCGGAAGTAGTCGGCGGAATTCTCGGACACTCTGTAGCGCTGCTCAACGACGCGGTGCACAATCTTTCCGATGTTCCGGCGATTGGCATTTCTTTTCTGGCCATGCGCTGGGCGGAGCGTCCCGCGGATTCGGAAAAAACCTACGGCTACCATCGCGCCGGAATTCTCGCGGCGTTCACGAATGCGATTTGCCTGGTGTTGCTATCGGTGTGGCTTGGCTACGAATCGATTGAGCGATTGCGCGCTCCCGTGCAGGTTGTTGAAAGTTGGATGATCTGGACCTCGCTAGCCGCGCTGGCGGTAAACGGCGGCATCACTTTGGCGCTCGTGCGGGGCCGGGGCGACCTGAATCTGCGCGCCATTCTCATTCACAATTTCGGCGATGCGCTTTCGAACATCGCCATCATCGTCGGCGCCGTGATCATCGGAATGACCGGCCTCACCTGGATCGATCCGATCCTCGGTCTTGCCATCGGCTTGCTGGTCTTGTGGTCCAGCATCGGCATTTTGCGCGAGTCCGCGCACATCTTGCTGGAAGGGCGCCCTCGTGAAATGCGCATTGAGGAAGTGGCGCACGCGATGCTGAAAATCGAAGGCGTGAACGAAGTGCACGACGTGCACATCTGGTCGCTCGGCGGCGGGCGTAACGCGATGAGTCTGCATGCTCGAGTGCCGGACATGCATATGGACGAATGCGAGCGCATCCTCAGTACGATTCAGGAGCGTGCCGCAAAAGACTTCGGCATCGGCCACACCACCGTGCAGTTAGAGCGCGCCGGTTTGCCGGCAACTTCAGGGTACGTGATGCCTCACCCGGCGAAAAATAGCTGAGCTTCGTACTTTCCCTTTGCACTCACCTGGCAGGAGAATCTTTACCCTTTTCCGCAAATCGAGTCGCGAGCCGCATGTGCGACACGCCGTAGGGTGACTCGGCCCCGGCCTTATGCTGGGGTGTGGAAGTTTACCCCGCGCTGTTCGTTGAATTGTTGGGTGGCGTCCATGTCCAGGGCATCTTGCGAGATGCTGCGGCGCTGGCCTTCGCGGGTGATGTAGCGCAGCGTGCCTTTGTCCCAGGAATAAGCCACACCGAACAGCAGCGTGCCGTCGCGTCGAACAAAAACATACTCGGAGGCATCGCGAACGGGAGCCGGCGGACCGAGCCGGTTTGCGGCGGGCAAAAACTGATCTTCGAGATTTCTGTCGCTGTTGCCGCCATTGTTCCCAGCGTTAGCAATCGCTTCTTCGTCAGGTGCGGCCTGTCCGCCTTCGCCCTGCTGGCCTTCCATCACGATCACTTCCGGTGATGAGAGCAAAAATCCGCCGAACCCGAACGAGCCTTCACTGAGATGAGAATGTCCCCGCCTAAATCCACGATCGGAATCGACGGCGGCCATGTGCGGGAAATCAAAACCAAGACCTGGAGTATTTCCAAAACTGGTGGCGAACGAAGGCAAGGTCGACAAACCGGACATCATGTTGGTGCGCCGGCCTTGCGAACCGCCGCGAATCGGAACTCCGCCGACCGGTATGCGGCCGACACCAGCTACGGACGTTCTAACGGGTGCATGAGCCGGAGCGCCTGCTCGCGGTGCTGCGCTCGAGACGTGCGGCGCCGCGGCAGCGGAATGCGTGGCGGGAACAGCGGCGGTATGCGCGGGAGCAGCCGCGCTGCCGCGTGCGACGGCACCACCATTAGCTACACCACCGCGGCTTTGCGCCTGTGCGGCGGGCGCGAAAGTTACGGCTGTTGCGATAAGTAAGGTAAAGCTCGCATGAATCCAAAATTGGCGCATAAGCACCTCCCCGGAATGCGAGCGGGGTCTCACTAAGAAGGATGCGCCCACAGACGCATTGGTTTCAAGATGACGAAAGTACTGCCACTGGATCTCAGCATGAACGTAGCGGACACTGAGCAACAGCACAGGTGAATGCACAGGCAAATGCACGGCGAAAGCCCGAGAGAACGTCCGATGTGGGCCGGAGTGCATCCAATTCGGGCGCCTGTTTCATATTGTTGCAATGCTTTGCCCTTGGCAGGGGTTGTGCTATAACCATCGGGCCGTGGAACGTGCCTGGAAGCAAGAAGCCGCTTCGATCGAATCGGAGCGGAACGTTGCTGCATCCGCAGAGGCAGCATCTGCTCCGCACGATCCAAGGACGGCCGTGGGAGAAAATCGCTCGACGCATGTGGAAGATGGTGTGACGGCAGTAAACGCTAACCACACATTCGACCACCCAGTTGTGGACACGAGCGAGGATGCTTCGCGGTATTGTCCGGTCTGCTCGCGGCGCTTGGAATCGAGGCGCTGCAAGCTGATTTGTCCCGAGTGTGGTTATTACATGTCCTGCGCGGACTATTACTGAACTCTGCGGTTCGGCCCGGTTGCCGCTGGAACCGTTCGCGAGTGAAGAAGAGCCCGAAAACGACGAGCCGGAAGAAGATGAGGAGGAAACAAAAGTGGCACTGAAGATGACATACCGCGAAGTGGATGGCGTGGCAGTGGTGGCGCTGGACGGCCGCATCGTATTGGGCGAAGAAAGCAACGCGCTGCGCGAAAAAGTGAAAAGCCTGATTGCGGAAGGCAAGAAAAAGATTGTGCTGAACATGGACAACATCACGTTCATCGACAGCGCCGGCTTGGGCACGCTCGTTGCGGCGCACCATAGCGCCAAGTCGCAGGGCGCATCGCTGCGGCTCTGCCATCTGGGCAGCAAGTTCCAGGAAGTACTGCAAATCACAAAGCTGCTGACGGTGTTCGAGGTGTACGACACAGAAGCGGCGGCGGTGTCGAGCTTCTCCAAGGGCGCCGGAGCGTAAGACGCAGCGGTCGAGCGGAGTGCGGCTAGCGGCATAGCACTCATCGACTGCTGAAGAGAAGCGCGCTGAAGTGAAGCGCCGAAGTCGAAACGAATGTAAGGGCACGCTCGGGCGTGCCCTTTTTGCTTTCGTGCGCACCTTTTGAGACGACCGTAACACCGTTTGAAACGACCGTGCCCTCCCCTAAGTTTTGTATGATCCTGCGAACAAAGAGGTTGCAGCCGTGATCAATGTAAATGCTCGAAAGAGCACTATAGAGAAGGATTTCGAGCAGAAGGTCAACCCACCTGAGAGTCAGCGCGCAGACAATTAAACAGAACGGAACCACGCCACAAAATAAGCTTGACAGCGACCTAGTGTTATAGTTATGTATAACAGTGTTCGGAATGTTGGTTTCGCCGTCTGACCTCAATGACGAGCGTGGCGGTCCTTTACTGGAGCTACTGAGATAACGGATGGATCAGGAATGGAACGACGGGCAGCCGATTTACCGCCAGCTTCGCGACCGTGTGATCGCCATGATCCTCGACGGCGTGTTGCGGGAGGGGGATGCGTTGCCGTCGGTGCGGAACGTAGCGGCGGAGTTTCGAGTGAATCCGTTGACGGTGCTAAAGAGCTATCAGGAGCTGGTGGACGAGCAGCTGGTGGAGAAAAGGCGCGGGCTGGGGATGTTTATTCGGACGGGGGCGCGGGAATTGCTGCTGAAGGGCGAGCGGCAGAAATTTCTTGCGGAACGGTGGCCGCGCATTCACGCCACCATTCAGCGGCTGGGGTTGACGCCGGAAGAGCTGCTCGAAGCTGCCAAGAGTGGCGAGTCGCAGGGAAAAGAGCATCAAGAGCGGGACGAGGAGCGATGACGCGATGGCATGCATAGAAGCACGCGGGCTGCGGAAATCGTTCGGGTCAACGATCGCGCTGGATGGCGTGGACTTGCGCGTGGAAGAGGGCCGCATTCTTGGACTGATTGGTCCGAACGGCGCGGGCAAGACGACGGCGCTAAACGCGATTCTGGGGCTGACGCAATTTCAAGGGGAATTGAAGGTGCTGGGGCGCGATCCGTGGACGGAGCGCGATCAACTGATGCGTGAGGTGTGCTTCATTTCCGATGTGGCGGTGCTGCCGAGGTGGATCCGGGTTTCGCAAGCGCTGGACTACGTTGCCGGAGTGCACCCGCGCTTCGATCGAGCCAAGGCGGAAGGATTTTTGAAGAAAACGGAGATCAAAAGCCGGAGCAGAGTTCGGGAGCTGTCGAAGGGCATGGTCACGCAACTGCATCTAGCGCTGATCATGGCGATAGACGCGAAGTTGCTGGTGCTGGATGAACCGACGATCGGATTGGACATTTTATATCGCAAGCAGTTTTACGATGCGCTACTGAATGACTACTTCGACGGAACGCGCACCATCCTGGTGACGACACACCAAGTGGAAGAGGTGCAGCACGTCTTGACCGATCTGATGTTCATCAACCGGGGCCGAATCGTTTTCAGCTGCAACATGGAAGAGTACGAATCGCGCTACTACGAAGTGACTGTGAATGCGGAAAAGGTGGCAGCCGCGCGCGCGCTGCGGCCAATTTATGAGCGCCAGGTCTTTGGTCGGAGTGTCCTTCTTTTCGATCGCATTGGGCGTGAGCAATTGATCGCGCTAGGAGAAGTCCGTACTCCGAACATCGCAGACCTCTTCGTCGCAGTAATGACGAATCAGGCGGGGCAAGCGCACGGCGCGATTGCAGGAACGTTTCTACAAACACCACAAGGAACTGAAGGATGAGCACGCCACCAAACGCCATGTCCGGCGCCGCTGTCGATTCGCAGACTACCGCGTCCGCACTTGCGTCAACAACGCACCCATTTTACTGGTCTGTGCGACGTGAGCTTTGGGAATATCGCTCCATCTACATCGCGCCACTGGCGGCGGCGGCCGTTTTTCTGGTGGGCTTCCTGATCAGCACGATTCATCTGCCAAAGAAAATGCGCGATCTGGCGGCGCTCGATCCGATGCGCCAGCAGGAGCTTATCCAGCAGCCGTACATTTTCGCGGCGCTGCTGATCATGGGAGCCACATTTGTGGTGGCGTTCTTCTATTGCCTGGACGCGCTGCAAGGAGAACGCAAGGATCGCAGCATTTTGTTCTGGAAATCGCTGCCGGTTTCGGATGTCACGACGGTTTTGTCGAAAGCCACGATTCCGCTGGTAATCATTCCGCTGCTGACGTTCGCAATCAGCGTTGTGACGATCTGGATCATGTATCTGATCAGCAGCGTGGTGCTGGCCGGCAGCGGAGTAGGGGCCGGAGCGCTGTGGTCGCGCCTGCCGCTGTGGCCGATGACGGTGACACTTTTCAATCACCTTATTTTCATTCATGGCCTGTGGTACGCACCGTTTTATTGCTGGCTGTTGCTGGTGTCAGCGTGGGCGCGGCGCATGGCGTTTCTTTGGGCGGTGATACCGGTGCTCACGCTGAACGCGCTGGAGAAGGTAGCGCTGAACACTTCGCATTTCGCTTCCATCTTGAGCTATCGCCTTCTCGGTGCGCCACATCACGCGCACTCAGCGGGCTACGTGTCGATGGATCCGCTCGATACGGCACGGGCGATGGAGTTGCTGGCCTCGCCGGGACTGTGGATCGGCCTGATCGTGGCGGCGATTTTCCTTGCGATGGCAGTGCGTCTGCGGCGCTATCGCGAACCGATGTGATTGCGACAGCGATCGTGATGTGTTGACGCGGCAGGAGAAACGAACATGAGTACCGCAGTGTGGACGGGACGATTGGAGTTGAATTCAGTGGCAGACGCGGCCTTGAAAGCGGCGACGCGATTCTGGTTTGCGGTGATGGTGGCCGGGCAATCGATTTTCGCGTTTGCGGTGGCGTCGTTTTATGGATTGGCGGCGTTGCGAGGAAATTCGGCGCGCGCGTGGAGCAGGTCCATAACGCACGGATACGTGGCCGGTGATACGCTGGGAAATTTGGCCGTGGCCGTTCATCTTTTCTCGGCCGCGATCATTATCGTGGCTGGAGGGCTGCAACTGATTCCGCAAATCCGCAGCCGTTTTCCGATATTTCATCGCTGGAATGGACGATTTTATGTAGTAACCGCGTTCGCCATCAGCATTGCAGGGCTGTACATGACGTGGATACGCGGGAGCGTCGGCGATTTTTGGCAGCATGTGGGCAGCAGCGTGATGGCGGTGCTGATCATGCTGTGCGCGGCGATGGCACTGTGGAACGCGCTGGCTCGAGATTTCAAGACGCACCGCGTATGGGCGTTGCGGCTTTACCTGGTGGTGAGCGCGTCGTTGTTCATTCGCGCGGGATTATTTTTGTCGTTTGCGTTGAATCATGGGCCGTTTGGTTTCGATCCGGGCACGTTTTCAGGGCCTTTCCTTACGTTTATCACTTTCGGGCAATACCTGGTGCCGCTGGCGGTGCTGGAATTTTATTTGTACGCGAAGGAACGAGGCAGCGCGTTTGGCCGCATGTCGATGGCCGTCGTTTTGTTTGTGCTCACGGTGGCGATGGGCGCGGGAGTTTCTGTGGTGGCGATGGCGGATTGGGCGCCGAAGGTTAAGGCAGCTTTTGACAGCCGCACATCGATCGCGAAAACGCTGTCCGCGACGATCGCGTCGAACGGCGTCGAGGAAGCTGTTCGGCAATACCACGAATTAAAGGGTGCGCAGAGCGGCGTGTACAACTTCGATGAAGGCGAACTGGACAGCTTAGGTTACGAGCTCCTGCATGGCGGGAAGCTGAAGGTGGCGATTCGGATTTTTCAGCTGAACGTCGAAGCGTATCCGCAAGCGAGCAATCCTTACGACAGCCTGGGCGAAAGTTATATGAATGATGGCGAGAAAGAGTTAGCCATCGCCAATTACCGGAGATCTCTCGAGTTAAATCCCAAGAACCACAATGCCGTGAAGATGCTGAAGAAGTTGAACGCTCCCTGATTTTTTGCGGCGCAGGCCGGCCGCATTCCATTTCTAAAGCCACAGAAGAAAACCCGATGAGAGGAATTCGTTGAAGAGAACTTGTGTCTAAAGAAGGAAAATTAACATGAAATATTCACCGTTGTTGATGATCCATGTAACTGGCGCGCTGGTTGGACTAGTCTTCGGATGGGCGGCGCTGTTTTTTCGCAAAGGCTCGCGCCCACACGGAGCGGCGGGCAATGTTTTTTTCGTCTCGATACTGGCGATGTGCGTGAGCGCCATAACCATTGCGGTGATGAAGCAGCAGACCGGCAATATTCTCGGTGGAACGTTGACATTTTATCTGGTGGGCACGGCGTGGCTGACGGTGAAGCGCAGACAGGGAGAAACCGGCCGATTGGAATTGGCGGCATGTTACTGGCCGCTGGTATTCGGCATCGGCACGGTAACTTTGGGCTGGCGCGTTACGCACACGGTGCATCCCCCGGATGGTGTTCCTTCGGCGGTGTACTTTATTTTCGGCAGCGTCGCGCTGCTGGCGGCTGCCGGCGATGCGCGCATGCTGCATTCGCGGAGGGGTGTTCGGCGGTGCCGCGCATCGCGCGCCATCTGTGGCGCATGTGCACGGCGCTATTGATCGTAACGCTGTCGGGGCTGGCGGGAACGCGCACGCACATTTTTCCCGAATTTATCCGCAAAGCGCATCTTTTCGGTGTGCCTGTGCTGATGCTTCCGGTCTATGCGCTACCTGTGTTGATGATTTACTGGCTGTTCTGGGTGAGGTTCGGGAAGCAGTACAGGAAGAGAGCGGTTGTCGCGCGGCGAATGGAAGCGGCACCGGCGAATACTTTGGCGTGAAGAATGGATGGCGTGTACCGCCCACGGATTATTTTTCCAGTTGATGGTAACGGACATCATGCGCGGCATATCCGTACTTGAAGTTGAGTATAAACCCGCACCCTTAACACCGAAGGGTGCGGCACCCAGTGGCGTTTTGGCCGGACTGTTGGTTCGCTAATGCGATGGCCATGATGCGACGCGTGATATGTACCTGACGTGCGCTGAGTGGTATTGAGCCGGCGACCTGTTAAAAGGTTGGGGGAGTGTTCACCCACAAGAGCCAGGTTTCGGAGCGGCCGGGGTTGCGCCAACGATGGGGCGTGGAGCTTTCGAAATATAAGCTGTCGCCCGTTTTCAGGCGATAGTGTTCCGTGTTGTTGAGCCAGATCTCAAACTCTCCCCGCAAGATGTGCAGAAATTCCTCGCCCTCGTGAGCGTAGGATTCGCCGCTGCCGCTGTTTGGCTTAATGCGAAACAGGTGCGGCTCCATGGCGGTGTTGCCCCAAGCGAGCAACTCCATGCGGACGCCGGCAGTGGTCTCCAGGATTTTTCTCTGCGCAGGGCGCACGAGGCGCGGATTTTCTCCTGCGGCTTCGAACAACGAAAGAATATTCGTGCGATAGAAACGCGCGATGCGTCGAAGGGTGGCGACCGAGGAGCGCATCTGGCCACGCTCGATCGCGCTGAGAAAACCCACGGACACGCCGGTGGCTTTGGCGACTTGCGCGAGAGAGAGGCCACGCCGGGTGCGCAGGCGGCGAAAGCGCTGTCCGGGCGCAGCGGCGCTAGCGTTTTCCAGCGGCGGAGACACGATGCCCTGACGCTTGAGAATGTGAACGATGGCGGTGGGATTCATGCCCCGAGCGCGACGAAGAAAAATTGCCCGCTGAAGCAGACGGACGTCGCGTTCGGTGTAGAGGCGATAGTGACTGGCAGTGCGCTGGGGCACGACTAAGCCGAGAGTTTCCCAAGCACGCAAGGCGGAGGAGGAAATCCCTACGCGGCGTGCGACTTCACTGATGCGCAGCGTAGGTCCTGGCATGCGCGCTCTGGATGCTGAGGAGAAATTCTTTGTGCTTGACACTCGCCCAGGCTTTCTCTAAGTTTGCGGGATTATAGTAAGGTTCGGGTGGCACCGCAACCTCGAAGAAATCCGCACACAAAGTGGCATGACGACAAGGGGTGAAGTCATGAGGGAAGAGTATTCGCGAGCGCAGAGCAAGTTGCGTCGGAGTGTAAGCGGTTGTTTGATCGCGCTGCTTGCATTTGCGTGGCTGAGCATCGGTTCGCCGGCGAACGCGCAAAGCACGGGAGGAAGAATTCGCGGGACGATAACCGATCCCAGCGGCGGCGCAGTGGTGGCTGCAAAAGTGGTGATCATAAACGATGCAAACGGCAGCGTCCGCGATACGGAGTCAGGCGCAAACGGCGAATATAATTTTCTAGAAGTACCGGTAGGGACTTACCGGATTGAGGTCGATCAGAAAGGATTCAAGAGATATTTGCGCAAGGACGTGACGGTGGAGCTGAACGGAGTTGTCACCGCCGACATGACGCTGATAGTGGGGGGCGCGACAGAAACGGTGGAAGTGACGGGGGCGCCACCGCTGGTGGATACGACGTCGACGCAACTGGGAGCGGTGGTGAATGAGCGCGCGATCAGCCAACTGCCGCTGGCGCAACGAGACACGTATCAATTATTGCAGTTGCAACCGGGCGTGCAGTCGCAAGTGGGATTGGATTCGGTTTACGGGAGCGACCGTGCGGGTGTGGTCAGCGTGAATGGCGGCCGCGGACGCGATAACAATTTCACAGTGAACGGGGGCGATGGCAACGACCAGTTCGCCGGGCTGCCGGCGATTCAGCCGTCACCCGATGCGATCGCCGAGTTCCGCGTGCTGACGAATACGTTCGACGCCGAGTACGGGCGCAATGCCGGCGCCGTAGTGAACGTGGTGACGAAATCAGGAACGAATAATTATCATGGAAATTTGTATGAGTTTTTCCGCAATCAAGGATTGAACGCGCGCGGATTTTTCGACACACAGAAGCTGGATTATTTGCAGAACCAGTTCGGAGCTACCTTCGGCGGACCGATCAAGAAGGATCGGACGTTCTTTTTTGTCACGTACGAAGGAGACCGGATTCGGCGCGGTACATCGTCGGATACGGTGAGTGTGCCGACGGATGCGGAGCGAGCCGGCGATTTTTCGGCCGGCTCACCTTTCGCGGGCGCAATTGCAGACGACACTTTTGCAGGGATTTTGAATGCGCGTGCAGGTTGTGCCGCAGCTGTTTCCGCGGCTGGAGGCGCGCCGATCGCGGCAGGGAGCGCGTATTCGGACATTTTTGTGAACAATCAGATTCCGACGAGTTGCTTTGACCCGACGGCGGCTGATCTCTTGAATCAGTTCGTGCCTCATTCGAATCGGCCGGATGGAACGTTTCAAGCGGTGCCGCTGGGGCATGAGCGTTCGAATCAATTTACGGCGAAGATCGATCACGAAATCACGAAGAACCAGCACCTCAGCGGCTACTATTATTTTACGCAACATTATTTGGAGAAGCCGTTCGCGCGCTTTCAGTCGGGCGGAGCGAATTTGCCGGGATTCGGCGATCTTACCGACGAGCGGGTGCAACAGATCAACATCAGTCACACCTGGACGCTAGGTGCCACAGCGGTGAACGAGGCGCGATTCACATTTTTCCGTGAAGGACAAGGAACGTTCCTGCATCCGCAACACACCGCGCTGGTGTCGAACTCCTGCGTGACGGTTGCAGCGGCGGACTGTTTTGCCGATCCGGCCAACCCGGATTTGGGTATTCATCCGGGACTCGGGGCAAGCCGAGAAGGCGTGCCGTTTGTAAACATTTCGGGTGGATTCAACCTTGGCAATAACTTCGAGGGTGAATTGCCGCAGAGCGGAAATACGTTCCAGTGGTCGGATAACTTCGCGAAAACGATTGGAAAGCACGACATCAAGTTCGGCGGCGATATCCGTTATCAGCGATTCGATCAGACGCTTTATTTCGATATCAACGGCCAATATTTTTATTTCGGAGGCGGACCGAACGATCCTGGATATCAGAACTTGTATCCTAATTATTTGCTGGGCCTGCCGGACGAGTACGGACAAGGTTCAGCGCAGGAGGAGAAGGTTCGCAGCAAGTCGGTGTATCTGTTCGCTCAGGACAGCTGGAAGATCCGGCCAAACGTGACGTTGAACTATGGTCTGCGCTGGGAATTCAACAGCCCGCTGGCGGATTCGGGACAGAAAGTTCAAACATTCCGACCGGGTCAGGTATCGACAGTTTATCCGTGCCAGCTATCGTCGCTGAGTCCGCTTTTTGGGCCGGGTAATGATTGCCAGAGTACCGGCGTCGTGCCGGTAGGGCTGGTAGTCCCTGGCGATAAGGGGATTCCAAACGGACTGTCGGACGCTTACTACAAATCGTTCGCGCCGCGAATTGGACTGGCCTGGAGTCCGAACGCGAAAGATGGCATCTTGGGCAAGATCTTCGGAGGCCCCGGAAAGTCCAGCATTCGCTCGGGATTCGGTGTCTTTTATAATCCGGTCGAACAATTAGTGCTCGAGCAATTCAGCGCGGAGCCACCGTTCGGTGGAAGCACGTTCCTGTTCAACACGCAGTTCAATACGCCATTTGCCGGCCAGGACGGCACGGTGTTTCCAAACCCATTCAACGGGATATTGAATCCACCCCGAGGACAACCTGTCGATTGGTCATTGTTCAGGCCGATCCTATTGTTCGGACAGGCGGCGAAGAATCCGCGAACGCAATATGCGGAGCAATACAATCTGACCATTCAGCGTGAGCTTGCAAAAGATTTGTCGCTGCAGGTGGCCTACGTAGGACGACAGGGCCACCGGCTGCTAGCAACGCAGGATTTGAATCCGGGCAATCCGCGAACATGTGTCGATTTACAGAGCATCTCTGAGGCTACGGGTAATACGGATCTCTCTTGCGGTGCATTTTTCGCGGACAGCTCATTCTTTATTCCGGGTGGCACGATGCTGCCAGTGGACCTGCATTTGCCGTACGGACCGTCGGCGGTAATCCCTGCAGGAACAACGCTCGGACCAAATGGAATCACGCTCGCAGGGCTTCGCAAGTACTCATCACCGCTATGCGATCCGACGACAGGCACGGGCTGCCCGCCGGATGGCGTGCCGGTGTTCTCCAGTATTTTTACGCAGAATACGATTGCGAACTCGGCGTACAACGGTTTGCAAGCAAGCCTGGAAAAGCGCTTCGGGCATGGGCTGCAATTTGAGGCGGCTTACACGTATGGTAAGTCGATCGATGAGGCCTCGACGTTCGAGAATTTGGTAGATCCGGTGAATCCGAAGCGCAACCGGTCGTTGTCGCTATTCGACGCGCGCCACCGATTTGTGTTCAGTTACTACTGGGAATTGCCGATACCCAAGTACGAAGGGTTTGCCGGAAAAGCTCTGAATGGCTGGGCAATGTCCGGGATTACGACCTTTCAGGCAGGCTTCCCCGTGCGCATCACCGAACAGGATGATATCGAGTTGCAGTCCAGCTTCGATTTCGAGACGCCCGGCCAGCCGAACGTAGTGGCCCCATTCAAGTCCATTAATCCGAAGAAGACGGTGTGCGCGTTCGGTACCGGGCCGACTGCGGGAACCGGAGTGGATTGCCAGCCGATCAATGCGGGATTCGATCCGAACAATAGTTTTACCGAGGCTACGGTTATACCCGGAACAATCGGCAATGCTCCTCGCACGGTTTGCTGCGGCCCTGGCATTAACAACTGGGAAGTTGGTTTTCAGAAAGTGACGCAGCTTGATGAACGCTTCCGGATGGAATTCCGGGGCGAGTTCTTCAACGTGTTCAACCATTCACAATTCTTCCAGCCTGATGGAAACACGACGGATGGAACCGATTTTGGGCGAATCAAACGCGCGCGTGATCCCCGACTGGTTCAATTGGCCTTGAAGCTGTATTTCTAGCGGCGAAAGCGTACGCGAAGGATAATGGGAGGTCTCTTCGTCTTGCCGCGGATTCGCGCATCATGACGTTGGTTCGAACGACATACTGACTGCAGGGAACAGACCTGCGCGGATGGCCTGATCAGGCATCCAGTACGGAGTATCACCATGCACGACGCATTGCAGAAGGAAATTTCTACTTACGAAAAGAGGACGCCGAAATCGGCGGCGGCGCATAAGCGCGCGCTGGAACGAATCCCGCTCGGGGTAGCCAGCAATTACCGGCACTACGAGCCGTATCCGATATTTGTGAAGGATGGTAAGGCTGGACGCATTCACGACGTTGATGGAAATGAATATGTAGATCACAACCTTTGCTTCGGGGCTTTGATGGCGGGTCATTGTCATCCTGCGGTAGTGAAGGCTGTGGAGCAAAAGCTGCACGAAGGAACTACCTTTGGAATGCCGCACGAGCAGGAATGGGAGCTGGCGGAAGAGATCTGCAAACGGTATCCGGTCGATATGGTGCGATTTGGTTCCAGCGGCACGGAAGTAACGATGCACGCGTGCCGGATTGCGCGAGCGGCAACCGGGCGCGACAAGATTGTGAAATTCGAGGGGTCGTATCACGGACTGCACGACACCGCTTTGGTTTCGGTGAAACCGAAGGCGGAGGAATATGGCGATCCTGATGCGCCGAATTCGGTTCCGGGTGGCGGTGGAGTACCAAAAGCATCGCTGGCGAACGTGTTGATCGCCAGCTTCAACAATCTGCGCAGCGTGGAGCGGCGATTCCGGGAAAATCCCGGACAAATCGCGGCGATTATTCTGGAACCGATTTTGATGAATGTCGGTTTGTGCATGCCGCAGCCGGGTTTCCTGGAGGGCTTGCGGGATATCGCTACCAAAAATGGCGCGCTGCTGATCTTTGACGAAGTGAAAACAGGAGCGAAGCTGGCGTGGGGCGGCGCGAGCGATTTCTTCGGCGTAAAACCGGACGTGATCTGTCTGGCGAAATCGATTGGCGGCGGATTACCGCTAGGCGCATTTGGCGCGAGCCGAGCGGTGATGGATCTGATCTCGCAGCACAAGGTGTTTCATGGCGGGACATACAACACCAATCGCGTAGCGATGGCGGCGGGGCTGGCGACTTTCCGCGAAGTGCTGACGCGTGAGGCGTACGCGCACGTCGGCAAGCTCAGCAAGAAACTCACCGAAGGATATCGGACGATCGTGGCCAAGGCTGGATTGCAAGCTTATGTCGCCAGCGCCGGAGTAAACGGCGCATTGATGCTTTATTCCGAAGAAATTCGCAATTATCGCGACTGGACGGTGATCGACGTTGATTTGTGGCGACAGTATTGGTTCGCGATGGTGAATCGCGGAGTGCTGGCGCAGCCGTATTGGTGGGATGAGCAGTGGACGATTTCGGTGCAGCACACGGATGCGGACATCGACAAGCACCTCGCGGTATTTGATGAAATCGCGCCGGCACTGGCGAAAGCGCAGCAAGAACGCGGCGCGGCAGTCGCAAGTTCGGCGGGACACTAGCGTTTCGACGGCAGGCGCAGGCCAATTGGCGTCGAGCCTCGGATTAATTGCAGGAGTGGACGAGTGTCGAACGAGGTTGTGACCCCATCGCGGGCAAGCGCGATGCCGAATCATGCGCCGCACCTGCGACGCGTGCTGGGTCGATGGGATCTCGTTCTGCTTTTTGTCGTCGCGGTTTTTAACCTCAACGTCGTTCCTTCGATAGCGGCCAATGGCGGCGTAACGATCTGGCTGTGGATCATTTCACTGCTGCTGTTTTTTTGGCCGCAGGGTATTGCGGTGATCGAACTGGCGCATCGGTATCCGGGGGAAGGCGGCGTGTATCTTTGGGCCAAGGAAGTGTTCGGGGACTTTCACGGATTCCTTTCGGGCTGGTGCTATTGGACCAACAACATGATGTACGTGCCGACGGTGATGCTTTATTTCGTGGGCGTCTCGGTGTTTGTTCTGGGCAGCGGGCACCAAGCGTTGGGAGATAACAAAGTATTTGCACTCAGCGCGTCATTGATTCTGCTGACGCTGCTCGTCGTGTTGAATGTTGTGGGACTCGGCGTGGGAAAGTGGATCAACAATCTCGGCGCCATCGGAACGTTCGTAGCCGCGGCGGTCCTAATCGGGCTCGGGGCGATGGTTTGGGTTCGATTTGGCGCCAACGTTACCGCGGCGGATTTTTCCATTCCAGCGAACCCGCGATTTGTGCTGAATTCGTTCGGCGTGATTTGTTTTGGTTTAGTCGGATTGGAACTGGCGTCGGTGATGGGCGACGAAATTGAAAACCCGCAACGTATTTTGCCCGGCGCGGTGGCATGGGGCGGTGTGTTGTCGGGGTTGTTGTATATCGGCGCAACGCTGACGCTTCTTATAGCGGTGGGCAAGCAGGACATCAGCGTGCTGCAAGGCATCGTTCAGGCAGTGAGCCACATGGCGGCGCGCGTTGGAGCAGCGTGGATTGTGGCGCCGTTTGCATTTTTGCTGAGCGTATCGATCGCAGGAATCGGATCGGCGTGGCTTGCCGGTTCGGCGCGGATTCCATTTGTTGCGGGACTCGATTCGTACATGCCGGCCTGGCTCGGAAGAGTGCATCCTCAATACCGGACGCCGTATGCGGCGCTGATCGTTCACGCGGCGGTTTCGATGATCCTGGTGATCGTCAATTTTACGGGTGCCGGGGTGCAGGAAACGTTTCAGAAATTGTTGTCGCTGGCGGTGGTGCTGCAGCTGGTTCCATTTATTTATATGTTTGGAGCGCTGTTGAAGATAGCTGCTGATGAAGGCTTTGTCCAAGGCAGGTATGGCCGGACCACATTGTTTTTTGCGGGAGCGAGCGGTTTGGTGACGACGATCGCGGGGATCGCGCTGGCGTTTTTCCCCGCGCAACAAATCAGTTCGGTGTTGTCGTACGAAGTGTGGATGGTAGGTGGAACGTTGCTGTTCATAGGATTGGCGGCGTTTTTCTTTTTCGTCTATGGCCGGCGGAAGGCGACACAAAAGATGGAAGCAGTGGCGCCGGCGAACTGAGTAGGGGATCAGCCGCGAACGGCTCAGCAGAATTGTGGAGGACCGTATGTCGAGTGGAGCAAGAGCAGGTGTTCGCAGCTACGCGAACTACGTAAACGGGCAGTGGGTGGCATCGAGTTCCGGAGAAACATTTCCGGTGTACGACCCGTCGACGGAAGAAGTGATCGCGCGTGTGGCCTCTGCGAATAAGGAAGACGTAAACCAGGCGGTCAATGCCGCGCGCGAGGCGTTTGATGCGGGACCGTGGCGCCACACAACGGCACAAGACCGCGGGCGAATATTATTCAAGCTGGCGGAAAAGATTCGGGCAAACACGGCAGAGCTTGCGGACCTGGAATGCCGCAACACGGGCAAGCCGATTGTCGAAGCTGAATACGATATCGCTGACGTGGCGACCTGCTTCGAATATTACGGTGGCCTGGCGACAAAGGTTCAGGGGCACGTCAATCCGGTTCCCGCGAATGCGATCAGTTTTACCATGCGCGAGCCGATGGGCGTCGCAGCGCAGATTATTCCCTGGAACTATCCATTGCTGATGGCGGCGTGGAAGTTGGCGCCGGCAATTGCCGCGGGTTGCACGTGTGTGCTGAAGCCGGCGGAGCAAACGCCCCTGACGGCGCTGGAATTTGCAAACTGGTTCGATGAAGTTGGCTTGCCGCCGGGAGTGGTGAATATTGTCAACGGATTCGGCGAGACCGCGGGTGCGGCGCTGGTCGCGCATCCCGGCGTAGACAAAATCGCATTCACGGGTAGCGCGGCGGTGGGAAAGGTCATCGTCAAGAGCGCGGCAGACACTCTGAAGCGCGTGACGCTGGAACTGGGCGGCAAGTCTCCCAACATCTTCTTTGCCGAGGCGGATTGGGAAGCAGCGGTGGATGGCGCACTGTTTGGCGTGTTTATCAATCAGGGCGAGGTGTGTTCAGCGGGTAGCCGCATTTTGGTAGAGAAGAAAATCTATTCGAAGTTTGTGGAATCGATGACCGAGAAAGCCAAGCGCATCAAGCTGGGTCCGCCGCTGGAACGAGAAACGAAGATGGGACCACTGGTGAGCAAGGAGCAATTCGATCGCGTGGGTTCTTATCTGGAAGTTGGCAAGAAGGAAGCCAAAGTGGCGATTGGTGGTGGCCGGCCAAAGGAATTCGGCAAAGGCTTTTATGTTGAACCTACGATTTTTTACGATGTGGATAATAATGCGCGCATTGCTCGTGAAGAGATTTTTGGTCCGGTGGCATCGGTTATTCCTTTCGACGGGGAACATGATGCGATTCGTATTGCCAACGATACGCCGTATGGATTGGCAGCCGCAGTTTGGACACGCGATATTTATAAGGCGTTCCGCGTGGTGAAATCACTTCGCGCTGGAATTGTGTGGGTCAACCACATGCAGCCGACTTATGTGGAAGCGCCGTGGGGCGGCTACAAACAGTCTGGATTTGGCCGCGAACTTGGCCCGTGGGGGCTGGAAGAGTATCTGGAGACCAAGCAGGTCTTCGTGAATCTGGATGAAACTCCAATTGGATGGTACTGAGATGGCGACAATTCAAATTCGCGGCGAAATCCCTGGTCCACGCTCTCGCGCATTGATGGCGCGGCGAGAGGCTGCTATTCCGCGGGGACCGTCAAATGCAACGCCGATTTTTGCGGCTAGCGCGGAAGGCGCGGTCATCGAGGATGTAGACGGCAACCGGTATCTAGATTTTGCCGGCGGCATCGGGTGCCTGAACGTTGGACATCGGTCTCCGCGAGTGGTGGCAGCTATCCGCGAGCAATTGGAGAAATATCTGCACCTTTGTTTTGCGGTGACGCCCTACGAGGGATATGTGGCAGTCGCCGAGAAATTAAACTCTTTGACGCCGGGTAAATTCGCCAAGAAGACGATGCTGGTGAATTCCGGCGCTGAGGCGATCGAGAACGCCATCAAAATCGCGCGCGCTTACACCAAGCGGCCGGCGGTGATTTGCTTCGAGGACGCGTTCCATGGGCGCACGCTGCTGGCGATGTCGCTGACCAGCAAGACGCATCCTTACAAGGCGGGATTCGAGCCGTTTGCCAGCGACGTATATCGCATTCCGTTCGCGTATCCGTATCGTGGCGAAAACGGGGCGACGGCGGAAACTTTTGCCGAATACCTGGAGAATGCGTTCAAGCGGTCGGTGGCAGCGGAATCGGTGGCGGCGGTGATTGCGGAACCGGTGCTCGGTGAAGGCGGCTTCATTGTACCGCCGGCGGGATATTTCAAAATTGTGCAGGACATTTGCCGGAAGCACGGAATCGTTTTTATCGCCGACGAAGTGCAATCGGGGTTCGCGCGCACCGGAAAATGGTTTGCGTCCGAACATTTCGGCATCGAGCCGGATTTAATCACCATGGCGAAGTCGATGGGCGGTGGCATGCCGATCGCGGCGGTCACGGGTCGCGCGGAGATCATGGATGCGCCAGGAGTCGGCGGACTGGGCGGAACGTATTGTGGGCATCCAGCTTCATGCGCTGCGACGCTGGCGGCAATTGAAACGATCGATAAAGAAGGGTTGTTAGCGCGATCGGCGGCGATTGGCGAACGGTTTGAAGCGCGGGCGCGTAGTTGGAAACAAAAGTGGCCGCTGATCGGCGATGTGCGGGGCCTTGGCGGGATGTGCGCGATGGAGTTGGTGCGCGATCGAGTGTCGCGCGAGCCGGCAGATGTGGAGACCAAGGAGATCGCGCGCTACTGCTATGAGCACGGACTCATTCTGATTACCGCCGGGACCTACAACAATGTGATTCGTATTCTGGTGCCGCTGGTGGTGACCGATGAGCAGTTCGATGAAGGGCTTGCGGTAATCGGAGCCGCGCTGACATCGGTGCCTGCGCGAAAAGAGGCGGCTTTTTCGCACGCATAGCGATGGCGAATGCGAGCGAGAAGGAACCGGGCTGGTTGCTCGACGCATCCAACTGGAAAAGGATTCAGGAGTTTGAGATGCAAGACACAGCTACTAAACCGGGCAGCGCGGCCGTTGAGTTGAAGGATCAACGGCTGTTCCGCGAAGCCTGCTACGTGGACGGCCAGTGGATTCAGGCGAAATCGGGTGGGACGATCGCGGTTGATAATCCTGCGACGGGCGAAACGATTGGGCAGGTGCCGAAACTTGGCGCCGCGGAGACCCGACAAGCCATCGAGGCGGCGCACGCGGCGTTTCCTCAGTGGAGCAAGAAGCCTGCGAAAGAGCGGGCAATTATTTTGAGGCGCTGGTTCGATTTGATGATGGCTCATCAGGAGGATCTGGCTCGACTGATGACCATCGAGCAAGGCAAACCTCTCAGCGAATCTCGCGGTGAGGTGGCGTACGCCGCTGCGTTTCTGGAATGGTTCGGCGAAGAAGCGAAGCGTGTGTATGGGGATACGATTCCACAGCATCAACCAGATAAACGCATTGTGGTGATCAAGCAGCCGGTTGGTGTTGTGGCGTGCATCACGCCTTGGAATTTTCCGTTGGCCATGATCACGCGCAAGGCGGGTCCTGCGCTGGGGGCGGGCTGTACGGTCGTACTCAAGCCCGCCACGCAGACGCCATTTTCTGCGCTTGCTCTTGCGGAGCTCGCGGAGCGCGCGGGCGTGCCAAAAGGCGTTTTTAATATTGTTACCGGGCCGGCAAAGGAAATTGGTGGTGAGCTGACGTCGAATCCGATTGTTCGAAAGTTGTCGTTTACCGGTTCGACGGAGATCGGGAAACTTTTGATGGCCCAGTGCTCGGGCACAGTTAAGAAATTATCGCTGGAACTGGGCGGAAACGCGCCGTTCATTGTATTCGATGATGCTGATCTCGATGCGGCAGTGGAAGGCGCGATTGCGTCCAAGTATCGCAACACCGGCCAGACCTGCGTGTGTACCAATCGAGTGCTGGTGCAGGATTCGGTTTACGATGCATTCGCATCCAAGCTTTCAGTGGCAGTCAAAGCGTTGAGGCCGGCGTCAGGATTGGAGCCCGGCGCGACGCAAGGCCCGCTGATTGATGACGCGGCAGTCGAAAAAGTAGAGAGCCATGTTCGAGATGCAAAATCGAAGGGCGCGAAGGTGCTGGCCGGTGGAGCGCGTCATGCCCTTGGGGGGCGCTTCTTCGAACCGACCATTCTTACCGAAGTGACGCCCGAAATGGCCGTTGCGCGCGAGGAAACTTTCGGGCCCGTGGCGCCACTGTTTCGTTTCAAAACGGAAGCACAGGCGATCGCGCTGGCTAACGACACGGAATTCGGGCTCGCGGCGTACTTCTACGGGCGCGATGTTTCGCGCGTCTGGCGCGTCGCGGAAGCGCTTGAATCCGGGATCGTAGGCATCAACACCGGGCTGATTTCCACGGAAGTCGCGCCGTTTGGCGGAGTCAAAGAGTCAGGGTTGGGGCGAGAAGGTTCAAAGTACGGTATCGAGGAATTTCTAGAGATTAAGTACCTGTGCTTCGGCGGAATTAGTGGCTGACTTAGCATGATTCCGGCGCAATAGAAGTGCCGAGCCTCCGTTTCGGATGTGCCCCTCGACGGGTTTCAGATCCGCAGATACTAAACGAAATACCGCAAGCTTTGGTTTTGGAGTTGCTACTTCCGCATAGAGCTTCTTAGCAGCCGATTCGCGCACTCAAAGATGAAAATCGAGGCAGACGGCCAATTTCTTAGCCTCAAGCATCGTATTTGTGGTCCCCGCCAAGCGCAACGACGGACGTTTCGCCGTTGTTCTGCATTCCACTCCATGCAAGTTCTGATTGGGAGAGAGCACCTGTAAGTGCCTGCATCTTGGCAAGCAAACGCGAAATCGTTGAGATCGAAGGGCGAGAAATAGCGATCTCGAATATCGACAAGATGCTTTATCCTGCGGCGAAGTTCCGCAAGGGTCAGGTCATTGACTACTATGTGCGCATTGCGTCCAGTTTACTGCCACATCTGAAGAATCGGCCGGTCACGCTGAAGAGATATCCCGATGGCGTGAAGGGAGAATTCTTCTACGAAAAAGATGCGCCGAGCTTCACACCCGAATGGATAAAGAGGTTCTCGGTACCGCGTCGCGGACGCACGGGCGAAATTCACTACATCCTTATCAATGATCTTCCGACGCTCGCGTGGGTAGCAAATACGGCAAGCCTGGAGCTTCATCCTTTCCTGCACCGCGCTCCGCACATTCAAAGGCCAACCAGCATTGTCTTTGACTTCGATCCTGGCCCGGGAACGGACGTGCTGACGTGCACGCGCGCGGCCATGCTGGTTCGCGGCCTTCTATTAGAGATGAAGCTTGATTCGTTTCCGAAGGTATCAGGCTCGAAGGGCCTGCAAGTCTATGTGCCACTGAACACCGAAACCGACTATACGGTTACCAAGCCGTTCGCGAGAGCGGTTGCGCAGCTCATGGAAGAACGTCACCCCAATTTTATTATTTCCAAGATGGCCAAGGACCTGCGCGCGAAGAAAGTTTTCATCGATTGGAGTCAGAACAGCGACTTCAAGACCACCGTCAGCGTGTATTCATTGAGGGCCAAGTCGGAGAGACCGTATGTTTCGCTTCCGGTGACCTGGGATGAGCTGGCATACGCATTGAAAAAGGAAAATGCGAAAAATCTGTATTTCGAACCCGACGAGGCGGTGAAGCGCGTCGATCGTCTAAAGGACCTATTTGCGCCGATTCTGAAGCTCCGGCAGACGGTGCCATCGGAATTTGTTCAAGCAATAGAGTCGCGTTCAAAGGGATCTGCCGCATCTCTGGAAACATACCGCCAGAAACGGGACTTCACAAAGACGCCGGAGCCTGCCCCGGACATTCCGGCCCGCAGCGCTCAGGGAAGCCGCAGGAGGTTTGTGATTCAGAAGCATGCGGCTAGTCACTTGCACTATGACTTCCGATTGGAAATGCATAGTGCGCTCAAATCCTGGGCAGTTCCGAAAGGTCCTCCGGTCACACGGGAAACAAAGCGACTTGCCATGGCTACAGAAGATCATCCGCTGGAATATCTCGACTTCGAGGGAATCATTCCCAAGGGCCAGTACGGGGGCGGAACGGTAATGGTGTGGGACATCGGAACCTACGAGTTGATCGAAGGAAACTATTACAAAGGATATCTGAAGTTCTTTTTGAAAGGGAAAAAACTGAAGGGCGAGTGGAGCTTGCGTAAGTCCCGCGAGAACGAGGACAAGGGTAACAGTAGGTCCAACAAATGGTACCTGGAAAAAGTAGAGTCGGACTTGCGTCCGCTTTCTGCAAAACAAGACGATCAATCGGCGCTTACAAAGCGGACGATGGAGGAGATCGCGCTCGCCTCCGATCGTGAATGGGAAAGCAACCGCGTTCCAAAAAGCCATGGACCACAGAACGGATCTTCCGCCAGATCAAACGCAGAGAAAATCGAATCCTTGCCTCCTGCCCGGCTGGAGTTCATCTCGCCGATGCTCGCGAAGGCCACGTCAACTGTGCCTGTGAGCGCTAACTGGCAATATGAAATCAAGCTGGATGGATACCGGGCGCTCTTTGTTAAGAACGCCACCAGCGGATCTCTTTATTCGAGGCGCGGTAATCGTGTGAACGCGAAATATCCGTCGATTGCATCAGCGTTCGAGAAGCTTGCTGCCGAAACCATACTGGACGGCGAAATCGTGGCGCTAGAGAAGAACGGGAAACCCAACTTCAACGCATTGCAGCGCGCGAAGGCGAATCAGCTCTATTTCTACGCATTCGACGTGTTGGCTTTTGCGGGAAAGAATACGATGCGGCTGCCGCTGTCTGCGCGCCGCGTGTTTCTTGAACAAGCTGTTGCGCCATTGCGTGATCCCGTTCGTCTGTCTCCCATATTCAATTTTCCTGCCAGCGACATTGTACGCGCGGCGCGAGAGCAAGGGTTGGAGGGCATTGTTGCCAAAGACGTGGCTAGCCATTACGAATCGGGTGAGCGAAGCGGAGCGTGGCTGAAATATAAGACGGTGCCGGGACAGGAGCTTGTGATCGGTGGCTACTTGCCCGGTCCACACGTGTTCGACTCACTGCTGGTTGGCTATTACGATGGATCGAAGTTGATTTTCATCGGCAAGTTGAAGAACGGATTCACGCCGCTCCTGAGACGAGAGGTCGCCAAGAGGTTTAAAGGACTGGGTACAAGCGAGTGTCCATTCGCGAATCTTCCTGAACGGCCCTCCGCACGTCGCGGCAAGGCGATCACCAAGGAAGTCATGAAAGAATGTTGCTGGCTGACACCCGAACTGGTAGCGCAGGTCGAGTTCACCGAGTGGACGGCCGGAAACCATTTGCGTCACGCAAGTTTCCAAGGCCTGCGAGACGACAAGGACCCTAGAGAAGTCCGGCGCGAATCGTAGAACCCTATGCTGGATATCAAAAACGCTAAAGCTGAAACTGAGAATACAGCTAGAACGTGATTCTCAGGCGTAGTCGCACTGTTCTGCGGCTGTCGATGCCTTCCTGAGTGAAGCTGCTGATCAGGCGGCCAAAGTCCGGATTGGGCGTTACGTCCTGAGTCGGATCGATGGGCAGAAGTTTCCCGGTGACGGGATCGACGCGAATGACAAAGTCACCCAGCAGTGCGAACGAGCCGCCGCCTCCGCCGGCATCGGCATTCGGCGAAAACAGAGGATGGTTGAAGACATTGTTGATGTCCGCACCGAACTGAAGAGCGAGGCGTTCGGTCGCGTGAAAATCTTTGTGAACACCGAGATTCAAACCCCAGGTGCCGGGTCCCCACAACATGTTGCGCTTCGCGATTTGCGAATTGCTGAACACGTCGGAACCGACGGGAGGAGGGCCGAATGCCGCGGGGTTAAAGATCTGATCGCCATTGTGCTTGTTGAAGTTACTGCTTAGCACCACAGGACGATAAGAAGGTTCGGAGTTGAAGTCTCCGACGGCATCCACAGAGGAGATACCGATGTTACCGGGCTCAAGCGGATTGCAGTCGTCGCAGATCCAGAACGGCGTGAAGCCCGTTCCCGATTTCGCGAACATGTTGAAACTGGTCTGCCATCCACCGACGATGAAATCCGCGATGCGAGACATGGAAGCACCATAACGACGGCCGCGTCCCACCGGAAGATCCACGACGCCATACGCGACGACGCGATGCTTGGAAACGTATCCGTCGATGCCATAGTCACTGTCTGGCGTCAGAGGATTGTACGCAATGCCACCCAGACTGGAGTTGCCGGTATCGAGCGCCGTCGATTTCTGATCGAGGTACGTATACGAGACATTGAAAAGGAAGCCGTGCGTGTATTTATGCTCCAGGTTTGCCTGGAAAGCATTTGACTGGGCATGGCCGTAGTTGCCGTAGCTCAGCAAGAAATCACCGAGCGCGGGAAACCGATAGCGAGCGGCGTCTTCGTTGGACAGCCCGCAATCGCCATTGTTAACGGGATCGCAGATTCCGTTCGGTTCGCCGTTATCGTCCACAGTGTTGGTGCCGAAGGGAGTGTCGTTGGGCGCGATCAGATTGAGATCTTTGCCGGCGATCAGGCCATGCATGGTGGAGCCGAGATAAGACAAACGCACCGCATTGCCCCATCCGATTTCACGTTCGAATGTGGCGTTGTACTGATGAATGCGCGGTTGACGAATGTCGAAGGGTACGAGGTTTACGGCCGGAGTGCCGCCAAATCCGGCGGTTACTTTGCCGCCAGAGAGAGGGCTGATGCCATCCACACCGTTTCCGGGCCATCCCTGCAGCGGGTTTCCGGCGACACTGCGTTTTGTGACGCCCTGATTGAAAGGATTAGTAGCGATGGGGTCGCGAATTCCTTGCGCTGCGGAGGTGGGATAGTAAATTCCGTAGCCGCCGCGAATCACCGATTTGTCACCGATGCGATACGCCAAGCCGACGCGTGGGGCGAAGTCGTGCTTGTCTGCCCGTACAGTACCGCGTCCCAAGCTGTACTGGTTTGCAAACGCAAATCCAAAATCCACGATACGCGTATCCAAAAACTGCAAGGTCTTGTCAGACGGAATTACAAAGCGGCCTTGTTGACCGGTGGTTGGGTCCACAAAATTGGGATCAAAGTTGGCGATCAGGTCGTTTTTGTCAGTGAACGGAGTGATCAGCTCATAGCGCAGGCCGAGATTGACGGTGAGTCGCGAGTTAATTTTCCAGGTGTCCTGAATGAAATATCCGTGCTCCCAGTTGCGGACATCCATCGGAGGACGCGGCTGCAGCACATTGGAAGTGCTGGTAGCCGGAAGCCCCAACAGAAATGCGGTGAACGGATTCGTCCCAGTGCCGGCGTAAGTGATCGAGCCGCGAGGGTTGCCGCGATTGAGCGCAAAACCGTCGAGGGCGGCGTTGCGTACCAAGTCTCCACCCAGCCGGAATGCATGCTTGCCCTTGATCCAGGTGAGCGTATCGCCAAAGGTGACGAGGTTCTGTGTCAGCGGGCGAAAGGTATTGCGGCCGCCGTTGTTGAAGGTCGTAAAGGTATTGCTGAAATTGATGGCCATGTGACCGAAGGTGGAAAGTTCACCGGGACCCACGGCGGCGCCATACGCCGCGATGTCGGAAGCATCGAAGCCGATGCTACCGAGGAAACTTTCGAGAGTAGTGTTGCTGTGAAGGAGGAGTTCTTGGCGATTGAAGCCGCCTCGAACTTCGTTGATGAAACTGGGAGAGAAGGAATGCGTATAAGACAAAGAAACCGTGTGATTGCGCCGATCACTTTGTGTGAGACCTAAGCCCGTGTATTCGGCGGAACTTCCCGCGACCGCGGCGGTTGCGCTGGGTTGCGAAGAAACATTGTAGACGCCATAGAGATGGTCATTTTGGCCGAAATCGTGATCGATGCGCAGCGTTCCGGTATCAGTCACAGAGCGTGACGGCAAAATGGTGTTGTAACCGCCGAGTAGGCGACCACTCGCGGGATTGATGGGGGCCGTTAACCCGACCTTCGGAAAATAATTATTAATCAGCGCCTGCACCGTGGGATTCAGAAGCCGCGAAGGGATAGTGACGAAGCGCATATTTCCGTCAGAGTCGGTGATGGTGTTATTGGCGATTTCCGCGGGAGTGAGCATAATGCTGGCGGGCACCAGTGGCTTGGCGGAGTCGTTCAGCTGCGAAAAATCGCCGGTGTAAAGATCGGGATGAACCGCCCGATTGTCCCGAATCTTGATCTGATCGATTGTCCAGTCGCGCTCATAGGCCGCGAAGAACCAGGTTTTCTTGAGTCCGGGGATTGGTCCACCGATTGAGCCGCCGACATCGTTGATGTTGAAGTACGGATTGGGATAAGTGGATTGCGTTGCGTTCGGGACGAAGGCGGCTTTGGCATTCAAGTCGTCCAACTTCCACGCTGCAAGAGCGGCGTTCTTGTTGTTGTAGAAAGCCGAGCCGTGATAGGCGGAGCCGCCGCGCTTGGTGTTCACGCGAATGTTAGCGATGCCCGCGTATTCCGCACTGAAATCGGTGGTCAAAATATTGATTTCGCCTACAGCCTCCAGAGACGGCTGGCTTTGCGTCGGCTGGCCGAAGATGCCACCGTTGGAGCGCTGACCGTCAAGCGAAAAACTGGCGCCATAGCTTTGGGCGCCGATAAATTTGAAATTGCCGTCGGCATCGGCTTGAGTGATGTTGGGATTCAGGTAAAGGAAAGAGTAGACGTTGCGACTGTCGCGGGGAAGATCGATCACCGCTTTGTTGTCGAGGGTCTGACTGATGGTTTGGTCTTCCGTATCGATTGCTGCGGATTCGACGTTGACGACAACGCTTTCCTGAGCAGAAGAAATTTTGAGAACGGCGTTGGCGCTGACAGAGTCGCTGCCTTTGATCAAGACGTTGGTGATTTCCGTTTTCGACATGCCGGGCGCCGTTATGGTCACTTTGTAGGTGCCGGGATTGAGACCAAACATTTCGTAGTAGCCATCGCCATTCGTTTGGGTACTGCGATCGCGGCCGGTGAGCACATCGGTGACAGTCACATTGGCGCTTGGAATGATCGCGCCAGTGGTATCGGTCACGGTTCCGCGGATAGTTCCAAGATCGGTTCCCTGGGCGCGCAAGCCAGCAGAGGTACAAAGCAGTGCCAATACGATGAAGAACGGCAGATATAGGTACCTGGACATAGAGGACCTCCCCAAAAACGGCGTGAAAAAGGAGTACCACGATAAGAAAGCAAACGCAAGCAAAACGAAGGCGCCAGAAGTTCGAGGGAAAGAATACGAAACAGCCTAAAAAACGTGGGCGCTAAGGCGCGAGATCTGCCATTGCAAGGCGAGCAAAATGATGTGACAGGAGAGCGTCGGGTTGTAATAAGGCTTCCTGCAACGCGCGCTTGCCTTCTTCCAGGCGTCCCGCCGCAATCAAGAGTGCGCCAGAATTGTAGTACCACCAACCCGGATAGGAACTGTGCTGGGCGTTGGCGTCAGCTTGCGATGCAGCGGAGAGTAGCCGGTCTTGCCATGGCGTTGCGTCAAAGTTGCTTTGCTTTTTTGCGGCCTCCCAAGCCCAAAGGAGTTCACTGGCTCCCGTTGCGCGTGAGGCAGCGTTGAACTTCGTCATCGCTTCATCGTGTTTTCCACATGACGCGTAAACCTCTCCCTCGGCATCGCTGGCGCGCGCTGAATTCACGAAGGTGTCCAAGCCGTCTTTCGTGAATGCAAGGCCGGGAACGGGGGAAGCGATCTCTTTGATTGTGCGGATGGCCTCGTCGCATCGAGCTTTCGTTGCGAGTTCTTGCGCTTGCAGAAGTTTTACCTCTATCCAGACCTGGCGGACGTTGGTGCCGCCCTCTTCGCCCCCAAAAAACCGATTCTTGAACAATGAGGCTGCGGCGTCGGCAGCCCCAGCTTCGGCGCGATTCAATGCCAGCTCATAGACAAGCGGCGTGGGCATTTCTTTCGTGTCGGGATAGCGCTCCAATGTTCGAACGCGAGTTTCAGCTGACTTTCCTAGAAGTGTGGATGCCGAGGTCGCACCGAAGTAGTTGACGACGTTTCGTGGATCAGCCTGAATTCCTTCATCGAATACTTCCAGTGCACCGGCGAAATCGTGCTGCACTCTCAGCAGCGCCAGGGCCAGGCTGGCCTGAAGAGCGGGGAGCTTCGGGTTTAGTTTGCGGGCCAACTGCCATGCTTGTAGTGCTTCGGGAGTTTTGGCACGGGAGAAATACCAGGTACCCAGCAAATATTGCGCGGTGGCATCGTTTGGATTCGAATGCACTGCAGCTTCGAGAGCCTGCTTGTGTTCAATCGTACTCGGAAAGATATACAACGAGGATAACTGCGATGCCATCGCATAGTCTTCTGCGCCCGATTGTCCCAGTTTTTCACGACAGTATCCGCGGAAGTAAACGACTAAAGGATTCCGTTGCGGTAAAACCGCTCCCGGCTCGCTTTCGTCGGAATCCACACGTGGGTACTGACGGGACAGAACTGCCAGTGCTTTTCGATAGAGACCTAGCCGAGCGTATTCGGCCGCGAGATCGAGGACGCGATAAGGATCGGCGGCAAGATGGACGAGGTCAGGCTTGCCGATCTCTTCGCGTAGGAAATCGCTCAGCGGCTGGCGTTTTAAAATTTCGGTCGCGGCTGTCGCCACCACTGAGGCGTTTGGAGTGGCACCTGTGACAGCGAATTGTTCTTCTAAAGCTCGGGAATCCCCATTTGTCAACTTGACGCTCTCCGCCAGGAGATCTGCTGCTTTTGTGAGATTTCCCTGACGAGCCGACAGTTCGGCGAGACGCATTGCCGCGGCGCTCCGATGCTCCGGCGAACGCATGGCCGATTCATACGCATCGACAGCCTCTTTCTCACGTCCTACTCCCTCGTAGGCGATGCCCAAGTAGTAGGAGACCTCTCCATCGGTGGTGTTGCGCTGATGCGCATAGTCCAGAGCGGGGAGTGCCTCCTCAAAGCGCAACAGGCTTGTGTCGAGGCGACCCGCGGCCTTGATCAGCTGATAGCTATGGGGAAACTTGGACAGCCCATTGCTATAGGTTTGTCGCGCGGCCAATAGATTCCCGTTCAATTCCTCGTTATTACCAGCTTCTAGCCAGTCGTCTTCGTTCCTGGCATTTTCGGATGGGACAACGTAATTTTGTTGCGGCCCAACCTTTACCTGCGATTCGGGCAGCCAGTCGTATTCTCCCTCGGTTTGTCGCAACAGTTCTTTTCCATCGGCATTCGAAAGCACGAATGTGTATTTGCGTGTCTCACTAGCCGCTGGCATTACTTTCTTCCATGTTTTTTCCGGAACCAGATCTTCCTTTTCCGACAGAACCGTAGTCTGGCCATCGGAGATCTTGATTTTCGCGCCCGCGATTCGCTGATTCACGTTGAGACTGATGTCCAGGTCGGAATTTATTCGTTGCAGATGAAGGACGCCGTTAGAATTAGCACGCGAAATTCCTGCGGTATCGCGGACGGGCATCCAATATTCGCTGAACGCGATGCATCGACGTGGTTCCAGGAAGGCGTAGGTCTCCTGATTGCGAAAGAGGCCCGCTTGCACCTCGGCGTAGGCGCTGTTGTCGTCCGACAAAAGCTTTCGCCATTCCAAGCCGTCTGCATCGACTCCCCACGACCAAATTTTTTTTGCCGGAAGGGATGCATAATCGGCGACATGCGCGGTTCCGGTGTTCGTGTGAGGATTCCAAATACCCATGAAATCTTCGCGGCTTCCGTGAACAAAAAGAGAGACGGGTCCGTCGGTCTGATTCTTGATAATGCTTAGATCTTTTCCTGTGGCGTCCACGGGCCAGCGCTGGACTTCCGCAAAACCGTGCGCTGCGGCGAAACGCATGGGATATTCGATGTGTGAATCGTCCCAGATACGCACGGCAGCATTGTTCCACCAGTAAAATCGATGGCGCACGTCACTGCGGTTTTCGAGGCGGACACGCTCCTCCAGCAAAGTGGAGGCTGGACGCAATATCAGCTCCACGGTCCATTCCATTCCGTACACTCGATCGACGTTCCCGACCGTGACCGACGCACTGCCATCGCCGTGAATTGAATAGGCGAAATTCACAGGCGACATCGAAACCCAATTGTGTGAAACAGGGAAATTAAACTCGATGCCGAAAGCGGCCCATGCGCCGCGATATCCGATTCGAGCTTTTTTAATCGAGGAATTGTCGTAAAACATCGGCTGGCCGCTGATTTTATCGACACAGGTATAGACGTGGCCGCCGATGTCGGGCAGCACCGAACATTTCAAATACTCATTCTCGAGATAAATTGTCCGCAACTTCTTTACGACTCGATGGTCGGTGACTTCCGGGCGAAGCGTGTATGGATAGTTGAAGCGAGTACCCGCGAACTGATCGAAGGGAGGGTTGGGGTCGGGAGATCCTTCCTCATACACGGGAATTTCCAGAACACCTTGCCACACTCGAACCTGAGCATCAGCCTTAGCGCCGCCAAGGAGCAGAATCAGTATCAACAAAGATGGAAATCGGACGCCAGTTTTCAGCAGATTATTGAGCACAGAGCATTTCCCATTTGATGCTCAAGGGTGATCGCCGTTCCAAGCTGTTCGTGAGCGAATAATTTGTCTCCCTGTAGAAGATCCAGCGTTATCGCTCCTATTTCCCCGGCTGTAATTCGGGTGTGGCGATATCTACAAAGCGGTCGGGCCCATCCACTGAGCCGTGCCACACTCCTCCACCAAAAGTAGTGATGTAAATTTTCTTAGAATCGGCAGGATCCGGCGTCACGCGGTGACCCCATTTAAAATTAAAGCCGGGGATGCGCGTCCAATGCTCGCCGCGGTCGATGGATCTCCACGCAGAAGACTCGAAACCGGACGCATAAAGTATTTTTGAATCGCGCGGATCGATGGTGACATCGTAAATATGCTGGTCTCGATCCAGACTCGGCCGCCAATCTTTGCCTCCGTCATCAGAAATGTAGATGCCGCCGCCTTCGCCGTGCTGGCCTTTTTCCACGGCCCACGTGGCCAGATACAATCGCTGCGGATTTTCGGGATCTATTGCCAAGCCGTTCGGCGCATTGCTGCCTTGGGGAAGCGCGACGGGCTGCCAGTGTTCCGCTCCATCAGTGGAACGATAGAGTGCGCCATCGCCTTTGGTGCCGATTTCTGCCTTTTTCCGATCGGCGTGCGATCAGCACGTATAGCGTGCCACTGCTATCGCGAACAATTCTCCATGCAAACGGCTGTTGCTGCGTGATGCCGATATTTTTTAACGTCCAGGTCTTTCCGCCATCGACGCTTTTGTAAACGCCGCGTCCGAATCCTGCGACATAGAGTACGCGAGCCTCTGCTGGACTGGAGGGATCCAGCAAGAATGTGAGTGGCCGCCGTTTGTTCCATCCCCTCGTTCGATTTCGTCCACGTCTTTCCGCCGTCCTGACTGATGCAGACGCCGCCGCGATATTTTTCGACAGCCACCTCGACGCCACATCTTCGGCCGAGGCAAATCATGCGTCCAGCTGTTCACGCTCCACACTCGCCCGCGAACCTTGGGATCAAATTCCACCCAATAGGTGGTGTTCGTCCATTCCGCGGGCACGCCTTTTGTCGAACTGAGCCAGGATTTGCCACCGTCTTCGCTGCGGAAAAGGCCGATGTCGGTCGTGGAGATGAATTGGCGATTATGATCGAAGGGATCGAAGTGGTAGCCGTAGGAAGTGGTGACGTCGAGTCCGGTGGTAGTCCAGCCTTTTTCTCCGTTGCGATTGGAATAAACAGCGATCCATGTTGCGCCACCGTCGGTGGTTCGCATCGTGCGCCCGAGGTCGGTGCCGTAGGCGAGATTGGGATCCTGATCGGCGACTCCGAGGTCGAGAGGATTTTCTCCCCAGTCGGAACCAAAGCGCTCAGTGATCCAGGCGTCGTGAATGTTTGCGGCCCGGCTTTGCAGTTTTGTTGATGTCCTCTTTCCAGACGAGTTGCCACGTGCGGCCTGCGTCCGACGTCTTCGCAACACCCATATATTTCAGACCGGTTTCGGCGTAATCGCGATACGAAAGGTAGGCGGTGTCGGGGTTTCTCATGCTGGTGGCGACCGCGCGCACTTTCCCGCCACCAGTGCCTAGCGTAATTTTTCGCCAGTGCGCCCCCTCATCGCCGGACACAAATGCGGAATCATCCGCGATGGCGTAGATCAAAGACCCGCCATCGGATCGAAACCCAGCAGAAACCGAAGTGATCGACTTTGGTGAGGGGCCGCTAGTCTTATGCATGCCACCGAGGTTCTTGACTTGGATTGCATGCGTAGTGGCGAGGATCAACGTCCGGTTACCCGCTGGTGAATGTGGATCGACCCAAAGATGTATTGCGGGCTCAGCGAGATCTCCTGTTTTCTGCCATTGGCGGCCACCATCTTTCGACTCCAGGAGCGCAACGCGACTACCTTTCGCCTTGTCTACCATTGCGGCGATCAGCGTTTGAGAATCGTCCGGATCAATGGCCATAGCCGTCATGCTGCCGAACGAACTATCGGATATTAATTCCTCATCAGCGTGATCCGAAGCCATCTCGATGCCCTTTATGGTGGCGGGCTGCGGGTAAATCAGGTTCCAAGTTTGGCCGCTGTCGTCACTGCGCCACAAACCGGTGGCATAAGCATAGATACGCTGCGGCAATTTTGGATCGAAGACGAAGAACTGCACGACTCCACGCAAATTAAACATGCGCCAGGATTTGCCACCATCGTGACTGATGTACGCGCCGGTCATATCGCAGTTCAGCACCACCGTATTTGAATCGTGAGGGCTCACAGTAGGATGGAACATCGCACCTCCGCCGCCCGGGCCAATGATGCGAAAATGTCCGGGGCGATCAGTTGTTGCTGCGGGAGTCGCAGCGAGAACTGTGAGCACAACGGTTAGAAACCAATTCCGCATAGTCTGCTTTCCTTCTCCACTTTAGTTCACAGTCATCGTTGGCGCTTTTGACGATTCGATCGTAAAAGCTGCTATATCCGCCTGCAATCGCAATCGACTAAATGCTGATCTTCAGCGCGCGCGCCGCATTTTCGTAATACACCTTCTTCAGAATCGAGTCCGGCAAACCAATGCCGTAGATTCGCCAGCGCCCTTGCGGCGGCACCGGAGCGGGCGCGTAATCGAAGTATTCGTCCTCGGTTTCGAGGAAGCGATAGTAGATCTCGTAGAGCTCCGCGCCGAAGATCTGCTGCGGAGTGTCCGTTCCGTTCGGCACAGCGTCTGTGCCGAACAGGATTCGATCCTGATATTTGTCGAAGAACTTTCGCGACGTCCTCGGCTGACGGCCCAGTTCTCCGATCCGCGCGGCCAACTCTACGCTCATGTTCGGATAACGGTCCATGCATTCACCGACGTAAGCTAGATTCTCCGCATCGTTGCCCACGTGGAGTACGATGAACTGAGTTTTTGGATGTCTGGCGATTACGAGGTTGCGCGCCTCCAGCAGTTGCGCATTACTCGGAAAATCGTGATCGTAAAAGGACCAGTCAGGGTGATTATTGAGCTCTTCGAAACGCTCGTTGAACCGATCGGTCGGCAGGAAAAAAGCTTCGGGGTCGGAAACGTGGATAGCCACCGGCATACCCAGTGATCCGCACGCGTCCCACATAGAGTCGAAGCGAGGATCGTCGATCTTGACCAGCGGACCTTCGGTGACATTTTCGCGAAGATACAGTCCTAATGTTTTCAAAATCTTCAGTCCACGGGCGCCAGCATTGTGTGCGCGCGCGATTTCTTCTGCTTGGAACTTGCTGTAGCCGGGCTGATTGGTGCGGTCCCACGACGGTTCCGTAAATGTCAGAAATCGATCTGGGTGCACTTGCTGAAACCTTTTCACGGCAGCATCGAGCCCAGCCCCGGACCCCCCGGTAAGGTTCACCAACAGCCGAATGTTCTTACTGTCCATCACCGGTAGCAGAGTCTCGGGCGTAGCCAGGAAGTCCATCTGCTCGCCAAGACCGACGCCGTTTACCGACTTTGCTCTGATTGAGAGATGCGTGTGAATGTCGATCACCGGATACTTGGCACGCGGTACCTTGGTCTCCGGCACATGTAGCATGCTCTTCGGCTGAAACTGCGAAAGGTCCAGTTTCATTTTTCCCGCCCCTTGGGGAGAGGTGAGTTGAGCAGCAGCGCTGGGCACAGGGACCGAACCTGCTGCGGCTAACAGTCCCATACTTTCCAACCAGCGCCTCCGCGTGAGTGTTGTCATCCAGTCCTCCCTGAGCTATGAGCCGTTGCGTTTGACTTCTTTCTATATCGTTTACTTTCGCTTGTCAAAATGGCATGGTTTCAAACCATTCGATCATCATCACAAACGTCCAGAGACTTGAGGGGAAACGCGTGAATTTAAGGAAAGCGACCAGCATTACAGTCTTAATCGTGCTGGCAACTTTTTATCTGCTGCATCGGCTGTCTTTCGTACGTGCGGACGATCGCACCACATACTCCAGTCACCTAAAGATTCGCGCGAAGCACACCATTTCGGATTTTGATATGGATGCCGACCTGAAGAAAGATGTTTGGAATAACGCGGAGTGGGCCGAATTCGATCACGACTCCTCGGGACTGCATCACTACCCGAATTTAGCCACACGCGTTGCATCCGCTTGGAGCGACAGCTATGTCTATTTCGCGTTCTCGTGCCACTTCGACACTCTGAATGTTTACGAAGGCGAAGACGTTGCTAAGGAGCGATGGGAATTGTGGAATCGCGATGTCGCCGAGGTTTTTCTCAATCCGCAGCCGGAGCGAATCACGCATTACTATGAGTTCGAGGTTGCGCCGAATAATCAATGGATCGATCTCGAGATCGAGAAGACGAACAAACCTTTCAACGATGCTGCATGGAATTCTGGATTTTCGCACGCCAGTAAAGTGGATTCAACCATGAGGATTTGGGCGATGGAGATGCGCATACCTCTACGATCGATGAAAGTTGCTGCACTGAAGTCTGGGGCGAAGTGGCGCGTCAATTTCTTTCGCGCTGCCGGGCAAGGTGGCGACGAACACCGGCAGTTTCTGGCATGGAGCACAATCCCCTCAGGCACGACTTTTCACGTCCCCGAACGGTTTGGGATCCTGGAGTTCATCGATTAATTTTTGGGATCAGTGAATATACGCGCCACCTGGCAACAAGTATTGAACAGGCCATAGCTCCTGTTTCCGCTCCACAAGATCGGACCACTTGAGAACATCTGTGCGATCCGGTTCTAACAGTTTCAGTTTGGGATCCACTTCTGAGATGGCATTTGCCAAGGTGTTCGCCATTCCAAAGCCAACCACGCCCGTGATGTGCGTTTGCAATTTACGCTCGGCAAATTGGATGGCGATCTTCGCATCGTCGATCATTTGTAAAAAATATGGCCGGCCGGTCAGAAGCGAGTTATATACATGATTTGCAAGCACACCTGACAAAGGATCCAGGTAAGCGCGATCGAAGTCTACGTCTGATAGCACAGGATTGTCCGGGGACGTTGCGGTGTACCGCATGCGCGTCTCGCCTAGTCCACGAAAATCAAATGAGACAACGTTATAACCCTGTTGCAACCACCTGCGGATCTCGAGCCAGTCCTTCTCGGTAGCTTTCCCGTTTTCCTGGAACCACAAAACGGATGGACGGTTCTCGGCCGCCGCGACATGGAAATAAATCAGCGGCATCTGCAAGCCTCCGCTGTGATGGAGCACGTAGCGGTCCACAACAGTGGAGCTGTCTTGGACGCTATTCACGTCCTGCCACACAATCGTTCCTTCGGGGACTTCGATGCCCTGATATGAGTCAATCTTCCACTTCTCGATTTCAGGCCGGCGATTGCCGGAATATTCCTGCGTCAAGCTGTGCGCCACCTGGCCTTTGTGCTCTTCATAATATTCCTTGATCACATCCATCAAAGAGCGGGCATCGGCGAAATCGAGCGCCACCTGGCCACTCTTTGTACACCACAGATCTTTGTCCGCGATCTCCTTGGGAGTGACAAATGGGGTGCCAGGAGCAATTCCATTGAAATGGTCGAGAAAGCGAATCGCCTTTTCTTGATTCTCGGCCGAATACTGATGAGTGTGATATCCCTCGGCCATCGCAATGCGATCGCCATGCCCGAGGCGCTGGTATAAATCACGCGCCTCACGAAAAGTCTTACGCGCTCCTTCGATGGGAAAAAAGTCCAGCACCGCGGAAACGACCATGACAGGACGCGGATACATCAACAAGAGCAATCCCGGGTGATCGATTCCCTCCGCCAACATTCCGTAAATGTCTTGCTCAGGATCACTGTCAGGATCCGCGAAGATACGATTCGAAATTCGCATTGGGAGCGCACTGATGTAGCAAGATGGCGCCGCCACCGTGATCCGCGGCTCGAGTGCTGCAATCAACGCGGCCTGGGTGCCGCCGCCGCTCGTGCCCGTGATAGCGATGCGAGCCGGGTCGACGTCTGCTCTGGTCAGTAGATAATCCACGGCGCGGATCCCGTCCCAAATTTCCCAGCGCGCCAGATTTGCACCCACAAGATACGCAAGGTTTCCCATGATCGCGTGCTCGCCGCAAATCATGTTATATCGGCTTTTTCCCGCCTTCGCGTCCGGGAACTGACTTCGTTCTCCTTGACCGACGGGATCCCATGCAATGACCACGTATCCATGACTGACGAGTCGCTGGCAAAGCGCCTGATAATGAATTTTCCCATTTGGCGAATGCCCCGCTGGTACCAGCACTGCCGGATGTTTACGACTGCCATCCGCCGGAACGTACACGAGCGCGGTGACGTAAACTCCAGGCAAGCTTTGAAAGATTAATTTCTCGATGGAATACCCATCCATCTGCATGGTCCCTGTGACGCGCGCATGCAAGTCCGTCTTTTCAGTCGGCAATCCTCCTATCAATCGAAGCAGCTTCTGTCGCAGGTCTGCCTGCACTTTAAGAATGTCGCTCTCCGACTGAATGGAGCGCCACAATTTTTGTCTCTCCTCATCTTGCTTCCAAGCTTGATCCATCTGATATCGCAGGAACGGCGTGATCCGAGCCCCTGCCGGTGCGGGCGCGAGGACTTCGAAGGGTTCCTTAGGGGGCGCTTGTTGTGCGGCGGCCGAAGTGCAAAAATTTCCCAGCAACATACCGGCTAGAATCTCGGTAACAACGACAACTCTACGCCGCCGGTTCATCGGGCCTTCACTGTCAACGAGCCCATCGCATACCAGCCATCATCCTGTCTGCCCTCATTGGCAAACTGGATCGCTGGCATGTCAGTTCGCGTGTCGAGCATCCCAATCAGCACCTGATAATTTCCTGCGGCAAGCTGTTCCGGAATATAAACCGTTCCATCGAACACCGCGTCACCTGGCAACCACTTGCGTACATCCACAGGTATTCGAATTTGAGTGGAACCATGCGAGGATCGCAGCTGCATTGCCAAATTATATTCCGCATAAATTGGAGCGACGCCGGCATTGAGCCACCACATATGCACCGGCATCATCGAGCCAGCCTCAACTGTCTTCGAATATTCCAAGCGTCGCAAAATAAACCGATAGCCCATCTTGCGCTGGAAGTCGCCGAACTTCTGTTTCCAATCCACCGGAATTGGCGCTGACTTGATATTGGCGGTGCTGACGTGCCATCGCAATCCCTGTTCGATGATGTAGTCCACATCGTATCCGCGTTCTTTCCAACCCGGCACCGTGTAGCAAGTCTCGAGGGAAACCGGACTCCGCTGCCATACATCCTGAATTCCTGTGCGAACAATCTGCTGAGGGTATATCTCCAGCATTTCGGCTGGGAAATAGACATCGGTCGAGCTGGTACGCATATCGCCCCAGCAGTCGAGTCGCCAACCTGCGCCTTGTTGCGTTCCATAGGCGAGCGCTTCAGGCTCATCGAAGTTCATCAACAGACGTGTGTGCTTGAATGCCTGAAGCCAGATATCGATCAATTCTTTCTGCACCGAGAACGCCGGCATATAAGGACTCCAACCTTCGCCCCAATACCCGACCGACGAAATGTCTACGCTGTTCAGAAAAGGATTCCCGTCATAACGTTTGCCAGCTTCGGCAACCAACTCGCCCCAATATTTCAGGTACAGCGGATCGCTGAAATCTGGCTGCCAGATTTTTCCATCCTTGTCCGAATCTTTGTTGGCGCGTTTCGCTCCGGACGCCCGGAACCATTCGGGCAGCGGATCCTGATTGGAGTACGGCATCAGGCGAATGGCCAGCGTTTGCCCATGCGCCCGCGCTTCCTCAATCGCCAAATCAACAATCTTCCAATTGAATTTACCCTGCTCCGGCTCCAAGACATTCCAATACCAGCGGCAGTAGGAAACGGATGTGTCAGGAAAATCAGGCTTACTCGCGGCCGGTGGCAGTTTCTTCTCGGGTCCGAGTTCAGACCACTTCAAAGGTGGATTTGGTTCCTGCCCATTAAATCTTTGAAACGTCGTAATGCCCATTCCCGGATTCACGAGTACGTCCTGAATCTCCTTGGGCCGCACCACGACCACGTTTCTCTCTTGAGAAGCGATATCTGTAGCGGCAGCGCACAAGAGCAGGCTCGACGCTAACATGAGCAACAAGCGTCGAGCACAGTGCGATCTGTAGAAATCAGGCCAACAGAGCAAAAGATGACGGCTACGAGAAAGCGATGGGTGAAGGTTCGATTGGGCGCGTAAACTCATCGGATTGAACGGCACAAGTTGTGTCCATTTAGCACCGCACATGCTTTATTGTTGGTGGGCCCACCTGGACTCGAACCAGGAACCGGCGGATTATGAGTCCGACGCTCTAACCGATTGAGCTATGGGCCCGCGGTTCTACGTTACTTGCCACAACTCATGTTGTCTAGTTCCCTTCGATATGCCACTGCGGAGACATTTAGCCTCATGGAAAAAGCCGTCGGGCGATCACCAAATCTTATGCAGCGAAATAACTGGGGAAAAAGGAGCCACGGCGCTCAATAATTGAGCTTGGCGGAACTGGTGGGGTCATCGAAGAGGGCAGCTAGCGCATCTCGACTTCTCATCAGAAATTGCTGGAGTCATATTGAGCTTTGGCAGCGTCGTAATCGTTCCATTTTGGGGTAGGCGTCCTGGATTGCGCTCTTGTCCGGCGGAATATATCGCTCGGCGACGGTTGCGGAGGAAGAGATAAAGGCCGTCCTTAATCTGCCAGCAGATGTCAGGACATTCGCATTGATGCCTATTGGCTACCCCGCACGAAGCTTCGGCACGGTGACACGTCGGCCGGTGCGCGACGTCGCTGTTCTGGATCGGTACGGATCGCCCTTTGCGGTGTAGAATCCGCGCTACATAAACTATTCGTATGAATGTACAGCACACGATTGCTTACCATCAGTCATCACGATGATTCGAGAGAATGGAGGCTCCTATGCCGGTCGCACTGCCCGAACCTGACGGCGAGCGGGAAGGCATTCCGCTGTGGCTCTGCCCCAACTGCGATCAGTTCAAGCCGTTGGAAGCTTACGGCTGGAACATGCGCAAGGATATTTGCCCCGGTCAGCAAGTCTGGTTCAAGCAAGGCTGGTGCAATCGCTGCCTCGACGCAAAAATCAAAGGCAGTGAATTGAGCTGACGCTATGTGTCCCAGTGAATTTTCGCGTCATTGCTCCTATTTCGATTCCTAGTGCGCCGATCGCGCTTTGGAGCTTCGCGAACTGTTGCATCTGGTCTTGTGCTTTTGCGGTTTCACCTCGTTTACGATCGACGCCGACCAATCCGAAATGCGATCGTGCGGCGAACGAACACTCTTCTCCACCTCTATGGCCTTTCACGGAATGGGCAACTCCGGTGCAGCATGCCGATCTGCCTCAACGCGTACAGAGTTTCGGGCATAGCGGCTTGACATAGCTGCGGGGCTGGCAGATCTCATGGTTACTCGGTTCCACAGCGCAGCGATGCGAAAAACCGCTCTGATTGCGCTGCGCCCGTGCAGCGAGATGTTTTGATGCGTGGAACTACCTATTATGGCTTGGGAAAAAGTATAGAGGCATGGACATCTGCCCCCGACCCGGTGCCTTCGTGCAGTACGTGAGCGAAATGTCCGCGTGTTCTGAGGTGATACCGGAGAGTTGTGTAGCCGAATACAGCGTCTTGAGCATTGTGAGTGGTGCCCGGGAGTGCGAACTTGACGCAGCGCTGGTGCTGGTGCAATCAGGCACCATTTTAAGCGAATGTTTGCCTAACCAACGTCGCCCTTCTCGCCGAAGTCGAGCCCCACAGTTAGGCATCACATTCAATCGCATAGGAGTGTTGTATGTTTTATGAAGCTGTTCGATTGTCCCTATCTTGTTTTGTAGCAGGTGCGAGCCCCGGTTCTTCTGCGTCTTTAAGTCTGACCGTTCCAAGTGTTACCGCGAAGGGCCTTCGCGCGAGCAGCACTCATTTGGAGTTCCGTGCCCAATCTGTTTGCGTAAGTATCCTGAAACTCGGCTCGGGCATTCAATTGAACTGCCAGGGAGGCGATCTCCCATGAATGTTGCACGATTATCCCTCGCTACCATCCTTCTGTTGTTTTGTGGAATTTCCGCCAAGCCCCAGGAGGATCATTTCTCCGTCTCTTGTGCGGCCAAGAACCAGCAGATCGTAGTTTACGATCAACATCGGAAAAAGACCTATGACGGCGACGATTGGATCGTGGACTGCACTATTAAAATAGGCGGAAATCAAATCTTCGCGGATACGCTGCCGTTGGGCCACCCAGCCCAGTTTTCAGACGCCATGGTAGCCATTCAGGAATTCACAACCAAGAAAGCAAAAGAAATTGTGAAGCAGCGCGAAAATAAAGGAAAAGCTGACGACCAGCAAGCGTCTAGATAGTTGCTGGCCGCCACTCTCGCCTCAAGCAGGCTCATCAAGGCGCTGACCCGATCAGGCCAGCGAATGCAAATAATCGTAATCGATCTTGATCGCTTCCATGGCTGGCGTGGTCGTGAACGGCGGTTCCTGCTCCACGTAATACAACTCTACCTCCGTCTTCTTTGCGGCAGCGAAGATCGGTTTATAGTCAACAAATCCGCGACCCAATTCCGCGGATTTCGGACGCATCGATTCATCCAGCCCGACAGAAGGGCTCGCAGGGCGCTGGAAGTCCTTGATGTGTAGCAGACGATAACGCGTCGGATATTTTTGCAGATACGCCACAGGATCATGGCCGGCAGCCGCCATCCAGCCGCAATCAAGCTCAAATTTTACGAGCGACGGATCCGTCTCCCGTAAGACCACGTCATAGCCGATTGCGCCGCCGTCCTGCGGCTTGAACTCAAAATTGTGGTTGTGGTATCCGAACTGCAGCCCCGCTTTCTTGGCCTGCTCGCCCATCTGATTGCAACGTGCCGCAATCTTCTTGTAGTCATCCAACTTCAGCGATCGCAATTGCGCAATGAACGCTTGCATGTCGAACTTCCCTGGTTTCGGCGGCTCCGGCAGCGTGACTGACGAAATCACGTACTTCGCTCCAATCTCCTTCGCATACGTTAACGCCTCTTCGATTCCGCCGAGCCCCATGTGTAACGCCTGGCACCCTAGTCCAGCATCTCGCAACGATTTCTTGACCTCGCTAGCCGTCTTCTTGTCCGAAACTCCTGTTTCCACTTCCTTATATCCAATGGCCGCGATCTGCCGCAGCGTGCCGTCGTAGTCTTTATCCAGTTCCGCCCCGACGGTGTAAAGTTCGAGACCGATCGGTTTGCCCAGGGGATTGGCATGGATTTCAGCCGGCTGCGACAATGTCAATGCAGCAGTCGCCAAAGTTCCGGCACCACTAATCAGGAATTCGCGACGCGAAGATGACATAGGACCTCCCGGTCACTCCCGGCTGGGGTGCCGATTGTATCCGACTTTCTAAATACGCATGTAGTGGAAGTGGGCAGACTATCTGCCGTCAGAGAGATCTTTGCAAACGCGGCGGCCGATCAGCGCAAGCCGGACCAGTCGTCAGCAACAAGAATTGAGTCGCTGGGATTGGCCGGATCGTACTTGATACTCGCAGGCTGCCCAGTGACGAGGCGCTCGAACCGAACCTGGCCTTCGAGTCCGGTAATATCCTGCGCTGTGTGATAGGTCACGCCAGAAATAGCGTAGCTGTAAGAGACAAGATGCCGTGGGCCATCGTGAGTGATGGGACGCGCGCGCGATCCAAACGCAACTTTTTTCGGCGCGGGCGGCTCTGGCGCATGCTCCGCAAGTTCGACGACCTGCCCTTCGGCGATGCGCCCAATTTGATTCAAGTGCAGGCGACGTTTGCGCTCAGCGTCTTCGGGATGTTCCGTGGGTCGAAAGAAAGCATAAGCGATCATGGAAATCGCCGCGATCGCAGCGACACCCATCGTTAGGATAAGTTTCCAATCTGAAGCCAGGATCTTCAACGAAGAGACTCCCTCGAAGCGTGCGGATGTTGGAGTTTTACCGCCTTGCACGCACAAAATAGCGACAACTGCGCGCCGCGAGCGGCTCCTGCATTACCGACCAACTCGCCTGATCCCGTATTCTATCGAAAGCTTGGATGAGAAAAGCACTACGCTTGTGGGGGATGCACCGGATTACGCAACACTCCAACGCCGGCGACGCGAACCTCCACCGTATCGCCCGCGACCAGCGGACCAACCCCTGAAGGCGTGCCGGTGGAGATCAGATCTCCCGGATACAGCGTCATCATTCGAGACATCCAGCGCACCAAAAAATCGCATTGGTAAGTCATCAGTGCGGTGCTGCCAGACTGACGCCGCTCCCCATTGACGTACGTTTCCACCAGAACGTCGGAAGGATCAAGGTCGGTTTCGATGTGTGGGCCGACAGGACAAAAAGTATCGAATCCCTTGGCTCGAGTGAACTGGCCATCGGATTTCTGCAGGTCACGCGCGGTGACATCGTTCACGCAGGTATAGCCGAGAACATTTTCGAGAGCGTTGTCTGAGTCGCTCAGGTGCGCACAGCGGCGGCCGATCACCATGGCGATTTCGCCCTCGTGTTCTACTCGCTGCGAATAACGCGGGAGCACAATGGGATCGTCCGGTCCCACGATGGAAGAGGAAGGCTTCATGAAAATCAGCGGTTCCTTCGGCATTTCGTTGCCGAGTTCCGCGGCATGGGCGGCATAGTTGCGACCAACGCACACGATTTTTGCCGGCTCGACAGGTGCGAGCAATCGTACTTCTCGCAACTGGTATCGCCGATTCGTGCGGGACCACGGCAACCAGGGCGCGCCGGAAATCTCAACGACCTCTTCTTGCTCGATGAGCCCGAAAACAGGAGCGGCGATCTGTGCCTTGGACGGGTCCAGAGCAACGAAGCGGCAAAATTTCATACGTGATGGTTATGCTGAATGTGAGATTCGTGACTGGAGTGCGAAACATGCGGACCGCGAAGCCTCCATAGGCAAGTGCCGATCCACGAGATTGTCGCCAGAATCATGAACACGACGGCGCCGAGTGCGAAGACCTGCATGGCGCTGTACCGTTCCGCTAAACGCGAATAATGGACTGTGAGCCCGCGATAAGTGAACGCCAGGATGCTCCAGGCGATTAGGCTGGCGACCAGCAAGTTGCCGGGTGAACGAATAAATCGTAAGACCGGTACAGACGCGATTAAAATCAATCCAATGGCAGCAATCAAGTTTCGTTCCAGAGCAACATTTTCCAACGATGGGATGCGGTTTGCGGCATACAGCCAGGCCGTCAAAGCCAGCGCCAGTGCTGCGCCCGTTAGCGCACCGGTACGAACCCCGGCGTTGTGGAGAACAAGAGCCAGTTCCTGCGACAGTAGTGATGGCGTACGGATCCGCATAACGGCTGGGCTACCAAGTTCCGAGGACCAAGACCACTAAACCCGGGATTACGGCGAATGTTGCACGACGTCGGCGAGAACCGGAGCGCTGGGAACGCTTTCGTTTCCGGTGCGGTCGACGGCGCTGACGCGATACCAGTAACGGTGGTCGGACCGTACAGAAGTATCACGATACGCAGGGGAGAGCAACAAGTCGCTGGCAACCGGCTCGCCGTTTTCGTTTTCCTGCTCACTACGATAGACGCGGTAGCCGGCCAAATCGGCTTCAGGATTGATGGACCAGGACACATCAACTTCCGGCGAGGCGTCCGTTGCGGCCGAGCTGACTGCCGTCACGACATTTTGCGGCGTAGCGGGAGCGAAGGTGTCCACCGGTGCAACCATCAGCGGTTCGGAGGGATCGGACTCCAGGATATTTCCCTGTACTTTGATGGCGCTGCGCACAACATAAATATAGGTTTTCCCAAACTCGAACTGCGAGTCGAGAAAAGATTCTTCTTCGGATTGCGCGATCCTCGTCAGGGGAGTAATCCATTTGATCCCGGCTAAATCCTTGGTCGTCGGATCGTACGAGCGAGGATCGATCTCGCCACGATAAACGTGTTGTTCCAGAACATCGGAAAGCGCTTCCCCTCCCGAACTTTGCGCAGGAGCGCTCCATTTCAATTCAATGGCCGATTCGGTGACCTTCGCCTGCAGTCCGGAAACACGCTGCGGAACTGGGAACATAGCGACTGATACCGCGTTCGATTCCGTGGAGGCCCGCTTTTTGGAAACGCGCGTGCGAACGCGATATGCGAGTGTGGCGCCCGGATGGAGCCGCGTTTCCTCCGGCGAAACCGGATCGACAATCCGCACGTGATCGTCATCAGTAACATATTTGCTGACCAGCGATCCTGGAACGGTTTCTACTACACGAAATGATTTCGCATCGGGAGAACCATCCACCTTCAAGTTACCGCGGAGAATCTCGACAGCCGGCGTTTCTGTCAGGCGCTCGCCATGAACAGTCTTGGTCGGCAACGTAAACGTCAATTGCGCTCCGTCCCCTGACTGGCGGACGCTGAGGTCGCTTATCGCTGTTGGTGTAGGTGGCGACGGAGCTGTCGGTTCACCGGGAGCGCCGCAACCCGTTGGCCCAAAGACGAAAACCGGTAGAGAAATCACGAACACGGCGCGGACAGAGTGCATCAGGCTTCGCGTGGTGGGAGTCCGCGACGTGCGATTTTCCATTTGTAAGGTTCGGACCTACAGAATATAGCGGCTCAAGTCCTGGTTCTTGACGATGTCCGCGAGCTGTTTGGTCACGTAGGCGGCATCGACCTTGACGTTCTTTTTCTTCAGGTCGGAAGCCTCAAACGAAAGCTCGTCCAATACCTTCTCCAGAATAGTATGGAGACGCCGCGCGCCAATGTTTTCGGTCTGTTCGTTGACGCTGGTCGCGAATTTCGCGATGGTCTCGACGGCGTCTTCGGTGAAGTTGAGCTTGACCCCTTCGGTCTCCAGCAGCGCGATGTATTGCTTGATCAGCGCATTCTTCGGCTCGGTCAGGATACGGACGAAATCCTCTTCTTTCAGAGATTGCAGCTCAACACGAATCGGCAAGCGGCCTTGCAACTCCGGGATCAGATCCGAAGGCTTGGTGACATGAAATGCGCCGGCCGCGATAAACAGGATGTGGTCGGTACGAATCATACCGTAACGCGTATTGACGGTGGTGCCTTCGATGATCGGCAGAATGTCACGCTGCACGCCTTCGCGCGAAACGTCGGGACCATGCCCCGACTCGCGTCCTGCAACTTTGTCAATTTCATCGATGAAAATGATGCCCATCTGCTCCGCGCGCTCCACCGCTACGCGCGTCACTTGATCCATATCCAGCAGTTTGTTCTCTTCTTCCTGGATCAAATACTCGAAAGCGTCGGCGACGCTCATCTTGCGCTTCTTTTTCTGCTGCCCGAACATGCCCGATAGCATGTCCTTGATGTTGACGTCCATGTCCTCGACGCCTTGATTCGAGATGATCTCAAATGCCGGCGTGGCGCGCTCGCGGACTTCGATGTCTACCATGCGCTGATCGAGCTTGCCTTCGCGAAGCTGTGCGCGAAGTTTTTCTCGCGTGCGCTGATTCTGCTCGCGTTGCGAGGCGCTCTCGATTTCCGCGGCACCAGTGCCGCTGCTGGGCGCGGGCGGAGGTGACGGCGGAAGAAGAAGGTCCAGCACGCGCTCTTCGGCCGCCTGCTCGGCGCGATCGGCGACCTCATCGAGCTTTTCTTCGCGAACCATGTCGATGGAAGTTTCCACCAGGTCGCGCACCATCGATTCCACGTCACGCCCGACGTAGCCGACTTCCGTATACTTGGAAGCTTCCACCTTCACGAACGGACAACCGGCGAGCCTAGCGAGTCGGCGAGCGATTTCAGTCTTGCCGACACCCGTCGGGCCAATCATCAAAATATTTTTCGGCAGCACATCTTCGGCAATTTCCGGCGGAAGCTTCTGTCGGCGCACACGATTCCTCAACGCTACCGCCACGGCGCGCTTCGCCGCATTTTGCCCGACAATATATTTGTCCAGCTCGGCGACAATCTCTCGCGGGGTCATGTCGTCCAGAGCGGGTAGTAGCTCCTGCTCGCCAGGCGGAGGAGTGCCGTTGCTTCCCGGCATAAAAACCACTTCTTTATCGGACTTGCTTGTCATGCGTCCTTCTGTTCCGGTGAACTGACCCGGCGACTCATCTGAACTTGCCAGTAAGATGCGAAATAACACGCTCACGGTGCGAGCGCTGCACGGCGACGTAACTGCTCGCTGGAAATTGCTGCCTCTTTCGCTGCTACAAATCTCGCCGCTACAACTCCTCTACTGTAAAGTTCGCGTTGGTATAGATGCAAATCTCGCTGGCAATGCGCATCGCCTCCATTGCCAGATCCTTGATGCCCAATTTCGAATGCTTCATCATCCCGCGAGCGGCAGCGAGAGCATAACTGCCCCCGGAACCCACGGCGCACAAGCCGTCGTCTGGTTCGATCACGTCACCATTGCCTGACAAAAGAAACGTCGCCTTGGTATCCGCAACGATCAGCAATGCCTCGAGATGCCGCAGCGCGCGATCCTTGCGCCATTCTTTCGCCAGCTCTACTGCTGACTTCTGCAAATTGCCGGAATGTTCCTGCAATTTGCCCTCAAATCGCTCAAACAGTGAAATGGCGTCCGCTGTAGATCCCGCAAAACCCACGATGACCTTGTCGTTATAGAGACGCCGCGTCTTGCGCGCGGTGTGCTTCATCACGTGGTCGCCCATGGTCACCTGACCGTCGGCCACCAGCACGACTTTCGTATCTTTGCGCACGCACAAAACCGTAGTGCCGTGCATCTGCGCACTATTCTCCCGATTAGACATTCGTCCATTATAGCGCGGCAAGATATTGCAAGCCATTCGAGGGGTTTGGCGCGCAGCTCAAACTGATTCACGTTGAGCGGGTCCGGGAAGTTTTACTGCGGCTGCGGCGCGGCAGAAGCGGCAGGAGGCAACGACACTTCCGAACCCGGTGCTGGCGCAGTTTCCGCGGCGGATTTTGGCATCATCTGTTGCATGCGATCCTGCAGCGTGTGCAACTGTTCCAGCAGTCGATTGCGTTCGGCCGTGCGGCGATTCAACTCGGCTTGATCCCTGGTCCTGAGGCCTTCGGGGTCATCTGCCAATTGTCCTTTCGCCTGCGCGATACCGTTATCAGTCTCGTGAATCAATTGCGTAGTCTCGTCGATGGCTTTTTTCGTGTCTTCTGGCGTAGTCTCCGGCTGGCTCGGCGCGAAGCACGATGTGATGGTCTGGAACGCTGCCACCTGATCCGCGGCAGCCTTAGCTTCTTTCGCAAACATATAAACGTCCGCGGCAGTTCGCGTGCCGATCAGATCTTCATTCGTCCAGACCTTTAAAGTATGCGCGTGAACCGAATGCGGAGATGGCGCTAACGTGTCAGAAGAATCAGCGGCCGGCGGAGGTTTCGTCGGCGGAGGTGTGGATTGAGGCGATGTCGACTGCGGCGAAGCGGGGGCAGGCGGTTCCTGTCTGGCCAGAAGCGAGTTCGCCCGACGCGCCGCAACACCGCAAGTCGCGCCGATCAAAATTGTGGAGGTCACGAAGATCAAGCCCACCGCGCGCCAAAGTATTTTCGCTCGCATCCTCACTGTGCAATCTCACGAAATGACAGCGTCTTGTAGGTCACAGCGGGTGTGGCATTGGCGACGATACAGCTGTCGTACTGTAAATTCGGGTTCCCGGTCGTCGAAAGCCAATCCAGCGTCGGCGTCCCGGGCGTGCCTAGAGGAAGTCCCGTAGTCGGGCTGATAATTTGAGCGAGAAGCAGTGATCCATAGAAATGAGTCGCACGCGCCGCCGATTGATGGAACGCGCCGGTGCCGATTGCGAGAATTATGCCGTCATACGGGTGATCGACATACTGCACGTCGCCCTTCACCAGCAGAATGCCGGCGCCAGGAGGCGTCGGATTTCCGCTGAGGCTGCACGTTCCGGTAACCACGACGACGGTGGGCTGCGAGGCCGTTCCCAGTTTTGTTGCATCGCTGCAGTCTGAAGTGGTGTAATCCGCAATGGATTGAATCTCGCTCACCAATTGATTCAGCCCGCCCGCAGATGTCAGATCCAACGTCTGCCCCGGATGCAGCGGATCAGGAAAACTCGACATCGCGGCGCCAGCATCACCCACGGAGGCCACCGCAGGAGGCCCGGCGCTGCTCCCGGCGCCAGGGAAATTTGCGGCCGGCGCCATTGCCGTTGTGAGATTCGAAACCGAAGTCGCGTTCGTGCCGCTCACCGCGTATTGCTGGCTGGCTGGATGACAAAAATCGATGCCGCTGATTCCGAACCCCGCGCTTTGGTTCCCGAAACTCGTGGCACCCGCGTAAGTACCGGCCGCGGTCACCGCTCCCGGAAATCCCAGCGCGAATTGCATGGGTGCAACGACATATTGCAGCAGCTTCTTAGTGCCGTCGGGCAGCACGGCAAGCGATGTCACTTCCAGCGTCTGGCCGCCCGTTGCATTCAGGTTCAAATGTAAACCGTCAAAGTACAGCAAGGTGGTGGAGTCTTTGACATGATCGCCATCGACGTCGAGATTGAGCGATCGTTCGGTCACCGGATTAATGCGCACCCATTTGTACAACGCGCCCGGGATCCCAGCATTGGGAGAAATCGAAGCGATCGTTCGAATGGTCGCGCCCGCAAGAGAACCCGCGCCGAATTCTGATTCGTATTCGACATCGGGATAGGATGCCAGCACATTTTCTCCGCCCGCCGGATTTGTGACGTAGCGTACTTCATGCAGAGCCAAAGGCGCGGCTCCGGTGGCGGGGACAAAGGCCGGCACAGTGGAGTTGAAATAATCCGGATTTCTCGGCAACAGACGCCCGCGCGCTTCTTCCAGACCGCCTTTGGCGGCATAAAAAGCGGCTGTGGACGACCGATAATTGCCGGAGAGCGACGTCTCCATGCCAGCCGCCACAATCAAAGAAATCGCCGACCACACTGACGAGCAACAAAGTAAAAATCGCGATCAGCAGCGCGACTCCTGCTTCAGTGTTCTCGCCGGCTCGGTATGTGAGCGCTTTCTCATTCTGCAATCGCCATCTATTGATTCGGATTCACGCGTCGTCCGCGCCCGTGAAGCTCCACCAAACGCGGATGACCGGTCTGCGCATCGACTGCGCTCGCTTGCACGATCAAAGTGATCTCTACGTCGAGAATATTCGCCGGCGTGTTGAACCCGCCGGCCGTCGGACAAGCTCAGCGGTGTTCCGCCGCCGGTCTCGCAAGTGTATGTAAACAACGGAACCGGCTGCCCGCCGGGAAACATCGATGGATATACCCCTCGCACCGTGGCGATCTGCCCAGCGGGCGCGTTATTCATGACGTTCGTCACGTACGGAAGCATTCCTGCCGCTGACGTTGCCGCCATCGGATCCATACCAACTGCCTTCTGCGCCACGCCGCGAACAAGGTAGTCGTCCCCGCCGGGAGCTGATAGCGAATCCACTCCACACCATTGTTGTTTTGTGGATCGATATCGCTCTCCACGATCAAATCAAAATCACCAGGACTCGTGCATGTGACCGCAATGGCGCACGGCGCATTCGGATAACCCGCGCTCCACGCAAATGGCGTACTGGCGTAAAGATTCGCACCCGGCAGCACGGAAAAATAATTCTTCGGCGGATAACCCGAATCGTTCACGTCGCGCACAATCTGATCCATTCCAAGCCGCGCTTCCTGAAAGCTGGCCAACACCCGCGAGTCAGTCTGATACCGGCTCTGCGCCATACCCAGCAGCGAGAAGGTAGCGCCCGCGACGATCAGGAAAACCGCCGCGGCAATCAATAACTCCAAAAGCGTGAAGCCGCGCTGCGCAGCCGGCATTGCGAGTCGCGCGCGCGTCATTTCTCCACCGTCGTATCCAGCGTCAGCGGCAGAACGAACCCGCTGCCGCCCGTTTGCCTAGCGCCTAGAAGAAACCGCTTGCCGGTCACGCGCGATCCCTGCACGTAGGTGACGACTGCCCAACGCACATCGTACGTTGCGCCGTACGGATCGTTTGGATCGACATAGTTAAAGCTATAACCACCTACTTGTCCCGCCGAGAAATCGATCGCCGCGCTGTTGTTCACGTTTGTCACCGGGCTGCCGAGCACATTTCCCGGCGCCGCAGAGTTTCCCAGGCTCCAGCTACCCGCCACCGCATCCGGGCACGCTGGAGCCGCGCACGTCGCCGCGGTCAGCGGCTGATCCAGCATCTGCTCCAGGATGCGCTGCTCAATCACCAGCGCGGTAGAGCTGGCGCGATTTACGCTGTTGATGCTCAGCGATATTGGCACCAGCTGCGCCACCGCAATAATCCCAACCATCATGACGATGGTGGCCAGCAGCGCCTCAATCAGGGTGAAGCCGCGCTGGCGATGGTTCGCGATGTCTTTGTTCTTCCGCATTGGAACGCTCGTAAAACCTAATAAGCCGATCTAACTAACCTGCTGCCACACTCCCGACGCTGTACCCGCATACGTCCACACCTGCACCGCACCCGACGGCAGCACCACCACCGCCCGATATCCCCCATACGACGCGGAAGTGTTCCCCACATAAAGCACATAAACGCCGGCCGGGCTGACCGCGCCGCGCTGATCAAATCTCAAGCTGTCACTGGACGGATTCATCGCCGTGATCGATGGAACGCCCACCGCCGCAGCCAGCGATCCAGCAGCCGGAACCGAACCCGGCGCCAACAGCGTGGCGTTCGCGCCCAGAACGATCTGCTTCTCCGTAGATTGCTCGGCGTTGTCCCCATTGCTATCTGCCCAGAGGTTCGCCTCACCGTTTGGCACGGACTGCAAATTCACGCAGCTCACTGGAGTATTGCGGCGTATGGCTTCAAATCGCGACAATTTCAAAATCGTCGAGACCTGCGTAGCAGCGTCGTTCAGCTGATAAATCCGCACGGTCTTGATAATCGAGGGGATAGCAATCGCGGAAATCGCCAGAATAATGCCCAACGAAACAACCAGTTCAAGCGTGCTTAGGCCGACCATCCCATTTTGGGAGACACGTGCTGATCGGGTTGGAACAACCCCGCAAGACATAGAGCCAATCCGGGATGGGCGCTGGTTAAAGTCGATAATTAAGGATAATAAGAACGTTACATCGGCTAGGTGGGGACAAGAACCGGTGTGTCCGAAAGGCCATCAGCAGAGCCCAGCGCGATGACCCAAGCGCCGCTCTAGTCTTCTTCCTTTTCTTTCTTCTTTTCTTCCTTGTACTTCTTGCCGCCAACTTCGGAAAAACGTTTTTCCAGTGCGGCTTTGGTGAATAAATCAGGAGACAGGGAATTGTATCTGCAGAAGTTAAAGAAGACTTGAGCCACGCGCCGGCCGTCGCGATCGGTCGTGATCTGCAGCGGAGTGCGCACGCCATCCATTAACTGAAAGTTTGCGTAAATCGAAGTCTCCACGCTGCGATCGTGGGTATTCTCGTCCGGGGTGCTGACGACCGCGCGCACCAGCAAATGCGTGCTGCGATCGATAGCCAGCCTGAAGTTGCGCTGCTCCGGATCGGTGATATCCACCCAATCGACGGTCTTCAGGTCCACCACGTCGGTGCCCCCGAACCGAATCTGCATGCCGGGCTCTTTCAGGCGATTGCGCAACAAATTGTTGATGTCTTTTTTCGCCTGCTCTTGAAAATAACCAATCGACGCGGCGCTCAGTTCCGAAACGCCGCCCTTATCGAGCGTCCAGCCCTTGTCGCCCGAATACAAATTGATGATCACGCCCTTTTTGGAGTAATCGGTGCGATTTGCGTCCGGATATAGCCAGTAATCCTTGAAAGGTGTATAGCCGGACATCTCTCCGTTATGCCCGAAGCGGGCCAGGCGTCCCTCACAATGGCTGTCGCGAATATCCAGGTAAGTGGGACCACCCAGCGCGGTAATCAGCTGATCCAGAAGGTGCTTCGCCTTCGCCGTGCTCGCTTCCGGCATCAAGCTATCCGGATTCTGCGCCCGCCCATGCGGCACGAGCGTAATCGCAAGCAGCAGCCCGCCCGCCGCAGCTGCAGCAAGCCTCGTCGCTCTTCGCCAGCCATACTTCAGCGGACTCAGCCGCAATCTGCTCAACCGCAAAGTACCGACCCTCCGTTTACATTGATGATCTCGCCGCAAAGGAAGTTGGCTAAATCTGACGCCAGGAATAAGATCGGCCCGGCAATCTCTTCTGGAGTGGCTGCACGACCCAGGGGAATCGCGGCTGCCACGGCCTTGCTGCCCGCTTTGGTATTGATCACCGGGTTCGACATGTCGGTGGCTACCCAGCCGGGCGCCACCGAATTCACCAGGATATTGTGTCGGGCAAGCTCGGTCGAAAGCCCCTTCACCAGGCTGACGATCGCGCCCTTGGATGCCCCGTAATGAGAATGAAATGACTCTCCGCGCTGCGCCGCCGTGGACGTGATCGGGATGATCTTGCCGCTCTTTTGCTTCATCATTTGCGGCACCGAAAAGTGAATGATCGAGTACACGCTCTTCAAATTGATCCGAATCATGTCGTCCCACTGCTTCTCGGTCATCTTCTCTATGGGCAGATCTTCGATGTTCCACACTCCCGCGTTCGGCACCACGATATCCAGGCGCCCCAGCCGCGATATCGCGAAGTCCACCAACTTCTTGTTGTCCGCATGCCTGCCCACATCCGCCTTGAAACCCTCGACCCGCGTTCCGTGTTTCCCGGCTTCCTGCTCCACGGTCTGCGCCGCGTCCTTCGCCTTCTGATAGCTGAAGACCACATCGGCGCCCGCCTGTGCGAACAATTTGACCGCCGCTGCCCCGATGCCGCGCGAACCTCCGGTAATCAGTGCGGCTTTGCCTGCCAGTGAAATCATGATTCCCCCAAAAGAGTCCGCCCAAGGGCGTGAATGACAAATCCGGATCAAACTTGAAGAGCTATTGCAGCGTGGAACCCTAAGCCTTTCTTACAACGGCTCCGTGAGCGTCGCGTGAAAGATGATCACGCACCGCGGCCACGAAATTCGCGAACAATTTGTCGGCGAACGGATCGCCAACCATGCGCTCGGGGTGCCACTGAACGCCAACCACCCAGTTCGAGTCGCCGTTCCACTCGATGCCTTCGATCATGCCGTCGGCAGCCTGCACCGTCACTCGCAGGTTCTTGCCGGGCCGGTCGATCGCCTGGTGGTGGCTGCTGTTGATCGTGCCAGTATTCGTCCCATTCAAAGTCGCAAGCCGGCTCTCGGGTACAAAGGCAGCTGCGTGCTCGATATCGCCCTTAATTGCTCCTGGTGGCAGGTCCGTGCTTCCATGCGCGGCCGAACCTGGGCGTTCCGACCGGATATCTTGAATTAAGGTGCCTTGCAAATAGACGTTCAGCAGTTGGCAACCGTAGCAAATCGCCAGCACCGGCTTCCCGGCGTCAAAAGCATGATCCAGAATGGCGATATCTGCGTTGTCGCGGTTCTCGTCCAACTCATTTGTCTTCTGGTGTTTAACGGCGCCATAGCGTGCCGGATCGACATCCGCAGGGCTCCCAGGCAGGACAAATCCATCTAAGTCGCCGAGCTGCTCCTGAAGGAAGGCCAAAGGCTGCCGCAGCGAAATCTCCACCGGCTCACCGCCAGCGTTCCGCACTGCCTGAAAGTAATAATCCAGCTTCTGCCGCGACCCGTCGCGCTCTTCCTGCGTGGTGCGCCAGGGGATACCCACCTTCGGACGACGAGGTGCGCTTCCGGATGTCACAGTCAGCGTCATAGGAACAGGAAATCGTAGCATCCAGCCCAACAGCCGGCAACTGTGCCCCGCGTAATGGCTAACTCTCCCTATCCCTACCTTAACCTTGTCTTCCTACGTGGCCGCACGCTTTGTCTGCTTCATGTAGCGGCCGCTTTCGGAAGCGGGCGCCTTCGAAAGATCTGAAGCAAAACGGATGCGCGTAACGCGTGTCACAACGTGCCGCGATCGCGTCGTCGCTTGAGCCGACCTACCCGGCGAGGGTAGGCGAAGGACCTCCGGGTGCACTCCTGCGCAGCCGAAACAACTCGCAATTGGTTAGTGAAAAGGAGATTAAGCCCGCGAAGACGCCCGCCGTCCCAAAACCGCATCGAGACAAAACTCCGGCCGATGGAAAAATCCCGGCAGCTCCGCAAGCCGTGAAGCTAGCTGCTCGCTCGACCCCGCCCGCAACGTGACATGTCCCAGCTTCCGCCCCGCGCGCGCCGACTTCCCATACAAGTGCAGATGCGCATCGCGAATACCCAGAACTTCGGCGGCATCCGGCACTTCGCCAACCAGATTTAACATTGCCGACGACCCAATCGCGCTGCATGAACCCAACGGCAGACCTTTCACCGCGCGCAAATGATTCTCAAATTGACTGGTCACCGCTCCTTCAATCGTCCAGTGCCCGGAGTTGTGAACGCGCGGCGCCATTTCATTCGCCAGCAGCCGCCCGTCCACCTCAAAAAATTCGATCGCCAGCACGCCAACGTACTCCAGCGCTTCGCAAGCGCGCCGGGCGGCATCCTCCGCCGCGCGCTGGATCGTCGCATCCAATCGCGGAGCAGGCGCCAGCGAAAGCCGCAAGATTCCTCCACGATGATGATTCTCGACCAGCGGGTAGACGGCGGTCTCGCCAGTTCGTCCACGAACCGCGAGCACGCTCAGCTCACGTTGAAATGGAACAAAACGCTCGAGAATAAACGGCACATCGCCCAGTGCCTTGGCAACGCTCATCTCACTCTTCACGCGTGCGATCTCTTCTGAACTTTTCAGCACCCACTGACCTTTGCCGTCATAACCCATGCGGCATGTCTTCAGCACCGCCGGCAGGCCTACGGTCTCAACCGCTTGCTGCAATGCATCGGCGCTCGCCACCGGCGCAAATTCGGCCGTAGCGATGCCCAGATCGCGAAAAAAGTGTTTTTCCTTCAGACGGTCCTGCGCAGCTTCCAGCGCTTCCGGTGGAGGGAAAACCGGAAGACGCCCGGCAAGTAAATGCACGGCGCTGAGTGGGACGTTTTCAAATTCGTAAGTGACCAGTTCAAGCCCGCTCGCGAATTTTTCGATCGCGGACTCATCCGAAAACTCGGCGGTAACGCGCTGTGCGATGCGGCCAACCGGCGCTTCGGGTGACGGATCGAAAAATTTGAAATGGAGGCCCAGCGGATAGCCCGCCAAAGCCAGCATGTACCCGAGTTGCCCACCGCCCAGAATCCCGATCGTCACGCGGGCTTCCTTTTTAAGCTCGCTGGACCGGGTTTCGCTCTCGCTGAACTCGGGCTGCTCAAAGCGAACGAACTCCCCTGCGCGGCAGCAGGATCGGGATTGGCCAGCACGCGCTCGGTCTGCGCTTCGCGGAATTTTCGCAGTGCATCGCGAATCTCTGGATGCTTCGCGCCAAGAATCGCAGCAGCGAGAAGTGCCGAATTGATCGCCCCAGCTTTACCGATCGCCAGCGTACCGACCGGCACGCCGCCCGGCATTTGCGCGATCGACAGCAGCGAATCCAGTCCCTTCAATGTCTTCGACTCCACAGGAACGCCCAGCACCGGCAGAACCGTCTTCGACGATGTCATTCCAGGCAGGTGCGCCGCTCCGCCCGCTCCCGCGATGATTACTTCAATGCCGCGCTTTTCCGCCGATGACGCGTATTCGAACAGCAAGTCCGGCGTGCGATGGGCCGACACCACCCGCGTTTCGTGCGGCACACCAAGCTCCTGCAAAGTTTTTGCGGCATGCTCCATCGTTTCCCAGTCGGAAGACGAGCCCATGATGATCCCCACGAGGGGTTGGGTTGAGCTGGGTTGAGTTGAGCCGCCCTGGTTTACGACTGGTTGCGGAAAAATGGGCGGCGCTGGTGTTTCCGACGCCGACGGCGGAGCACTCTTGCTCGAGCTAGGCTGCTTTTTTGCCATAGCGATTGCTGAGGAAATGCTCCCATCCCGGGTCGATCCGCATCAGTTCCCGAGCGCACATTCTACGAGGTTTTCTATCGCGCGGCGACCTGCGCTCGCTGCTTCCAGTACGCCCTGAGCTGCCCCACGAGATAGAGTGAACCGGTCACGAAAATCGCATCCTCGGGCGCGGCTTTACCCAACGCATAGTCCAGCGCCTGACCCGCATCGGCGATAACCGAACTTCGGAGTGCGTGATGACCGAGCATCTCCGCGAGTTGCGGAGCCGAAATCGCGCGCGATATGCGCGGCTCGGTGAAAATCACCTCTGCGGCGTATGGGAACAGCAGTCCCGCAACTTCATCTACCGCTTTGTCACGCATCGCCGCGTACAAGAGAAAAATCCTGCGCCCCGCGAAGTTCTCCTCCCAAAACGCAGCTAGCTCCCGGGCTGCGGACGGATTGTGTGCCCCATCTAGATAAACATCGGGTCGGGAACCAATCCTTTCGATTCGACCGGGCCACTCGGTAGCCGCAATCCCCTGCGCAATAGCTTCATCTGTGATGCGATATCCGCGATTCTGAAGCAGCCGCGCCGCAGCCACGGCATTCAACGCATTCTGCAACTGAAAGCGCCCCGCGAGTCTCGGTGCCAGATCGATCGACCAGCCGGAATGCGCCTCGGTCACCCGCGCCCGGGCAAAGCCGTCTTGCATCGCTTCATGATCGATCCGAAAAGTTGACGCTGTCTCGACTACCGGACATCTCAGCTTGGCTGCTTGAGCCAGAATGACCTCACGAGCTTCGGAGCGCTGCTCCGCCATCACCACCGGCACGGCCTCCTTCAGGATTCCAGCTTTTTCTCCAGAGATTTCACTCAGCGAATGGCCAAGAAAATTCTCGTGATCGAAATCAATCCGCGTAATGATCGAAACAACGGGAGTGATGATGTTCGTCGCATCCAACCGGCCGCCCAATCCGACCTCGAACACTCCGAAATCCACGCGCTGTTTGGCGAAGTATTCAAACGCCATCGCCGTCACACACTCAAAGTAGGTCGGATGTGCACGAAGTTGCCCATCCGCAAGCAACTCTTCGATCAGCGACGCAATCCGTGTCAGTGTCTCGGCGAATGCCTCATCGTTGATCTCTTCTCCGGCAACGCGAATGCGCTCGTTGATGCGTTCCAGGTGCGGAGAAGTGTTCAGCCCGGTCCGGAATCCCGCAGTTCGCAAAATCCATTCGAGGAAAGCGGCAGTCGAGCCTTTGCCGTTGGTTCCTGCGATGTGCACCGATGGATACGCGCGATCCGGACGCCCGAGGCGCTCGGCAAGAACGGTAATGTTTTCCAGATCGAATTTTGCGGCCGCTGCCTGCGTAGGCGCGGCCAATTCCCTGCCGAGAGAATGCAGGTACCGGACAGCAGCGTCGTAGTTCATTTCCGTTCAGTTGAGCAGCAGGTCGAGCGAGCTGGCGATGAAGCTCTTCATCTCTTTGCGCGAGACCACCGCGTCGAGGAAGCCGTGCTCCAGCAGAAATTCCGAGCGCTGGAATCCTTCCGGCAATTTCTGGCGAATGGTCTGTTCGATCACGCGCGGCCCGGCAAACCCAATCAGCGCGCCCGGCTCGGCAATGTTCAGATCGCCCAGCATCGCGAAACTAGCGGTCACGCCGCCCGTGGTTGGATCGGTCAACACGGAAATGTACGGCACCTTCGCATCGTCCAGTTTCGCGAGCGCTGCCGAAACCTTCGCCAGCTGCATCAGGCTGATGGTGCCTTCCATCATGCGCGCCCCGCCCGAACAGGAAATCACGATTAATGGCTGCCGCGTCTCCAGCGCCAGTTCCACTCCGCGTGTAACTTTCTCGCCCACCACCGCGCCCATCGAGCCACCGATGAAATTAAATTCCATCGCGCAACAAACCACCGGCCGCCCGCTCAGTTGTCCTTCGGCGGTGATCACCGCATCGTTCATGCCTAGTTTCTTGCGAGCTTCCTTCAGCCGCGCGGCATACGGTTTCGTATCGACGAACTTGAGCGGATCAGTGGACGTCATCTTCGCGTCGTGCTCGGTCCAGCGCCCGTCCAGAAGCATCGCCAGCCGCTGCTTCGCGTCCATTTTGAAATGGAATTGGCACTTCGGACAGACCATCAGATTCGCTTCCAGGTCTTTGCGGAACACGATGGTCCGGCAGGACTCGCACTTGACCCACAGACCTTCTGTGCGCACACGCCGCTCTTCAGGCGGAGTGGACTGTTCGATTGCTTTTTTGTCGCGCTTGAACCAAGCCATAGTTGGTAGCGCAGCCGTCCCTTGGCTGTGCGGGTGCTATACGTCAAAATCGCTGGAACACTGGCTTAATAGTCTATACCACGCTGCGCCAGAATGCCTTTCGTGTACGGGTGCTTCACTTCCTTCATCTCCGTGACCAGATCGGCCAGCTCCACCAACTTCGGATGTGCGTTCCTCCCGGTGCAGATCACGTGCACACGCTCCGGCCGCACCCTCAGCGCCTCGACAACTTCATCGGGATCGAGCATCTTGTAGCTGATCACATAATTTATTTCGTCGAGCACCACCAGATCGTAGGTGCCGCTATTGATCGCGTCCCGGCCGGTCGCCCAGCACTCCTGCGCCAGCTTCAAGTCTTCGGGATCGGTCTCAGCGCCGCCAACTTTCACGAAGCCGCGACCCATCGGCCGGATCTCAAATTTGTCGTCGCCCAGCAGTTTCGCCGCGTCGAGTTCGCCGTAGTGCCACGATCCTTTGATGAACTGCACCATCAGCACGCGCAGCCCTTGGCCGACGGCGCGAAAGGCCGTGCCCAGCGCGCAAGTCGTCTTGCCCTTGCCCGGCCCGGTGTAAACAATCAGCAGTCCTTTTTCTTCCGGCATTTGCGGTAAGCCTTTTCACAAAAACGAAACTTTAAGTTTGAAGATGCGCAACCGCAAAGGTCAAGCGAGCGAATGATGATGGCGCAACGGAACCAGGGAGACACGCAAGCGGAAAGTCACGTGCTATTCCAGTTGAAGCCGCTTCACGAATTCCCGCGCGATCGCCGAAATGTGCTCGCGCATGCCTTGCGGCAGCGAGGCTTTTGGGTTCGCCCGCCTGTCATGGATCACGATCCAAAGTCCCGGCCGGTAGACTTCGTCATCCCCGGGACAAATCGCCCCGGTCAACTGCGACAGCTCGAGCGAATGCGAGCCTTCATGCGTAAGGTCTAATTCGCACTCGTCAGTCGGCTCGACCGGTGGATTCGCCAGCAGATCCATCAGCACGCCGCGAGCATCGTCCACCAGATCGCGGAATCCTTGTGAAACCAGAATCGCATCCACATCGCGTGGCGTAGGCTGATCGAGCTGTTCCAGATCATAATCGGGCAGCGGAGTTTCCAATGGAATTTCGATAGCAACTGACGGCTTACCCTCATCCGGAACGATGCGCATCGGCATAGTTCGTACTTTGTACATCATTTCTGGGGTGGTGTCTTGTCCGGTGTAGTGCCTTCTTTTCGCTGGCGTGCCTACCGCGGATACGGGCTGCCGGAGAGAATTGCGAATGCCCGGTACAACTGCTCGGCCAGCATCACGCGCGCAAGCTCGTGCGAGAACGTCATCGCGCTCAGCGAAAGCAGTTGCTTCACTCGTTGGCGCAACACGTCCGGAAACCCATCGGCATCCCCGCACAAGAAAATGATTTCGCGCGTACCGCGGTCGCGGTGTTCACCCAGCCATTTCGCGAACTCTTCGGAGCTGAAGGACTTACCCGCTGCGTCCAGCATCATCACCGTGGCGGCGCGGTCGACCTCCAGCCGCTTAATCACGGCGTCGCCATCGCGGACTTCAGTGACTTCGATCGCGCATTGATGGCTGATGCGTTTGACGTATTCGTCGAGCAGCGCGCGTAGTTCGGGGCGACGCGTTTTGCCCAGCAACAAGAGGCGGATGCGCACCGTGGCAGTTTAGCGCAGCAGTGATCGCAATGCGGTGGCGTAACCCTTGTCCCGGCGCCTTAGGGCGGTATGGCTCCGCGTTTACATATTGGTTGGAGTGAAACCCCGGGAGGGGACTAGCCCCTCCCGTACAGGAGATGCTTGCCGAAATTTTGGGCAGATCTCGAATGGCTCGCTCCACTTCAGGGGCGTTCTCAAAATCATCGTGAGGTTATCTCAGGCCGTAGCGTTTGCGTTTCTCCAAGAGGGTCTTGCGGCTAATGCCGAGGATTTTGGCGGCTTCGCCGATTTTGTATCTTGTGGCTTCCAATGTGGCGGCGATTACGTCTTTTTCAATTTCGAGCAGGGACCGCATACCTGTCGCAGCTCCGCGCGCAGCGGCGCGAACGGTGTCCGGAAAATCCTCAGGATTCAGCGTCTCGCTGTGAGAGAAAACCACGGCGCGCTCCAGCGCGTTGCGGAGTTCGCGAACATTTCCCGGCCACGCGTAGGCAGCGAGCATGGCACGCGAGGACTCACCAATCTGAACGTTGGCGCGCCCATGCACTGCGCGCAGCGACGCGAGCAGGTGATCGGCCAGCGGAAGAATGTCGGCGCGACGTTCACGCAACGAAGGAACACTCAAGGTCAACACGTTGAGGCGAAAGAAAAGATCTTCGCGGAAGCGGCCATCCACAACCGCAGCTTGCAAGTCCACATTGGTCAAGGCGATGAGCCGCGCTTCGATGCGCAGAGTTTCGTTGCCGCCAAGGCGTTCAAAGGCGCGCTCCTGCAGCACACGCAGAAGCTTGCTCTGTGCGTTGGGCGAAAGCGCCGCCACTTCATCGAGCACGATAGTGCCGTCGCCACCCAGCTCGAGACGCCCTAGCTTGCGCTCCACTGCTCCGGTAAACGCACCGCGCTCATGCCCGAATAGCTCGCTTTCCACAAGCTGCGGAGGAAGACTCGCGCAATCAATTTTCAGAAAAGGCGCGTCGCGCCGAGGACCGATTTCATGAATGAAGCGCGCGAGATGATCCTTGCCGGTACCGCTCTCACCGATAATGAGCAGCGTCGTGGGCGCTGGAGCGACTTTTTGCGCTAATTCCAGAAGGCGCGACGATGCCGGATCCGCCGAGATCCACGGCAGCCGCTGTTCGGTCACTTAGAAACCGCTTCGCCTGGAGGTTGCGCACCGCTGACGCCCGCATGGCTGGGTTCGTCGGGAACCTCGAGCTTGGGCGCGGAACGCCAGAGCCGCTCGAGATCGTAGAATTGGCGAGCGCGTTCATTGAAGACGTGCACGATGAAGCTGCCGAAATCCAGAAGCGCCCATTCGGCGGAACGTGTGCCTTCGCGGTGTTCCGGCTCACGCTTCAGCTGCTTGTACAGCTGCTCTTCCACTTCGCTGCAGATGGCCTGCACCTGCGGGGTGCTGAAGCCCGTACAAATCACAAAGTAGGAGGTAAAGCCGCCTACTTCCCGCAGATCCAGGATGGTGATGCCCGCTGCTTTTTTATTTTGTGCGGCCTCGATGGCGATGCGCACGCTTTCAGGTAAGGAGTTCAAGTTCACCGGTATAGGTCCTGTTTCACAATGTATTCTTCGACGCGAGCGGAGACAAGCCCGTGGATCGCCGTGCCTTTGTTCGCGCGACGCCGAATATCGGTTGCAGAAACTTCACTGGAGACGTTGTCGAGCAGATAAACCGATGTGCGATGCAGGTGAGCCACGACGTTGGATTCGTGCACGTGCTCAGTGTCCTTCCTGACGCCGCCGCGAGCCATTAGATCCGGCGGAATCACCAGGCGTAACGCTTCCACACGTATTCCGGGCCTGTTGGCGACGATGAAATCGCACAACCCCAGCAGCGCCTCGTATTCCTTCCACATCGGAATGTCCAGGAAAGCATCGGCGCCGATAATGAAATAGATGCGGTCCCCGTGCCCATGGTACGCGTGGCGAAAATAGCGCACCGTATCCACGGAATAATGTAGCTGCGCGCCACTGAAATCGTCGCCTGCCTCGGCAACTGAGGGAACGAAGTGCGGATGTTCGGCACAAGCCAGCGCGACCATAGCGAAACGATGTGGAAACGGCGCCAAATGTTGCTTCAGCTTGTGCGGCGGACGGCTGGCCGGTACAAAGTGAATCTGGTCGAAATTAAAGCGGCGATCCGCGGCTCGAGCGACGGCGAGGTGGCCATTGTGAATCGGGTCGAAAGATCCGCCAAACAGCGCGATGCGGCGAGGATGGAGTTTTGCGGCGGTGCGCTGCGCCTGCGCGGTGGTCAATACGCCTCCAAAGGACGAGTTGCTACTATTTTCTCATAAATCGGAAGAAAGGGCTTGATGCAGAGAACACCAAAATGCGCCCGAGACCTCTTGTCGACCCTACACTGGATGAGTGTTGTGCAGCGAACCAGATGTGGCTGAGCCGTCGTCTGCCTGTGAATCAAGCGCGTGGTCAGGCGCAGGCTTCGGGATTTTGTCTAGGGCATCGGCAATCGAACGAACCAAGTCGCGCACGCCTTCGCCCGTGGGTGCGGAGATGGCGTGAAATTCCAGCCCGCGCTGAGCGCAAAAATCGCGCAATGCATCGAGACGCGTGCGATCCGTCGTAGCGTCAAGCTTGGTGGCCACCACGATCATCGGTTTGTCCGTGAGCGTCGCGCTGAAAGCGTGCAGCTCGCCGGAAATGATCTCGAACGAATGGATCGGGTCGGCATCAGAAGCATCGCTGGTGTCGATCAAGTGCACCAGCAATCGCGTGCGCTCCACGTGACGCAGAAAGCGAATTCCCAAGCCTGCGCCTTCGTGCGCTCCTTCAATCAGGCCCGGCAAATCGGCAACGACGAATGTACGGCCAAGCTCGCGGCCTTCACGACCGGTCCCTCCATCCGCATTGACTACGCCGAGATTCGGTTCCAGCGTCGTGAACGGATAATTGGCAATTTTCGGGCGAGCCGCCGAAATCACCGAGATTAAGGTGGACTTCCCGGCATTGGGGAATCCGACGAGCCCCACGTCCGCCAATAACTTCAACTCAAAACGAAGGTGCCGCTCTTCGCCGGCGTGGCCTTCTTCGTGTTCGCGCGGCGCCTGATGCCACGGCTTGGCGAAATGCTGATTCCCGCGACCGCCACGGCCGCCTTGCGCCACCAGCACGCGCTGGCCCGGATTCGCCAGGTCGGCAATGGTTTCTCCGGTCTGCTCGTCAAAGACCAGCGTGCCCACGGGAACCTGCAAAACCATCTCTTCGCCAGAGTGGCCCGTGCAGTTCGACCCTTCGCCGTGACGCCCGCGGTCGGCCTTGAACTCGCGGTTGTAGCGATACCGAAGCAGCGTGTTGTCGTTGGGATTGGCTTCGACGTAGATGCTGCCGCCATGCCCGCCGTCTCCGCCGGACGGGCCGCCGCGCGGAACGAATTTCTCGCGCCGAAACGCCACGCAGCCGTTGCCGCCGCCACCGGCCTTTACTAATATTTTTGCTTCGTCGACGAACACAGCAGAGTTTCTCCAGAGCTTGCCGGGGTTGGGACGATAAAAACACGAAGGCGGTCCGGCACACGCCGAACCGCCCGGGTGAAACTGTTTGTTAGTTTACGGCTGTGGCCGCAGCTTGCTCCGCAGGCGTTACGCTGATAAAGCGGCCGCCTCGGCCCTTGTCTTCAAATTTCACGTAGCCGGTGACGAGCGCGTACAGCGTATCGTCTTTGCCCTGGCCGACGTTGACTCCGGCCTGATGCTTGGTGCCGCGCTGGCGAATCAGAATTGTGCCGGCATTCACCAGCTGCCCGCCAAAGCGCTTCACGCCCAGCCTCTGGCCGTGCGAATCGCGGCCGTTTGTAGAGGAGCCGCCACCTTTTTTATGTGCCATGACCTATTCCTGTTTTTCCGCTGCTCTAGCCAGGCGAAAGCCCGCTTACAGCTTGATATCGCTGACCTGCACGGCGGTGTAGTTCTGCCGGTGGCCGCGAGAAATCTTGTATTGATTGGTTTTCTTGAACTTCAGAACCGTGACCTTTTTGGAGCGGCCCTGGGCCACGATCTTGCCCGTGACCGAAGCCTTCGAAGCATCGTCTCCATGGAGGATCTTCTTTTCGTCGGTGTGGACCGCCAGAACGGACCCGAAGGTCACCTTTTCGCCCACATCGCCGCTAACCCGTTCAATCCGAATGGTGTCGCCGGGCGCGACGCGATACTGCTTCCCCCCGGTCTTTATGACAGCGTACATCGCTCCTCCGAGCCTACAGGCAAACCCTGATTATAAGGGCGAACCGCACAACCCGTCAACGCCGCAAAAAAACCGTTCGTGAAATGTTAGGTTCCGGTTATGCGACGTACCGGAAATTCGAGGAGCTTCCGCTAATCAAATTCACGCGCCCCAACCCGGAAATGGACCCACTACCAAAAAAGCGCCGTTTGGGGTCAAAATGGCCCAAATTTGGCGCCAGCTGGCACATGCAACTTTCCTGCCGCATCGGGGTTAAACTGGGTGTGGGCTTCAGGTACAGCAGGCCTCCCAAGCCGCTGTTGAGCCCGCAAGCAGCGGATCTCGAAGGGAGGTCCCGAACATGCGAATTCTTAGAATTGCAGCGTTAGCAGGTTTGGTGTTTGGTGTTTGCTTGCTTGGCGCGGGTCAAGCGAGCGCGCAACGAATCGCGGTGGGCATTGGCTACGGCCCGGCTTATGGCTATGACCCCGGATACGCTTACGGCCCGGCGCCGGTCTGCTCCTACGGCTACTACGATTATTATCCTTATGCGTGTGCGCCATATGGCTACTATGGTCCTGACTGGTTCGCTGGCGGCGTCTTCATCGGCGCGGGTCCATGGTTCCGTGGCGGTTTCTACGGGCATCGCGGATATTACGGGCGCGGATTTTATGGACGTGGCGGCTACTACGGCCGGAGTTATTACGGACGCGGCTACAACAACCGTGGCTATTACGGCAATCGTGGCTTCTCCGGACGTGGCGGCGCTGCCTTCAATCGAGGGGGCATGGGCCGTGGATTCGCCGGCGGTTCACCGCGTGGCTTCGCGGGCGGCGGACGTGGTGGCTTCGGAGCGCGTGGCAGTGCCGGAGGCTTTCACGGTGGTGGAGGCGGATTTCACGGCGGCGGCGGCTCGCATGGCGGCGGGCATCGCTAAGTAGCAACGACCAAAATACAAAGCAGCAAAAACGGCCGGCGATGAAAGTTGCCGGCCGTTTTCATTTTCCAGCGATCGATTTCAGACGCTGACCGTTTCATCGGCGGGCTGTGGATAGTGCTGTGAAAACCAAAACGAGAATGGCGTCGGACCGTGCTTCTGATAATGCTCCATCCGTTCCCGGCCCTCGGCGACAGTCGGGATGTGTCCTGCCGGAATCCACCACAAACAGTAGATGGGCCTTTCCAGTTTCTCAAACCACTTAGCTCGATTACGAAGCAGGCGTATATGATCGGATCGATAAACGTAGTCGCGGAGCGCCTCCAGCGAATTCCATACCGACATATTCATGAACATCGTTGGATCCTCGTTGTATGCGATGTCCGTGGCATTGCCAGATGCGGACTGCAACCGCCAGATAAATCCTGGCGCATGATCGGCTAACGCATTGATCGGATCGAGTGCAGCTACGAAATCAGCAATCTTTGGATCGTCAATGGGAGCAATAAGCCGTCCGATATTAATCTGCGCCAGGTGATGAGCCATAAGCCAGATATCTCCTGCATCAAACGTTGAAATCAGAAGTTGAAACGATACCCGAGAATCATCTTGGCGATCAAATGATCGCTGGCGCGGGTAACTCCGACGCCGAGGCCAAAATTAATTTCCCAGTTGGGCGATACATTAAGATCGATCGCCGGAAAAATCTGATGCTCCTGCTGATTGAGGGCAAGAAAGCCGGTCACCGGCCCCACGGATCCGTAATATTCCAGCCCGCCGGCAATTTTTGGGGTGAAGTCGTAGCTGACTTTAAAATTCGGCGAGAAGATCACTCCTTGATGCACGCTCTCCCCGTGGAAGGAACGATCGAGCGTCGGATTGAGCGAAAAGTACCAGCGGCCGATCTGTTTGTCGGCGATCGGGCGGATTTCCCACGTCCACGTATCGACCGAAAACTTGCGGCGCTGATAGCCGATTTCCTGCGAGAGGCTCAGGCCAACGGGCCAGTTCCATTTTTTGGGGATGCGAACGCGCGGTCGAATGTGATCGCCCACCCATTGCACACCGTAGCCGCTGCGGGCGTACGTGAAAATATAGAAGCCCACCTCGAACCAGTCGTTGAACCCGTGCGTGATCTCAATGGTTTCGTGCTGCGCGTGATTGGAAGGCAGCAATCCATTTTGCACCGTCTTTGAACCGTCGATCGTGAAGTTACTGTGGAGTTCAACCATGGTGTGATGCGGTTGGACGGTCTCATAGGGATAGACCTGGATCTCGTAATTGTCCTGAGCCTTGGCGGCGGCGCCAAAGCCCAGCACGGCAATTAGTGAGAGGGCTGCGCGGAGGATGGCTCTGATTGTCACGATTGGAAGCCAAAAAAGACTACAGTGAGAGTACCCCGAAACGTGGGACGGATAAATCCACTAAACCAATTCGCCCAGACTGTTTTTTGCTTTCATTTATGACCTCTAATCAATTGATTTCCTTATATTCATCTGCTAGAAATATCGATTACCGATACTTTCGGCACGTGTTTCGCAGCGAGCCTTGCTGCAGAAGACGGCACTGAGCCGAGTCGGAGCAACCCCGCTCGACCGGCTTTCCCTTCTGCCTGAATAACTGGTGCGCAGGTAACCCATATTGAAGGAGCTCTTCAGATGAAGAGAACGCTCGGTATTTCTCTCTTTGTGTTGACTGCTGTTTGCGCATTGCTGATCTCGGCGCCTCGCATCAAAGCGCAATCGACCACGGACGGCGCCATCGGCGGCACGGTGTACGACTCAAGCGGTGCGGTATTGCCTGGTGCAAAAATCACGGTGCGAAACAACGGCACCAATGCCGTCTTCGTCGATACCACGGATGAAAATGGTTTCTTCCGCGTGACCAAACTTACGCCCGCCAATTATCTGGTCAGCGTGGAAGCCGCGGGATTCGCACCATTCCGCGCGGAACAGGTCGTCGTCCAAGTAGGAACGATCACCGATCTTCCAGTTCATCTTCAGGTCAGCTCCACTGGCGCGACGGTGCTGGTCACTTCCGATATCCCCCAGATCAATACCACCTCCGCAGACTTTGCGCCCATTGTCGATCAAACGCAGATCACTAATCTTCCGATCAACGGCGGCCGCTGGTCTGATTTTGCGCTGCTGACGCCCGGCGTGGTGAACGATTCGAACGGATTCGGTCTGCTGAGCTTTCGTGGTCAGAGCACGTTGATGAACAACAACACCATCGATGGCGCGGACAACAACCAGGCATTCTTTTCCGAAGAGCGCGGCCGCACGCGCGCGGGCTATTCCAGCGCCAAAGCCGCGGTGCAGGAATTCCAGGTCAACAGCTCCAACTACACTACAGAGTACGGACACGCCGCCGGTGCCGTCGTCAACACTGTAACCAAGAGCGGCACGAACTCGCTGCACGGGGAAGTTTACTTCTACGACCGCGATAACGATTGGGGCGCCACAAATCCTTTTACTCGATTGAGCACGCAAACCTCTCCGGGCGTGTTTACGTCCACGCTCTTCAAGCCCACCGACGTTCGAAAAATGTACGGCTTCGGCGTGGGCGGCAAGATCATCAAGGACAAGCTTTTTTACTTTTTTGCATTCGACCGCTATGACCGCAACTTCCCCGGCTTCGCCACAGCCACTTCCCCAAACGCTTTTTTCGCCACGCCATCGGCTGCAAACATCGCAACCTTGGCGGCAAACCTGGGCGTCTCCACTGCCGAGGCGCAAACCGATTACACCAACGGCCTCAACGGACTGGCGAGCGATTTGGGACAGGTGCCGCGCAAGGGCCAGCAGACAATCTTCTTTCCGAAGATCGACTGGGCCATCAACTCCAAGAATCACGCCACGTTTGAAGTGAACCGCATGCGCTGGACTTCACCGGCGGGTATCCAAACGCAAGCCAGCGTGCCGTTCGGCATCGCCAGCTTTGGCAACGACTACGTGCGGGACACCTGGGGCGTCGCCAAGCTGTACACATTCTTCACCAGCAATTTTTCGAACGAAGCACGCTTCCAATATGGACGCGATTTCGAATTCGAGTTTGCACAGCCTTCTTCGGCCTATGAAAATGCGAATCTCGTGAATCCTCCCGGTTACACCAATCCTCTGGGATTGGCTCCCGACGTCAACATCACCAATGGATTCGACTTCGGCGTGCCAACCTTCCTACAGCGCGTGGCCTTTCCTGACGAGCGGCGCACTCAATTCGCCGACACCATGTCTTGGAGCCGCGGAGCGCACACCTTCAAGTTCGGCGTGGACTATGCGCACACCAACGATCTCGCCCAGAACCTGCGCTTCCAGTACGGTTCGTTCGCTTACAGCTCGCTCGTCAATTACTTCTCCGATTTCTACAAACCCAATAGTTGCGGCGCGGCTCACAACCTCGCGTGCTACAGCAGCTTCCAGCAAGCATTCGGCCCGCTGGCGTTCCAGTTCAACACCAATACGTATGCCGTATTTGGCGAAGACAATTGGCGCGTAGCGCGGCGCCTAACCCTAACGCTCGGGCTGCGCTACGACTACGCCATGATGCCGCCAGTATTCAAGAATCTAGTCAATCCGGCCATTCCGGGAACAACGCGGCTGCCCGCTGACAAAAATAATTTCTCGCCTCGCGTGGGATTGGCCTATGACGTCTTCGGTGATGGCAAAACTTCTCTGCGCGCCGGATTTGGAATGTACTACGGCAACATCATCACATCGGCGGTTTACAACGCGCTGGTGAACACCGGCAGCCCCAACGGACAACTCTCCTTCTTCTTCACGCCATCCGCGGCCAATCCTCACCCCACAACCTTCCCGCAGTTGCTTCCAACTGCGCCGCCTGCGTCCAGCGGACTCACTGCGGTCTTCTTCGATCGCCACTTCCAGGCGCCGCTGATTTATGAAACAGACCTGAGCATTGAACACGAGATCGGATGGAACACTGCAATCGGGGTGACCTATCTCGGCAGCTTCGGTCACGACTTGCCGCAATTTGTCGACAGCAACATCAACCCTTCCACGGCCACCATCACCTACAATGTAGCCAGCGGCGGCCCGGAGACCGATCCCACATACACGACCACGTTGTTCAAGGGACCTCGGCCGAACCCCGGTTTTGGTTCCATCACCAACCTCTTTAGTGGCGCGCGCTCGAACTACAACGCGCTCGTCGCCCAGGTGAATCACCGCATGTCGCACAACGTTTCGTTTGGCGCGAACTACACGTTCTCGCATGCGCTGGACACTGGGTGTTAACGCAGCAACCTTTACCGACATCAATGACCTGCTCAATCCTTTCAACATCGGATTAGAGTATGGCAATTCCGTTTTTAACATCCAAAATCGCTTCGTAGCCAACGCGGTGATCACTTCGCCGTGGCATCGTTCTGGCTGGAGCAACTATCTGATTGGCGGTTGGGAACTTGCGCCGATCTACCAGGTGCAGAATGGGTTGCCCTATTCGCTGGTCACCTCTGGCAACGCGCCTGGCGGTTTGAGCAGCGGCGTCAATGGATCGAACGGTCGCAAAGGCCTCGACAACATCGGGCGCAACTCGTTCACTCTTCCGCGCACCCAGGTCGTCGATCTCCGTATTTCGAAAACCATTCCAATCACCGAACGCTATAGCCTTGAGGTTCTGGGCGAAGGCTTCAACCTGTTCAACCACGTCAACGTGACCAGCGTGAACAACACCGGTTACATCGTCACCACCACAGGAACAATCACTAACGCAAACGGGACGGTAGCGTGCAGCACGGCATCGCCTTGTTTGAATTTCAATGCGCCTTTTGGCACGGTTAGCAACGCGAACAGCAATTTCGCATATACCTCGAGGCAGATCCAGATTGGCGTACGGTTCAAGTTCTAGTTCGGGCGTAGAATGGAAATCAGACGGGACGGCCTTTGCGGCCGCCCCGTTTTGTTTTCTCATGCTTAACAGTCGTGTGATGCCACGAACAGAATTCGCCTGCGGCAATTGCCGAGATCGCCGTTGATGGCGACACAGCAGGAAACTTCGGAACTCTCTTCGGCGACCGTTGTAGGGGCATCGCTTCAGCGCGCCCTGCCACGACTTGCACAAAGCCAAACGAGACAGCTCGACTGCTACAAAACTGTCCACGCCCGCCTGCGGTCAAATACACCGCAATTTAAGCATGAGGATGCGACTTATCGTAAATCTCCATCAACTGCCGTATCGACGCGTGCGTATATTTTTGCGTAGTCGAAAGCGATTGATGCCCCAGCAGCTCCTGAATCGCGCGAAGATCGGCGCCGTCGGCAAGCAGATGGGTAGCGAAGGCGTGACGCAATGAATGCGGATGCAAATCCCAATTGATATTCACCAGCCGCACGTATTTTTTAACGATGCGACCCACCGAGCGCTGCGTCAGCCGGCGTCCCGCATAATTCAGGAACACCGCTTCGCCATGCGGCATCGCGCGATTCTCGCTGGCCGTCCGCGATGCGCGCCTCCTGCGTGTTGACTGCGCCTGGACCAACAATTGTTCCCGCAATGGCCAGTACTTGATGAGCGCCTCCTGCGCTTTCGATCCGTACGGAACAATGCGCTCCTTGTTCCCTTTGCCACGGACCCGCAGCATCTTTTCGCCCTGCTCGATGTCCACCCAGTTCAATCCGGTCAGCTCGCTGACGCGCAATCCCGCGGCATAGAGCAGCTCCAGCAATGCGCGGTCTCGCAGCAGCAGCAAACCATCGTTTCGCGGCTTGCCACGCTTTGGCCGCGGTTCCCCTTGTGAGCCGGGAAGCGCGCGCTTACGCACCGCTCCTGCCGACTTCACTGCGGAAGGTTCTACAGCCGCCATTTCCGCCAACTGATTCAGAAATCCATTCATCTCCTCCGCCGAAAGCACCGACGGCACGCGCTTCGGCAATTTCGGCGTGGGTACCAGCCGCGCCGGGCTTTCCTTCAGCAAACCCTCGCGCACGCAATATTTAAAAAATGAGCGCAGCGCCGCCAGCTTGCGAGCTATCGAGCTTTTCTGCAGTCCCTGATCGTGCAGGTGCCCGACAAATTCGCGAATCATCGTGTGGGTGATATGCAGAAGCGACGGAGTTTCCGCTCCGGGTGGCGTGAGGTAGGCGACGAACTGCGACAAATCCTTGCCGTAATTCAGAATTGTGTGCGGAGAGGAATTCCTGACCGATTGCAGGTACTGCATGAATTTTTCAATCGCCTGCTTCATCGTTCAGATTCCGTCTCCCGCTCGCGATCGATCTGAATCCGCAAAAAACGAGCCAAGCCCGAAGATCAATGGGCGAACGAGTAGGCCTGGAGGCAACAGTCTGGAATGAATTACGACTTAGCGCCAACGGGTGCTGCCGCTTCCTCAGGCTGCGCTTGCGGCGGCGCCGCCGCGGCCGGCTCTGGAGCGAGCTGCTCCCAATCGCAGCCTTCCTTGATGCAGGAATGCAGCGTGCCAATCTTGCTTCGCTTCTCCACGATGAACGGCGCGCCGCACTTCGGGCACGGCTCCGGCATCGGCATGTGCGGCGTGGTGAAATCGCAATCCGGATACCGCGAGCAGCCGTAGAACACTCGCGGACGTCCGCGTCCACCTTTGCCCGCGCTGCCGCGCTTCACAAATTCGCCTTCGTTGCACTTCGGGCATTTGATGCCCATCGTGATCGGCCGCGTGTATTTGCACTTCGGATAGCCGGAGCAGCCGATGAATTCGCCGAAGCGGCCGTGCTTCTTGATCAGCCCGATTGCCGCAAAGCGTACATTTCTCGTCCAGTGGCTCGTCAGGCTGATGCGCGATGCGCGTGCCCTCCACCAAACGCCGCGTCGTCTTGCAATCCGGATAGCCGCTGCACGCCAGGAACGCGCCGAAGCGTCCGCGCTTCAGCAGCATTTCTTTCCCGCAATTTTCGCAATACTCGGTCTTGCTCTCGGCGTCGTCGTTCAGTTCCGGCGCCATATCCTGGATGAAATCGCAATCCGGATAGCGCGAGCAACCCAGGAAAAATCCGTGCCGGCTGATGCGCTCGAGCAATTCGCCTTCGCCGCACTTTTCGCACTTCTTGCCCGGTCGGTATGCCCGCCTTGTACGAAATCATTTCATCGTCGGCCTTGCGTCAGATCGATGACGAATTTCTGCCAGAATTCCTTCACCGCTTCCCGCCAGGGCAGCTTGCCCTCCTCGATTTCGTCGAGCTCTTCTTCCAGTCGCGCGGTGAAGCTCGACGTCGAAAACATCGTCGAAGCTCTTCACCAGCAGCACGCTTACGCGCTCGCCCAGCATCGTCGGCGTGAAGCGTCCCTGATCCTTGCGCACGTACTCGCGCTCGACGATCGTGGAAATAATCGACGCATACGTCGACGGGCGCCCGATGCCTTTTTCTTCCAGATCCTTCACCAGCGTCGCTTCCGTGTAGCGCGGCGGCGGCTCGGTGAAATGTTGGTCCGGGCGAATCTGATCAAGCCGCAGGATCTGCCCTTCTTCGCACTCTGCGGCAAAGTCTTGCCTTCGCCTTCATCGTCGCGCTCATCGTCCTCGCGATCGGCGGCCGCCACCGGCATCTGATACACACGCAGATAACCGTCGAATTTCTGCACCGAACCGGTCGCGCGGAACGTGTAATCGCCCGCGGAAATATCGATCGTCGTCTGATCGAACACCGCCGGCAGCATCTGCGAAGCCACAAAGCGCTGCCAGATCAATTGATAAAGCTTGAAAAGATCGTCGTCCAGATATTTGCGGACATCCTCCGGCGCGCGCGAAACATCCGTAGGCCGCACTGCTTCGTGCGCCTCCTGCGCATCCTTCTTCGACTTGTAGTAGTTCGGCTTCTCCGGCAGATAATTCGACCCGAACCGCTGCGGAATCATTTCGCGCACCTGCGTCAGCGCATCCGGCGAAACGTTGCACCGAATCCGTGCGCATGTAAGTGATCAGCGCGACCGATCCCTCTTCGCCCAGATCCACGCCTTCATATAAACGTTGCGCAATGCCCATGGTGCGCTTGGCGGTGTAGCGCAGCCGGTTATACGCCGCCTGCTGTAGCTTGGAAGTCGTGAACGGCGGCGGCGGATTGCGGCGCTTCTCTCTTTGCGCCACGGAAGCCACTTGCCACTTGGCCTTCTCTACCGCGGCAAGCACCGCATTCGCCGCTTCCTGATTGCCAACCTCAATATCCTCGCCTTTGTACTTGCTCAGCTTGGCTTCGAAAAGCGGCGGCTGCCCGCCGTCCAGCATTGCGTGAATCGACCAATATTCCTTCGGCACGAATGCGCGAATTTCCAGCTCGCGCTCCACGATCAGCCGCAGCGCCACTGTCTGCACGCGACCCGCCGACAATCCCCGTCGCACTTTGTCCCACAGCAACGGCGAAACCTTGTACCCCACGATGCGATCGAGCACCCGGCGCGCCTGCTGCGCATCCACAAGGTTCGCGTCCACTTGCCGCGGTTTGTCGAACGCCGCACGAATCGCCTTGGGCGTAATCTCGTTGAACGTTACGCGGAAAATCTTCTTCGGATCGATCGCCGGGACGCTGATCTCATCCTTATCCTTATCTTTGCCCTTCGCGCCCTTGCCCTTCTTGCCGGCCTTCCCCTTCGGAGCCTCTTCCTCCTCGGCTTTCTCGATCTTGCCGGTACCGTTGCCATTCTTAGCGTTTCCGGTCGACGGCGGATCCGCTTCTTCATACTTACTCGGTTTGGACAGCACCATATGCAAGTGCTGCGAGATCGCCTCACCTTCACGATCCGGGTCACCCGCCAGGTACACGCGGTCGGCCGTCGCCGCCGACTTCCTCAAATCATTGATGACCTTGCCCTTGCCCGAAATAATTTGCAGGGTAGGCTCGAAGATCTTGGCGTCATCCAGTGTGATCGGTTTGCTCGGCTTCTCTTCCGCGGCTGCTTTCCCCTTTTTGCCCTTCTTCTTTTTCTTCTTCTTGGGCTCATCAGGCAGGCGAATGCCTATCGTCTTCTTTGGCAGGTCCATGACGTGCCCGATAGACGCCTTGACGGTGTAATCCCGCCCTAAATACTTGTTGATCGTTTTCGCCTTTGCGGGCGATTCCACGATTACTAACGAACGTGCCATCTTGTCTTTGTAACTCCGGAACCTTGTGCTGGAAGGCTTTGTGGCAGGGCCCTGTGTCCTTCTCGCTACCCTAAGCAGATGCGTAAAACCCCCTCAGGGATTCACGCCTTCTCAAGAGGAGGATATAAACCGACTGATATCAATAATTTGCAAGCTAAAGTAAAACTTTGCTGAATTGCTTCCCGGGCAGTTGTCGAACGATCCCTTTCATCTCCAGATCGAAAAGCGTAGCCAGAACCTCGCAAGAGTGCAAGCCGGATCGTTCCACGATGTCATCAATCTGACTAGGCTCATCCACGCTGAGCAATTCAAAGATCTTTTTCTCGCTGGAGTTTAGCGATGCCGCGGCCAATAGGTTTAGTTGTTCGGTCTCCTGCCGCTCAGCCTTCACCAGAAGCGCGCGAATCGGTGTCGGCAGTTCCTCGATCACATCCTCCCCATTCGTCACCAGCTTCGCTCCCTGCTTGATCAGCAGGTTAGGCGCGAAACTCACCGGCTGCGTCACGTTCCCGGGCACCGCGAACACTTCGCGCCCAAATTCCATGGCCAATCGAGCAGTGATCAGCGATCCGCTATATTGCGCTCCCTCCACCACAACTACGCCGAGCGGCATGCCCGCCACGATTCGGTTCCGGATCGGGAAATTTTCCGGCGCGGGATGCGTGCCCAAGGGAAATTCGCTGATGATCGCTCCTCGTTCCAGTACCTTCTCGTACAGTTTCTTGTTCTCCTTCGGGTAGCAGACATCCACTCCCGTGCCCAGCACTCCGACAGCGCACCCGTTCACTGCCACCACGCCCTGATGAGAAATCGCATCGACGCCCCGCGCCATGCCGCTCACTACCACCAGTCCTCGTGCCGCAATCTCCCGCCCCAGCCGCTCCGCCATCTGCGTCCCATATAATGTCGGCCTCCGCGTCCCCACAATCCCAATACTGGGCTGCGCCAGCACTTCCGCGTTGCCACGCACGTACAACAAGACCGGCGGATCGTAGATTTGCAGCAGCGACGAAGGGTATTCGCGTTCCGTCCAGTTCAGCAGCCGGCAGCGGTCGATGCGCTGGGTCGACGCCAGCTCTTTTTCGGCGCGCTTGAACGATTGCTTCTTGTGCACCGCCTGCGCCACGGCGGCCGGCAGCTTGCAGCGCTCCAGGTGCGGCAGCGGCGCTCGAAACACTTCCTCAGGCGAGCCGAATTCCTTCAGCAAGCGCGCAGACAACCGGGACGCCAGCCCTGGCGTAAGCGCCAAGGCCAGCCAGGAAAGGGATGCGTCTGGCTCCATTGCGCAGCAAGCCTAGTCGCATGATAACTTAATTGTCAAGTAATCGTTCTGGATTACTGCTGACTTGCGTTATTCGTCGCTTGATGCGCCGCACCGAAGCTGATTTCCATCGGCGTATCTTTCGGCAACACCACATCGCGTCCGCGCGAAAGAAAGTTCGAATAAATCGACGCGGACGCCCCGTACGACGACAACACAATCGATATCGGCGTCGATTTCGCCGCCAGGCTTACTGCCGCTCCCACTAGGCGAAATCCCGATCCGCCCGCCGCCGTTCGCACACTCGGATCGCCACCTGGGTCCACCGTTCCGTGTTCGGCGTCCGGGTGCGCCGCCGCAGCCGCCACCAGCAATGCAAGTCCCGTGGAAAGATATCGCGTCTTGCTTTCCGTCGTGCGCGCGCCACCTTCTGTATCCAGCTTGATGTTCGACCGGCGATCCACTTCCACGCTTTCCAGATTACCCGTCAGCTGCCGCGAATTCTCGCGCTGACTCGCATTCTCCCGCTGCGCCAACGGGCGCACTTGCGCCAGTGCCTGCGTAGCTTCGTCCGAAGGCTCAATTCGTTCGAACAACAGCCGAAGTTCCCCATTGCGATGCAACTTGCGTGCCGGCTTGGCTTGTATCACTTGCCCCACCAATCGTGTATTCGCTGGCAGAACCAGCTCGTGCGCCGAAGAGTACAGCGGCTGCGTGAGCACCGCCGTCACCTGCGTCCCTCGCGTCGCCGTCGCGGAGCTAACCTCGGTACTCAGCCGCGCTTCCACGGTGCTGTCCGGCGCAGGTGCATTTCCCACCGCCGAAAGTTGCTCCCCGCTTCGTGATGTCTCCCCGAACGCCAGCGGCGCATTCAGGTCGGCAACAAAGCGGGTGCCCGGCTCGATGTATTGCTTTCGATAAGGCGACTGCGCCAGCAAATACTGCTTCAGACGGTGCATTTTGCCGGGTGCCTTCAGGCTCTGCCAAGAATCGTGCACTTCTTCTTTCACCTCGTGAATCTTTCCCTTCGCCTCTTGCTGCGCTCGTTCCTTCACGCCGTTTTGTTTTTCTTTTTCTGGATTGCTCACCAGACGCACCACTTCCGCCGTACCGGGCGAGACTGTGGTCGTGATCGCCAGTTGCCTCCCATCCGGGAGAGTAACGCAATCGAAGCTCACTTGATATTTGTGGAATGGCGAAAAGTTACCATTGCTGTAAGCCAGCGCGCGCTTTCCCACTGCCACCGGCTCTACATTCGTAACCACTCCCGTTGCGACGCTGCCCGCTGGAATCACCGTCTGATCGAACGCATACACCGCCTCCACCAATTTCCCGTGCACTACCTGACCCGGATGGTCGATGCGAACGCGTTGATCTACCGCGATTCGTAGCGGTGTTCCCGCTGGAATCGTCAGCGCGATCCTCGCTGGCGTTACGTTGATCCGCTCTTCGTCGCGACCTCTGACGACCATGCTTGTCCCCACTGCGCTTGTGACCAATCCTTGCGCTGAAGACGGGGGCGCGCACATCGAGGCCAGCGCATCCTCAACCGGAGCCTCGCTGCACGACGGTGACTGCCCCAACACCGCTGGCGCACAGACCGCCGCTACGCAGCGCGAGGCACAAAGATGGAGGGTAAATCGATGAACGATGGAGCATTATGGCAATCGGCTTTCTATCTTGGAGTTCCGCCCACAGTTGGGCAACTGTTTTGCGGCTTTTTGGGACCTAAGCGTTGGATAAGGTGTCCCGACAGCCGGGTTGCCTCCCTTACCAAATCTGCCTCTATCCTTGCGTCGCGTACAGACTCGCGGGCGACATCGCACCTGACGTCGAAATTGGCTGCGCCGCATCCTCTTGCAAGATCGCATCCAGCGTCTCACAGAAAAGGTCCGCGTCCGCTTCGGAGAACATCAGCGGCGGCCGCAGCTTCATTACATTGTGATGCGGCCCATCGGTGCCCGCCAGAATGCCGCACTCCCGCAAGCGATTGACCACGTAATCGGCTTCCTCCGTAGCGGAAACTCGGCTCACTGGATCCCGCACCAGATCGATTCCCAGAAACAAGCCCGAGCCGCGCACGTCTCCCATCAGTGGAAAGCGATGCTGCATCGCCTTCAGCTTGCCGCTCCAATACTCTCCGATGCGCAACGCATTCTGTTGCAGCTTCTCTTCTTCCAGTACATCCAATACTGCCAATCCTGCCGCGCACGCCACCGGATTTCCGCCGAACGTGCTGAAAAACTCCATTCCGTTCGCGAACGACGCCGCAATTTCGCGCGTTGTGACCACCGCCGCCAGCGGAAATCCATTTCCGATCGGTTTCCCTAGCACCACGATGTCCGGCACCACGCCTTGCGTTTCAAATCCCCAAAAGTTTGTCCCCAGGCGCCCGAAGCCGACCTGCACTTCATCGGCGATGCAAACGCCGCCAGTTTCACGCACATACTCATACGTCGCCGCCAGATAACCCGGCGGAAATACCACCTGTCCCGCGACGCTGGGCAGAGTTTCTGCAATAAACGCCGCGATTTCGCGCTTTGCCCCACGCGCTCGGTCGATCAGTTCGCCGACGTGCCGCGCGTATTTCGCTCCCGCATCCGGATCGCCTCGCCGGTACAGTCCGCGATAATCGTCTGCGATCGGCGCTACATGTACCCAGGGCTTTTGTCCGCGACCTCCGGCGCCGTTAAATTTATACGGGCTGATATCGATCAGCGTATTCGTGTGTCCGTGATACGCGTGCTCCAGCACGATCACATCTTCCCGGCCGGTGTGCGCGCGCGCCAACCTCAATGCCAGTTCATTTGCCTCGCTTCCTGAATTCACAATGAAGCACACCCGCAACGCCTCAGGCATCTTGCTCGTCAACCGCTCCGCGTAGCGCACCACGTTATCGTGCAAATAGCGCGTGTTCGTATTCAGTAGCCCCAGCTGCTCTTGCGCAGCGCGTACTACCCGCGGGTGACTGTGCCCAACCAGCGGCACATTGTTGTACACATCCAGAAGTGCGCGCCCCGTTTCGTCATATAGATACTGCATCCACCCACGCACGATCTTCAGCGGCTTGCGGTACGACACGCTCAGATTGCCGCCCAACACTGCACGCCGCGCCGCAAGAGTTTCCGCGGCGTTCGGCTCTTTGCTTTCAATCTTCATCGCCGGAATTCTCAGCAGCACATTCGGATCAGGGGAAACATCCGTCCACACGCCGCGCTGTGAGGCATACGCCACGCCGGGGAAGTCAGTTCCACGGTCCAGTAAATCCACGATCACCTGAAAATGAAGATGCGGTGGCCAGCCGCCATTCTCCTGCACGCTTCCGATGCGCGCGAATTTCTCCCCGCGCGGAATGACTTGCCCCACCCGAAGATTTCGCAGCGTGTCGCGAGTCAGATGCCCATAGAGCGTGAAAAATTCTTGCTCCTCGCCGCCATTCTTTCCGCGCCTTCTTGTCGCTGCCGTCCCGAAACGCATGCCGCAGTATGACTACCGGTCCGTAGTCGAGCCGTGTCGTATTGTCCGCAAACGCATGCACCGTGCCCTGCAACGGCGCGTATACCGCCGAACCCGGCGCCGCAAACACGTCCATGCCCAGGTGAATCGTTCGCCGCTCATCGGTCGGAGCGTCACCCGCTCCCGAGGCCGGCCCAAACAGCGGTGACGTGTAACACAAGCGCGCCTCGTTGTATCGACCCAGGCCTACACTCACGTGCGCGCTTTTCAGCTCCGCAAAAATTCTCTCCGCAGCAGTTACCGCGTTCAGCGCGGCGGGATTCGCTCCCAATGACTTGCTTCCCACGCTCCAATCAAAAACAACGCTCGGCGCCGTGCGCAAATCCACATCCAGCAATGGAGCAGCCGACGGCGCGTGAGCCGCCAGCCACCTTTGCACCGCTCCACCTTTTGGCACCGGCGGCAAGCCGCATGCTTCGCGAAACGCATAATGCGCCAAACGTGAATGAATTCCCGCCAACCGTTCGAGCGCTTCCCACGCCGGCGCCTCGCTGATCGTCACGTACGCGTCGTCCGGCTTCACCGTCGCACGCATCGCCGAGTTCACCACGCTGACCGCCAGCCGTGTACCGATCAGCGCATACAGCACCGCAATTTCCGGCTCCGTCAACGCAAATGCGTGGTGATAGCCTGCCACCACCGTCGCAGCCACCCGCAGCGGATCTTTCTTGCCGAGCATCGCGTAAGCCGCCGCAATCGCCGCCTCCGATACCGTGAACGAATGATGCAAGTCGCCGAAATCGATGACGCTGATCGCCTCACGAGGCCCCGGCCACGGCTCGCCTACCAGCACGTTGTAATCGTTGGCATCGCCGTACACGACGCTGCGCCGCAGCCACGCCATGCCCGGCACGACTTCGCTTTCGTACAACGCGATAAATTTCTCCACCAGCGCGCGTCGCGCAGCATCGCTGATCAGCGCAACATGCTCCTTGATCCAACCCGCTCGCGCGAAATCCCATTTCAGCTCTCGATGCGCCGCCGGATGCGAAAAATCCGCGAGCGCCGCATCCATCTCTCCCAGCAAGCGCCCCAGGCTGGTTAAAATCTCATCCGCGTGCGGCCGCACTTCCGCCAGGATCTTCCCCTGCACATAGGTCAGCAACCACACGATTCGCCGCGAACCATCCGGCATTACAACTTCAGTGAAATTGTCTCCGTTCTTTGTCGGGCACACCCGCGGCAGCAGTAGTTGTGGCGCCCGCTCCGCCAGATGTTGCAGCGCGCGGCACTGCATGTCGATGAAGTCGCGCTCGCGTGCGGGATGCATCGCCTTGAGCACGAATGCCCGTGCGCTCAGCAGCCCACCGGCCCCCTCTGCCCCTGCTCTTTCATTCGTTAGTTGGAAATTATCGTCGTACTCGCCGGGCAGCGATTTTGCGCTTACCACCAACCCATATAGCTCCCGCGCAAACTCTTTCGCTTCGGCTTCTGTGACCGCTTGCCCTACGCGCTCTTCCAGCAACATGCCGTCATCTTAACGCGACCCATTTCCCCAAAAAAGCCGAAAGCGCCGCATCAACAAATCGAGCGGCGCCCTCGCACTCCGATTCCCAACTTCCGTCTTCGAATCTCCAATTTCTTTCTTCGAACGACTACATCAGTCCACCGAAATCGGCCCATTCCGTGTTGACAATCGGATCACCGGCGTTCCCGAACCATACTCGATCCGGCGATGCTCGTCATCCCACGTGCGCCGCGTCTCCGAGCAGATGCTCGCGTGACAACTCATCGGCGCATGCTCGCTTGACTCCACCAGGAACGCCGACTGAAATCCCGAGGGCACATGCAGCGACAACGGCCCATTCACCGCGTCGGCCACCAATCCGCCGCCGGTCCAGCTCGATCCGCCCACCGCCACGCTGATCGGACCATTCTCCGTATGCAGCCGCAGCTTCCCGCCCACGCCCGAAAAACTCACCGGACCATTTACCGCCGCCACGTCCGCCTCGCCCGAGCAATTGTCCATCGAAATCGGTCCATTCTCCGCGCGCGCCGTGATTTTTCCATCCACATTGTAAAAACTCGCTGGTCCGTTGTGCGTCGTCAACTCCACATCCGCGGACTTCGGCGTCCGCACCAGCAGATACACGGTCCACTCATCCCCGTCATGCGACGGCCCTTCCACCGAAACTTCGCCGCCCTCTACCTTCAGTTTGATTTGCGACAACAAGCTCTGCGCATTGGATCCAATCGCTGCCTTGCATGCGGTTACCGAGTACGTATCTTTGTCCCACCCGATCACCTGCGCACCGCTATTTCGCATCGGATGCACGCGCAACACCTTCGCCTGCGCTTTCGACACGCTCCGCTCTTCCTGCTCCATCGTCGGCTTTTCATCACGCAGACGTATCCGCAAATCGTCGCAGCTCTCCGCAGGACCCTCGTGATGGTAGCCAACCGAGACACTCATCTCACCAATATCATTAAGCTCATTCCAAGAGGAAAGGTCCGGCATCGCAGGAATCGCGGGTACCGCCGGCATCCGTGGCATCGCCAAATGTATCGGATTGGCCGGAACCGCAGGCACTGCGGGCATCGCCGGAACCGCCGGCATCGCGAACTCCATCGGCAGCACCGGAGCCACCGGTTCACCTTGGCCTCGCGCCTTGGCCGCATGCAGGAACGCCCCATATCCCACAGCTGCCACCGTCAGGCAAACAATCGTTCGCGTCTTCATAATCCATCCTCCTGCCCCATAGACGAGCGCACCCCCGCCTCGGTCTGGTCCTTAGTCGCAAATTTTTGGGATTTGGGTATGCTCGGAAACCGGATGGCGAACCGAATACGAGGCAGTCAGCCCAAGCTTAAAGCCGCTCCGCGCACGGTGAAGTCCATCAGCACCGCTGCCGGCTGGTTTCAGCCTACCGCGTCAAAACCGCAACATTGGTGTGCAAAAGCTGCGTCAGATCCGTAACAATCGAACTCGCCGTATCGTGAACCGCTTTCTCGGTCACATTCTTCGGCATCTCAAATCGCGCCACCGGCGCATACGCGCTGACCGTAATCACCGGCCCCACGTTATCGCTCGCCGTCTTCGGATCCACCACCGCATACAGCGGCTGATCCGGCCGCGCCAGGTTCCCGATGCTCACGAACAGCGCCATCTGCCCCACACTCGGTCCCCCGCCGACCACCGCGCGCCGCAACCGGTTTTCCTCATCCGGCTCCGCGAACACTCCGCTGATCTTCAGCCCCTCATCCGGGCGCGAGTCCCCGGCCCGCAATCGCCGCGCAACGTAGCCTTCTTTCTCCAGTTCCTTCACCAATGTCGCCGACACAAAATCCACGAAGTGGCTCGCCCGCTCCTCCGGCGTCTCCTGCTTCCCCACCGCCTGAGCGCCTTCCGCAGCCTGGCCAGCCGCGGAATTCCCCGTAACCGGCGTACTTTTCCCGTCTTTTCCCGCCAGGTCCACATCGAAGTCGGCCACATAGACCACCTTCGACCGATCGCCAGGATCAATGGGCGGCGGGGTGACCGCTACAGCTTCCGCTTGTGCCGGACTGGTAGCAGACCCCGCCGCAGGAGCCTTCAACTCCTGTGCCCGTGAAAGCACCGGCGCCCACAACGTGCACGCCCCCAGGAAGATCGCCGGTACTGAGAGGAGTACCTTCATCTCTGACCTCTAATAAAAGGATGCTTCGGTTGGAAATCCGGCACCAATAATCCAGCTTTGTTCCTGTCACGGAAAGCAGCACTCTCCACCCATGTGTCGCAGTGTGTACTAGTACCGATCCTCCCTCACTTTCAAAAAGGGGAAGGCACCTCGCTCAGCTGCGCGTCACCTGGCCACAGGCAACGCCCTTCAACATCTCTACAGCCGATGCCGCCTTCAACATCTTCAAAGCCTCCAAATTCGCAGCCATCGGCGCCAAGGAAACGTTTCAAATCAAAAGCGCCTTGCGCACCCCAAATTCCCGTCCCTATACTGAATTGCTTCAGATTCGCACGACGCGACCTCGTAACAGGCGCAGCCTTCGTCTCTACTTATTAGGTGTGTCGCGTTTTACAGGACAACTCTGCAGGAGGCGCGGCCTTCGCGGTTCACTAAACTATTCGATCCGCGCCCAGCACCGCACTTTGTAGCAGGCGCAAGCTTCAAACCGCGCGTAAGCGCCCAGCAAGATCGGGGCTTCAGCCCCTGAAGAAAGCCTCTTCGACGTCAACGTGAAAAAACTCCGCATCTCCATCGTGCAATATCTCAACACCGCCCCGCTAGTCCGCGGCTTCACGCACGGCCCGCTGCAAGGCAAATACGATCTCTCCTTCACGGTCCCATCGCAGTGCGCCGAAGAACTCCGCGCCGGCGCCGCCGACATCGCCATCATTCCCGCCATCGAGTACCAGCGCATCGACGGCCTCACCATTCTTCCCAATCTCTCGATCGCCTCCAAAGGCCGCGTTCGCAGCCTGCTGCTCGTCTCCAAAGTTCCGATTCGCCAAGCGCGCTCCATCGCCCTCGACTCCAGCTCCCGCAGCACGCAAGCGCTCACCAAAATCCTCTGCGCGCATCACTGGAAAATTTCGCCCGCATTCCGCGAAGCCCAGCCCGATCTCTCCGCCATGTTGCAAGACGCCGACGCCGCTCTCCTGATCGGCGATCCCGCTCTCCGCCTCTCCATCGCCATCGAAGGCCACGCACGCCGCGACTCCGACTCCGAACAAATCTGCTCCACCGCTCACGTCGGCGTCCTCAGCACCGCAATCAACTCGAATGCCGCACCAGCCTCCCCCACCGTAAGCGACGGAATCGCGGGCATCGACTCCGCCGATCTCCACATCTACGACATCGTCGAAGAATGGCGCCGCCTCACCAATCTTCCCGCCGTCCTCGCCATCTGGGCCGTGCGCCAGAACGCCGTCGCGTCATCCGCGCTCCCCGAAATCCAGGCCGACTTCCAATTCTCGCTCGCCTTCGGTCTCACCCAATTAACCGAAATCTGCCGCGAAGCCTCCGCCAATCTCTATCTCCCCGAGCCTGCGCTTCGCGCCTACCTCCAACAAAACATCGACTACACCCTCGACAGCGAAAATCTCCAAGCCCTGGAGCGCTTCTTCACCTTTAGCCACCACCTAAAACTAACCGGCCCCTTAAAACCCATCCTCGGTCTTACAGCCACCCTTCCATCGCCATTTCCAACCCCTGACGCCAAAGCTCGATTTCTCCCGTAGGGGAGGGGCTAGCCCCTCCCGGGCGTCAACCCAAACACAAGCGCATCGCGAAGCCGCGTCAACTCGACCACGCATCGATGTTCCCGCTACGCAAACGGCCATTTACCCGCGGGGCCTCTTCCCCCGACCACGCCTCGAAACTCCCCCCGTGCCTCTGTAGTGGCGGGTCTTCAGACCCGTTCTTCTCTCCTTCTCATCACGCTCTCATCCGACTCCGCGAACAAGCAGCCTGAACGAGCCCTCGTTCCATGATCGTGTAGTGCCGGTTCTTCATACCCGCTCTTCCATGGTCGTTGTCATCCCGCCTGTCCTGAACTGACCATTCGAATGTTTACTCTGATGGTAGTACCTAAGTTATATTGACATGCCTCCCGCAACCTCCTACAATTCCTCCATGCGGCCCATTCCCCACAACTTCTCGTGGGACCCACGTCGATTAGAAATTGCACCGTCCGGCGCCGCTCCTGCACTTCTTCCGTCACTCTTTTGCAGTCTCGTTTTCAGCAAATCATTTAAAATCAATAACCTGCATGCGATTTGTTCCGAAACGACCGGGGTGGGGGGTACCGACAGCCTCTTCACAAAATATGACAAATCCGCACCAACGAAGCGCCCACTTTTCAATGACATACGGACATGCCAATTAACCCTTTAAACTCAGTAGAATACAAAACTATGGGAGGGGGATGTGGCATAGCATTTTAGCCCTGCGTACTTCATTACTTCAGTTCGCGCCTCTCCAGCTACAATGAACTCATGACCAAGGACCGACCGTGCCGCTAACCAAAGATCAAGCTCTCGACCTGCTCCAGTCCGATGACCTCGTCGGCATCGGCATGGACGCGCACCAGATGCGCCTCAAGAAAAACGATCCGCGCATCGTCACCTACCAGATCGATCGCAACATTAACTACACTAACTTCTGCACCGAGTACTGCTCCTTCTGCGCCTTCTACCGCCCGCTCGGCGACAAAGAGGGCTACATCCTCAGCTTCGACACCATTTACAAAAAAATCGAAGAGATGCTGGAGCTGGGCGGCACCGGAGTGCTGCTGCAAGGCGGGCTGCATCCCGATCTGCAGATCGGCTACTACGAAAATCTGCTGCGCTCGCTTAAGCAGCGCTTCCCACAAGTGCACCTGCACTGTTTTTCGGCGCCGGAAATTCTGTGCATCGCCGAAGTCTCCGAGCTCACCGTCCGCGAAGTCATCCAGCGCCTGATGGACGCCGGTCTGCAATCCATTCCCGGCGGCGGCGCGGAAATTCTCGATGACGAAATTCGCGGCAAGATCGCGCGCCTCAAATGCACCAGCGACGACTGGGAATCCGTCCATCGCGAAGCGCACTCGCTCGGCCTGCGCACCACCGCCACCATGATGTTCGGCTGCGGAGAAGAGTTGCGCCATCGCGTCAATCATCTTGATCGCCTGCGCCGCATCCAGGAAGACACCGGCGGCTTCACCGCATTCATCCCCTGGGTCTTCGCCGCGGAAAACACCGCGCTCGGAAAAAAGCAGGAAGAAACCACCGCCGTCGATTACCTGAAAACGCTCGCCGTCAGCCGCCTCTATCTCGACAACATCGATCACATCCAATCGAGCTGGCTCACTCCCGGCATCAAGGTCTGCCAGGTCGGCCTCCAGTTCGGCGCCGACGATGTCGGCAGCATTTTGATTGAAGAAAACGTCGTCTACGCCGCCGGCGTCCGCAACCGCACCAATGAATCCGAACTCCGCCGCATCATCAGCGACGCCGGCTTCATCCCCGCCCAACGCGACACCCTCTACCGCTCCTTCGCTTTGAAGTAGCGGATCGAATTTTGGAGTGCGGGAGCCAGCTCCCGCTTTTGCAGCCGTGGCAGCGACGAGATCGAAAAAGTGGCGGCGCGCCGCCGCACTCCAAAAATGGATCAGCGACATAGCTCAGTTTTGAGCGTTCGGTAACGACGCTACTTTGCGCAGGTAGCGATGGGAATCAGCCCGGGAATCAACGCGTCGAGGACGAAATGAATTTAAATCCAGTGATCAGTGCGAGATTAAAGCGGCTGGCGGGAGGAACGTACGAAATCGCGTAGCACCGTTACGTTGGGGCCGTAGGCGCCGATGCGGCCGGCGTCCACCGGCAGGCCCAGCATCTCGGCTTGATCGAGATCGACACCTGCATCGTCGAGTTCGGACAAGCTGAAGCCTTGCGCTGGGAGCACGCGGTTCAATCCCGTCGGATAGATCGGGCGTGGCGGCCGGTGACGCTGCCAGGGGCGGCGCGCCAGTTCATAAAACTGCTGCCAATCGCGTTTGTGCCAAGTCGTCATTTCTGTATTTGCTGCGCTACTTGTTGCCCTTTCTGCTGCTCTTTCTGTTCTCGCGCCTGCTGTTACTACGTTTTCTTATGACCGTTGGATGCAGACTCTCGATTTCGGGTTCACCCAATTTCTCTGTGGTTCCGTCGGGGGAACCCTGTAGAGCTCCACTTGGCCCGATTCTGGCCGCACTTTGCCGGTGCGTTCCACCGAAGATATACGCCTCCTCCGGCGTGGCGAGACTTTTCCTCACCTGCTGTTTCAAACCCGTTACCCGGTTAATTGTTTCGCGGACCTGCGCCCAGACAACTACTTCGACGCTTTCGCAATGGAGACCGGGAGGGGGACCGGCCAGATTTGTCTCTGCGAAGCGGTCGACGAGCGGCTGTATACTACGCACATCCCCCGCGGTTGTGCTAGAGAAAAGTGAATTTCTCTTCAAATTTCGAGACGGACTCGCTTGCGATTGCTGCTGACTCGCAGTCAAGCGCAGCGACTGTAGTGGTGCACTACCATGAGTTGTGGTTGAAAAAAGGGAATCGAAATTTCTTCCTGCATCAGTTGCGCGAAGCGATTCGCCGCGCCCTTGGTGGAATAGCGATTGCTCGCATCTCGCGGCCAGGCGATCGCTTGATTCTGCAACTGGCTCGCGCCGCCGATCTGGAAGAGGCCTTGCGCCGCCTCGCACGCGTTTTCGGCATTTCGTATCTGGGCGTCGCACGCGTGATCGACCGGCACACGCTCGCAAAAGCGGCGGCCGCCGGAGATCTGCTCGCGCCAATTCGTGACGCCGCCTGGGAAGAAATTCGCACGGAGAATTTCTCCACGTTTGCAGTGCGGGCTACGCGCAGTGATAAGAGCTTTCCGCTAAATGCCATGGCGCTGGAACGATCGATTGGCGGGAGCGTTTACGACCACCTGGTTTCCGCTGGCCGCGAAGCGCGGGTGGACCTGAAAAATCCATCGCTGACCTGCCACATCGAAGTGACTCGCGGACCGATGTTGGTGTACGCGCGCCGCATCGCCGGCGCGGGTGGCCTTCCGGCAAACACCGCCGGTAAATTGCTATGTCTGCTGTCCGGAGGATTCGACTCCGCGGTTGCCGCGTTCAAGATGATGAAGCGCGGAGCACACCTCAGCTTCGTGCATTTCTGGGGAGGCGGCGGGCTGCCGGGTGAATCGTCAGTGCACGTGGCGCGGCAGCTGGTGGAGCGCCTGGTTCCCTGGCAATTCACGGCGCGGCTGAACTTGATTCCGTTCGAACCACTGCAGCGAATAATCATGAGCACGGCTCCCGAGCCGCTGCGTATCCTGCTGTATCGCCGATTGATGCTGCGGATCGCCGAGCGCGTGGCGCTGCGAGGCGACTGCAAAGGTGTAGTTACCGGCGATAGTCTCGGGCAAGTAGCGTCGCAAACGTTGCTGAACATGCAGGCGGTCGGCTCAATCGCTCGAATGCCGCTCTATCGACCGCTGGTAGGCGATGACAAACTCGAGATTCAAGAGGCGGCGCGGCGTATCGGCACGCACGATATTTCCGCCGAGCCATTTCACGATTGCTGCCCGATGTTTCAGCCGAAATCTCCCGCACTGTATGCCAGTCCGGAAATGTTGGATGCCGCCGAACAGACCTATGATGTGGCCGCGCTGGTAGAGCAGGCACTCGGGTCACTAACTCTGGAGCGCTTCCGCTACGAAAACGGGCAAGTGACGCACAGACAGGCATCAGCTCGCGCCCACGCAGAACGCGCCTGACACACAGCTCCAAGCAGAACAAGTGCGTGCAGAACGCACCTGACACTCAGCTTTTGCACGCAGGACGAGCGCGAAGAACTGGCTGTAATACTGAGCTAGGCATCCGCATGTGTGGGCGCAGGACGCGCCTGACACAGAGCTATCGCATCGAACCTTTCAGAGGGGATATCTGCGGCCACTGGGAGGGGAGCCGCGTTCCGAACTGGAGAGGGCCTGCCTGCGAACTAGCCGCCAGCTTGTCGCCGCCGATCGACGTTGCAGCATTCGAATCGGCTTCGAGCGTGACAGCTTTGAATCGGCTTGAAGCTAACAGCTAGCTTGGCTTACCAGCGATTGCCGCGGTCGCCGCGATCTCCGCCGCGCCCACCACCACCGCCGTGCCCGCCGCCGCCGCGCCCACCACCACCGCCACCATGGCCGCCGCGTCCGCCGCCGTAACCACCACCACCGCCGGCGCCACGCCCACCACCACCGCCGCCACCGCGCTCGGCCTGGGGCCGCGCTTCGTTTACAACGAGGTTGCGCCCGCCGAAATTCTGCCCATTCAGCGAGTTGATCGCACGATCCGCATCTTCGTCGCTATTCACTTCGACGAAGGCGAAACCGCGCGACTGCCCGGTGAAACGATCGCGGATCAAATTAACGCCTGAGGGGGTAACACCGACTTGCGAGAACCATTCATGCATCTGATCTTCCGTGGCCGAAAACGGAAGATTCCCGACGTAGAGCTTCTTCACCTGCCTACTCCTTCTGCCCGGAACCTAATCAACGAGTCGCGGAGCGCGCCGAAGACTTGCGTCGTACACGGGCAGTCCGGGGTAGGCCAGCCACCACGGGCGCGAGACAGGCGCTTCAGCGGTCAAGTGCATGGTCTCGAAAATTAACGGGTTTTGCAATGAGAAAGACCGCATCTGCGGGCAGGATTTGAGCACTACCCGGTAACCTATCGCCTTGTAGCAACTTGCAGTGGATTGCGGCAATCGGGAGGGCGCCACTTGCCGTGGCGTGGCGGCGTGCTACCATCCTGCCAATCTGCAGTCCTCTCGAGGCTCCCATGCGTGGAACCATGATGGATTTCCCCCTGACGCTCCCCACGTTGCTGGAGCGGGCGGGGCAGGTGTTTTCCCGCGTTGAGATCACTTCACGCCGACCGGATCGTTCCATTGTTCGAACGTGTTATGGGGAGTTTTACCGCCGAGCCCGCCGGCTTGCCGCGGCGCTCACATCACTTGGACTGCAGCCCGGCGATCGAATCGCTTCCATGATGTGGAACCATATCGGGCACCTGGAGGTATTTTTCGGCGTGCCGTGCGCCGGCGGCATTCTGCATACGCTGAATCTGCGGCTGCACCCTCAAGAGATCTCCGCGATTGCCAAACACGCGGGGGACCGGTTTCTGATTGTGGATGATGTGCTGCTGCCGGTTTACGAAAAGATCCGGCAGGACGTTCCGTTCGAGAAGGTGATCGTGGTTCCGTACGGCTGCGGCGATGTCCCCGGCGAGTTCCTCAACTACGAAGAGCTGATCGCGGACGCTGGCGACGATTTCGGTTATCCAAAACTGGATGAAAACGACGGCGCGGCGATGTGCTTTACCTCTGGCACGACGGGCAGCTCCAAAGGAGTGATTTACTCGCACCGCGCGTTGGTGCTGCATTCGTTTGCGTGCGCGATGGCGGATTCGTTTGCGATCAGCAATCACGATACGGTGCTGCCTATAGCACCGATGTTTCACGCGAATGCATGGGGAATGCCGTATACCTGCGTGATGACTGGCGCACGCCTGGTTTTGCCCGGGCCAAATGTGGATCCCGAAAGCGTGCTGGATTTAATGGTACAGGAACACGTCACCACGGCTTGCGGCGTTCCCACGGTGTGGCTCGGTGTTCTTGGCGCGCTGGAGAAATATCCCGATCGCTGGAAGTTTCCGTCGCCGATCCGCATTCTGGTCGGCGGGACCGCTCCTCCCGTTCAATTGATGCGCGCGCTGGACAAGCACAACCTGCAAATCATGCATCTGTGGGGCATGACGGAAACTACGCCGCTAGCCACCGCTTGGGCGGCTGAAATCCCACATGCGTGATTGGAGCGAGGACGATCGCTATGACGTGCGCAGCAAGCAAGGTTGGCCCGGCCCGTTTGTCGAGCTGCGGGTGATGCGGCCGGACGGGTCGGAGGAGTCGGGCCGCCAACGCACGGTGGAAGCTCCCCGCGACGGGCAAACTCCGGGCGAGCTTGAAGTGCGCGGCCCGTGGGTGGCGGGGAATTACTACAACGCGCCGGATCAGTCGCATCGATGGACGGCGGACGGATGGTTCAAGACCGGCGATGTAGCGACGATGGATGATGAGGGCTATATCAAGCTAGTCGATCGCGCGAAGGATCTGGTGAAGTCGGGCGGCGAGTGGATCAGCTCGGTGGATCTGGAAAATACGCTGATGGGGCATCCTGCGGTACGGGAGGCGGCGGTGGTGGGAATTCACCATCCCAAGTGGCAGGAGCGGCCTTTGGCTGTGGTGGTCCTGAAGGAGGGAGCGAGCGCGACGCCCGAGGAGTTGCGCGCCTTTCTTGCGCAGACTTTTGCCAAGTGGCAATTGCCGGATGCGTTTGTGTTCATGGCGGAGATTCCGCGGACTAGCGTCGGGAAATTCAAGAAGACGGCGCTGCGGGAGCAGTTTGCGGATTGGAAGTGGGAGTAGTTGTGCTCAATAAATGCGTTTGCGCGTGCTTATGACGAACGTAAAGAGTGCGACGCTCTGCATTCGACCCGAGACGGAAACCAAGAAAATGCTTGCAGAAATCCGTCAAGCCGACCGCGAGGTGGCTTCGGGACACTACATTATGCATGAGGACATGAGAGCGTGGCTGCTTTCATGGGGACCACCGCAGTTGACCCCTCCGAAATGCGTTTGCGGCAGGAATCACAATCGGTAAGGCAACCAGGCTTTCGCAGTTGCGACTTGGTGGTTGGCTGAATCCCTGCGATCGGCACAAATGGCTTTCAGCATGCGCAGAAGGAATTAAGAGTGAGGGTGCTGTGCCTGGTTTTAGACAGCAGGCACCGCCTGATTGCGGCTGCTTCTTGGGAACCAAAATGGGGCGGATTGCGTTTACACCATGAGACGAGTGAGGTGGTTCAAGCGTCAGAGAGCCGATTAAGGAAAGAGGGATCATGAAGAAGAGCAGAGGGTCAGTACGCAGGGTGGCTAGCGGCGGCGGCTGGGTGGCGGTGATTTGCCTCGTGGCGGGTGTACCCGCGCGGGCGCAGGGCGAGAAGCGGACGGTTTTCTCGCCCGACGATTTTCATTGGCAAGGTGCCCTGAAGGCGGGGCAGACCTTGGAAGTGGTGAATACCAACGGAGAGATTGGCGCGGGCCGCGCTTCGGGAGATGCCGCGCGCGCAGAAGGCAGGAGAGGAGGTAGCGATGACGATCACGAATTATTTGTCGAGGTCGTTGAGTATGCGGATGGTGTGACGATTTGCGCGGTATACGCGAAGGATAGAGCGCCGGGACGCTGCCATCGGGGAGGAGTGACGTCGGAATCGGGCAACAGGTGGCATGGGCATCGCGCCAAGATCAACTTTGAAGTGCAAGTGCCACGAGGCGTGCGGTTGAATGCGTCGACGACCAATGGAAGGGTCCATTGCCTGAACCTGGACAGCGTGGTGGAGGCGTCGACGACGAACGGCGACGTGGAAGTGTCCACGAGCGAGTGGGCTTCCGCAAAGACGACGAATGGCGGCGTGCGCGTGTCCATGGGTAATGCCAAGTGGAGTGGTGAGCTGGAGCTACTGACCACGAATGGGAGCGTGGATGTCACGCTGCCGGCTTCCGCGGAATTTCAGGTGCATGCGGACACTACCAACGGGAAGATAAACAGCGAATTTCCGATTACCGTGCAGGGGAGTTTTGGCAATAAGAATTTGTCGGGAACGGTGGGTGGAGGAGGGCGAGAATTGAAAGTTGCGACTACTAACGGCGGGATTGAGTTGAAGAAGAGCTGAGTGCGGAAGTGGAGGCGGGGGAAGCGGGAGCGAGGCTCCCGCACTCCGATACCAGTCCGACGGACGCACATCGCGCGTTGAGGTGCGATTGCTCGCCCGCGACCGCCATCATTGGCGATCTCCTGATGATCGCGCTACACACTGAACGGCGGCTTGCGGTCAGGTGCGGTAGCTGGCGTTGATGCGGACGTATTCCGCGGTGAAGTCGCAGGTCCAGTAGCGGGCGCTTTCGCGGCCGGCGTGAAGATCCATGACGATAGGAACGTGGTCGGCGAGCAGGCGATTGCTGGCGGCGCGCTCGTTGAAGTCGAGCGGCTTGCCGCGGCTGAGGACGTGGATGCCGGCCATGAAGATGTCGACACGCGAGGTGTCGAAGGGCACACCGGCGCGTCCGGCGGCAGCGAAGACGCGGCCCCAATTGGGATCGCCTCCAGCGAAGGCGGTTTTCACCAGCGGGGAAGTCGCGATTGTTTGTGCGATCTGACGCGCGCCCGCTTCGGTTTTCGCGCCACGCACGACAATTTCGATCACGCGTTGGGCGCCTTCGCCGTCGGCAACGATCTGAAGCGCTAGGGAGTGGCACACGTCTTCGAGCGCGGCGATAAATGAGCGATGCGCGGAGCTTCCCGTTTTGATCGAGGGAGCGCCGGCTTCGCCATTGGCCAACACGAGCAGCGTGTCGTTGGTAGAGGTGTCGCCATCGATGCTGATGGAATTGAATGTGCGAGTGGTGACATCGCGCAGAGTTTTTTGCAGCAACGCGGGAGCGATGGCGGCGTCGGTGGCGACGAAGGCGAGCGTAGTGGCCATGTTCGGGTGAATCATGCCTGCGCCCTTGGCGCAGCCGACCAGGTGCACGCGCTTGCCGGCCATCTTGAAGGATGCGGCGGCGGTTTTGGGGCGCGTGTCGGTGGTGCAGATGGCGAGCGAGAGTTCGGCGAACGAACGCGCGGACGGGCGGCGATCGCGGAGCAAGAGAGGCAGACGCCGCAGAACTTTGTCGAGCGCGAGCGGCACGCCGATGACACCGGTGGAGCAGACGAACATTTCTTCGGGTTTGCAGTTCAGGCGGCGAGCGGCTTCGGCAACGGTGCGTTGCGCAGCGAGCAGGCCCTCCGCGCCAGTGGCGCAATTTGCGTTGCCGGCGTTGACGACGACTCCGCGCATGCGCCCTTTGGAGGCGCGCAGGTTCGCTTTGGAGACCGTGACCGGCGGAGCGACGACGAGATTCTGCGTGAATACCGCGGCAGCAGAAGCAGGGACGTCGCTGGAGATGACCGCGAGATCGAGCGCACCGGTTTTTTTAAGGCCGCAGGCAATGGCGGCAAAACGAAAACCGCGCGGCAAGGAAGCTTCGGAGAGAGCGTGTTTCATTTCGGCGAATTCTCGATGGCGCGACGGATTTGTGGCTTTGAATTTGCGCTGAGGGGTCGCGAATTTTTGTTCACTTGTGGCGCTAGAAGCTTGACGGCCTGCAGCGCGGTTGGCGCGCAGCTTTTCCGGCGTTTCAGGCAAGTGTCGCTCAGCGAATTTTGGCGGCTTGGCATTGTTTTCAGGTCCAGCCGTAACCTGCGTGTTGCCAACATGGGTCGATGTGGATGTTTCAGCGTGCGACTGCCGGAAGGGACCTCCGATCCTCCGCGAGTTGCGCGAATGATTTTTCCGAGAGTGTTACGTTTTGCGTGCTCATGACTTTTCTTCCTTTTGGGTTTGGAGTTTTGCAACAAGTGCGGTGATGCGTTTTTGCAGATCGGCAATTTCAGCGCGGACGGAGTCCGGCGCCGTTCCTCCGGGCACGGATTTGGCGGCGATTGCGGCTTCAACCGAGAGCCCAGCGTGGAAGTCATTGTCGAAAACCGGCGAAATGGCGCGCAGGTCATCGAGAGAAAGCTGCGTCCAGGGTTTGTTCTGGCGTTCCGCTTCGCGCAGAACCTTGCCGATCACGTCATGCGCCTGGCGGAAGGGCATGCCGCGGCGCGCCAGGTAGTCGGCGGCGTCGGTGGCGAGGAGTGAAGGTTCGGAAGCAGAAGCGCGCAAACGCTCGGCGTTAAATTTTGTGGTGGCGATCGCGCCGGCGGCCACGGAGAGCATGTCCGCAACCTGATCGTGGGCGGCGAACAGCGGCTCTTTGTCTTCCTGTAGGTCTCGTTGATAGCCGGTAGGCAGGCCTTTCAGCGTGGTGAGCAAGGAGATCAACGCGCCGGTGACGCGGCCGGTTTTTCCGCGAAGGAGTTCCCATGCGTCGGGATTTTTCTTTTGCGGCATGAGGCTGCTCCCGGTGGAATATTCGTCGGGCAGGATGAGATAGGCGAATTCCTGGGAGGCAAAAATGACGAAGTCTTCGGCGAGTCGCGACAGATGCGTGGCGATGCCGGAAAGAGCCAGCAGATAGTCGATGGCGAAGTCGCGATCGCTGACGGCGTCGACGCTGTTGGGTGTGATGCGGGTGAAGCCGAGATCGCGGGCGATGGCGGCGCGATCGATGCCGAAACTGTTGCCAACGAGTGCGCCCGAGCCCATGGGACAGGCGTCGGCGCTTTCCATGGCGCGATCGAGTCGGGTGACGTCGCGAGAGAAGGCTTCGGCGTGCGCCAGCAGAAAATGAGAAAGCAGAATGGGTTGCGCATGCTGCATGTGGGTCATGCCAGCCATGGGCGTGCCGAAATTATTTTGCGCCTGGTCGACGAGGGCGGTAAGTAAGCTGGCGAGTTGTTGCTGAAGGCGCGTGGCCGCTTCGATGACGAAGAGGCGGAAGTCGGTGGCGACCAGTTCGTTGCGGCTGCGGCCGGTGTGCAGTTTCCAGCCGAGCGGGCCGAGTTCGTGGACGAGTGCGCTTTCGACGAAGTGGTGAACGTCCTCGGCGGTCGAGCCTTCGAGGAATGTCGAGTCGTTTTGCAATTCATCGGCGATGGCGTCCAGCGCTTTGATGGTGTCGCGAACTTCGACTTCGGTGAGGATTCCGATTTGCTGTAACGCTTTGGCCCACGCGCGATCGACGGCGAGTTCGTAGGGGAGGAGACGGCGATCGAAGGCGAAGGAGCGCTGGAAAGCGTCGAAGGTCGCGTTTGGTTCGCGCTCGAAGCGTCCTCCCCAGAGTCGGTCGTCTTTGCGTTCGGTCATGGGCATTGTCGTGGTTTGAACTTGGCTGCCAGTTCTGTCGTTGAGATCCTTCTGCGATCCTTATCGGATCGCCTCAGGATGACAATTGTTGCTATTTGCTTTCTGCCTTTGCTTTCGGGCGCACCGTTACCGGGAGCGCGAAGAGATTGATGAAGCCTTCGGCGTCTTTAGGGTTGTAGCGGCCCATGGTGAAGCTGGCCAGGTCCGCGCGATAGAGAGAGAAGGGCGATTTGCGGCTGGTCACGTTTAGCGTGCCTTTCCAGAGTTTCAGACCGACAGAGCCGGTGACGAATTGCTGAGCGACCTTGAAGAAGCCATCGAGTGATTCGCGCAGCGTGGAAAACCACACACCGTTATAGACCAGCTCGGCGTAGCGGTTCGAGAGTGCTTGCTGAAAATGCGCGGTTTCGCGATCGACGGTGAGGCGCTCGAGTTCCTGATGCGCCTTGATGAGCAGCGTGCCGCCGGGAGTTTCGTAAGCGCCGCGCGACTTCATGCCTACGAGACGATTTTCTACGAGATCGGTGCGTCCGATGCCGTTGCGAGCGGCGATGTCGTTGAGCTGATTCAACAGATCGACAGGACCGAGCTTCGTGCCGTTAACCGAGACGGGCGTGCCGGACTCGAAACCGATTTCGACTTCTTCGGGCTTGTCAGGCGCTTTGTCTGGCGAAACCACCCATTGCCACATCGCTTCATTCGGCGAGTTGGCGGGATCTTCGAGTTCGCCGCCTTCATGACTGAGATGCCAGATGTTGCGATCGCGGCTGTAGATGTTTTTTTTGCTTTGCTCCACCTGCACGTTGTGTTTTTCGGCGTAAGCGATGGCGTCTTCGCGTGAGTCAATGTCCCATTCGCGCCAGGGCGCGATGATTTGCACGTTGGGCGCAATGGCTTTGTAAGCCAGCTCGAAGCGAACCTGGTCGTTGCCCTTTCCGGTGCAACCATGTGCGAGGCCGTCGGCGCCAAGTTTCAGCGCGATTTCCGCTTGACGCTTGGCGATCACCGGACGCGCCATTGAGGTTCCGAGCAGGTAGGTGTGTTCGTATACGGCGCCAGCACGCAACGTCGGCCAGACGTAATCGCGCACGAATTCTTCACGCAGGTCTTCGATCGTGGCGGAGGATGCGCCGGTGGCGAGCGCTTTCTTGTACGCGGCTTGCAGATCTTCCTGCTGGCCAACGTCGCCGATCATGGCGATTACTTCGCAGCCGTAGTTTTCCTTGAGCCACGGAATGATGATGGAGGTGTCCAGGCCGCCGGAGTAGGCGAGGACGACTTTTTTGGGTTTCGGGAGTTGCTGCTTGGTCACAAAGTTCCTTTCGATTGTGGGTTAGATATTATTTGCGAACGGCAACCACCGGGACGCCCGCCTCGGAAGGCGGCCGCTACATGGTCGCGCCGGCGAGACCGCGATCGAACGCAACGGTTCTCGTCTAAGACTACGATTGTTGCGCGCGTGGTTGGCTGGCTCTGGTTAGCCGTAGAGGGCCTGCAGGATTGCTTTTTGCGCGTACATGCGATTTTCGGATTGATCGAGCACGATGGATTGCGGCCCATCGAGGATTTCCGACGTGACTTCCGCGCCGCGGTGCGCCGGAAGGCAGTGCATGAACACGGCGCCGGGAGCCGCGAGGCTCATCAGCTCCGCATTCACCTGATAAGGGGCGAACACGGCGTTCCGCACTTTCTCCTCTTTTTCAAATCCCATGCTGGTCCATGAATCGGTGTAAACGCCTTGCGAGCCGGCGACCGCTTCGCGCGGATCGCTGAAGAGCTCGATTTTGGCGCGAGTCTCGCGAGCGGTGCGTTTTACCTCGGCGAGAACCTCCGGCTCTGGAGCGTAATTGGCCGGAGTGGCGATGCGCAAATTTACGCCGAGGCGCGCGGCGAGAAAGATCAGTGAGTGGCAGACGTTGTTGCCGTCGCCCACATAAGCGAGCTTGAATCCACGCAGCGAGCCGAATTTTTCCTCGAGCGAGAAAAAATCAGCGAGCGCCTGGCAGGGATGGAATTTGTCGGATAGCGCGTTGATTACAGGGATGTCCGCGCTGGCAGCCATTTCTTCCAGCACGCGCTGCTCGTAGACGCGCGCGACGATGCCGTGGACCCAGCGCTCGAGGTTGCGCGCGACATCCGCGATAGATTCGCGCTCCCCGAGACGAGCTTGCGTATGATCGAGAAAAGTGACCGAGCCGCCCATGCTTTGAATGCCGACCTCGAAGGTGACACGTGTGCGGAGCGACGGCTTCTCAAAGATCAGCGCGAGGAACTTACCGCGCAGCGTGGCGTCGTAGCGCTTCGGGATGCGACTTGATGTCCGCCGTGAGTTGCAGGAGTTCGCGCGTTTGCGCGGGGCTCCACTCGGCTCCAGTGAGCAAGTCGTTGACCAGCAGGATAGGTGCGGTTGCAGTGAGAGTCGCAGTTGGCATTTTTTACTTTTACCTCCCAGCGGAATGAGCCAGGCGAGGCGAGTTTTCCTTCTCCGGAGAAACCGGCGTGGATTTCGAAACAGAATTTGATGCAAGGACGGACTCAAAGGCGCGAAGAAAATCGCGCACCTGAGCTTTGGTGATGATGAAAGACGGGAGTAGACGCAGCGTGTAATCGTGCGTGCAGTTCATCAGCAGGCCGCGATTCATGGCTTCGGCGACGAATGCTCCGCCTTCGATGGAGAGTTCGACGCCGATCATGAGGCCTTCGCCGCGGACTTCACGGATGAAGCTGAACTTTTTGACGAGAGCGGCGATGCCCTGGCGGATTTCGGCGCCGCGTGCGCGCACGTTTTCGAGAAGCTTTTCGTCTTCGATGATCGTGAGCGCTTCGAGCGCGGTTGCGCAGATCAGCGGACCGCCGCCAAAGGTGGTGCCGTGAAGCCCGGGCGAGATGCGTGCCGCGACGGCTTCGCTGGTGAGAATCGCGCCGAGGGGAAGGCCGGCGGCGAGCGGCTTGGCGATGACGGCGATGTCCGGCTTCGATTGAAAGGCCTGGTAGGCAAAGTAGCGGCCGGTGCGGCCGAGACCGCACTGAATTTCATCGGCGATCAGCAGTGCGCCGTGTTTGGTGGCTAAGGCGCGAGCGCGATCCCAGAACTTTGGCGTGGTGGCGTGAATGCCGCCTTCGCCCTGGATGGTCTCGAGCAAAACAGCACAGACGGTGTCGTCGAATTTCGATTCGAGATCGGCGACGTCGTTGAAGCGGACGAATTCGACGCCGGGAAGGAGCGGCGCGAAGGGCATACGATATTTCTCAGTCCAGGTGACGCTGACGGCGCCGAACGTTCGGCCATGGAATGAGTTTTCCATGGCGAGAATGCGGTGCTTTTTCGCGGGAGTCGCGGCGGGCTCGTCGGGCGTGCGGCCGTAAAGGCGCGCGAGTTTTAGAGCGCCTTCAATCGCCTCGGTGCCGCTGTTGGAGAAAAAAACGCGATCGAGGCCGGACCATTCGGCGAGCTTGCGCGCGAGTGGGCCTTGATAAGGATTGTGGTAGAGATTGGAGAAGTGCACGGCGCGCGGGGCTTCGCGGCGAATGGTTTTGACGATGCGGGGATGCGCGTGGCCGAGTGCGTTGACGGCGATGCCGCCGAGGAAATCGAGATATTTCTTGCCGGTGGAGTCGTAAACGTAGGCGCCGCGGCCGTGCGTCAGCAGGATTGGTGGGCGTTTGTACGTGGGCAACAGGAATTTGTCGGCATCGGCCAGGCGCGCGTCGGGCTTCGTGCCGCGGTGGGCAGCGGGTTTCGGCGCGAGCCTCGATTTGCTCGCAGACCGCAAGGATGGCTTCGATTTTTGAGCGGCGCGCGTCATGCGAAAGTCACCGCCGATTTCGCAGACAGCGGCTCGCGCAGCACGCGAGTGCCCGCAAAGCTGATGACCGGCTCGGCCGTGAGATTCTCGGAGGCGCTGGCGGCACGGAGCACCGCGTCTGGCGAAGTGCCGCCAACGATCAGAACTTCGCGGACGCCACCTTCGAGCGCGCGTTTCGCCGCTTCCAGCTTGAGAACCATCCCACCGGAGACGACACGCGCCTGCACGAGCCGCTCGACGTCTTCACACGCGATGGCAGAGATGACTTTGTCACCGTCAAGTACGCCGGCAACATCGGTCAGATAAATCAGCTGATCGGAGTCGAGATATTCAGCGCATGCAGCGGCCATGTGATCGGCGTTGATGTTGTACAGCTCGTTGTCAGGGCCCAGGCCGAGACACGCAGCGACAGGCAAAAGATTTTCGCGCCATAGCGACTGCAAAAATTCGGCGTTCAGTCCGGTGAGATAACCGACGAAACCGAGTTTCCCTTCAACGTCGTTGTGAAACATCGGTTCGGCGAGAAAACATTTAGCGTCGGCGGCCGAGATGCCGATGGCGGGTTGGCCCTGTGCGGAAATCGCCGCTGCGAGGCGCTTATTCAGCAGGCCGGCAAAAACCATCACGGCGACATCGCGCGTTTCACGATCGGTTACGCGCAGGCCGTTTACGAATTTGCTCTCGATGCCCATGCGCTTGAGCGTGGCGGTGAACACGCGCCCACCGCCATGAACTACGAGGATTTCGCGGCCTTGTTGCGCGAGCGCAGCGATCTGTCCGGCCAAAGAACGCACGAGCGGTTCATCTTCGAGCAGCGCTCCAGCAAGTTTGATTACAGTTCTCATTGCAGTGCGATGTGCTCCTCGATGCCTAATATGTGATTAAAATTCTGCACGGCTTGCCCCGCGGCGCCCTTGCCAAGATTGTCGAGGCAAGAAACGACGATCAGGCGGCGACCGGATGCGTCGAGCGCGAAGCCAATATCGGCGAAATTGGTGTGCGCAACGTGCTGCAACTCCGGCAGCGAGCCCGCGGGCCAGATGCGCACCATTTTTCGCTCCGGCATAGAACTTTCGATACACCGACTCAATAGCATCCGCGCTTTGTGGCTGGGTGAGCGTGATGTAAATGGTGGAAAGAATTCCGCGCGCGAGCGGCAGCAGATGCGTGGAGAAGATGACGCGATCTTCAGGCAGACCGGTGTGATCGAGAATTTCGGGCGTGTGCCGATGTGCGAAGAGATTGTAGGCCTTGAAATTTTCGTCCAACTCCACAAAGTGCAGATCGCGCCGCGGCTCTTTGCCGGCTCCGCTGGCGCCGGACTTGCAGTCGCATACGACGCTGCTGCCATCGGCGATGAGATGGGCATCGGCAAGCGGACGAACGGCGAGGATCACGCTGGTCGAGTAGCACCCGGGATTGGCAATGAGGCGCGCTTTTGCGATCTCTTGCTGATAAAGCTCGGGAAGGCCGTAGACGGCTTCACTAAGATAGCTTTCGTGAGGAGTAGGAAGCTTGTACCAGGATTTGAATGTGTGCGCGGACTTGAAGCGGAACGCGCCGCTGAGATCGATGACGCGCAGCCCGGCCTCAACGAGCTCCGGCGCGATTTCGGCGGAAACCTCATGTGGCGTCGCCAGGAACGCCGTGCCGGCGCTGCTTTGCTTGATGGCGTCCACCGAAAGCTGGCGCAGCGGAGCTTCGCCCATACCGCGAAGCTGCGGAAACATCTCCGCGAGGCACTTCGCGCCTCCAGTGTCGCGCACATAGAAGACCGGATTTACGACATTCGGATGGCGCAGAAGAATGCGCGCCAACTCAAATCCGGTATAACCGGTGACACCTACCACGGCGACTTGGTTTGAATGACGCATTTTTCTAGACGCGCCCGCGGAGCGGCCGAGTGACCAGCGATTCGATGCGCTTCTGCAGCGATTCACGGGACTTCTTGTCAGGCGTGATGATCAGCACGGTGTCGTCGCCAGCGATGGTGCCGGCGATTTCTGGAAATTTTGAGCCGTCCACCGCAGCAGCCAAGGGCTGCGCGCCGCTGGGAGGCGTCTTCAGCACCAGCAGATTCTCCGCCGGGCGAATGTCGGACAAAAACTCACCGAGAGCGCGGGCTAGTGGAAGCAGGGGCGAGGCTTCTTCCGCCGGCGCCGTTTCCTGCCTGTATCCTTCATGCGTCTTGATCAGGCGAAGCTCCTGCAAGTCTCGGGACAAGGTAGCCTGCGTGACGCGGAGCTTTTGCGCGGCCAGGCGGCGGCGCAGCTCTTCCTGGTTGGAAATGCGCGCGCCGGTGATCAATCTCAGGATCTGGCCGTGCCGAAATGTTTTCGCCGTATTCATAGCTTCTGCAATTATGCAGCGCTGTGTATTTTTATACACACGCTTAGAAAGATGTCAACGTAATTTTTGCCCTGACAGGCTGATGCAGGATTCAACATCAGTCCGCGCTAGATTGCTGGCTTTTGCCGGCGAAGTATTGTTACCTATTCAGATAGCGCCTCAGGGCCATGGGCACACGCTGCCAAACTCCGGGATGCAAGAACGACGCGCCGCCGGCTCTTGCCGAGCAGCAGGTGTGTGTGTTGCATTTCACGCTGTCGCTGGAAGCGGGCTGCGCCGCGATGCGCCGGGAAACCGCACTGGGAAATACTCCTCACGAGCGGCAGAAAGAAATTCTGACCTTCATTTCTGAAAATGGCGGGACGCTGGCGCGCGTGGCAACCAGCGGGCTGCCTCTTACCGACGACCTGAAAGCCCGCATCCTGAGCACATTTCTGACACTGATGAACCTGCGCGAGAACATCGATCGCGCATCGATGCGCTCGTCTTACGGCCGAGTGCCAACTCCTCGCTGAACATCCATTTGGTTTTCGCATTCCAATTCAGGCGCCGATATAGCGGGCGTAGAGCGAACGCGCGACGGCGGGATCCGTGGTGCCCTTGAAAATCGCGCGACCATCGGAGAAAACGGTCATCTCGTAGCCTGCAACGCGGAAGCGCAGCAGGAAGTCGTTTTGCCGCACGTCATCCACTGTGACTGCCAGGCGATTTTTGAGCACGGCCAGATCCAGATTCCGGCCGCGTTCGTGGATCTGCACGGAGTCGCGGCCGCACATGGTGATGTGCGGCTGAGCTTCTCCATCGAGATGCGCAAATTCACGGCGAACGCAAACCGGGCAGGCGTGATGGCGGGCAAGGCGAACGGACTGGAAGCGGCCGCTCCAAACATCGCAGGAAATGAGGCGGCCATGCAGCGCGTGTTCCCGTCCGGCGAGCAGCTTCAAGGCTTCGGTTACTTCGAGCGAGGCAATCAAATTCACGATCGGCCCGAGAACGCCGACGGTGTCGCAGGTTTCCTCCAGGCCGTGGCCCTGAGCGTTGCCATTGGATCCGAGCAGGCAGGCGAGACAGGCGGTAATGCCGGGGCGGACAGCCATCGTTAGGCCGTAGCCCGCCACGGCGGCCGCGTATATCCAGGGCTTGCCGACCTTCACTGCGAAATCGTTGACAAGGTAGCGTGTCTCAAAATTATCGGTGCCGTCGAGGATCAGATCAAAACCGGTGAGCAACTCCGCGGCGTTTGTCGGGTTTATATCTGCGACGATTCCTTCGACGGCGACGCTGTCGTTGATGGCATGCAGCTTGCGTTCGGCGGCGATGGCTTTTGGCAGCGCATCGCGCGCGTCGGACTCGTCGAAAAGTGTCTGGCGTTGCAGATTCGACGGCTCCACGAAATCGCGGTCGATCACGCGTACACGCCCAACGCCCGCGCGCACGAGCAAACCTGCGGTCGCCGCGCCAATCGCGCCGCAACCCGCAACGACCACGCTCGATGCCAGGAGCCGCTCCTGTCCGTCGATGCCGATGCCGTTGAACAAGATTTGGCGGGAATATTTTTGCCGCAGAGAATCGTCCACGGAAGGGCGCTTCCTGTCGCCCACAACGCTTCATCATAGCGCCAAAGTTCGCGGGGCAGGCAACGCCCGTGTGCTACCCTTCGTCTGAGCGAAAGGAAGCATGAAAGCGAGTCGTGGCTATGGTTTGCGAGGAATTGCGGTGCTCGCCCTCCTGTCGGGGACGGCATGCGCGTACGCACATCCGCAAACGGCGACCGCGGCCCATTCTGCGGGGCAGACGGGTGTCCCGGGTGTCCAAAAGCCAGTGCAAAATCGTGCGCCCACCGTGGTGTCGGTTCGCATCGTTAACGAAGGCGGAAAGGTCCTGCCCGAACCGTCGGGCGGGCTCCCAATTCAAATCGACAAACCGCTGGATCGCACTCAGGTAGCGGAAACGCTGCGCGTTTTGTTTCGCACCGGAGACTATGCCGACGTTCGCGCCGTGGAATCACCCGCGAATGGTGGCGTACGGATCGACTTTGTCGTCCGCGAACAACTTTTCTTCAACCGAGTGGTGATCCAGGGACTCACGTCTCCACCTAGCGATGCGTCGGCGGCTGCGGCTCTGCAATGGTCATTGGGGCAGCCATATCGGAAGGATCTAGTGGACGAAGGACTGGCGCGACTCCGTGACGCGCTTCACGACGAAGGCCTATACGCTTCCGAAGTTTCTGCGGAGATGATCCCGCAGCAAGAAACGCGGCAGATGGATATTGTCGTCCACGTGAAATCCGGCCCTCGTGCGCGCGTCGGCGATGTGCGTTTGAAAAACGGGACGGAGTATTCCGATGCGGACATCCTGCGCGGCCTCCGGATGAAAGCCAAGACTGCGATTACGTCCGCGCGCGTGCAGCGCGGCACCGAACGCATCCGCAAGTTCCTGGTGAAGAAAGGGCACCTGAACGCCCGTGCGGTGGTGCGTCGCGGAGATTACGATGCGGCGAAAAACACCATCCCACTGGAGCTCGATGTAACGGAGGGGCCGCGCGTTCGCATCGTGGTAGCCGGCGCAAAATTCTCAGCAGGCGAGATGAAGAAGCTCGTGCCCGTGTACCAGGAAGGAGCGGTAGACGCGGACTTGCTGGAAGAGGGAAAGCGCAATATTCGCGAACGTCTGGAACGTGAAGGTTATTTCGATGCAAGCGTTGACTACACCACGACCACGCAAGAAACAGAGCAGAAGCGGGGAGCCAAAGGCGCGGAAGAAGTCATCACCTACACAATCGAACGAGGCGAGCGTCACCGGCTTCTCGGATTCGAAATCACCGGGAATCATTATTTCAGCACCGAATTGCTGCGCAACCGCCTGCAACTGGTGGTCAAGGCGTTTGGCGTGCGTGAACGCTTCAGCCGCCGAATGGTGGAGGTAGACCGAGACGCGCTGCAGAATCTCTACCTTGCAAACGGTTTCCAACAGGCCAAGGTTGATGGGCAGTTGCTCGACAACTACGGAGGAAAAGAAGGCGACCTGTTCGTGAAGTATGTCGTAGACGAAGGGAAGCAGACCCGAGTGGCTTCGCTGAAGATCGAAGGTGTGCACAATTTGACCGAAGATTATTTGCTGGGAGTGAGCGGATCGACGCCGGGCCAGCCGTATTCGGAATTCCTGGTGGCCACCGATCGCGACAATATATTGGCTATTTATTACAACGAAGGATTTCCTGATGCCCGTTTCACGGCCACGGCGGACCCGGTCGCTGCGGAAGCGCCAACTGCGACACCGGTGGCGGAGAGCAGCGAAACTCCAGCGACAAAGGGAAGCAACGGGAAGAATCACAAGACCAAGAATGGAGACGGCGGCGACTTTCGCGGAAGTCTGGTGCAGCTGACTTATCACATTGAAGAAGGCCAGCAGCGGCGGGTACGAAATATTTTGATCGCAGGATACGAGCACACACGTCCGGGCGTGATCCGGCGGGGAATCAGCGTCAAGAAAGATGCGCCTTTGCGCGAAGGCGACGTGGTGGACTCGCAGCGAAAACTTTACAACCTCGGGATCTTCAATCGCGTAACCATCGAGCCGCAAAACCCCACCGGAACAGACAAAAACAAAGACGTGGTTGTGTTGGTCGAAGAAGCCAAGCGCTACACCATTGCTTACGGAGGCGGATTTGAAGTCCAACGCCTGGCCAGCAGCAACGATCCGACTAGCAGCCAGGTTCAGGCGGCGGTTCGAGGGATTTTCGAGATCAGCAAACTCAATGTTACCGGGCGCGGCGATTCGTTGTCGCTAAAACTGCGCGCCAGCACCATTGAAGACCGCGCGCTATTGGTGTATTCGGATCCGAACACGTTTGCAAAGCCCCAGTACACGTTCCAGGCGACGGCGTATACGGAAAAAACGCAAGACATCAATACATTCACGCAAACCCGTTATGAGGGTTCGGTGCAGCTAACCGACCAGCTGACGCGCTTAACGACTTTGGCGTATCGCTATACCTTTCGCAAAGTTCTCGTTTCGAATTTGAATACTACCGTTTCGCCAGAAGAAATTCCGCTGTTCGAACAACCCACGCTGGTTTCGCAGTTTGGAGTAACGTGGGCGCGCGACCGTCGCGACAACCCTGCCGATGCCACGAAAGGCAGCTTCAATAGCGCTGATTTTGGGATCGCGGATACCGGGATCGGCTCCAGCGCGAGTTTCTTGCGATTCTTCTTTCAGAATTCCACGTATCACCCGATCGCACGAAAATTCAGCTTCGCGCGAGCCCTGCGCATCGGAATCTTGCAACCGTATCGCGACTCTGTCTCATTGACTTTCCCGCCGCAAACCACGACGGTTCGACTGATCCCGCTCCCAGAGCGATTCTTTGCCGGAGGCGGCACGTCGTTGCGCGGTTTCGCGCTGAACCAGGCTGGACCGCGCGACTCAGCTGGCTTTCCGGTCGGCGGCCAGGCGTTGCTTGAATTACATCAGGAATTACGTTTTCCAATGCGGTTACCGTTCATCGGAACGGCTTTGGGTGGTGCACTGTTTTACGACGGCGGGAATGTCTACAGTCGCGTGAGCCGCATCACTTTCCGTGCCTCGCCACCAAAGCCAATTTTTGATCCGGCCAATCCGAAAGCGTGCCTGTTCAACTGCACCAATGAGCTGAATTATTTTTCCCATACCGTGGGAATCGGCTTCCGGTATTCCACGCCGGTCGGGCCCATCCGCATCGACTTGGGATTTCCCATCAATCGCCCTCAATTTGTTTCTCCGATTTGCTCCAACGGCAATCCTCTGTGCCTTGATGGCCAAAACGGATTCAAAGCCACGCGGCTTCCCGGCTTCCAGATATTTTTCAACCTGGGATCGACATTTTGAACTACCGCCCACGCATTTTCGGACTGCTTGTAGCTGGCGTGCTCGCGGCGAGCGCGCATCCCTTCACTCCTGCTGCTCCAGTCCTCGGCTCAGGAAGTGATCGATCGCATCGCTGCGCGCGTTGAGAGCGACATCATTTTGTTGAGCGACATCCGCGCGCTAGCCCGTTATCAACAGCTGGTGGAAGGCAAAGCCGAAAACGACGCGCAAATTCTCGACCGGCTCATCGATCAGTGGATCGTGCGCAACGAGGCGGACACCGCGCAGTTCCCGCATCCCTCCGATGCGGACATCAACGCCGGGGTTGAGCGAGTGCAGAAATCGTTCACATCCGCCGTCGAATTTGAGACCCGCAAGGAACAGATCGGATTGACGGACGGCGAAATCAAAACGATGGTCGCCGCCCAGCTGTATCTCAGCAACTATCTGGATTCGAGATTTCGTCCTTCGGCCAGAGTGGACTCCAAGGATGTGCAGGAGTTTTACGAAAAAGCGGTCGTGCCGCGGGCGCAAGAGCGCGGCCAGGCTGCGCCCAGCCTGGACACTGCGCGTGATTACATTCACGAAGCACTGATCCAGCGCAGCATCAACGAACAGGCCGAACGTTGGCTCAACGAAAGCCGCAGCCGACTTCGGGTGGAGAAATTCCTGGAAGCGAGCGCGAAATGAAGCGCGAAGGCCGCCACCCTATCTGGAACTGGGTGATCCACACGCCGTGGGTTCTGGCGGTCATCGCGATTTTGTCGGTGATCGGATTTTTCGGCAGCGGCGCCGGCAATCCACTGATTCAGAGATATGTCATACGCCGCTTGCAAGGCGCCACCGGCACGAGAGTGGATCTCGCCGCGATTTCAATTCGCTGGCTTTCGTTGGAAGCGACCTTAAAGGGGTTGGTGATTCACGGCAGCGAACCGGCCGGCACAGAGGCGCTGTTTGCAGCCGAGGAGGTGCGTGCCAGCGCCCGGATCGATTCGTTCTGGGGACGCAAGATTTCACTGGATGAGCTCTACGTGAAGCATCCGCTGGTTCACATTCGAGTCGAGCGCAACGGTTTGATGAATCTGCGATTACCGGGCACATCCGGAACGCGCAAGAAAGTGGATACCGAAACGCTCGTCGATTTGCGCGTACGACGCGTGCAGATTGAAAACGGCTGGGTCCTTTACAACGATGTAGGGAAGCCGCTCGCAGTCGAAGGCGGCGACATGCACTTGATGCTGGTCGGCGGTGGCAGCGCGGAGCGCCCATCGTACCTGGGAACATTCGAATGGAAGGCTTTCCAATTTACGGCCAGCCGATTTCTGCCTTTGCCCATGAATGTGGCGGCAAAATTTACTGTGCTGCGCGACGGTTTCACGGTGGAACAAGTTGTTGTGAACGCCGCGCGGTCGCGCCTGGACGCCCAGGTGCAAATGCGGGATTTCACGAATCCACAATGGACGTTCCGCTATCGTGGTTGGATCAATCTGCTCGACCTTCATGAGACGCTGCGATCGCAAGAAACGCCCACTGGATTGGCTGATTTTCGAGGCGAAGCCACCTACGCGAACGGGCAGTTCAAGGGCACCGGCGCCTACTCAGGGCACGACATCAATCTCGATTACAGGCCCATCTACCATGCCAAAGGTCTGTCCAGCCGAGGCAGCGTGCGCATCGATAACAAGGGCCTGGAAGTTCCCGACTTTGTTGCCGTGGCTTACGGCGGCACGGTGAAAGGCCGCATCACGCTGCGCTTCAACGGCCTGCTCTTCCGAGCTGACACTCACGTGGAGGGCGCGCACCTCGGCGGCGTACTTCCCGACATCGAGCACCCCGGTTTTCCTGCCGACGAATTGCACTGGGATACGCTGATCTCCGCGGATACCGTGGAAACCTGGACCGCCGGCTTCGAGCACTTCGTTATCACCGCGAAGATGCAGTGGAATTCGCCCGAAGAAGTGCCTGCGGGCCACATTCCAGTCGATGGCGAATGGGAAATTCGCTACCGCTACGACACCGAGACCCTCGACATCATGGCCGGCGACTTCGAAACGCCCGAAACGCGCGGCTCCATTACCGGGACGCTCGCACCACGCGAGACTTCGCTCGATGTGCGCTTCGATACCGGCGCGCTAGAAAGTTATCGCGACTTCATCAACTCCGTGCGCGATGCCGCGCCAAACTCGCCTGACGCTATCAAGGTTATTTCCGGGAATGCCAAATGGGACGGCCGCATCGTCGGCCCCTCTGCGGGTCCGCTGTTCATCGGCCACATCCGCGGTGAAAACGTGCGCTACGAAGACTGGACGCTGGATGCTGTCGAGGGCGATCTGACATATTCGCCCGAACAGCTCACGTTGGCTCGCGGCCGGGTGCAGCGCGGCGGCGTGAACAGCGAAATCGAACTGAATCTTTTCTTGACCGACTGGAGTTTTCTGCCGGACAGTAATTTTTCCGCCGACGCCACCATCCAATCCACGCCGGTGGAAGCGCTACAGCAACTCATGGGCATGTCTTATCCCGTGCGCGGGCAATTGTCGGGACAATTCCACGGCCGCGGCACGCGCGCACACCCGTTTATCTCCAGCCTTTTCGATCTGGCTGATGGCGATGTATATGGAGTGCTGTTCAACCGTCTGCGCGGCCAGCTCATCGTTACACCGTTCGAAGCGCGCATCAGCAATGCCGAACTGCGCCTGTTCGCTCCCGGCAAAGAAGCGGGACGCGGAGCGGGCGTGGTCACGGGAACGGCTGGCTACACCTTTGCCGACAAAACAATCGCCGTCGATCTTGTCGGCGCATCTCTGCCGCTTTCCAACTTTGAAAAATTGCAAACTTCGCGCTTCCCCGTGGACGGTCAAGTTTCCTTCCGCGTCAAAGCCAGCGGGCTGGCGACTGCGCCGCAAGCCGACGGCACCTTCCGTGTTGTGGATTTGCGTGTCGGGCAAGCGGTAATCGGCAGCTTCGACGGTAACCTCAGCTCGGATGGCCACACAGCGCGCCTCAAGCTCGGCTCGGCCATGAGCATCGGCGAACTCTCCGGCAACATTACGCTCGGACTAACCGATCCCTTTCCGCTCGACGGCAAAGTGTCGATCAAGGACATCAATCTCGATCCTTTTCTTCTGAGCGCGCTGCACCTGAACCAATTCAACGGTCACGGCAAAGCCGAAGGCGAGATCGGGGTAAAAGGAAATCTCCGTCAGCCCGAAACGTTAATCGTGGACGCGAACTTCTCGCATCTTTCGCTGACGTACGCCAATTTGCAACTCGAGAACGTCGGCCCGGTGCGCTTCCGTTCATCTCACGACAATCTGGAAATTGAATCAGCCGCCTTTAAGGGCCCTAACACGAACTTCGTCGTTTCCGGAAAAGCGCAGTTCACCGAGCGCCGCGTGCTTGACATGCGTTTGAATGGCGCCCTGGATCTTCGGCTGCTCTCCAGCCTGGTTCCATCGATCACCAGTACGGGCTCCGCGCAAATTGATGGCATCTTCGAAGGCACGCTCGACAGTCCACGCGTCACCGGTCGTATTCACATCGAAAGCGCATCGGCTCGCGTAGCCGATTTTCCGACTGGCCTCAGCGCAATCCAAGGCGACTTCTTCGTCGACGCATCTCGCATCCAGTTCGACAATCTCACTGCGCAAGCGGGCGGGGGCACACTGCATCTAACCGGCACGGTCAACTATACCGAGCGGCCTATTCGCTACGACATTTCTGCACGCAGCGACTCCACGCGCATTCGTTATCCCGAGGGTATGAGTTGGCTCACAGCCGGTACGCTGCGCCTGACCGGCACTACCGATGGCGGCTTGCTCAGTGGCCGCGTCACCATCGAGCGCGTCACGCTTACGCAAGGCCTCGAAGCTGCCGGCTCACTGATATCCACGAAAGAAGATATCGCCGCTCCGTCCACCAGCTCGACGTTCCTGCGCAATCTGCAGTTCGATATCGAAGCGGTCTCCACGCCTGACGCGCGCATGCAATGGCCCGGCGCGGAACTCGAAGCCGAAGCGGCTCTTCGTGTACGAGGAACCTGGGAGCACCCCATCATGCTGGGTCACATTCACGTTCTCTCCGGAGAATTGTTGTTCCATGGAAACCGCTATCGCGTAGCTCGCGGCGATATCAATTTTTCCAATCCGTTTCGACTTGATCCGGTGATCAATGTCGAAGCTACGACCACCATTCAGCAGTATGAAATCACGCTGAATTTCACGGGGCCTTCCAGCAAGCTGACGTTGGCCTATCGCTCCGATCCGCCCCTCCCCGGCAATGACATCGTCACCCTGCTCGCTCTCGGTCAAACCAGCGCGGAAGGCACCGCGCGCAGCGCCGGCAACACGCAAACTTCGACGGCCGGAGCTTCGGCGCTGTTATCGGAAGCGGTCTCAAGTCAGGTAGGTGGGAGGCTGGAGAAATTATTCGGGATTACCAATTTCCGCGTTGACCCGGCACTGACGACGGTGGGTTCCACCGGTTCGAACCAGAACGCGGCCGCGCGTGTCACCGTACAGCAGCGCGTTACGCGCAATATGACTATCACTTACGTCTCCAACGTGGGTTCCACGCAGGAGCAGGTGATTCAAGTGGAGTACAACGTCAATCGCAATATCTCGATCGTCGCGCTACGCGATTACAACGGCACCTTCGGCATCGATATCAAGATCAAGAAGCGCTTTCCATAGTCGACGAGGCGATGAGGCAATTTGTCTAGGCCAGATTACTGCTGTGGCGCGGCTTGCTTCTCTTCCTCTTTCTGCGTCTGCACGAATTCCGGATATTCGGCCTTCAAGTCCTCCATCGCCTCGTCCGCAGCTTTTTGTCCCAGCGACAATCCGGCGAGTTGCGAATCGCGCGCCACCTCCGGCAGCACCTTTAGCATCCGCTGCCCGAAAGGCGATTTGTAGTAGTCCAGCAGCGCCCGCAAATCCTCGCTGGAAAGATGCTTGTCATAGATGGGAATCACCGTTTCCATGACGCTGTGCGGATCGAAATGCTTCTGAAATCGCACTGCAAATGCATCGGCAAATTGCTTTGCGCGTGGATCGTCTGGCCTTGCCTCCAGCACGTTGGCGCGGAACTGTGCAATCCCGGCAGTCATTAACTGATCGCCAAGCACATTTACACCGGTCACCTCCATCAGCTGGCGGATCTCCGCTTCTTTAGTGGGATCGATCTTGGCGGCTGGAGTAGCCGGCTTCTTCGCCGCCGTGGCGGCTTGTTCGCGTGTGGCAGCGCGTTCCTTCGCGCTTACGTGCATCGTGGGCGCCTGAGCAACAAGGCCGATCCCGCCCGTCAGTAGCGCACACCCAAGTACCAATTTCCGCATCGCATCCTCCATACCGCAGAGCTTCGAGCTGCCGTCACTGTGTCTGAGCTAAAGCAGCAAAAGCGTCTTGCCTTCGCGTCGTGGACACAACACGCGGCGGTCCAAAAAAGAACCGGCGGGTGAGGCCCACATCAGCCTCACCCGCCGGCAGAAATACTGTACTCGTCTACCGGCTCGTCACGGTTGAGACGCGCTGGCCAGTGTTTCGGGTTGCGTCAAGTTTTGTTGCCGCCGGGATTGCTCGTGCATAGGGTTGGCAGGCCTCAGGCTCGCCTCCACCGGCGCTGCGGATTTCTGCTCGGGCAATTGCTGCACGACTTCTGTAGCTGTGCGCGTGCCTTCCTCGCGGTTGGCAGCCTGCGCCTCAGCGGCGATCTTGGGCATCTCCGCCGCAAATTTGCGTCCCAGGGGCGAGCTGTAGAATTGCAGCAAGCCCTTGACCTCATCGTCGGTGAAATGTTTGTCGTAGATCGCTACGATCTGTTCGCTGAGCGCTTCCGAATGGAACTTCTTCTGGTAGTCGCTCACCAGCGTAGTCACCACCTGGTCGCGCTGTTGCGAAGGGAGAGCAGATACCAGGTTGTCCCGGAATTCTTCGGTTTGTCGCGCTGTGGCTTGGCGCATTTCATCGCGCGCACCCACCACTTCCATCAGCGAACGGATATCCGCCCGCTTCCCCGCATCGATCCGAACCTCGGTGGCCGGGCCTTGCCCGTTCGACGAAGCCTCCACCGCATTCTGCGTCGCGCCCTGCGTGGCGACAAGAAACGCTGCAACATAGATAGCAACCAACGCCAAAAAGGCCTTCATGACTTCTTTCCTCCGCGGCTCTTTGACTGTCTTCGCCGCTACCCAATTGTCGGGAATTGCAGGACAGAAACACAGTTGGTGAGAAGGACAGGCATGTTCCGGACTTTACCGTCCGTTCGGCCCCGTACGTCCGGCCATCGTACTTCCGTACAGGAGTAGCAAAACAGTGTCTCGCCCCGATTTCAGTTGCCTCTGGCCGCTATCCGCCGACCTGACCTTGCGAAGAGCCGTGTCCGAAGGAAGGCTGGAATTCGCCACTCTCCCGTGTCACATTGAGACCCGAGCCATGGACGACTTACTCAAATATCGCGCTGAATTTCCGATTCTCGACCGCACCACCTACCTGAACAGCAACTCCCTCGGCGCGATGCCGCGCGGCGTCTACGACACGCTGCACGCCTACGCTGATGCGTGGAATAATCGAGGAGTTCGCGCGTGGGAAGAAGGCTGGTGGGAGATGGCCGTCGACGCCGGCGATAAAATCGCTCCCCTAATCGGCGCACAAACGGGCGAGATCTCCCTGCACCAGAACGTCACCATTACGCAGGCCATCATTTCCTCCTGCTTTGACTTTCGCGGGCCGCGCAACAAAGTGGTGATGACCGATCTCGAATTTCCATCGATCCAATATTTTTACCATGGGCAACGCCGCCTGGGCGCGCGTATCGAACTGGTCGCGAGCGACGATCCAGTTTGCTTCGATCTCGACAAATTTCTGGCCGCTATCGACGAGAACACACTTCTCGTTCCGATCTCCCTCGTGCTCTTTCGCAGCTCCTGGATCGTTGACGCGCGCGCCATCATCGAACGCGCTCATCGCGTAGGGGCGCATGTCGTGCTCGACTTGTTCCAGGCTACCGGCGCCGTTCCGATTGATGTTCGCGCTCTTGGCGCTGACTTCGCCGTGGGTGGCGTTCTGAAATGGCTCTGCGGCGGCCCAGGTGTCGCCTACCTCTATGTCCGCGAAGATCTTCGCTCCAGGCTCAGCCCCGCGCTCACGGGCTGGAGCGCCCATCGGCGCCCATTTGGCTTCGAGCCCGGCGCCATCGATGCGCGTGAGGACTCTTATCGCTACCTCAACGGCACGCCGCAAATTCCAGCGCTGCATGCTTGTTTGCCCGGCCTGGAAATCCTGAATCGTGCTGGTATTCACAGCATCAGGGAAAAATCCATTCGGATGACCACGCGGCTCCTGGAAGGAGCGCAAGGCCGCGGCTGGCCTGTCAACACGCCGCAAAATGCTGCTGAACGCGCGGGCACAGTCTCGATCGACTGCCCACACGCCTACGAAGTCTGCCGCGAACTGCTGGCGCGTGAAATTCTGTGTGACTATCGCCCCAAAGCAGGCATTCGCTTTTCACCGCATTTCTACAATCGCGAAGACGAATGCGACTTCGCGCTTGCCCAAATCGAGGAGATTCTTCGAACGGACGCCTGGCGCAAACACGCAGCCGCTTATGCTTCCAAGTGAGTCCAATAGTTGGCTCTGCCGGACCTGTTTACGCCCGCCTCAACTTAACTTGTCGCACTTTGGGCAGCCATGAATCACTCTGATGATTTGCGCTTGATACCACAGCCGGGTCAAAGCGAGCGGTCCGCCGAAGAATATCTCGCGGATCGCCGTACCATGGTCGAAAACCAACTGCGCCGCCGCGGAATCAAAGACCTTGCTGTACTGAAAGCCATGGCTTCGGTTCCGCGACACGAGTTTGTGCCCGCGGAGTTCCGCTATCGCGCTTATGAGGATGTGCCCCTTCCCATCGGGGAAAGTCAGACGATTTCGCAGCCGTATATTGTCGCGGCTATAGCCGCTGCCCTTCGTCTCACGGGCAGCGAGCGCGTCCTCGAAGTTGGCGCCGGCTGTGGCTACCAGGCGGCCATTCTCGCCAATCTGGCTAAGGAGGTTTTCGCCATCGAATATCGCTCAGACCTGGCTGCCGCTGCGGCGGAACGCCTCACACGGCTCGGCTATACCAATGTTCACGTTCACTGCGGGGACGGGACCTTGGGTCTACCCGAGCTTGCGCCATTCGATGCCATGATCATTTCCGCGGCTGCCCCCACGCCGCCAGCGCCTCTGCTCGCGCAGCTATCCCCTGACGGGCGCATGGTTGTACCAGTTGGCGACCTCGAAAATCAGCAATTGCAACTTATACTTCGGGAGCATGGTACGTTTCGAAAGATCGATTTGGAACCTTGCCGGTTCGTGCCGCTCGTTGGCGCCTACGGTTGGAAGGAATCATAGGTCTCGATGAGCGCCAGCGCGCCGGAACTCTCTATCGTCATCCCGTCATACAACGAGGAGCTTCGTCTCCCAGCCACCCTGAAGGCCATTGCCGCCTATCTCCGCTCGTCCAGTCGCGATGTCGAAGTCATCGTGGTGGATGACGGCTCGAAAGATAAAACCATCGCTGTAGGCGAGTCGTTTCGCTCTGAAATCCCATCTCTTCGCGTTATCAGCAACGGACAAAATCGCGGTAAAGGTTACAGCGTTCGCCACGGCATGCAGGAAGCCGCCGGTCGCATCGTCCTGTTCACCGACGCCGACCTTTCCGCTCCCATCGACGAAGTCGAAAAGCTTCTGCCTGCCATGAAGGATCACGAAGTCGCTATCGGCTCTCGCGCGGTCGATCGGAGCCTCATCTCCGTTCACGAATCACCGTTTCGCGAATTCGCCGGCATCATCTTCAACAAACTAGTTCGCATCATCCTGCGCCTGCCATTTGTGGACACCCAATGCGGCTTCAAAGCTTTTCGCCGCGAGGAATGCAAACTCATCTTTGAGCAGCAAACCATCGAACGCTTTGGCTTCGACCCCGAACTCCTGTATCTCGCGCGCCACCACGGTCTCCGTTCCATCGAAATCCCGGTACGCTGGGGTCACAGCCCAGCGACAAAAGTGAACATGATGCGCGACTCCCTCCAGATGTTCGTCGATGTCTTCCAAATCCGCTGGAACTCCCTGATGGGCCGCTACCCCCGCCGCTAACCGTATCCACAATCTCCGACCTCACTCGCCACTACTTGGCCAGCGGCACGCAATGGTGCTGGAGTCTTATTGCGGGTGCCGCACCCTTTGCAGTTAAGGGTGCAGGTTTAGATTTAATTTCATGCACAACCAACGAAGTGAGCTGAAACGATAGGCAGCCGACCATTCAGGCTTCGTAAACGATTCGACTTTATAACACAAAGTACTTGACAGCTGTCACTCCTGCTCTTATTCTTTCCCCGTCATGGCCTCATCTCCTCTCCACTCCCCAAAACGCGCACCCATTCCCATTGACGCTCGCGCCGCGGATCACCTCCGCTATATCCGCGAAACCATGGAGCGCGCGGCAGAATTCACCGCCGTGCCTGGCTGGGGTGGCGTGGCCATGGGTTTTACCGCGATCGGGGCAGCCATTGCCGCCTCTCACCAACACTCGCCGAAAGCGTGGCTAAGTGTCTGGCTCGCAGAAGCATTCGTAGCCGTTGCCATCGCCGCGGCCACTGCCGCCACAAAAGCTCATCGCGCTAATGCGGCGCTCTTCTCCGGTCCAGGCAGAAAATTTCTGTTGAGCTTCGCCCCGCCAATCATCGTCGGCGGACTTCTCACCTTCGCCCTGTTTAACGCTGGCGCAGCGTCCACACTTCCTGCTGTCTGGCTGCTTCTCTACGGCACCGCCATCGTCACTGGAGGAGCCTTTTCTGTGCGCGTGGTTCCAGTGATGGGCATCTGCCTCATGACCACAGGAGCGATCGCGCTGGTCTCACCCGCCGCTTGGGGCGACGCCCTGATGGCCTTCGGCTTTGGTGCATTGCAGATCGCTTTCGGTTTCTGGATTGCCCGTCGTCACGGAGGATGAAAGAGATAGAGCAACACGCGATGGGAAGTAAGCGAAAAGGACGTAAATATGGCGAAATCATCCACAGCTCGAGACGAGCGCTTTCAGCGCGCAAAAGATCGCGAAGCAATTTCTGGCTCCGCGCCGACGCAGTCTGAAGCGCTTCCCGCCGATCTCGACCGGCTCATCCATGAGCGCGTACGTCTGGGCATCGTCAGTGCGCTCGCTGTCAACCGCGAACTTACTTTCAACGAGCTGAAGGCCATGCTCAAAACGACTGACGGCAATCTAAGCGTTCACGCTCGCAAGCTGGAAGAAGCCAACTACATTGTTTGCACGAAGTCTTTCGCCGGCCGGCTGCCGAAAACCGAATATCGCCTTACAGTCGCAGGCCGCCGCGCGTTGGAGCGTTACCTGAATCACATGGAAGCGCTGATCCGCGCCACGCGCGAGGGCTGATGGCGCAAGACTTTCAGATCATTGCTTGGAGCGATACGTCTAAAGTGGATTTTGGCACAACGCTCGGATGATGTTGGCAGCTCAGATACAAAGAGAAGAACGACGCAACTTTGGTTTAGTCGCTGAGTGAAGATTTGAACTTTTAACATTTTGCCGCTGCAATCAGCGGCAATTTTTAGGCGCTTGCACTTTGCAATGCAAAGTAATCTGCGCCGCTTCCCCGCCGCGGAGAAAGCTAAATCAGTGAGCCTCAACCACAGCTCCATTCCACGACTTTCCCCGATTCATCGTCCTCATACGCAAAATTCTCGTGCTCTCCACGTCGCAATCATCTCCGACGGCAATGGCCGCTGGGCCTCTACGAAGGGTCTGCCCCGCTCCGCCGGTCACCGCCAAGGCGCCGAAGCTGCGCGCAGCGTGATCCAAGCGGCTCCCACTCTCGGTATCCACACGCTGACATTGTTCGCGCTCTCGTCAGCCAACTGGCAGCGGCCCGCCGCCGAGGTCTCCGCCATCCTCCGTCTGCTACACGAGTATCTCCTCACCGAAACCTCTCACTGCATCGATGAAGGAGTGCGCCTCAGTATCATCGGCCGCCGCGATCGCCTTCCGGCCACGCTCCGCCAGACGATTCTCGATTCCGAAGCCGCTACCGCGCACGGCACACGCCTGCACCTGCGCCTCGCGGTCGACTACTCTGCGCGTCACGCCATCTACACCGCGGCTTGCCGCTTCTACAAAGTCACCCAGCTCTCAGAAGAAGCCTTCGGCGCCGTCCTCTCCGAAGTGCTGCACGGCGGCTCAACAGAGGTCGACCTCCTGATACGCACCGGCGGTGACCAGCGGCTCTCCGACTTCCTGCTCTGGGAATGCGCCTTCGCCGAGTTCGTCTTTATTCCAAAACGCTGGCCCGACTTCACGCCGAATGATCTTGAGTCAGCTCTCCAGGAATTCAACGCCCGGGAACGCACCCACGGCGCGCTCCCAGAGGCAGATGCGATCGCTGGTTAGCTCACCGTAAGTCCTTTGTAATCCGCACTTGTGCGACTGCTGATTACAAAGGCTTTATTCCGCCTGTAACTTCTTTATATTCTGCACTTCGGAAAAAGTGGCCTGATTGGTCCCTCACCGCGCATCCCTGACGTTTCCCTGCGCCCGGTCGTCTATTGTGCAGGAGCAAGGTATGGGAACGATGGGACTTGCGCTGCCTGCCGGCCATAGGCCCTCGAGCTATGGACCCTCGAGCCATCATTTGGGGCATAGAATCGCTTCCGCACCATGCAGACGGGAGAGGCCAGTGGAACCTTTCCAGAACCGGCCGGCCAGCGAGCCGGCCGACGCCGTTCGTGGCGAAGATGCAGCGTTGGCTGCCGCTTGCCTGGCGGGAGACATGCACGGCTACGAGCGCCTCTACGCGCTGCAAGGCGCGAAGATGAAAAATCTTGCGCGCAATTTGCTTGGCAACGCCCTGGATGCCGAGGACGCGGTGCAGGAAACATTTTTGAAGGTGCAGCGGAGCATCGGCGGCTTTCGTGGGCAATCGAGCTTCGTCACGTGGACATTTCGGATTCTGGTGAACACCTGCCACGATGCGCGTCGCAGCCGCGTGCGGAAGAAGGAAGTCACCTCGGATGACGCCGCGGAAAATCCGATACCGGAGCAGCGCGCCGCGGCGGCGCCCCCGACTTTACGTCTGGCGCTAGAACGTGCGTTGGCTACGCTGACGCAACATCAACGCGACGTTTTTCTCCTTTACGAAGTGGAAGGCTTCAGTCACGCGGAAATCGGCGAAACGCTGGATATTTCAGAGGCCGCTTCGAAGAACACGCTTTTCCAAGCCAAGAAAAATCTCCGCCAGATGCTGGAACCTCCGCGCAGCGCTGACGCCGCAGGAGCCCGGTGAACGCAATGAACGATGCTAACCCCAAGACGAAAGTGAACTGTCACGATCGCGAACGTATTTTCGAAGACGGCTCGCGGGACCAATGGACCGCGCTGGAAGCGCACGCGCTCACCTGCATCGAATGCGCGGAAGAAATCCGAGCGTGGAAGTCGCTGAGCGTGGCGGCCACGGAACTGCGCGATTATTCCGACGATCCTTCACTGTGGCCGCGCATTCATCGTTCCCTCCTCGAAGAAGCTGCCAAAATTGAGCAGAGCAAGTCACGTTGGACTTGGGAATCCATTCGGCGGAGTTTTTTTGTTTCCTGGCAAACGGCCGCGGCAGCAGCGGTGGTACTTGTTCTGGTTGTGTCCGCCGCGTTTTATCATCATTACAATTTGACGGCTCTTAAAACTCCCGTCGCGGCGCCAAGCGGGGATCTGCTGCGCAACAATGCGCTCGCGGAAGTGGAGCGCACGCAATCGGATTACATGCACGCGATCGATAAACTCGCTGCCGACGCCAAGCCGCAGCTCGATAATCCAGGAACGCCACTGCTGGCTAACTATCGCGAGAAGCTGCAAGTGCTGGACAGCGCCATCGATGATCTGCGAGCACAGGCGGGACAAAATCCGTCCAACGCGCACCTGCGCTATCAATTACTCGCGATGTATCAGGAAAAACAGCGCACGCTGGAAGAAGTTCTGGAGGTAAAGCGATAATGCTCAGCTCGATTACGTTTCGGGGCGCTGGTGGCGCTACGAGGCAATGGTGGCACCGGCTGTCTGCGTCTGTGTCGATGCCGACCTGCGCGGTCGTTTTCCTGGCCATCGCTTTTTTCAGCAATCCTTGCGCGCTGATGGCCGCCGCCGCTGCCCAACAGGAAGTCACCCGCGATTTCCAAAAAACGCTCACGCTTACTGCCGGGCAATCCTTTCGCATCGAGAACAAATTCGGCGAAGTGCGAGTGCATGGAGAATCCAGCCGCGAAGTGAAGATCTCCGCGACGATTCGGGTGCAATCCCATTCGCGTGAGGAAGCCGAGGCCTCGGCACAGAAAATTCAGATCGATGTTCAGCAAACTGGCGATGGCGTGCAGGTTCGCACCGTATTTCCCGACGAAGGAAAATGGTTCAACCTGGGTAAGCGCACGTCCTACTCGGTCAACTACGATGTTGCCATTCCGTCCGATGCGCCGCTCTTCGTTCGGAACAGCTTTGGCAGCGTCACCACCGGCGGCGTCCGCGCACGAGCGGACGTCGAGAACAATCATGGCTCGCTGACGGTGCGCGATTCCGGCCCCGCACGCCTGAGCAATTCCTTTGGCAGCGTGGATCTTGCCGGGGCCTCAGGCGATACCTCGATCAACGATAACAATGGCTCGGTGCAAGCCTCGGATATCAAGGGAGCGCTGGAAGTTCGCAATCGGTTTGGCAGCATCACTGTCCGCAACGTGCAGGGAGCCGCCAACATTACCGGCGGCAACGGCGCCATCGTCGTCAGCGATACTGGCCCTGCATCGATAACCAATTCCTTCGGTGGAGTAGAAGTGCGCAACGTGCGAGGTGACCTGACGCTGCACGATAACAATGGCAACGTGGACATCACGACCGTCAGCGGCGGAGCGACGATATCGAATAGTTTCGGCAACGTAACTTTCGCGGACGTGAAGGGCCGCCTGGACTGCACCACCAGCAACGGTCGCGTGAAAGGCAGCTCGGTCGGCGGAGGTCCCGTAAACGTTCGCGACTCCTTCGGAGCCGTCGAGTTGGAAAATATCGCCGGTCCGCTGGATGCGGAGACTTCCAACGGAAAATTAACTGTTCGTGACGCGCGCGGCGGTGTGATCCTCAAGACCTCGTTTGGCGCCATCGAAGCATCGAGCATTCCCAAAGGCATTCGCGCGACCACCGGGAATGGCGCGATTAACCTGACCGACATCGGCGCCGATACTTACGCGAAGACGAGCTTTGGCGCGATCATCGCCGAGCGCATCAACGGCAATTTTACGGCGGAAGATTCCAACGGCTCGGTCACAGCGCGTCAGGTGAGAGGGGACGCGCAGGTCACGACATCGTTCTCTGGCGTCAGTCTGGAATCGATCGGCGGTCGAATCACCGTTGACAATCAGAACGGCGCGATTGATGTCTCCGCGGTGCGCCCTGCGAGCGGATGCCGCGACATCACTCTGAAGACTTCCTTTTCGTCGATTCGCGTGCGCATCCCGGAAGGTCTCGGCTACAACGTGATTGCTCGGACCTCCTTCGGCAGGATCAATTCCGACTTGCCAGTGACCTCCAGCGGCTCGATTGGCGGCGACTCGCTGAACGGTACGATCGGTTCAGGTGGCTGCAAGCTGCAATTGACCAATTCCAATGGCAGCATCGAGATTACGAAAGGCTCCTGAGAGCCCAGACTCTGTGAAGAGCATGGCAGGACGTGCGGTATCGTCTAGATGCCGCGGCGTTTCCGCTCCATGGCGAAGGCTTTCTTCAAAATGCGCGTGGCGGTTTCCGTCAATCCGAAGTTTCCGAGTTCTTCTTCGCGTGCGTAGGCCACATCCGTGACATCACTGCCCGCTACAGGTATTCCACTTATTCGCTCGCACAAATAGTCCACGATGACGTAGTGGAATCGCGGCCCTTTTTTCTCAATTGACTCGCCCGCAGCAGTCTCCAGATAAATCCGATCGAAAACCTCAATCAATTCGATAACGTGCACCTCCAGTCCAGTTTCCTCCAGCAGTTCGCGTGCTACGCCTTCCTCCAGCGTTTCACCTAATTCCAGCGTTCCGCCAGGAATTGACCATTCGCCAAGCAGCGGCTGAGTGCCTCGCCGAATCAGCAGAGCGCGGTCACCGTCAATCACCACGCCTCCGACGCCAACGAGGGGCCGGTCCGGGTATTCCCGCGAACTTTTCTTCCGCTGTATCATCCAAGTCTCCGGTTGCTCGGCTAGGTGTCGGCGTCAATCTTTTGCATGGAGTTGACTTCGTAAGCCGCGGTATATAATAACTGGCCGCCGGTGGTGCTCGCGATTGGAGAGCAACCCGGCCTTCATTTTACGGAGGATGGATCCGTGATCCGCTGCCCCGAGTGTTCGGCCGAGATCGATGTCGATGAAGACGAAGTGGAAGAGGGGGAGATCTTGAGTTGCCCAGAGTGTGAATCCGAATTGGAAGTGTCGCAGATCCATCCCGTGCACCTCAACGTCATCTCAGAAGATGGCGACGACGACGATGACGACGAGGAAGACGAAGAGGACGAGCCGGGCGAAAATGGCGACGCACCCGCCGAGGATGAAGATGAGGAAGACGAAGAAGAGGACGAAGAGTAAGGAGGCCGCAAGCAGGCGATACATCTCCTCTCACGAATCTGCCGTCTAATAAAACAGGAGCCCATTCACCAGGAGCAATCCATGCACAGGCCTCGGCTTTACGTCGCAGGCGCAGCGCTATTGTTTGTTCCTTTTGCAAGGCCGACATTATTGACGCATGAATTTGCGTCTCCCCAGGCAGCGCCTACGAAGACGCAGCAGCAACAACCTCAACCGCAACAGCCGACGGATACAAAGCCCGTTGCAGGCTCCTCGTCCAGCAATGGTAAGCACACCCACGCACACGATTTTCTGATTCGCGGCACCGTCTTCCAGCCGAATAGTCTGGCTTTCCCGGGAGTGCGTTTGCGCATACGCCGTGCCAAGGAGAAAAAATTCCGCTGGGACACGTATACCAATTCGCGCGGCGAGTTCGCCGTTCGCGTGCCGCAAGGATTACAATATGAAGTAGCGATTCACCTGAAAGGCTTCGCTGACGAAACCCGAGAGATTAATGCGAGCAGCGGCATCGGCGAAGACAACGTGGTTTTCCGGATGAAAGCCGCGGCAGGAGAGAAGAAATGACCACTCGATTGCGACTGATCGGCCTGGCTTTCGTGATGTTTGTGCTTGCTTCGATGAGTTTTGCTCAGGACAACAAGAAGGAATCACAATTGCGCATGGTCCATGGCGTGACCATGGACAAGGGCGAATCGCCGGTTGGCTCGGTGGTTGTGTTTTTAAAGAATACACGCAGCAACGCCATCCGCAGTTACATCTCCGACGATCAAGGGAATTACCGCTTCAGTGGGCTGGACCCCAATACGGACTACGAAGTGCATGCGGAGAAGGATGGCGCACAGTCCCAAACGCGCACCATCTCCAGCTTCGACAGCAAAAAAGAAATCGTCGTCAACCTCAAACTAGACAAAAAGAAAACCTGACAGCGGTCAGCTTAGTGAGCGTACGGCGAAGCGACTGGCCGCGATGATAAGATCCCCTCGGCTCGATCCCTGCGATTGCGACCGCATTTGAAGGAGTTCCATGAATAAGGTCCTGGTAGCCGTGCTGGTGAGCTTGTGTGTTTCAGGCGTCGTATACGGACAGAGTTCACAATCCTGCGAAAAAGTACGGCAGCTTTCGCTGACGAACGCGAAAGTGACCTCGGCTGAAACCGTGGCCTCTGGGTCGTTTACGAATCCGGCTGCTGCGCCGCCAGGCCCCGGCGCAAACAGGATCGACGCGCTTTACAAATCGCTGCCGGCGTTCTGCCGTGTAGCGATCACTGCCACGCCAAGTTCCGATTCCAATATCAAGATCGAAGTGTGGCTGCCGTCGAGCGGCTGGAATGGCAGACTGCAAGGCCAAGGCAACGGCGGGTTCGCCGGCGAAATTAATTACGTGGAGATGGCGGAGTCGCTGATTCACGGCTCTGCAGCGGTTTCAACAGATACGGGCCACACGGGACGGGCCACCGACGCGCCTTGGGCGATCGGCCATCCAGAAAAAGTAAAGGACTTCGGTTATCGCGCGATTCACGAGATGACCGTTGCGGCGAAAGCTGTCGTCGGCGAGTTCTATGGCAGCGCAATGAAACATTCTTATTTCTCGGGCTGCTCCAATGGAGGCCGGCAGGCGCTGATGGAAGCACAGCGTTTTCCGGCGGACTACGATGGGATCCTCGCCGGAGCACCGGCCAATTACTGGACGCATCTGCTGACCGGCGCGGTGTGGAACGCGCAAGCTACCACCAGCGATCCGGCGAGCTACATTCCTCCGACAAAGCTTCCGGCAATCGCACGCGCAGTAGTGCAGGCGTGCGACGCACAAGACGGTGTGTCGGACGGCATCCTGAACGATCCGCGAAAATGCGATTTCAAGCCTGCCACGCTGCAATGCAATGGCGCGGACTCGGACACGTGTCTGACCGCGCCGCAAGTGACCGCGCTGAAAAAGCTTTATGAAGGCGCGCATGATTCGCAGGGCCACCAGATTTTTCCGGGTTTTCTCCCGGGCGCCGAAGAAGGACGCGGCGGCTGGGGACTGTGGATCACCGGCCCCAAACCTGGCGAAAGCCTGCTTTTCGCGTTCGGCAAAGGCTATTTCGCAGACATGCTGTACGAAAAGCCGGACTGGGATTTCAGGTCCGCGAAAATGGACCAGGTAGTCGCTGACGCGGACAAGAAATCCGCTGCAATCTTTAACGCCACGGACGCAAATCTGAAACCGTTCACATCGCGTGGCGGGAAATTAATTATGTATCATGGCTGGAACGATGCCGGCATTTCCGCAATTAATTCGGTGAACTACTATTCGGAGGTGGTGAAAACGCTGGGGGCGCAACAGGCGTCGGGATCGATTCGACTGTACATGGAGCCCGGTGTGCAGCATTGCGCCGGCGGAGTCGGGCCCGACAACTTCGGCCAGTTCGGAGCGCCAGCGCCCGATGATGCGCACCGGAATGTCGCGCTCGCACTGGAGCAATGGGTTGAAAGAGGCAGCGCTCCCGGCGATATCGTGGCTGGAAAATACGAAGACGAGTCGAAGTCGCCGAAAATGACTCGCCCTTTGTGCCCGTATCCGCAGGTTGCAAAATACAAGGGCAGCGGCGACACAAATGATGCGAGCAACTTCAGCTGTGTGGCGCCGAACTGAAGCGGCGACCCTTGTGTTTGTGTAACGGGCGCGGCATTTGATCGGCATTCTTGCAGTGCATGTTGGTGGCAGAGGTCGCTAGCGTATCCGTCGCATATTCGGCTGGTCCTATTTCTTTCGCTGCCTGGATATGTTTTCCTAGAGAAAGCCATGAATCCCGCATCAGCACGTTTAATCTCAAAGTTGCTGGCAATGTTTTCGCTGATCGCTCTGGTACTTCTCGCTGCTTTCCCGCTGCATGCGCAAGGCGAAGGCAATGTAATCCACTTTGTGCGTAACCCGGATACCGCCCCCGATTTCAAGCTGGACACGCTGGATGGCAAGCCGCTTTCGCTCTCCGAGTGGCACGGCAAAGTGATCCTGCTAAATTTTTGGGCTACCTGGTGTGGCCCATGCCGCGCCGAAATACCGGACCTCATCGAGCTGCAGAAGAAATATCAAGATCGCCTGCAGATCATCGGACTGGCGTTTGAGGACGAAGATGTCGCCGACCTGAAGAAAGTGGTGGCGAAAACGGGAATCAATTATCCCGTGGCGATTGCTCCGTTCGATATACGCATGAAGTACGGAGGGATTGCGGCGCTGCCTACATCGTTCATGCTGGACTCCGAAGGGCGAGTGATGCAGAAACACGAAGGATTGCGCGATCCACTGCTGTACGAGCTGGAGATTCGCGCTCTACTCGGATTGCCGATCCCTGCGCGGGTCGAAACGTTTGAGGACACGGGGCAGATCTTTCTGTCGCACGCCGACCGTGCCAACGAGTTGCCGGGTGTCGATCTTTCGAAGCTGACTCCAGAACAGAGGATTGTGGCGCTGCGGCGCTTCAACGCGGAGACGTGCACGTGCGGTTGCAAATTTACATTGGCGCAGTGCCGCATTTACGATCATAACTGCCCCATCAGCGGCCCGCGCACGGCGAAAATCGTTGCGGACGTGGCGCGCGGTCAGTCGTCAAAGCCTGCGAGTGCGCCGGTGAAATCTGAGGCTTCGCCTGGAGCTGCCGGAAAATCGCAGCGCTGAGGGCGCGCGGGGCAGATTCCGACATCCCACTTCATGTACCCGGCCGCCGAAAATGAAAGCCTAAAAGCTGTCCTCGTCAAAACGTTCTTCTTTGCCGGGCTGATCATTTCGGCGAGCGGATACGTTTCTCCGCCCATCGCACTGACCGCTGGAATTCTCTTTGGGCTCGGTGTTGCGCACCCGCTCCCAGCCGACAGCCGCGAGCTATCGCGATTTCTACTGCAAGCCTCGGTCGTCGCACTGGGTTTTGGCATGGACCTGCACGAAGTGATCAAAGCAGGCCGCAGTGGCTTCCTTTATACCGCGCTCGGAATTTGCTTCGCGCTTGGCGTTGGCCGGGCGATCGGCAAGATGTCTGCGAGGTGCGGTCGAATCCGTCGTTTCTGATTACGACGGGTACGGCGATCTGTGGCGGCAGCGCCATTGCTGCAGTCGGGCCCATTATTCAGGCGGATGAACAGGAAATGGCGGTCGCGTTGGGAACGATCTTCATTCTCAATTCGGTGGCGCTGCTGATTTTTCCGTTCATCGGCGGAGCGCTGCGTCTGACGCAGCAACAGTTTGGATTGTGGTCGGCACTGGCAATTCACGATACCAGCTCGGTGGTGGGAGCGTCGGCAAAATATGGCGCGGCGGCGCTGGTCGTCGGCACGACTGTAAAGCTCGCACGCGCATTGTGGATCGTGCCGCTTGCACTGGTGACTGCGGCGATCAAGCGCACGAGCAAACGCGTGAAGCTTCCTTATTTCATCCTGTTTTTCTGTCTGGCGGCGGTGGTGAACACCTACGTACCGAATGTTTCGCGATACACGCAGGCGTTGTTCACGTTGGGTCGATACAGTTTGACGGCGGTGCTTTTTCTGATCGGCAGCAGCATTTCGCTGGCAGCGCTGAAAGAAGTAGGCTGGCGCCCGCTCGCACAAGGAATTCTGCTGTGGATGACTGTCGCAATTGTCTCGCTATATTTCATCCACATTGGCTGGATCTCTCTCTAGTGACGTAACCTGCGGCGCCGAACGCTGCAGGGAATTGCTTGCGACTGCGCCCGGTCGGTCATACACTCCACATCACTCGCGGCACCTGGCTTGACCGCGCGGATACATTTCATCAATAGAGAGGGCGCCCCTTGAATCCTCGCATCCGCTCCATCGTGAACCCCAGAATCGTAGCTGTGTTTGTTGCTCTCGTGATCGCGGGAAGTTTCACTGCCCACGCGCGCTCGCAGGCGTCGGCCACCGGCGCTCGCAAAGCTATCAATCTCCCGGGTGACAATCCGCAATTGCCGTTCAGCGGGGCGATACTTGCGGGCAACACGCTGTACTTGTCCGGGCGCATCGGCCTTGACGCCAAAACGGGTAAGGCGCCAGCGGACGTCGATGAAGAAATCAAAACTTTGCTGGATACAGTGAAGGCTACGACCGTGGCGGCGGGGATGAGCATGGACGATCTTGTTTACGTGCAAATCGCGTGCACGGACCTGAGCCTCTACGACAAGTTCAACGCCGCATATCGCGGTTACTTCACGACGAAGGATCTTCCCGCGCGAGAGTTCATAGGCGCGGCGACATTGCTGCGTGGTGGACACTTCGAAATTCAAGCGATCGCCGTGCGGCGCTAACGAAGCCTCAGCCGCTTCATCGAAAACCTACAGCTCGGTCTCTCCGGTTGCGAAACTCGTATTGCGATTGCAGGACACGCATTATTCTGCGCTCAAATACTTTAGAGTAGTCTTGTCTTAACTTCTCGCGACCAATTAGCAGATCAAGGCAGTCTAAACTATACCAGATTCCGGCCCCATTACGCCCATATATGGGCGTAATGTTGATGCCTTCATTCAGGTATTTGCCCATATGTGAGCACTTCACCGTCGCCTAATTCGGGCCATTTCTGCCTAAACATAAGAAAACTAAGGATCTAATTATGAATAAAAATTTGCATCGGGTGGACTGCGAAGTGCATCTACTGGCGTACTTCGGAGCAGGTGAAATGCTGAGAATCACGAGCGACAAGAAAAAAGGCAAGGTCGTGTTGACGGTCGAGGGCCGCATTGCGGGCCCGTGGGTAGGCACGCTAGAGCAGTGCTGGCGCGAGCTACGCGCGGCTTCGCCGGACGAAAAGTTCAGTATCAATCTTTGCGGCGTGAGTTTCATTGATCCCGCGGGCAAGACGCTGTTGAAGGAAATTTATCGGCAGGGCGGTCAGTTGGTGGCGGAAGGCTGCTTGAATCAGGCCATCGTTCGGGAAATCAAGGACACTGGAAACGAGGGGAAGACTGAAGGCGGTAACGACAAGGAAGGCCACGGGCCCGAAGGGTTCGCCAATCGTTTTTTACATCGCCCTGTTCAGTTTGCTGCTGGCTCCGGGGCTGACGCGGGCACAGAGCGGCAAGACGCAGAACGATTTGCCGGCCAATCCTCCGGCTGAGACGATACGACTCACGCTGGACCAGGCCGTCAGTATGGCGCTGAAGCAGAACACTACGGCGCAAATCGCAGTGCTGACCGCGGCGCAAAGCGCGCAAGACAGGATCTCGGCGCGATCGGAACTTCTTCCCCAAGCGAATCTGGGCGTCAGCGATTCGGTACAGCGAATCAACCTCGAGGCATTCCTCGGTCACAAGATTCCCGGGTTCCCGCAACATGGCGGTCCTTTTCAGGTGTTCCAGGCCGGACCATCGTTCGGGATGCCCATTTTTGATCTCACGCTGTTCCGGCGCTATCAGGCAGCGCGAGACCTGGCGAACGCCGGCAAGGCGGACAGCCTTTCCACACGGGAGCAGGTGATCCTGCTGGTGGTTTCGCAATACATCGGCACGCTGCGAAACGTCGCGGACGTGCAGGCATCGCAATCGCGCGTGGATTTGGCGAAGGCTCTGTACGAGCAGGCTGCCGACCTTCAAAAGGAAGGCGTTGGCACGGGCATCGACACGCTGCGCGCTAACGTGGAGCTGCAGAACGAAAACCAGCGGCTGATCGCCGCAGAAGCAAATCGGGAAACGTCGCTGTATGGCCTCAGCCGGCTGCTGAATCTCGACCCACGGCAAAAGATCGAGCTGGCCGACTCACTCAGCTTCTTTGAAACGCCGCAACCAGATATGGAGGCGAGCATCGAGGAGGGACTTTCCACGCGTCAAGAGTGGAAGTCGCTGCAGGAACAAATTCGCGCGTCAGAACATGACAAGAAAGCAGCTAGTGAGTCGCGGCTTCCATCGCTGAAATTCCAAGGCAATTGGGAGTATACCGGAGCGTCGTCTACGACCGGAATCCCGACTTACAACTACGCAGTGCAGGCGAGTATGCCGCTGTTTACGAGCGGCAGAATTCGCGCGGACATTGTGCGTGCGAACCTGGGAATTCAGAAATTGCAACAGCAACAAGCGGATCTGCGGAACCAGATCGGGCTGGAGGTAAAAACCGCGCTGATCAATCTCGATTCGGCACGTAACGAGGTAAAGGTTGCGAATCTGGGCGTGCAGCTGTCGAAAGAAGAAGTCGATCAGGCGCGCGACCGCTTCAGAGCGGGTGTGGCCAACAACATTGAAGTGATTCAGGCGCAGGATTCGCTCGCTCGGGCGAACGATAACCAGATCGCGGCGCTGTACCGCTTCAACCAGGCACGGGCGGATCTGGCTCGGTCCGTTGGTCAGATGGAAAAGATTTACGCAAAGTGAGGATGCAATGAGTGTGGAGATCGAGGTTGGCTTAGAAAACGCGGCAAGGGTCAAGACTCTTCCGACGGAAGAACTCCCGTTGGGGGATCCGCCGAAAGGTCTAAAGAATCCGAAGCTGCGTTTCGGGCTGATCGTCGGCGGAATCGTGCTGGTCGCCATCGTCGTTGGATTGTTTCTGTACTACCACAATCGCGAGAGCACTGATGATGCCCAGGTGGACGGACACATCACGCCGATCTCTTCGAAAATCTATGGGCGAGTGGCGGAAGTCCTGGTGACCGACAACCAGCCGGTGAAAGCGGGACAGGTGCTGGTGAAGATTGATCCGCGCGACTATCAGGCGCAGGTGGATCAGGCAAAGGCGGAATTGGCGCTTGCAGAGGCGGACGCGCAGGCAGCCGGAGTGGATATTCCACGCACGCGAGAGAACGTTGCCAGCGGAACGTCCAGCGCGGATGCGCAACTGCTTGGCGCGCAGGCAGATTTGGCGAGCGCCCAGGTGACGTATGAGCAGGCCAAGACTTCCGATCTGGCATATGCGCAGGCGAATGTGGATAAGGGCCGAGCAAATGCCGAGCTAGCACAGGCAGATCTGGCGAGATACAAGCCATTGCTCGACAAAGGTGAAATTTCGAAGCAGCAATACGACAGCGCAAAAGCAAATGCGGACGCAACGGCAAGCTCCTTAAAAGCGGACACGGAAAAACTGGCCCAGGCGGGACGTAGCGTGGACATCGCGAAGGCGCAACTGGCAGCAGCGCAGGCGCGAGTGGCTCAAGCGCAAGCGGGCGTTGCGGCAGCGCATGCGGATGTGCGTCAGATCAGCATGCGAACCGCAGACGCGCAGTCGAAGGCTGCCAAGGTTCAGCAACAGCGTGCCAAGTTGGAAGCTGCGCAGCTCAACGTGAGCTACACGGAGATTGTTGCGCCCGTCGACGGTGTTGCCACCGCATAAACAGGTGGAGGTCGGTCAGATTGTGCAGCAAGGGCAAGGACTGCTGGTTGTCGTGCCGCTGACGAACGTCTGGGTCACGGCGAATTTCAAGGAAACGCAGCTGCGAAAGATGAAAGCCGGACAAAAAGCGGACGTGCACGTGGACACGTACGGAAAGACATTCACGGGACACGTGGACTCGATCGCCGGCGCAACGGGAGCGGTACTCAGCCTTTTGCCGCCCGAGAATGCGACCGGGAACTACGTGAAAGTCGTGCAGCGGATTCCCGTGAAGATCGTGCTGGATCCAATTCCTCCGGATAAAGCGATCCTGCGGCCGGGCATGAACGTGGACGCGACGGTGGTGACGGAATAAACGAAGGCGGCAGTGAGTATAGAAAGAAGAGATCGCGGAACTAAACGGGATGCGGAACAAGCTACTAGCGAAACTGCGCACGCCAGACGGAAACATCAACCCGTGGGTGATCGCGGTTACGGTGACGCTGGCGACGTTCATGGAGGTGCTGGACACCTCCATCGCGAACGTAGCGCTGCCGCATATTTCCGGGAATCTTTCCGCGGGCGCCGACGAGTCGACCTGGGTGCTGACTTCCTACCTCGTGTCGAATGCAATCGTCCTGCCGTTATCGGGATGGTTTTCGTCGTTGATCGGGCGCAAGCGGTTTTACATGTCGTGCGTGGCGCTGTTCACGGTGAGTTCGTTTCTATGCGGATTGGCGCCAAGCCTCGGAGTTCTGGTGCTGTTCCGGATTTTGCAGGGCGTGGGCGGCGGAGGATTACAGCCCAGCGAACAGGCAATTTTGAACGATACGTTTCCGCTGGAGAAACGCGGCATGGCGTTCGCCGTTTATGGATTAGCGGTCGTTGTAGCACCGACGATCGGCCCATGGCTTGGCGGATGGATCACGGACAATTTTTCGTGGCGCTGGATCTTTTACATCAACGTTCCGGTGGGAATTATTTCGTTGCTGCTGACGTCGGTGCTGGTGAGCGATCCGCCATATATGAAGGCGATGAAAGCGAAACGCGGATTCCGGATCGACTACATCGGGATCGGATTGATCAGCCTCGGCTTGGGCAGCATGCAAATCATTCTGGACAAAGGCGAGCGCGAGGACTGGCTGTCGTCCAACTTCATCGTGATATTCGCGGTGCTGATGGTGATTGGAATCGTGGCGGGAATCTTGTGGGAGCTTCACGAAAAGGAGCCGGTGGTCGATTTGCGAATGTTGAAAAATCGCAATTTCGCGCTGGCGACCATGGCGATGTTCTTTCTGGGATTCGTGCTGTACGCGAGCACGGTGTTGATTCCGCAATTCCTGCAGGAACTGCTCGGATATACGGCACAGCTGGCGGGCATGGCGTTGTCGCCGGGCGGTGCAGTGATCATGTGCATGATGCCGGTGGTGGGATTTTTGGTGTCAAAAGTGGACACCCGAATTTTGATCACCTTTGGCTGCCTGATCTCGTCTATAGCGTTATTCGGGATGGCGGGATGGGATTTGGGTCTGGATTACGGACATGCAGTACGAGCGCGCATGCTGCAGAGCTTCGGCCTGGCGTTCCTGTTCATACCGATCAACGTGGCGGCATTTGCGTACGTGCCGCGCGAAAAGACGAACATGGGCACAGGAATCATCAATCTGGCCCGCAATATCGGAGCGAGCGTAGGAATCGCAACAGTGACAACGATGTTGCAGCGGCGCTCGCAAGCGCATCAGTCGCGGCTGATGGAGCACGTGAATACATTCAGCGCGGCATATCACAACATGATCAATGGCACGCAGGCGGGCTGGTCTCGGCTGGATCCGGAGTTGCGCAGGCGGCCGATCAGGCGCACGGAATGCTGTTAAACACCGTGCAACGTCAATCGGCGATGCTGGCGTTTGTCGATAATTTCAAAATGTTGGGCGTGGTTTTTCTGGCGGTGATCCCGATTTTGTTGCTGCTAAAGAAGCCGAAGTCGAGAGGCGGGAGCGTCCCGGTGCATTGAGTGCTCCGAAATCTTAGCACCGCGGTGAACGTAAGAGTTTATAGAACACACGGGGGTAGCAAATGGCAACGCAAGCAGCAGTGGCAGTGCAGTTCAATGAAGACAAACTGATCCGCGCTGGACAGCGAGGCGATTCGCAAGCAGTGGAAACGCTGTTTCGCCGCTACCAGCGACCGCTGTTTCAGACCGCGCTACGTGTGCTTGGGAATGCTGAGGACGCGGAAGACGCGCTGCAGGACGGTTTCCTGTCGGCCTATCGAAACCTGAAGCGATTTGAAGGACGCTCGCAATTTTCTACCTGGCTGACGCGCATCGTTATCAACGCGGCGTTGATGCGGCGGCGCAGCGCGAAGGCGCGCCCGGCGGTATCGCTGGACGAAGCTCCCCGCGAGGACGAATTGCCAGTGACCGAGCGATTCGCCGCGGAGGGTCCGAATCCGGAGCAGGTATTCGCAGGGACGGAACTTCGCGAGATGATCAGTGCAAATCTGGAGGAGTTGTCGCCATTGTTGCGCACAGCGTTCGTGTTGCGCGAAGTGGAAGGCTACTCAACTGGAGAGGCAGCGAAGAAGCTCGGAGTGACCGAGAACACGCTGAAGGCGCGATTGTGGCGCGCTCGGCACCAGATGGCGGAGCGACTGGGCCGCAGGCTACGGCGTTTCAGCGACGACATGACCGGGAAGAACGGCAGCGCAGGCGCTGGAATGATGGGCGAAGGGGCGTGCAGCTACTGCTGAAGAAGTGGAAGCAATGCTGTAAGGAGTAAGCGCTAACGATTCGCAAGGCCGGCGGTGACGCCGGCCTTTTTGTTGCTTCGAGCCATTTTTATTTTGCGGCAGAAACTCCAGTGTTGCGGATCGCACGATAAAAGCCGAGTACACGCAAGTGGCTTGTTGCCGTTTGCAAATGTGCGAGCGCGTCCTGGAAGCGTGATGGATCATCTGCTTCGACATCGACAAAAAATTGATACTCCCAAGGGCGTCCGTGAATCGGCCTGCTTTCGATCTTCAGCAAGTTCAGGCCGTTCTTGGCAAAGGGGTCCAGAGCAGCAAGAAGTGCGCCCGGCCGATGCGCGAGGTGAAGCGCAAGGGACATCTTTAACGTGAATGAGGCCGGCGTTTGTTCCATCTGTCGCATATGAAGCTCGACCATGATGTCGGTGAGCGGCGGCGACATCGCTGATTGGGAATTCCCTTGCAAACTTTCACTGCCGTTTTTCTCAGACGGAATCAATAAGACGAAGCGGGTGAAGTTTTCGGGGTTGTCCTGGATGCATTCAGCGAGAATTGAGGCATGGTAGTGCGAGGCGGCGCGGCGCCCGGCGATGGCGGCGTAGCTTTTGTCGTCCTTACTCATTATTTCTCGAACGCTGCCCGCAGTGTCCTCTGCGGGTGTGCGCTTGAATTGCGGATGTTGAGCGAAGAAGCGTTCGCATTGCGCCAGCGCCATGGGATGTGATGAGACAGTGCGAATCTCCGGGAGGGTTGTGCCTGGGTGCGCGATGAGATTCATTTCGATGGGCAGGATGGTTTCAGCTGCAATGGTCAGATCGCTTTCCAGCAGCAGGTCGTAGACGCGGACGACCGATCCGGCAAGTGAATTTTCGACCGGGACAAGCAGGGCGTCGGCGGCGCCTTCTGCGATTGCATGGAAGACTGCGTCGAAGGTAGGACGGGGAACGGTGACGATGCCTTCGCCCAAGAGTTGTACAGCGGCGGCTTCGCTGAAGGCGCCAGGTTCACCTTGAAAAGCGATTCGCATTTTCTGAACGTCCAAACTCAAAAGGCCTCCGAGGCGAGCTCCCTGTCCGGCTGGATCTGCGAACGTGTGCAGCCGCCACTGCAAAGCGTGCGGCTTGACGGCTCCAGCGTATCCCGTATGATTCGGTCCGATATGATTCGCGCTACGCTGCCCAACGCTGGTTCGTGGGGAGCAGCAGCCGACGCAGGTGCGAGTTTACCAGCCGTTTGCCGCGAAAGGCACGGCAAGGATCGAAGATGAGCTACGTGGAGAGAAGCCTGGTACCGGGCGAAAGGCTGCTATATGAGACGCGGCACCACTGGATGGTCCTGGTCGGACCGTTGCTGATGACGCTGGTGTTCATGGCCTTGGCCGCTGGACTGTTCGTGGAGGCTACCGAAGCGAAAAATGGCAGTGGCGTGCTGGCTGGCGCATCCGCTGAGGCCGTGCATGGGATGGATTTCGTTGCGATTGCGCTTGTGGCGGCCGCGATCGGAACATTGGTTTACGGACTGGCGAAGCGGAACGCAACGGAGATGGCGGTCACTGATCGCCGCGTGCTGATAAAGACCGGTATCGGCAATAGGCGGACGCTCGATCTGATGCTGTCTCGCGTGGAAAGCATTGGCGTGGAAGAGACATTTTTTGGTCGAATGCTGGGATATGGATCCGTTGTGGTGCACGGAACGGGCGGGACACCGGAGTCATTTGTGATGATTGCGCATCCACAGGAATTCCGGCGAAGTGTGCAGCAGCAGATCGGCGCGCCACGGCCGGTTTGAACGACGATGGTATCCAACGTTTTTTAGCAACGCTAAAGGGGAGCTATAATGCCGGCCATGAGCCCAGGAAAGGTAGTGTCATCGCGTCCGGAAGCGAGTGAGTACGCCTCGTTCTATGAGACGTATGTGTCCAAGGTAGCTGGAAAGGATATTGTTGCGACTCTGGAAGCGCAGCGGTTGCAAATGGCACAGCTGTTTGCGGCGCGAAGCGAGCGAGAAGGAAATTTTCGCTACGCGCCAGGGAAATGGACTGTAAAGGAAACCTTGGGACACATGACGGACAGTGAGCGGATTTTTGCCTATCGGGCATTGCGGATCGCGCGGAAAGACACGACGCCGCTCAGCGGATTTGAGCAGGATGATTACGTGCGCGCAGGAGGTTTTGGTGATCGATCACTGGCAGACCTGGCGGAAGAATTTGGACTCGTGCGCAGCGCTACGGTGGCATTGTTTCGGCCTTTGAGCCAAGAGACGTGGTTGCGGCGCGGGTCGGCGAACAAGAATGAGGTGACCGTGCGAGCGCTCGCATACATCATCGCCGGTCATGAATTGCACCATCGGGAGATTTTGCAAGAGCGATATTTCGCGGCCATACCGCGAGCTTAGCTGCAGTTAACCGTTAGCGAAACGCTGCTGAAACGGAAAGCTTCGCACTAAGGTTCGAGTGAACTACATTCCACTCAAGCACGTACCCTCACGCGGTCAATATAACCACGGTGATAAGGCAGGTAGGGGCGAAGATTCCCAGACATCGAGAATTTGTGGGCCATCGATCGTGCAACAACTTTGGGATCCTGAATACGCACGGGATTACGGGCGACTTCGCGGCGCGTCCCGCGGAATAGCTGCGTAAGTTCGAGCAGCAGGGTCATCGCCGTAGCGAGAATGAAGGCGGCTACAAACAAGCCGACCGACTGTGACGAGAGCGGATTCTTGAACTCGTCAGCGATCAAATAGCCACCCAACAGAACCAGGCTGAGAGTCAAGACAACAGCTTGAGCGCCGAAAATGCGAATGGCGCGCCCGCGTACAGCCAAGGTCAAGCCCGGATGCCTGCCAGAGACCAAGAGCGAGTGATCGGCAAACATGCTTATTTCTCGAGAGAGATTTCCGTGCGCGTCACGAGCGGCGGAGTCAGGCGTCGATCGGAGCGCAGAAAGTCCAGATAGGTGAAGACCGGAGAGATATATTTCTTGCGCATGATCTCGCCGCAGGCGCAGCGAGGATTTTGGCCTTCTACTTCGCCGCCGATTTCGACGACCACCTGGCAGCCACATGCGGTATTCGTGCAGTGCCAGCGCTCCCGAGCTTTCATCAACATGACCGACCCTCCTGCGCAGCCGTCGTCATCCGGGAGGTGATGGGCGGTGCGGGTACGATTATAGTAGAGGGACTGTACCTATCGGTAAAGTACAATGCAAGAGCATTCTTTGCTCCGCGGGTCTCGTGCGATGGGCCTCGCCCGAACGCAGCCACCTATCGCAGGCTGGGCATTATTGAATGTTCGCCAGTGACTACAGAAGCGGCTCGCTCCAGTTTTCCAGGGTTTCCTTCACTTTATGGAGGAACTGATGAGCGATAGCGCCGTCGACTACCCGGTGATCGTAGCTGAGCGTGACGTAGCACATCGAGCGGATGGCGATGGAGTCGTTGATAACTACAGGCCGTTTTTCGATCATGCCGAGCCCGAGGATGCCGACGTTTGGCTGGCTGATGACCGGCAGGCCGAAAAGACCGCCAAATACACCCGGGTTGGTGATGGAGAAAGTGCCTTCCTGCACTTCTTCAGGCTTGAGTTTCTTGCTGCGAGCGCGCTCCGCCAGATCGTTCAAATTGCGTTGAATACCGAGAACGTTCTTCTCGTCGGCGTTCTTGATCACCGGGACGAGCAGACCCCAGTCCAACGCGACGGCGATGCCGACGTTGATTTCCTTGTGGAGGATAACGTTGGTGCCGTCGAGCGAGGCGTTCATAGTAGGAAACGCGCGCAGTCCAGCGACTGCGGCTTTGACGAAGAACGGCATGAAGGTCAGCTTAGTCTCGTAGCGCTTCTCGAACTCGTCTTTCGACTTTGCGCGCAGCGCCGCGACCTTGCTCATGTCGATCTCATCGACGGAGTAGACGTGTGGCGAGACATGCTTGGAGGCGATCATGTGCTCGGCAATGCGCTGGCGCATGATGCTCATCGGTTGCACTTCATAGTTGCCGAAGTACATGCGCTCGCGTGGGACGGCGGATTCGAAGGCGACATGATGCTGGCCGCCGGTGGTGGCTGGGGGCGGGGGCGGAGCCTGCGGTACGCGCGGCGGTTGAGGAGGCGGTGTGGATTGCGTGGGAACCGGCTGAGTGTAAACGTCAGCCTCGGCGGGCGCGGTCTCTTTGGCGTTCTGATCAGCCGGGAAGGCCGGGCCGCCCGAAATGTAGGCCTCGATATCCTGCTTGCTGATGCGACCGCCTTGTCCCGTGCCGGGAACGGAGGCCAGGTCGATGCCGTGCTCTTTAGCCATGCGGCGCACCAGAGGCGAGCTGTGAATGCGCGCGCCATCTCGCGCCGCGGGCGCGGACTGTGGCGGTGCGGCCTGGGCAGCTTGCTTCGCCGCAGGCGGCGGGGCGGCGGCAGGTTTTGCGGCTTGCGTGGCGGGGGCCGGCGAGGCGGCCTTCGCGGGAGCTGGGGGCGCAGCGGCTTTGGCAGGTGCTGCAGGGGCGCCATCCGCCGAATCAATGGTGCCGACCACGGTTTGAATCGGCACAGTTTTGCCTTCGCCTACCTTAATCTCTTTCAGCACGCCGGCGGAAGGTGACGGGATTTCCGCATCTACCTTGTCCGTGGAGATTTCGAACAGCGGCTCGTCACGCTCAACTTTGTCGCCGGGCTTTTTCAGCCATTTTGTGATGGTGCCTTCGAAAATGCTTTCGCCCATCTGCGGCATTACGATGTCAGTTGCCATAGTTTCTCCTCTTAAATCAATACCGCGCCAATTCTTGGGCTGCAGCAATTACCTTCTGCGTGTTCGGCAGAAAATGCTGCTCGAGAGGCGGCGAGTAGGGGACCGGTGTATCCAGCGCCGTCACGCGGAAAATGGGCCCATCGAGATCGCCAAATGCCTTTTCGCAGAGAATGGCGGCGATTTCGCCGGCAATACCACCCGTTTTCGTATCTTCGTGAACCACAAGGACGCGATTCGTTTTCTTGACGGACTTCAGGATAGTTTCTTCGTCAAGCGGAAGCAGCGTGCGCAGGTCGATCACTTCGGCTTCGATGTTTTCTTTGGCCAGAGCGTCGGCGGCTTCCAGTGAATTGTGCATCATCGCGGCGTAGGAAAGGATAGTGAGATGTTTTCCTTCGCGGCGAACGGCGGCCTTGCCGATCGGGACCGTATAGTCGCCAGCGGGGATTTCTTCCTTAATACGGCGGTAAAGAAATTTGTGTTCGAAAAAGAGCACCGGATTATTATCGCGCACTGCAGCCTTCAGCAGGCCTTTTGCGTCGTACGGCGTTGATGGATAGATGACCTTAAGTCCTGGCGTGTGCACGAAATACATTTCCGGATTGGCGGAATGAAATGGACCGCCATGAACGCCGCCCCCGCTCGGCCCGCGCACGACGATCGGAGCCGGCGCGTTCCACAGATAGTGGCCCTTGGCCACGAAATTCGTGATCTGGTTGAACGCGCAGACAATGAAGTCGATGAACTGCATTTCGCATATGGGGCGAAGTCCGACATAACTCATGCCGCAGGCCGCGCCGATGATGGCGCTTTCGCTGATGGGCGTGTCAATGACGCGCTCCCAGCCGAATTTTTCCAGCAATCCTTCGCTGGTCTTGAAAGCGCCGCCATACACGCCTACGTCTTCGCCGATCAGGACGACAGATGGATCGCGCTCCATTTCCTCGTACATCGCTTGCTTGATAGCTTCGAGGAAGGTGACCTGCGACTCGGAGTTGTGGCCGTTGGTGCTTGCCATGATCTAGCGTCTGCCCTTTCCGGCGGGCGCGCGCCGCGAGCTCGAGGATTTTCCGTTTACCCCGGCAGAAGGTTTCGGTGCGGTCTTCGCGGGTTTAGCCGCCGATCTGCCAACGCCGAGTTTTGACGATTTTGCGCTCCCGCCATTCTTCCCATTTCCGCCGGCAGGCTTTTTCGCCACGACTTTCACCGGCGTTTTCGGCGCGAGTTTTTCCTCGATTGCTTCTTCTTCGGCCGCCTGTGCGCTTACCGATGGAGCGGCTGTCTCGGCTGTGTCGCCGAAATGAATTGGGGCGTTTTTGCCGCCCGATCCTTTGCCGCTTCCAAAACCCTCGACTGTCCAGACGGCGGCAATGCTGGATTTTGGCGGCGTGACTTCGGCAATGGGGCGCTCCCACTTTGGGCGAATCTTGTGGCAGTCGTCCCCCGTGCAGTACACGCCTTTTTCAGCCAGATCCGGCGGCGGCATCGGAGAGTTTTCGGCGAAGTCGCGCTCTTTTGCCAGCAAGGTATCGATCTTGCTCTCGAGTTCCTTTTTAGACTTGTCGTCGAGAAGTTTTTCACCGATGAGAAACCTTTCGTACAACGCGATCGGATCTCGATCTTCCCAGTAGCTGCGCTGTTCCTTGGGCACATATTCGGCCGGATCGTGCTGCGCGTGCCCCATGCGCCTAAAGGATTTCGCTTCGATCAGGATGGGGCCTTCGCCGTTGCGAGCGCGATCGACGGCTTCTTTCGCAGTCGTGTAGACAGCGACCACGTCGTTGCCGTCGACGATGTAGCTCTGAATCCCATACGCTTTCGCGCGGTCAGCGAGATTCTCGAGCGGAACCTGCCGGCGGACGGGAGTTGAGTAAGCCCACTGATTGTTCTCGAGAATCAGGACGAACGGCGCCTTCTGCGTGGCCGCGAAATTCAACCCTTCGTGGAAGACGCCGGTGGAGCTGCCCCCGTCACCAATCCAAGTCATGGTCACGATTTTCTGGCCGAGATAGCGGCTGCCTATGGCCACGCCAGCCATCACTGGAATCAGATCGCCGAGCATGGAGATGGGCGAAACAATGTGCAGTTTCTCCAGGTCGCCAAAATGGCTGGTGCCGTCTTTGCCGAGCGTCGGTGAAGTGTATTTCGCCATGTGCTGCGTAAAAATGTCACGCGGAGGGACACCCTTCACCAGCAAAGCCCCAATATTGCGAATCATCGGCGCAAGCCAGTCCTTTTTCTCGAGGGCATAAGCAGTGCCGACCGAGATGGCTTCCTGACCAAGGCTGGAATATAGGCCACCGACAATCTTGTTCTGGCGGAACAGCTTTACCATGGTGTCTTCGACGGCGCGGTTGAGGCGCATGTAGTAGTAGAGGTCGAGGTATTGCTGGCGGCTCAGTTCTTTATTCATGCCTCTTCCTTTTTCAATCCCACGCGCTGATCGCTCGCCGTCATGCCACCGCCACCGCAGACTGCCCGCAACGTTCCAGCCGCTCAAAGAGTTCAGCGCGAGTGATGTCGGCGCCGGCGAATCCAAAAATGTCGGTGAAGTGCATCACCAGCCGCGACACTACTTCGGTGCGGTCCACGCGACGAGACAAAATCTTTTCCAGCGAGGTCGCTTTGCGGTCAGCGATGCCACAGGGAACAATCAGGTCAAAATAGCGGAGGTCCGTAGAAACATTGTAGGCAAAACCGTGGGAGGTAACCCAACGGCTGAGATGTACGCCGATTGCGCCAAGCTTTTCTGCTGCACATTTTCCGGTGGAATCAGCAACCCAGATGCCCGTTTTACCAGCCTCGCGCTCCGCGCTGATGCCAAAATCACGGGTCGCACGGATCATCGTTTCTTCCAGCATGCGCACGTACCAGCCGACATCGCGCCGGATGGCCGCAAGATTAAGAATCGGATAGCCGACGATCTGGCCGGGACCATGATAGGTGACGTCGCCGCCGCGATCGCTGGAGTGAAATTCCACATTTTTCTGCTGCAACACGCGTTCTGAAGCCAGCAGGTGTTCTCGTTTCCCATTTCGGCCCCTGGTGATGACGTGCGGGTGTTCGCAAAGCAACAGCACGTCTTCGATATCGCCGGCTTTGCGCGCGGCCACCAACCCTTGCTGGAGCGCGAAAGCTTCTGCATAGCTGATAAAACCGAGATCGACCACCAGACACGAGCCGCGGCCCGCAAGCACTTTTTCTGCGTGGGGCGTTGCGTCTACGCTGAGCGCCGATATTTGACAGTCACGTACCACTTGTCACCAGACCACAAATTTCACCACGAGCAAACACCTACACGTTGATCTGCAACCCGCGCACGCTGGCGAACCCATCACCCATCGCTTCCCACACGGTGGGATGAGCATGCACCATTTCCATCATGTGATCGACGGTGCCCTCCAAGTGCAGCACCGCGGCCGCCTCGGAAAGAATTTCCGTGGCATACGGGCCGATGATGTGGATACCCAGCACTTCGCCGTACTTGTTGTCGGAGACCACCTTCACGAAGCCACCGTGATTGCCCATGATGGTGGCTTTGCTGTTGCCCACGAAAGGGAATTTCCCTATTTTCACGTCGTGACCGGCGTCACGCGCCTGCTTTTCGGTCAATCCGATCGATCCGATCTGCGGCTCGCAGTATGTCGCATTCGGGATACGCGTTTTCACGATCGGCGGCGGCTGTTTCCCGGCGATGTGCGTGACCGCGGCAATCCCTTCCATCATGGCGGCATGCGCCAACTGAGGAAGTCCGGCCACAATGTCACCAATCGCGTACAAGCCCGGCTCGGCGGTCTCCATGAATGGCCCGGCTTCCACGAAACCGCGATCCAGTTTGGCTTTCGACTTCTCCAGGCCGCAGCCCTCGGTCATCGGTTTACGCCCGACCGCGAGTAAAAGCTTCTCAGCCTGCAGGGTTTGCGCTTTGCCGTCCTTGTCCTTGAAGCTGACGGTCACGCCCTTGCTGTCTTTTTTCACCGACTCGACGGTGCTTTTCGTGAAGATGTTGATGTTTTTCTTCTTGAAGGATTTTTCCAACTCAACCGAAATTTCCTCGTCCTCGACAGGAACCACACGCGGGAGCGCTTCCAGGATGGTGACCTGCGTGCCGAACGAATTGTAGATGGACGCAAATTCCACGCCGACCGCGCCGGCGCCAACGACGATCAACGACTTCGGAATCGAGGGCAGCTCCAGGATCGAACGATTCGTCAGAATAGTTTTGTGATCGGGCTCGATGCCGGGCAGAGCGCGCGCTTCCGATCCGCTGACCATCAGAATATTAGCGGTCTCAATCTGCGTTTTCTTGCCGTCTTTTTCCACGCTGACCTTACCGGGGCCTTCGTAGCGTCCCCAGCCCTGCACCCAATCAACCTTGTTCTTTTTGAAAAGAAATTCGATACCCTTCGCATGCTTTTTGACGATCTTGTCCTTGCGCGACATCACATTGCCCCAATTCAGCTTCAGGCCGCTGATCTCGAAGCCCAGCTCCGCCCCGTTTTTGATGTGATCGTATACATCGGCGTGGTGAAGCAAGACTTTAGTGGGTATGCAGCCAACGTGCAGGCACGTGCCACCAAGATAAGGATCCTTTTCGACCACCACCGTCTTCAGGCCGAGTTCGCCTGCGCGGATCGCCGCGACGTAACCGCCCGGACCGCTCCCGATAATCGCCACATCGTACTTTGCCACTCGCGATCTCCCTTCCGGAGATTCCAATTGAAGTGCAGCTGCGGTGAAAACCAGGCAGGTCTGAACGCACGTGCGAACAAGGGTGCCCGAAGGAACACAAAACGAAAGCACCCTACGCGGCGCAAGCAGCTGTGTCCCCGCAAACAGTAAATTTTAGCAGTCGCGCGGCACAGCCGCAACTTTGTGAAGGTGATAGAAGAGCCCATCAAATGCATGGACAAGGCTTGAGACCAGCAGTTTCATGCAGTGGGGTTTGGTGATAAGCTGTGGGACCGAACGCCGGAGAGGTGGCCGAGAGGCTGAAGGCGGCGGTTTGCTAAACCGTTGTAGGGGCTAAAACTCCTACCGGGGGTTCGAATCCCCCCCTCTCCGCCAGTCAGTCTGTCCAATTCGCTTCTCTTACCCACCGAGCCCAAGAACGTGAGAACCTTGGCCGAAACTCACGTCGTTCCGCAGGAACCGGACTACAGAGAATCGGCTCTCTTTTTAGTCCAGTAGATTAGAGGGAGTTTTCTCCCCGATTTGGGCTGTGGTCCGGTTTCATGATTGTTTAGCTGGACGCCAGAAAACAGCTTGTATTCGTCATCAGATAGGCGCAGCGAAGTGGCTGCGACGTTCTACTCGAGAGGTTTGATTGAGGGAATCCCTGGGTGTGAAACGTATCGGAGATCAGCCCAGGACCTATGCCAACACCATCTGCTTAGAGGTTCCATTGTGTCTCTGGACGTAAGCTTCCCAAGCTTCGGACGTGGGTTCGATTCCCATCGCCCGCTCCAAAACTAACGCTGATTCAGTTGCCTTTACGCCGCCAGATCATTGGGATAGCTCTATAATCGGGCGACTTTTGGACCCTAATGGACCCAACTGGAGCGAATTGGACCCCACTTCGGAAAGCCTGCCATGCCGGTGGACTTACATTTCTCGAATGAACTGAGGTCATGGCGACATTCTCTGCCAAGCCGCCCAGAGAAAGAATGCGGCGGCGATGAGCGCGATCAAAGCCCAAGCGGCGCGTGGTGCGGCCGAAACGACCGCCAAAAGAGATGGACGAAAATTTATCCTTGAAACCAAAGCCAAAACCAGCAGCATCTTGAATTTGCACGCCGGGCTCGAGTTGTGCCAACTCCAGAAAATTGCGGCCGTTCACTGGTAGGCTTTCGATTTGCTGCCCGCTCAGAACACCTTGGACCGTGGGCTGTACGGTGTTTATGGCGACGGCGTAGCCGTGCACTTCAACCATCGTTTTTTCCGCTCCGAGTTGAAGTGGACGGTCGTGGTGTTGCCCAACGGCACGACCGCTGGCACCAGAGCCGCACCAAATCCTGGCGCTGAGAACTGCGTGGTGTAGTTTCCGGGAATTAGGGCGCCAGAGTCAAACGCGCCGGAGGAATTGGTCGATACAGCAATCACATGATTGGTGGGGACATTTGTAATCGTCACCTGGGCTCCGCTGATTACCCCGCCGGACGGGTCGCTAACAGTGCCAACGATGCGGCTCGCGATGCAGGGAATAGGCCACCTAAGAACAAGACAAGGGCGGTCATCTCCGTTAAAAAGCGTCGCGCTTCCCGCTGCTCCCTAGGAGTTACTCGAGTTTTGGAATACCAGTCCATGGAAAGCACCTGACAAAGAGGATTTACCTCCTATCTAACTAGCGAGAACGGTGGGCTGCGGACGTAATCCCCTCATCTACGTACCAGGAAACGGTCTAGGGCAGGGGAATTCGGTAGAGGTTTCGGCGGACGGTACTGTTGGTATAGGCGTACAACGAGGCTGTCCCTGAGGACTCAACAACACCCGCCGGGACTACCGTGGCCTTCATTTGGCGCAACTGTTCTATCGCCGAAAACCCACCCCTCGGTAGGTTAGGGAGACCTGAGCGCTGTAGGGGAAGAGCATAGATCCCGTAGTTGTCGACATTTAGGCCGAGATATAAAGACTTTCCGGTGCGGTCCCAGATAGCGAGGCAAAGGCCCAAGCATACGATTACCGAAGAGCCGCCGTCGACCGGAAGAGCGGACACAGAATAGGTATTCTCGGAATCTGGTCCTCGTGTCTGGGCCAGTACCCAGCGCCCGTCGTGCGAAACCCCAAAGGGATCGAAGATGGGGGTATCACTGATTTTGCGGCGGCCGGTGCCGTCAACCTTCATCCGATATAGAAAGTTCTGATCACCCTGGCCCGATCGGAATACCAAATCGTCGTCGGGAAGGAAAAAGGGACAATCCTCATTGTCATCGGCCTTTATCGCTCGCGCCGGCGACCTGCGATCGGTGGGAGCGATCCATAAGTTAGAGCGACCCGTCTTGTCCAGCATGGAAAAGGCCACCTGTCGTCCATCTTGCGATATGGCGTAGTGTTGCTGGCCAACGCCGCACGATCTGATGGAATATCCGGACAGCACCGGCTTGCTAGTGCCGCTAGCCAAATCAGTTACCCAAAGCTCCGAACTGGTCCGTTCCCCGTAAGACAGCATGTAATAAAGTTGGCGCGAATCGGGTGAAAATTGCGGAGACGCGGCACTGCCTTCAGAAGAAACTTGATGTTCACCGCGAGTATCATGAATCCAGACACTGTCGTCGCGTATGCCTACAGAAGTAATGAATGACTTTCCACCGGAAGCCATGGCAATTCCGTCCTCCTCCGTCGGCCCTGAAGTCACCTGTTCGGGTAACCCGTCCGGGAATTGCTGCCGCCAAATGTGAAACCGGCCGCCTTGATTTGAACCGAAGTATACCCAGCGTCCGTCGGGAGACCATGCGCCGCTGCTACATATCCCTTCATGAGGGCCAACCACACGTGCTTCCGCGCCTCCATCAAACGGAACTACTCGGCACGGTCCCAGCGCGCCCTGGTTGTTCATCTCCACCACCAAAACCCACTTCCCGTCGGGAGAAAGATAAGAGTGATGCACCATGCTGCGTTCGCCGTGCGGGACGTACACGTCCCTGGACTGCCCACGGGCTTCGTCGGATGTAACCAGCGCCATCTGTAGTCCCCGCTTCGCTTCGGAAAACAGCAAATGTTTGCCGTCCTGGATCCACGTCAATGAAGAAGAGTTTGGAAACAACACCCGCGCTTCTCCCCCGAAGACCGGAATTTCCCAAGTCTCCCACGGATTGAATGTTCCATACGCGATGCGCGAGCCATCCGGCGAGAATGTTGGGCTGAGCTTCTCGCGTCTGTCGTGAGTGAGTTGTGCGGGCTGACCATCAGGCAGTAGCTTCACGTACACTTCGCCTGGACCGAAGAATGTTGACTGTCCTCGTATAAAGGCGAGCATGCGGCCGTCAGGCGAAAGCGAGGGATAAACCGCGGAGTCGGTAAAAAACGTAAGTTGCTGCCAGCTTGAGACCGTGGGGTTCGCTGGCCCTTTTGAACGAAAGACAGTAACAAAGAGCGCGGCGACTATCGCGATCATGAGGACCGCCAGTACTGCCCAACCAATCCGCCTGGGCCCAGCTTGCGGAACCGTTTTCGAAATTCGCGAGTCGGAATCTCGCCTCATGCGTTTCAAATCTGAGCGCAATTCGGCGGCTGACTGGTAACGCAGCTCACAATCCTTTTCCAGCGCCTTGTTTGCAATTCTTTCCAGTTCCAGCGGTACATCCGGATTAATGCGCACTACCGGTGTCGGCTCGCGGTCAACAATGGCCTTGAAGACCAGTGCCGACGTGTCACCGCGAAAGGGCAATACTCCCGTGCACATCTCGTACAGGACAACGCCCAGAGAAAATAGATCCGTTCGCGCATCGAGTTCTTTGCCCATCACCTGTTCAGGAGACATATACGCGACTGTCCCCAGTGTGGAACCTGGACTGGTGAGCTGGTCCGGATCATTTTGGTCAAGCGTGCGCTGAGCAGTAGTGGACCTTGCCGCGTCGAGAGGCACGACCTTGGCAAGTCCGAAATCGAGAACCTTGGCTTGCCCGCGGGATGAGACAAAGATATTCGCGGGTTTGATGTCGCGGTGCACAATCCCCTTGTTGTGCGCCGAATCAAGCGCATCGGTGATCTGAATGATTAGATTAAGAACGGTTTCAACAGTCAGTGGCTTCCCACCAATTAGATGACGGAGTGTGTGGCCTTCGAGAAGTTCCATGGCGATGAAGGTCCGGCCACTGACCTCATCGATTTCGTAAATCGTGCATATGTTGGGATGATTCAGGGCGGAGGCCGCACGCGCCTCTCGCCGAAAGCGTTCCAACGCTATGGAATCATTCGCCGACTCTGCCGGGAGGAATTTGAGAGCCACGTGGCGCTCCAGTTTGATGTCTTCTGCGCGGTATACCACGCCCATTCCGCCGCCGCCGATTTCCTCTATCAGGCGGTAATGGCTGATTACCTCACCGGGCGTGTACTGCGTTCTAGTTCTAGAGGGAGCAGCGGGCCGACCTGATGCCGGAGTAGACTTGGCTGACACGAATGCCGGTGTCTCAATAAACGTGTCCGCTTTTGCGTGATGAGCGAGCAGCGATTCGACTTCTCGCCGGAGAGATTCATCACCTGCGCAGGAATTATCTAGAACTTGAGCACGCTGACCAGGTTCCGCCCCCAGGACCGCGTGAAAGACGCGTTCGATTTTCTCCCAACGGCTAACATCCATCGCGCCCGTCCTGGCTCAATTCGCGCATCAGCCATGCCTTGGCTAACTTCCAATCCCGCACTACGGTGTCAGGAGAAACTCGCAGAACCTCGGCCGTTTCTTCCACGCTGAGGCCTCCGAAAAAACGCAGCTCCACGACCTGACTCTTGCGTAAGTCTATTTTTCCGAGGGCGTCCAAAGCTCCGTCCAAAGCCAGGAGCCGTGGTTGAGGTTGCGGCGATATCACCGGGACGGAATCCAAAGACATTGCTTGAGCTCCGCCGCCTCGTTTGTGGGATCTGCGGGCTCGTGCCTGGTCGGTAAGAATGCGCCGCATCTGGCGGGCGCACAAAGCAAGAAAGTGCGCACGACTTTGCCAGTCGACTCGTTTCAGATCGACTAACCGCAGGTAAAGCTCATTGATGAGGCCGGTGGTTTGCATCGAGTGGCCGTCTCGTTCGCCGCGCATACAATGCTTAGCGGCTCGATGCAAGTCCCGGTAGACCCGAGGGGTTAAGCGTTCAAGGGCGTGCTCGTCCCCTTGACGCCATGCTTGAAGCAAGTCCGTGATCTCGTGTCCGACGGGCTCAGTCACTGGAGGAAAACCATCGAAAGCGGGGACAGAGGCCTTTCCCGGAGGCCACATTACCACGCCACCGATACCCTTGCCACATCATCGCGGCCCGACATTGCGATGCAGGAGACCCGTCATCGTACATGAAGACCATGGTTACGCCCATCGAGTCGTTTTCTCGCTACTACCAGTAAGAGGGCTCGACCAGCCCTTCGCGAACACGGACGCTCACTTCGCGTCTGCCATCGCAGAGGACTCTCTCTACTAGAAAGGACTAGCAATGAGACAAGTACTCAAACATAGATCGAACGGCGCCCCCATCTTCCTCATTACCCTGGCTCTTTTGTTGATGGGAAGCACGGCAGCGCAGGCCCAATCCAACGACAACGACGGCTGCTCGAATTCCACGCTGAAAGGCGACTATGCGTTCACGGTGTCGGGCCAGATTTTTATTCCCAATGGACCGATCGTCCAACGCGAGGGCGTAGCGATGACCAATTTTGATGGTGAGGGTAATCTCAGCCAGGTCGATTTTGTTCTCTCAAGCCCAAACGCCCCCGCGCCTCCTGGAACTTCCCCCGTTGACTCCGTAACCGGATTCCATACGGAGGAAAAGGGAACTTACACAGTGCACCCTGACTGTACTGGAACATTTACGATCAAGTCCCCCAACGTAACTACCAGCACGGGTTCCAGTATTCCCGGAGCGACTATCGTCGTCCAATTTGTTGTCAGTAACGAAGGGCGATCCATTCATACTGTCGTATCGTCGCTCACGCCTGCAGGTGCGCCCGGGCCTGTACCAGTGTTGATTCGTAGCGAAGGTCACAAGCTTGGATCGCGTCGAGAACTTGAAAGACGAAGCTGACTCAGCATTGACCTGTCGAATGCACCGCGTTAATCGGGAGTTGAGGCGTTAGTGGCCGACTAACGCGGGTACCTTTGAAGAGGAAGTGGCTTTGTTGGTGTCGCGCGCGGAAAGCCCGGGGGGGACTCTGTTCCTATGGAATGTTCCGATTGTTGGAGGCGAGCCGCGCAAGATCATCGACGATGGCTGGGGGGCATCGGTCTCACCGGATGGAACACGAATCGCCTTTTTACGAGGTGCACCGGATTTGGGTTATCCGGCGTGGAGCAGCCAAATCTGGATTGCACACGTGGATGGAAGCGACAGCCGCGAACTGGCAACGCCCGCAGCCGGTGAGATTTTCGCGGCGCCGGCCTGGTCTCGGTACGGGCGGCACATTGCTTATATCAGAGTGCATCGAGGTGGACCCGATTACACAATGAGTGTGAATTCGGTCGAATTAAAGGACCTGCAAAGCGTGCAGTCGCGAGTTTTGTTTTCGGGTACGGACGTCGCGGACTCGCTTTGCTGGCTGCCAAACGACCGTCTGATTTATAACTTAGGAGAGGAGCAGAATCCGACGGATTCGAATTTGTGGGAGGTGCAAGTTCGAGAGACCGCGAAGAATTCTCAGCCGGTCCGGTTGACTCAAGGATCCGGCTGGATCACAGACATCCGGGCATCCGCGGACGGCCACACGCTGCAATTCCTGCGCAAACGCAGGCAGAGGCACATGCTGGTCGCGGGACTCGCTTCGAACGGGAAGCAATTACAAGGGCTCCGCGATTTGACGCTAGACGATAACGACAATATTCCGTTTGCGTGGACCCCTGACAGCAAGACGGTCATCTTTGCGTCAGATCGTAACGATCGTAACGGGAAACTCGACTTGTTCACACTTGCTCTCGATGAGGCTCTCCCAGAGCCGTTAGTCACAAGCGTCGACAGTAAATTTGTTGCTTGCTTAAACCCAGCCGGCACGGAGCTCCTGTATGAGTCAATCCCGGCATCGGCCGAGGGCTCTCGTTCAATTTTCGCTATTCCACTGGCGGGCGGCGCGCCACGGCTGGTTCTCAGGATGGATTACGCCAACCCAGATTGCCGAAAAGAGACAAACGAAAACAACCAGATAGCCTAGTCTTTTCAATTCGGGCCTATGTACGGCTTTGATTGCAGAATTTCGATTTGCAGAATAACGTGGCGCCGAAGCATCCGCGTCTCTGCCGCCCAATTTAGTTCAGGTCGAATTGATATGTCGACCAAAAAGAATCAGCGCCCTAGATCGTGGTTTGTCGGGTGCATTCAGACACCACCTCGTAAGGAAGGTTTATATCAAGTGGTGTTGCATTGACCTATTGAATGCACCAATTAGTTGCGTTTGCTTAAGGGCAGATGTACGTTAACGCCAACAGAGTCGGTCAGGCAAAAAACAAGGAGGAAGATGTGAACGCAAAATCGTTCTTGCGCGTGGCAGTGATTTGCGCAATTGGCGTTGCTCTTTCGACTGACGTCAAAGCGGATACCTTGAAAAAGGACCAGAACGTGGCGATCGTGGCCGTAGTCGCGGTGGTTGCAGCCGTGGTTGTGGTAACCGCTTTAGTTATCAACCACTCTACAAAAAACCGAACGATTGCAGGTTGCGTGAACTCGGAAGAGAGTGGGATGCGTCTGACTGACGAAAAAGACAAACACGTTTATGCGGTTTCCGGCAACACCACAGGTATCAAGGCCGGAGATCGAATGACCTTGGTGGGCAAGAAGACTAAAGCCGACTCGGAAAGGGCATTCGCGTTAGAAACAAAAAAGATCGCTAAAGACTTCGGGCCCTGCCACCCGTAGGCAACGTTGCTAAGGCGCAATCTGCGTGGCTGTCCTGCACATCAACATCTGTTAAGCGGGTTAACCATTCAGGTGAGTTATCGACTGAGGCGAGAGCGCGACGGGGACTATCCGGCGCATACGAAGAGCGGAGCAATCACGAGCAATTACCGAATTTCGTAAACGTTGTTGTAATTGTCCTTGGCTATGCCTTGCATCTTAATTCGCAGCTTCCCGTTGAAGTGTTCCTCGAATTGACACATTTCCGCTTTCAGTGTTGTGCCGTGCTTGCTCTCGCCCGACCCCCACGCGCAAAGCTTTGCATTCAGAACGGTCTTCCTATAGTAACCCGCACCGTACACGATGTCCCACGTCGCCGCCAGGTCGTTTGCGTCGGTTGATCGCCCTCCGCCGCCACTCGTGGGAGGAGCTGGCAGGTCCCATTGACCGACGCATTCCTCATGCAAGAATGGCCTGGAAATGTTGTCGAGGTCCACATAGAAGCGGCCTGACTTGAATACGCCGCGAGGATCCATCAAAGGAGCCGCTCTAGCTGAGGGACCTTGAATGGGTCTAAGAGCAACGCCCGAATAGCATCCCGTGTGGTAAATCGCGAACGTGCAGGCGAACGTGAGAAGTAAATTGCCATTCATGGAAATCCGTCGAACCAGAGTCGCAATCTTACACCCATCGATCTGAGCTCGAAGCTCTAGCGGTTCGCGAGTGTAGCATGGACCTTCTAAGGTTAGGAGGAGCGATGAACCTCCAACTCCGGATGAGTCGGAAAACCGAACAAGCGGAAATTGGTCGAATATCGAGCTCGGAGCACTTGTACGGTAAGCGCGTTTACCAGGACCCAGCGCGACTTCTGCCACAACTTCCGAGTTGCCGACCAACCGCGAGTTGGCGTTCGGTAAGCTATATTTGCAGTCGCTCACCTTGACATTCTACTAGAAGCGTTCTATCGTCACCTAGAATGTCTACTAAAGAAGAGAAAAAACACATCGAGCTGCTGCAAGGCACGCTGGATCTTCTAATTCTGCGCACGCTACTGCTGGGACCGGCGCACGGCCATGCCATCGCGAAAGCAATCGAGTTCCGCTCCGACGATGTTTTACAGGTGGAACAGGGGTCGCTCTATCCCGCGCTGCACCGGCTCATCAAGAGGGGATGGATCTCGGTCGCAGCTTTAGAACAGTCCTCAGTTGCCTTCAGGATTATGATTTGCTCCCCATGCTCTGTGCCCATGCGCCGAAGGTTCCGTTCTGCGTCAATCCAATAGCCCTTAGGATCGATGTACTGCTCGTCGTGTTGCTCGTGGCCAGCACCGTCACCATTGTTGCTCATACGGTTTTCAGTCCTTTAGTGCTGCTCTTGCGAATTGCCTCATCGCTTGTCGCAGTCTCAATTTATCCTTAGCACTCATCGGAGCGCCACTTTTCGAGCTAACCTCAAGAACGACGGTTGCCAACTTCGGTTTGCGTAGTTCTTTCGGCAGCTTCTTGCGCTTGGCTGCCATGCTCGTTTGATTCAAGCTGGCCGAGCAAAGGCGGCAATACGGATGTGGCGTAATTGATCAGCAAGGTGAGAAGGGAGAAGGAGCAACGCGTCCCAGTCCTACCGCTTCGATTTTGGAAGCGTATCGCGCAACCCCTTCCCAGACGGGAAGGCTAGGCGTCCGCTCTTGGGAGCACAATCCCCATAAGCATTGACAGCCTAGGACGTCCAGGCGTCCTAGCAAAGGCAACCGACCAGAGGCAATCCGGCCGAGAGGTTCGCTTAATCAGGCTCATCACAGGAATTGGCGTCGGGCTTTGGAGTCGCACCTGCGTTCGCGCCCTTCCCGAATGGTCAGCCTCGCGGCAAACGTACTCGGCAAAAATATTGTCGTGAACCCTGCGGATCGAGAAAGTTACTCGTTCCCCGAGCACAAGCTCTCGACGAGTCATAACGTCTGTAAAAAGGAAAAACGACCTTCGAGCCATCTTCTGCCCGAATAATCCCATGCCCAATGGGGTTAAGGCTCTTGACGGTTCCTCTCACTTAGCCTCCCTTCGTTCGAGCATGCGTCTTTAACTGCGGCGCGGCACAAGTTGGCGAAGACCTTGTGTTCCCGAAGCCAACATTTTCATCTATCGCTCTGAGCGAGAGTATCCAGCTCGAATCTAAGCCACTTCATTTGGGAAGCGAATTGGTCGATGCCGTTATGCGTCAGTGGCAGTTTCGCTACCCATTTTTCCGCGGTTTCGTAGGCGGCACGCGCATTCTGTAACGCTTGCTGGCGCGACGGTCCAGGCTCTCTTACCCTGGCAACGCGGCACAGCACCAGTCCGCTTTCAATTTCGATGGTGATGAAGTCGGCTATTCCAGCAATCGCTTCCGCCTGAAGCCGTTGTGCGTGCTCGATGACGCCCTCAGTGCGCTTATCCATTGCTGTTGGATGACAGCCGATCTAGCAAAGGCGGCAACACGTCCTCACTCAAATAGTCAAGAACTGGCTGACCGTGTAGGAGGCCCTTCCGAGGGATAGCATTTTTGAATTTCTTTGAGAAATGGGCTGACCCTGAAATCAATCAGAGAGGTGATTCGCGCGCTAAACGGAAGGCTTACGGATTCGGCGGCGGATAGTAGTCTTCGATGGCGAATGGGTAAGCCGCATCAACGCCCTTGCCACCGCCATCCGGCGCCGTCCAGAACGTGACGCGCTGCAGCCGGCTATTTTGTACCGCGCTTAACGCAAAGGCTTGACCGAGCCCAAGTCGCATTCCCCCGTCGAGGAAGTAATATGTCTCCACCGTTCCATAAGACTTGGTGGCTCCCAGCGCGGGAAGTGTGGCATCGGCGTCATCTAATGCCCGCTGTACAACATCCTTAAATGGTCCGGCATTCGGATCGGGATAAAATGAGAAATCAATCCGTGTGGGGAGTGGTAAGCCATTGGCCACCATGAAGTTCAGACTCCGATAAGACCAATACATGGTCCGGTGACCGTTCAGCATAGGGAAATCCGCATCCACATACCCAGGCGTAAGTGGCTGGTCACTTGCCTGGGTTGCTGTGGTGAAGTAAACCGAAGGTTTAAATCCAGCAGCTGCAACGCGCGAAACGAATCGGGGATAGTGAGTTGTCAAGAACCACTCCTGGTTTGCTTTTGCCCCAATCATTACTTCGCCTTCCAAGTAAATCGTGTCAACCACCGAAACGCCGTCGGGGCGCAGCACGTTTGTAACGGCGTTTAATACTTTGTCGGTTGTTTGCTCCACGCGTGATGTAAATTCCGTTTGGCTAACCGGTGTGAAGCCCAACCCGCCCGTCGGCGTTCCCATTGTGTAGTCTGCCGCTCCTAGCCATAGCAGCCCGATGTCGAGCCGGGCTCTGTTCCCGCCCGAGCCCACTAGGTTGGCAATATCGCTTGCGTAGGTTTTCAGGTTAGCTTCCTCCTGATCCGACATCGGAAAGGTCGCTCTCCACGTTTCGCCGCCGCTGTCTGTTCCGGGTTCCGTCACGAACCAGATTCGAGTTGAAAACACCGTCGCACCCCGGTCAGCCATTCCTTGCAGTTGTGTCAAGACTGCCGCGCGGATTGCAGGCAAATGATATTGAGTGATGAACGCAGTGTGAGCAAAATCGCTGCCGGTGGAGTGATAGTCAACGCCCACATCAAAACCTGGTATATGTCCCACGGGAATGACAACTCGTACGCTTGCGATCCCTGATGCTGACGTGTCTTGTACAGAGGTAGCCTTCACGGTGAATGTTCCGGGCAAGATTGGCGCGGTGTACGTCCCATCCGAACTAATGGTTCCACCGCTATTCTCCACGACTGACCATGTCACGCCCTGATTCGACGTGTTCGATAAGATTGCTGTGAAGAGGCGGGTGTTGCTGATGCTCAGAATGTCAGTGGAACCTGATACTACGACCGAGATCTGCGATGGAGGTGGAGGCTGCGCTATGTTCCCGATCGGTCCTAAGCCTCCTTTATTGCACCCCACAAAACTCATGACGAACGCTAGAAGGAGAACTTTCCATAGGCCGGGGCGAGTACCAGCCGAGACGAGAAATGCCTCGAACATAAGGATGTCCTCCGATTCGTAAGTGGTCCGGGAGCCCCAAAACGGATACTGGTCCGTGAACTCGAAATCGTCTTGCGGATGCAGTGTGAATCAACAGCGGGAAGTACCTTGAGGATACCAATTTCGCTGCCTAAGCTGATACCTAAAACAACGTCGCGTCCCAAACGCGTCCAGCGCAGAATCACTGCGGGTGTTGCGGGTATCCTAAAAGCCAAAGTTCTATAAAAACTGAACCGATTCTAGGAGTTTAGGTTCTGTCCTATCCCGCGATACCCGCAACCTACTTTTGTGTAAGCGCTGGCCCCTACTCGGGACCACGACACGAAGGCGCACACTCCCACGTTGCCGTCGTGCGACTGCGACAGCGGACCTTTCAAGCAGAGAGCTTGCCGACTAGTGCGTGCCGGCGGCGCTGGCCTTTAGCGGTTTGTAGCCGCAGGTGCCAGCTTTGCGCATGGCATCGAGCGCCTCGGTGTTGGTCATCAGCGGAGTAGTCTGGCAGTTGCGCAAGGCGCCGCCTGCCGCGAACGCCAAAGCGATTGCTGCGGCGGAGACATTGTCAGGCATCTCAGTGATGAGCACGGCGTCAGACGGCCCGAACGCAAAGTACGAGTCTTTGATCTTGCCGCCGAGCTTTTCAATGGGCGCGCGCACAGCTTCAAACCGGTCTTGAGGGTTGGCAATGAGCCGGGCGAGAGCTTCCGGGGTATAACTAACTTGATGCAGAAAGAAGGGCATCGGGGACCTCCTTAAACGGAGGGATCATACACCGGCGGCTAGCATAGTGAATCCTAATAATTCCAGATTCACGCACATCAACTGCAAACTGCTCGCTCTTTGGACGATTGGCGGCAATTGACTTGTCCCTAGTCACTCCCTAAGATGCAAGCCAGTTTTCGGTCAGAACCCTCCCATGATCGGCCAAACCGTCTCCCACTACCGCATCATTGATAAGCTCGGTGGTGGTGGCATGGGCATCGTTTATAAGGCCGAAGACACTCGCCTGAACCGATTCGTCGCTCTCAAATTTCTGCCCGACGACCTCGCCCGCGACGCTCAGGGTCTCGAGCGGTTCCGCCGTGAAGCCAAGGCCGCCTCCGCCCTCAACCATCCAAACATTTGCACGATTTACGATATTGGCGAAGTCGATGGGCGAGCCTTCATCGCTATGGAATTTCTGGACGGCGCAACGCTCAAGCACGTCATTGCCGGTCAGCCCATCGAATTGGAGCGCTTCCTGCATATCGCCTCCGAGATTGCGGAAGCTCTCGACGCCGCCCACTCGGAAAACATCATTCACCGCGACATCAAACCCGCCAACATTTTTGTTACCAAGCGCGGCCACGCCAAGATTCTGGATTTCGGCCTCGCTAAAGTTGCGCCCGCGAAAAACCACGGCAGCAAAGGCGACATGCTCGTGACGCTCGGCACAGACCCCGACCAGCTGACAAGTCCCGGCACCGCTCTCGGCACCGTCTCCTACATGTCCCCCGAGCAAGCTCTCGGCAAAGAGCTGGACGCCCGCACCGATCTCTTTTCCTTTGGCGTGGTCCTGTACGAAATGGCCACCGGCAGGTTGCCTTTTGTTGGCGATACCTCCGCCGCAATTTTCGACGCCATTCTGCATCGAGCGCCGCCCGACCCAGTTCGCCTGAATAGCGATGTTCCACCGAACCTCGAACACATCATCAATCGTGCTTTAGAAAAGGATCGCCAACTGCGTTATCAGCACGCCTCCGAAATGCGCGCCGAGTTGCTGCGTCTCAAGCGTGACACCGATTCCGGCCGCTCCGCGATTCTGCCAGCAGCCCACGATGAACCAATCGAAACCGCAACCAGCCGCCAGCCAATCACCAAGCCATCCACCGGAAAGCAGAAAGCGGCGCAAACTGCAGCAAGTCCGTTGGAACCAGAGCAGCGAGCTCCCTCTCAGCTCTGGAAAATTGCGACCCCACTCGCCGTTCTCCTGATCGCGGTCATCGCCGGTGGTTGGTACTGGCGTTCACATCGCTCTATCAAACTCACCGACAAAGACACCATCGTTCTCGCCGACTTCACCAACACCACCGGCGATCCCGTTTTCGACGAGTCGCTGAAACGCGCGCTGGCCGTTTCCCTGCAGCAATCCCCGTTCTTGAGCCTCCTCTCCGACGAACAGGTGCAACAAACCCTGCGGATGATGAATCGACCGCCCAACACTCTCTTGAGCCGCGATGTCGCCGGCGAAATTTGCCAGCGCAACAGCGCCAAAGCCATGCTTACCGGCTCGATCTCTTCGCTGGGCGGCCAATATCCCATCACCGTGGAGGCCGTCAATTGCACCAGTGGCGCCACCCTTGCCCAAGCAGGCGCCAATGCCGCTGCGAAAGAAAAAGTATTGCAAGCCGTGGGAGAGGCAGCTTCCGATCTGCGAACCAAGCTCGGCGAATCGCTCGCCTCCGTGCAGAAATATGACACGCCTTTGGAGGACGCGACCACCAGTTCACTAGAGGCCCTCCGCGCCTACAGCCTCGGAATGAAAGCTTTCAATCAGCAGGGAAGCAACGCCTCCATACCCTTTTTCAAACGTGCGATCGACTTGGACCCCAACTTTGCCATCGCTTATGGGTTCCTGGCGATCGTGTACGGCAATATTGGCGAAACCTCACTGGCGATGGAAAACGCCCAGCGTGCTTACTCGCTGCGCGACCGCAGCAGCGCCAAGGAACGCCTTTTTCTCGAGATTCTCAACAGCTCCTACGTCACCGGCAACCTGCCTGAGGATGAGCGCAACATTGAACTGATCATGCGCACCTACCCACGCGAGCTTGGCCCATACGTGGATGCCAGTGCTGATAAACTCGATCGCGGCGATTATGAAGGCGGCATCTTGGACGCTCAGCGTGCTTTGCAGATCGATCGCGCTCACTCCGTCGCGGTTTCGAATCTCTGGATTTGCTATCTCGCCTTAAATCGTTTCGACGCGGCCAAGGCCGTCTTGGACCAAGGCTTAGCCAGCGGGGTCGACCCCGAGGGGCTCGCCGTCAACTATTACGCCGACTCTTTTCTGCGCAACGATGCCGCCGGCATGCAAAAGCAAATTGCTCTGGCTGCGGGGAAGGTTGGTATCGAGGATGCAATGCTTTCCGCGCAATCCGACACCGAGGCCTATCACGGACGACTGAAACAAGCCCGCGCGTTTTCGCGGCGCGCCGCCGACTTGGCCCGGCAGAATGGCAATCGTGAAGTCGCTGCAGGATGGGCCGTGAACGAAGCGTTGCGTGAAGCTGAGTTCGGCAATCCTGCCGAGGCGCGTTTGGCTGCTGCCTCGGCTACTCAACTCTCGCCAACTGGACGCTACACCAGGAGTGTAGCCGCTGTGGCGCTGGCCTTCGCCGGAGATATCCAGCAGGCGCAAACGAGCGCCGGAAAACTCACGAAGGAGTTTCCTCAGGATAGCTTCGTAAAGTCGTATTGGCTTCCGTTGGCTCGCGCCGAGATCGAACTCAACCGCCACAATCCTGCCAAGGCGGTCGAGGAGTTGCGCGCCGCGCAGGGCCTCGAGCTCGGTCAGGCTCCTCCTCTCATCGGGTATCTGGTTGTGCCGTATGTGCGCGGGTACGCATTGCTCGCTGCGGGACACTCCGCCGAAGCTGCGGCGGAATTTCAACGCATCATCGATCGTCCGGGCATTTCTCTGAATTCGCCGGTCGGCCCGCTGGCACATCTCGGATTGGGGCGCGCACTCGCCGCCTCCGGCGACAAAGCAAAAGCGCGCACCGCCTATCAGGACTTCCTCGCCCTCTGGAAAGATGCCGATCCCGACATCCCCATCCTGAAGCAGGCCAAGGCGGAGTATGCGAAGTTGCAGTAGTTGCGGTTGAGCCCACCGGGATATCCCTCGGCATGGTTGCGTCCCCGTAGTGCCCGCTTCCGTTTCGCCCGGGAAAATCATTGTAACTCCGCAACGAGCTGCCATTTCTCAACATCTGGTTTGCCCGTGACTCGGCCGGAACCCAGACCGGACAGACCCGAATCGTGAGGTGTGATCGCCTGGTTGCGACAACTATCTATGCTATTTGGGTCTGCCAATAAACCAGTTGTACACGTCAGGCCCTTGCCGCCCATTGATCCGATATCCGTCCGAGTTAAATCTTAGCGTGATTTTTCAAAGTTGAATAATCCGGTGGGCTTTGATCGTATACAGGATGTATGTCGGCTCTTCCCATGACATTGAATACGACAGCCGAGACGGAAACGGCAAAGATTGCGCGAGGCTTACGTGAGAGGGATATGAACCTTCTTGCAGACCTGGTGGAGCGCTATCAGCATCGACTGGTGCGCTATCTGCTGTACCTCACCGGGAGTCGAGAGTATGCGGAGGACCTTGCGCAGGAGACCTGGATTCGCGTGCTGCAACGGGGTAACCAGTACAATGGGCGGCAGCGGTTTGATCCATGGCTATTCGCGATCGCCCGCAATTTAGCAATAGATCACCTCCGGAAAAAACAAAAAGTGGTGGCAACAGTATCCTCGCCAAATGATCGCGATGCGGTGCTGCTGTTACCCTGTTCCGATCCTTCCCCATTCGAAGCCGCGGCCCGAAGCGAAGACGCAATGCGTCTGGCCGGCCGGCTGCAGACTCTGCCACCGCTGTTCCGCGAGGCTTTGCTGCTGAGGTTTCAAGAAGAGCTGTCTCTTGCGGAGATGGCTCAGGTCTTGGGAGCCCCCACTACAACGGTGACGTCCAGAATCTATCGCGGTCTTGCAGCACTGAGATCCGCATTTGAGGAGGGTGATTCGCATGGAGGGTGACAAGAGATTTCGCGAGCTTATCGAGAGGTCTTTCGTAGAAGAGATTTCAGAGGGCGAAAGACAGCTCATCCATGACCACATCCGCGACTGTGATGGCTGCAAGCGCTACCTCGAGCTAACTGCGCGTACGATTCGGGGGTTTCAGGAATTCACCTTTACGAGTGAACGAGATTCGAATGCGCAGGTCCGTGAGATTCTCGCGCATCATACCGAGACAATGCGCCAGCACAACGTGCAATTCAAGGTCTGGGCTGCATTTGCTGTAGCGCTCTCGATGTCAATTGTGGGATCGGCACTTGTTTACCAGGTTGCCAAGCTCCTGACGGTCCCAAGGTATTTCGACACTGCTCAAGTCCAGGCAGGCCTGCTCTTCTTTTGGCTGCTGCCATCTTTTTGCTCGGCATTACTTCTCCTCGCGGCGCCTGGTGAGAGAGGTATCGCATGACACAGCAATCGGCGGTGCTTTTTATAGCGTTCTTGGCTGGGCTTGTAGTTGCCGCTGTCTTGTTGGGAACCGCAAGACGGAATGTTCTACCCAGGTCTGCAATGGTCATCGCGGCACTGGCGATCCCGATTTGGGTAGTCTATTTCGCATCCAGCAAGGGCCGTTCCTCACTTGCCTCCAAAGGCTTTCTCAGTACCATGCCGGAGGCGCTTTGGTTTGGCTTAACGTTTGGCGTCTTCACCGCGGCTTTTTTCCTTGCCCTCGGATTTATCTATGGGGACGCAAAAAGGCGTCAAATGCCTGCTTGGGCCTGGGTGATTGCCGCTTTCCTCATACCCAATTTTATTGGATTCATCCTTTATTTTGTGTTCCGAGGGCCTCTCCTCGGGCCTTGCAGTTCCTGTGGCAAGCCTATTCGAGGGGGTGAAGCATTCTGCTCACACTGCGGATGCTCGCAGGGTTCCAGCATCGGACGCATCACAGCTGACAATCGCACAATCTGAAGTCAAAAGGGTGGTAATAACCTTGCATCGCACAAATCGGAGGACGGTATGAAACGTGAGCGCGCCTTACGGGTAGTGTTGGTGTTGGTGGGCTTGTTGTATTCCTTTTGGGGCTATCTCCTGTTGGACAATCTGTGGCACTCCAGCTGGCTTAGCGGGCATAGTGACGTCATGCCGATGTTCCTGAGTCTTAACACGGCGCTTGGGGTCTGTCTGTTGGTGGCCGCTAAGCAGCCGGCCAAGCATCGCTTGATGATCGCCTATGGGGCGTGGTCAAGCCTTGCCCATGGGTTCACGATGACAATCATGTCGGCGCAGGCCGTGGCGCATGGGATGCACAGGAAGGATAGCCCTCAGGACATTGTGATGTTTGGCGTGATTGGATTCACGCTGCTTGCACTCCTGCCGTCAAAACAACCATCGCCGGCCGGCGCGCCTATCAGTGAGCCGAGCGTTGCCGGACGCTAATCGGCGGGAAACGCTGCGAAGGCACGAACTCAAGGGCTACTCACGATGGCGACTGGCAGGAGTGCTCTTTCTGTCAGGCGATCGGAGTTGAGCATAACGCCCCGTGCTCTCAGTGCCGGGGAGTAGGCTGGCTCCTTCTCCGTTCTACTCAAGGACTTTGATTCGTACAGGGACCTGTGTACGCAACGCTGGAACGCTCTTTAGAAGAACTTTCCTCCCGGAACGCTGAGTTGGAAATTTCAGCGTACCGTTACTCATTAGGCTTTTGGTTCAACTCTCTAATCAGACGAGATTTACTCGATGGCAGGGCGAATGCGCTCGGATCTATTCGAGCAGGAGTGCAAAGGAGTCGCCAATGTCTTCGCCTTATTTGGACATCTTCAAGAAGGATGCTCACGGCAATCCGGTTTGGATCGATGCTGTGCAAGACCTCAACGATGCACGACAGCGTCTGAGCGAATTGGCTCTGGCTTTGCCGGGCGAATACTTTGTCTTCGATCACAGGACTCACAGCGTGGTCCATCAGCAACCCCAGGCAGATTTTAGCTGTACGTAGGCCGAACAGGAGGCAAGCAATGGTTACGATAGTGGCTTTCGTCGGTGCCATCTTCGTGGCAATCAGCCTCGCGATATGCGCGTTTCTAATCCAACTGACCGACGGACGGGGCGAACCACAGTTTCGTGATCACTAAGGTCCCAAGGCCGTCTTTATGCGTTGGATTGTACGTGACCTAGAAATCTTCTTTTACGGATGCCTCTTTGCTGGACGGTGTATTTGCGTCGGACTGTTTGGACAGCCAGTACGTCAGCCCAAAAATCAACGCGGATCAAAAGTGGTTTGCTTCACTCCTCTCATGCGCCCATCGAACTCCCGAACTGGATGTGCGAACGAAACTAGCGCCCGCGTCATCTAGATACTAGTTATGGAGGCTCACGTGGACCACCTGCATCAGCTAGAAATAGAATGTCCGTTTTGTAGCGAGCTTCAGCCGCGTGAAGCCGCTCGATGGGACGAGGATGAAGTCGGCTATACGACGATCTGTCAGAGCTGTGGCAAGGCTTTCTCGGGGTTTGCGCTCGTGTCGGTCTACATCGGCTCCTCCGAACCTGCGACAAGCGCACCGAATCGCTGATGATCGTGTAATTGATCCTGGCCTGACGTAGGGAAGATCGGCTTCTCCTGACGCCG
>CAWBHT010000002.1:0-577746 GCA_963788725.1 uncultured Acidobacteriota bacterium | reverse complement strand
AGCTGGCCAGTTTGCGCAGGAATTCGCGCTCGTCCATGTGGTATTTGAAGGCTTTGTGGCCGTCGATGAAGATGACGGGGACTTCGTCCGTAAAACGGCGGCGCAGTTCGTCGTCGCTTTCCACGTCGATCTCCCTCCACGTAAAGCCGCCGCGGCGCTGTAGCTTGGTAAGCGTTTCCTTGACAATCTCACAAAGTGACAGCCCTTACGGGAATAAACGACGACCTGGCGCGGATCCGCCATGGGCGGAGTCTAGCAGGTTTGATTCAACCCGAAAAGTATTTGTCGGGGTAGCGCCAACACGAGCGGGACGCTCGCGCCTACATTCAAACCTTCTCAGTTACAATCCTCGGCATGGATCGCAGCAAACCACTCTCAGGAAAGACTGCCCTGATTACCGGCGGAGCGCGCCGCCTGGGCCGAGCCATCGGGCTCGAACTGGCTCAGGCAGGGGCCGATGTGGCCATCACTTTTCGCAACTCCGCGCGCGAGGCCCAGCATACCGTCATCGACCTGGGCAGCTTCGGAGTCCGTGCCGTGGCCCTGCGGTGCGACATCACCGACGAAAAGAGCGTCAGGTCCGCAATCAAGGAAACCGTGAAGGAGCTGGGCGGAATCGATATTCTGGTCAACAACGCCGCCAACTACGAGACCGTCGAGTTCGACCAGATCACACTGCAGCAATGGGACGCCATATTTGCCTCCAACACGCGCGGCCCGTTCCTGGTCTCGCGCGAGGCTCTGAAGCATTTGCGGGAGCGGCGGGGAAAGATCATCAACCTGGGCTCGCTGGGCGGTCTGCGTGCCTGGGCCAGTCATGCGCACTATTGTTCGTCGAAGGCCGCGGTTCACATGCTGACCAAGGTGATGGCCAAAGCCCTGGCGCCGGAGATTGCAGTCAACTGCATCGCTCCGGGGATGATCGATCTGGGAGAAAAGGCGGCGGCCCATTTATGAAGAAGATGGCCCGGGAGACTCCGATGCGGCGCAATGGCACGGGTGAAGAGATTGCTGCCGCGGCGCTCTTTTTTGCCACTGGCCCCGCACTTTATTACCGGGCAGATCCTGGCGGTGGATGGAGGACTGGGCCTGTAACCCGGTGTGGGTCGGACACTCTGGTCCGACGCCTTTGACTTTGGGTTGTGGTGCTGTATTCCGAGAAAAAACAGAGTCAACAGCGTCGGACAGGAGTGTCCGACCCACATATACCCGCCGATTGTCATCTCTGGAGGTTTGCGATATCGTGACCGGTTCATGACGAGAGTGTTGGGCGTACTGCTGATGTTCGCTTCTTCGCTGGCCTGGGCACAGACCCGGATCGAGGATGGGGGACACGAGATACAGTTTTGGACCGGCGGCGGCCACTCCGTCTCGGGCGGCACCTCGAATATCGGAGTATGGAACGCCGGCCTGCGTTACGGTTGGGTTCTGACCAGGCCTCACGGCCCGGGATTTCTCAAAGGACGATTCGAGTATGCCCTGGATGCCATACCGGCTTTTCTGGTATTCCAGCCCGCCAACACAGCTTACGGAATTGGCTTCAATCCTTTGAACCTGAAGTGGAACTTTGCCACGCGGGGAAGGATCGTGCCCTATCTTGAACTCAGCGGTGGGACGCTGTTCACCAACCATGATGTACCCTACGGCACCGACCGGGTGAACTTCACATCTTCGGCCGCGCTGGGGACGCATTTTCTGGGAGAAGCGCGCAACTGGAGCATCGAGTTGCGCTACATGCACATTTCGAACGCTGGGCTGAGTGATCCCAATCCGGGGATCAACACGATTCAGGTGCGGTTGGGAATCGGTAAATTCTTCAGTAGCGGTAGAAAGTCAGCACATTAGAAGATCGGAGACCACGTGATTCGCAGATTCGCCAATTTCCTCGCTGTTGCCATGTTGTGCCTGCCGGTTTGCGCCCAGGCGCCCGCCGACTGGATCGCCGCCAGTAACAAGTACACCAACCTGCTGCTGGCGGTCGAGATGAAACACAGTCCTGAACTGGGTTCGAATGAGGGCTTGAGCCAGTTTGATACCGAAGTCTCTCAACCCACCCTGGCCGATGAAGACCAGGAGCGGCAGGAGACCGAAGCCGTAGTCACAACTTTCAAGAGCGCGGTCGGGCAACAGAAGCAGAAGGAAGTGGCGCAGGACCTCCAGATCATGATCCGCACAGCGGAGCTGCAATTCCGGGAGCTGGATTTCGCGCGCGCCCACAAAGTGGATTTCCTGAATGCGAGTCAAACCGTCTTCCGCGGTTTACGAGTGCTGCTCGATGAACAGACTCCCGCGGAACGGCGGCCCGCGGCCGTGGTCCGCATCCGAAAATATGCCGGGCTGGAACCGGGATACAAACCGCTGGCTGACATCCTGAAGCAGCGCGTGATGGAGCAGATGGCCAAGCCGGGCGTGGTTTATCCGGCCCGCACCGAGATTGAAACCGAACTGGGCCGCAATCCCAACGACATGGAGGGCATCGCCGCGCTGCTCCAGAAATACAAACTGACGGGCTGGCAAGAACCCTACAACAAGCTCAAAGCGCAGCTCACCGAATATGACGCGTGGACAAAGGCCAATGTGCTGCCCAAGGCGCGCGCCGATTTCCGCCTTCCGCCCGAGGAGTATGCGCTCAATCTGGAAGACTACGGCATCGACATTCCGCCCGCCCAGGTCGCTGCCATGGCACACCAGATGTTCGGCGAACTTCAGGCTGAAATGAAGCCCATCGCGGAGCAGATCGCGAAGCAAAGGCACCTGCCGTCGAGCGACTATCGCGACGTAATCCGCGAACTGAAGAAGCAGCAGCTGGTGGGCGACGCCATTCTGCCGTTTTACCAGGAGCGGTTGAAGCAGATTGAAAAGATCATCGTCGATAAACAGATTGTTACTCTTCCCGACCGGCCGGCGCGAATCCGGATCGCCACTGCCGCCGAGACCGCGCAGCAGCCGGCGCCGCACATGGTGCCTCCTCCATTTCTGCACAATACCGGGCAGAAGGGCGAGTTTGTTTTGCCGCTGAATATTCCGGCGGGACCCGGGCCAGGCCAGCGCGGAGAAATACGACGACTTTACCTTCGATGCGGCGGCCTGGACCCTCACCGCCCATGAGGCCCGTCCCGGTCACGAACTGCAATTCGATTCCATGCTCGAACATGGAGTGTCGCTGGCGCGGATTCGTTACGCCTTCAACAGCACCAACGTGGAAGGCTGGGGACTCTATTCGGAATATCTCATCCGGCCCTACATGCCGCTCGAAGGTCAACTGATTTCGCTCGACTACCGCCTGCTGCGGGCGGCGCGGGCATTTCTCGATCCCGAATTGCAATCGGGAAAGATGCAGCCGGCGGATGCGTTTCGCGTCCTGGAACAGGATGTGGTGCAGTCGCACGCCTTCGCCCAGCAGGAAGTAGAGCGCTACACCTATCGAGCGCCCGGACAGGCCAACAGTTATTTCTACGGCTATACCAAGCTGATCGCCCTGCGGAAAGACGTGGAGGCGGCGCTCGGCGCGAAGTTTAACCAGAAGAAATTCCACGACTTCATTCTGGCGCAGGGACTGCTGCCGCCTGATCTGATGCGCCAGGCGGTGATGGAGGATTTTGTGAAGAAACAGTGAGGTTGATGTTCGTAGCGCCGGCGTCCCGCCCTCGCCTCAAAAGTCCAAAAGCCCCACCCTGTCTCTCCAAAAGACGGAGAGACGAGGATTGATTGGATAAGAGCGAAGGCTCGATCCGAAACCGGTAGTCTACGGTTGAGGACCAAGGCTTCTGGAAAGGAAGGAGCCTTCGCCGATGATGATTATAGGGTGTGATTACCATCCCAGCTGGCAACAAGTAGCGTGGGTGGAGACGGAGACCGGGGAGTGCGGCGAGCGCAAGCTGGTGCACGCCACGGGGGAGGCCAAAGTGTTTTATCAGCAACTGGGGTCCCCAGCGCTGATTGGCATGGAGGCCACGGGCAACAGTCAGTGGTTTATCGAACTGGTGGAGGATCTGGGACACGCGATCTGGATCGGAGATGCGGCGCAGATCCGGGCCAGTTACGTGCGCAAGCAGAAGACGGACAAGCGGGACGCGGCTCACATACTGAGACTAGTGGTGGAAAACCGCTTTCCGCGCTTGTGGACGCCGGACCGGGAGCAACGCGATCTGCGGCAGCTGGTGTTGCATCGGCACAAGCTGGTGGAGATTCGCAGCCGGGTGAAAAACGAACTGCAACACCTGGCCATGAATAAGGGAATGCAAAAGAAGGCCACGCTGTGGAGCCAGGCGGGACAGCAGATGTTGCGCGAACTGCCGTTGAAACCCTGGGCTTGGTGCCGGCGGGAAGACTTGCTGGGGCTGCTGGGGATGTTGAACCAGCAGGTGGGAACGCTGGACCAGGCGGTGCAGAAGGCGGCCGAGGAACATGCGCAGGCCAGGTTGCTGATGACCCAGCCGGGAGTCGGTCCGAACACGGCGCTGGCCTATGTGCTGACCCTCGGCGATGTTACTCGCTTCCAGCGGGGCAAGCAGGTGGCGAGTTATCTGGGACTGATTCCGCGCGAAGAAAGCTCGGGCGGACGTCAGAAACTGGGAGCCATTAGCAAACAGGGCAACCGGCTGCTGCGCAGTTTGCTGGTCGAAGCGGCGCAGATCGCGGTGCGTTTTGATCCTGGATTTCGTAAACAGTATCTGCATCGCTGCCACCAGAAGCCGAAGGGAGTGGCCAAAGTGGCAGCGGCGCGCAGGTTGGCGGTACGACTCTACTGGATGCTGCGCACGCAAGTGGCGTATCCGGAGATCGTTCGCATCGAGAGCAGCCCGCGGGTGCCCCGGGTCGGCGCAAGCTAGACCGATGGATTGATTGGGCGCTCTCGCATCCCGCAGGCGGCGGGATGTTCGCATAGAAGAATCATGGTCGAGGTTTAGGCCGTATCGATGGTTGGTGGAACGATCTTCCACCGAGAAGTGATTGCAGCGTGATGTTCCAGAGCCTTGGTCCTCAACCTTCTCTGGCGAAAAAAGCGGTGCTCACGCACCGCCCAGTAGAAGTGCGCCCTTGACAGAGCCTTCGCTCTTATCGAGGGGCACCCTTGCGGATTGACGGTTGAGAATGGTTGAGGCTGTGGAATGCACGAGCAACAGCAGGTCCCTCCTCTTCACTCGCTGCTCTTCGCTCCGGTCGAGATGACAGGGTCGGGGAGTTCTGAAGCTTTAAGGTCAAAATCCCCACCCTAATTTCGCGAAAAGCGCGAAATTAAGGATGGGGCACCCTCGCGCTTTTCTTTTGCCCTCGCGCCTTGCTTTGCCCTCGTAGTTTCCTCGCGGAGCGTTCTTCACTTGGTCAAAGACTGGTGGTCGAAGCTGATGACGCGGGTGACCTTCCACACTCCGTCCTGGTTTTGCCAGAGATGAATGAACTTGGCCTCGCCGACAGAGCCGGGTTCCTCGTGTCCGGGGTGATGGAAACGGTGGATGCCGATCTCGACCGCGCCGTAGTTGGCAATGGGATAGACCTCGAGCGTGCCGGGAACGAGTTCTCGGGTGACCTTGCCACAGATATTGTTCTTGATTCCCTCGACGAGAGCCTGGCGTCCGCGGCTCAGGCCGGTCTTGTCGTGATAGAACTCGATATCGTCGGCGATCAGCGATCCGAATTTCTCCAGATCGCAGTGGTTGTAGGCGTCGAAGAGCTGGGTATCCAGAGACTGGATGGTTTTGAAGAGCGGGTCGGGGAGGGCGCGGTTTGGGAGTGGGCGAAAGATGTGGTGAGCAAAGCTGCGACGAGGACGGCCTGCACAAGAACAGTGGTCTTTTTCATTCGGGGATCCTTTTTTTACGCGAGATATGCCACCTGATAGTACGTGCGAACGGGGGAGATGGTTCCGCGATCCCTGTTCTTTCGATGACGATGCCGGCGAACCGCAGGTCTCTCCACTTCGCTGGCTGCGCTGCGCTCCGGTCGAGATGACAGGATTGGGAATTGAGGGAGGCTGTCTGGGTTCCCACTTGTCGCGAAGAACGCTAGAAATGGGGCACCTTCGGTTTTCCTGAAGCGTTCCTCATTTTAGATGGCGGCGAGGAGTAGACTCTAGCGGTTCTGATTGCTCAGAGGGTTTGCCATAAAAAGGAGATTAGATGAAATACGTGATCAGCTGGAACGAACGGCCGCAAGGTTCGCCTGCGGAGTATGAGAATGCCCAGAAGCGAATCCTTGAGGTGTTTGGGCAGTGGAAGGCGCCAGCGAATTTCAAGATTGAGTTCTTTGTAATACGGGTGGGCGATTGGGGCGGGCATTTGCTGGTGGACTGCGACGATCCGCTGGCGGTGCACAAGTTTTGTTCGATGCTTCCGGCATTTCAGATGGAGGCGCGCCCTGTAATTGCGGTCCAGGACGCGGTCCGGGCCGAACTCGAAGTGATGGCATGGCGCGACGGGCTGAAGGGCAAGTGACCCTCGGGCGGCTGGCCCGTCCTCGGCGGCAGGAGTTTGCTGGATTCCGGATGGGTGGTTTCACGGCTTCGAGGTCACGTTTCCCACCCTGTCTCTCCAAAGAACGGAGAGACGAGGGTGGGGCACCCGTCGGGTTTCTTTCCCCTCAAAACGAAGCCCCCGCCGGAGCAGGGGCTTGGAAAATCCGTGGTGCGAAGTTACTTCTTTGACTGGTTCGGCCTTGGCATACTTGCGGCGGAAGCGCTCCACCCGGCCGGCGGTATCCATAAGCTTCTGCTTGCCGGTGAAGAAAGGATGGCAAGACGAGCAAATTTCTACGTGGATGTCGCCTTTATGGGTCGATCGAGTGGTAAAGCTGCTGCCGCACGCGCACATGACGCGTATTTCGTTGTAAGCGGGATGAATCGCTGCCTTCATGGGGTCTCCAAACTTATTCGAGACATTAGATTCTAAAGGATTAGTGCAGGATTCAGCAACCCCTGGAGGGCCTGGTTTTGGTAGCGTCGGCGTCCTGCCGGCTGTGCCGCAGAGCTCCTGCTTGGGGTACGGGTAAAGTCGAAGGCCGAAAAACCCAGCCGAGCTTTGCTCGGCCTGGACGGGTCAGAGACCCGTCCCACACAACCAGGCTGCAAAAAAAAAAACGGCAGGACCGACCTCCTGCCGTTTTCGGTTCGACCTGTGGGCCTACTTACCGCGGTTGACCGCTTTCTTGAGTTCGGCTCCGGATGAAAACTTGGCGACTTTGCGGGCAGCGATCTTGATGGTGGCGCCGGTCTGCGGATTACGCCCGTTGCGGGCTTTTCTCTGCGAGACAGAGAACGTGCCAAAACCAATCAACGCTACTCGATCCCCTTTTTTCAGAGCAGAAGTGATGCTGTCGACAGCAGTGTCGATAGCCGTGGCTGCCGTGGCCTTGCTGATGTGGCAGCTAGCTGAGATTCGGTCAATGAGATCGGCTTTATTCATCTTCTCTCCTGGCAGGTTTCGTTAGTCCCCCAGCGCGCACAGGGGAGGAAAGAATGGACACTCGCTGAGTGGGGAAACCCGACGGCCTTATTTAGCTACCGTCTGAAGAGAATGTCAACTGTGGAAATCCGCGCCGGATGCCGAGTCTGGGTCACGCTGGGAAGTCGCACCCGTTCCGGGACTGAGAAAATGCCTGTTCCCCGCGGCCAGGCCCGGAAAAGCGGCTCTGCCAGCGCTAAAGAAGTCATGCGCCGATCTGCATCCGCCCAGGTGCTGTATTTCCTCAGCCCTCCACAACTCCTTGCTCCACTGCACAGGATGTACACAGGCACACCGGCTTTGGCACTTGCGCAAAGCGCGCCCGCCGAGTGCAAAGTTTAGATAAGGAAAAGAACCCAGGTCATGAAAGTTTCCGCGGACGTGTGTCCTCTGTGTGAAGGTACTGGCTGGAAATCAGTCTCTATCGGCTCCGATCGTCGGGTGACGCGTTGCGACTGCCGGCGGCAGGCGCGCACCCAGACCCTGCTCGCCGCCGCCCGCATTCCCAAACGTTACGAACACTGCGAGCTCTCGAACTTCGACTTCGACGGTGCGCACCGGCAATTGTTTCCAGCCCGCATGGCCGCCTGCAAATTTGTGGAGGAGTATCCGCTGGACGGCACTGGCCTGATGCTGATCGGGAGCATTGGGGTCGGCAAGACCCACCTCGCGGTCGGCATCATCAAGGAACTGGTCCTGAGCAAAGGGATTGCCTGCCTGTTCTACGACTACCGCGAACTGCTGAAGCAGATCCAGAACTCTTATAACGACTCGGTGAAGGCCACCGAACTGGACGTCCTGCGCCCGGTATTCGAAACCGAGGTGCTGGTGCTCGACGAACTGGGCGCGGTCAAACCGACGGAATGGGTTTGGGACACGGTCAGCCTGATCCTGAACACCCGCTACAATGCCAAACGCACGACGATCATTACCACCAACCTGCCCGAATCTGGGTGAACGCGAGCGCCATCGCAGTGCCAACATCCGGAGCCTGGAAGCCGCGAAATATTCAGCCGAGAAGGAAACACTGGGCGACCGGATCGGCGAACGCATGCTTTCGAGGCTGCACGAAATGTGCCGCATCATCGAGATGGACGGCGCAGACTTACCGCCGAAGCCTGAAGAGTGCCAGCTTCAGGTAAATTCCAGGCCACGGATTTCACGGATTCACACGGATCAACATTTGATCTTTTTGAGATCCGTGTTATCCGTGTTAATCCGTGGCCGGTTTCCTCGGTGTCCTCCGTGGTTCATTCAAACTAGAATGCCTTTGTGCTGACCGAGCGCCTGGAGTTCGCCCCCGATCGCGACGCGGAAGCATTTGCCGCGGCCCCGGCCGGGCCGGCAGTATTCCTGCTGCGCGGGAACGATCCGCAGGCCGAACCCTATGTCAGCAAGACCGCCAATCTGCGCCGCCGCCTGCAACGCCTCCTGGGCCCTCCGGAACAGACGCGAAGGCTGAATCTGCGCGATCGCGTGCATTCCATCGAGTACACCGCCACCGGCTCCGATTTCGAATCCGGCTTTCGTACTGTATGGCGCGCTGCGCCAGACCTTTCCCAAGACCTACAGCGACCGCCTCCGGCTGCGCTTCGCGCCGCTGCTTAAGCTGCACCTGGAAAATGAATACCCGCGCGCTTCGATCACCACCCGGCTGGGCCGCCTGGGCGGGCGCTCTCTTTACTACGGGCCCTTTCCTTCGCGCACGGCGGCGGAAAAGTTCGCCAACGATTCCCTGGATTTCTTCAAGATGCGCCGCTGCGTGGACGATCTCCATCCCGACCCGCAATTTCCCGGCTGCATCTACTCCGAGATGAAAATGTGTCTCGCGCCCTGCTTCAAGGGCTGCACCGACGAGGACTACCGCGCCGAAGTGGCGCGGGTGCAGTCGTATTTCGACAGCAGCGGCGACTCGCTGGTGCGGGAGATAACCGCGCAGCGCGAGCAGGCCTCGTCCAGCCTGGAATTTGAAAGCGCCGCGGCCCTGCACGCCCGCGTGGAAAAACTCAAGCCCGTGCTCGGCCAGCTTCCCGAAATCGTGCGCCGCATCGATCAGCTCACGGCAATCATGGTGCAGCCGTCGGCCTTCCCCGAATCGGTGGCATTTTTCTTTATTGATGCCGGCGTCATCACCGGCCCGCTCACGTTTCCCATCCAGGCCGCGGAGCACACCAAATCACAATCCATGGAGTCAAGGGTGCAGGCCGCGCTGGCCACGCTTCCGGCCGCCAACGCCAGAACCGCTCTTGAAACCATGGAACACCTGGCCCTGCTCAAGCGCTGGTTCTACCGCAGCACCCGCTCGGGAGAAATCTTCTTTGCCGATCCCAAGAGTGGACTGCCCCTGCGCCGCCTGGTGCGCGGTATCGCGCGCGTCTATCGCGGAGAGAAACCGGAGGCCAATGCGGCGAATATCGACGACCGGGTGACCGGTCCTTCCTGACAGCAAGCGGGCCGCCGCCGAGTGATAAACTGTTTCGCGAAAACATCAGGAGAAATCACAATGGCGGACGCCAAAGTTCTATCCAATCAGAAAACAATTCTGTCCAACCAGGCGACAATCGTAAAAAACCAGAAGGCCATCCTGTCCAACCAGGGCGCAATCGTGAAGAACCAGAAGACCATCATCGCCAACCAGGGCGTCATCAAGAAGAACCAGGCCGCGCTCAAAGAAATCCTGAAAAATCAAAAGCTGATTCTGGCGGCTGTAACCCGGTAGGCCGCCGCAGACCGTGTGGGGACGGTCTCTGACCCGTCCAAGCCGAGCTTCGCTCGGGGAGTTGCCAGCCCCTGCTTTTGCGGGGCTTTGTCTTTTTGGGACAGGTAGAATAGGGTCGTGCGCAAGTATTGGGACAATTCCGGGCCGGACGCGGGCGAGGTCGCCCGCGCCACACAGGCAGACCACACGGCTAAGCCGCACCGGTGCCTTCTTCGCTGACCATTGGGAAGGTGCGCATTGCTCCGGCTACCGTGCTGGCTCCCATGGCTGGGGTGACCGACACCGTGTTTCGCCGCTTCATCCGCAACCTGGGCGGGTGCGGGCTGATCATGACCGAGTTCACCTCGGCCGACGGCATCCTGCGCTCCAAGGACCGGAAGGCCAAACTCTACCTGCACTTTCTACGAGGACGAGCATCCCATCTCGGCGCAGCTTTTTGGCAGCGATCCCAAGGTCATGGCTGAGGCGGCCCGCATGGTCGAGGGCCTGGGCTTCGACCTGGTGGACCTGAATCTGGGCTGTCCGGCGAAGAAAGTTGTGAAGTGCAACGGAGGCTCCGGCCTGCTGAAGGACTTGCCCGCGATCGGGAAGATCTTCGAGGCGGTGCGGGCGGCGGTCACGATTCCCTTTACCGTGAAATTCCGCGCCGGCTGGAATGACGACAACATCGTTTGCGTCGAACTGGCGAAGATGGCGGAGGACTGCGGACTGTGCGCGGTGGCGCTGCATGCCCGCACCCGCGAGCAGGGTTACAGCGGCCAGGCGCGCTGGGACTGGATTGCGGCGGTCAAGGATGCGGTGAAGATTCCGGTCATTGGGAACGGCGATATCCGCACGCCGGAAGACGCTTGCGCCATGGTCGCGCAGACGGGATGCGACGCGGTGATGATTGGGCGGACGGCGCCGTCGAACCCGTGGATCTTCCGGCAGATCGAGCAGTATTGCAGCCACGTCGGGGCGGGCGTCCTCGCTCGCCCGGCCGAGCGAGCTTCGACCCGGTCCAGCGCCGAGCCAAGTCTCGGCGAGCTGGCGCTCGCCCGGACAGCCGAGGGCGGCCGGCCCTACGTGGTTCGTGCGCTATGACGAGCCCAGCGAAGCTGACCGCTACCAGATGATTCGTACCTACTTCGAAATGTTGATCGAAGAGGAGATGCCGGGGGCCGAAGGCAAGATGAAGCAGTTTGCTTCATGGTTCACGCATGGCGTCGCGGGCGGGGCGGCGTTGCGCAAAGCTATTTACGAATCGAAGAGCCGTGTAGAGATTCTGTCCAGCGTTGAGGCTTTCTTTGAGGGCCGCTATCGACCGTGTGGCCGCGGGCGACTCGCCCGCGAGGTTTTGACTTCCAGTCCTTAAGGGCTTTTGTGAGGAATTAATGTCAAACCGCCGGGCCAAGTGGGCGGTGACCGACATTCTGCCGGCTACCGCCCTCGTCCTGCGCTACTGACATGGCTTTGAGTCCGGCCGTTACTTGCCCTTCACTAACGAGCAGTGAGTTGAAGCCGTTTTCCATGTACCCGAATCATTCACCCAGGTGTCGCTGCAAAGGACGGTTCGCGCCCGGTGCTTGCCCTGAAGATCAGCTTCGTAGGTGAACGTGTAATGTGAAACCGCGACGTTCGGACCGAAGGTCGCCACCTGCAGGTCGCTGATGTTGCCGCTCTTCCACTTGTTCGTGTTGTTCTGCAGATCCTTGATGAAATCGTCCTTCGTTTCCCAGGCCCCCCAGCTGTTTCCTGCCATGAATCCGTCAGCCAAGTGCTGCTGCGCCCACGACACGTCGTTCTTCATTTGGGCATTTCTGGAATCCTGCTGCAGTTGTTTGATCTGCTGGGCGACATCGCTGTCACCCTGGGCGCGAAGGTTGAGGGACAGAGTAAGACCACAGAATACGGTTAAGACAGCAAGCACTGTTGTTCTTGTCATGGTAAGAGTCCTCCTTGAAGAGCGGCTGGAAGTTTACACCGCCGTGACCGCTTGTGCTTGCCGAACTGCTGTCAGGCTGTAGGAGGGGAGGTTCTCGGGGTCAAGCGTACGACCCGTCGCCAGGGCGGCAAGTCAATGAAGGTCGAAAGCGGCCGTCAAAAACGGAGGTAAAACGATGATTACATGGCGCTGAAGCAGCCGCGATTGGCGTTGCATCGCCTCTCCACCAACTGTCTTCGGAGCTCTTGGTTATCTGGCTGTTTATTCGGTTACAGTCCTGGCGGTGCCGGAGATGGGTAATGATCTCATCGGGTAACTCGACCGGTCACGGGCTATCCTGAATTCAATTGGCGAACACAGGCGTTTACACTCCTGGTCGACCAAACGGGGTCGGGCGGCGAACGAATGCTTTCGGACGGGCAGCACGAGCGCCTGGACTGCTGGATCCTATGCCAACAGCGGTTCCAGCATTAGTGACACTTCACAGCGTCTTTAGCCGCTGAGCGTCAGACGCCGTTCAACCCGAACTCCCGCGCCTCAGCACCAAACGCTTACAGGAAAATCTGCTCCCTGACTCGGCACTTTACCGCTTAGCGCAAGCAGACAAACTCCCCCTTCTATCTGTGTTCAGTGCTTTACGCAGCCCATAGTAGCTGATTCCGCAATCCCAGAGAGCGCACTCGTGACCATGAAAGTTCGCAAAGCCGTCTTTCCCGCCGCCGGGTCTCGGCACCCGCTTTCTCCTGCCACCAAGGCCCAGCCCAAGGAAATGCTGCCGCTGGTCGACAAGCCCATCATCCAGTATGGCGTCGAGGAAGCGATGGCCGCCGGTATTCGACCAGATCATCATCGTCACCGGCCGCGGCAAAAGTGCGATCGAAGATCATTTCGATGTCAGCTTACGAACTGGAGAAAATGCTCGAAGCACGCGGGAAAAACGACCTGCTCGCCATCGTGCATGCAGATTTCCGACATGATCCACGTCGCCTACGTCCGCCCGAAAGAAGCGCTGGGTCTTGGCCATGCCGTCTGATGGCCCGGGAACTCGTCGGCGGGGAAGCCTTCGCCGTTCTGCTCGCCGACGACGTCATCGATGCCGAAAACCCTGCCTGCAAGCAGATGATGGATGTTTTCGAATGAAACGCAGTGCTCGGTGGTCGCCACGCAGGTGGTCGAAGGCCCAAGCTATTTCGGCATATGGTGTCATCGACGCCAAGCCCGTCCGACGGGCGCTTCAACGGCCGCCTGTTCGAGGTCGACAGTATGGTGGAGAAGCCGAAGCCGAGGACGCGCCCTCCAACCTGGCCATCATCGGCCGCTACATTCTCACGCCACGCATCTTCGAAATTACTTGCTGAAAACCCGCATGGCACCGGCGGAGAACTGCAATTGACTGACGCCCTGAAGGATGCTGAAGGAACAGCGCATCTATGCGTACGTGTACGAAGGCAGGCGCTACGATGCGGGCGACAAACTTGGCTTCCTGAAAGCCACGGTGGAATTTGCTCTGAAACGCCCGGAACTCAAAGACCAGTTCCGCGATTACCTCAAGAACCTGGAATTCTGATAGTGCTCTCAAAGAGTGAGTTTAAGAGGCCCGGTCTGGCGCTATGCCGGATGTGCGTCGTTCTCGGACCTTCGAGCGGCTGGGCAGATTGGTCTTCGCGCGGGCTTTCGAGCTGCGCGTTTCCCAGAGGTTTATCGGCCGCACCGCACAGCCGCAGTCTTACTGACGGGGCGCTGGCCGGCTTGCCATTTTCGCGCTCCGAAAGCTCGATCAACTGCCGCATAATTTCGGCCTTCTCCCATTTTTCAGCGCGCTTCGGCTTGCTGAAGCACCGTTTTGCCACCAGCGCGAGCACGGCTATGGCGATCACGCCGAGCGCAATCACAACTCCGGGCGATGAGGTGCCTATCATGGGCAAATCCTTGCGACGAGTGGTCGACACCGGCCTTACAAGATAGGCATTGTGACCCAGCCAGCATGATGACAAACAGGTTACGGAAGTTGTTGTCCTGCATTGTTACCCCGGAACCAGCGCACGCAGCGGCAGAGTCGCTGTCTTGTATCGGCAGGCGTACCCGGAAGCACGTGTATCCAGGGCGTGAGACTGCTTACATTGCCGCGGTGCTTGCGCACGATGCGGTACACCATATCCAGATCCCAGCCCCGTTCCTTCTCCCATGGGCTTGGTCGTGAAGAAGAAAGGATGAAGTCTATTGGATCTCCGGCGGAATACCCGGCCCATTGTCCACGAATTCCACCAACACGTCATCGCCCTCGCACATGGTGCGGATGCGGATCTCACCCTCGCCCTTCATCGCGTCGGCGGCATTGTCGATCAGGTTGGTCCAAACCTGGTTCAATTCGCTGCCATAGGAAGGAACCCGCGGGAGATTCGGATCGAACTTGCGGGTGATCGTGATGCCTCGCTTGAGCTTGTGGTTGAGCATGATCAGCGTGCTCTCGATTCCCTTGGCGATATCCACATCCTGCCGAGGCGCCTCGTCCATGAAGGAATATTCCTTGATGGCCTTCACCAGTTCGGAGATCCGGCAGGAGCTATGCTCGATATCGGTCAGCAATCGGAGGTCTAGGCGTTGTTCCAAAGCGGCGAATGGCCAACCCCATCACCGATGGCGAGAACTTCTGCGCCAGTCGCTCAAGGTGCTCCAAGCGCACGCCGGATTCAGCCAGCACGGGAGCCACCTCCCAGCCATCCTGCACGCCATGAGCTTCCAGCCAGGATTGGATTTCGGTTTCACGTCGCTGAGTTCCAGCGCGTCCATCGGCTTTGCGTCCTTCTGCAGTTCGCGCGCCTTGGCCTCAATCATGCGCAGTGTCGCCCGGGCTTCCGGCGGAAGGTTCTCCTGGTCGAGTTCCAGGCTGGCTTGCTCGCGTTTATCGAAGATGAGGCGCAGCATGTTGGCGGCCCAGGGCTGCGGCCGCCGCGGGATTATTCAGTTCATGGGCGAGTCCGGCGGACAGTTTCCCCAAAGAAGCCAGCTTTTCGCGGGCCAGGTCCTGCTTGGTCGCTTCCCGCACACGGTCGGAAAGAATCCCGACCAGCCGTGGTGCAAGTTCCGGAATCCGGCTCAACATCTCGGGAAATAGCAGCTTCGGAACACGCGCGACCCGCAGGCGGGTCACGGCCCGCGATGTCATCGGGTAATGCGTCATCCGCGAAAAAGGTAGCATCCCGGTGATCTGCCCGGCCCGGGCCGTGTACACCGGCGCGTCCGGCCCCATGCTCTCGCGCCGCCCGTCGGTCTCGCCCTCCAGGTAGATGGTATCGAGTCGGCGGGGTGGAGTTTTCGCGGATGACCACTTCGCTCTGCTCGGCGGTGGCAATGTCGGCATGGTCAGCGAGCCAGCCGAGTTCCTCGTCGCTCAGGTCGGCGAGGATGGGAATGTTCCGGAGATTCTTTAACGAGGTCCGTGTTCATTCTGCAGATCAGATTGTCCTGGGAGACCGCCGGATTCGGAAATTCGGCGAGGCCGTTTTTAGCGCTTCGCTCTCACAAGGCAGGTATTCTCCCGGATGTGTCGTACCGCACGACCGAGCCAGGGGTATTTGCGGCCGTCCACTCGGGGCGCAAACTACCGCATTACCCTCTGATTGCAATGTGTCCGTTTCGCCCCAGCTTCAGCCCGACCCACCTGCAACCTCAGCCACCCTTTCACATTGTGAGATAATTTTTATTCAATCTAATAAGAGGACCCCCCCATGGCGCACGAGGTTTTTTGCGTAAAGCTGAAAAAGCAGTTGCCCGGACTTGACGAGCCTCCCTTCGACACTGAGCTCGGCCAGAAGATTTATGACAACGTCTCCGAGGAGGCCTGGCGGCAGTGGACTGAGTTCTGCAAAATGATCCTGAACGAGTACCGCCTGAACCCGGCCCGCCGTGAAGACCAGGAAGTCATCGTGCGCCACATGGAGCAGTTCTTTTTGGGGAGGGCGCCGTGGCGCCCAAGGAGTATGTGCCGCCCACGCATTAAACTTTCCTGCGCCGCTTCTCGAGATTACGCGGGACCTGAAAACTTCCAACCTTCTGCCATGGACGGAATGAATCCATAAGATGTCGGCTGTCAGGCGGCTTGTCTTTTGCCGTCCAGCAATCTCAAACGAAACCCCAACCCGCAGCCCAACTGCATGGGGCCATCCAAAGCTTTAGTAACTAAACCTCCCGTAACGCCTGCCGATAACCATGTGGGTAGATGATTTGGCCCAAACGGTGAATTACTGCCGATTCTAAGGGCAGGCTCCTCCGAGACCCATGCCGATAAAGCTGACAACCGCAGGTATTGTCCTCGCTGTTTGTCTTACTCCTACCCGTTCCTTGCCCAAACCGGATCCATCCCCGAAGAGGTGGTCGAACCCATACTCACAGAAGAGACTCTTCCCGAAGAACAAGGCGAGTGTGATTTACGAAGTTCGGTCCCCTACCGTGCGGCCAGCCTGGAGCCCGCGAATGCACTGCCTCGGCTGCAACTGTTCTGTGGCCTTTCCCCCCGTTGGGGCGCGGAAATCAGCGTTCCCTTTGCATACCCGGATCAGCAAGTGCACAACGTTGGCTTCGGAGACGTGGCGACCACTTTCAAGTACAGATTGAACTCACCAAGTGGAAAAACTCCGTTCGTGGTACTGGGCGTGGAAACCAGATTTCCCACTGGTACTCCAAGCCGGGGCAGTGGAGAAGAAGGTTTCGAGGTTGAACCCTTTGTCGCACTGCTGGCGCAACGGTCACATCTCGGACTACAGGGCAATTTGGGAATCGGGTTCCCGGCTGGTTAAAAAGAGCAGACCTTCCGCAGCTACTACTACAACGTGGCAGCCAGTGTGCGTTTGGCCTCTAACCGGCTTCATTTCATTGGCGAGGCGAATGGTTCCCACTCTGGAACAGATTCCATGTTCTCCCTCTCTCCTGGACTGCACTATCAAATCACTGAGGCCCTATACGTGGCCGCCGCCTTTCCAGCACCCGTGCGGGGTGGTACTGGGCGCGTAGGAATCGTCATCCAGATGCAGTTTCGCTTGTTCGATCGACGAAGGCCCGAATGAAATTCCTGTTCGCGAATTCGCGCCCGCAGTGATTTTTTCCAAACCGTCGTCCTTCCGAGTTCTATCAGCGTTGTTGCCGTTATTGCCTTCTTGGCATTGTGGAATGCCGCTGAGCGCAGCCGGCAAGGCAAAATCCAGCTGTTAAAAGTGGACGCAATGATCCACGCGGCGAATGGGGAAGAGTGGCAAGCCATCTACGATAAAGAGATTAGCGAGGAAGAGTCCAACCGGATCGATTCCGGCCTTGCGCGAATTGAACCTGCCCTGTTTGAGATTCACGCTGGCTCGGCCGAAGCCGATATTGAGTACATCCGCCAAGATTGCGGTCTGTATCGTGCTGCGATGCTACGGGAAATGGGCCTCATCCGTGCCGGTAAGCCTGAGGAGGCGCGGGAAGTTGATGAGCGCGAAGTCGATCCGTTGTTTGAAAAGATCCTCCATGAACTCGGCAAGGCGAGTGCTTTGTATCAGCGGCGTGCCGTCATTGCCAAACGATTGCAGCTGCTTTGTTCGATCTTGGTCGTGTTTGTTACCTCGATCTCTACGCTGTTGTTTTTCCGCCGGAATGAAAAATTGCGCTTATCGAAGGCAGCGGCCGACGAGTCGAACCGTCTGAAGAGCGAATTCCTCGCCAACATGAGTCACGAAATCCGAACTCCGCTCAATGGGGTCCTCGGTATGACTGAGTTAGCCCTCGACACAGAGCTTACCCCGCAACAGCGCGACTATCTGGAGACTGCAAAATTGTCCGCCGATTCTCTGCTCACGGTTATCAACGACATTCTCGATTTTTCCAAGATCGAAGCGGGAAAACTTAGCCTGGATGTGATCGACTTCAACCTGCGCGACCGGTTGGAAGAGACTTTAAAAACATTCGCTTCGGCGGCTGACAAAAAAGGCCTGGAGTTGCTCTGCGACGTGGCACCCGATGTGCCCGAGTCGGTGCAGGCCGACTCGACACGTCTTCGACAGATTGTCGTCAACCTGCTCGGCAACGCGATCAAGTTTACCCACCGCGGGGAAGTAACCCTCAGGGTAGAAAACGATGGCCAACAAGGCGACTTCCGGGTCGTGCACTTTACCGTCACCGACACTGGTATTGGTATTCCCGCCAGCCAGCAGAAGGCAGTGTTCGATGCTTTTACGCAAGCGGATTCTTCTACCACACGCAGGTATGGCGGCACCGGCTTAGGCTTGGCTATTTCGGCTCGTCTCGTATCCATGCTGGGCGGGAAGATCTGGCTGAATAGCGATTTTGGGCAAGGCAGTCAGTTTCATTTCACAGTACCGGTGAAGGTCGTGGAGTTGAACAGCGAGTCGCCGATTCCGGTGCCGGCCGAAAGCCTCCGCGGCAAGAAAGTGTTGATCGTCGACGATAACCGCACAAATCAGCGCATTGTGGAAGCGATGTTGCACTCTTGGCAGGTGTGCACCAAGTGCGTGGACACTGGACAGCAGGCTCTGGCCGAGTTGGTCTGCGCCCACGATTTGGGCGAGCCCTACCATCTGTTGCTCACCGACATGCACATGCCGGAGATGGACGGTTTTGCGCTGGTCAAGGAAATCCAGCGGAGAGGCGATCTCTCCCTGCTTGCCATCATGATGCTGACTTCTGCCGGACATGGGGAAGACGTTGAGCGCTGTCATGCGCTTGGAATCACCGCGTATCTGTTCAAGCCGGTGCGGAAGACGGAACTGCTTTCCACCATCCTGACTGCAATCGGAAAAAACACCGCCCGCGCTCGGCCCGCCACCCCCCTGTTTCAGCATGACCCCGCAAGTCGTACCAAAAGCTTGCAGATTCTTGTCGCCGAAGACAACCGCATCAACCAGGCCGTCGCCGTCCATACCCTCGAAAGCATGGGACACTCCGTTGTGCTGGCCAACCATGGCCGCGACGCGCTTTCGCTCTTGAAAGCTGTGAAATTCGATCTCGTTCTCATGGATATCCAGATGCCGGAGATGGACGGGTTCATGGCGACCCAGAAGATCCGTGCGGATGAAGGAAGAACCGGGTCTCACCTGCCCATTATCGCGATGACCGCCCATGCCATGAAGGGCGATCGGGAACGTTGTCTCCAAGCCGGCATGGACGGATACGTCACCAAGCCCATCAGGGCCCGAGAACTCGCAGAAATAATTGCGTCCGTTCGGCCGTGCGATGCGCTTTGCGTCGCTCCGGAAACGCTACCAGCAGTCACTGTGAGCGACGCGGCGATTCAGTGGGACCCTGCGCAAACTCGAAAGCGTTTGGGCGACGATGAGGAGCTGTTTCAGGAAATCGTGGAGATCTTCGTTACTCAGGCTCCCACGCAGCTGTCCAGTCTGCGAGCGGCCATTGCACAGGGCGACGCGGACGCCGTAGAGAGAGTCGCCCACTGTCTGAAAGGAGAGTTGGGATACTTCGGAGTTTCGGAAATCTCGAAAAAAGCCAGTGAATTGGAGGAGAACGGCCGCGAGCATGATCTGAAACAGGCTGCGCAAGTTTTCCCGGCACTTGAAAATGAAATCGCTGCATTGATTATTTCCATGCAGCGGCTTCAGCAAGAGAAGCCCGACCCGCAGACTGCCAAGGCGTCCAGGGCTGGACGATGAATCCTAGGGAGCGCAAACCAAGCCCCTTCGCTCGGTAGAAGGCCCTGTATAGCCTCGCAATTTTATCCGGTTAACGTCAGAACTAAGGTGTAGAATCACCCTCCATTAGCCCGGGTGCTGCAGTTCCCGCTCTCCGAAAGTGCATCGCTGAGCTCGATCCTTACGCAACACTTCGCAGCAATGTGCTAATTGGCGAACTTCCTGGAAAGGAGCTCGTCGGATGTCAACGCCTACCCTCGGCTCCACTCTCTTGGAGAGCTTGCAGTCACCCAGACGCCTGCTCTATGCCATTTTGGTCGTGTCGGCGCTGGCCAGCACTCCTCTCCTGATCTGGCCTCGTCTCACCCAGCTCCTGCTGGCGACTGACTTCCTCCCGCACCTTTACTGCTATTTGAGGAATCCAGGCTTGGTCTGGACCCATGTGGTCGCCGACACACTCATAGGGATCTCCTATCTTGCGATCTCGGTCACGCTCGGGTACCTGGTCCTCAGGGCAAGGCGTGACATTCCCTTCCACTGGATCTTCCTGGCCTTTGGTCTCTTCATTATTGCCTGCGGCGGTACCCACTTTATGGAAGTGGTGACGATCTGGATACCGGTGTACGTATTCTCGGCGGCGGTCAAGGTTTTCACGGCCGTTGTGTCTCTCACCACCGCGATGGTGCTTCCCTTCATCGTTCCCCGAACCCTCACCCTGGTGCAACAGGCGAAAGCCTCCGAACAAGTGACCACCCAGCTTCGCGCCAGCGAAGAAAGAAAGGAAGCCCTTCTGCGGGAAGTTCATCATCGCGTCAAGAACAACCTGGCAGTGATCTGTAGCCTCTTCTATCTTCAGTCCACCCATACCCAGGATGAGCAGACCGTCCAGATCTTTTGTGACATGGAAAATCGTGTCCATTCGATGGCTCTGGTGCACGAGAGCTTGTATCGTTCCGAGAACCTCGCGCGCATCAATTTCGCTGAGTATGCGCGAGCCCTGGCGACCGACATACTCTCTTCGCACGGCAGCTCCCGGTGTTCCCGTTCGTTTGAAGAGTGAACTCGAGCCCGTAATCATGAGCGTTGACCTGGCGGTCCCGTGCGGCCTGATTCTCAACGAGTTAATTTCAAACGCCTTCAAGCACGGCTTTCCCAATGGAGCCAGCGGCGAGATCAAAGTGACCCTGCGGAACGGCCCCCAGGGCACCTGCACCCTGTGCGTCGATGACACCGGAGTCGGGATTCCCGCGAATCTGGACGTGAACAGCAACAAGTCGCTGGGCTTGAGGCTTGTGCGGTCCTTAACCCAGCAGATTCGCGGCGCGTTTGAGCTGGTGGAAAGCGCTCCGGGAACCTCGGCCCATTTGCAGTTTACGGTGGACGACCATGTACGCTGACCCTGTTTCTCCTGTGCCACGTGCTTTGATCGTGGAAGACGAGATCCTGATTGCCGAAGAACTCAGAGAGCGGCTCTCACGTCTTGGCTTTGTCGTAATTGCCGCTGTCGACTCTGCCGATGAAGGCATTGCCATCGCCACCAGAGATCGTCCGGACCTGGTTCTGATGGATATATGGTTAAAAGGCGAGAAAGACGGTGTGCAAGCCGCCGAGGAAATCCGCCGGCAGGTCGATGTTTCGATCGTCTACCTGACCGCTCATTCGGACCGGTTGACTGTGGACCGGGCCAAGGGAACCGACCACGACGGCTTTATTTTGAAGCCCTTTCACCGACATGACTTGCAGTCCACCATTGAGATAGCCATGCTGCGACGCGCCCTCAGGGCCAAGGAGGAGAACCCATAGAGCCAGCTCATCTGCCATAGCGCTGCCCGTATTCGAATTGATTGCTGCACGCAGCCGTTTTCCACGCCTGCACCGTGCAGCCCATCCCCTAAGGCGGCCACCTCCCAGCATCCACGAAGATACCCCCTTCTCGAAGCACTTCGAAAACCTGTGCAGTGATCCTTCTGGGCAGCTGTACTTCGGGACATGTACTCTCGATTGAAACATCTTTTCACTTCTGTGGATTCTTTCTCTCCCTTTCCGCAGTATGCTCTTGCCTTGCCGATGCCTCGCACCCCCATCCCCCTGATCGTGCTGGTTGCCCTCTTAGGGTCCGCCCTTGTTGTCACGGGCGAGAAATACAGGGACGTCCCCTCGCCTCGACTCCAAAGCGAAAGCGATCTGTGGGCTGAAAAAACTCTTCGTGCCCTTTCCCTCGAAGAAAAGATCGGACAACTTTTCATGATCCGCCTGCGGGTGGAATTGTTGGGCGAGGGGAGCCCTGAATACCTGCAGTTGCGCGACAGCATTCGTAAATACCACGTGGGTGCGATGGCCATGTCGGTGCCTGCCCAGGGAAGCTTTCTCTATGGCAACGACCGTTATCGAACGGTCACGCTCCTCAACCATCTTCAGTCCGAATCCAGACTGCCTCTCTTGATCGCGGGGGATTTTGAACGCGGTGTGTTGCCGCCCCGTCTATTCGGAACAACTGTTTTCCCGCACGCCATGGCTTTTGGCGCTACTGGAAACCTGGCCTACGCTGAGGAGTTCGGCCGCATCACCGCGCAAGAGAGCCGTGCTCTCGGCGTGCACTGGAACTTGTTTCCGGTTGCTGACGTCAATTCCAATCCCGCCAATCCCATCATCGGTACCCGGGCGTTCGGTGAAAATCCCCAGCAGGTGGGCGACCTGGTGGCAGCCTACATACGTGGCGCGCGGGCCAATGGCATGCTGACCACCGCAAAGCATTTCCCCGGCCACGGCAATACCGCGGTCGACTCTCACATCAGCGCGCCCAGCGTGAATGAAGATGCAGAGCGCCTGAGCGCCGTCGATCTGCCTCCCTTCCGGAAAGCGATCGCCGCCGGTGTGGATGCGGTCATGACCGCGCATGTCAGGGTCCCCGCACTCGATCCCGACCCAACCCATGTTGCTACCACCTCGCACCGGATCGTCACCGACCTGCTGAAAGGCCAGCTTGGGTTTTCAGGCATGGTCGTGACCGATGCTTTGGACATGGCCGGTCTCAGTGCTCGCTATGCGGCAAATCCCGGCCGCGCTGCAGTCGATGCGTTCAAGGCAGGCAATGATGTGCTAACGATGCCCGCGAATCTGGATGCCAGCTACCGGGCCATGCTCGACGCTGTTCGCGCCGGCGAGATCTCCGAAGATCGAATCGATGCGTCTGTCCGTAAAAATTCTGAAAGCCAAGAGTTCGCTCAGTCTTCAGACAAATCGCTTGGTGGACCTGAGCGCGATTTCCCGGCTGGTGGGCAATCCCCAAAACGTTGCCGAAGGCCAGCGCATCTCCGACCATTCCATCACTTTGGTGCGCGATAACGGCACGCTTCTTCCCCTGACGCCGAAGCATCCCGCTGAAAACCTTCTCTTTCTTTATCAACGCGTAAAACCAGCAGCGTCCACAGTGCTCGTGATTCTTTGCGATCACACCTACGCCGAGGATGGCCGCGTGCTCGAGCATCAGGTGCGCAACCGCATCTCGGATGCCGATGTCATTTATGTGGACCCCCGCATCGCGTTCGCTACCTCGAACCTGGTGTTGAACGCGGTGGATCAAGCCAGGAAAGTCGTCGTCGCCGTATACGTAGTTCCTTCGGCTGCCCGGACCCGGACAGTGGCCCGCCACCAGAAGAATTCTGCCTCTCTGCCGGATTCAACTGGCATGTTGCTGGAAAAGATTCTGGCCCGCGCGGCGAAAAAAACCGTGGTGCTGGCCATGGGCAACCCATACCTGACGACAGATTTTCCTGCCATCCAGACCTATATCTGCACTTTCTCCAACGCAACCGTTTCCGAGATCAGTGTGGCCAGGGCGCTTTTTGGAGAGATTCCGATCTCCGGCCGTTCACCCGTAAACATCCAACGTGCTTTCACCACCACTGCAGAGAAGCAGCCCGCGACCAGACTGGCCAACTCGGAATCGCCTTACTCCCATCTCAAGGCTGCGGACTGGTTGATGGGCGGAGTTCGAGCGCAGTAACTATTTACACAAATCCTCCTTAACCTTGAGTTCTTCCAGACCACAGGCGAAAATCTGTGACCTGCTCCCGATCTTGCACCCACATACTTCTCCCGTAACCTGCTCAGCGCTGAGCAGATAGCCTTAACATGTTAGCTTATAGCTAATTGACGGCGGAAACGGAAAAGCGAAAATGTTCCACGTGGAACATTTTGCGAGTTTTGCTCTCTCGTCTCGCCTTGCTTCCGGACTCGTAATCGCCGGATTACCTCTGCACTCTTTTTAGTGCAGATTTCATTTCCCTGTAACATCGATTCGCTATAACCACCTCATGCAGGCGGTTTATGACACGTTGATTCTCTCCGACGTGCACCTGGGTGCGGAGGTCGAGCCGCGCGCGCGCCGCAACCGCCATGCTGAACGAGAACTCGTTCCGCCGACTCATCTTGTTGGGCGACATTTTCGCCGACCTCAATTTCGGCCGGCTCAAGAAAGAACACTGGAAGTTTCTGGGCGCCATCCGCAAGCTCTCCAACCCGAAGCGCAACGTGGAAGTGGTCTGGGTGGAAGGCAACCACGACCTCGGCCTCACCAACGTCATGTCGCACCTGGTCGGCGTCAGGGTGCTTCAGGAGTACGCCTGGAAGTACGCGGGCCTGCAGCACCTCGCGATTCACGGCCACCAGTTCGATGGCTTCGTGGTGAACAGCGTGTCTCTCAGCCAAGTGGGCACGTGGTTCTACCTGCAACTGCAGAAGCTGGACATGAAAGGTAAGCCGCTGGTCCGGATGATCGATCGCCTGAACACGCGCTGGCTGCGCATGTCGGCCAAGGTGGCGGCGGGTGCGATCGCGTACGCGAAGCAGCGCGGCGCGAACCGCATTTTCTGCGGCCACACCCACGATGCCATGGATCTCGAACGCGACGGCATCGAGTACTACAACTCCGGGCGGATGGATTGATGCGCGCCCCACCTACATCACCATCGGAGAGGATGGAGTTCGCATTCACGAATACGCGGAGCCGGTTGAGGAACCTGAGGAGCAGCACGAAGCAGACCTCGAAGTCGGGGACGACTTCGGTGCGGGGTACAGTGAAGAGGAGCAGGTGTTAGGGCCCAGGTGTTAGGGCTTAGCTGTCAAGGCTAAGGTCAGGCGTCAAGTCTCAGGTGTCGGGTCTCAGGTTCTAGAAGCGGACCACCAAGCCGGTGGAGGCGCGCACCATGTTTTGGGTCAGGCCGAACAGGTTGGTGCGCAGGTAGTCGGCTTGCACCCGCCATCCGAAGGGGCCGCGCCACTTGTAGTCCACGCCTCCTCCGCCCGCAATCGTCCACGCGGTGCTCTGGTTGAAAAAGCCGGGCGTGACCAGATTGACACGCGTAGCGCCACCCAGCACGCGAACGAAAGGGCGAAAGTTTCCCCGCCACATGGAAATCTGGGGGCCACCCAACAGCGTGTATTCCTTGGCGCGCACGTTGGGAATTGCAGGGGTGCAGATGGGGACAGTCACGCAGGAAATAGGAAACTCGTTCCAGCCATATTGCGCGCTGCCGTCCGCAACCAGGGTGAGCCAGGGTCGCAGGCGGAAACCTTCCACCGAGGCTTCGTATCCATGGAGGTGGGAACGGTCGCCGGGAGCATAATTGGTGTTCCCATAGGCGTAGCCCGCAAAGATGGTGAGCTTGGGATTCTGGGCAGTGGCGAGGCCCCGCCGCTCAAGAGCATCATCCCGACGATCAGCGCGCGTCTTAATCCTGACATTTTTCTCCTAGGCTTCGGTGCACTCCAGTTCCGGGTCAGACTCTTAAAGAACTTTGGATGCAACGGGTTCCTAAAACTTTGCCCGGCGAACCGAGCTGCCGGGCGGACCCATGAAACGAATTGATGATGAGATTTTTACATGCCGGGGACAACCGCACAACGGCGAATCGGTAGTCTTCATTGACAAGCAAATACATCGATCTGCGTCAATGTCCGCAAGACAGGCTTCCCCTGGGCGCTGGACGTTAAGGAGCAGAAATTGAATCTAAGTCTGGAATGCAGGCAGTCCGGTGGAATCATAGTAATTCATTGCGCGGGCCGCATCGTGTATCGCGAGGAGGCGGCCGCCCTTTCCCGGGTGGTGGGGAAAGCCTTGCGGCATACCCGAGGAGTGATCCTTGATCTGGCCGGCGTGCGCGGGCTGGACAGCGCTGGGTTGGGAGAACTGGTGCTGGCACATAACCCGGCAGAAAGTGAAGGCAAGACGGTGAAGTTGGCCAGCGCTAACGCTCACGTGCGGGAGATGCTGAAGCTGACGAACCTCTGGTCCGTTCTGGCAACCTATCCCAGCGTTGCCGAAGCGATCAAGACCGATGACGAGTGTGTGACATTGATGTAGAGAGCTGCATTCAGGCGTCCCCAGACGCGCGAACAGGAATGCCCGCCATTGAAGTGGCGGGCTTTTCCGTTGTGCATGGAGACGTCGAAGGCTTATATCGAACCGCACGCGTTCAAGGGACGTGCTGTGGTTGATATGTGGCGAGCGGGTGGGACACCCTCCCGACACCGGCGAGGACGCCCGGCGTTACTTGTCATGGTGCCGGCGGTCTCGTCGCTCCTGCCATCTTCCAACACTCCCCGCTCTCTTTCCGACACCCTACCGCTCTCTCAGAAATCGGTACTGGCCCTTGCGCTCCCCGGCGGCGGCTTCGGCCACTTGCAGGAAAGCGCGTCCCGCGTGGGACAGACCTGCCTCCTTGCGGTAAACCAGGCGCAATTTGCGATGGAAACGCAGTTCCCGCACCGGAATACTGACCAACTCGCCACGCGCCAGTTCGCTTTGCACGCTGATTTCGGGCACCAGAGCTACGCCGTTTCCCATCGATACGAAGCGCGTGATGGCTTGCAAGGTGGGGAGTTCGACGTCCATGTGCAGGGGCGTTTTGTGGCGCCGAAAGGCGTCGATCACTTTTTCGCGGTAAGGGGAGGACACGATGTGAGCGACGAAGACCTCGGCGCCCAGTTGCCGGATGCTGATCTGTTTTTCCGCAGCCAGGGGATGGGTGGGGGGAACCACGAAGGTCAACTCGTCGTGGTAGACAACGATCGAACGCAGACGAGGATCCTGCGGATCGTAGGTGAGCACGCCCATTTCAACCGTGTGGCGAAGCAGGTCATCGGGAATGTGGCTGCCCAGGGAACGCTGCACCATGATCTTGATCATGGGGTGCAGGCGGCGAAACTCGGCCAGCACCGGAAGCAGGTAGAGGGCGGTGAATTCGTTGGCGGCGATGGACAGCTTTCCCTTGCGCACCTCGCGCAGTTCGACCAGCGCCTCCTGGGCGTCGCTGCGCAGGTTCAGGAGTTTTTCGGCGTATTCCTTGAGAGTCTGGCCGGCGTCGGTCAGCACGCCTTCGCGCGAGGAGCGGTCAAACAGCGGCTCGCCCAGTTCGTCTTCCAGGTTGCGGATGGTCTGGCTGACAGCGGACTGGGTGCGAAAGAGCTTTTCGGCCGCGCGCGAGAAGCGCCCTTCGCGGGCAACGGTCAGAAAGACTTCGAGTTGAGCGAGGTCCATGCGAAGACCCTGGGGCGAACGGTTTCAGCCCCGGCTGAACGCTGCTTTAGAGAAATTTGCAGCGCCATTAGGGCAACTGATCGATCGCAGTCGAGCTAATACTAATTGCAAGATTATAAGCTTTGCTACAGGCGCCTGTCCACCTACCATCACTGCATACCCTGACGGAGGGCCTAGCGCTATGGAGCGAGTACGGATCACGGTTTTCGATACGACCCTGCGGGATGGCGAGCAGTCGCCGGGATGCAGCATGAACGTTCACGAGAAGTTGCGCATGGCGCATCAGCTCGATCGGCTGGTGTGGACGTGATCGAGGCCGGCTTCCCGATCTCCTCCGATGGCGACTTCGAGGCGGTGCGGACCATCGCGGCGGCGGTGCGGCGGCCCACGATTGCGGGCCTGGCGCGCGCCTGTGCCGCCGACATCGATCGCGCCTGGCAGGCGCTCTGAAAGCGGCAGGCGTCCGCGCATCCACGTGTTCCTGGCGACTTCCGACATTCATCTGAATACAAGCTGCGCATCTCGCGCGAGCAGTGCCTGGAGCAGGTCGCGGGAGTGCGTGCGCCTGGCGCAAGTCTTTGTGCCGACGACGTGGAGTTTTCGGCTGAAGATGCGACGCGCACCGACCGCGATTTTCTGTGCCAGGTGGTGCAGGCGGTTATTGATGCCGGCGCCACCACCGTCAATATTCCCGACACGGTGGGCTACAGCATGCCGGACGACTTTGCGAGATGCTTCCGGATGCTGCGCAGCGGGTGCGCGGGATCGAGAAATGTGATTATCGGCGCACTGCCACAACGATCTGGGGCTGGCGGTGGCGAACACGATGGCGGCGGTGGCCGCTGGAGCGCGGCAGGTGGAATGCACCATCAACGGCATCGGCGAGCGCGCCGGCAACGCCTCGCTGGAAGAAATCGTGATGGCAACCCGGGTGCGGCCCGACCGGTATCGCGTACGAGATGGGTGTCAGCCAGCGAACAGCTTTATCCGGCGAGCCAGCTCTCGAGCGAGATCACCGGCGTGCCGGTGCAGCCCAACAAGGCCATCGTCGGCCGTAACGCGTTTGCGCATGAAGCCGGCATCCACCAGGATGGATGCTGAAGAACCCTCTCACCTACGAGATCATGACGCCGAAATCGGTGGGCGTTCCCGATTCCCGGCTGGTGCTGGGCAAGCATTCCGGACGGCACGCGCTCAGCCTGCGTTGCGAACAGCTGGGCTATCATTTCGAACGCCGCGAACTGGACGACATCTACCGCAGATTTGTAGTGCTGGCCGACCAGATCAAACACGTGGAGGATCATCACCTGGTGCAGTTGATCCGGGAAACGCGGCCGGTAGCGCAGCGCATTCCGCCCGCGCATGTCGAGGCGATTGCACCCGCGGTGCTGGCGGCCGTGGCCGGACAATCATTTCACGCACCGGTTCCGAACGAGCGCCACCCGCTGGAGATGTCCCTGCACTCGGTGTCCGAGCACCACGGGGAGCAGGAAGATTATTTGTGGGGAGTCTAGCGAGATTTGAGGTTAAGAAGAGCCCGGCGCAAGCCGGGCCTTTTTATTTTTTGGGTACATCCCTGGCATCTGTTCAGGGCAACTTCGGTTGGGCTTGAGGTGGCCCGTGCAGGGGCGGAAGTCAACGAGTGGAAGCGCCTGAGTTTCATCATAGATCCATGCCCCAAAAGTCCATCTCCGGCGCGACCAACTCGACACCGTACTCCCAGCCGCCCTCGGGCCGGGGATTGCCTTTCCAGACCACGATGGCCGAATTGCTGGTGTCGGTAGCGACGTTCGTAAGCGCCAGCCGATGTTCAAGTTTGAGGTCGTGCTCGAGAACCACCATGCAACCATACGGATTCACAACTCTGGTATGCGCTTCGACGCTCTGGCGCCGCCCTTTGGGATCGTCCCATTCCAGGCGCACCGGAACGCGCGAATTCATGCGATGGCCGCGCCTTTTTTCGCCGAAGCGCGCACCCACAGCTTTCGATTCGCGTGTCTTGACAGGCATATTTCCCTCTATGCGCCCATGCTAGAGTTGAGCGGAGAACCGGTCAATGGTATCTGCGGCCTAGAGCGCACGAATGAGTAGCTGGCCGAAAGGACAGGCAATCGCGCGCCGCAACCAAAGGGCTCGAGCATCAACATGGCACAAGTATTTCTGGCTGTGCGCCCGATCCCAGAAGGCGAAAAAGTGCGCCGCTTTTGGCAGCAAATTGCAGGAAGAAATTGAAGAATCTGATCGTAAACGCGGATGACTTAGGCTGGACCGAAGGCGTCAATCGCGGAATTGCGGAGGCGCATCGCAATGGAATCGTCACCAGCGCTTCGCTGCTCGCCAACGGCGCGGCATTCGCCTCCGCTGTGGAGCTGGCGCGATCGACGCCAGGACTTGGCGTTGGCGTCCACCTGAATCTCAGCGATGGCGAACCGGTTGCGCCGCGCGAACTGGTGCCTACTCTGCTGAATGAAAAAGGCGAATTTGCCGGCGGGCCAGAAGCGTTGTTGCTGCGCATCGCCAAACGCGACGTGACCGTGCGCGAAGTCGAGCAGGAATGGGAAGCGCAGATCGAAAAAGTGAAAGGCGCCGGAATCCAGCCAACGCATCTGGATGGGCACAAGCATGTGCACATGCTGCCAGGATTGTTTGAGGTGGCTTTGCGGCTTGCAAAGCGGCATGGAATCGGCGCGATTCGCGTGGCGCACGAAGCATCCAGTCTGCGGTCAGCGCTTTCGGCCGGTGATGAAGCGCACGGTTCCGTGGTATTGATGCAGGGCATGCAGGCGCGTGGCCTGAAATTACTGGCGCGGGATGCAAGAGAGCAGGCGGAGCGCGCTGGGATCTCAACGGCGGATCATTTTTGCGGCATCGCGCAAACCGGTGAAATGACCAAGGAAGGCGTGGCGCGGCTGCTACGCAGTTTGCCGGAAGGCACCACAGAACTGATGAGCCATCCGGGCTATGCGGACCAGGACCTGCAGGACTCGGCCACGCGGCTGCAAGGCTCGCGTCAGACGGAACTCTCTATTTTGACCGATGTGGAGATACGGAATCTTGTCGCATCGCAAGGGATTCGCCTGATAGACTATGGATTCGTATCCACAGAAATATGAAATCCGAAGCATCGCTCAAATACTCGATCGTCGTCCCGTTCTTCAACGAACAGGAAAATATCCCGCCTCTGTACATGAAATTGACGGAGGTGATGGATGCGCTTGGCGAAAGCTACGAGCTGATTTTCGTCGACGACGGCAGCCGCGATAACACCTTCAAAGTTTTGTCCGACATTTACGAGCACGATCACCGCGTTAACATCGTGCGATTGCGCCGCAATTTCGGTCAGACTGCGGGACTGAAAGCAGGATTCGATTTTGCGCGCGGCGAAATCATCATTTCCATGGACGGGGATTTGCAGCACGATCCCGAAGAAATTCCCCGCTTCCTGGAAAAAATCGAAGAAGGCTACGACCTGGTGAGCGGCTGGCGTTACGCGCGGCGCGATCATTGGTTGATGCGGCAGCTGCCGAGCCGCGTGGCCAACTGGATGATGGCCAAGCTGTCGGGCATCGATCTGCACGACTTTGGCACGACCTTCAAGGCGTATCGTCGCGAAATCATTCAAGAGATTCAGTTGTATGGCGAACTGCACCGGTTTATTCCGGCATTGGCGGCTTCCACCGGCGCGCAAATCACGGAAGTACCCATCACCGATCTCGCGCGCAAGAGCGGAAAAAGCAACTACGGCATCGGACGCACGCTACGCGTATTTCTTGATCTGATCATCGTTAAATTTCTGCTCGATTATTCCACGCGGCCGCTGCAGTTTTTCGGCTTGCTGGGCCTTGGCGGAGTTTGCCTGGGCGGATTCATCGCTGCGTATCTTGCGTACGCAAAATTTGTGAACCACATTACGATCATGACGCAGCATGGTCCGCTGCTGCTGCTCGGCGTGGCGCTGTTCGTCAGCGGCATCCAGTTCGTTTCCATGGGCCTGCTTGGCGAAATCACCGCCCGCACGTATTACGAATCGCAGAACAAACCCATCTACGCGCTACGCGAAGTAAAGAGCCACCGCAAAGAACTCGGCGACTCCGCCGAACAAACGCGCCCCTCCGGCAACAACGAACGGTAACCGCATTCGCGCACATCCAGCGGATCAATTTGGATTTGAGGTGGCTCTTTGCTTTAGTTCGTCCAGCCAGTTTTGGACCACGTTGAATTGGCGAAGGCCGGCGGCCTGGTCGCTTTTGATCATCACGAAGCGTTGCCCATCGGGAGCGACGTCGAACGCGGATTCCTGGCTCTCCCCGCGATAGGCGCCGGAAAACAGGCGATGCGGCTTGCCGGCGCGGAAGTTGGCACGTGTTTCTACCGGCACGGCCATTAATGCATCGCCGTGACGAAAGAAAAGCTCGCGGCCGTTGCGCGACCATAGGGGCCGCTGTCCGCCGTCGGTGGAAACGGCGATCTTTTCCGAAAGTCCAGGGTAGTTGCTCACATAGATTTCCGCACGGCCGGACTCCGTGCTGACGTAAGCAAGCCATTTGTCATTGGGCGAAAGCAACCCGCAATCTCCGCTGACGCTGGGCATCAGGAGAGTCGGAGTAGCGCCGGGAAGGTTTCTTGAAACGCGCCACAGACTAAGCCCCGCGTTCTCGACCTGCTGGAACAAAAGTGTCTGGCCATCGGAAGTATAGGAGCACGGATATCGCAACCGCTCTCCGGTGGTCAAGACTTGCTTGGCGCCGGAGCCAACGAATGGCATCTCCACCACGTTATGACTGTCACCGAATGCTAGTCGAGTTCCGTCGGGTGACCACGTCGGTCCGAGGTTGTGCAATTCGCTGGTGAAACGCCGCCTGGCGCCGCCCTCGGAGTTATAAATCCAAATGTCAGAGCGGCGAACCTCATCGCTCATCGCAACGGCAATCCATTTTCCGTCAGGCGAAATACGCGGCGCGCGATAAGGTCCGGACGGTGCTGCCAGTGGCGTTTCTACACCATTGCGATCGACCCAGACGATCTGATGGCGCTGGCCAGTTGGCGCGTAAAGAAGCGTGCCGGTGCTGGAGACCGCGAAATAGACAGCACCGCCAGCAGATGCACGCTCGATGCGGTCCACTATTGAAATCGGAGGTCCCTTCAGCGCGAGAGACCGAGGGTCAACCGGGATGGCGCGCACGACACCAGGAGATTGGCCATAGACGAGGAATCCGGGCTGCACAAGTCGCGCCTCGAGGACATACCCGGTGCCAAGTACCGCAGGGCCTTGGGAGGACGCGTCGTTGGTTTGTGCCAAGACCCGTGATGGGCCACCGTTGATGGGGATGGTGGCGATGATCTGCCCGGAGCTAAACAAAACAGTTTTGTCATCTGGAAGAATTTCGGGCCAGGTCGCAGATCCTGTGCCGTCGAGGGGTTGGGCTGCGCCTCCGGCTGCCTCGACCTTGAACAAACCGCTGCCGCGCGACGCAAAGACGATGATGTTGTTCGAGCTCCAACTGCCGCCCATGCTGGCACCGATGAAATTGCAGATTCGCAGGGGCGCGCCACCCGCGACCGAGGCGCGCTGCAACGCACCTTCTGCAAAAAAGGCGATCCACTTACCATCCGGTGAGAAAAATGGGTGCCGGGCCCCGGAGGTTCCCGCGATGGCCTTTGGTTCTAGTTCGCCGAGCTCGCGGAGATAGAGCTGGGCGCTGCCGGTGTCATCCTCGGCGACGTAGGCGATTCGGCGGCCATCCGGCGAAATAGCCATGGGGTAATCGGCGTCGTCCGAGGTCAGTCTCTGGCCGCTCGGCAGCATGATAGACGTACGGGTCAACAATGGAACCGCAGGTGTGGGACCGCGCCAGAACTTCAGTAGAGTCGCGCCGCCGAGGGCTCCGAGCAAGACTCCCGCGATGAGCCAAGCGAGATGCCTGTGCAAACGACGCGGCGCGACGTCGTTGGTCAAGCAGACTGAAGCGCCGCTCATTTGTTGCGAGGACGATTCGGAGATCCACTGCAGCTCGCGCGCGAGATCAGCAGCGTTTTGCCAACGCTCGTCGGGATCCTTGGCCAAACAGAGCTTGATGATGCGATCCAGCGCGGGAGGAGTAATCGGTTGCAAAGAGGAAACAGGCGGCGGATCGAATTCAAGAATCTTGGCGATTAAGCTGGCCTGGCTGCGAGCTTCGAAAGCTTTCTTTCCAGTCACCATCTCATACAGGACGGCCCCGAAAGCGAAGATGTCGGTGCGGGCATCGACATCGCGCGCCTCCAACTGCTCGGGCGCCATGTATTGCATGGTGCCAATGATGGTGCCCTCGCCGGTTATGTCGTTAGGAAGCGCGGAGAGAGTGGCGTCGGAAACGGAAGACTGTGATTGCAACTTGGCCAAACCAAAGTCGAGGAGTTTTGCCCCGCCTTTCGTGAGCATGACGTTGGCGGGTTTCAAGTCGCGATGCGTGATGCCACGACGGTGGGCCTTGTCGAGCGCGTCAGACACCTGACAGGCATATTGCAGGGCCTGCGGAAGCGGCAACGGACCTTTCCGCAAACGCTGCGTGAGCGTTTGGCCCTCAAGATATTCCATCACCAAATAGTAAGTGGAGCCCTGATGGCCGACATCGAAGACTGTGCAAATATGCGGATGATTCAGACTTGCGATGGCGCGAGCTTCGCGCTCGAAGCGCTCGCGCAGGTCCGCACGATGCGATAGATGGTCGGGCAGAGTTTTGATCGCGACGATTCGGTCGAGGCGCGTATCCCGCGCGCGATATACCTCGCCCATTCCGCCCGCGCCGATCGCGGATAGGACTTCGTGAGGACCTAGTCGAGTGCCGGGATCGATTGTCATGAGGCCTAGTGCATCGGTCTTGGTGGGAAGAGTATACAGCGGCACGCCCAACCGAACAGGTCTTGCGGATCGGTAAATCAAACGGGGAAACGAGGATTTCTGCATCGCCAGGGCGGGGTCGCGCATCCCATGTGATCAGGCGCTGACCGCATGTGTACCGGGTTTGATGAGGGAATTCAGATGGAAATTTCTGCCGCGCAACCGCAAACTCTAGCTGGAAATCTCATGGCTACGAGCGAACAAACATTCTTGCGAACCGAGCTGCAACGTCGCCACAGGCAATTGGAGTCGGCGTTGCGCACGCATTCCGATTCTTCATCGCTGAGCGCGCTGCTGGTGGAGGTGGACGCCGCGCTGGCGCGAATGAATGAGGGCACGTTCGGCAAATGCGAGGTCTGCCACGACGCCATCGAAAGCGATCGCTTGCTTGCTGATCCTTTAGTGCGACTGTGCTTGGATCACCTTACCTATGACGAGCAGCGCGCACTGGAGCGGGATCTGGCGCGCGCGGCCACGATTCAGCAGGCGCTGCTGCCGCGTTCGGATTTTGCAACTGCCGGATGGCACGTGCGGTATCACTATGCGCCAGCGGGGCTAGTGAGCGGTGACTATTGCGATCTGCTGGAATCGCGCGGCGGCTTGCTGTTTCTGCTGGGAGACGTATCGGGGAAGGGCGTGGCGGCTTCGATGATGATGAGCCATCTTCACGCTACGTTTCGAAGTCTTGCGGAAAGCGATCTGACGCTGGGAGCTTTAGTAGAAACAGCGAACCGGATTTTCGCGGAGAGCACGCTGGCCGATCAATACGCGACGTTGATCGTCGGGCGCGCATCGCAGGACGGGACTGTTGAATATGTGAGCGCGGGGCACTTGCCACTGCTTCATCTGTGCGCGAACGAAGCGCGGTCGCAAAGCGCCACCGGTATTCCTGTGGGCATGTTCAAGAATGCGCAATTTGCGGTGCAGCGCTTGCAGGTGAGCGATGGCGAAAGCTTGTTGCTGTATACGGATGGGCTGAACGAAGCGCGCAACGCTCATGGCGAGGAATATGGACTTACGCGGGTGCAAAGCTTTGCTGCGAAGCAGCACGCGGCTAGTCCGGAAGAGCTGATTTCCCGTTGCCTGGCAGATTTAGGAGAATTTTCTACGGGCACGAAGGCTGCTGACGATCTAACGCTGCTGGCTATTCGACGCGTTGCTTGACGCACACTCTAGTCCCAAGATTTATTTAGACCGGAACAAAGCCAGGGAGATAAAGGGAGCAACGAGAATTCTTCCTTTTCTCGTGGGCTGTGTCCGTCTGGTTTAATTTCGCCTACCTTGGCAGGGCCAAAATACGATCGCAAAGAAAGCCCAAGGATTTTGCTCGCGCGCAGCGTGCTCAAAGAAGGAAAAAGCGGCATTGCGTCAAGACGCTGGGCCGTGTGCTGAAATGGGGCGCAGCATGCTGCGCCCCTACGGGGGATGGAGCGAAGTACACTGGGTGGAGCGTAAATATAGGGAGGCGGGCGTGAATCGCGAACAGTTTTATGCGTTGATGGGTGGCGAAGGGAAGCTGGATTACGAGGTGTACCTGAACACGAAGAATTTGCTGGCGTGCCAAACGAAATTCGAGGAATTATGCAACGCGGATGAGTTGCAATTCCAGATTGTGCATCAGGTGGAAGAGTTGTGGATGAAGCTGATTGCTTATACCTTGCTGGATATCGACGACTATTTGCAGAAGGAAGATACCAACCGAGTGCTGACACTTTTTCGCCGGGTGCATACGGCGCAGCGGTTGATGAGCCAGCAAATTGCGCTGCTGGAGATCATGTCACCGAAAGAATATCAGGCCATTCGGCAGCGGCTTGGAAATGGAAGCGGGCAGGAGTCGCCGGGATTTCGCGTGCTGTTGAAGATGTATCAGCCGATCTGGGCTTCGTTCAAAGAGAATTATTTGGACAAGCATGGGCTCACGGTGGAGAAAATCTACGACTCGGAATATTCGCATGGCGATGCGTATGTGGTGGCGGAGGCTTTGGCGGAGTTTGATGAGTTGTTTCAGAAATTTCGATATGAGCACATGCAGTTGATTCACCGGACGATTGGATTTGGATCGAAGTCGCTGAAGGGGCGGCCGGTGGAGATTCTGGAAGAGGGGATGCGGCATAAATTTTTTCCGGAGCTGTGGGAGATTCGCGGGGAGATGACGGATCGGTGGGGCGCGGTTTACGGGACGAAGCGGGATCCGTTGGGTGGACATCATTAGGGTGCGCGTTGCTTGTTGGAACTGGGTGGCGAAGCGGGAGCGGAATCCAAGGAGTGATGTTGGGTCTAAACCCGCACCCTGAGAACCGCAGAGTGCGGCACCGGCTTGGACGACTGGGTTGTGTTGGCGGGGAGATCCTTCAGCGATCCTTGTCGGATCGCTTCAGGATTAAAGGTGTTTGCTTGGGGCGATGATTGGGTGCTGTGGCTTACATCATCACGCCTCTGACCTCATTCTAGATCGCGGGCTCCGCGAAAGGGCGAGGCAAGATGCGACGGCCCGGGCGGGGGCAAGCCCCGCCCGTACGGGAGCTGTTCGCTTTGCAGCGATTGGTGTGGTGATAAACGATTCAGGGGGCTAGGCGGCGGTAGGCGCCGCGGAAATAGAGGAGGGGTTCGCCGTCGAAGACTTCGGCGGTTTGAACTTCGCCCAGGAAGATGGTGTGATCGCCGGCGACGTAGGACGCGACCACGTTGCACGCGAGGTGGACCAGGGCTTCTTCGAGGAGCGGGACACCGGATTCGGTCCAGCGGTAGCGGATGCCTAGTTTCGCCTCAATCGCCGGCTTTTCCTCTCTTTGCGCGAAATAAATGGAGATGGGTTGCTGATCGTCTTTGAGAACGTTTACACCGAAACGTTTTTTCTCCAGCACCATGGGCAGGAATTGCGCGCGCTGATCGACGCAAATCAGAATCAGCAGCGGGCTAAGTGAGACCGAGGTGAGCGAATTCGCGGTCATGCCGTGAACTTTGCCGGGGGCGCGCTCAACGGTGAGCACAGTGACGCCGGTGGCAAACTGGCCGCATGCGATGCGAAACTCGGCTGGGGTAGGAGGGCGAGTCGGCATGATTTCGATTTGCGGGGATAGTATAGCGTGGGGAAGAAAGAAGTAATGAAGTAAGGATGTGATGATGTAACGAGAAAAAGAGCGATGGCGTGCGTCGAATGATGTGGGCGCGGTGATTTAGGCGGCGCCGCTTACGTTGAGATCCTTGGCCTATCCTTGTCGGATAAGCTCAGGATGATGGCGGTTTCGATTTCGGCGAATGTGTTGTTAGAGGAGAGATGATGGCGCGGAAGATTGCGATTTTGGGCGGGACTGGGCCGGAGGGGTCGGGATTGGCAAACCGGTTTGCGCGGGCGGGCGAAACTGTGGTGATTGGATCGCGGGACGCTGCGCGAGCCCAAGAAGTTGCAGCGAAGTTGCGCAGCGAGATTGGCGGAGCGGTTCAGGTGGAAGGTGCCGACAACGCCGGAGCGGCGGCGCAGTGTGATGTGGCATTTCTCACGATTCCCTTCTCTGGGCAGGCGGCGCTTTTGAAATCGCTCAAGAGCGTGTGGAAACCTGGAACGGTGGTGATCGATACGACGGTGCCGTTGATGGCTTCGGTGGGAGGATCGCCGACGCGGATGCTCGGTGTGTGGCAGGGATCGGCGGCGGAAGCGGCGCGCGAATTTTTGCCGCAAGGTGTGACGATTGCGGCGGCGTTTCATAATTTGAGCGCGGAGTTGCTGGCGGGAAATGCCGCGGTGGAATGCGATGTTCTGGTTTGCAGCGATGATGAGAAGTCTAAGCAGGTGGCTAGCGAGCTGGCCGGGAAGATTCCCGGAGTTCGCGCTTTGAATGGCGGGAAACTGGAGCAGGCGCGGATTGTGGAGTCGGTGACGGCTTTGCTGATTGGATTAAATATTCGTTACAAGGTGCATTCGGCTGGGGTGAGGTTTACTGGCGTGCCGTTGCAGCGATAAAAACTTTGACGCGCGATACTCACGGCTTGAATCGTGCTTGTAGTGGACATCAGGAGGGCTAGCCCCTCCCGTACGGATGGCAAACCCTTTCGCTGGCGTGCGGAGTCGTATTTGCCGGACGTGATTCGATCGATTGAGGCTTCACAGCGCGAGGAGAGCGCGGGCTAGTTTGCGCTTGTCGGCGCGGGTTTGCATCACCGTTGGAATCACGACTACGTTCATTCCGAGAGCGCCGATCGCTTCGGCTTGCGTCTTATCCGCGGGATCGATCACGAACGTTGCGGTGAAGTCGGCGTAGAGTTTGGCGACGCCTTGCGCTGTAGGCTCGTGGCCTAGCTGCGCGAGCATTTTGTCAGACGGGCCTTTAAGTGATTTGCCGCCGACGATGGGGCAGACAGCGATGACGTTGGCGCGGCGAGCGCGCAGGGCTTCGCGAATTCCCGGGACGGCCAGGATCGGGCCGATGCTGATCAGCGGATTGCTGGGGCAGATGATGATGCGATCGGCGTCGCGAATTGCTTCGAGCACGCCTGGCGCGGGCTGCGATTTTTCCACTCCTTCGAAACGAATGCCGCGGACGATGGGTTCGGTGCGGCGCTGCACCAAATATTCCTGAAAATGTAAATCTCCTTCGTCCGACTCGATGATCGTAGGGACCGGCTCGTTCGCCATCGGAAGGATACGCGACTTCACGGCGAGGGCGGTGCGGATGGATTCGGCAGCGGCGGTCAGAGTTTTGCCTTCGGCGAGCAGCGCGGTGCGGTGGATGTGCGTGGCCAGATCGCGATCACCGAGATTGAACCAGTTGACGCGGCCGAAGACGGCGAGGCGCTTCAGGAGATGAAATGTTTCGCCACGAAAGCCCCAGCCTTTTTTAGGGTCGATGATGCCGGATAGCGTGTAGGTGACGATGTCGAGGTCGGGAGAAATTTTCAGGCCATGGAGGGTGATGTCGTCGCCGGTGTTCACGATGGCGGTCATGGCGGATGGATCGGGGAGGACGTCGTAGAGGCCGAGGAGGAGTTTGGAGGCGCCTACTCCGCCGGCTAGGGCGGTGACGGTGTGGATGGAGTGTTTTTGACGGAGACGCTTTGGCGGCATTTTGGGTTGAGATCCTTCAGCTATCCTTGTCGGATAGCTTCAGGATGACATAGTGCTTCGTCGAATTGGTTTCGAGTGACGCTGCATTTAAACCCGCACCCTGAAAATCGCAGGGTGCGGCACCCGCGCTGCGTGAGCACGCTTTGAGCGCATTTTAAGTTGAGATCCTTCAGCGATCCTTATGGGATCGCTTCAGGATGACAAGTAGTGGTGCAGGACGACAATAAGTGGTTCAGAACAGTAAAAGTTCAGGGCGACAACGAATGATTCACGGCGACACGTAAAGCTTGGTTCAGGCGGCGAAGCCGTCGCTGGTTGCGACGCTCGCTAATTTCTCGCGGACTGGTGGGGAGAGAAATTTTCCTTCGGGGACGAATTCGGGGTAGAGGGCCAGGCGTTCGCGCAATATGAAGCCGCGGGCTTCGGTTTCGGCGCGGAGTTTTTCGATTTGGGGCCAGGCAGCTTCGGGATTAATGAAATCTTTTGTGACTGGCGAGATGCCGCCCCAATCGTTGATGCCGGCTTCGAGCAAGCGCGGAAAATCGGAATAGCTGAGATTCGGCGGCGCTTGCAGATTCATTTGCGGCCCGAGGATTATGCGCGCGAGCGCGACGGTGCGCAGCATGTCGTCCAGCGTGGGCTCGGGATGCGCGGACATCGGAATATCCGGCTTGGCGCGGAAATTCTGGACGATCACTTCCTGAATGTGGCCGTATTTTTCGTGCAGCGCGCGGATCGCGAGCAGCGAATCGATGCGCTCCTCCATGGTTTCGCCGATGCCGATGAGAATGCCGGTAGTGAACGCGACTGGGAGTTTGCCGGCTTCTTCGATGGTGCGCAGGCGGAGCGCGGGAACTTTGTCGGGAGCTTTGGCGTGCGCGAGGCCGTCGCGCATCAAGCGTGGGCTTACCGTTTCGAGCATGAGTCCGACGCTGGCATTGGAATTTTTCAGGCGCGCGAGCGATGCAGCATCCATCACGCCCGGATTTGCGTGCGGGAGCAGCCCGGTGCGTTCGAGAACGAGTTCACACATGGCGGCGAGATAGTCGAGCGTGCGAGTGAAGCCCCGCTCGCGCAGGAATTCGCGGGCTTCTGGGAAAATGCGCTCGGGTTGATCGCCGAGGCTGAAGAGCGCTTCTTTGCAGCCCGCGGCGCGACCCTGTTCCGCGCGCGCGAGGACTTCGTCCGGAGTCAGAAAATGCGCGCCGGGCTGGCCGGGATCCTTGCGGAAAGTGCAGTAGCTGCAGTAGTCGCGGCAGAGCGTGGTGAGCGGAATGAAAACTTTTTTGGAGAAAGAAATAGTGGTGCCCTTTCCGCGGGCGCGGAGTTGGGTGGCGAGGGCGAGGAGTTCCGGGAGCGGAGCGTCATGGGCGAGTTGGAGGGCGGCGGCGCGATTCATCCGTTGGTCGACGGATGTGGCGGATTGGAGAAGATTTGGTGCGTGCATGGTGGCGCTTGTTTGCGCGAGATTAGGATGCCAGCTTGCGGGAGTGTTTGCCAGTTTGTGGATTTTTGCGTGGTGGTGCGTGAAGTTGGATCTAAACCCGCACCCTGAGAACCGCAGGGTGCGGCACCCGAGTTAATCCCCGCTGATGGACCAGTAAGGGTGACGGTACTCGAGTAAATTGTGGGCACACGGTGACACGCGGTGTGCAGCCCCTGCGGCACAGCGCTTCGCATCTCTGGACTGGTAGGAGTGGCTGCGCTACTGGCGGAATAAGTCTTCCTCGGCTGGGCGGATGATGTGCGCGGCTATGTCGCGCGTCGATCGGCGGTAGCGGTAGCCGCGGATTATTACTGCGGGGATGCCGGCGGATTTGGACATGAGCAGGCCGGCGGCGGCGGCGAGTTCGTCGGCGACCGCGAGAATCGTGGCGTGCAGCGGCTTGTTGTGTAGATCGCGAGAGCCGCGAAGATCGAGGAGGACGGGAACACCTGCCGCACCGATGGCGACGTTCATAAGGCCGAGACGCCACGGACGGCCGAAGGTGTCGCTGATGATTACGGCAATGCGTTGGCGCGTCAGTTTGCGAAGCGACGCGGCGAGATTGCGGGCGCTTGCGTCGGGATCGCGCGGGAGGAGCGATACGTTGTTGTCGCCGGGCACGTTAGATTGATCGACGCCGGCATTCGCGCAGACAAAACCATGATGCGTTTCAACGATGAGCACTGGATCGCTGCGAACGATGCGTCTCGATTCGCGCAGGATGACTTCGACGAACCGCGGGTCCTTCTTCAGTTTCGCAGCGAGATCGCGCGCGGCCTGCGACGGAGGGATCGTGGACAAGTCCACGATACGACCCTCCACCTTGGAAATAATTTTTTGCGCTACGACGAGTACGTCCCCACTTTCGAATGCAATGTGACGACTGCGAACGGCTTCAACAATGGTGCCGGCCAGATCATCTCCGGCGCGGAATTCCGGCAGACCCATGATGGGTACCAGTTGAATCCCAGCGGGCTTTTGCGTCGTCTTGTTTGTGCGAGAGGAGCGAGAACGCCGTTTGCGCATGGGGATCGAGAGTTGGAGTGTAGCGAACGGTGAGGAGCCGTGCAAAAAATGCGAGATGTCTAGGCTATCGCGATGATTTCGTGCCGTGTTTGCTAAAGAAAAGCGAGGCGCGTTCATCGCAGGCGCCTCGCTCTGGTTCATTCGGTCTTGCTTGTAGGAACACCGAGCCGATCAGGGTGTCGCCTCAGTGCGGGCGATCCTGCTTGGGCGGCTTTTCGTTTTTGTCGTTCTTCTCGTTCCGGGGCTGCGACTGCTGCTGCGGAGGCGGTGCGGTTCTTACGCGCTCCTGGGTTTGACGGCGCTCGAGCTGCTGCTGCTGGGTGTCATGCTTCTGCTCCATGCGCTGCAGCTGCTGTTGTTGCTGTTGCTGGACGTGTTGTTGTTGCTGCTCAACGCGCGGTTGCTGCTGAGGATTCACGTTGGTGCGCTGCTGGACCTTTTGTTGCTCCTGAACCTGGCGCTGTTCGACCTTCTGGCGTTCAAGATCCTGGCGCTGACGGAGCTGTTCGAGCTGCTGATTCTGTTTTTGTTCCAATTGCGGATTGACGTTGTTGTTGTTGTACGTCGGGCGCGCATTGGGCGGCCGATTGTTGTACTGCCGATTGTTATTGGCGTTGTTCGCCGGAGTGTTCGGCACATTGTTTGCCGGAGGCGCAGTGGTCGCGGCAGGCGCGCGATTTACATTGTTGTTCTGTTGTTGCTGAACATTGCGGTTGTCCTGCTGCGGGATATTGCGATTGTTTTGCTGTTGGACATTGCGATTGTTGAAATTTGGCTGCGCGTTCTGCTGATTGTTCGGCTGACTCGTCTGCACGCGCGTATTTCTCGGCTGCACTGGCACGACAGTTTGCGGCCGCGGAGCTACGCGTACGGCAGCTCGCGCGTTATTTTGCGGCGTAGCGGTCTGGATCTGGCGCATCTGCGAAACAGCGAGTGGCCGACCCCCATTTTCGCGAATGGCAGCTTGCTGACGATCGAAGGACACGGGAGCCGGCGGCGGCGCGGTGCGTGCGACGACGGTGCGATTCACAAAGCGCGCCGGCGGAGCAGAACGAGCCGGAGCGCCAGCGCCGATTACCGCCTGACGGGTGGGAGGAATCGCCGGGCCGCCGTATGTTGCCTGCGTGCGCACGATTTCGCGTTGATCGACGCGCACGGAGTCGCGAGCTACCGAGCGGCCAGAGACAAAGGTCGTCCTGGAGGTCGCAGTAACGGCGCCGTTCACGTGCTGATTGACGTAGGTAACGTTGTTGACCTGCTTGTTGACGACCACGGTGGTGTAGTAGTTGTTCACGACGGTACGATTGATCACGCGCGTGTTGTAGACGTTGACGTCGGTGACGTACCTGCGGCTGACGCGATAGCTGGGCACGTAGACTTCACGGGGACCGAGCGGGAACCATCCGACGTTGCTGGCACCGCCAACCGCGACGCCTACGGCAAAGTGAGGCCCGCCAACCCAAGCCACGAGAGCGGGAGCGTACACGGGACGGACGTACTCAACACCGACGCCGCGAGGGGCGCACGGCACCCAACCCCAAACTCCGCCGACAGTAACCCAGCGGCCATAGTGGAAGGGCGCAAAGCCCCACGGCTCGTCTTCTACCCACGTGTAGCCCCAAGGTGCAATATAAACCCAGTGGCCGTAGCGATACGGAGCCCAGCCTACGACAGTCGTGTGAGGGAACCACACTTGGCCGTAGTCGGGGACTGGGCGCCAGCCGCCGTAATCGTCGAGATCTTCGTAGCCGATGGCATCGTCAGAAACGTAACGCGCGGAAACAGAGCGGTCTTCGCGGTGATCGCGTTCGGCGCACCACTGGTCGAAATCGTCTTGATTGCCGTAGGACTGCACGTCGGCATCAAGCTGGTCGGTGCCCTGGAAGGTGGCAGTCTGACCAGAGTGGACGGAGTAGGCTTGCCCGCCGCCGGTGACTTCGCCTTCGCCGCCGATGACGCTGACTACCGTTGAATCACCGGCTTCGTTTACGTCCACACGATAGGTACCCGGACGCAGGACCGAAAAGGCCAGGTTGGGCGTATCGATTTCGAAGGTCTCGTCTTGTTCGAGGCGCTTCACGCGAACGCGCAGGGTGCCTTCGGTCAGCTGAACCTGCGCGACGTTGTCGGTCAGGTTGAGGAAAGAAAAGCCGGTGGTGCCGCCGATCCGGAGTGATGCGGAACCAATGTGCAACTCGGCGCGCGAACCGTTATCGGACCATAGCTTGTCGCCCGTAGTCATCGGGCGATTGATGACTGCGGCCACCCAATCGTCGGTGCCCGCGGGATTAAAAGAGACCGAGCCATCGGTATGGCTCAGACGTGCGACGCGGGATGGAGGGTCATCGCCATTGTCGCCGTTGTATTGATCCTGATCCTGGGCGGCAGCACGCACAGGGACGAGGAAAGCCAGCGCCAAGGCAAGACTGAGCATGCTGAAAAATTTGAGCGCGTGATTTCTCATATCGACTTCTCTCCTGGACCTGCAAACGGTCGAGCTGGAAGCACCGCGTGAAACTAAGGACTAGTTGTGGTCTTAAGACCCGGGAATGCAGATGGTTTACAGTACCACCGCCTTATCGAGGGTCCCCAATCCAGCCTTTCGTGTATGTCGAAACAGGAAACGCTGGAACGCCTTTCTTCCCTGTATCTAACACCTTGCGCGGCGGAGAGTTGCGTTCGGCAAGGTGCCGGAACTGCAGTCGGCGTTGCCGCTCACTCCAAAAGAGAAGGCCCGCTTTACCAGCGGGCCTTGGTGCAGGTTTCGGTTTGTTGGTTGGCTTAGTGGCCTCGGCCGCCGTGTGGCGATGAACCGCCGCCTCCACGAGATCCGCCACCACTGCTACTTCCGCTGCTGCGCGGACCGCTTCCGCCCGAACTGCGGCTGGGGGCTGAGTAGCTTCTGCTCGGTGCCGAATAGCTGCGGCTGGGCGCCGAATTATTTCGGCTTGGTGCCGAGTAACTGCGGCTCGGTGCCGAATAGCTCGGTGCGGAGTAGCTACGGCTTGGCGCGGAGTTCCGGTTGGGAGCAGAGTATGACCGCGAATCCGGCGCCGAGTAAGACGGCCGAGATGACGGATAACTGGAACGTGGCGCCGAGTAGCTGCGGCTCGGAGCTTCGTAGGAACGCCCATTGTTGCCTGGGTTCGAGTTGGAACGAGAGGGCGCTTGGTACGAACGATTATTCGGGTACGCCGGTCGATTGTTGTTGTATGCCGGAGAACTCGTCGAGCGAGATGCTCCATTGTTCATGGTTCCGTTCGATCCGGATCCGGCCCAAGCCGGGCGGTCGGAGCGAGTAGAACGATTCACGTTAGTATTTGGCACATTGTTCGGCCGATTGCCGTTTTGATTTTGCACGCTGCCGAAACCCTGTGGGGCGCGGCCGCGATCGGTGGAGGTGCCTTGCGCGTCCCAACTGCGCGAATTGTTCGGTCGGTTGGCGACGTTAGGTCGATTGGTGTTCGAGCCGTTTGCCGCAGCGCCGTTCACCGTATTGCGTCCCATGGCTGCACGATTGTCGCTGCTGAAACCGCCATTTGCGGAAGGAGGCCGATTGCGTGACAGTTCGTTCTGCCTGGAGTTCATGGGCGGATTGTTGGCGTTAGCGTTGGCGCCAAAACCCGCGCGTCCCGTGTTTACCTGCGTACGGCCGGCAACGTTGTTACGCGGAGAGTTGCCTTGGAATGTCCCCGCACGACCAGGGGACAAGTTCGCAGTATTCATGGTGCGGACGTGCGAACGTGCGTCGACCGCTCGCGGAGCCATGCGAGCCATCACGGTGCGATTTTGCACCGAAGCTGGAGGCGTAACGACGCGTGTCCTAGCGTTCACTTCACCGAAGTGGCTTTGCCGCGTCGGAGAAATGCCGATGTTGTTGTTTACGCGTGCGCCGCGCAGCGAAGCCTCGGTGACATGCACGGAGTTGCGATTGATGCGCTCGCCGTTCACGAAATTGTTGCGCGACGCCACGGTGACCGCACGAGTGTTGTGGGCGTAGGCGTAGTTGTAATTGCTGTTACGGATGATGGTGGTGTTGTGGATTACGGTGTTGCGAACGTTGATGCGCTCGACGTAGCCGCGCCCACCACGGAACCATGGATGGTAGGGCTCACCAAAGCCCAGCGGGAACCAGCCGACGCCTCCACCGAACCCAATTCCAACGCTGAAGTGTGAGCCGCCGAAGAAGCCTACGAATGCCGGGCCATAAACCGGCCGTCCATAATAAGGACCTGGGCACCAGCCCCAGCGGTTATGAATGTAGGACCAGCGTCCGTAGTGAAATGGCGCATAGCCCCAAGGCTCGTAGCCGATCCAGGTCCATCCCCAGGGGCCAACCCAGTTCCAGTAACCGTAGCTGTAAGGAGCCCAATCGACCGCGACTTGATTCGGGTACCACACGTGGCCGTATTCGGGTTCTTCGTTCCAGGTGCCGTTGTCGTCGAGATCGTCGTAGCCGGGAACGTCGCGCGAAACGTATTGCGCGGACACGGAATTGTCTTCGCGCAGGTCGCGTTCGGCGGCCCAGCGGTCGAGACCGTCCGGAGGCGCCGCCTGTCCGGTTTGCACTTCAGGATTGTCGGTGCCGGTCAGCTCGACCATTTCACCGGGGCGTACGTCATACGTCTTGCCACCGGCAGTAACTTCGCCCTCGCCACGAATTGCAGTTATGCGGGTGCCTTCGCCGTCCTCGCTTACTTCAACGCGAAAAGCGCCGGCCTGCCTGACGGTGAACGCCTGATTGGGCGTGTCTACTTCATAGACGTCGCCTTCACGCAGCTCGCGCACACGGAAATTGACGGTGCCTTCGGCGATGCGCACTTGCATAACGCCGTTGTCGAGGTTCAGGAATGACAGGGCGGTCATGCTGCCCATGTGGATGCTGGCTTGGCCAGCCTGCAACTCAGCACGGGAGTCTTTGTCAGACCAGATCTTATCGCCGACGGTAGTCGGGCGGTTCTTGGCTGCAGCACCCCAATCGCCCTCGCCATTGGGTTGCAGCGAAACATTACCTTCCACAAAACTGATGCGCGCCGCTAGCGATGGCGGGTCGCCTTCGTCGTCGCCGTCGTCGGCACGTGCCCTGGGTGGCGCTGCGATGATAGAAACGAGAAGACCGGCCAAAGCCAAAAACAACCTGGTTTTTACTCGGAACTTGGTCTTCATTTTAAATCCCCTGTTCTCGGCCCTTCATCCTATATTGGATGCGAACCGAAGGGTGCCCGCGTCTCCGTCGATCTTTGCTGGCTCCCGAGGTATAAAACACGTAAGTGGAAAAGAAGTTGCTGGGGGTTGACCAGCCCGCCTGCACCGAGGGATAGGAAGTACTAGGACTATAAACGGCGCCCCTTAATCTGGACCTTCGATCAGGCGCGTTTTTGCACGCGCCTCCCTAGACTACCGGTTGTGGGCGCCTCTGCGCTCTGGGAGAATGCATGGTCATGAACCTGAAGTGGTTGGGAATAGGCGCGCTGGCTTTGGCCACCGCCACGGCGACGCCCGGTCAGACATGGAAGCAGGTGGGACCTGCCGGCGGGACGGTGATTTCGCTGGAGGCCGATCCTAAGGATGCCAATAAGCTGTACCTGGGCACCTCGGATGGTCACGTTTTTACGTCCGCTGATGAAGGCGGACACTGGCAGCTTTTGAGCCGCATCGGCGCCGGCCAGGACGATGTCATCACGCACATCCTTGTTGATCCCCGCGACTCCAATCGAATTTATGCCACTACTTGGGCGCTGTATTCGGGCGGCGGCGGCGTGTACCGCAGCAACGACGCAGGTCGTTCGTGGAGCTTGATCGGGCTGGCGCATGAAAACGTGCGCGCGATTGCCCAGGCTCCTACCCGCAAGAACGTTTTCGTGGTTGGCGCCGTCAGCGGCGTCTATCGCTCCAATGACGATGGCAACACCTGGGAGCGCATTACTCCCGAAAAGCACGGAGACCTGCGCAACTTCGACTCCGTAGCTTTTGATCCGCGCGATGAGAACATTATTTACGCGGGAACCTATCACCTGCCGTGGAAGACCACCGACGGCGGCAAGAACTGGTTCAACATCGGCAAGGGCATGATCGACGACTCCGATGTGATGAGCGTCATCGTGGATCCAGCCAACCCGGACAACGTTCACGCGACCGCATGCTCTGGTATTTATCACAGCACGAACGGCGCGCAGCAGTGGACGCGCTATAGCGGCATTCCCTTCGTGTTTCGCCGCACGCAGCTGATCAAGCAGGATCCGCAGCATCCGGACACGCTGTATGCGGGCACCACCAGCGGCTTGTGGAAGACTACCAATGAAGGCGGCGAATGGAAGCGCGTGACTCCGGGCGACTGGGTCATCAACTCCATCATTCTGGATGCCAAGAATCCTCAACGCGTGATTCTCGGTACCGAACGCGAAGGCGTGCAGATCAGCGAGAACGGCGGACAGACGTACACCGCCGCGAACAATGGCTTCCATCACCAGCACATTCTGGACGTGGCGTTCGATCGCGATCGTCCGGAGCGCGCGCTGGTGGTTCTCACCTTTGACACGAATGCATTCCTGGCCACCAAGGACGGCGGCACCACGTGGGCGCCGCTGGGTCCTGGGCTCAAGCGCACCGACCTGAAGCACGTCTACGCAGCACCGACGGGCTGGGTCGCTTCGCTCAACAATGGCGGCTTGATGAAGTATGAAGAGACTTCGGGCAAGTGGGTCAAGACTGGGCTATACGCTCCGGAAGCTGGCGAAGCTCCTGCGCCGGTGAAGGTCACCAAGATCGTCAAGGGAAAAAAGACCACGGTGCTGGTGAAGAGGCCGGCTCCGAAAGCGAAGGCTCCGACGGCTCTGGCGTTCCAGGTGAATGATCTGGCGTTCGGCAGCGAGGGCTGGTACGCCGCAACAACCGGCGGCGTGCTGGTTTCGCGCGACCACGGTACAACGTGGAAGTCGGCGGCCGGCAAAGATGAACTGGTGAGGCAGCCGGCGCAATCGCTGGAAGCTTCCAACAACGGCTCACAGGTGTGGGCGATTTCGCAGCGCAACCTGCTCTATTCCGCCGACGGCGGCAAGAGCTGGGAAGCCAAGGAACTCTCGTTCGCGGCGGCCGGCAATCTGCGGCTGCAGCGCATCGACGACAACAATCTATACATCGCCAGCAACGCGGGCCTGTTTGCGTCCAAGGATGGCGGACGCAACTGGAACCGCAGTGAGATTCGCGACCTGCAATTCCAGGCCGTAGCCGGTTCCGGCAACGCGCTGGTAGTTGCACTGCAGCGCCGCGGACTTCTCTCATCGCTGGACGGCGGCAAATCGTATCAGCGCGTGAACACGGCGTTCGCCGAAGGCTACGTCCCGGTCGTTCGCGTACGCCGCGACGGCACCGTGGTGGCGGCTTCCGCTACCGAAGGCCTGCTGGCGTTCGAACCGGATGCGCGCTCGGCGGACAGCAGCAATGGCGGCGGCATGGCGTCTCTGGCGCCGTCCAGCGGCCCGCAGAAGCCGAAGAAATAACCCGCACCATTCCTCACTCGAAAGCGCCCTGGCAAAAGCTGGGGCGCTTTTGTTTTGTGGCGATGGTGTTTTTGGAGCAGGGCTGTGAGTGCAAAGGTAGGTGGATGCCCTGCGCCCGCTTGTCATCTCACGCCATTTCGCTTGCATCTGCGGCGATAGAGATATAAACGTTTGGTCGCGCGGACACCCAGTCCGCCGCGGAGACCTTCATGAAAAGACTACTTGCTACGACAAATGACACGACCATAACGATTTTGAGGCTGGTGCTCGGAGTAGTTTTCTTCGCTCACGGCGCGCAAAAAGTGCTGGGCTGGTTCGGCGGTTTTGGATTTTCCGGCACCATGAATGCATTCACGCACATGATGCACATCCCCGCTCCGTTTGCGTTCCTAGCGATCATGGCGGAATTTCTTGGCGGGCTCGGACTGATTCTGGGTTTGCTGGCTCGTGTGGCGGCTTTCGGTATCGCCTGCAATATGGTGGTGGCCATTCTGATGGTGCATCACAATTTCGGATTTTTTATGAACTGGTACGGCAACCAGAAAGGCGAGGGGTACGAATACCATCTGCTGGCGATTGCGGTGGCCTTGGCGATTATGATTAAAGGGGCGGGCGCGTATTCTGTGGACGGCGCGCTAGCGGCGAAATCGAATTAGATGGGAGCGGCTGGACTCATGCAGAGTGACTCGCGCGCTGGCATCGAAGTGGTGGCAAGCCCGCGTACATTCGAAGAAAGTGTCGCCCGGTTTGAGTCGGTGCTGGCGGAGCGCGGGCTGATGCTGTTCGCGAAAATTGATTTCAGCGGTGATGCCAAAAGAGCTGGGCTGCAGATGCCTCCGACGATGTTGCTCGTTTTTGGCAATCCGAAAGCCGGCACGCCGGTGATGGTAGCTACGCCTACTGCCGCTCTGGATTTGCCGCTGAAGGTGCTGTTCTCGCAGGACACGAACGGGAAAGTCTGGCTCCGTTACAACGCGCCGGAATATCTGGCCGAGCGCCACAGTATTCCAGCCGAGTTGGTGAAAAACATCGCTGGAGTTGGAGCGTTGGTGCAAGCAGCAGTTGCGACCGCGCCATAAAGAAGCTCTCGCTGATCGTTGCCAAATTTAGATCGACCTGCAATCAATGAACGCCAGCTAGTGCAACGCCAGCCTGTACAACGCCAGTTAGTGCGCGGTCTGCACGACCGGTGAAGCAGAAGCCGCGACAATCGCCGGACGCGCAATGTTTCCGCCAATCTGATAGCCAACACCGCGGATGGTGCGAATCAGCGCGCGGTCATAGCCGGTGTCCACCTTCCGCCGCAAATAATTGATGTAGACGTCGACCACGTTGGTCATGGTGGCGGACAGCGTTCGCAGCCCCGCTTGTAAATGCGTGATCCACTGGCGAGTCTCCGGCAAATGCGCGGTGGCATCACCTAGCAAGCCGGTGAACAGCTCCATGCTTCCCAAGGGATTGCGAATCTCGTGCGCCAGTACGGTTGCTACTTCCGCGAGCGCCAGCGACCGGCGCGCCGCCTCGCGTTCCCGCGCGAGCCGCTTTTGCTCAGTGGCATCTCGCACGATCCAGATGGTGTCGCCTCGCGCCCCGCTCTGTTCGCTAATGTCCGCGCGTGATATGCCGATAGAGCGATCACCGGTCGTCCCGGCGATCGCAATCTCCTGCTCGCAAAAAAAACTCCCTACCGGAACTCGCGCGATGGCGGCCGCAAACTCCGGCGGAAGACCGCCATCAGCACTAGCCCTGCTCGCAACCCAGTCTGCCGGAACCTGCAATAGGCGACGCGCCTCTGGATTCATGATCTGCACGCCGTCCGCGCCCGCCACGAGTACCCCACACGGGAGATTTTCCAACACTCGAGTCAGGTATCCGCGCATGCGCGCGTTCTCTTCCAAGCTTCGCTCCAGCTCCGAATTTGCGTTCGTCAATTCCACGCGCAGCCGCGCAACTTCACTCTGGAGTTGCGTGTACGACTTTTCCAGTGAGCCTGCCGCCTGCGTGAAGGTCACAAATGCGCGCGTCAGGTTTTCCTGCACGGCCGCGTGACCGCCACTCAGCAAGGCAGTCACGCCGCTGCGCATTCCTTGCCGGGTCGCCTTAGGCAAATTTGGCACGCTTGATCTCCTGCACTATCCTTGCCAGTAGCTGCTGCGCGCGCTTAAATTTCTCTTAGTACGCTGCCTTCGCCGATCGGCTGAAAGTGATCCGTTGTCAGCCTCAGATCGTTGCCGGCCAAAATGAACGCTCGCTCGATGGCATGCTGCAATTCGCGGACGTTCCCGGTCCAGGCAGCCTTCTGCAGGTACTGCAATGCCGCCGCGGTCAGATGTTTCTGGGGAACTTCCCCGTCGGCAGAAAATTTGTTTAGAAAATGTTCCGAGAGCGCCCGGATATCTTCGGGGCGGTCCCGCAGCGGCGGCATGGCAATCGGAAAAATAGCCAGACGATAGTACAAGTCCAATCGAAATTGCTTCGCTCGCACCAGATCCAGCAAACGCACGTTGGTTGCGCACACTACCCGCACGTCGACGCGATATACATCCGAGCTTCCCAGCCGCTGAACCTCCCCGTTTTGCAGAAATCTCAGCAGTTTGGCCTGCATCGCCAACGGCAACTCGCCCACTTCGTCCAAAAATAAGGTGCCGCCCTGCGCGACGTGGATCCGGCCCAGCCGCGATTGCACCGCTCCGGTGAACGCACCGCGCACATGCCCGAACAACTCTGCTTCCAGCAGCGCTTCAGGGATTGCCGCGCAGTTCACCACCACCAAAGGATTCCGAGCTCTGCGGCTTAGTTGATGAATTGCCCCGGCCACCAATTCTTTCCCGGTGCCTGTCTCGCCGGTGATCAGCACCGCGGTGTCCCGACTTGCCACCATGCGCACCAGCCGGTAGACCTGGGACATCGCGCGACTTGATCCGATCATTTCCGGAAGTGGTTCTGGGTGGTGAAGTGCGTGAGGCTCAGGCCGCGCCCCGTACAGATCTTCTTCTTCACGTTGGATCTCTTCCGCAATGGCCGGTGAGCTACTGCGGGTTTCGCGTAGCTCGATGTCCTGCGTCACATGCGCAGTTTCCTCTGGGCACGCGTTATCGAGGCGCACTTCCATGAACTCCACAGAGATTTTCGGGAACTGCCGCCGAATCTGCTCCGCAACCTCCGTTGCATCCAGATCTGGCAAATTCCGGTCGAGTACCACGCTGTCGCAAGAGATTTGCAACAATCTCGCGAGTGCGTGTGCTCCCCCGACCGCCTCTTCGCTGAGCGCCCCGGCGTATGTGGCGCTTCTCATCACTCTTTGCCGGAAAATGGGATCTGCGCTCGCGATCAGAACGCGACTGCGCGTGCGTGCCATCACAGGTGCGGCGATCGCGGCCATAAAATAGTCTCCATCTTCAGTGGTCTTAGCAGATCAGAACAATCTCATCTGCCACACGCCTCCGGAAAATTCTGCCGGGCCTCGCGTGGGTTGTGCACCCATGCGATTTCATGACCAAAGTTTGTTCAGCGAGAAATGTTGCAGGAAAAGACCTTGCGGGACTTCCTTTGCGCACACACGGACCCGTCTCGGGATTTCTTCCCGTTCAGGAACACAACCGGGCAGGCAGTCTTTGCCCGCACCCGGAGTTGTCGCTCTTCCGCGTCACTTTTTCTACCAAGACGCAGCGCTCAATCCTAACCATCGGCATCGGAAGCTCGAACTTTAAAGGCATTTGTTCTCTAGTGCATTAGAAATTCCAAACGTTCGCATCATCAATGTGGCGTCACATCGTCGTCGTTCAGTCTTCGCTTCTCCCTTCACCACCCCGTCTGCTGTCGCTTTCGTCACTCCCAAATTGACTCCACTTTGTTTCGGTGTATGGTAAATGAACTCAATCTAACTGCCCGCCCTACACGGAGGTAATTCATGAATCGTCGTCTCTCTTCTGCGAGTGTCTATGCTTTCTGCTTTGCTTTGGCTCTGACTGGGTGCCAGAAATCCGCCGATCAAGCGGCGACTTCCACTTCTGCGACCGACTCAAGCACACCAGGTGTCGCAGATTCTTCTTCGAGTTCCTCCGATAGCGCTAAATCGGCAGCGAGAAAAGCCGAGCCGGCTCCTGCGCCGAAGCCTGTAGTCGTTCCCGCGGATACGGTTCTGACCGTGGTGCTTGATCAAGCGGTCGGTTCCAAAATCAGCACACCGGGCCAAGCCTTCTCGGCCACCGTGCAGTCCCCTGTCGAGGTCGATGGCCGTGTGGCCATCCCCAAGGGATCTCGCGCTTCCGGCATCGTGAAAGACGCCAAACCCGCGGGGCGATTCAAAGGCGCCGCCACTCTGGCGCTGACATTGACTTCGGTTACGGTCAAAAATGAAGACTACAACATCACCACTAGCGCACCTTCGCAGGCCAGCAAGGGCAAAGGTAAACGTACAGCAACGATGGTCGGCGGCGGCGCAGGCGGCGGCGCGCTAATTGGCGGACTGGCCGGTGGCGGCAAGGGCGCGCTCATCGGCGGCCTGATTGGCGCAGCTGCGGGCACCGGCGGCGCAGGACTCACCGGCAACCGCGATCTCACACTCCCGGCGGAAACGCAGCTCAATTTCAAGCTTGTGGAGCCTCTGGAAATCAAGCCGCGCCGTTAGGCGGTCTTTAACTCAAATGATGGGAACGTGGCGAACTCGCGCTGCGTTCCCATTTTCAAAAACCGCCGCATTCGATCACCGTCCACGGCTCTCCTCCATTAGCAATGGACAGCACCTGACGTTATAATCCCCGCACCTTGCCGGTCGCCTCAGGAACTAAATTCGGTCCCTACGAGATTCTGTCTCCGCTAGCCGCAGGGGGCATGGGCGAAGTCTATCGCGCCCGGGATACCCGTCTGGGCCGCGATGTCGCCATCAAAGTTCTTCCCGCGCATCTCTCCACAGACTTAAATCTAAAAGCTCGCTTCGAGCGTGAAGCCAAAGCCATCTCCGCTCTGAATCATCCGAATATTTGCACCCTTCACGACGTTGGCTCACAAGACGGCACCAGCTATCTCGTCATGGAGTTCATCGAAGGCCAGTCGCTCGCCGAGCGTTTGCAAAAGGGCCCGCTTCCAACCGATCAGGTCTTGAAGATCGGGCGCGAAATCGCCGACGCTCTCGACAAAGCTCACCGTCACGGAATCATTCACCGCGACCTCAAGCCCGGCAATATCATGCTCACCAAATCTGGAGCCAAGCTCCTGGACTTTGGCCTTGCTCGCGCTGCAACGCCTGCCGCGAGCCTGGCCACACTGACCGCCGTTACTTCGCCGCAGCATTCGCCGATCACACAGGAAGGCACCATTGTTGGCACCTTCCAATACATGTCGCCCGAACAAGTCGAAGGCAAAGAAATCGATGGCCGCAGCGACATCTTCACGCTCGGTGCTGTGCTCTACGAGATGTTGACCGGCCAGCGCGCCTTCCCCGGCAAAAGCCAGCTCAGCGTTGCCTCTGCGATTCTGGAAAAAGAGCCGGAGCCCATCGCGAGTCTTAAACCACTTACTCCGCCGTCGCTTGAGCACACCATTCGGCGCTGCCTGGTCAAAAATCCCGATGATCGTTGGCAGAGCGCCGCTGACGTCAAGCACGAACTTGACTGGATCTCGCAATCCTCGGCCACCGGTGCCGCAGCAATTGTCACCAAATCCGGAAGGGCTTCGCGCAGAGCTCTCGTTATTTTCAACGTTGTGCTGGCCGTAGCCCTGCTCCTGACCGCGATGATTGCCGGATACTATCGCCGGTCCAGCCGGCAGCTTTCTGGTCCTGTCATCCGCGCCACTCTTCCGCCGCCAGCTGGAATTACGGTTCTCACGCTTGGAGATCAAGCGGGATCGCCTGCCGTCTCTCACGACGGAAGCAGTATCGTTTTCGCTGGTCTGCAAGATGGCCGCCAGATGCTTTTTATCCGTGCCCTTGACGGATCGGCCACCAAAGCCTTGCCCGGCACCGAGGGCGGGAAGTTTCCCTTCTGGTCTCCTGATGGGAAATCCATCGCGTTCTTCGCCGAGCAACAGCTCAAGCGCCTCGACCTTACGGGCGGACCGCCTCTATCGCTCGCGAGCGCGAGTGATGGCCGCGGCGGATCTTGGGCCGGCGACACGATTATTTTTACTCCATATATATATGACGCGATCTATCGCGTGCCTGCGTCCGGCAGCGGAAAACCCGTTGCGGTGTCCAAAATCGACAAAACCCTCTACACCACAAATCGATGGCCCAGTTTTTTGCCTGATGGCAAACATTTTCTGTACCTCGCCGCCAATCACGTCAGCGGGAAGGAATCGAACTCCGTCGTTTACGTTGGTAGCATGGATGGCGGAGATCCCAAGATCGTGGTGCGCACCAACGGCAGCGTCTTCTATTCCGCGGGAAATCTTTTTTATTACCGCGACGGCAGTCTGCTGGCGCAGTCCTTTGATCTCGATCATTTGGCAGTGCTGGGTGACGCCAAGCCAATCGGCGGCGTACTTCGAGAAAGCGGCAATTGGGGCGTGATTGCCTCCGCATCGGACAACGGCGTCCTGCTCTTCCAAAGCGCCGGCGATGCCAAATTCCCAGTTGTTTGGTTCGATCGCAGCGGCCGCACCATCGGCGCCGTCTCCATCGTCGGTCAACAGCTCCAGGATATTCGCTTATCACCAGATCGTACGCGCGTTGCGTACGACGCTTTCGATGGGCCCATCGGCTGCCTTTACGTCTCAGATCTCAAGACTGGCGGGCGCATTCGTCTGACCTATCAAACGAGCGCCTGGTACACCGCGTGGTCGCCCGATAGCACCAAGCTTGTTTACTCCGCGCAGCCAACGGGCGCGGACAACACAGAACTGACCGTGGTGCGCGCCGACGGCTCAGGTCAGCGCGAAAAACTGTTGTCATCGGGTCAAGTGGACCATCCCAGCGATTGGACGCGTGACGGGAAATATATTGTTTTTGATCGCGGACTGATCGGTTCCCAAAGCATCTGGCTCCTTCCGCTATTCGGGGATCGCACACCTGTGCCGCTGTTTCGTAATGCGAACTATGACCACGGAAACGGCCGCGTTTCACCTGACGGAAAATGGATCGCCTATTTCTCGGCCGAATCCGGCCGCAGCGAAATCTACATAACATCGTTTCCCGATGGTGTGGGGCGCTGGCAAATCAGCAACAACGGCATTGTTCCCGCGCCGGTCTGGCGCGCGGACGGAAAAGAACTCTACTTTATCGGCCTCGATGGCAATCTCAGGGTAGCGAGTATTCAGCAGTCGTCCACCAGCGTCGCCGTGGAAAAAGTGCAGGTTCTTTTCCGATCGCCGTTTCTTACGGGCGTGGTCCACGACATCTACGATGTTGACTCCAAAGACGGTCTCCGATTCATCGGGGCCGCCGCGCCCGATACCACTGCTCTTCCGTTGAACATTATTTCCAATTGGACTGCTTCAGCCGCGCAACCGTAGTCGCAGCACATGTCAACCTGCAATGCGGAGAACCCAGCCTTCGGGCGACGAAAATTTAGTTCACTATGGTTTGAAGAACGTTCCCGGGAGAATAGTGGAGTTGCCCGTTCTTTTATCAATTGCCGCTTGCGGGCTTCACTAGGCGCGAAGTCACGGTCTTCGTAAACACGCGGCAAAACTCATTGTCCTCGCCGCCTTTGCTGCCTTTGGGTGTCTGGATCATGGTCACGGCCTTGGTCCGAAAATCGATCACCAGTTTATCCGTCACACAATCGCGCGCCGATGTTTTGCGCCACCAGTCCGGATGAGTCCCACCTCGTTATGGTGTAATGCACCGGCGTCACATCTAGCCGCGTGAACAAGTTCATGTTTCCTTCGTTGGCGGCAAATAGATTCGGCCCCTCCGCCACCGCACACAAGGAGATATTTTTATCGCACTCTATGCGCACTTTGCTCTTGGGATCGTCCGGCTTCATTAACGCGGTGTCGCTTTTCCACTTCCCCGACGCCGCCACATAGCTGCGATTCGTGATCTTGACCTGTTGCGCCTGAGCAGACACGAGTGGCGCCACAACCAGCACCGCAGCCGCGAGTGTCGTAATCTGCCTCATCGACCAATTGCCTTCTTTTCGCAGCCCGGCCGTGAATATCAGCGCCGGGCAAGTCCTTCCACTCTAGTCATCCATTTCGTTCGCCGCACACTGTCCCTGCGTCCAGTGTTCGTACCGGTAAATGGCTCACGACTCGGCGCCACGAACGCGTCATGCGCTTCCAATTCTGATTTTACCGCCGAATTCGAATGGGTTTTTGCGCCTCGAACGAGCCGCACATGCGCCAGCCATCGGGTGTCTTCTCCAAGCGCTGCGACACTTCGTAGTCGCAACCGTGCACCGGACATGCCCAGAATCGTACTTTCCTGCTCGCCACGTAGTCCTGCACGTACAGCGGATGCGCATCGTCGGTGGGGCACAGGCAAATCGCTAAATGCGCATAAAAAATCTCGCGCGCGTACTCATCTCCTGCGTCGGGGAGCTGGTAATACCCGCGTTCCAGGGAATACGCAGCCGGACATCCGCTGAGATTGCAGTAATATGTGCGCGTTCCCGCGTCCCAGGTCATGCGCAAATGATCCATCGGGCAATGGATCGTGGCTGGCTGAGAGTAGTAGCTCTTGCTCGGCAACATGGACGGCCCCGTACGCCAGTATAAGACGCCGATTTTGTGGAAATTAGCGAACTCGTCAGCGCGCTACGTTGTTGTAACGGCCCATTGGCGTTTTCGCACCAGTTCAGAGACACTGGCGCCGCGGCTACCTTCCCGCTAGGGAGGCGCGTGCGTGGCGTGCTCCGGCGGCCATCAATTCTTCGATGCGTGCGACTCCCTGAATGCCACCACGCGCTCCCATTCCCATGCAGTTCAGCGCCGCGGCGGCGCAACCAAAATCCAATTGCCGCTGCAATGGCCAGCCTTGCAACAGGCCATAAATAAACCCAGCGTGGAACGTATCGCCTGCTCCAATCGTGTCCACCACCTTCACGCAATACGCTGCTGCATAGTGAAACTTGTCGCCATCCCACGTCAGCACGCCTTCTTCCCCCAGCGTCGCCGCCGTCAGGCGAAATCCATATTTCCTATGAACTTGCGGCAAGGACTTCCGCAAATCGGCTTCGCCAGTGATCCGCCCAGGAATGTCCCGGCTGGCCACGAAATAATCCAGATTCTTGCAGCAGCGCCTCCACTCCCGGATACAACTCGTCGAGATCCGCCACCACCGGAATCCCCGCAGCGCGTGCCCATTCCGCCGCTTTCGCCGCCGCTTCGGTGTCATGCCCATCTACGTGCAGTACGCGTGCCTCCGTGATCCATTCGCGTTGCAATTCCTCGGGCCGCAAAGTCATGCGCTTGTCGCGCTTCCACAGAACGGTGCGCTCACCGGTATCATCCACAATGATGAACGCCTGCTGACTCTTGCAGTTTTTTGCTATCAGCAGGCGCGCCTCAACTCCTAGGCGATCGAATTCATCTCGGTGCAATCGCCCTGCGTGATCGTCTCCGACTTTGCCTATATAACGCGTAGACAATCCCCACTGCTGGCAAGCCGCAATTGCGGTCGCCACCTGACCGCCCGGCAGAATATGCGCGTCGCGAAACGCCACCTTCGATCCCCGCACTGGATACTCCGGCAACGGAATCAAAGTATCGGTGGCGTTCAACCCCACTCCCACAACATCAACCTTCGCCACTTTTTTTCTTTCCGCTACGGAAATTTATCGTTGTCCCCAGAATCACACCAGAGAGAAGAGCAACTCCGGGATGCCGAACCCTTCGGGTTTAAGGGTGCGGGTTTAGATTCCGCTTCAATCCAGATCCACCCGTGCAGCACACATCTCAGCTATTGGAATTTGGTAGTCCTCCACAACGCCACGCCGCAAACGAAAAGCAATCGCCAAGCTCGCCGCCGTCAACAACCCCACCATTCCCCAATTCACCGAGATCTGCGGCACGCGCGCCATCCACGCCAAAACCAAAAACACTCCGGACGCTACCGCCACCAGCAACCAATCCCACACCGTCCGCGACGGTTTGTCCTCGCCACTCGCCTGCTCGCCCTTCCATCCGCGCTTCAACGTAGTCCGCATCCACGCCGTAACGCCGGCCTTCTCGCTCTGCCGCTTCCTTCCACGTTTCTGCTCGCCGCTCGAGGCCGAAGACGCCGCAATCGCGCCCACCCCCAGCAGCATCAGCAGCGACCCACCGATCACCTGCGCATACGTCGATGCGCTCCGCCCGTGCAATTCCCCAAATACCAACACACCCCACAGCAATCCCCACAATTGATTCGAATTCGCCAGCGGAATTCCGCGGCTGATCCCCACATACTTCGCCGCGTACTGCTGAAACAAATCCCCGATCACCCAGATAAATCCGCCCAAGCATCAGCCAGAACAAAATGTCACGCGCATCCGTCAATTGCCGCCACAACCGGCCATCCCGTATAGCTCACCGCCAGCGCACTCATCATCCCGACTTCGCCAAAAGTAAAAAAAGTCACAAACGACAGCGGATTCATCCCCGTCAAATAAGCTTTCCGATACGGGATGTACATCGTGCCCCACAAAATTCCTGCGCCCAGCGCCGCCGCATACTCCGCGCGATCGGATGCGCCGCCGGTCCCGCCGTTGACGACGCGATCGCCAGCAGCGCCCCGCCGGCACACAACACCACACCTCCGCCAAGCGACTCCAGCCCATCGCCGCCAACCCGCCTGCCGCAACTCATTGAAAAAAAGAAATCCCCACAAAATTCCCAGCAGGCTGTTCGAATTCCAAAGCGGAAAAGCGATGCTTAATCCCACATCGCGAATTGCGAAAATCGTCATGGTATTCGCAACCGCCCATAAACATCCCGCTAGCACCGCCCATACCAGCAGATGCGGCGCCCTTCGTACATCCGCTCGCACCGAAGACGTGCCCAAAATCAGCGCCGGGACACTCCACCGCGCCAGAAAAACACCAATCACCATGATCAGCGAAATCACCATCGGCGAAATTCCGACGGTCACCAACTTGGTTGGCGCTTCCGCCGCGCCCAACCATGCCCCGGCGGTAAAGCCCGACAAAATCCCCAGCAGCTGCAACTTCCTCGCGCGCGAACTATTGTGTGCCGCTGCGTTACTCGAATTGATCAATGCCGCTCCCACGAACTCCCCGCAATCAACGCAACGAATGCAAAAGCAGCAACCCGCCAAGTAAAACGATCACCGGCACCCAAAACTGCACATCAGTCAGAACGCTGCGAACACGTCCCCGCGACTCACCGCCATCACTCACCTGTCGCACTCGAATCCTCTTTTCGTTAACTCTTTTCTTTGCTCTTTACGTACTGTTTCTTGGTCTCGCTACTTCTCTTCCTTCACCGTCCAGAAAGGCTGCTTGGTCGCGACAAACTCAATCGGCACTCCGGTGATGAAAGTCTTCAGCCATCTCGCGCATTCATCCATGCCCGCCTGCTCCGACGGCACGTGCCCGATCACAATCAATGCTTTCTTCCGCCCTTCGGTCACCGCGTCCGCGGCGTACTCCACGGTCTCCCACTCCCGAGTCTCGCCCACCAGCAACACCTCGACGCGATCCATTTCCAGCGCATGCGTCTCCCGAACAAATCCTGCCGACCCCGGACTGAACCCAATCTTTGTCAGCTTCATCTCCGGCTTTCCAACTGACGCGCATCACCGGCGTATCCAAAGTTTTCGCCACATTCTCCGCCAATTGCCGCAAGGTGGTTTCCGGCAAGGTAAACAGATAAGGATTATCCGCACTCTGATATTTCTCCCAGCCCAGCTGATGCACCATGCCCTGCAAAATTCCGTCGGGCTTCATGCGATGCCAATGATCGTGAAATCGCCAGACCACCAGGTGATTCTTCTCGATGAACGCGCGCTTTTCCGACCAGACGGCATCGCTCTCCGCCATGCCCTCAGGCCGGTCCAGATGATTGTAGAAAGTAGGCTCGTGGGTAATGATCAGGTTTTCATGATTCGCCGCCGCGCGCTGCAAGACATCCAGCGTGGCCATCATCGTGGTCGCAATCCCCGTCACCCGAGTATTTGGATCGCCGGCCTTGAAGGTATCGACCGTGTCCTTCATCCACGGAATGTCTACATGCTGCTGAATCTGCGCGATGATTTCCGCCGCAGTTGGACCCTTGCTCTGCGCTTCACAAAGCGGTAAAGCGCCCAGTGTCAAAGCCATCCAGCACGCCACCACCATTCCGATGCGTTTAAGCACTGTTTCTCCCCTGTTTCGTGGAAACGCGGATTCTAAAAGAGATACCGCCAACTAGATAGCGAATAGTGTTCCTCTTCTGACCGCCCTCTTGCCTTTCCACAGCCTGGCTTCGCCTTGTTTTCGTTGCCTTTTTTGCTTCCAACGGTTGCATTTAAGCTCGACGAGCGTTCCCTTCAACCATCGGCAGTAGTAGACTTCACGGCGTACGGTGACCCCCACGGCGCTCCCCAGTCGCCACTCGTTCCTTGAATCCGGGTCCCTGAAAGACAATATGACGGTGACCAACTATCGTCGAATAGAGAGGCGTCGCTCGGCACGCGTCACGCTGGCAGTGCCGCTGCGCGTGGACGGACAGGATCTTTCCGGCGAAACGTTTATCCGCCGCACGCATTCCCATACCGTCAGTCAATTCGGTTGCATGATCCCGCTGGAGGAAGAAATCGTTCCTGGTGAAGTGCTGGTCCTGATGAACGAACATACTCGGCAATCCGCGCAGGCCCGCGTGGTCACCACCCGCCGTAATCGCGATGGCAAGCGCTATCTTGGTCTCGAGTTCACTTCCGCAAACTCCGTCAATTTCTGGAAGATGGCTTTCTGCAAGCCTGGCGCAAGATCGCTGAAACGCCAGTATGGAATCGCGCAAGACGGAACTGGCTCTTACTAATCTCTGTACGCGATTTCCCCCTGATTTCACAATCTGCACCGCTTCGAACTTACGGGCGCACTTACCGGTGATCGCGGCTGAGGTGTCGATTCATGTAAATGCCTGTTTCTCAGTTACGGTTCGCAGCGCATCCTCAAATCGCGCCGAACGCATCTCCTGCAAAGCCTTATTCATGTGCACCCATGCATACTGCACCTTCGCTTCTGCTCCCGCCAAACTGATTGCGCCGCTCCAAATTCCGTCGTGAAACTCACGGAACGACGGAGCCTGACCACTCAATGCGACCGGCTTGCCCTCTGACCCGATCAAGAAAAACACAGCGGTATAAGAAATGTGAAGAATCTGCCGCATAAGATAGAACCGCGCAAGCTGGTATTCCGAAGGCGCTTTCCAGAAATACGTGCCAAGATACGCTTCTTCTTCCTCGCGGTTGTTAACGACAAAATTCGCCACCATCGCAAGGTCGTGGTATCGATCGTTCAGAAATGCCGCTTCCCAATCGACAAGCCACACGCGCTCGCCATCAAACAGCACATTTTCCGGCTTCAGATCGTTGTGACTCGATACCATCTCCGAATCGTTCCGCGGATAAACACTGCGCAGTCGTCTATGAAAGTGAAACAGTTCCTCCGTTTCGCTCTCCGGCAGAATTTTGGCGGCTTGGAATTTCTGGACGAATCCGTCCATGGCATCGAGGTACTTCACGGTGTTGGGAAATGGCGGCAGCGCATGCAACGCTCGAAGCGTCACTGGTATGCGCGAACGAGCCTCTGCGACAGGAAAAGGCCGCGCGTTCACAAAATCCGTAATCGAGATCCGGTCTTCCACGCTGGTGTAGCAGACTCGCGGAGCGAGTCCCGCGTCGGCGCCGCGCGCCATGCACGCAAATTGGCGTGTTGGATCATTCATCGCATCCGTACGGGTAATAATCCGCAGCAGGTAAGGGCACCCGCGCACGACAATGCGAAATACAAGGGCCGACGAGAGACCTGCGGTCAACATTCTGAATTTCTTCGAACTCCGCTACGTCGAATGCTTCGCGTAACGCGCGGGCTACAAGCGGCTTCTTCTCTTCTGGAATCACGCAATCCTCCTAAGTCTGCGAGACCCAGGGAATTCACAAACCTTATGCAGCCATCTTTACTCGCGAACACACGACAAACGTCGTCGCGTGATCGCGCACTTGCGTTAATCGATTGGGGGCAAGCAATTTCGCAGACTGCCAACCGTACCCAACTCGAATATTAAAAAACAGTCTGTTTTTAATTTTCGTCTCTTGCTATGCTTTCAGTAGTTAGGAAGCACTCTTCCGAAATTTTCCCGCAAAAAACGCCGGATCTTTAGATTTAGCCCAGCGACACGAGCTGAGATATCGCGAATCCGTATTCTGGACGGGTGATTCGAGCGCGAGTACCCAGGAATGCAAACGGCGCAGTGAGCTATTTGTGGGAATAAAATACCGGTGACGTCACGAACACGGAGGGCGGACAAACTGCAACGAGTGAGGGCTATTGCTGTCGGTCGCGTGACCGTGGCGCAGAATAAAACAGATAGGTCACAACGGCTGCGATCACAGCCAGCGCCAGCACAACGATGGTGATCAAAATACCCATACTTTCACCTACAAACATCTCTTCGTAATCGGAGATTCTTGTACTCGCGAGCGACAGCTACGGCGCACGCTCTTGGACTTCTCGTCCACACAGGTTGGATGTGTGGGAGCGATAGAAGGGCGTCGTCATTGCCTCAGAGCTGCGGTTCTAAGCAGCTAGCGCGATTCGACTCCTCACCTCGCGACCTCGCGCAGCAACCTCGCTGCCTCCGCAATGTGTCCGACCTCACTCCGGCGTTGTGCCACTCACTTTCTGCCGGTCAAGAGACACAGCCGTCTGCAACACCATATAAAATTGGGTGCCCTCCTCAATCACGGTATCCACCCCGCGATGCTTGGCCATCAGAACACCTCCGATCGCCGCCGCGACCGCTCCAATCCCCACTCCAACACCAGCCCCCATACCTGATCCTGGCGCCGATATTGTAGGAGTGGGCGTCGGGACTCGGAGTAGGCGTTGGAACTGTGGGTGGCGTAGGAGCGGGCGTCGGTGTTGGAGCTGGCGTAGGTGCCGGTGGTGGCGTTGGAGCCGGGGTTGGCGCGGGAGGTGGCGTCGGCGCTGGGGTAGGTGTTGGCGTCGGAGTTGGAGTTGGTGTCGGAGTTGGTGTCGGAGTCGGCGGAGGTGCAGGTGTCGGCGCCGGAGCGGGTACAGGCGACGGCGCGGGTGCCGGAGGTGGTGCTGGCGTAGGGTCGTGTCCTTTGGGTGGTTTAGGCTTCGGTGGTTTCGGTTTTCCGTAAGACTGGAATCCCAACGAGCCGAATTGCCGTGAATCTGGATCAGCAAAATACGCCGACCGAACAAATGAAGCCCTCCCTGCAGCTCCGCGACTCTCGGAACGATCAATAGCAATCTCCGCCGGAACCCCAACATCAGCTTGAAGAATTGCACCGTCCAGCCGCACCTCGTACCCATTTGTAAAGCTCAGTCGAGTGAAGTGCATCTGCAATCCCGAGGCCGGCGACCCGGAATCTCGTTTGGTGACCTTATCCACCACGCCTTCTACATAGGTTCCTGCGGGAATCGCAATCTCTGTGCCCACAATCACCGGATACTGCGTTTCCAGATGCACCAGGTCGCCGTGATGCGCCGTTTTACTGTGTATGGGAATGATCAGCGAAAGCGGGATGCGTGTGCCAGCCGGGATGATAATCAGTGAACTCTGATCGGGAGTTGAAGTCTCTTGCGTTTTATTCGAAGGCAGCTGGGTGATCGGGGCTCGCTCTTGAGCCCATTGCGGTGCAGCCATTAACAAACCGGCAATCGTCGCGATCGCAAGCCCACGCATGTTGTCTCCTTTCCGCGGGGACTGGAAAACAAAATAGCGGCGGCTGGGCACAGCCGTGCCAACAACTCTGAGCATCCTTTAAACTCTTATCCAACAAACCTGACGTGCTCGACTCCCTACAGCAGTCGTGCCGATTCGATGCGATACCTCAGCAAAAAGACTGAGGTAACCTCAGGCCGGCACCGGAACGGCGCTCAATTGTTTGATTCAGGAGTGAGTGGGAATTGAGTAGCCAGATTGAGGCGGGACCAACAATCACAAAAATCCACGAGATTTATCCCTGCTGCAAAGAAAAACCGCAAGGCTTGCCTTTAGAAACGTGAGTTAGAAGGGCGTCTCGGCGTTCAGCCGAGCTCGACGCCCAAGGCGCTCAATTCCGCTCTCAGCGATTCGGGCCCCTGGTAGTGGATACCAAACATGCCCAGCCGTCGTGCGGTCTCAACGTACGCCGCGATGTCATCGATATACACGGCTTCGCCCGCTTTTGCTTTGCACGCCTTCAGCGCCGCTGCATACAGCACTGGATTCGGTTTGCTGGCGCCGTGCGCATTTGAGTAAATGCGCGCCGCTGTTGGAAAGTACCGGAAGAAATCGTATGCCGATTCCATGTGCGCGACATGGATGGGATCCGTATTGGATAGCAGAGCCAAGCGGTGTTTTTTCGCCAGCCTCTCGAATAGCGGGACTTCGTGGATGGGCGTGGGATCAAGGACCTGGTTCCAGGCACGCGTGAACTGGTCAAATGTGAGCGTTACGCCCAAGCGGCGAGTGAGATGCAAATGCCAGTCGCGCGCGGAGATGCGACCTTCCTGCCAATCCTGCCACCGGGGATCCTTTTCAATCGCGGACCACAGTTCCGCTGGCGATAGCGGCAGCCCGGAGCCGAGTTCCTTCATAGCTCGGCCAACGTCGACTCGAATCAATACTCGTCCGATATCGAAGATGATGGCGCGAATTTTCGGGGCAGTCATGGTCCTATCGATGTTCGCATGAGCACCGCGGAACTCAAAAGCGAACGCTCCAAAATCGAATAAACGATGGGTAGTGGATTGAGGTCAGAACGGTGAGCGACCCGGTTCTCAGGCTGCAGTCGTGCCGCTAGCCTTGCTGTCGTGCGCTGAAGCTTTCCGCGACCGCCAGATTCCAATCACCGCGGGCAGGATGGAGAGCACGGCGACGACGGCAATCACATAGTGAATACGGGAGCCGATATTCGGCACCGAGCGTCCCAGGGAAAAGCCGCCCAGGATCATGGCCCCAACCCAGAGCGTGCCGCCGAAAATGTCAAAAATCAGGTAGCGTGAGTACGGCATCTTTGCGGCCCCGGTCACCGGGGGGCAGAACGTCCGAACGATCGGGACAAATCGGGCCAGGATCACCGCGCGCCCGCCGTACTTTTCATAGAACTCGTGCGCTCGCAGCAGATGGCTGCGTCGGAACAGCAATGAATCTTCTTTCTTATAAAGCCTCGGTCCGAGCGTCCGCCCAATCCAGTAACCAATCTGGTCTCCAACAATGGCGCACAACATCACCGGTGCCAGCAAATACTTCAGGGGAATCACGCCGGCTGCCGCAAAAATTCCGGCAGTAATCAACAGCGAATCGCCCGGCAGGAAGAACCCTACGAAGAAGCCCGTTTCGATGAACACAATCAGGCAAATCAGCGGAGCGCCGCCAGCGCGGATAAGTTCCTTTAGTCCTTCTGGGTCATAGAGCGCACGCAGAAAATGGAGGAGGGATTCGAGCACGCGGGTGATTTCCTTATGGAGATTTTTTCAAGTCCCAGCGACACAGGCGCGAATTCCAGCGCGCGCGAATGCAGGAGCGTCACTGCGCTATAACCAATACGGTAGCAGAAAAGTGCGAAGTCCTGTCCGCATTCGTGCCAAAGCAATCCCATGCTTCGAGACAATTCCTTCCAGCGTTCCGCCCACAGCGGCGCCGGAGGCGCATTGGCCGTCGACTGGTTCCAACTCGACGGATTCATCGAATCGCCTCAGCCAAATCGAGCGATGCCGAGGGTTTCGGTAGCCCGCCGGTTTCCGACTTTTCTGCTAAAGATCGCGCCCGCATCTTTTCGAAATTCTTCTGATCCAGATATTTCTCAATGCGGGGTAATGCCAGCCGCGTTATCGCGGCGCCAGCTTCGATCGCTTCATCGGCGCGCTCGAATTGATCCCAGGCAATCGATTGCACATCGGGTCGCAACACCAGATCGGCGTGTCGCTCCCAAACCTCGAGCTGATGCTTCTGTGCGGCGCTGACCGCCCGTGTCATTACTTGGAAAACGTTGGTAGGCGAGCCACGATGGCCGTCCTGCATGCCAACTGAGATCCCCAGCACAAAGTCCGCTCCTAAATCTCGCGCCGCCCGCGTGGGGACCGGCGCCACCAGGCCGCCATCGGCAAGGCAGCGAGTGCCAATTTCCACCGGCTCGAATAATCCCGGGAACGCGCAACTTGCGCGAATAGCATCCACCAAGCTGCCGTGGTTCAGCACCACCGGCTCACCCGAATTCAGATCCGTTGCCACCACGGCCATCGGAATCCGCAAATCTTCAAATTGCCGCGAATCGAACACCCGCTCGATCAGTTCGCCGAGGCGTTGGTTGCTCGCCAAGCCCAGCCGTGAAACCCGCCATCGTGCGATGTCACGGAAACGGAGTGTCCGGCATGTGGCGATAATCCTTGCCAGCGGTGCGCCGCTGGCATACGCCGCGCCCAGGATGCTGCCAACGCTGGTGCCCGCGATGCACGAGATCGGGATACGCTTTTGCTCGAGTACCTGAAGCACCCCAAGATGCGCGAATCCACGCGCGAAACCCCCGCCTAAAGCCAGGCCGATGCCTGCTCTTAAGGCCGGGGTGGCCTCCTGCTGTCTGTCGAGTTTGCGCCTACCACTCACAGCCGCCAGATTGTCATTCCTGATTGCCCGCACCAATGGACCGCGCGTCCCTCGAAAACAGTACGGTTGTACTGCGCTCCAAAAAGAGTATGACCAACGACACGAAATTTCCCTCAACACACAAACAGTACCTTCCTACTACTCCGTTGACCTCGCTGTACCATTGGCGCCCGCACCGCCATCCGCGATTCTGCTTGCGTCAGGACGGAGCACCGAAGCACCCAGTCCTGACGGCATTACGAGGAGCGGCATGGACAGCGGATACTCAGACTGGATCGGTCTCCCGGTAGTCCTGCAGGTAGCGCTGGGTGACATCAAGGTTCCCCTCCGCGGCAAGCTCCTGAAAGAAGCAGGCGACACCGTCCGCATGCGTATCGGTGACGGATGGGATGTGGACATCTATAAAGCCATGATTCTTGCGGTTGAGGAAGACGCCATGGGGCTTCTTCCAGCCTGAGGGGGCAAATGAACATGAACCAGGTGCCAAAATACGTTACTCAAGGACGCGCGGCGCTATTGCTCGGAATTCCCGAAGACGAGCTGGGCCGCATCTCCAACGAATCCGGCCTCGGCCATACGGAGCGTGCGGGCGATCAAATTGAGACTTTCTTCACCTATGAAGAGCTGCGCCAGATTTGCGTGCTCTCCACGTACCCGGTGAACTGACGACCTTAGCTTTACAAGTTTCCTCCGGCCCCCCTCATAGCAACCCCCCACCCCGGATCTCCTCCCCCCAGGAGATCCGGGGTTTCCTTTTTCTGCGTTAAGAGTGGCACTACCACTGGAGGCTCAGGGCCAGCCGAGTGGCACCAGAGACAAGCTCCTCAGTCGGCCCTTAACGTTCGCCACCTGGGAGCGTCGTTCGCTCGACGTCTGCAGCAGACCATGTAGTTTTGATGGAAACTGGGGGTATCGCGTAATCTTTCCTAGGCCTAGTACTTAACGCAAAATAGGCTGTCTTCTCAGCGTTCGTTCTAAATCTAGTCGCCTTAATGTCTTAGACCCACTAACCTCACCGACACTCCAGCATCGGGCTTTGGTGCCACGCATGCACATTCGCTGATACGGGCCGGCTAGTGAAATCAAATTCGCCCAATCAGGGGTGAGGAGAAAGATCCCATATGTCCGACGAAACTATCATCGAACGTGAGTCACCATCTTGGCACCTTCCTGCGATTATTGTGCTGGGGCTTATCGCAGTAGGTGGCTTGTGGTTCGGTTGGAACGCATCTTCCAAGCTTGACGCTACCCAGCAGTCTGTCACCGCTCAACTCAAAACCGCCGAGCAAACCATGCAGCAGGACGTTTCGTCGCTCAAGGATCGCCTTGCGCAGGACGAAAAGGCCAATGCCGATCTGCAGGGCGACCTCAACGTTGTAACCAAGAAACTCAAGATTACCCAGGGCCAGTTGAAGGTTGCGCGCGAGGAGACCACCAAGCTCAATGACGCGACCAGCCAGAAACTGACTGCGCTGGACACCTCTGTCCACACCGAACTCGCCACCAAGGCTACCTCGGATGACGTCAAGACCGTGGACACCAAGGTCGGGGGCGTGGCCACTGATCTCGCTTCCACAAAGGAAGACCTGAAGATGGCGCGGAGCGAAATGGGCACCCTGATAGCCCGCAATCACGATGAAATCGACACTCTACGGCGCCTCGGCGAGCGTGACTACGTTGAATTCACCGTGGACGGCAAGAACAAGCCGACCAAGGTTGGCAATGTGACCGTCGAACTCAAGAACGTCAACGAGAAGAACAACCGCTTCAGCCTGCTTATGACTGTCGAGGACAAGCGCTTCGAGAAGAAGAACCGCGCAATGAACGAGCCCGTTTTCTTCTACACCTCCGGCGCCCGCTTCCCCGAAGAAATGGTCATCAACAAGGTTGGCAAGAACACAGTGAGCGGCTATGTGAGCATTCCCAAGGCGAACTCGGAGAAGGCTGCGGCCACCTCCACCTCGGGCAACTAAACGGACATACGACTCACCCTGCGAAAGCCGGGTCGATCAAGGCGGGCAGAGACTCTGCCCGCCTTTTTCTTTGCTGCTTCGTCTTGACAGACGCTTGAAAGAGCCGACTCCTGCTGTGCTTCCAATCGTCAACGATCCCCTTCCATTCTCCGTTAGAATAGCTCCCTGACTTTCGGAGCCTGGCTTGCGCCAAACGTCTACAGTCGTCTTCTGTGCCATCGATTCCCTGCTTCCAATTCGCGGACGTATTGCGCCCGGATTCGACGAGTTCTGCCTGGCCTTGGAACATGCCGGCATCCCCATGGTATGGGTCACCAGCAGATCCCGCGCCCAGATGGACGAGCCCATCCGCAAGCTCGGCCATATTCATCCATTCATCGCCGAAGGCGGCTGTGGGGACTATCTGCCGGAGGGTTATTTTCACCTGCGCGCCGAGAACAGCATACGCATGGCGCGCTTCACCTGCATCCCGGTCGCAAAAGTGCTGCCCGCCGCGTCTGAGGGGCTGGAGCAACTCGCTGAGGAGACTGGTGTCGCCGTCGTCACACTGAAAGCCCTCTCACCCCGCGAACTAGCGCAGAACCTCGGTTTGCCTGCCCGCGAAGCCGAGGCCGCCCGCCAGCGAGATTTCGATCAGCCATTCTTCTTTGCGGGAGCTTCCGAGAGCGACATAGACCGATTTTGCGAAACGGCCAAGCTCAACAAGTTTAGCCTGCGTCAACACGGCGTTCTATGGTCGCTGTCAGTGGGCGCTAATCTCCGCCAATGCATCCGTGAATTGTCCAAGCTTTACGAGCGCGCGCTTCGATTTCGACCCACGGCGTTAGCGATAGCGACGACGGCAGAATCCGCGGAACTCTTTCCTGTCTGCGATCGCCACGTGTTATTAACCCAGGATCGGTTTTCAAAATCCACTTTGGAGCACCCCCCGGATCTGGTCCAAACACGCGGCAGGGAACACTCGCTGGGGAATCCCGACGTATGGGAGAACGTATTGGCTGAAGTCACCAGCAAGTAATCGCCGGAATTCTGCATCGGAGCCTGCCTCCTGGCGGAAGCAAAGTGTCTCTATTTGCTGTCGAATTCCCTCTTCCCGCCAGTTCTTCCAGTCGCCTAAAGCTCACAACGGCCATAATCCCTTTATTTCGTTGAACTTAAAAACCTGTACTTTCGGCCAGCCTTGGCCCTCGAATTGCCACTTCATCCCCCGTCGAACTACTTTAACAAGAGTGCTCGTGCGTCCCCGCCGGCACACTTTTGGGATTGCTAGCCGTTCCAGGAGACCCACAGCTATGGCTTCTGCCCTTACCCGCTTGCAGCAACTGCCCGCTTCCGAATCGCAAAAAAATGTAGTCCTCGTAGTATGCATGCTGGTGATGAGCGCCCTGTGTATCGGGCTTATATGGCAGGCACAGATCATCGCCAACCAGCGCGAAGATATTCAGTGGCTGCAGCAACTCAAATTCGGCGGGTAAGACCTGCGCTGGCGCGTGCCGTACAAGCTCTGGTTCAGGGCACGTTGTCTTAAGTCTTGCGCGACATTCGTCGCGCTTTGTGATTCAATACCACATCTTGAGTTTACGTATCGAGGTATTCACTATGCTGAAAACATCTCTCGCCGCTCTATGGATCGGCTTGATCGCAATGCTGGCGCTGCCGATAGCAAGACCGGCTGGTGCGGTCGCCGCGCCCTCAGCCTCGATTGCAGTGCAAGGTTCAACCCAACACCCGCGTGCCCACCATCGGAAGGGCCATTCCGGACGTGCACACACAAGACGCCGCGCACACCGTCGCCGCAATAACGCGTGAGATCGTCGCGCACTCACCATCCATCTACGCCAATCAAATGACGCCTTTCAAGCAAAAGGGGAGCCTGGCGGCTCCCCTTTCGTTAATTTGCTGTGTCGTCTCGGAAGCGACGCGAACTGCGCGTGTGTTTTCGGGCGACGCGCACCGCAAGAGCGGTGTGTTCAGCGTTCGTGCGACTCTAAGCCCGGTGGAGTCATGCTCCCTCCTGAGCTTCTAGCTCACGCCTCACGAATACTCCTCGGTTTTGTCCAATGCAAGCGGAGATTCGTGGAAATCCACAGGCCGGCAAAACCGCTCTCCTAGATAGTTTGTGGGCATTCGTTACGAGGACGGGGCATCTTCGCGGCTGTAGCTCAGGCCCTGTCTGCCGCAGGCAGACTTCGGGCCTGAGGCTTTCGTCAGCATGAGCAACACCGCCGCCGAGCGAAGGCGCCAACCACGCCGGAACAGCAACCTACTACTTAATGAAAAGGGATTCGCGCAACTGGTCTCGCCCTACGAATGATTTCATAGTGCGATAGCGCGCAAAAAGGTCCTGGATTTCGCGGTTCTGATAAACACGCTGCGCTGGGCAAAGCACCTTCGTGGAAACCACCTGGAGATTACTGGAGTCAACCACGCGATACCGCTGGAAGCCTTCGGGCTTCTTGCTATGAAACATCGCGAACACCACACCACCTGGGCGTAGAAGTTCCGTTATAGATGCCACCGTCTTGGCGGCCATAGATGGCTCAAAATAATCCAGCAAATCCCACAGGAGCACGGCGTCAAATGAGCCGGTCGGATACTGTAAATTCGCCTCGAGAAAACGCCCTGCACGCCCTGAAGGCGTCACGTCAATCGGCGTTTCTGGACTACGCGTCGCTTCGCGCAATGCGGACTCTTCCTTGTCCAGAAAGTCTTTCCAGGCACGCAGAATGTCTTCGGAAGTAACGCGAAAGCCCCGCTCGATGAAAAAGCTCAGCGTTGTCTGCCACACCGAGCCCAGATCCAGCAACGTACCGTGCCCCAGGCCTTCCAGATTCCACAACAATTCCTTCAGGCCATTGGAAACTCGGCTCGATTCGCTCTTTTCGGTGTTCTTGTTCGGCCCTACCGCGGCAATTGCTGCCGGCGCGGCTGTGTGACCTCGGCCATTGTTGCCGGGCGCCGTCACCGTGCGCGACGACTCTCGCCCCATTGTTGGTCCAATACCGAATTTGTTCAGAAAAGTCATGAATGAACTATATGACGGCGCTGCCCGAACCGACTGATACATTGGTCGCATTGCTGTTCGACGTGGATGTCCCGCGATCCCCACTCTTCTCCTGCGCGCGTCCCGTTTCCACTTTGCCGCGCAACACTGCCCCATCTTCGATGGCCAGACGCTGCGTTTGCACTTCTCCAGTTACATACCCCGTGCTGGATACTTGCACGCGATCGCGCCCGTGTATTTTGCCTTCCACGCGCCCCCGAACGATGACTTCGCGCGCGGTGATATCCGCCTTCACGGTCCCATTTGGGCCCACCGTCAGGCTACCATTGGTCAACTGCAATTTCCCTTCCACCGGACCGTCAACCGTCAAATCTTCGCTGCCTGTAATCTCGCCCTTGATTCGTATTCCCTGGCCTATCGAGGCCGCGCCGCGTGCTGAACCAGCAGGACTATTCGCCTCTTTGACCGGACCTGGGCCAAAACCCGTCGAACTCTGTGGCGCTTCCTGCGGTCGGGCATCTTCTTTTTTCCACATCGGGACACCTCAGCGAACAATTTTTATTTCGAAGTCGCTTTTTCAGGCGGTTTAGTGGGCCGCGACTCAGAAAACCCAAGATAGTACAGCACTTACAGGGTGTAAAGGGAAATGGCCGGTGGCAAATGTAGGGTGTGACGTGATCCTCTACACCATACCTTGTGGAATTAGGGTTCTCAGTCCCACCACTTGTGGTGCTTTACCTCCACCCTTCTCCCCGTTCCATACCTCCCAGATGGCCACCACCATCCCGCCTAGCTCGTTTGCGAACCTTTTCACCGAAACCCGCCGTTCCCACCAGTTTTCCGGATCAAAATCCCCGTCCTTTGCCCCCGACACCTTCACCACCGTTTGCGCCGGCATAATATGTGTGAACAGATAGCGCGTCCTTCGCGTGTGATAGCTGGAGGTCACGACGATGACGTTCCGCCATTTCCGCTCAACCACCAGCTGCCGTAGCGCAATTGCTTCCTCATGAGTATTTTCCGCTTGGTGCGGAAAGTGCAGTACGCGGTCCTTCGGCACTCCGCGCTCCACCAGATCGTGCTCCATCAATTCTGCGATTCCGGCGTATGGACGCAGTTTGCGTCCGCTGGCAACTACCAGCGGGGCCATGCCATGACGATACAGATCGGCGGCATGCGACACCCGGTCCGCATAATAATTATCGTCACTAAGCACGATAATCGCGTCCGCGTGCTCCAACGGGTCTTCCACAATCCACGCTTCCGCCGCGAAGCGCATCAGCGGATGCCGCGCAAAATACAACGCCAGCAGCAATACCACCAGAAACACGAGGGAAATCAGCGATGAGATGATACCGCCGCTTTGCGATCGCCAGCCGCGCCGCAAAGCCGGCCAAGTCATGAATTGGGATCCAGTGCGCGCAGTTGCTCGGCAGCTTGCTCCGGCAGCAGTGAATTGAAGTAGACCTCTTTGATGCTGTAGGACTTGCTGCGCTTTTCTAGGATCGGAAGTATCTCGATGTGCCAGTGAAAGTCTTCCGCAAGCGTTTTCCAGTAGCCCGCTAATTCGCCTTTTTTGTTGCGCGTATTTGGCGCGGTGTGAACCACCAGATGAAACGACGGCGCGATTTTCTCTAAACGCCGCAGCACTCGCCCAAGCAATGCCGCCAGTTGACGGCGATTCGATCCCGGCCTGGGCTGTTCGAACAAATGATTGTGCCTGCGATGCAGAAGCCACATCTCATAGGGAACACGCGAAGCATACGGGCACAGCGCGTAGTAATCGCCTTGAACGTCAACGATGCGCTTGCCCTGCTTCTCATCCTGGCGCACTGTGTCGCAGAAAATGCATCGCTCGCGTTCCCGGTACCACTCGCTTGCGGAACTCAGTTCGTACTTGATGCGCCGTGGCACAAATATTGTCGCGGTGATCTGCGAGTGTGCATGCGACCATTCATCTCCCGCTAGAATGCCCTGGTTCTTGAATACTGCCACGTATTTAAACCGCGCATCCTTCTTCAAATCCGCAATGCGCGCCGCCCAGACCCACAATACCCGTTCGATCTCTTCGTCGCTGAACTGCGACATTTTGCGATCGTGGTGCGGCGTTTCCACGACCACTTCATGCGCCCCCAGCGCCCCCATTTTGTCGTACATGCCCTCTGCCACGCGCCCCGGTTCACTCTCGATGCGGTACAGGGGGTCCGGATGCGGTATCACTCGCACTTGCCAAGGGCCTTCGGCCGGCCAAGTCATGATGGCGGATTGCTTTTGTGGGGCGCCGTCGTCGAACGGGCAGATCTCCGACGTCTCCTCCAAATGTTCCCGTTGCCCTAATACCACCCAGCTTTGCGTGATAGGATCTCGTCGGATTTCCATGCGGAATTCTTCAGCGAAGCCGCGACAATGCCGCGGCATACTTCCACAAAATCTTGCATGCCGAATCAGCGCAATTTTCTATCGTAAACATGCGCAGTAGTGTGTTTGCCCCATCTCTAATTGTCAAGAACACGCCTACACCTACATTTTCAATCTCGTGTGCGCGGACGCGGGTGCCGCATCCTCCGATTTTGACGGTGCGGGTCTAGATTAACTCCAAGCACCACCATTCAATTAATTACGCCCTCGCCCGCTCCGATCGCAATCCAACATTCACGCCGTGCTATTCTCGCGCACAGCATGGACACCGATCTTCTCTTCATGCAACAAGCACTCGAAGAAGCGCACAGCGCAGCCCTCGCTGGCGAAGTGCCTATCGGCGCAATCCTCGTTCGCGAGGGCGAGGTAATCGCGCGATCCGGCAACCGCACAATTCGCGATATTGACCCCACCGCGCATGCCGAAATGGTGGTTCTCCGTGAAGCCGCCCGTGTCATCGGAAATCACCGCCTCGCTCGCGTCACCCTTTACGTCACCCTCGAACCTTGCAGCATGTGCGCCGGAGCCATGATTCAGGCCCGAGTGGCGCGCCTTGTGTACGGCTGCGACGATCCCAAAGGTGGCGCCGTGCGCACCTGCTTTCAGCTATTGTCCGACGCCAGGCTCAACCATCGCGTGGAGATCGCCAGCGGAATTCTTGCCGATGATTGCGCGGCCGTACTGCAAAAATTCTTCGCCGCGCGTCGCTAGTGGGCGCTGACAATTTCCGCTTGCTATCAGCCGCGAAATCCGCGGCTGCGCGCGTTGCTGAACGCCTGAACCGTCTGCTACGATTGAGCAACCGCGGAGAGGTGACTGAGCGGTTGAAAGTACTCGCCTCGAAAGCGAGCGTACGGGAAACCGTACCGTGGGTTCAAATCCCACCCTCTCCGCCATCATTTCGGTCCTTAACCGCGACAAAACTCAGACTCATCACCTCTTCGCGATCTGGCGCAGACCCTGGCGCCACGCTCACGCCTCGAAATGGATATTTTCTTGACAAGCCCCAACGATACATGTATATACATATATATGCCTGAACCTGGAAAACAGAATGCGCTGACGCCTCCCTTTCTACCCTGTACCTGTGCAAATCTGCGGCGCGCCGCGCGCGTGGTGACCAAACTCTATAACCGTGAATTGCTCTCGGACGGCATTGAGATCACGCAGTTCACCCTATTGATGGCGCTGAACTACGTACTCGAGATCTCCCAGGGAGAACTCGGTGAGCTTCTAGCCTTGGATTCCACCAGTTTGACCCGAATGTTGAAGCTCCTCAAACACCATGGATGGGTGCAGTCCAAGCAAGGCAATGACCGGCGAATCCGGCTCTTTCGCCTGACCAAGGCTGGTCGTGAAAAGTTTCAACAGTGCCTGCCGCATTGGAAGCACGCCCAGGAACAATTGCGAGCCGTTCTGGGCGAAAAGACCATCAGTGAGCTCGGCTCGGTCTTGGCAGAGGTCACGCGGGCGTCGGTCTAGGAGTAAATTTTTTTAACTCACCTAAGTGATGTACATGAAGGAGCGTAACTATGGCGCCACTCGCGGAACATCCTACCGTAAAGAAATTCCACGCCAGACAAACGACGGGTACCGAGAACGCTCCTCCCCAAACAGTCGATCGCGACTGGCTCCGCAAGGTGTGTCTCGAAGCAGGAGCAGATGACGTGGGTTTTGTTGAGATTGATCGCGCGGAGATTGCGGATCAAAAGCCCGACATATTCTGGGTTCTGCCAAAGGCGAAAACGCTCATCAGCTTCGCGGTTCGCATGAACCGGGAAAATATTCGCACCCCCGCTCGCTCCATCGCCAATCTCGAGTTCCATCACACTACTGATGAGGCCAACGAAGTCGCCCGCAAAATCGTCGCAGAGCTCGAACGCATCAACGTGCGCGCGCTGAATGGTGGAGCGGCTGGGTTCCCCATGGAAGCCGATCGCTGGGGATCGAAAATGTGGATCATTTCTCACAAGCCACTCGCTGTGGCTGCCGGGCTTGGACGCATGGGGATTCACCGCAACGTGATACATCCAAAATTTGGAAATTTTATCCTGCTCGGAACGGTTGTCATGGATGCGGAAGTCTCCGAATACTCGCAACCCATCGATTACAACCCGTGCCTGGAATGCAAGCTGTGCGTGGCGGCTTGCCCGACGGGAGCCATAGGCGCCGACGGAGCCTTCGACTTTTCCGCCTGCTACACGCATAACTACCGCGAGTTCATGGGCGGATTCAATGACTGGGTAGAGAAGATCGCCGATAGCACAGGCGCGCTGGACTATCGCAAGAAGGTTTCGGGCGCTGAAACAGTGTCGATGTGGCAGAGTCTGTCGTTCGGCGCGAACTACAAAGCCGCGTATTGCCTGTCCGTCTGCCCCGCCGGCGAGGATGTGATCGCCCCATTTCTGACCGACCGCAAGGAATTTCTCAAAGATGTCGTCAAACCGCTCCAGGACAAATTCGAGACCGTCTATGTCGTTCCCGGTTCTGACGCCGAGGACTATGTCGCCCGCCACTTCCCTAATAAGAAAGCGAAGCAAGTGTCAAACGGCCTTGCCGGGCAGGGGACCATTCGCGCTTTCCTGCGCGGACTGAATTTTGTCTTTCAGCGTGGCAAATCGAAAGGCTTGAACGCCGTTTATCACTTCACCTTTACCGGCCAGGAAGAGGTCAAAGCCACCGTAGTGATTCGCGACAAGAAGCTCGAAGTGTCCGATGGGCATATGGGCAGGCCGGACTTCCGGCTCACGGCGGACAGCAATACGTGGCTGCGTTTTCTGCGCATGGAAGCCAATCTCGTTTGGGCTTTGGTAACACGAAAGATTCGGATTCACGGCTCGCCTCGGCTTTTGCTAGCCTTCGCCCGCTGCTTCCCTTCATGACCGACGCGAGGCAAGGGCAGCCAACAGATTACAGAGGCGGACATGGAGAGACAAAAGCGGACATTACAACACGTTTCTGTTCGGAGAGACCAGGCTCATCATTCTTCGGGCCGCGAAAATTGACAGGCCGGATTGCGGGTATTACGAAAGGAATGCCATGAAACTCACCGGTCGCACCATTCTTATCACCGGAGGCTCCGCCGGCATCGGCCTTGCTTTCGCGCTCAAGTTCGTCGAACTCGGCAACCAGGTCATCGTAACTGGTCGGCGCCAGTCAATGCTCGATGACGTACATGCGAAATACCCGAAGCTCCAGACCATCCAGAGTGATGTCGCGGATCCTTCCCAAATCGACGCTCTCGCAACGCGTGTGAAGGCGAACTTTCCCAAGCTCGATGTGCTAGTGAACAACGCGGGCATCATGCTCTACAAAAACCTTAGAGCTCCGGCCACCCATCTCGCTGGGCTGATGGCGGAAGTTAACATCAACGTCGGCGGCGTGATCGGAATGACCTCCGCGTTCATCGACACACTCACCGCCAACAAAGGCACAGTGATCAATGTATCCTCCGCCCTGGCATTCGTGCCGCTGCCGGCCGCGCCGATCTACTGCGCCACCAAAGCCGCGATTCACTCCTACACGCAGTCGCTGCGGTTCCAACTGGAGGGAAGCGGAGTGGAGGTCATTGAACTCATGCCACCGGTGGTGAAGACTGACATGACGGCAGAGCTTCCTGAAGGCGGCGCCTTTACTGTGATCACCACCGACGAACTGGTGAGGCAGTCCTTCGCGTCCCTGAAAGCGGGAGTCGTCGAGATCCGTCCCGGACAGTCTAAAACGCTTGCCTTGATGCGCCGCCTCGCCCCCGACTTCATCAACAGGCAGCTCTGGAAGTCCTCGAAAACGCTGGTGCCAGTGAAAGAAGCATAGATCAGTCATAGATCAGGCATCGATTGCTCCCGGGTCGCCCATCCTTGGCGCCGTTTGCAAACGTGGGCTCGTCCGTCCACCCGAAGAATCAAGCTGCCCTCAAGTGCGTTTGCCTATAGCTGCATAATACTGCAGCCCTGAAGGGGAGATCCCCGAAACGAGCCGAGATTTCTGAAGGAGCTGACCGGGCGGCTGCACCGCCGAACCAAAGTCGGGACTGCATGCTTTGGGGAAGGAGACCCATATAGATAGACATACAATCTCCGGATTTTCAATATGATGAAGGCTTTTCTGTCAGACACTTGTCCTCGTACTGTACAAAACACGAGGGACAGCACCTTGCCAGCAATATTCTGCTAACGAGTCCAGCTCGCACGGGTAGTAAAAGTATTCTTCTTGACCGCGATACCTTCGCCAAGTACTATAATGCCTCTGAGCAGTCGCTAGGTCACCATGTCTGCCGCGCCAAATTCCAATCTTAACTCCACGTCCCCTCCCGCCTCCTCTCGCTCCTCTTTTTTGGAGTCGCTGGGAGCGCGTGTCCGCCAAGTCCGCACTCAACGCGGCATGACGCGAAAAGCTGCGGCGCTCGCCGCGGATGTTTCTGAGCGGCATTTGGCGCAACTGGAAACCGGTGAGGGCAACATCTCCATCGTTCTGCTGCGTAGAATCGCGGCCGCGCTCGGCGTTTCTCTCGTCGAACTTCTTTCCCCGGAAAGCAATGAGCCGGTCGAAAAGCGATTAATCCAACGTTTTCTGGAACGCGTTCCCGCGCATCGGCTCGAAGACGTCGTATATCGCCTGATGCGCGATTTCGGCCACCAGGAAAAAGTCCGACAGATGCGCATCGCTCTAGTAGGATTGCGCGGCGCCGGGAAATCCACTCTCGGCGCAAGACTCGCCGAGACTTTCCAGATTCCATTCGTGGAACTCGATCGCGAAATCGAAAAGGACACGGGAATACCGCTGTCAGAGATTTTTTCGCTGTACGGTCAGTCCGGCTATCGCGCCATCGAGCGCCGCACACTCGAACGCGTGCTCAAGGAAAACGATCGCGGCGTATTTTCCGTTGGTGGCGGAGTCGTCACAGAAACGGAAACCTACGATTTTCTTCTTTCGCACTGCTATACCGTTTGGGTCAAAGCGAAACCTGAAGAGCACATGTCCCGCGTCATCGCGCAAGGCGATTTCCGCGCTATCGCCGCCAGCAATCGCGCCATGGAAGATCTTCGCAGGATCCTAGAATCGCGCGAACCCCTGTATCGCAAAGCCGATCTGGTTCTGGACACCTCAGGAGCTTCGGTGGAAGAAAGTTTCGCCAAGTTGAAATCGTCGCTGCAAACAAATTTCTCATAGCCGCAGGAGAATCTCGTGGACGCCGTCAGCACCCCAGAAGCTCAAGCTCAGCCGGAAGCAGTCGACTATCGCACCGATCCATCACGCTACAAACACTGGAAGATTTCCTTCGATGGTCCGGTCGCGACGCTCACCATGGACGTCGCAGAAGACGGCGGCCTGCGGCCGGGCTACAAACTCAAACTGAATTCGTACGATCTTGGTGTAGACATCGAATTGCATGATGCTCTGCAGCGCATTCGCTTTGAGCATCCTGAGATTCGCACGGTGGTGATCAGCAGCGCCAAGAGCCGCATTTTCTGCTCCGGCGCAAACATTTACATGTTGGGACTTTCGTCGCACGCGTGGAAAGTGAACTTCTGCAAATTCACCAACGAAACCCGCAATGGAATGGAGGATTCCAGCACGCATTCCGGGCTGAAATTTCTCGCGGCTCTCAATGGAACGACCGCAGGCGGCGGCTACGAACTAGCTCTGGCCTGCAATGAAATCATTCTGGTCGATGATCGATCTTCGTCCGTCAGCCTGCCGGAACTTCCGCTGCTCGGTGTTTTACCAGGAACCGGAGGCCTGACGCGCCTCACCGACAAGCGCAAGGTGCGCCGCGATCATGCCGATGTGTTCTGCACCAATCCCGACGGCGTGCGCGGACAGCGAGCGAAAGACTGGAAGCTAGTGGACGAAATTGTGAAGCCCCAACAATTGACAGAGCGCATCAAGCAGCGCGCGAAGGAATTGGCCAACAAGAGCGATCGTCCTGACAAATGCAAAAGGCGTCGCGCTGAGCCCGATCGAGCGCACGATCGACTCGACCGGCATTCATTACCAGTACGTCGATGTGCAATTGAATCGCGAAGCGCGCACAGCAACTTTTACCGTCCGCGCGCCCGAATCGCTGACTATGGAGAGCATCGAGGAAGCTCTTGCCGCGGGAGCTAGCTGGTGGCCGCTGCAAATGGCGCGTGAACTCGATGACGCCATCTTGCATTTGCGCACGAATGAACTGGATCTCGGGCTTTGGCTAATGAAAACCGAAGGAAACGCGGAAACCGTTGTCGCACTGGACGATTTCATCCTGTCCAATCAATCCAACTGGTTTGTGCGCGAAGTCCTCGGCATGATTCGACGAACCTTTGCGCGACTGGACGTGAGCGCGCGATCGATCTATGCGATTGTCGAGTGCGGCTCATGCTTTGCTGGTTCCCTGCTGGAATTGGCTTTTGCGGCGGATCGCATTTTCATGCGCGACACGCAGGAAGGTGAAGCCGCAAGCATCGCGCTGTCGAAGATGAATTTCGGCGCTTTGCCGATGGTAAACCATCTTTCGCGCCTGGCCGCACGGTTCGGTTGTGATACGGGTCAAGCGGACGCTCTGAAGTTCAAAATTGGCGCCACACTTTCGCCGCAGCAAGCGCTCGAAGCAGGCCTGGTCACCGTGGCGCCCGACGATCTCGATTGGGAAGACGAATTGCGTCAGGCCATCGAATCGCGCACTGCGCTTTCTCCTGACGCGCTCACCGGGCTGGAAGCAAATTTGCGTTTTGGCTCACAGGAAACATTGGAAACACGAGTCTTCGGCCGTCTATCTGCGTGGCAAAACTGGATTTTCGTCCGTCCCAACGCCGTAGGAATGAATGGAGCGCTCAAAGTTTATGGAACGGGCGTACCGGTGAAATTTAATTGGGAACGAGTTTAAAAAGCGGCTGCCCAGCCCCGACCGAGCAACACAGAAATCCAATTTTCCTGAGGAGACGGTTATGATCGATTACACCGAGAAAATTCCGAACAATGTGGACCTGGGCCGCGACCGCGTTCTGCAGCGCGCGCTGGAACACTGGCAACCCGCTTTTCTCGGCTGGTGGTCGGACATGGGGCCCAACGAGAGCCGTGGATACGACGTTTATCTGCGCACCGCAACCAGTGTAGAACCCGACGGCTGGGCGCAATTCGGCTACGTAAAAATGCCGGAGTATCGCTGGGGAATTTTCCTGCAGCCGCGTGATGACAAGCGACTGGTGAATTTCGGCACGCACAAAGGTCAGCCAGCGTGGCAGGAAGTTCCGGGTGAATATCGCTCCACATTGCGACGAATCATTGTCACGCAAGGAGACACCGAGCCGGCTTCGGTAGAACAGCAGAAAATGCTGGGGCTTTCCTGTCCCTCACTCTATGATCTGCGAAATATTTTTCAGGTGAACGTCGAGGAAGGGCGTCATTTGTGGGCTATGGTGTATCTGTTGCATCGCTATTTCGGACGCGACGGCCGCGAAGAAGCGGAAGCCTTATTGGATCGGCGCTCGGGCGATACCGACAATCCGCGCATCCTGGGCGCATTCAACGAGCCAACCCCGGACTGGCTCGCATTTTACATGTTCACGTTTTTCACCGATCGCGATGGTAAGTTTCAACTTTGTGCGCTGGCGGAATCCGGTTTCGATCCTCTTTCCCGCACTTGCCGCTTCATGCTCACCGAGGAAGCGCATCATATGTTCGTCGGCGAGACGGGAATCAGCCGCATCATCCAGCGCACCTGCCAGGTGATGAAGGAAAACAACATCGACGATCCGTCCGACGTGCGCGCGATGGGCGTGATTGACCTGCAAACGATCCAGCGCTACCTCAATTTCCATTACAGCGTCACCCTCGATCTGTATGGCTCCGATGTTTCTTCGAATGCCGCGAACTATTTTACGAACGGCTTGAAAGGACGCTTCCGCGAGACCAAGCTGGAGGACGATCACCAACTACAAGATTCCAGCTATCGGGTGTGGGAAGTGATCGGCGGCAAGATCGTGGGCAAGGATGTTCCCGCGCTTACGGCGCTGAATGAACGGCTGCGCGACGACTACATCGGTGAAATTGAAGATGGCGTGGCGCGTTGGCAAAAGGTGATTGATACTGCCGGCGTGCCTTTTAAGCTCACGCTCCCACACAAAGGATTCCACCGCGAGATCGGTAATTTCGCTGGCCACTTTATCAGCGTCGATGGAGATGTATTGACCGAAGAGGCCTGGAAGAAGCGGGAATTCGAATGGCTGCCGAGCGCCGCGGATTATAAGTATGTGCAGTCGCTGATGACCGGACGCGTTACGGAACTGGGCAAGTTCGCGAACTGGATTGCGCCGCCGATCCGCGGGATTAATAATCAGCCTTTAAATTTCGAGTACGTACGCTTTAATTAGCGTGGAGCGCGTACTCTTCTTATTCGCAGTCGGTTGAGCGATTCTCTCTGAAAACGGGAACCACGTCGTTATGATCCAGCGTTGCAGGTAACGCTGAGATCCTTCAGCTACCCTCGTCGGGTAGCTTCAGGATGACAACATGGCAAGTGTTTAGACGCTGGCATCGATCAATTTAGAGATTCAAGTTGCGGAATTTTGAGCGCAGATAGTCGCGGAGCCTGAGTGCAGCCAATCATCGACATACACGTTCACATCATGCCGTATCACATGATGAATGCTGCTGCTTTGGAGTTGATTTGGCGAGGGCGGACAGATCGCGCGGAGGTGGAGGGTTATTGCGCTGACGCGAAGAAATTTTTGAGATTGCTCGATTCGATCGGGGTCGAACGGGCGGGGTTGATCAACTACGTTTCGCCGAAGATTATCGGATTCACGCCGGACGTAAACGATTGGATTGCGAGCTATTGTGCAGCGGCGCCGAAAAGGTTGCTCGCGTTCGGCGGCGTGCACCCCAGCGCGGTCGCGGATCCGGCGGCAGAGGTCGATCGCATGGCGAAGCTGGGCATCCGTGCGATCAAAATTCATCCATCTCACCAGGCGCTGTCTCCGAATGGCTACGTTCACGGAAATGGCGGACTGGCCGCTGTCTACGAGCGCGCGCAAGCCAACGGACTGCCGATCATGATTCATACCGGGACTTCAATTTTTCCCGGCGCGCGAAATCGTCACGCCCAGCCCATGTTGTGCGACGAAATCAGCGTCGATTACCCGAACTTGAAGGTAATTCTGGCGCACGGTGGGCGGCCGCTCTGGATGCAGGAGGCATTCTTCCTGGTGCGACGGCACAAGAATATGCACATGGATATTTCAGGCATACCGCCACAGAAACTGTTGGAATATTTTCCACGTATCGAAGGGATCGCGGACAAGGTTTTGTGGGGCACGGACTGGCCGAGTCCTGGAGTGCGAGAGATCTCGGATAATGTTGCGAAGTTCAACGCGTTGTCCCTTCGCGAAGACGTGAAGCGAAAGATTCTGTATGACAACGCCGCACGATTGTTCCCTGTTTAGCCCGCTTCGGGAACGGACCCAATTTCCCCTATTCCATCCAACGATGCCTGGCTCGAACACGCGCTTAAAGGTCGAGAAATCGTTCGAATGGTATTTGAATGCTGCGGCACAGACACGAGTGTCTGTGCTACTTTCTGGTTCGCGGCACCTGTGTTGCACGTGGCGTGTGACGACGGAGGTTCAAAACGTATGGGGCGGGATGTTGGCGAAATTCTGAACTTGTATGATCCGAATGCGCCTTTGGAGAAGCGTTTACGATTCCCGGCGCCGTGGTATCGCGATACGCGTGTAGCGGATCTGGAGCGCAGCAGAGTGTTTCGCGGTAAGTGGCAGGTCGTCGGGCGCGCGGATCAGGTTCGCGAGAATGGTCAATTCTTCACTGCGGATCTGGCGGGCGAGCCGGTCGTGGTCGTGCGCGGTGACGATGCGCAGCTGCGCGCTTTCTATAATGTCTGCCGGCACCATGCCGCGGCAGTGGTTCCCGACACTGCTGGTTGCGCAAAACAGTTCCGCTGCCCGTATCACGGGTGGACTTACGGCATCGATGGCGCGCTCAAAGGAATGGTCGAGTTCGACGGCGTATGCAATTTCGATCGCGCGGCGAATGGACTGGTGCCGATTCGCTTGGACGTGTGGGAGAACTTTGTCTTTGTGAATCTGGACGGGCGATGCATGCCACTGCAGGATTTTCTCGGCCCCGTGTCAGAGCTGGTGGCGCCGCTGCAGTTGACGAAGAAGCTGCAATACTTCGATCGTCGTGTATACACGCTGAATTGCAACTGGAAGGTGTATGTCGATAACTACCTCGATGGCGGTTACCACGTGCCGCACGCTCATAAAGGGCTCAGCAGTGTCATCGAGTATACGAAATATACGATCGAAAATTTCGAACGGTCGTGCTTGCAGTCAAGTCCACTTTCTTCCGATGCGAATACAGAAGCGGGCGTAGGCGCCACCCGCCAGGGCCGCGCATTTTATTTGTGGATCTATCCGAACTTCATGATCAATGCGTATGAAGGGGTGATGGACACGAATGTCGTCGTTCCCCTCGGCGTGGACAAGTGTGCGGTGGTGTTCGACTACTACTTCGCCGACATCAGCGCTGCGGCGGAAGCGCACAATCGCGAGAGCATTGCCGTGAGTGAGAAGGTGCAGGACGAGGACATGGCGATCTGCGATGCGGTACAGCGGGGGTTGCATTCGCACGCCTACGTTGCAGGGCGATTGTCCGTGCGTCGCGAAGCCGGCGAGCACCTCTTTCATCGATTGCTGCATGCGGATCTCACGTCGGCATCACACGCACCCGGCGCGGATTAACCCTGCAAGAGTTCACGGCGCGATCGCGCGACGTGCCGCGATCCATTGACCGGAGTTTCGACGTGCGTCTATACTTATCTTTCGCGTTTTCAGGGTGACTTCTCACCTGCCTGGTCTCTTCTGAAAAGTCTCCGTATCCGGGAAATGCAAGCCGGGCGTGTGCTGTCGTGAAGAACGCGCACGGCGTCAACCGGAAAGCTTTCGCAAGCGTGTCCCGCAAACAGCGAATGAACAATTTGAAAGGATTCCCGCATGGCTGAAGCTACCGCAACGTGCCGCCGTGAACTTGATCTGGAGATTCCCGCCGACGAAGTGTCGAAGAAGATGGAGAGCGTGGCGAAGGAGTTCGCGCGAGTCGCTCGCGTTCCGGGATTTCGTCCGGGGAAGGCGCCGGTCTCGCTGATCCGCCGGCGTTTCGCGGAAGACATCAAGGGCGAAGTGGTGCAATCGCTGGTGCCGCAGCGGGTGGAGCAAGCGGTCAGTGAGCAAAAGCTCACGCCCGTTTCGCAACCGCATGTTGAGAAACTTGATTTCTCCGAAGGACAGCCGCTGAAATTCCGCGCAGTGTTTGAGGTGTTGCCTGAATTTGAGATCAAAGACTACAAGGGTCTAGAGCTCGAGATGCCGGTGATGGACATCACCGATGAGGACGTCACCAAGACGCTCGAGGAGATGCGCCAACGAGCCGCGGCGTACGCCCCGGTGGAAGGACGCGCGGTGGAGAACGATGACTACGTCCAACTGAAACTCGTGGGCACGCCGGAGGATGGGGGCGAACCCCTGCAAGCCGACAGCGTGCTGTGTCACATCGGTGCTGAAGAAACGATGGAATCATTCAACGAGAACCTACGCGGCGCGAACGTGGGCGATCACAAGAGCTTTGATGTGCAGTATCCCGCCGATTATCCGGATGCCAAGCTGGCCGGCAAGAAATTCAAATATGAAGTGGACGTGACCGGCATCAAGACCAAGAAGTTGCCGGAACTGAATGATGAATTCGCGAAAGATGTCAGCGACGCTACCACCCTCGATGAACTGAAGACGAAAATTCGCGAGAGTCTGGACCACGAACGGGATCACCGGCAAAAAGATCTGCTGCGCGGCAAGGTGATTGAGGCGCTGGTGAAGCTGCATGACTTTCCCGTACCGGAATCGCTGGTAGAGCATCAAATGGATATCCGTTTGGAACGTGTGGTGAGGTCGCTGGCGGCGCAAGGTGTCGATCCCCGCGCTGTAAATGTCGATTGGGTCACCATGCGAAGCCGGCAAAAAGACCGCGCCACCGACGATGTGAAGGCGGAATTGATCGTGGATCGCATCGCGACCGCCGAAAATATCGATATCAACGACGAAGAGCTGCGACATGAGCTCGAACATGCGGCCACTCATAGTGGCGAATCGGTAGCAGCAATTGAGGCTCGTTTGACAAAGCAAGGTACGCTCGATAGGATGAAAGCGAAGCTGCGAAGTGACAAAACTCTCGACTGGCTCGCCCAGAACTCCCAGATTCGCACCGTCACCGCAGAAGAATCGAAAGCACAAGGGTCGGGATCCTGAACGGGCAACTCTAACCAAATGAAAAATTTTAGCGATTATCCAGCCTATCAAGCGACCACCCTTGTACCTATGGTCGTGGAACAGACCAGCCGGGGCGAGCGCGCTTATGACATTTATTCGCGGCTGCTGAAAGAGCACATCATTTTTATCGGCACGCCGATCGACGATCATGTCGCGAATCTGGCCACCGCGCAGATGCTGTTTTTGCAAGCGGAAGATCCCGAGCGCGATATTCAGCTCTACATCAATTCGCCGGGCGGCTCCATCACCGCTGGTTTCGCGATTTACGACACCATGCAATTCGTCAAGCCAGATGTGGTCACCACCTGTGTCGGCCAAGCCGCTTCCATCGCGGCGGTTTTGCTCGCCGGGGGCGCACCGAAAAAGCGTTTTGCGTTGCCGAACGCCCGCATCCTGATCCACCAGCCGTGGATGTCTGGACTCGGCGGCCAGGCCACCGATATCGATCTGCACGCGAAGGAAATTTTGCGCATGCGTACGATGATCAACGCGCTGCTCGCCAAGCATAGCGGCCAAACTGTGGACCGCATCGAAAAAGACGTCGAGCGCGATTTCATCATGAATCCGGAGCAGGCCAAAGAATACGGAATGATCGACGAGATTATTTACAAGCATCGCTAGGCCTGAGAGGCAGCGCGCGTTCGTCGACATTTTCGCTTGGGGCTTGTTCCTAAAAGTTAGTATGCGCGATTGAGGTTTCTCTTTTTTTCGGGGGATCAATCGGCCTAGAATGTCAGCATAGACTCCGTTGCCAGTGAGCGGAGACGAGGGCCTTCACACCTGTGAAAAAATTCAATCCAGATGAGCCGCTACGCTGCTCCTTCTGCCACAAAACGCAGGAGCAGGTTGAAAAGCTGATCAGCTCGCCATCGGACTATCCTCGCGCGTATATCTGCAACGAATGTGTCAGCGTCTGCCAGACGATTCTCGAGGACGAAAAGCGCGAGCAAGCCACCGCTCCCGCCCGCCGCCTTCCCCGCCCTCCTGAAATTAAACAATTCCTCGACGGCTACGTGATCGGACAGGATCGCACCAAGAAAAAACTCGCGGTCGCCGTTTACAACCACTACAAGCGCATCTTTCTGAACAAGCAGCCCGGCGATGTGGAGCTCAGCAAATCGAATATTTTGTTGATTGGGCCCACTGGAACGGGAAAAACGCTTTTGGCGCAGACGTTGTCGCGCATGCTGGACGTACCCTTCGCGATCGTGGATGCCACGACGCTGACCGAAGCAGGCTACGTTGGCGAAGACGTCGAGAACATCATTCTGAAGCTGCTGCAAGCCGCCGACGGCGACGTGCAGAAGGCGCAGCAAGGCATCATCTACATAGACGAGATCGACAAGATCGCGAAGAAAGATGAAAACCCGTCGATCACCCGCGATGTTTCCGGCGAAGGCGTGCAACAAGCGTTACTGAAGATTCTGGAAGGCACGGTCGCCAATGTTCCTCCGCAAGGCGGCCGCAAACACCCGCACCAGGAATTTACGCCGGTTGACACAACCAACATTTTGTTTCTGTGCGGCGGCGCTTTCGTTGGCTTGGAGAAAATCATCGAGAAGCGCGCCGGCCGTCGCGCGTTGGGCTTCCACACCGACGCAATGCCCGCCACGGCACAGAAACGCAACACCGAACTGCTCGAACAGGTGCAGCCTGGCGACTTGATCCGCTACGGCTTGATCCCAGAGTTTGTCGGGCGCTTGCCGGTCGCCGGTGTTATGAACGACCTGGATCAGTCCGCGCTCGTTCGCATTCTCACTGAGCCGAAAAACGCGCTGCTCAAGCAGTATCAGCGCTTGTTCGAATTCGAAAACGTTCGCCTGCGCTTTACCGACGACGCTCTCGACACGGTCGCCGAGTTGGCTCTCCAGCGCAAAGTTGGCGCGCGAGGCTTGCGCATGATCCTCGAAGACCTCATGCTGGAAGTGATGTATCACCTCCCAATGCAACGGAAGGTGCGCGATTTCGTGGTCACCGAAGACATGGTTCGGACACGCGAAATCAATTGGAGTTTGCTCGAAAAGGCCGGATAGGCCGCTTCGGGCGTCCGCATCCCAGGGTCGGCGTTCGCGCGGGCGCACGAGGTGAATTCAGGGGCCCTAATGTTCAATCGTGAAAAGCAGGAAATGAAACGCGTCCCGATGATGCCGGTGCGCGACATGGTCATCTTTCCGCAGCAGATGACCCCGTTCATCGTGGGCCGCGAAGCCAGCGTCCGTGCGCTCGAGGAAGCGCTGGCTGGCGACAAGAAAATTTTCCTGTCCACGCAGCACGATGCTTCTGTTGATGATCCTAAGCCGGAAGAAATTTACGCAGTTGGCACGCTCGCAAACATCGTTCAGAGCGTCAAGCTTCCTGACGGAAACATCAAGGTTCTGGTGGAAGGCGTCGAGCGCGCTCGCGCATTGTCGATTGCCACTGAAGAAGGCTTTTTTCGCGCCACTGTGCGGCTGCTGAATGCTCGTGTTGAGCCTTCGCCAGCCGTGGAACAGACCGTCCAGAAAATCACGGGGCTGTACGAACAGTTCATCAAGCTTTCGCAGAGCCTGAACTACGACACCATGATTGCCGCCGCTCGCGTCGACGATCCAGCGCGCCTGTCCGACACGATCGCGGCGAATTTGCAGCTTCCCGTGGACGAAAAACAGGATCTGCTGGAGACCGTCGATCCTATCGAGCGCCTGAACCGCATTGGCGATATCCTCGAGATCGAACTCGAAAAGCTCAACGTCGATCGCAACATCAATACGCGCGTGAAGCGCCAGATGGAGCGCGCGCAAAAAGAGTATTACCTCAACGAAAAGCTCAAAGCGATCCAGAAGGAACTGGGCCGGGGCGAAAAGAGCGAGATCGACGAGCTCAAGAAGAAAATTGACTCTGCCGGTATGAGCAAGGACGTCCACGAGAAGGCTATCCAGGAACTCAAGCGCCTGGAACTCATGCCGCCAATGTCCGCCGAGTCCACGGTGAGTCGCAACTATCTCGACTGGCTCCTCGCGGTGCCCTGGAAGAAGAAATCGAAGGAAATTCGCGACATCCTGGCCGCCGAAAAGATCCTCAATCAGGAGCACTATGGCCTGGAAAAGATCAAGGATCGCATTCTCGAGTTCCTCGCCGTTCGCCAACTGGTAAAAAATCCAAAGGGTTCGATCCTTTGCTTCGTCGGGCCTCCAGGCGTCGGCAAGACCTCTCTCGCGATGTCCATCGGTCATGCCACCGGACGGAAATTCGTTCGCGTCTCGCTGGGCGGCGTTCGCGATGAAGCCGAAATTCGCGGCCATCGGCGTACCTACATTGGCGCGCTGCCCGGCCAGATCATTCAGATGATGAAGAAGGCTGGCACGACCAATCCAATCTTCGTGCTCGATGAAGTGGACAAAATGTCCATGGACTTTCGCGGCGATCCATCCGCTGCGCTGATGGAAGTGCTCGATCCCGAGCTCAACCACGGCTTCACCGATCATTATCTCGACGTCGAGTACGATCTCTCCAAGGTCATGTTTATCTGCACCGCCAACGTGCTGCACACCATTCCGCAGCCGCTGCAGGACCGCATGGAGGTTCTGCGCATCCCCGGCTACACGGAAAAGGAAAAGCTGGAAATCGCTAAGCGGTTCCTTGTAAAGCGCGCCCGCGAAGCTACAGGCCTCAGCGAAGACAATTTGACGCTCACCGACGAGGGCTTGCTGCACATCATTCGCCACTACACGCACGAAGCTGGCGTGCGCAGCCTGGAGCGCGAGATCCAGAACGTCGCTCGCAAAATGGCTCGCAAGGTTGTCACCGAAGGAAAATCCTCGAAGGTGGAAATCACACCCGCGAACACCAATGACTTCCTCGGCGTGCTCAAATACCGCGAATTCTGGCTGGAGAAGCACAACGAAGTCGGCTTGACCACCGGCCTCGCATGGACCGAAGTCGGCGGCTCGGTGCTGGTCACCGAAGCCACGCTGATGGAGGGCAAAGGCCGCCTCACGCTCACCGGCAAGCTTGGCGATGTGATGCAGGAATCCGCGCAGGCCGCGATGGCTTACATTCGGTCGCGCTCGCATGTCTTCGGGCTGCCCAAAGATTTCTATCGCAACATCGACATTCACGTGCACGTTCCCGAAGGCGCCATCCCGAAGGATGGTCCTTCCGCGGGCATCACCATTTGCACCTCCATCGCCAGCGCCCTGACGAAAATTCCCGTCCGCTGCGATCTCACCATGACCGGCGAAATCACCTTACGCGGCAAGGTCCTGCCGATCGGCGGTGTCAAAGAGAAACTCCTGGCCGCTCACAGAATGGGCTTGCGTATCGTGCTGCTTCCGAAGGACAATGAGAAGGACCTGGCGGACATCCCGCAGGAAATCCTTGCCAGCCTTACAGTTCACTTTGTCGAAAACATGGACGAAGTTTTGCAGATCGCGCTGGAGCGCCTGATCGTCCCGCTGGACCATGCCGCAGTTGCACCCGTTGCGGAACCTTTCGTCGGTGGTACCGAGAAAGACAAGAGTTTGACCAACTAAGCAGCGTCGCTTCCGTTCGCCTGTGGTCTGGTCCCGGCCTATCCGAGGCCACCACGCGGCGCGGTCGCCAGTTTCATGCGGTGCGGCGTTGCCACCGGTTGATACAAAGTCTGGTTTGCCCATCCTGGCTGGTTTCCTGCCAGTGCTGTGCACCACCTCATTGCAATCCGGAAGTCACGGTCAATTTCAAATCTCAAATTTTCAAATCAAAAAAGTTAAGGACATATGAAGGAAACAAGCGTTGAAGGAAGCAATCAGATGAGTATCAGTCTTGCCGAGCTGAAAGAAAAGAACATCACAGACTTGGCTAAGATCGCCAAAGACCTGAACATCCCCGGAGCCAGCGGGATGCGCAAGCAGGAGTTGATCTTTCAGATCCTCCGAGCACAAACCGAGAAGAACGGCCTGATCTTCTCCGAAGGCGTCCTGGAGTGCCTGCCCGATGGATTCGGTTTTCTCCGCGCTCCCGAGTACAACTATCTCCCCGGCCCCGACGATATTTACGTCTCGCCTTCGCAGATTCGCAAATTCGATCTCCGCACTGGCGATACGGTTTCCGGCCAGGTACGTCCGCCCAAAGATGGCGAGCGCTATTTCGCATTGATCAAAGTCGAAGCGGTCAACTTCGAAGACCCGGAAGTCGCGCGTAACAAAATTTTCTTCGATAACCTGACGCCGCTCTATCCGCAGGGCCGCCTGAAGATGGAAACGACCAAGGAAAACATGACCGGCCGGGTCCTTGATCTTCTCTGCCCCGTCGGCAAAGGTCAGCGCGGTTTGATCGTCGCTCCTCCGCGCACCGGCAAGACCATGATGCTGCAGTCCATCGCCAATTCCATCACCATCAACCACCCAGAAGTTGCGCTGATCGTGCTGCTGATCGACGAGCGCCCGGAAGAAGTCACCGACATGACGCGCACCGTGAAGGGCGAAGTCATCAGCTCCACTTTCGACGAGCCGCCCCAGCGCCATATTCAAGTCGCTGAAATGGTGCTGGAAAAGGCCAAGCGCCTCGTCGAGCACAAGCGTGACGTCGTGGTGCTGCTCGACTCCGTGACGCGTCTCGCGCGCGCTTACAACGCCGTCACTCCGCCTTCGGGCAAGGTGCTCTCCGGTGGTATTGACGCCAACGCTCTGCAGCGCCCGCGCCGCTTCTTCGCCGCCGCGCGCCATGTGGAAGAAGGTGGTTCGCTCACCATCGTCGCCACTGCGCTGATCGACACCGGCAGCCGCATGGACGACGTCATCTTCGAAGAGTTCAAGGGCACCGGCAACATGGAAATCAACCTGGACCGCCGGCTCTCGGACAAGCGCGTTTTTCCGGCCATCGACATCCAGCGTTCCGGCACGCGTAAAGACGAACTACTGCTTCCCCCCGACGAGCTTAGCCGTGTCTGGGTACTGCGCAAGGTTCTGAGCCCACTCTCCACTGTGGAAGCGATGGAACTTCTGCTCTCTCGCTTGACCAAGACGAAATCCAACACGGAATTCCTTGGCTCGATGTCCGCGCCAACCTGAGCTTCGTCTGAGCGCAAATGATACGCGCTTTCTGGTTCATATCCGCTCTTTGATCCGGCCCGGCCTTCAGTGCTCCTCTTGGAACAAAGCATCGGAGCTCGCCTGATAAAAGTTGAAACTGTTGTAATCTCGTACGTAGTCGCAAGCTGACTTCCCTTCCCGCAAAGTTCTCCTCTCGAATCGCGAGTACTTGCTGTTCCCCTTTAGGCTTGTGCCTGGATGGCGTAGCTCCGCCGCATGCAGGCCTCGACTCTTTCGCATTACCGCTTTTTGCAATTAGGAGGCTTGATGTACGAAAAGTTCATCGCTCGCCAGCCCATCTTCGACGACCGGCTAAAGCTCTTCGCCTACGAATTGCTCTTCCGCGCCGGCAGCGAAAATGTCTTCAAGCCGCGCAAGGAAGCTTCCAGCAGCATGATTGTGGATTCCGTGATGCTCTTCGACTTGCCTGCGCTCACCGGCTGTGCCAAAGCTTTTATTAACCTCGATGAGCTCTCGCTTTGCCGTGGCGCCGCACGCTTGTTGCCGGCCGATCGCGTGGTCATCGAGATACTCGAGAGTGTTACTCCCTCGGACGAAGTGATCCACCACTGCAAGGAACTCTGCGCCGCCGGCTACGTTTTGGCGTTGGATGACTATATTGGCCACACCAAATGGGAAGCGCTGATTCCCCTGGTCAAATATCTCAAGGTCGATTTCCGCGCCGCTGATTCCGACACCCGTCGTGAGATCGTGCAACGGTTTCAGGGGCGTGGGCTTCGCTTCCTGGCCGAAAAGGTGGAAACCCAAGCTGATCTCCAGGAAGCACGCTCGCTCGGCTACTCCCTCTTCCAGGGTTTTTTCTTCTGCAAGCCTGCCATGGTCGCCACGCGCGATATTCCCGGCAACAAGCTCAACGGTCTGCGTATTTTCGAAGCGATTGCGCCAGAGAATTTCTCGCATGATGAAATCGAGACGTTGCTCAAAAACGATCCGTCCATCATCTATAAACTGCTGCGCTACCTCAATTCCCCGCTGCTCGGGCTTCGCGGCGAGGTTCACGGCGTTCGCGACGCCATCGCGCTCCTCGGCGATCGCGAATTCCGCCGCTGGGTTTCCATCGTGGCTATTGTGGTCATGGCTGGCGACAAGCCGCCCGAACTCATCCGTACCGCGCTCACTCGCGCGTTCTTTTGTGAAGCCATCTCGCAACCCATCGGCATCGCCGCTCAAGGCTCCGATCTGTTCCTTATGGGCCTGCTCTCGGTGACCGACGCTATCTTGGATCGCCCCATCGACCAGGTGCTGTCTGCTCTTCCGGTTTCCGCCGAACTCCGAACTGCCCTTTGCGGCGGCACCAATCGCTTTCGCGACGTCTATGACACCTTGCTCGCCTATGAACGGGCGGACTGGTCCGCGGTCGCCGGCGCAGCGGCGCGCCTCGCGCAAGTAGAAAATGCAATCCCGGACTGCTACCAATCCGCCGCCTCGCGCGCCGCCGCCCTGCCCTTCTAGTTGCAAGGCATCACTCGCGAGACGTGTGAGGATTGAGCGTGGTCGTGGGCATCATCGGCGCGTCGTCGCGAGGAACTTTTGTCGTCGCTGCGATAAGCAGCCGCTTCCGAAATGTAGCGGCCGCCCTCTGAGGCGGGCGCAATAGTTTGATGCCATGATCGCAGAACGATAGGAATCGTTACGAGAAAGCGGCGGATCTCTCCGCCGCTCTCTCGCCGCTTGGTCTCGCACCATTGCCACTGGTAAACCGTCGAGCTGCCGCGCCGTCGCGAAGCAACCGCCTAAGTTCTCGAGCCCGTCCTTCCCTGCGGACGACGCTACTCTCCATGTGAAGAGTTCGATCGTGCTTTCGACGAGTCCTATCTGGCGGCTGCCCGCTCGGCTTCTTTGCGTCAGCGCCTCACCTTGCTCGCAACTTAAATCCACTGGGCCGTAGTCGCACTGGTTGAGGTTGCATTCGATTGAATGCGTTCAACACTCCACTCCGACAACAACCAGTTGTCATCCTGAAGGGATCCGAAAAGGATCCCTGAAGGATCTCAGCGTCAGACTTGCCCAAAATCAATAGTGCCGCTCTCAATGTACCGGCGCCACCGGCCCTGGCTCGACAGGCAACTCCCCGTCTTCGCTGCTAACGCTGACCAGGTCGCCCTCCTCGATCCGCAACAGCCCGGCAATCCACTCCGGGATGGCGACTTTGAGGTAAGACCCCTGCGCATCGCAAACACCGCTAGCGCCTTCAACCTCCGCGACTCCGCCATCTTCCAGCGGAATCAGCAGCATCAGTTCGCCGTTGACCTTCAACACCGGTCCTTGCACTGACCTTGGCTCTGCCATTTCGCGACCTCCTTTCGTGTGCTACTCGCAAAAATCCAATTTCGCCACCGATTGATTGGCAAGCCTTCGGACTCTCCGCAGACACACCAGTAGTACTAACCGGTAACGCCCACATGGGCGAGCGATTCCCGGCTCTGCTGCTTCAAAAAACTACGAGGGCAGAAACGCCGGTTTTGCTGGCGGAAAGGAGTCTGTTCCATTCCGCAGCTGGACCGGAAAGCGACGAGCGACATCGCTGTCCGGAAAACATCAGTCAAAAAGCATCAAACTGCTTGTTTGGAATGACTTAGGCTGCTTTACAGTCGCGCAAATCCATAGACTGCGAGACCGTTTTGCCTGAACATCATTCCGTCTGGGCTTTTATCTTCGTGTCTCATTGTCTACGTTTCACGCTCAGTGAGGACCCGCCGTCTGGCAGGCGTACATCTGAGGTAACCGCAAAGTAACGCCTTTTCCATTTTGTGTCAAGGGCTTTTTGAGTCATGTCGCGAGTTTATTTGCGGGCTATGGGGCTTATTGCTCGCAAAGGACTTAGCTCCTCATTTCTCCCGCTTGTTCTCAGAAAATTTCTATCAATCTGCGCCACTGCTTGCTTGATCTGCGATAGCATCCATTGAACAAGGAGACTCCTCGTGCCCATTTCTCGACGCCAAGCCATTGCCGCTCTCGCCGGCGCAATCCCGGCGATTCGTGCCGCGAAAGGAGAAGCTTCGCTTCGTGCGAATCAATTCTCCGGCACCCGCGATTCTCTGTCGAAGTATCGCGTGCCGGAATGGTTTCGCGACGCCAAGTTCGGCATTTGGGCTCATTGGGGCCCGCAATCCTCGGTCGAAGCTGGGGACTGGTACGCCCGCAACATGTACATCCAGGGCCAGCCGCAGTACGACTATCACGTGAAGACTTACGGACATCCCTCAAAGTTTGGATACAAGGACTTGATTCCTCTCTGGAAAGGCGAAAAGTTTGACGCCGATTATCTGGTCGGGCTCTACAAAAAAGCGGGCGCTAAATATTTCATGAGCATGGCCGTGCATCACGACAATTTCGATCTGTGGAACTCGAAGCACAATCGATGGAACGCCGCCAACATGGGCATCAAGAAAGATGTCGTCGGCGCTTTCCGGCAGGCCACCTCAAATCACGGCCTGAAGTTCGGCGTCAGCGATCATCTTGGCCCAGCTACAAATGGTTTGCCGTCAGCCACATGGCTGACAAGGATGGCCCGCAGGCCGGCGTCCCCTACGACGGCGCCGATCCAGAGTTCGCCGATCTCTATCACAAGATTGACGACACCAGCCTGTTCACCACCAAGCTCGACTGGGATGAGACGAAAATTCCTGAATCATGGAAGCAGCACTGGGCCTTGCGCGTTAAAGATTTGGTCGACTCCTACTATCCCGACCTTTTGTATTCCGACGGACAACTGCCGTTTGGCAATTACGGGCTCGAAACTCTGGCGAATCTGCTGAACGTGAGCGCGAAACACAATGGCGGGAAAGTTGAAGCGGTCTACACCAGTAAGCGTAAGGCAGACTCCGATGCCGGACTTTGCGTTCTCGATCGCGAGCGCGGTGTCCTTGATGACATCTGGCCGCAGCCCTGGCAGACCGACACCTGCATCGGCGAGTGGCACTACAAACGCGACATCACCTACAAAACACCGAAGACTGTAGTCGATTTGCTGGTCGATATCGTCAGCAAAAACGGCAATCTGATGCTTAATTTTCCGCTGCCGAACAGCGGAATGCTTGACGATCGCGAGCTGAAGGTACTGGAAGGAATCACCGAGTGGATGGCCGTCAACGCAGAAGGCATCCATGGCACTCGCCCCTGGAAGATCTCTGGTCAGCGTCCTCTGCCAAAGAGCACGCGCGCGGAAGACACCGCATTCAACGAAAAGGACCGCAAAGACCTCACCGCTGAAGACGTGCGCTTTACCACCAAAGGCGGAAACCTGTACGCCTTCATGATGGGCTGGCCCGGCAAACAAGCGGTAATCCCTGCGCTTGGCAGCACCAACTCCCAGCTCACCGGCAAAATCGAACGCGTAGCCCTCCTCGGCTCCGCCAACCAGCTCAAGTTCACCAGAGACGCCGACGCCCTGAGGATCGACCTACCGGAGAAGGCGCCGAGCGATCACGCTGTTGCGTTCCGCATCTCCGGTGCAGGCCTGGTCTGAACGAGAGTCGGCGCGCCTCAGCGTAGCGGACATTCACCTGATCAACGCCCAGCCTCTCGGTCAATCCATTGCTTCACGCGCGGCTCGAGGACGGTCAGCGGCACCGCGCCTTGTTCCAGGATCTCGTCGTGAAACTTGCGCACCTCGAACTTCGCCCCGAGCCGCTTCTCGGCTTCAGTGCGCAGCTCTCGAATTTTCAACTGCCCCAGTTTGTATGCCAGCGCCTGACCCGGCCAGACGATGTACCGGTCCACTTCAACGGTGATGTCCTGGTCGGTCTTGCCGGTGTTGTCCTTGAAAAATTGGATGGCTTGGTCGCGACTCCAGCCCATTGAGTGCATTCCGGTATCCACCACCAGCCGTACCGCGCGCCACATCTCGTAACTCAGCTGCCCGAACTTCGAGTAGGAATCCTTGTACAGCCCGAGTTCTTCGCCGAGGCTTTCGCCGTAAAGTGCCCACCCTTCCACAAACGCCGAGTAGCCCACGTGCTTGCGAAACTCCGGCACGTTCTCTTGCTCTTGGGCCAGCGCAATCTGCAAATGATGCCCCGGCACCGCTTCATGCAACGTCAGCGCTTCCATCTCCCACTTCGGGCGCGCGTGCAGGTTGTAGGTGTTGACGAAATAGCATCCCGGGCGGCCCGCCGCCGGCGAACCCGGCTGGTAGTAAGCCGTCGTCTGCGAAGGCGCCTTGAAATCTGGTATGGCGCAAACGCCGTACGTGAGCCGCGGCAGTTTGCCGAACTCGTGCGCGAGCTCCGGATCGATGCGCTTCGCAATAACACGGTATCCGTTCACTAGATCGTCCGGCTTGTCGTAGTAAAACTGCGCATCGGTTCGCAAAAACTCGGTGAAGTCGTGGAAACTGCCTGTAAATCCAGTGGACGCAATGAGTTTGTCCATCTCCGCGCGAATGCGCTTCACTTCGGACAATCCGACTCCGTGAATCTGCTGCGGGGTCAGCTCGGTCGTCGTCTGCCACGTGACGTGAAAGGAGTACGCCGCCGCTCCGTTGGGCAAAGATGTGGCCGCGATGGTTTCGCGGCACGCTGGTAGATACGTGGACGCATAGTAGTCGTGCAGTCTTTGAAATGCCGGCGCTACGCTGGTCCTATAGATTTTCGTCGCTTCGTCAGTCAATCGCTTGCGCTCGGGCTCCCCGATGCCGGTCGGAAATTCCGTAAATGGCTGCAGCAGCGCGCTGGCTATCGGATCGGCTGGAATCAGATCCGCGATTTGTTTTGGCACATCACGTAGCGCAACTTTCGGCGGCGAGTATCCCTTCGCCAGCCCTGCTTTCAGCAATTCGACTTGCTGATCCACAACCGCAGGTAGCGCCGTCAGTCGCTGCAGCACGACTTCGTATTCCGCAACGCTGTGATGTGGGCTGTTGGCGAGTGTCGAAGCCGACTCCTGCTGCAAACCCTCCATCTGATTGATGGGCATCCACAAATTGTGTGGAACTACAAAACGAAACGGCAGCGGATCGTCGCCGTATTGCAAACCGTGCTCAGAGGTTTCGAGCAATTGTGTGTACAAGTCGTAGTTCAACTGCTCGCTAGTTGGCAACGACTCACGAGAGATTCCCTTCAGCGTAGCAATGCTTTCGGCCAAGTGCTTTTTGCGCCGTTCGATGCCTGCCTGTGAATCATCCATCCAACGACCGTTCTGACCGGGATAGCCAACCAATGTGGCAATCTCCGGATACAGCTCCATCCAGGCTTTCCAGTCGGCATCCAGGTACGCACGGAACTTTCGCGCAGCTTCGGATTTTTCGGCGCCCGGATTCGCCACCGGACCTCCTTGTCCCAACACTGCCAGCGGTAGCGCCAGCAGAGCGCTTCCGCATCCTGTTATCAGCATCGCCAGCAGGCGCATCTACGGATTCCTCCCCGCCAGAGCCGCCTTTTCCTTCTCGCGTTCGCGTGCCAGCATTACGATCAGCCGAGCAGTCTCTTCTACATCCATCGCGGTGTTGTCCACGATCACCGCATCGGCGGCGCGGACCAGCGGCGAAACCTTGCGCTCGCGATCGCGCTTGTCGCGTTCGCGCACTTCGCCGAGCACCTCGAAGACGGTCACGTTATCGCCTTTTTCCTGGTGCTCTTTCCAGCGGCGCTCCGTTCGCATTTCCGGCGAGGCTTCCAGAAAGATCTTCAGCTCAGCGTTTGGAAACACCACCGTGCCGATGTCGCGGCCTTCCATCACCACGCCGCCTCCGACGCCAGCGCGCTGCTGCTCCGCCACCAACACGCTCCGCACGCCTGCGATGGTGGCCAATCGGGATGCCGCCTGCGCTACTTCCGCTGTGCGAATGGCGTCGGTTACTTCCGCCTGATCGAGAAATACTTGATTCTTCGCTCCAGCCTTTTCCTGCTCCGCGGTGGCCGGGCGCAACTCAATGTGTGTATCGTGTGCGAGTTGTTCCAGAGCGGATTCGTCGTCGATCGGAATTGTGCGCTGCAATGCTTTCAGCGCCAGCGCGCGATACATGGCGCCGCTGTCGAGGTAAATGTACCCAAGTACTCGCGCGATTCGGCGCGCGACACTGCTTTTTCCGGAGCCAGCAGGTCCATCAATGGCAATCGTGAGTTTGGGCATGAAATCCGCTGCGACGTGCGCTCTTTCAGTTCCGACCGGCGGCAACACACACATGCATCACGGGTATGCGTTTTGCCGCACCAACTCTAAACTCTGAATTGCCGACTGTAAACTTGTTAGAACCCCATGATGTTGTAGCCGCAATCGACGTAGATGGTCTCGCCGGTAATTCCCGATCCGCCATCGGAAAGCAGAAAGGCCGCAGTTGAGCCAACCTCCGCGGGATCGACGTTTCGTTTCAACGGAGCTCGTTCGATCTGCGTCTTCAGCATCTCGCCGAAACCCGATATTCCCCGCGACGCCAATGACTTGATCGGTCCCGCCGAGATGGCATTGACGCGGATCCCCTTCGCGCCCAGATCGTTAGCCAGATAGCGAACGGTTGCTTCCAGTGCAGCTTTCGCAACGCCCATCACGTTATAACGCGGCACGACCTTTTCCGCGCCGTAGTAAGTGAGCGTCACGATGCCGCCGCCGGAAGTCATAAGAGGGAGCGCTCCGCGAGCTACGGCGATCAGTGAATACACGCTGATGTCGTGCGCGATCCGGAATCCGTCGCGCGTGGTGTTGACGAACTCCCCTTTAAGATCGCTCTCCGGAGCGAATCCGATGCTGTGCACTAACCCGTGCAGCACTCCGTACTTCTCTTTTAAATTGTCGAAGAGCTTCGCGATCTGATCGTCCCTGCGTCACATCGCACATGAAGCCGGCAGCGCCTGGCAATTCCGCGATCAGGTCTTTGGCCTCCAACTCCAGCCGTTCATTTTGGTAGGTGATTGCCAGCCGCCATCCGGCCTGTTGCAATTTCTGAGCAATCGCCCAAGCGATGCTGCGCTTGTTGGCCAAGCCAAAAATCACCGCTGTCTTTTGTGCTTCGCTCATCCAGTCGTCTCCATCTTCGGACTTGGCGTCACCTTGCCAGTGTTCATGCCAGCGATGCCAGAATTTCTATGGCAGTAATCGATCTCGGCTACGCTCCTCAATAGCCTCAGGATGACAATGCGCCTAGAGCACGGCGCCGCCTAAATTCTCTGAAACGCACGTTCGATTTCTTTCACCGAATAGCGCAGCACTACTGGTCGGCCATGCGGGCAGGCCATCGGGCAATCCGTTTTCGCCAAGGCTGCGAGTAGCCATTCCATTTTTGTTTGGTCGAGCGGCATGTTGATCTTGATTGCCGCGTGGCACGCGGTGGAAGCAGCGATTTTCGCCTGCAGCGTTTCAATTGAGATGGCCACATTTTCGCGCTCGATGCCGTCAAGAATTTCCGTGAGCAGCTTTTCAGCGTCGCCGGCAGCCACGCCAGCAGGAACCGATTGGATCGCGACGCTGCGCGGCCCCATCGGCTCGACCTCGAAACCGTTCGCCGTCAACTCTTCGGCAATCTTTTCGTAGATCACCAGTTGGCGCGGCGACAGCTCCAGAATCATGGGCATGAGCATGCGCTGGCTTTCTACTTTTCCGGCGCGCCGTGCTTCCAGGTGTTGTTCGAATAACACGCGCTCGTGCGCCACATGCTGATCCACAATCCACAGACCTTCGCCGTTCACCGCGATGATGAAGCTGGAGCTGACCTGACCGAGCGGTTTGAGATCGGCGATTTCGTCGGGATGCGGAAGGGTCGCTGGCGCATCGCCGCGTGCCGCAGAGAAATTCGCAGCCCAGTTCGGTTCGGGAATGGAAACCGCTTGCGCGGCGCCTATCGCCAAACCAGGTTCGAAAGAGAAACGCTGCGCGATGGGCTGCAGCGGAGCGGAAGTCAGATCGAAGCCGCCATCAGATCCAACACCGGACCCGAGGCCGACCTCTTCCATGCCAGGAATAATCGCGCGCGGTACGAGTGAGGACCCGTCCGCGGGCACGCTCCCTGGCGAGGCTGTGACCCCTTCGGCAAAGGCCGGCAATGTGCCGAACGAGGAACCGGGCGAAGCGTTCGAGCCGTTCGCCGAATTTCCAGCGCCGGTCATAGCCCCTGCAGCTGCCGCAAAACTGGCGATCGGACGCGTGCTCATCAATGCTTGGCGGATGGCGTCGCGTGTGAAGTCGTGCACGAACTGCGAGCGCCGAAAGCGCACTTCAATTTTTGCCGGATGCACATTCACATCAACTTCGTCGTACGGCATTTCGAGAAACAGCAGCGTCGCGGGATACACGCCTTGCGGCACGATGTTGCGATACGCTTCGTGGATAGCGTGAAGAATGAGGCGGTCGCGCACAAGCCGGCGATTCACAAAGATGTAGATGCCATTGCGATTCGGGCGCTGCACTTCGGGGCGCGAAGTGAAACCGTAGACGCTGATGCGCGCTTTTTCTTCCTCGGCCTCCAATTCTGGTTCGGTAATGGCAGCGCGAAAAGCAGCGGAGACCATTGGGATTTCGACTAATTCGTCGAGCGATTGCTTGCCAAAGAGCTGATACACGCGGTCAGCGAGACGTTCGGTGGGCGCGCAGTCAATAATCGTCTGCGTCGGAGTCGTCAGAACGAACTGCTTGCCAGGATTGGCAAGCGCGTAGTGCGTGACCAGCGAAGCGATGTGGCCCAGCTCAGTGGTGTCCGACTTTAAAAATTTGCGGCGCGCCGGAACGGAGTAGAAAAGATCAGCAACGCTGACGGTCGTTCCGGCGGGCAGGCCTGCCGGCTTCACACCGACGAGTTTGCCGCCGGCGAATTCGATGCGCGTGCCTTCGGCGTCATTGGCATCGCGCGTTTCCAGCAGCAGGCGCGAGACCGCGGCGATCGTAGGCATGGCTTCGCCGCGAAATCCGAGGGTGGCAATGGAAAGCAGATCATCAGCGGAGCGCAGCTTGCTGGTGGCGTGGCGTTCGAACGCCAGCAGGGCGTCATCATGGGCCATGCCGTGACCATCGTCGATGACGCGGATCATGCGCTTGCCGCCGGCTTCAACCTCGATGCGGATGGTTGTGGCGCCGGCGTCGAGCGCGTTTTCGAGCAACTCTTTGACCACGGAGGCCGGGCGCTCTACGACTTCACCTGCGGCGATGCGGTTGGCCACAGCCTCAGGAAGTATGCGGATGCGCGACACGCTATTTTCCGGACCTCAGATATAGCGCATAAAGTAGAAAATCCATAAGAATGAAGACTACCAGCACACCCAACCATCCAAAAAACAAAAATCGATTGCGGCGATTGCGCCAAGCTACTTTTCCACAAAAAGCTAAAAACAAGCCCGCCGAAGCACACGTAGGCACTAAGGCTAAGATCGAACGCACATCAGAGTTAGCCATTTCCTCTTGGCTTGATGGCAATGCCCAGGTGTTCCAGTTGGTCGGAGTCGACATTCGATGGCGATTCGGCCATCAGATCTTGAGCTGCCGTCGTTTTAGGGAAGGCGATTACCTCGCGAATCGATTTTTCGCCTGCGAGGAGCATGACGACGCGGTCGATGCCGAGCGCGATGCCGCCGTGCGGCGGTGTGCCGTAGGTCAGCGCATCCAGGAAGAAGCCGAAGCGGCGGCGAAGTTGCTCTTCGCTGAGGCCGAGCGCTTTGAACAGACGCTCCTGGATGTCCTGGCGATGAATTCGAATGCTGCCAGAGCCGAGCTCGTTGCCATTGAGGACGAGGTCGTAGCCCTTGCTGCGCACTTCCCATGGCGCGGACTCGAGCTTTTCGAAGTCTTCGTCGACGATACCCGTGAAAGGATGCTGGGCGCTGACCCAGCTTTTGTCGGACTCGCTCCATTCGAATAGCGGAAAACCGGTGAGCCAGAGAAATTTCCATTGCGACTTGTCGATCACGCCGAGCGCTTCGCCGAGTTGCAACCGAAGTTGACCGGCGACGAGCGCGGCGGCTTCGGTGCCTTTGATTTGCGTTCTTGCGGAGACGGCGACGACGAGGTCGCCGGTTTTCGCGTCGCAGGCTTGGCGCGAGTTTGCTTACGTTTTCGGCGCCGATTAGTTTTTCTACCGTAGAGGTTGTGCCTTCGGGCGCGACCTTTACAAAGTAGGCGCCGCGTGCGCCGGCGGATTTCGCTTTCTCCGTCAGTTCGTCAAGCTGTTTGCGCGAATAGCTTGCCGCGCCAGGAGCGGCGAAGGCAAATACGTTGCCCTCAATCTGAAGTTTTTCTTTGGCCTCTTGCGGAAAGCATTCCGTGACTTCGTGCAGCTCCATGCCGAAACGCATGTCGGGCTTGTCGCTGCCATACTTGCGGATCGGCATCCTTGTAGAGCATGTGCGGGAACGGAGCTTCCGCCGCAATGCCCGCGACGGCGCAAGCGCGCACCATGACCTGCTCGATGACGTGGAAGATGTCTTCCTGACGCGGAAAAGACATCTCGAGGTCGAGTTGCGTAAATTCGGGCTGGCGATCGGCCCTCAGATCTTCGTCGCGGAAGCATTTCACGATCTGGAAATACCGATCGAGGCCGGCAATCATCAAAATCTGCTTGAAGATCTGCGGCGACTGCGGCAGCGCGTAGAACTGACCGTGATGCACGCGGCTGGGCACGAGATAGTCGCGCGCGCCCTCAGGCGTGGAGCGCGTGAGCATCGGCGTTTCCACTTCGATGAAGCCCATCTCATCCATCACCTTGCGGATTTCGAGAATGATGCGATGGCGCAGCGCGAGATTGCGATGCTCGCGCGGGCGGCGCAGGTCGAGATAGCGATAACGCAGGCGTGTTTCTTCCGCGGCGTTGGTCTCATCTTCGACCGCAAACGGCGGCGTCTTGGCGGTGTTCAGAATGTGCAGGTTTGTGGCGACGAGTTCGATTTCGCCGCTGGGCAGCTCGGGATTCGCTTTCTGGCGTTTTACGACTTTGCCTTCGACAGCGACGACGAATTCGCCGCGGGCCTGCTCGGCTTTCGCATGCGCGGCAGGCTGCGTCTCTTTGTTGAAAACCACCTGGACGATGCCGGTGCGATCGCGCACATCGAGGAAGAGGAGATTGCCGAGATCGCGGCGCTTGGCCACCCAACCCATGACGATGGCGTCGTGGCCGGCGTCGGAGGCGCGAAGGGCGCCGCAGTAGTGTGTGCGTTTGAGGTTGCCGAGAAAATCGAGCACGGTGGTTGATCCTCTTCCGGGTTAAGAGTGATATCTATTGTACGTTGAGATGGCCCGCTACGAAGAGTTACGCAAGTGCTCGATCAGCGCCGGCTCCGGCAATTTGGTCTGCGTGCCATCTGCCAGCGTCTTGAGCGTCCAGGAGCCTTCCGCTACTTCGTTGTCGCCCAGGATGAGGGCAAATTTTGCGCCGAGCTTGTCTGCTTGGCCTAGGGCTTTGCCGAATTTTTGCGCTACTGGCGGCAGTTCCACGCTGAAGCCCGCGTTGCGCAGATCCTTAGCGGCGCGAACAGCGGTAGCGTAAGCGCGTTCGCCCATCCAGGCGATATAAACCAGCGGCGTGGCGCGGCCGGCGATTGCCACATCGCCAGTCTCGCCAGCGGCCTTCATTCCCTCTTGCAACGACAAGATCAGGCGGTCTTCGCCGATCGCGAAACCGATACCTTTTGTGGGCGGCCCGCCAAGGAGTTCCACCAATCCGTCGTAGCGGCCGCCTCCGCAGACCGCGTTTTGCGAACCGAGACCCTGCGCAGTGATTTCGAATGTAGTGCGCATGTAGTAGTCGAGGCCGCGGACCAGGCGCCAGTTTTCTTTGTAGATGACGCCGCGAAGCTCGAGCTCGCTTTTTACCGCGGCGTAGTTCGCGCGGCAGTCATCACAGAGATGATCGGAGATGTGGGGAAGCGTTTCGATGATGGCTTGCTCGGATTCGAGCTTGGAGTCGAGCACGCGAAGCGGATTGGTGTCGATGCGGCGCTGCGAGTCGGCGCCGAGCTGGTCTTTCACGTTGAGCAGCGCTGTGCGTAGTTTTTCGACGTAGCCGCGGCGGCAATTGTCGGCGGCGTGGCCGATGGAATTGATGTACAGCGTCGTGCTTGCGAGATTGATTTTCTCGAAAAAGGTCATCAGCATCTGGATGACTTCGGCATCGATCGCGGGCGCGTCTGATCCACCGAGAAGTTCCGCGCCGATTTGGTAGAACTGCCGATAGCGACCCTTTTGTGGCCGCTCGCGACGAAACATTGGCCCCATGTAGTACAGCTTTACAGGCTGTGGGAGTTGCTGGAGGTTATGTTCGATGTAGGCGCGGCAGACGGAAGCGGTGGCTTCGGGACGGAGAGTAAAGGATTTCTGCATTCGATCGACCCTGCTATTTATCTCAACCAAAAGCAGCTGGATTTCGGGGGACGCGCTACTCACCGCTGAAGCATGGCTGGCGACAGACTGAATCTGGCTCGCAAACTTCCTGAATTCCTGCATGTTCTGCTGATTCTCGGTCGTGGTGTCGATCTCACCAGCGTGCCATGCTCTTTCTACAGCGTTAACTAACTCTTCGAGACTCCTTTGTGGCCTCACGGCTGGGAATGAATACATTTCTTTGCCGACAATATCCGTTTCCTCGCCAATGGATCTCGCGAACAATTCCGTTGGCTCAAAGATGGGCAGCCGGATTTCGCCGAAGCCGAACGAGGAGAAAACTTCGCGCGCGGTTTGTTCGACCTGTGCCCACAGCGATGTTTCCGGCGGGAGGAGATCGCGGACGCCTTTAATGGCCTGGAATTTGGATTTTGTCGCCATTGTCAGTGAGCCTTCGCAGAGTGCGACGAGTAGCGGGTGACGAGTGGCGAGTAGGAGGAAAGCTTACGTTTGAGTGAAACAATCATTTTCTGAAGCTCGTCGACTTCTTGCAAAGCAGGTTCCGCGTCGGCCTTTTTGCAATATGAGAGGTCAACCCTGAGCAGCAGTTGCGTTTCAAGTTCGGCTAACGAGCCCTGCGCAATCGAGAGAAACTGCTGAAACTCACTAGTACCACGGCGCGCTTGACCCTCCGCAATGTTGGAAGGCACGGAAACGGCGGCTCGCCTCAACTGCGAAGTGAGTCCGTATCGCTCGTCAGGAGGGAATTTCTGAGTCAAACGTACACCAGCTTTGCCAGCGCCATGCCTTTTTGCCAGACAAGCAAATCCTTGTAGTGCCTCGGCTTGATCGGCTGGGTCACAGGTTTTCGCTCGCCACTCGCCACTCGCCACTCGCCACTTTCATCCGGCGGGTTCCTCGCGATAGATGTTTTTGTAGCTGACGTAGCGCTTGGCGTATTCGTCGATGGAGTTTTGGTCGATGGGCGTGAGCATGCGCTTGATTTTGCCGGGATGGCCGACGACCAGGCTGCCGGGCGGGATATTGGTCCGCTCGAGAATCAGAGTGCCGGCGGCTACGATGCTGCCTTCGCCGATGGTGACGCCGTTGAGGATGATCGACCCCATGCCGACAAGGCAGCGGTTGGCGATGTTGCAGCCATGAAGCGTGACGTTGTGGCCAATGGTCACGTCGTTGCCGAGAATCAGTGGATATTCGTCGCGCATGACGTGGAGGACCGATCCGTCCTGAATGTTGGTGCGCGCGCCGATGCGTATGTAGTTCACGTCGCCGCGAACTACCGTGCACGGCCACACGCTGGAGTCTTCGCCGATGACCACGTCCCCTATGAGCACGGCGGCCGGATCGATGTAAGCGGTGGCGGCGATTTCAGGCCGCTTGCCGCGGTAAGGTCGGATCATGCCGGCTGATCTTCGGCACTGGGATTAAAGGTTTTCACTTCGAGAAGTTTACCACGCGATCCTAATCGACGATGACCGTGGGGCCGGTGGTGCTGGAGCCAAGTTCGTCGAGGCGTGCGGTGACGGCATTTGCCACAGCGTAGAGACTCTTTGCGGGAGCGGAGTCTTGCCCCTGCGCCGCCACTGGCGCGCCGGTGTCTCCGCCGATGCGGATGCGCGGATCGATTTCGATTTCGCCGAGGATCGGGACGCCGTACTCGCGCGCGGTTTTTGTGCCTTCCCCATGGCCGAAAATGTCGACCGGCTTGTCGCAGTGCGGGCAGCGAAAGGTGCTCATGTTCTCGACTACACCGAGAACTTCGACATGCACCTGGCGAAACATTTCGATCGCTTTGCGAACATCGGCGACTGCGACGGTAGAAGGAGTGGTGACGACGACGGCGCCGGTCACCGCCACCGTTTGAATCAAGCTGAGCTGCACGTCGCCAGTACCCGGCGGCAGATCGATAATCAGGTAATCGAGTTGCCCCCAGATCACACTGCGCAAAAATTGCGTGATGACGCTGTGCAGCATGGGACCCCGCCAAATCATCGGCTTGTCACCCGGATTAAGCAGGCCCATCGAAATCATCTTGAGTCCCTGCGTCTCGACCGGGTAAATGCGCCGGTCTTGCGTGGCGACCGGCTCGGCGGTGGTGCCCAGCATGATGGGCACGTTCGGGCCATAAACGTCGGCGTCGAGCAGGCCTACTTTGTTCCCTAGCTTCACCAACGCCAGTGCCAGATTTACGGCTACGGTGGTTTTGCCCACGCCACCCTTTCCGCTGGCAACGGCGACGAGATTCTTTACGCCGGGTATCGGCTGGCGTTCGGGCATTTGTTGCGGGGCAGGTGCTGGCGGCATTGTTGCTCCTGAAATTTTCGGCTCAGACCATCGCGCCTGAGGATCTTGCGTTGCGTAGACTAGTTGTTTTCGCTTTCGATGAGTCCACGGAATCTACTTGCTCGTACCCTTACAAAAGTCCACGCACTAAATAGCGAGTTGCTCGCAGCTCACGAAAACCCTCATACCTGAAGGGATGAGCCACAGCATCGCCGCAAATGATTCGATGCAGATGGAATGATCTGGTAGGCGTTCAAGCGTTTACGCCGTGACATTTTTTGTATTTTTTGCCGGAGCCGCAGGGGCAAGGATCGTTGCGGCCGACTTTTGCGCCGGCGCGAACTGGTTTCGGCGGCTCGGCTTGACCGGCGCCGGTCTGATACTGCAAATCCTGTTGTTGCCGCTGCTGTTTGCGTTCGAGCTGGCGAGCGACGTCGGGCAGACGCTGCGGCGCCACCGGTTCACTGGCGCGCGCGGCGCTGGCCGCCACAGCGGCGGCTGCTCCGCCCAGGCGCGAAGGGCCGCTAGGACCAGAACGCGCGACCACTGGACCGCCCTGCGCATCCGGATGCGTTTGCATTTCGTCGGGAGAGCGCTCCGCCTGCTGAATCTGAATATGGAACAGATAGCGGATCGTTTCGTTGTCGATGCGCGCCATCATGTCTTCGAACAGAACAAATGCTTCCTTCTTGAACTCGACGATCGGGTCTTTCTGCGCGTAACCACGCAGCCCAATGCCTTCCTTCAGGTGGTCCAGCGAGAGCAAGTGGTCTTTCCACTGCGAATCGACCACATCGAGAATGATGCGGCGTTCGAGCCAACGCATCAGCTCCGGACTAAACTGCTTCTCTTTTTCCTCGTAGCGCTTGGTTACCGCTTCGACAGTCGCGTCACTGAGCAGATCGTGGCTGAGCGTACCGGGATCGGCGCCAGCTGCTTTGGCGTCAATGCCGAACTGGCTGTTCACTTCCGCCAGAAATTGCGTGATGTTCCATTGATCCGGATGCTGCTCGCGCGGGCAGTAGGTGTCCACAAGATCGCGCGCCACGCCTTCCGTGATTCCGAGCACGTAGTCGCGCTGATCCTTCCCTTCGAGCGCGGAACGCCGAATGGCGTAGATCGTTTCGCGCTGCTTGTTCATCACGTCGTCGTACTCAAGCAAATGTTTGCGGGCGTCGAAGTTTTGGGCTTCAACGGATTTCTGCGCATTCTCGATGCGGCGTGAGATGAGGCCAGACTCGATCGGCACGCCTTCGGTCATGCCCAGGCGATACATCAGCGCTTTTACGCGCTCGCCGCCGAAGATGCGCATCAGATCGTCTTCGAGCGAAAGAAAGAAGCGCGAAGATCCGGGATCGCCCTGACGGCCGGCGCGTCCACGCAGCTGATTGTCGATGCGCCGGGCTTCATGGCGCTCGGTGCCAAGAATGTGCAGGCCGCCGAGCGCGACGACTTCGTCGTGCTCAGACTTACATGTCGAGGCGAACTGTTCGTATACCGGTTTCCACTGGTCGGCGGGAACCTGAAAGATTTTGCCTTCGTGCTGGAACAGGACCATCGCAACGGCAGGTTGCGCGGCTCCATCCGGACCAGCGCCATCGGCGGGAATCACCGCCGGGGCTGCCGCGTAGGGCATGGCGATGCGATTCTTCAGAAAATGATCGCGCGTCATCTGCTCGGGATTGCCGCCCAGCAGAATGTCGGTGCCGCGGCCAGCCATGTTGGTAGCGACCGTGACGGCGCCTTTGCGTCCAGCCTGTGCAACCACGCGCGATTCGCGCTCGTGCTGCTTGGCGTTCAACACCTGATGCGGGACGCCGGCCTTTTTCAGGATTTCGGCGATGGCTTCGGATTTTTCGATGGAGATGGTGCCGACCAGCACCGGCTGGCCGCGCTCATGAAAGTGGCGAATGCCGTTCGCCAGCGAATTATCTTCCTGAAGGATGCCGTTGACGACGGCCTCGAATTTTTCCTTCTCGGTGCGGTAAACGACGTCGGGATATTCCTTGCGGATCAGCTGGCGATTCGTGGGAATCACCACGACATCGAGGTTGTAAATCTTTTGGAACTCGGCGGCTTCGGTTTCCGCGGTGCCGGTCATGCCGGACAGCTTTTTGAACATGCGGAAATAATTCTGGAAGGTGATGGTGGCGAGGGTCTGGTTTTCTCGCTCGATTTTAACGTTTTCCTTGGCTTCGACCGCCTGGTGCAAGCCATCGGACCAGCGTCGGCCGGGCATCTGACGCCCGGTGAATTCGTCGACGATGATCACCTCACCATCTTTAACGACATAGTCAACATCGGCCCTGTACAAAGTATGCGCACGGAGTCCCTGGTACACGTGATGGATCACTTCCATATGCGCCGGGTCGTATAAGTTGCCAAGTCCCAGCAGCCGCTCGCATTTGCTGACGCCTTCTTCGGTCAGCGTCGCCTGGCGATGCTTTTCGTCGAGCGTGTAGTCGATGTCCTTGATCAGCTTGGGAATGATTTTATCGATCTTGTAGTACTTGTCGGTGGATTCCTCGGCCGGACCGGAAATGATCAATGGGGTGCGCGCTTCGTCGATCAAAATTGAGTCCACTTCATCGACGATGGCGAAGTGATGTCCTCGCTGGACGCAGTGCGCGAGATCGTATTTCATGTTGTCGCGCAGATAATCGAAACCGAATTCGTTGTTCGTGCCGTAAGTGATGTCCGCGTTGTAGGCGGCGCGGCGCTGCTCGTCGTCAAGGTCATGCACGATGACGCCGACGGAAAGTCCGAGCCCGCGATAGAGCGCGCTCATCCACTCCGCATCGCGCCGGGCGAGATAGTCGTTGACCGTGACGATGTGCACGCCGCGTCCTGCAAGCGCATTCAAGGCGGCAGGCAGCGTGGCAACAAGAGTCTTGCCTTCGCCCGTCTTCATTTCCGCAATCTTGCCGTCGTGCAGAACCATGCCGCCGATCAACTGCACGTCGAAATGGCGCATGTTCAGAAAGCGGCGTCCCGCTTCTCGCGCCAGCGCAAATGCCGGCACAATCGCGGGTTCAAACGCCTTGCGCATCGTTTCTTTGTAGTCGGCATCCGCGGGATCGAGGTCCTTGAGGGGTTCCTGAACCTGATCTTTCAATGCGAGAAAGCGCGCCTTCAGCTCGTCATCGCTGAGCGTCTTGATTTCCGCTTCGCGCTCGTTGATGGCGACCACCAACGGCTGCAGTTTTTTGACATCGCGCTCGTGCTTGGTGCCAATAAATCGCGCGATTACGCTGTCCGCTACCTTCGCTATGTCCATGAAAGGGCTTGCCGTTTCCCGACGGTGTCAGATTTCTGCCCGGGCGCGAGGCCAAGTTAAATAGCGCCAAAGCAACACTTTATTCTATCTGTTTAGATGCGCCCACGCCAAGAAACGCGACAACCGCGTTCGTTCGCGCGTTAGGCGGCCTTCTGTGATGTGCATGGGCGCGCCTTGCGAACATGCCGGCTCAAATCTAAATGGCGGGAGCGCGTGGCTGCCCGAGGCTCTCCTCCACTCCAAAGCTTATCGGGTGCGTGAACCGGCAGGTACGGGAATCTCGGAAGACGCAGATATAGTTTCGTTTTCGGACGAGCCGCCGCTCGAACCGAGATTGTCGGCGAGCAAACGGCGAAGCTTGCTGCGCTCGTCTAGGCTCATATCGACAATCTCGAAAGCCATATCCTGCGCGCGGTAGTCGCGCATTAGTGCGGTCGCCTGAAGGTTGCGCAGGCCGATCTGAAAGCGCAGCGTAACTGGTGTACCGGGGGCGAGATGACGGCTGATGGTAGCAACGCCGCCCGTCAAGCTGGCGGTCTTGATCTCGAGCCGGCAAGCTTCTTTTAAGTTTGTGCTGACTGCCGTGACCGGCTTGGCGAGCCGCACGCGCGTGTGGCGCCTTTGGCGAACGAACTTACAATTGGGCGCAAGATCCAACGGCGCAAGCGCGAGATCGGCCTTGTCCATGCCGCTTTTAGGCAGGAATGCGACGGCCCATGCGGGATCGAGTTTCTCCAACGCTTGCAACGCGGCGATTCGCAGTTCCTGCGGTTCCGTCCAACCGAATATTTTCTTTGATTCAACGATGCGTTTGAGCGCGGCGATCGCTTCCGGTGCGTGGATGCGACCCAGAGCCTCGACAGCTTTGACGCGTAGATAGCTGGCGCCGCCCTGAGGCAAATCGCCGTCAGCGATGGTCAGCAGCCGGCCAATCGCTTCACGGTCACACGCGACACCAATTTCATCGATGGCCAGGGGCATCACCAGAGGATCGAGGTGATCCAGCAATTCCAGCAAAATACGGCAGCGTCCGGGTGCGCCAGCGGAAGAAATTTGACGGATGACGCGATCTTGCGCCACACGCGGAAAATCCTTCATACGCGCAGGCAAGAAGATCAGCATCGCTTGCGCATCCAGCTTGCTTAGCAAGCCCACCATCTCGACTGCTTCCGCGACCGGACCGCCGCGAACCGTGCTGCGCAGGCACTGCAGCCCTTCTTCCCCGAGATCGCCGGCGAGGTTCGCAACCTGTTCCGCGTCGTTGCGCAAGCTACAACGATTGAATCGCGCGGCCAGCTGCTCCATGGCCGTCTGCGGCATCATCTTCAGCACGCTGGTTAAACCCGCCGCGGCCTGCCGCGCGCGCAGAGCTTCCTCCACAAACTCTGGCACGCGCTCCTCGATACCCATTTTTCCGCGAAGATTGCGAGCAATTCCTGGACGCTGTGTCTCGACGCCGGAAATCAATTCGAGCGCCTGCTCCATAGCGGAATAACTGCGGGTGGTCGCGGCTTCCTGACTCAAGCGCACAAATGCCGCGCTGACCAGCCCCTGTAGCTCCGCATCCTGCTCCACGCTCAAGCGCAGGCCCAGGTGCCGCAGCGCTTCGCCCAACAACCGGGGATCGACTTTGGCGTACAACTCGGCCATCTCCGACAGACCCGCAGCCGCTTTCTTGCGGGCATCACTCTCCTGGTTGTCGGCGCATGATGCGTAGTTCTGAAGGATGCTGATGGCATCGGCGATATTTCCCTGCTCGATCAATTCGCCGATGTAAGACTGCACGTTACGCGGCGGAATGCACCAAGCCTCTTCGGACAGCAGCACGGTACGCTTGCCGCTTTCCGGAACCGCGGCCCAGAATTGGCGGTCGAGAATCTCGCGATGCGTGTCGACCACCAGGCCTGCGTCGCTCATCTTGTCTTCATGAGCGCCCAAAATCTTGCGCAGGCTTTCGATTTCCTGGTTCATGCGGTCAAGCATCTGCCGCACGGCGTTAACTTTGATTTCGCCTTTTTCGTAGCGCTCCAGCGCGAATCGGATCGCCAAATGCTCCGCGAGCTGCACGAGAACGGACTGATCCGGCTTGGCGTCAGGAGCGTGCGAAGCCAGTTCGGCGAGCGCGGCCTTCAGCATGTCTTGTGCGCGTCCTGGCAGCATCGACATTTGTTCGTGAAAAACGCCGGCCGCCGCTACGCCTCCATTGCCGCCGACTCCAACCTGACCGATGCTGGTAAGCGCGCTCAAAATGCCGTAAATCTCTTCTTCGCTGGCATCGGCGAACGAGCGTGCTCCACTTCCCGAACCCGATCCGCCTCCAGTGCCGATACCCGCGCCAAACCCAGGCCGCGCTTCGATGTTCGTGCCGGAGCCGACCAGCTCATTCAATTGCGAACTGGAATAAAATGCGCGCTCCGCGCCACCGGGTTCCGCCTCGTTAGCCAGAACATAAAGCCCGCATCCCTCGTTTTGATCCGCCCGCTGCACCGCTCCTGAAGCGGCGCCCGGACCGTGCCCAGGCGCAGCACCGGCTCGACCGGGCCCACCTGGACGGTCTCCGCCTCCGCTCGTCGAGCCTTGCGCCGCCGCAATCATCTCCAGCAATTTTTGAGGATCATTGAGCCACTGTTTGAATTGATCCTGGTCCTCGCCCAATGTTGCCACCGCGAGCTGCGCCGCGCATGCTGGCATCTTTCAGGCGCGCGTCCGTCGCCACAAAGCACACTTCATTGATGCGTACGCCTGACGATCCGGCGAGCGCCGACTTGAGCTGCTCTGCTAGTTGGGCGGGCTTGGCTTTGCCGGTAGGAAACGCCTGCGCGAAGCGAGCGAGCTCTTCCTGGGTAATGGAAGGGAAAAATTGCACGCTGGCCAAGCCGGCGGAGGAAAGCAGTTGCGCGAATTGTTTTTCGGCGGGCGCGCCTTCCAGCGGCACGCCATCGAGAAGCAGCTGGGATCCGGTTGCGCCCAGCAACAATCCAGCATCCGTCGCGGCCGAGACGGCGGTGTGCAGCTCGCTCCACGCGACATCGAGCTGCTCAATGGTGCGGCTGTGGTCGTAGCCGTACAAACGCGCAAACTTCAGCAGAATATTCAGGCTGCGTACGAATGCCCGGCCCGCCGTCGTTTTGGGATCCGCCACTTTCACGGTCTGGGTTCACCTGTCCGAATGGGACGACCTCACTAGTACCGTAGAGGGATACACTTCGCGCGGCAATGGTACAGAGGTCCCAGTCATTATCGGCGTCCTGCTTGGACGATCCTGGCAACTGCACTGTCCGAACGAACGGGGCCCTGTTGACCAAGTACAGGGCGGACCAGCGCCAAGAGCGAAGCGCGAGGAGGGGTTTCTGCTTTCTGCAACCGCCGATTACATGCGTCTGCTTCGACGCCAGATTCCTAAGTCTTCAACATGGCCACGCGACCTCGCCGTTTTGTGCGGTTAGTCACCTGCGCCGCCATGGGTATTCCACCGAGTTCCATCAGCAGTTTGCGGAGTCGCGAACGTTCTTCCAGGTCCATCTCAACGAATTCGAAAGCCATGGCCTGCGGACGCGCGCCGCGGACCACGGCTTGCGCCTTGATGTTGCGCACGCCCTGTGTAAATTTCAGGGCCAGCAGCGATCCGGGCGCCAGATGCCGCTCGCCCGAGCCGATGCCGCCACCAAGATTGAGTTCCGGAATTGAGAGCCGAATGTTTTCGCGCAAATTGGTGGTGTGGGCAATGAGATTGCGCGAGAGCTTGAGTCGCGCGTAGCGCCGCTGGCGAATCACCGAAGTGTTGGGCTCAGGATCGGTGGGCTCCAGCGTCAAGTCCTTGCGATCGAGGCCACTGGGCGCAAGTTTCTCCAGCGCCATCGTGGGATCGATACGCATCAAAGCCTGCGCGGCAGCGATGCGCAACTCTTCCGGGTGGCTCCAGCGCCAAAGCTGTCGTGCGTCCAGGATGTGCTGCAGCAACTGCGTGGCCGCGGCCGCGCGTAAACGGCCCAACGCTTCCAGCGCTTTCACGCGCGTAAATCCGGGCGTGGTGTCGCTTTCAGCCAAGGCCAGCAGTTTCGGAATGCAATCGTGATGGCCGGTCATACCCATTTCGTCGATCGCCAGCGGCCGAATCATGGGATCGAGCGATTCGTAAAGAGCCACAAGCGTAGAAGCGCGGAATTCTGCCGGCGCTGAAGAAAGTTGCCGCACCGTCCGGTCATGCGCCGTGCGCGGCCATTGCGACAGGCGCACCGGCAGGATCTTCGCGACATCGTACGGCGCCAGCTGCGTGAGCAGACCTACGGTTTCCGCGGCCTCTGACGCAGGCGCGGTTTGCAGCGCTTCCATCAATCGATGCACCGCGTCTTCGCCGAGCGTTTTGACGATTTCAGCGAGCAGTTCGCAATCCTCGCGGAAACCGCAATGCCCGAATCGATTGGTGACGTAATGCAGCGTGGTCTTGGGCATCAACGCCAGGATTTCGACCATGCCGTCAGGTATCTGTCCACTGCGCAACGCTTCTTCGACGAACTCCGGCATGCGCTCTTCAGCACCGATGCGTGGCCGCAGACTCTGCGTCGCGCCCGGACGCAGGGCTTCGACGCTATCCAAAGACGCCAGCGCCTGCTGCATCGCGGGATAACAGCGCTTCGACGCCGCCTCCTGACTCAATCGAACGAATGCCGCGCTCACCAGCGTCTGCAATTCCGGTTCGCGCTCGATGGCCAACTGATTTCCCAGCCGCCGGATACCGTCCATCAGCGCGCTGCCATCTCCGCTGCCGTAGAGCTCCGCAAGATCGGACAGCCCGATCGCCGTGGTGCGACGCGCCTCCGGAGCTTCCAGCCCGATGCAAGCGGCATACTTCATCAGGATCTCGTTCACGGTCTTCAATTCGCCGCGACGCAACATGTCTTCCAGATATGCGCGTACGTTGCGCGGCGGCACGCACCAGGCTTCGTCGGAGGTCAACACCTCCTTCTTATTCTCGTCTGGCACCTGCTCCCAGAATTCCTGGTCCAGCAATTCGGTAAAGGACTGCACCTGCAGCCCGGCGCCGGCCATCATCTCTTCCTGCGCGCCAAGAATTTTTCGCAGACCTTCGATTTCGGCGTTCATCCGATCCAGCAATTGCTTCACGGCATTGACACGTAATTCTCCGCGCTCGTAGCTGTCCAATGCGAACCGGATGGCGACGTGTTCCGCCAGCTTCAGCAACATCGGTTTGTCTGGCTTGCTGTCCGGCGCCTGCGCCGCGAGTCCGGCGAGCGCCTGCTGCAACGTAAACTGCGCGCGCACGGGCATGGCACTGAGTCGCGACTGAAAAGTCGGAACCTCCATGCGATTTTCCGGATCTTTGCGCGACTTGCCCATTTGCGCGAACAACGTCAACATCTGTCGCACATCTTCTTCCGCGACGTTGTAACCGCCGACGAGGCCTCCTGGCCCGGACGATGCCGCTACCTCTGTGCCAATGGCGACGCTCGAGCCGCTTGCCCCGGAATGAAGCAATGCGGAAGCCGTCTGCCATTTGCCTGGCACCGGCGCGTGGCCCCCACCGGCGTTACCACCGCTTCGCCCAGGCGTACCACCAGATCCGTGCGCGACCGAAGCTGCAGCCGTATCCGACGGTGCCGCACTCCCGTTGCCGGCACCAGCGTCCCAAAGCGTGCCGGTCGCAGCTCCACCGCCGCTGCCACCGGTCCCGCCAAATCCGGGGCTTGATCCGCCACCGCTGCTCCCCGGGCCGCGATTACTCTCCGCTGCGAAGATCATCTGCAACAGCTTGTTGGGATCGTCCAGAAAATCCTTGAACTTATCGCCTTGCGCGCCCAGAACTCTGGCAGTGAGTTGCGCCGCCACTTTGATTCCAGCCACCGACGAATCCTCGGCGATGTAGCGAATCTCGTTGATCTTGATGCTGGTCTCGCCTGCTAGGGCAGACTTCAATTGCTCGGCAAGCGCGGTTGGTTTCGCGTTGCCGCTGGGAAAGCCGCGCGCGAATCTTGCAAACTGCGCCTGCGTAGTGGTTGGACCAAAGTGAATGCTGGCGATTCCAGAGGAGATCAACAGTTGCGCGAAGCTGCGTTCACCCGCCGCTGTTCCCAGCGGCACTCCATCCAGCAGAATCTGATTCCCTGAAGCGCCCAGCAGCAATCCGCTGCTGCCGCTCTCGTCCAGCGCGGTGCGCAATTCCTTCCAGGTAGTGTCGAATTGCTGCGAGGTTCGTACGTGCCCAAACTCATACAACCGCGCGAACTTGAGCAAAATGTTCAAGCTGCGTACAAATCCCCGGGCCGTCGCTCGTGTATCGCTGCTCATACGTTGAACAGGCAGGACAACTAGGCACCCCGCAAGTCTTCTGTCTTACTACAGTAGGGGGCCCCCAGAATGGAGACAAGACCGATGAAGCTTCATGTACCCATCTCAATAATAGCCGTTGGAGTCGCTGCCAATCATCGCTGCGGATAACTCGACGTGCCCGTTCTTCCACGTTTCTGACAGGAAACCGCGCTTGCATCTGGATTGCTCCTGCCTGCGCGCCATCCTAAAATTGCAGCAGCATGGCAGATCAGCCGCAACCGGAACGCTTCAAGGCCGAAATGCCGCAGATTCCCGGTGTCTCAACGGAAGTCCCTGCGGTTGGGGCAAAGAGTCTTGGGGTGAGTCCTGCGCTGCGTTTGGTCGCGGGATTATTGGCTGTGGTGGTGCTCTTGTTCGTAGTGTCCCGCTGGCTGTTTCACTCTCGGCAAACAGAGGCCGTTGCACCGGCGCCGCCAGCTCAAATTGAAGTGCCTACCCCGCCCGCCGAACCTGCTAGTGCCATTCCTCGCGCTACGGCTGCAAATCCGCAAATTGCCACTGTCGCGGAAATGGCCAAACCCTGGACCTCCAAGGAATTTCTCTTTGTCGATCAATTCAGCAATGAAAGCACGCCCGCACTGCTGATCCGCCTTTCTGGAGGTTCAGCCTCGCAGCCGGAAGGATATTGGGCTCTGGTGATGACCGCGCCGTTCGGGAGTTGCCGGCTCGAATACGTCGACGACGTCGGCAAACTAAAGGAACAATATGACTTTGCAGGCACGCCACCCTATGGTTGGCGACCCCTGCAGCCGAACCGTCTTCGATCCTCTCAAGATGAGCAATATTCCGGGAAATATCTGGGTCCGCGGCAGCATCGCGCAAGGCTCGGATCTCCGGCCGCCGCTGGGTATTGAGATCAAAATTCAGAACAAGAACATTTTGGCCGTTCGGAAGGAATAGCGCTTCACTTCATCTCGATTCTTTTTGGCTCAACCCTACATTCACTTTACGTCGCTGGTTCGGCGGTACTTCCGGACCTCTGCTCCCATTCGGCCCGTCAGCGTGAGAAACATCATTCGCTGATCCGCCCACCAGGACCACAACGGATGCCCAAAGCTAGCCGGCCGGTTATGTTCGATGAAAAAGTGCGAGAACCACGCAAACGCGTACCCCACAATCAGGGCTACCACGATCCACCGCCAGCGACCCGTCGCTATGGCTCCGCCCAGCAGCATCCATCCGACGATCGTTCCCGCGCAATGAACGACTTGCGTGGCCGGTTTGCTGTGCGCGCACACATATTCCGGCCAGAATTCCGCGAACGTCACTTAAGACCTCTCGCTTGAAACCGTTGGCCGGAGCTTACCACAAGCTATTTCTGCTTAGGATCGAAAGAAGTTCTGTGAAAAAGAAAAAAGGCGCCCCGGAAAAATCGGGGCGCCTTGTGGCTTCTTTACGTAATGCCCAAAGCGGGCGATACGTTAGAACAGGATCTTCAACGCCAGCTGCATAGTTCTCGGGTTGCTGGAGAACACTGCGGTCGGATCGTTGAACGCCGGATTCTGGGGTTCCAGCATGTTGCGTTGGAATCCGATGAAGCCCGGCGACGGAATGGGTTGCACGTCGTTGATGAACCCGCCTACGTACTGCGGATGATTCAGGACGTTGGTCGCCGAAGCGCGGAACTCGATCCGGACACGCTCGGTTAGGTTGATGCGCTTCAGCGCGCTCAGGTCCACGTCATTGATGGGCCTGAGTTGCATAATATTTCTCCCAGCATTCGGGTACACGCCATAACCAGCCTGGATGTATCGCGCCGTCGGGTTGGTCGCCAGATAACCTACAACTCCAGCGGGGGCGGCCAGAGCATCCGTCAGCGTCGTCGGGCAAGCAGCCACGGCGCTGGTGCATAGCGGAACCACTCCGCTGCCCGTTCCACCGATGCCGCCTGGATTCAGCACCACCCGATCACCGGCGGAGTCACCATTCAGGTTCGAGTCGAGGCCGCTCTGTGGTGTGACCCACTGGCCAGACTGATAGGTGTAAATCGGCGCGATTTCCCAGTTGCCCAGTGTATTGCGCAACAGCCAGTTGCTCCCCCGGAAGTAGGGCTCGTCATAAATCAACGCAAAGGTAAAACGATGACGATGATCCAGAATGGAATTGGCTCGATCGGCGGCTAGATTCAGACCGTCCTGCGCGCGCCGAGGCGACAACACCGTGCTGAAAACTTCCGCCGTCGCATCGTCGATCAGATGGCTGTAGGTGTACGCGCTGATAATTTGCACGCCATGGCGTCAGACGTTTGTTAATTGCGCCGCCAGCCCGTGGTAGGTAGACTTGACCATGGCTCGTAGGCTGTGATGTTGCTGGCATTGAAACCTGCCGCGTCAAACGCCGGCACGACCGGGCTGACCGCTTCCAGCGCCGCCAGATCCAGCGCCGACGCGTCCAGTGTCGCCTGCGTCGGAGCTGTCGTGTAAGTTGGCAGCGAGAAGGACGGCGTCACTACCGCCTGCTTGTTGATCTGAATTTGCGCCGGCAGGTGAATGCCGCGCGTCCCGACGTAACGGATTTCTCCGGTGAAGTCGTTCCAGAAGGTGTGCTGGATGCCCAGAGTCCAGTCGATCGATTTTGGCGACATTTGGTTCACCGGCACAAACGCCGAGGTCGCGGCGCGCTGGTCGGCGATGGTCGGGAAAGTGGCAATTCCACCCGGGCCCCGGCAAAATTCCGCCGCGAACCGAGGAAAGGTGTCGGGCACGCGTAGTTTCCAACTGGCGCGCAATCGATCGTGGAAGACAGTTGCGGAGGCAACGACAGCAGTCCGATATTGTCGAACAACACGTCGTACGCGATACCCGCGCCCGCACGGATCGATGTCCGGCCGCTCGAGCCCGGCGAATACGCGAAATCCGATGCGCGGCCCCCAATTATTTCTCGGCGCCCGGGGTGTCAGGAAGTCGATCAGCCCGGGCACGCTCGCGGCTTCGTTCAGAGACTGCGCTCTCTGCGTGAAGGGATAGTCGTGTACTCGTAGCGAAGACCCGAGATTCAAAGTGAAGTTCGGCCGGATCCGCCAGTTGTCGTTCACGTACCAGTAGATCGCCGACTGGTCGCCGTAAAATACTGGATTGCCGTTGCTTCGTTCCGCCAGTGAATCCGGCGGAGCATCCGTGCAGGAACGACAGCAAGTCGTTGTATTCGTAGTCGCCGCGCACGCGTTGCGTGAACGTTTGCGGGGCGATGAGCTTGCGTCCTTCGATGCCGAACTTCAGCGTGTGCGCTCCCCTCGTCCAGGTCAGCGCATCCGCCATCTGATAGGTGTTCTGCACCGTACTCTGTGGCGCATTCGGATCCGGTCCGATCTGCAGTTGGCCCAGGTCATTGATCTGCAGATTCGGGAAGCTGTCGAGTCCCGGCGAATGCAAAGTTGCCCGACGTGAACTCCTGCGCGAAACGGTTGAATCCGAGGCGGAATTCGTTTGTCAGCGTCGGAGATACCGTGTGGTACTCGTTGAATGTAAACAGGTGGAATTTATTCGGCTGCGGAAGGAAAAACGCCGGCAGATTAGCGGAAGTATCGACGCCCACCGCGCTGTTATAAATGTAGCGGCCGCGAATCTGATCCTTCGCCGAAATATCCCAATCCATGCTGGTGGTCAGGAACTTGTAATTCGTGAAGCTCGGCGCGGTGATCGCCAGCCCCGCGGTTGGCAGTGTTGTTCCGCCGACCCAATCGATCGGTCCGCAGCTGCTGCTGTCGGCCGTGCCGGCCGGCACGTATTGCTGGAGATGGCCAGGTTAGTCGCCGACAATCCCGGGGTCGCCGCGATAGTCGCGTAACTATGCCGCTGTCGGTGCGCAAACTGCGCCCGCCCCTCCGGCTTGCCCAAACGGTTCATATTCGAAATTTCCGAAGAAGAACAATTTGTTCTTCACCACTGGTCCACCGATCTGGCCCCCAAATCGATTGTTGTCATATCTCGGCGTGGACGTGAAGCCTTCCACTTTTTGCAGCTGATCGAAGGCGTTGTAATTCCGGTTCTGGTTGTATACGTAAGCCATGCCGTGGAACGTATTCGTTCCGCTCTTTACCACGGTATTGAACTGTCCACCCGAGGAATGCCCGAATTCCGGCGAGAACTGATTCTGTAGCAGCGAAAATTCCGCCACTGCATCATTCGGCACTGTCACCAGCGGACCGGTGATGCCCTTGTTGTTGTTGTCGACGCCTTCGATCATAAAGTTGTTGTTTCGGGGACGCTGTCCGCCCACTGAAGGGCCCGATCCGACGCCAACTCCGCCAGCCGTCGATACACCTGCGCTCAGCAGCGAGAGATTGAGCACGCCGCTCCCGGTTCCACCAGTGCTCGCGATCGGCAGATCTTCAGCCTGCTTCGCTTCAAACGTCGTCTGCACTTGCGCTGTAGTCGTGTCCAATGCCGGCGGCGCTCCCGATACTTCTACCGAGGTCACCGCACCCTGCACTTCCAGCGTAATCTGCAGCGTGCTGATCTTGTTCAACTCAACCCGAAAATTGTTGATAGTCGTCGTCGAGAAATTTGGCGCCGAGGCCGCGACGTTGTACGCGCCTACCGGCAAATTGCTGAATCGGTATTCGCCGTTTTGTCCTGCCTTGGTCTGCGCTTTGACTCCGGTATTCGCATTGGTGGCTTCCACGGTCGCACCCGGAACCACTGCCCCCGTTTTGTCCAGAACAGTTCCCACCAGATCTCCGCTGATAACCTGCGCGTTGCTCCCGGAAATAATCAACATCCCAAGCAGCGCCGCCAAACTGAAAACGAGCGCAAATGTTTTGTACATCATCGTCACCACTCCTCCTCTTTCTCCACAAATCCTGTTTGACTTACTTGCCGCGACTGACGGAGAAATACAGTTCGCCGTCTTTTCTGAAGGGTCTGGGCAAAACGCTCCTAGCGGTATTCCACTGTGGAACGGTTGCAATCCTCTTTCCACTTGGGCGTGGAATTTCTCTGTCTTTCAACTCACCTGTTATCTAAAACTTATGCAAAGTAAAAATAATCAACGTCACAACTGCCAATGTTTGGTCATTCGGAAGATATAAATGCACGTAGACGCTACGAAATTTAGAACGCATTTTCTTCAATGAATATGCGGTCTTTTACAGTATTCGCTGTATGAATTCTCGCGATGAACCAAATATCGAAACGATATTTCGCAAATTATTTTCAGTCCGTCTGCGCCAATACGCCGCCGACGAGCTTGACACCTCGTGTGGCGCCGGATAATTCTCTTCGCCATGGCCACGCTATCTTCCGTTCCCAATTCAACTCGGCGACGTTTTCTCCAAAGCACTGTAGCTGCTTCCTTAGCAACCATTGCGCCGAGCGCGCACGCGCAGGAGACGTCTTGTTCCGGCACGCTCCCGGATGCGTTCTCTACCCTGAAACCCCTGGGATCCCGTGTGCGTCCCATCACTGAACAGGAATTTTCTGCGCGCATCCAGCGCTCGCAGGAACTCATGTCCGGAGCGCCTGCGCTTTCCGGTGAGCCTGCTTCTGCAGCAAAGCTCGACGCCCTCTTTTTTGCTCCGGGCACATCGCTCTACTACTTCAGCGGCGTTCATTGGGGCCTAAGCGAACGCCTGCTCGGTCTTCTGATTCCACGCACCGGACAACCAATCATTGTCGTTCCCGCATTCGAGGAAGGCCGGCTCCGCGAACAGCTGCACCTTCGATTCGAAATGCGCGCTTGGCAGGAAGACGAGAGTCCGACCAAGCTCGTTGCCACGGCTTTAGCCGATCGTGGCATTCGCTCTGGACGCATCGGAGTGGAAGAGACTGTCGGCTTCACCTTTTTTGATCATCTGCGAGCGGCCGCGCCGGCTTTCGAATACGTTTCCGCCGACCCGGTCACTATTGCGTGTCGCGCCCGCAAATCAGCGCATGAATTGGAGCTCATGCGCCTCGCGTGTGAAGCCACGTTCGACGTTTTCCGCGCTACGTTCGCTTCGTTGAAAGAAGGCATGTCGCAGGACGAGATCGCCCAACTCGTCGAGGGCGGCCACTCGAAAATGGGACTGCGCGGCTACGGCCTCGTCTTGATTGGCGCGTCTGCTGCCCTGCCGCACGGCAGTTCGCGCCCACAGAAATTAAAGGAAGGTGACGTGATACTGATTGACGGCGGCTGCAAAGTGGAGGGTTACGAATCCGACGTCACGCGCACCAGCGTGCTTGGTAAGCCATCAGAAAAAATCGTGCGCGCCTATGGAGCCGTTCGCAAAGCCCAGGACGCAGCTCTCGACGCGGCTCGCGCAGGCCATCTCTCCGGCACCGTCGATGACGCCGCACGCGCCGTGATCACCGATGCCGGCTACGGTCCCGGCTACAAATACTTCACCCATCGCGTGGGCCACGGGATCGGCCTCGACGGACACGAGCATCCTTACCTCGTGCGCGGCAGCAAAACGCAGCTTCAGCCCGGAATGACTTTCTCAAATGAGCCGGGCATCTACATCCCCGGCGAATTCGGAATGCGCTGCGAAGATGACATGGTCATCGCCGTAGAAGGCCCTGCCCAGCTCCTCACAAAACATTTCCCCATCTCCCTGGAGAAACCTTTCGGCTAGATGCCCGCGATCTCGCCGCAAAACTCCACAATTCTCTGCTCCGCCCAAAATCTTTCTTCCCCGCTCTCGTGCGAAATGAACGCGCAATGCCCTCCATGCCGGGGCGCAACAAATCGTATTGCCGGATTTCGTTCCACGCGTGCAGCGAGGAACATTACATAGGGCACAAAGGGATCGTCTTCCGCCGTAATCATCAATGTTGGCACTCGCACCTGGTCCACGACGCGCTTTGCCCCCGCAGCTTCGTAGTATTCCTCCGCGTCTCGATATCCGAAACAAGGCGCGGTGATCGCATTGTCAAATTCCCGCACCGTTCGAATCGTTCCGAATCCATTCGTGGGATAACGGCCAGGAAACATCTGCGCCTTTCGCGCGTAGCGCGCCATCAGCCCCTTCACGAAATGTCGCTGGTACACGTAGTTCTCTTTCAGCTCCAAAGCGTCGGCGCACGCCGAAAGGTCCAGCGCGGGACAAACCGGGCACACTCCGCGCAAAGCACGCGGTGCATCCTCACCAAATTCTCCAGCCATCTTCGTCACTAGATTTCCGCCCATCGAGTATCCAACGAAAAAGATCTGCGAAAATCCATCCTCGTTCGCCAATTCCTCCAGCACCACTCGATAGTCGCCGCTCATCCCTGAGTTGTAAAGCGTTGGCGTCAGCTTCTCGGTTCCGCCGCAATTCCGCTGATTCAACCTCACCACGTGAAACCCTCGATGGAATGCCTTCTCTGCAATACCCCGCACGTAATTCGAATCTGCCGAGCCTTCCAATCCATGAACGATCGCCATAACTGGCACGTCTCGGCGCTTTTCAGCCTGCCAGTGACAAAGCCCCAGCAATTGCGAATAAGGGTCGACCCGAAATAATTTCTCGGTCGGCTCTGGCAATCGAAACTTCCGCGGCACAAACGCCGCCGCCAGAGTCATCGCATGCGCGTTTCGCAACCATCGATGCGGCACAAACTTCCGAATCTCTTTTTGCATGTGTTGAAACACTATTGCACGACCTGTGCAAAGCACAACTGCTCCCACGCACTTGCGTTACAATGTCGCCCGCATGAAGAATTTCCCGGCTCGCGCCGCTCAGCTCTCTATCATCTGTATTGTCTCCGCGCTGGCGATCGGCGCGGCCTCTCTCATCCATGCCGCTGACTCTCCATCCCGCAACTACTGGGTAAAACTTGTCTGCGAAGCCTCTGACCGCATCGCCACCGTTCGCTTCGGCCCCGACGGCGCCAAGCTCGAAAAAACCACCGAAACACGTGTGCTGCAGAGCGACATCAGTGGTCCGCACGGCATCGCCTTTTCACCCGATCGCAAAAACTTTTACGTGTCCATTGGTCACGGCCGCCCTTACGGCACCGCTCTTAAATACGAAACTGAAAACGATCGCGTCATCGGCCAGGTTGGCCTCGGCTTTTTTCCCGCAACCGCAGATGTCTCTCCCGACGGCAATTTTCTCTATGTCGTCAATTTCAATCTGCACGGAGATCCCGTTCCCAGCAGCGTCTCCGTCGTCGACACCAATGAAATGCTCGAAGTCGCTCGCATTCCCACTTGCGTGATGCCTCATGGGTCTCGCGTCACACGCGATGGTTCCCGCCAATATTCCGCTTGCATGATGGATGATCTGCTCGTCGAGGTTGACGCCGACAAAATGAAACTGGCGCGTACTTTCCGCGTCAGCGCGGGCAAAGAGCAGGGCTTCGAACGCAATGCACCGCCGATCTCCTCGCCCGCAACCGCCTCACAAAACATGGAAGATCACGATCGCGCCACAATGTCGATGCGTGCGGTTAGTTGCAGCCCTACATGGGCGCAACCCACCATCGACGGCAAACAAATCTTTGTCGCCTGCAACAAATCCAACGAAATCGTCGAAGTTGACGCGAAGGAATGGAAGCTCGTCCGCAGAATTCCCGCCGGTAATGGCGTCTACAATCTCGCCGTCAGCCCCGACGGCAAACTGCTCGTAGCCACCAACAAACGGGACGCCTCTGCTTCCATCTTCGACATCGCCACCGCAAAAGAATTGGCACGCATCCCCACAAAGCGCAAAGTCGTTCACGGTGCCGTCATTTCACCGGACAGCCGGTACGCCTTCATCACCGTTGAAGGCGTCGGCAGCGAACCTGGTACCGTCGAAATCATCGACCTGCAATCCCGCAAAACCGCCGCAGCGATCGACACACCACCGCAAGCCGCCGGCATCGACTTCTGGAAAATAGACTAACGTTGGAGTGCGGCCGTGTGCCGCACCCTGCGGTTTTCAGGGTGCGGGTTTAGATCCAAAAGAACCCAAGTCTGAACGAGAAGTAAACGACAATGCTGGTCAACGCGGAAGCCACATGCAACGTCATCAGGATTTCACCCCCGCGCAGACTCACACGCATTACTTGGGCGGCTCCGTCGCAATCGAATAAGCCTTCGTCTTGCCCAGCTTGATCGCCCACAGTCCGCCATGCACGTCATTCACGTAAATCAATCCTTTATAAGGATAAGCTCCCCACGCAAACGGCAGATTGGTCCGATAGCCCTTCGAATCCCCCGACCAGAAATGCGCAATCTCTCGTCCCTGATTGTAAAGTTCTCCGCGCAGTTCGCCGGACACATCCAAAACGCGCGCTCCTCCGTTGTAGTAGCCCATATACAAAACATCATCGACCACCCAGATGTTGTGCGACCCCGCCTCCGGCACACTGTAAGTCGCCACTTCGCGCGGCTTCGCCAAATCCGTAACATCAATCACGTGCCCAATTCCACGAACCGGAATCCGCTCGTGCGAACTCAGGCTGAATACTCCTGGAAATACTTCATCGCCCACAAAAACATAATTTTTATAGCGATACACCGCGTGCGATCCGCTCAACCATCCCGCTCCATACAGTTCGTCGTAATTGAAGCGATAGTTCGAAACAAACTGTGGATGCTCCGGGCTCCCGCCCTTGATGCCGTTGCCCACATCCAGAATCACCAATCCATCGCGCCAGTACGCCAGATACGCCAACCCGTCCACAACCTGCACGTCGTGCAGATAGCGGCCCGAAGTCGATACACCTTCGCCTTCCGGCAACGCAATCTGCATCTGCCCTGATGTCTCGACTTGCCATCGCGCCACTTCCTTCGGCTTCTTCACATCCGCGAAATCAATTACGCGCAACGATCCCGTCGAGTCGTCGGTCAGATAAACGTAATGCGAGTTGATGTACGCGCTATGCACGCCGCCAGTCACGGTCTCCGTATACTCCGACAGAACCTTCGGATGCATGCCGTCCGAAGTATCTAGAAACACAATCCCATTCTTGCGATTCGACGCGCCCTCTCGCGTGATCACTCCGATTTTTCCATCCGCGGTCACGCTCACGTCATTCACGAGCCGCGCATCCACCTTCAGCGGATCGCCGCTTTGCGGATGCGCCGGGTCCGCAATATCGAACACATATACTTTGTCGCTGATCGCCGAAAGATAAGCGTAGTGATCCCAGATCCACTCTTCCGCGAATTGCTCGTCCTTCGGCATCACGTGTCCCACTACTTCCACGTCGCGACCGACTCCGCGCGGCGCAGCAAGCACGCTGGCCATCGCATCGCGATCGCCGGCGGACACCACCACCGTGTATGTTCCCGGCCGCTCTGCCACAAATGTGCCGTCCGGCCAGATCGCCGCTCCCGCGCCCTGCACCGACCATGTCACTTCGCCGCCGACTGCCTCTCCCTTGCCGCCCTTCGCGGAAAAATGCACCACGTCACCCGTCTTCACTGTACTGCTCGCAGGTGACACCACAATCTTCGCAAAAGTTGGTTTCGCCACTTCGATGAACGCTTCGCCGGTCACGCCATCGCCCGCCGCGCGAATTCTTGTCTTGCCTGGTCTCACCGCTACAACCATGCCCGTTGCATCCACGGTCGCCACAGAAGGATTCTCTGAAGTCCACGCCAGCGGAATATCGATCCGTGGGTCGCCATTCGCATTGCGCGGAGTTGCCCGCAACAAATGACTGCCACCGGCGAAGATTGCGGCTCCGGGCGCACTCACGTCGATACGCGCAATGTGCGGCTTCGACACTGTGACGTGCGCATACCCAATCTTGCTTCCGATCGTTGCACCCACCGTGATTTCGCCCGGCTGAAAAAAAGAGATCTCGCCATTCTGCTCCGCGCCAGCCGCATCAAACGGCGCCGCATACCAGAACTTCACCTTGTCCGGCAGCGTGTTGCCATCCTTATCCTTAGCCACCGCGGAAAATGTCAGCTTCGCTCCAATCGCTGCCGTCGCCGTTCCCGGCGTAACCACCACGGTGGCAATGTTGCTCTTCTCGTCCGGCTTTTCCTCCGGCTCCAGTGGCTTCTGCGCCATCGCAGGCAATGCACTCATCGCGAACGCCGCCAGCATCATGCTGACGACCAGCTTCGTCTTCCCACACAAATGCAAGGTAGGCATAAACGCCCCTCTCACAAAACGTTTCGCATGTCAGAAATATTCAAGAAATCGCGGCGAGTCTATGGCACGCACCAATCCGTGTCAACGCTCCGCGCCGAGCAACAAGTCATGCATCGTGCAACAGCTCCGGGTGCCGCACCCTTCGTTTTTAAGGGTGCGGGTTTAGATCCAGGACAACCATCGTCGCTTCGACATGCACTCCCATGCACTGACGCCAATTGCCCATGTCCAATCGAAAAATGCTGTTAACATCCACCGCCTCTGGACCGTCTACTCTTTTGAGGAGCCAAGCCGCGATGGCATGAGCACCGCATGCAGAGTGCGTCACATCTCGGCGACGCAACGCCGGAGCTTGCTCTGGTGACTGAACCGCTACCCGCGCAGGCCGATTCCGACGCGATCCTCGTGCGATCTGCGCAGCGCGGCAATCGTGAGGCTTTCGGCCAGCTCTATCAACGCTACTTGCCCATGGTGCACGGCATTCTCTTAGTGAAGCTTCCCCGCTTGGAAGTGGAAGATTTGGTTCATGAAGTTTTTTTACGCGCGCTCTCTCGTTTGCACGGCTTGCGCGATGCCTCCCGCTTCGGCGCATGGCTCGCCGCTATCGCCCGCAATATGGCCAATGATTACTATCGCGATCCAAGAACGCAGATTGATCGTCAGGATCACTCTCTAGATGCGGACGCAACTATCACGGCAGGCGAGCATGCCAAGACGCGCGAGGCCGCGGAAATTCTGGACATCATCCGCAGCCTACCCGAAGCGTATCGCGAAACTTTGGTCCTGCGCCTCGTGGAAGGCATGACCGGGCCGGAAATTGCCGCGCGCACCGGTCTGTCTCATGGCTCCGTGCGCGTTAATCTTCATCGCGGTCTGCAGCAACTCCGTGAAAAACTCGATCGCAAGCGATCTCCCGCGAGTTCACGCCCATGAGCAGCAAAATCCGACATCAGCGCGACGTTCAAAAGTCCGGCAAAGACTATTTATGGGACCGTTCCGGTCAGCCAGATCCTGAAATTCAGCGACTGGAGCACACACTTGCATTGTTCCGCCACTCGCGCGCCACCGTCCCGGCATTTCCCGAAAATGCCTTCAACCCAGTTCCTCTGACCTGGCGCGAAAGATTACATCTCCATCTGACCACTGCGAGGCTAGCTGCAGCCGCACTCGTCGGACTGGCGATCGCCTCGGGTGTATGGTTATCTCTCGGCCCACGTCCGCCACTCGCAGCACCGACGGGCTGGCACGTTCAATTCGCCAACTCCACTTCGCAAACAGATTTTGCCAGCTCCGCCTCCGCAAAAATGCAGCCGCTGCAGATCGGTGAAGCCCTCGAAACCCGCTCAGATTCCACCGCCACCGTATCCGCCGCCGAAATTGGCCGGCTCGAAGTCGAACCGCTGACGCGACTCCGCCTGCTGCAATCCGCTAACGGGCGAAAACATTTCGCGCTTGATCGCGGCACCATCCGCGCAACCATCTGGGCCGCGCCCGGTCAATTTGTCGTGGACACTCCTTCCGCCGTTGCTGTCGATCTCGGCTGCATCTACACCCTGCACGTCGATGACGACGGCAGCGGAACATTGCGCACCACTCTCGGCTGGGTAGGCTTTCATCGCGACGGCCGTGACTCTTTCATTCCTGCGGGCGCGGCCTGCTCCACCCATCCACAGTCGGGCCCCGGCACTCCGTATTTTGAGGATGCCTCTCCAGCTTTTCGCTCCGCTCTCGCTCAGTTCGACGCCAGCACGAAAAATACTTCAGCCGATCCGTCAGCCCTGCGAATAGTCCTGTCGGAAGCCCGCAAGCGCGACGCGCTCACGTTATGGCATCTGTTGTCTCGCGTCGACAACTCAGATCGCTCGCTCGTCTATGCTCGTCTGTCTCAACTTGTTCCCCCGCCGAGCGACGTCACGCGTGACGCCATCCTCAGCCTGGATCACACGGCGCTCGACGCCTGGTGGAACGCGCTCGATCTTGGCGATATCAGCCTCTGGCGCCATTGGGAACGCACCTGGATGAACACCAACGCCAACAAAACCAAACAGCCCGGAAGCCGTTAACACTTGGCGCTTTCCTCTCGTCTCTATCAACGAACTTGAATTTCACTTCAGGAGCGTCAATCTCCATGAACATTTACAAACATCTCATCCATCGCTTCGTATCTACCTTTTTCGGACTCACCATTCTTTTTACACTTTGCGCCAATGTCGCCGTTGCCGGACCGCCGCTCATCTGCCACACCTTCGACATCGGCAACGCTCAATCGCTTCCCTGGGGCGGACCAGGCTGGAATCTGACCGGCGGGGAAACCTACGACACATCAAAGCTGACTTCCGACACGGTCAAAATTCTCGCTTCGAATTCCACGGTTCTCGTCCATATGGAAACGCTGCGCCGCGCCACACTCTACGCGCGCACAAATCCCGCGGCAGCGAAAGAACTCTTTAACACTCTCGCCGCAGCGACGAAATCCGCTTCTTCCGCTCCACCACCCGCTCTCTACTACTTCGATATCGGATATCTTGCGGAAAGCTATAAGCAATGGCTGGGTCCTGATTCCAATCCCGCTCGTGGAATCGATGGCTACGCGCTGGTCAAGCAAGCGCTGCAGCTTCGCAGCGACGATCCGCAAATGGAATTCGCCGCGGCCCTTATCACTCTTACGGGCCCGGCGTCAGCACACGATGAACATGTGCAAAAGGCTAAGTCTGGGGCGAAGAATGATTCTCTGCTGGCGCGCAATCTCGCTACTCATTTCATGGGGCAACAGGGGCAAACGACCGCTGAAGTACTCGCAAAGCCGGCGGCATCGCGAGAGTCGAAGCCGTGAGCTTGAGCGTGACAAATTCCAGGCCGGCCTTTCCTCAGCTGCGGCGAGCGCATCAACGCAAAGTGCGGCGCTCTTTTCTGCCCGCAGCGACAATTCTTTTCTTCGCGATCGGCACGCTGACTGCAGCTTCCAGTGCGCGCCGCCAATCTCCCACGGAATCCGGACTCATCGCGCACGAATGGGGCACGTTCACAACCATCGCTGGCCCCGACGGGCAGCCCGTGGAGTGGCTTCCCGTCGATCTCAGCGGCGGATCCGATCTTCCCGCCTTCGTTGAGCATTTCCAGAAAGCTGGATATAAATCCATTCTTCGCGGCACGGTCCGCATGGAAACGCCGGTCATCTACTTTTATAGCCCTCGCGAAACCCGCGTCTGGATCCGTGTTTCATTCGCCAAAGGCCTGATCACCGAGTGGTATCCTCACGCCACGGCCATCGCTCCCTCCGGTTCCCTTCCGCCCGATGCTCTTTACGGCCCACATCAAGATGGCAGCATCACCTGGGATTCCGTAACTGTCTCTCCCGCCCTGCCCGCGAATTTTCTGCGCGAGTCCGCCCCCAGCCACTATTACGCTGCACGCGACACTTCCGCTACTCCGCTTTCTGTCCGCGGCCGCGCAGAAGACCAGCACGAAAAATTTCTGTTCTATCGCGGCGTTTCGACAACCGCTCTGCCGCTCGTGGCAAAAGTTCTCAGCACCGGCGCTATCGAGCTCACCAATGCAACTGGCCAACAGATTCCCGCAGTTGTGCTTTTCGAGCGTCGCGGCGACAAGCTGGGCTATCGTCTTATAACTTCTCCGCAGGACTATCTGATTCTCGAAACTCCTTCGGTCACCGGCACGTTCGATTCACTGCGCGGCGATCTTGAGGACGTTCTCGTCAACCAGGGCCTTTTTCGCGATGAAGCTCGCGCCATGGTCCAGACTTGGAGCGACTCCTGGTTCGAAGAAGGCAGCCGCCTCTTTTACATCGTTCCGCGCTCATACGTGGACTCGATCCTTCCGCTCTCCATCCAGCCCTCACCGGCACAATTGGTCAGAGTATTTGTCGGTCGCATCGAGCTGGTTACTCCGGCAACGGAAAAATCCATCGAAACCGCGCTCGCTGCACACGACGGCCCAGCCCTGCGAAAATACGGCCGCTTTCTCTACCCTATTTTTGACATCATGATAGCCAAGCAGTCTGATCCTGCGCGCAGAACGGAAATGCAGGAACAGATCGGCGCCGTCTACCGAATGATGTTGGGCGCTTGCTTGACCAGCTTCCTTCCCGCCCCTACAATAGATAATTCACAGTGACGCATTTTTTCGATTTGATGAATTTAGTTGACCGCTTTGCGGTCACGCGTGAAATGGACCGCTCAGGCGGTCGCGCGAGAAAACGACAGCCCAGCGGGCACCCGCTGGGCTGCGCTGTTTTCTACCGAATCCTTCCGCAAAGGGGACGTAATGAGTGACGGATTCCCGGATTCCCGAAGGCCTGACTTTCGACGATGTGCTGCTTCTCCCCGGCAAATCGTCGGTGCTGCCCACTGAGGTAGACACGCGCACGTGTTTTACGCGCAGCCTTGCGATCAACATTCCGTTAGCTTCGGCTGCAATGGACACCGTCACCGAATCCCACCTGGCCATCGCCATCGCGCGCCAAGGCGGTATCGGCATCGTTCACCGCAACATGCCCATCGATCGCCAAGCCGAAGAAGTCGACCGCGTGAAGCGTTCGGAGAGCGGCATGATCGTCGACCCCGTGACGATTTCGCCGGACATCACGCTTCGCCAGGCGCTCGAAATCATGACAAGTACCGCATCTCCGGCCTTCCGGTGACCGCGGCTCGCGTCTTACCGGCATTCTCACCAATCGCGATCTTCGCTTTGAGAAAAATCACACTCAGCTGGTCAGTTCCGTCATGACCAAAGACAATCTCGTCACCGTTCCCGTCGGCACCACCCTCGAAGAAGCCGAGCGCATTCTGCAGAAACATCGCATCGAAAAACTTCTCGTCGTCGATCAGGATTTCAACCTCAAAGGCCTGATCACCGTAAAAGATATTCAGAAGAAACTCGAATATCCGCGCGCCGCGAAAGACGATCAAGGCCGTCTGCGTGTCGGCGCCGCAGTCGGCGCCACGGGCGATTTTCTGGAGCGCGCCGTGGAAATGGCCAAGACCAAAGCCGACGTCCTCGCCGTCGACACCGCGCATGGCCACTCCTCCCGCGTGATGGAAGCGATCAAAGCGCATCAAGCATCGTTTGCCCGATATGCAACTCATCGCCGGCAATGTCGCCACCTACGATGGCGCGAAGGATCTCATCTCGCTGGGTATCGACGGACTAAAAGTTGGCATCGGCCCCGGCTCGATCTGCACTACCCGCGTTGTCACCGGCGCGGGAGTGCCGCAGCTCACCGCCATCATGGAAGCGGCGCGCGCGGCCGAAGGCACGGGCGTTCCCATCATCGCCGACGGCGGCATCAAATTTTCCGGCGACATCACTAAAGCCATCGCCGCCGGCGCTTCCTGCGTGATGATTGGCAGCCTTTTCGCCGGCACGGAAGAATCGCCGGGCGAGACCATTCTCTTCCAAGGCCGCACGTTCAAGTCGTATCGCGGCATGGGCTCAACGGCCGCGATGGATGCTGGCTCCGACCGTTACGCCACCGTGCAGGACGACGCCGATCGCGAGCGCGGCAAATCCGTTCCCGAAGGCGTCGAAGGCCGCGTGCCATACAAAGGCCCGCTCGGCGCGCTCACCGATCAACTTGTCGGTGGCCTCAAGAGCGGCATGGGTTACGTGGGCTCCGCCACGCTCAACGACCTCCGCGGCTGCCGCCGCTTCGTGCGCATCACGTCGGCAGGCCTGCGCGAAAGCCACGTGCACGACGTAATCATCACCCGCGAAGCTCCCAACTACCGCATGGAGTAGCAAGCCCGTGACATAGGCTTCAGCCTGTGATCCGCGGCATAGGCTTCAGTCTGTAAAACTGTGGCATAGGCTTCAGCCTGTGAGCTGTGGGGTAGACTTTCGCTTTTGCTCAACGTGACGTTAGCTTCAGCTTTCTCCGAACACTAACGTGTTCTCAGTTCCTTGCGATCGTGGTGAGTCTTTCACCCGATAGCAACTTTCTGTTTTCCGCTGCATCCCAATTCCCCGTCCGCGCGCTAAAATGGTGGTGCGTGGAGAACGGAGCTTTTCGTGTCTGAGACTCAACCTTGGCGCAGCACGCCACCCGCGCCGGATCTGGGCACCACCGCTGTGCCGGGATGGTTGCGCGCGTGGTGGCCTTCGCTGTTGTGGGCCTGCTTCATCTTCTTCATGTCCACGGACAGCTTCTCCGCGCACCACACCGCGTCCTTTCTGGAACCCGTAATCCGCTGGTTGGCTCCGTCGCTTTCGGACGACCAGGTGGAATTTGTCCACTTCCTCATCCGCAAGTCCGCGCACTTCACCGAGTATTTCGTGTTCGGCATATTCCTATATCGCGCCGTGCGGGGAGTTCAGAAGGGCTGGCGCTGGAATTGGGCGCTGACCGCGTGGTTTATCGCGGCGTGCTATTCGGCGCTGGACGAAATTCACCAGGCTTTCGTCGCCAGCCGCACTGCGTCACCTTATGACTCCCTGATCGATTCCAGCGGGGCGTTCGTCGCGATGATCGCTGTTCTGCTTTGGTTCCACCGTTCGAGCGCCAAACGCAATAACATCGCCTCTTTGTAGCAGCTGCGTGAGGCGGACATTGCTGTTTCACATTCCGCGCTAGTTGCTACGAGCTCGCTGATTGGCGGCAAAAAATAAAAGAACGAACTCGATTGCACAAAAGAAAAAGAGCCTGACCCGAATTGATCGGATCAGGCTCGATGAAGAGTTGGCTTTTGCCGAGGCTAGCTATTTGCTTCTGCCACGGGTTCTTCCTTCTTGGCTTTTTCTTTCTTTTCTTTTTTCTTCAGCTCGTAATTAACGAGTTCGAGGATGGCCACTTTGGCGCCGTCGCCAACGCGGATGCCTGCGGCGATGATGCGGGTGTAGCCGCCGGGACGATCGGCGAACTTGGGCGCGATTTCAGAAAAGAGTTTTTGCGTGACCTGCGGGGTCATGATGTACGAAGCGGCCTGGCGGCGTGATTGCAACGTGTCGCGTTTGCCGAGGGTGATCATTTTTTCGGCGACAGGGCGTGCGGCTTTGGCGCGCGTCAGCGTGGTGGTGATGCGGCCGTGCTCGAACAGATTGGTGACGAGGTTTCGCAGCGTGGCGCGGCGATGCCAGGGGTTGCGGCCGAGCTTGGAGCCTGATTTGAGGTGTCGCATTTTTCGATTCCCTTTTTTCGCAGAGGCTGAGCCGTCTGCTGATGCTGTGATGCTGAAACAGTTCGTCTCGGTAAGGCTGACGCTGAGATCCTTCGGGCATCCTTATCGGATGCCCTCAGGATGACAACTTGTTTGGTGCAAACTATTGCCAACAGAACACTTCGCTCGTGTTGGCGAAAAGCCTCAGGCCTAAAGGCCTGAGCTACAGAATCGCGGCCTGAGCTACAGGACTGCTCACCAGCATTGGCCCGGATGCCTACCGGGGTGAATTTACCCCGACTAGCGCCCGGCCAGCTCGGTTACAGGCCGCCGCCGAGGGCGTCTTCGGATGATGGTGGCGGGGCGGTTTGGCTCGGGAGCGGCGGCCAGATGATGCGGCCGTGCTCGTCGAACTTCATGCCCAGGCTGAGGCCCATCTTCACCAGTATATCTTTGATCTCGTTGAGCGATTTTCGGCCGAAGTTCTTGGTCTTCAGCATTTCATTCTCGCTCTTCTGCACGAGCTCGCGGATGGTCTGGATGTTGGCATTCTTCAGGCAATTGTAGGAGCGCACCGACAGCTCGAGTTCCTCGACGGAGCGATCCAGATGCTCCAGGCGCGGATCGTTGGTGGTTTCCTGCGGCAACTCGGTCATTTCCGTGGGCTCTTCAAAGTTGATGAAGATGCTCATGTGATCTTTGACGAGCTTGGCAGCGAGGCCGATGGAGTCCTGCGGCGTGATCGCGCCGTTAGTCCAAACCTCGATCATCAGTTTTTCATAATCGGTCATTTGGCCGAGACGCGCAGCTTCCACGGCATAGTTAACCTTGCGCACCGGCGAGTGGACGGAGTCGACCGGAATGTAGCCGATCGGCAAGTCTTCATCGTAGTTGCGGTCCGCGGCAACGTAGCCACGGCCGTTCTTGACGCGCATTTCGATCTGCAGCTTGCCGCCTTCGCTGACGGTAGCGATGTATACGCTCTTGTCGAGCACCGCGAAGTCGGCATCTTCCTCGATCTGCGCCGAGGTGACCGGACCGGGCTGCTCGACGTTAACGTAGATCGTCTTCGGCAGATCGGTGTTCAGCTTGATGGGGACTTGCTTGAGGTTGAGGATGATGTCGGTAGCATCCTCGACTACGCCGGGGATCGAGGAGAATTCGTGCAGCACTCCCTCGATCTTTACCGCGGTGATCGCTGCGCCTTCGATCGAGCTCAACAGCGCTCGCCGCAGCGCATTACCTACCGTGGTGCCCCATCCGCGCTCGAACGGCTGCGCGGAGAATCGCCCGTACTTTTCGGTGAGTGATTCGAGCTCGGATGCAAGACGCTTTGGCTTTTGAAAACCCTTCCACATCGTGTTCCTTCTTTCCGGTGGCCGCTACGCGGCCAGCCCAGCAGCCGATTTGCGATCGGCCACCCGAAAATCATTGTTGTAGTGACGCCGGCCGAAGCCGGGTGACCAGCGGGGATCGCCGGCCCTTACTTCGAGTACAGCTCGACGATGAGCTGCTCGTTGAATGCGGGCGTCTGGACATCTTCACGCTTAGGCATGGCCACAACCTTGGCCTTGAAGCCTTCGCGATCGATTTCCAGCCAGGGCACGGTGTTGTGGCTCTGGGCGACGTTGCGGGCATCGATGACCATGGCGTTCTGGTGCATCTTGTCCTTGATAGCGACGTCTTGCCCGACGGTGACGAGATAGGACGGGATATTGACCTTCTTTCCGTTCACCCGTACGTGGCCGTGGAGGATCAACTGGCGCGCCTGGGCGTGCGAGGACGCAAAGCCGGCGCGGTTGACAACGTTGTCCAACCGGCGCTCCAGCGTAATGATCAGGTTTTCGCCGGTGGGGCCTTTTTGCCGGACCGCTTTTTCGAAGTACGAGCGGAACTGGCGCTCCAGCAGGCCGTAGGTGCGCTTCATCTTCTGCTTCTCGCGCAACTGCAGACCGTAGCCGGCTACTTTTGGTCGCCGCGACTGACCGTGTTGCCCCGGAACGAAGTTGCGCTTTTCAATGGCGCACTTCTCGGTGAAACAACGCAGGCCTTTTAAGAATAACTTCTGCCCTTCCCGGCGGCACAGGCGGCAGACTGCATCTCGGTGTCTTGCCAACTTCGATTCTCCCTTCACGAAACTCTTTAAAAACTGAAAACTGCCTGGGCTAACGCCCTAAGTAACTGAAAAATCCTGAACTGCGAAACTCAATGCGCTTTGCGGCGACCACCGCACACTTGCCTGCGCTTAACCGGCGCACAGGCAGGAGTGCCTGTGCTACTTATACGCGGCGGCGCTTGGGTGGACGGCAGCCGTTGTGCGGAATCGGCGTCACGTCACGGATTACCACGATGTGCAATCCGGCGGCAGCGAGAGCGCGTACTGCGGACTCGCGACCTGACCCTGGGCCCTGGATCTTTACTTCCACGCTCTTCATCCCGTACTGGTCACGCGCGACGCCCGCGGCAGCCAGTGAGGCTTGCTGCGCGGCGTACGGCGTACCCTTGCGGGAACCCTTGAAGCCGATAGCGCCCGCCGACGACCAGCACATGGTGCGACCGTCGGTGTCGGTGATGGTGATCTGCGTGTTGTTGAACGACGCAGCGATGTGCACCACTCCGTGCGGCACCACGCGGCGCTCGCGCTTCTTCTTGAATTCCTTCTTACGTTTGCCCGCGACTGCGGCGGCGCCCGCTTTTCCACCTGCTGCGGGTTTCGCTGGTGCTCCGGTATCGGGTCCTGCGCCTTGCTCTTTTGCCACTTGTTGCTCCGTTTCTTGGTGCTGCAATCTTGCCAAGATCAAAGGGTGGGCTGAAGCCCGAACCCTACGAAATCTTGTGCTTGCCTAGTTGGGGCGCCGCATGCTGCTCCCCTACAAAACCTTTTCTGCCCCGCTTCGTATGCCGTACCCTCGGTTTGCACACGATCTAGTTCGCGGCGCGGGCAGCGTTGGCACAGGCACGAGTGCCTGTGCTACTTAGCCCTTCTTGCCGGTGATCTTCTTCTTGGCTGCGACGGCGCCGCGGCGCGGACCTTTTCGGGTGCGTGCGTTGGTGTGCGTTCGCTGCCCACGAACCGGCAGATTGCGGCGGTGACGAATGCCGCGATAAGCCTGAATTTCGATCAGCCGGCGAATATTCATCTGGATCTCCTTGCGGAGATCGCCTTCGACGCGGCCTTCCTGCTCGATGGCCTGGCGGAGACGGTTGACTTCGTCTTCGGTCAGGTCGCGAATCTTCTTGGTGTGATCAACGTTGGCCTTTTCAGCGAGCTTCTTCGCGCGTTCTTGCCCGATGCCATAGATCGAGGTCAAACCGACCCACAGAGGCTTCTGAACCGGAAGATCCACACCTGCGATACGTGCCATGCTTTGCTCCTTCGTTCTTGGTACTGCCTACCCCTCCCCCCATGTTTTTGCACAACGACATGAAAGGAAAGGGTTTATGCTTTTGAATGGCTCAACGTCTTCATTCTAAAGCGGTTATTTAGCCCTGGCGCTGTTTGTGCTTCGGGTTGGCGCAGATTACCCGAACCACACCTCGCCGATGGATCACTTTGCACTTGTCACAAATCTTTTTTACCGAGGCTCGAACTTTCATTATAACTCCAATTCTGTTTGTTGCTTACGAGCTAAAGCGCTCGCTTCGACTGACGGGTCTGAAGAACCCGCCACTACATTCGCTCGTAACCACAGCTAACCGTGACGTCATTAGATTACTTGTAGCGGTAGACGATTCGGCCGCGGGTCAAGTCGTACGGCGAAAGCTCCACTGCTACCTTATCTCCGGCGAGAATCCGGATGAAGTTCTTGCGCATCTTGCCGGAAACGTGCGCCAAGACCTGGTGCTTGTTTTCCAGCTCAACGCGGAACATCGCGTTGGGCAACGGCTCGATGACCGTGGCCATGACTTCAATGGCGTCTTCCTTGGAGTTTCCGGAATCGCCTTTCTTTTTTTCTTCGCGAACGGGTCTTGCCATAAGCTCCTGATTGCTACCATATTGCCAAAATCAAGGGCGGGCTAAAGCCCAGCCCCTACAACTGCGTAGCCGGTCTAAAGAACCGGCCACTACAAACCGCTCATCGACCTCGCCTTGCTCTCACCGTTACCATCGCGTTGCGGGCTGCTGGGTGCCCTGACAGGAGCGCCTGTGCTACTTACCAGCTTGGGCCCGTCACGCTTTTAGGCCTTGTCAGGATCCAGGGGCCGTTGGCCGTGACTGCTACGGTGTGCTCGAAGTGAGCACTGGGGCTGCCGTCTGCTGTTTCGGCTACCCACTCGCCCTGCATTCTTACTTCGGGCCGGCCGGCGTTCACCATCGGTTCGATGGCGATCACCATGCCCTCCTGCAACCGAGCGCCGCGACCAGGTTCGCCGTAGTTGGGAAGATTGGGCTCGTCATGCATCTTGGTGCCGATGCCGTGCCCCACAAACTCCCGAACTACCGAGTACCCATGCTGCTCGACCCAACTCTGCACCGCGTTTCCGACATCGCCGAGCCGATTTCCGGCCCGCATCTTGTCGATCGCGCGATCCAGTGATTCGCGGGTGACTTGCAGCAACTTCTCCGCTTCCGGCCGAATCTTTCCGACCGGCACAGTCACCGCAGAATCCGCGAAATACCCATCCACTTCCATGCCGAAATCGATCGAGACGATGTCGCCTTCGCGCAACTTGCGGCGGGGCGACGGAATCCCGTGAACGATTTCGCTGTTCACCGACGTGCACAGGGAGCACGGATAACCGCGATACCCTTTGAATGCCGGCTTTCCGGGCCTGCCGGCGATTTTTTCCTCGGCAAACTTCTCGAGGTCCATCGTCGTCAAACCTGGCCGAACAAAATCGCGAAGCGCCGTCAAAACCTCGTGCACGACCAGACCGGCGCGGTGCATCTTTTCCAACTCGTCCGCACTGCGCAGATGAATCGCCATTTCGGTCAAGCCCGCTCAGCGAGCCTTGCAAACAATCTCGAGCACCTTCTGAGTCACTTCATCGACGCCCTGCGAAGCATCGACAGCGTGCAACCGGCCCAGCCGCTTGTAGTACGCGACCAGCGGCGCAGTCTGTCTTTCATACGCTTGCAGCCGCGGCGCCACTATTTCTTCACGATCGTCGGGGCGCTGCTCCAATTCTCCGCCGTCGTTATCACAAACGCCCTCGACCTTCGGGGGACGCTCGTAAATATTGTAAATCTCACCGCCGACTTTGCACATCCGCCGACCAGTGATGCGCCGGAGCAGCAGCGCCGGGTCGATGGCAAAGTGCACCACGACCGCGGGCTTGTAGCCATGCTGCGCCAGCAAAACCTGCAAGTACTGCGCCTGTGCCACGGTTCGCGGAAAACCGTCGAACACGAAGCCGTGCCAGCAATCCGGCTTCTCGATACGATCCGCGACCATCTTGAGCACCAGCGAATCCGGCACAAACTCGCCGCGCGCCATGATGGGCTTGGCCTTCTCTCCCAGGGGCGTGCCGTTGGCGATATTCTCGCGCAGCATGTCGCCGGTGGAGAGATGCGGAACCCCGCATTTCTTGGCGAGCTCCTTGGCTTGAGTGCCCTTGCCGGCACCCGGAGGACCGAGGAAGATCACCGCGCGATCCAACGCCTCGACGGACTTCACGTCCGAGCCGCTCAAGATCGCTTTCATTACCGCCGGCCACGCAACCGGCCCTTCTTTGCAAACCCTTCGTAATTGCGCATGACCAGCTGAGCTTCCAGCTGCTGCACGGTGTCCATGGCCACGCCAACGACAATCAGGAGCGATGTTCCACCGAAGTAGAACTGCACGCCCAAACCTTTGAGGAACCACTGCGGGAAGTGGCGATCGAACCATCCGCCGATGCCCGCGCCGATGTGATCAAGATGCACGCCGGTGATGAGCCATTCCGGGAGCAAACAAACGATCGCAAGATAAATTGCGCCGATGAAGGTGAGGCGCTTCAGGATTTTGCTGACGTGATCGCTGGTGGTGCGGCCCGGACGAATACCCGGAATGAAGCCACCGTTTTTGCGCATGTTGTCGGCCAGCTCGGTCGGATTGAAAACGATGCCGACGTAGAAGAAGGCGAACAGAATGATCAGAACGACATACGCGAGATTGTAGAGCGGCTCGCCAAATTTTACGGCATTGCTGAAACTGTTGACGAAGGCGTATTTGGTGCCAAACATCAAAGCGGCGGTGGCTGGAAACGCGAGCAAGGAGCTGGCGAAAATCGGCGGAATGACGCCGCCGGAATTGACGCGCAGCGGGAGATACGAAGACTGCCCGCCCATCACGCGGCGCCCGACAACGCGCTTGGCGTATTGCACGGGAATACGGCGTTGGCCGCCTTCGACGAAGACGATGAAGGCGACGACGGCGATCATCAGCACGAGAAGCATGATGACGACCAGGCCGGTGAAGGGGCCCCATGCGGCGGTGCTGATTTTTTCGTAAAGATCGAGCACGGCGCGAGGCAGGCCAACGACGATGCCGACGAAGATGATGAGCGACATGCCGTTGCCGATGCCGCGTTCGCTAATCTGCTCGCCAAGCCACATGATGAATGCGGAGCCAGTGGTCAGCGTCAGGATGGTGAGCAGGATGAAGCCAATGCCAGGATGAAAGACCAGTGCCTGCCCGCCATAGTTGGTGGATTGCAGCGCGGTGGCGATGGTGGTGGACTGAATGATGCTGAGCAAGATGGTGAGATACCGCGTGTATTGCGTGATTTTACGGCGGCCGAGCTCGCCCTCTTTTTGCAGCTTTTCGAGGTACGGGAACACCACGGTCATCAGCTGAAGGATGATGGACGAGGTGATGTACGGCATGATGCCGAGCGCGAAAATCGTGAGGCGGCGAAGATTGCCGCCGCTGAAGAGATCGAAGATGCCCAGGAAGGAGCCGCTGCCGCTCTGGAACAGCGTTTCGAGGGCGCGCCAGTTGATGCCGGGAGTGGGAATGTGCGCACCGATGCGATACACGGCCAGCAGCGCCAGCGTGAACAGCACCCTGTTCCGCAAATCTGGAATGCGGAAGAGATTTCGGAACGCTTCAAAGAGACGATTCATACTTTGTTTCCCTAGCTACCTTGCCTTGCTACAGCCAAGCTACTGCAAAATTCGTACATCTTGCGGAGACAGGGCGCAGCGTGCCTGCCCGCGGCAGGCGGGCTGCGGCCCTACAACATCTATGCTACGACCTCAAAGGTGCCGCCGGCCTTGGTGATTTTTTCCTTGGCGGAGGCGCTGAAAGCGTGCGCGTGGATAGCGAGCTTATTCGTGAGCTCACCATCGCCCAGAATTTTCACGCGCTCGAGCTTGCCGCGAACGAAGCCGTGGGCGCGGAGCAGGTCGGGCGTCACCGTTTCTCCAGCCGGAAAAACGTTGAGCGATTCCAGATTCAGCACGGCGTACTGTTTGCCGAACGGATTGTGGAAGCCGCGCTTGGGCATGCGGCGATGCAGCGGCATCTGGCCGCCTTCAAATCCGCGACGACGCGAATAGCCGCGGCGAGACTTCTGGCCTTTGTTGCCGGCGCCAGCGGTCTTGCCGAGCTTGGAACCCATACCGCGGCCGACGCGAACTTTCTTGAAGCGCGAGCCGCGCGGCGGGCGAAGATTGGAGAGGCTGAAAGTACGCGCGCCATTGCTGGCGGCGGGCTTACGCTCTTTTTTGGGCGCCGACTTGCGGCTGCCGCCTGATTTTTTTCTGATCGCCATTTTCGCTATTCCGTTCCTTTACTTCACGACGTCCACTACTTCACGACTTCGACGAGGTGCCGAACTTTGTGGATCATGCCGCGAATTGCCGGGGTGTCCTCCCGTTCGACGACCTGATGCATTCTTCGCAGGCCGAGGCCGCGAATAGTGGCGCGCATATCGTCGGTGCAGCTGATGAAGCTGACCACCCACTTGATCTTGACGCTGCCGCCGGATTTTTTTTCGGCGCTTTTCTTTTCGTTAGCCATTGGTGCTCTCTGCTACGGCAGCCTTTTGCGGACGGCCGCTGATTTCATCGACGGTCTTGGAGCGCATCTCGGCTACGTGCGCGGCGTCTTTCAAGCTGAGCAGCGCGGCGAAGGTGGCTTTGATGACGTTGTGGGGATTCGAGGTGCCCAGAGACTTGGTGAGCACGTTGTGAATTCCCGCAACCTGCATGACTTTGCGCACCGGGCCGCCGGCGATTACGCCAGTGCCCTCGGCGGCAGGCTTAAGCAGCACCTGCGCCGAACCGTAACGACCAAGCACCTGATGGGGAATGCTGGTGCCTTTGAGATTGAGCTTGATCAAATTTTTCTTGGCCTGCTCGATGCCCTTTTTGATGGCCATGGGCACTTCGCGCGCCTTGCCCATGCCGAATCCGGCATGGCCGTGGCTGTCGCCAACGACGACGAGCGCGGAGAAGCTGAGATTTTTGCCGCCCTTGACGACCTTGGTGACGCGGTTGATGGCGATGACGTCATCCTTCAGGTCGGAAGGATTGACCTCGATCAACCGGCGTACCGCTAAACTGTCTCGCAAAATTTGCTTCGACATAGGCTTAGAACTGTAACCCCGCTTCCCGCGCCGCATCCGCGAGCGCCTTGACGCGGCCGTGGTACTTGTACCCGCCGCGGTCGAACACGACTTTGCTGATGCCGGCGGACTTGGCGCGCTCGGCAACGGTCTTGCCGATCACCTTGGCCGCTGCGACGTTGCCGCCGCCTTTGAGATTCTTCTTGGTTTCGGCGTCCACCGAGCTGGCCGAGACCAAAGTTTTGCCGGAACGATCGTCGATCACCTGAACGTAGATGTGACCGATCGAGCGGTACACGCAAAGACGCGGACGTTCTGGCGTGCCGGAAACCTTGGTGCGGACGCGAGCGTGAACGCGCTTGCGATGCAAATCGCGTGATAGATTGCGAACTCTTGCCGATGCCACGGTGCTTCTCCTTGAAAACGCTCAGACCACTCTTTTGCGGTCCGATAAAACTTCGAATTCGCTGCCAGTTCCGACGTTGAGATCCTTCAGCTACCCTTATCGGCTAGCTTCAGGATGACAACGCTGTTTACGCGGCGCACATGTACTGACTACGCGCCGCCTGCTTTGGCGCCGGCCTTACCGGCCTTCTTCTTCAGGCGCTCGCCGGTGATACGGACGCCTTTCTGCTTGTACGGATCGGGTGGGCGCAGCGAGCGAATGTCCGCAGCAACCTGGCCAACCTGGCCCTTGTCCGCGCCGCTGACGACGAGATGCGTCTGCTTGTCGACGGCGATCTGAATGCCCTCGGGAATCTTGAACTCGATGGGATGCGATTTGCCCAAGGCGAAGGCCACGGCTTTGCCTTTGAGCTCAGCGCGATAGCCGACGCCAACGATGTCGAGTTCCTTTTTAAAGCCCTGGGTGACACCGTGAACGGCATTGGCGACCAGCGCGCGAGCCAGACCGTGAAGCGCGCGGTGCTCTTCGGTGGCGCGGAGTGCGTTAAGCACGCCGTCCTTCTGCTCGAAGGAGATGCCGTTTGGCACACGCACCGTGAGCTTGCCCTTGGGGCCCTGAATTTCAATGTTGCCGGCTTGCTGGGCGATTTTGACGCCCGCGGGAACCGGAATTGGCTTGCGACCGATACGTGACATCTTTTATTCCTTGACCTCTCTACTGCTCGCGGGTCTAAAGAACCCGCCACTACATTATTGGGGCGCAGCGTGCTGCGCCCCTACAAAACCGTTACCAGACCTCGCAGAGAATTTCGCCGCCAATTTTCGATTTGCGGGCGGTGCGGCCGCTCATCAAGCCTTTCGGCGTGGTGAGAATGCTGATGCCCAGACCGCCTACGACCGGGCGAATGTCGGCACTGCCTAGGTAACGACGCGCGCCGGGGCGTGAGATGCGCTTCATGCCAGTGATAACGCTGCGGCGATCCGGCGTGTATTTGAGGAACACGCGAAGGACCTTGCGGGTCTTGTTCTCGTCGACCAGCTTGAAGGTGGAAATGTAGCCTTCTTCCTTCAGGATGCGCGCGATCTCGGTCTTGAGCCGGGACACCGGAACGTCGACGCGCTGATGCTTGGCGGCGGCGGCGTTGCGGATGCGGGTCAGAAAATCGGCAATAGGATCGGTCTGCATAGTCTTCTTGTGGCTCCTACCAACTGGCTTTCACGACGCCGGGAATTTCACCCTTGAGCGCCATGCCGCGGAAACAGATACGGCACATTTCAAATTTGCGAATGAAGGCGCGCGCGCGGCCGCAAACGCGGCAACGATTGCGCACACGAACCTTGAACTTGGGCTTCTTGAGGGACTTAGCGATTTTTGCAGTGCGTGCCATTTATTGTGTTACCCCCGGAGTGCGCAGCGGAAAGCCGAGACCCTTGAGGAGCTCGCGGCCTTCTTCGTCAGTGTGCGCGGTTGTGGTCAGAGTGATGTTCATGCCCTTGATCTTGTCGACTCGCGTGTAATCAATTTCGGGAAAGACCAATTGATCTTTCAGACCCAGCGTGTAGTTGCCGCGGCCGTCGAACGCGTTGGATGGCAAACCACGAAAATCGCGAACACGCGGCAGAACTACGTTGCAGAGGCGGTCGATGAATTCGTACATCTTGTCGCCGCGCAAAGTGACCGCGCAGCCGATGGGCATGCCCTTGCGGATCTTGAAATTGGCGATCGACTTCTTGGCTCGCGTGATGATCGGCTTCTGTCCGGTGATCTGGCCAAGTTCCACAGCGGCGGTGTCCAGCAGCTTGGCGTTCTGGCTGGCCTCGCCGAGGCCGATGTTCACGGTGACTTTCGAAAGTTTCGGCACGGCCATGACGTTCTTCCAGCCAAAATGCTTCATCAGCGCCGGCACGGTCTCGTTTCTATAGCGTTCCTGCAATCGACTCTTCATTGCCTTCGTTTTCCTTTGCTCCTGCTAATCCTTTTACTTCGTGCTGCTTAGTTGTCCCGCCCTGCTTACTTATCCAAGGACGCGTTGCAGTGCCTGCAATTGCGCGTCTTGGTGCCATCGGGCAGAACCGCGTGGCCGATCCGGGTGTGCTTGTTGCAGCTTCCGCATACGACCATGACGTTGGAAGCATGGATGGCCGCTTCTTTTTCGACAATGCCACCCTTGATGTTCTTCGTCGGATTCGGACGCGTATGGCGCTTCATGATGGCGACGTGTTCGACCACGACGCGATTCTTCTTGGCGTCGATCGAAAGCACGCGGCCGCTCTTGCCGGCATCAGGACCCGAGATCACGCGGACGTTGTCGCCCTTGCGAATCTGGATGGTGTGCCGCTCCGCTCGTTCATGTCTCAGTGTCATCGCTTACCAAACCTCCGGAGCCAGCGAAACAATCTTGGTGAATTTCTTGTCGCGCAGCTCACGCGCTACCGGCCCGAACACGCGCGTACCCACGGGCTCGCCCGCGTCATTGATTAAAACCGCGGCGTTGTCGTCGAAGCGGATGTAGGTGCCATCCCTGCGGCGGCGCTCTTTGCGCATCCGGACGATCACCGCTTTCACAACCGTTCCCTGTTTGACCTGGCTTTCCGGCGTCGCTTCCTTAACGGAGGCGGTAATCACGTCGCCGAGACCCGCTTTCAATCCGGCATCGCCGCCCACCGGCAAAATGCACATGAGCTTGCGAGCGCCGGAGTTATCGGCAACCGTCAGCCAGGTTCGCATCTGAATCATTGGTGTGCTCCCCTGTCCTTATTCCGCCGACGCGTTCCGCGTCAGCACTTCCTTGAGGCGCCAGCGCTTGAGCTTGGACAACGGGCGCGTGGAAACGATGCGCACGGTGTCACCGGGCTTGGCTTCGCGCTTTTCATCGTGCGCGTAAAACTTTTTGGAGATACGCACCACGCGGCGATACTTGGGATGCTGCACGAGGCGCAACACTTCGACGACGATGGTCTTTTCCATCTTCGCGGAGGTTACGCGCCCGGTAAGCACTTGCCGCTCGTGGCGGGCCTCTTGATTTTGCGCGGCGCTGGTGGGGGCCGCTGTGGTTTCAGGTGTCATTCCGTCCTCTATGCCTTCTTCTTTGCTGCCGGCCGCGAAGCAGCCGACTTCACTGGCGACGACGCCGCGCCGGCGATCTGCTGGGCGCGCAACAAGGTTTTCACTCGAGCGAGATCTTTTCGCGCTTCACGCAGGCGCTTGAGCGCTTCGGCCTGCCCGGTGGTCAACTGAAAGCGCAGGCGAAAAATCTGTTCGGTCAATTCCTTGTGCTGCGCTTCGAGCTCGTGCTGCCCGGATTCGCGGATTTTTTCAATACGCCGCGGCATTAGAAAGATTCCTTTCGGCTGATGAATTTCGTGGGAATCGGCAGCTTGTGCGCCGCGAGGCCGAGTGCCTGGCGTGCGGTGGCTTCGTCGACTCCGCTCAGTTCAAACATGATGCGCCCAGGCAGAACGACCGAGACCCAGCGTTCCGGTGCGCCCTTGCCTTTGCCCATGCGGGTTTCCGCCGGCTTCTTGGTGAACGGCTTGTCCGGGAAAATCCGGAGGAAGAGCTTGCCGCCACGCTTGGTAAAGCGCGAAATGGCTACTCTGGACGCTTCGATCTGGCGATCGGTGATCCATGCGGCTTCCATGGCTTTCAGTCCGTATTCGCCAAAAGCGAGATCGCTGCCGCGCCAAGCTTTGCCGTTGCGGCGGCCGCGCATCTGCTTTCTGTATTTCACTTTCCTAGGCATCAACATCGTTGTGTTCTCGCTTCCTTACGTCGCAAACTTGCCGGTGCTTAGATCACTGGCGAGACAAGCTCGCCGGTACAAACTCTACTTGGTTGCCAAGCTGAGAGCGCAGCATACTGCGCCCCTATAAACTCACTACGCTACGGCGACTCCTTCGCGTTCTTTCTGAACCTTAGAGGCGCGCTTGGGCACGTTTTCGCCCTGATAAACCCAGCACTTCACGCCGATAACGCCGTAGGTCGTGTTGGCTTCGGCGGTGCCGAAATCAATGTCCGCGCGAAGAGTCTGCAGGGGCAAACGGCCTTGCAGGTACCATTCTTTGCGGGCGATTTCCGCGCCGTTCAGTCGGCCAGCAACACGAACCTTGATGCCCTTGCAGCCGAAACGCAGAGCTGAGTCCACCGCTTTACGCATGGCGCGACGGAAAGCCACGCGCTTTTCCAGCTGCAGCGCGATCGATTCCGCGACCAGCGTGGCGTCGAGTTCCGGGCGATGCACTTCCTGAATATCGATGTGCACTTCGCGCTTGGTGCGCTTCTGCACTTCCTGCTTGAGCTTGTCGATTTCCGCGCCCTTACGGCCGATGATGATGCCGGGCCGCGCGGTGTAGATGCGCACGACCAGCTTGTTGGCAGCGCGCTCGATATCGATGCCACTAATGCCCGCGCTCTTCAGGCGGCTCTTGAGCTCGCGGCGCAGCTTCACATCTTCGTGAAGCAAATCAGCGTAATCGCGGTCGGCAAACCAGCGCGACCTCCACGGCTTGTTGTAGCCGAGGCGGAAACCGTAGGGGTGAACCTTTTGTCCCATGCTCTTCCTCTTCTCTTTTCCTATTCCTAAACGACCGAGTTACTTTTTGCCCTTTTTAGGGGACTGCTGTTTACCGGCCAAAGCCTTGCGAACGCGGCGCGCGGTGCCACGAACACCCTTCTGCGCTTCGGCTTCCGCTTCGATTGCGGCAACACGCTCGGCAGCGGCCACATGATGCTCGGCTACGCCGACCCAGAGATGCGCGGTGCGCTTCTGATAACGGAACGCGCGACCCATCGGCGCGGGACGCAAACGCTTCCAGCGCGAGCCTTCGTTCACGAAACACTTCGCTACGAACAATTCGTCCACGTCGAGAGGCGCGCCGGCATCTTCGGCCTTGCGCTCCGCATTGGCGATCGCGCTGCGCAGCACTTTTTCAATGTGCTTGGCGGCACGCTTGGGCGTGAAGCGCAGTGTTTGCAGCGCTGCTTGCGCTCGCTGACCGCGGATCAGGTCCATCACCAGCCGCGCCTTTTGCGGCGACATGCGCACGTGCTTGGCAAGCGCGTGGGCTTCGATCGAGCCGTTCTGTGTCTGTACGTCAGCCATGGCTTATGCCTTCGGCGCCGGAGCGCCGCCTCCCGCACCCGCGGGCGCGCCTGGAGCTGCGCCGGCAGCCCTCTCGAGAGCAGCCTTGACCGCGTGACCTTTAAAGGTGCGCGTGGGCGAAAATTCACCGAGCTTGTGACCGATCATCTGCTCGGTCACATAGACAGGGATAAATTTCCTGCCGTTGTGCACGGCGATGGTGTGCCCGATCATGTCCGGCACGATCGTGGAGCGCCGCGACCAGGTCTTGACGACTTTCTTTTCGTTGCGCGTGTTCAGTGCTTCCACTTTTACGCGCAGGTGGCCGTCGACAAACGGTCCCTTTTTCAGTGAGCGTGCCATTGCTTGCCTATTCCTCCACGCGGCGCAAACGACTCCATTGCGCGCGGCGCATCTTCTTGAAACCTCGGACCGGACCCGGAACGCGGTGCGACTTCGGGCAAAACGGGCATACAAACCGCGTACCCTGCGCGTTCGGAATTCGTTCCACAACCACTGACCAACCGGGCTTGCACAGCTTGTAAAGCACCGGCTCCAGTGGAACCACTGCCGCCTTCACCGGACGTACCGGCTTGGCGTTGGCCTTGACCGCCGCGCGCTTGGGGGCGGAGCGCTTCGTGGTTCGGGCCGATCGTTTTCTGGACGTTCGCAGCGCGGAGCGCTTGGCATTTCTGCGCAGCGATCGCCGGCTGGCATTGCGTCCTGCTCGCGTTCTTGTTCGTGTTCTGGTTGCTCGCATTGTTTCTGCTCTCACCAGGCCGCTCTGTTATGGCCACCTGGTCTGGTTCTGTTGTTTTCTCGCTGAATACTCCCAACCACTTTCGCTGCCTTACCCCAAAACTTATTTGCGGCGCTGCACGATCTGTTTGTCGGTGCGCTTGTTGTGCCGCGTCTTCTTGCCCAACGTCGGGAAAGCCCACGGCGTTTGCGGATGATTGCCCTTTACGCGGCCTTCACCACCACCGTGCGGGTGATCCACTGGATTCATCGCCACGCCGCGAACGGTGGGCTTGATTCCACGCCAGCGGGTGCGCCCGGCTTTGCCGAAGGTTTCGTTTTCATGGTCGAGATTGCCGACCTGCCCGACGGTGGCCATGCAATCGAGCGCGAACTTGCGAACTTCGCCGGAAGGCATTTTCACCAGCGCGATGTCGCCTTCTTTGCTGAGCAACTGCGCTGCCGCGCCGGCGGAACGCACTGCCTGCGCGCCACGTCCTGGATAGAGCTCCAGGTTGTGCACCATGGTGCCCGGGGGAATGTTGCGAATCTTCAGCGCATTGCCGGGAAGAATGTCGGCGGTTTCGCCGGTGGAAACGGTGGCGCCCACTTCCAGGCCCACGGGATGCAGGATGTAACGCTTATCGCCGTCGGCGTAATGCAGCAGCGCGATGTTGGAGCTGCGATTGGGATCGTATTCGATGGCCGCGACCTTCGCGGGCACACCCACTTTGTCGCGCCGGAAGTCGACCTGGCGATACTGCTTCTTGTGACCGCCACCGCGATGCCACACGACGATTTCGCCCTGATTGTTGCGGCCGCCAGAGCGCTTTTTCGGTTCAAGCAAGGCCTTTTCCGGCTCCTGCTTGGTGATGTGGCTCTTGTCGAGGACGGTGATAAACCGCCGCGAGGCCGTGTACGGATTAAAACTCTTGAGTCCCATCTCTACCTCTTCGCTTCCTTGCTGCTCCGCTTCGCCGGCGTTCTTGCTGCTTCTTTAATCCGGCGCGAGACGGAGGAAATCAATTACGTTTGCTGACCTGGGCGCTTACAAATTCTCCGCGTACTCGATCATCTTTTCGCCTTCCGCGAGCTTGACGTAGGCTTTTTTCCAGTCGCGGCGATAGCCAACGCTCTGTCCGCGGCGGCGCATTTTGCCGTGAAAGTTGGCGGTACGCACATCGTCGACTTTCACTTTGAAGATCTGCTGCACCGCCTCCTTGATTTCCGTCTTGGTAGCGCCGGCGGAGACTTCAAAGACCACGGTGTGGTGCACTTCTTTTACGCCGAGTCCCTTTTCGGTGATGATCGGGCGGCGGATGATTTGATAGTGAGGGGCGGCCATGGCTTATTCCTTGCCCTTTTTCGCGGGCTTTTTGGCCGCGGCTTTTTTCGCTGCGGGCTTGGCAGCCGCTTTCGGCGCAGCGGCCTTTTTTGCTGCCGGAGCGGGCGCAATGGTTTCGACATCGGGCTGCGCGATCGGCGTGGCGTCCGGGTCAAGCGTGTGGCCCAGCCGTGCCGCTGCGTCTTTGGAGAGCACGATCAGCTCGTGCTTCATCAAGTCGTAAGGCTGCAAACCGTTCGGCGCGACGAGTTTTACGCCGTCGATGTTGCGGCTGGCGAGCTCGAGGTTGCGATTCTCGCCGTAGGAAATAATGAGCGCGGACTTCACCAGATTCAGCTTGCCGAGGGCGAGCGTGAGCGCTTTGGTCTTGTGCGTGTCCAGCGACCAGGCGTCGATGATCGTGAGCTTCTGTTCCGCGAGTTTCGCGGAGAGCGCGGAACGCAGCGCGCCGATGATCATCTTCTTTGGAAGAGCGTAGCCATAGCTGCGCGGCTTCGGTCCGTGAACCGTGCCGCCATGGCGCCATAGGGGAGAGCGGATCGAGCCGACGCGCGCGCGACCAGTGCCCTTTTGCCGCCAGAGCTTGCGGCCCGCGCCGCTGACTTCGCTCTTGTCTTTCGTCTTGTGGGTGCCCGCGCGCAGGCTGTTCTGATACCAGCGCGAAGCTTCGTGCAGCAGGTGCGGATTCACCTTGGCGCCAAACACGGCGTCGGCGAGCTCCACCTGACCCACTTTCTTGCCATCCAGATTTACGACATCCACGACCGGCATAATTTCCTTATCCTTCAAACAAAATCTTGCAGCCAAAATCTTGCGACTTGTGCGCTTACTTCTTTGCTGGCGCCAACTTCTGCTTCAGCGACTTGCGAATGAAAATGTATGTGCCGCGAGGGCCTGGCACCGAGCCGCGAACCAGCAGCAGGTTTTCGTCGCTGTCCACTTTCACGACGCGCAGATTTCGCGCGGTCACTTTCTGATTGCCCATGTGACCCGGGAAATGCTGATTCTTCCAGACGCGCGATGGGAACGAACTGCCGCCAATGCCTCCGGGGGCGCGGTGAAACATCGAACCGTGGGTGGCATCGCCGCCGGCATAGTGCCAGCGCTTGACGCCGCCTGCGAAACCCTTGCCCTTGCTGACACCGCTGACATCCACGTTCTCGCCGGCTTTAAAATTTTCCACCAGCACGCGATCGCCAACTTTGGTCTCGTCCTGCGATTCCAGAATGCGGACTTCCTGCAAAACCTTCATGGGAGCCGTGCCGGCTTTTTTGAAGTGCCCGGTCATGGCTTTGTTGACACGCTGCGGCTTGACGAATTCGACCAAGCCGAGTTGCACAGCCTCATAGCCGTCTTTTGCCTTCGAGCGCCGCTGCACGACGACACACGGCCCCGCTTGCAGCACCGTGCAACCCACCAGGGCGCCGTCGTCCTGGAAGATTTGCGTCATGCCCAGCTTGATTCCGATAATTCCGTTGACCGCCATCGCCTTTTCTCTCTCTTTCGCAGCGTGTCGCCCATTTTCAAGTGGGCTGGATATTGGCTGCGTACTGCTTTTTTACTGCGCTACTTTTTTACTGCGCTGCTTTGTCGCGTTGCAGCGATTTACTTCCCTGCGTGGCCGAAAGCCTTGATTTCCACGTCCACACCCGGCGGCAGATCCAGCTTCATGAGCGCGTCGACGGTGTCTGGCGTCGGCTCGAGAATGTCGATCAGCCGCTTGTGCGTGCGCATCTCGAACTGCTCGCGCGATTTTTTGTCGACGTGCGGCGAACGCAGCACCGTCCAACGATTAATGGTGGTCGGCAGAGGAATCGGGCCGGCAACATCGTGCGCCGGTACGCTTTGCCGTATCCACGATTTCACGCGTGGACTGGTCCAGAATGCGGTGATCGTAGGCCTTCAAACGAATGCGGATTTTATCGCCTTGTCTCATTTAGTTTTCTTTTCGAAAATCCTTTTACTTCGAAAATTCAAACTACTCGATAATCTCAGTTACCGCGCCGGCGCCCACGGTGTGGCCGCCTTCGCGAATCGCGAACCGCAAACCCTTCTCCAGCGCTACCGGAGTGATCAGGCTTACTTCGCAGCTTACGTTGTCCCCGGGCATCACCATCTCCACGCCCTGTCGGCAACTTCACGTCACCAGTGACGTCCGTCGTCCGGAAATAAAACTGTGGACGATAGCCGGTGAAAAACGGCGTGTGCCGCCCGCCTTCTTCCTTGGTCAGCACGTATGCTTCAGCCTTGAACTTGGTGTGCGGCGTGATCGATCCTGGCTTGCACACCACCTGACCGCGCTCCACATCTTCTTTTTCCGTGCCGCGCAGCAGCAATCCCACGTTGTCGCCCGCAAGACCTTCATCCAGCAGCTTGCGGAACATTTCCACGCCGGTTACCACTTTCTTCTGCGTCGGGCGGAAACCCACAATCTCGATTTCCTCGCCAACCTTTACCTTGCCGCGTTCCACTCGGCCCGTGACCACCGTGCCGCGACCCGAAATCGAGAAAATATCTTCGATCGGCATCGCGAACGGCTTATCGATATCGCGCACCGGCTGCGGCACGTTCTTGTCCACCGCATCCATCAAATCGTCAATCGACTTTTCCCACTTGGCATCGCCGTTCAGCGCCTGCAATGCCGAGCCGCGCACCATCGCGATTGAGTCGCCAGGAAACTGATAAGTCTTCGAGCAGCTCGCGTACTTCCAGTTCCACCAGCTCGAGCAACTCCGCGTCTTCCACCATGTCGCACTTGTTCAAAAACACGACGATGGCCGGCACGCCCACCTGACGAGCCAGCAGAATGTGCTCGCGCGTCTGCGGCATCGGTCCGTCCGTCGCCGCCACCACCAGAATCGCGCCGTCCATCTGCGCCGCTCCGGTGATCATGTTCTTGATGTAGTCCGCGTGACCCGGGCAATCCATGTGCGCGTAGTGCCGGTTCGCCGTTTCATACTCCACGTGCGATACCGCAATGGTGATGCCGCGCTCGCGCTCTTCCGGCGCATTGTCGATCGTGTCGAACGCCCGGAACGCCACCTTAGGGTTGTGCTTGCTCAACACCTTGGTGATCGCCGCCGTCAGCGTCGTCTTGCCATGATCAATGTGCCCGATCGTCCCGATGTTCACGTGCGGCTTATTCCGCTCGAATTTCTCCTTGGCCATCGCGTCCTCTGCTCCTCAGATCAAAATTCACTCAAACTTTGACAACTCAAGACCGTTACTTCTCGCCCCGGTGCTTCTTGATGACTTCTTCCGCCAGCGCCGCGGGCAATTCCGCGTAATGAGAAAAATGCATCGTGAAAGTCGCGCGGCCCTGAGTTCGGCTGCGCAAATCCGTGGCATATCCAAACATTTGCGCCAGGGGAACTTCCACGCGAATGACGTTGCTGCCCGCGCGGTTTTCCGTGCCCTGAATAGCGGAGCGCCGTGCGTTGAGGTCGCCAAATACAGCGGCCATATATTCCTCAGGAACAACTACTTCGACCTTCATGATCGGCTCGAGCAACACCGCTTTCGCTCGGGCGCAGGCTTCCTTGTAGGCCATGGAGCCGGCGATCTTGAAAGCCATTTCGTTGCTATCGACGTCGTGGTAGCTGCCGTCGATAAGCACGACGGCAACATCCACGGTCGGAAATCCGGCGAGAATGCCGTTGTCCAATGCTTCGCGAATGCCGGCCTCAATCGGCGGGATGAACTCACGAGGGATCGATCCACCAACGATCTTGTCGATGAAGAGAAACCGATGTTCCTTGTCGAATTTCCACTTACCGGCCGATCCGCCGCCCACAACTTCCTTAGCGAGAGCGTCCAGATCGTCGGTCGACATCTCTTTCATGTTCTCGTGGCTGGAACTCGGGAATCGGATGCAGTTCGATCTTGCAGTGACCGTATTGACCTTTACCGCCGGTCTGCTTGATGTACTTGCCTTCGGCGATGGCTTTCTTGCGGATCGTTTCGCGATAAGCCACCTGAGGACGACCGACATTGGCTTGCACGTTGTATTCGCGCAGCATGCGGTCCACGATGATTTCCAGGTGCAACTCGCCCATACCGGAAATCAATGTCTGGCCGGTGTCGGGCTCGGTGGAGACGCGGAAGGTGGGATCTTCCTGCGCGAGTCGCTGCATAGCGACGCCCAACTTGTCCTGATCGGCTTTGGTCTTGGGCTCGATGGCCACGGAAATAACCGGGGCCGGAAATTCAATGGATTCAAGAATGATCGGCTTCTGCTCGTCGCAGAGGGTGTCGCCGGTATTGACGCTCTTCAGTCCGACGCACGCGCAAATGTCGCCCGCATAAATCTCGTCGATTTCTTCGCGCTTGTTGGCATGCATCTGCAGCAAACGACTGATGCGTTCGCGCGAGCCCTTTGCGGAGTTCAAAACGTAGCTGCCCGATTTCAGCACACCGGAGTACACGCGGATGTAAGTAACGTGGCCGACGAAGGGGTCGGACATAATCTTGAAGGCTAGCGCCGAAAACGGCTGATCGTCTGCGGCACGGCGCAGCACGGTCTGATCATCTTCGGGATTCACGCCTTCCACCGGCGGAACGTCGATCGGCGACGGCAAGTAATCCACCACGGCGTCCAGCAGCGGCTGAATGCCCTTGTTCTTGAACGCGGAGCCCGCCAAAACCGGAACAATTTTCAGGGCCAGCGTCGATTTGCGAATAGACTTGCGCATTTCCTCGACGGTGAGAGCCTCGCCGTTGAGATATTTATCGATCAGCTCGTCATCGTGCTCGGCGATATACTCGATCACCTTGTTGCGGTGGTCGTCGTAGAATTTCTTGTCGATGGCCGCACCTTTAAGGGCGGCAGCCACATCCGGGCGCGAATCCACAAAGGCTTTGTCCCAGAGTTTTTCGACTTCAAAAATCTCGAACTTCGCGCCGAGTGTCTCTTCGAGCCACACGACAACTTTTTGCTCGATGAAATCGATGACGCCGATGAAATTATCTTCGCGACCTAGCGGGAATTGCAGTGGAACGGGATGAGCACCGAGGCGTTGCCGGATGGTGCGGATGACGTGGTCGAAATCCGCGCCCATGCGGTCCATCTTGTTGACGAAACAAATGCGCGGGACGCGATACTTGTCGGCCTGACGCCAAACCGTCTCGGATTGCGGCTGCACACCGGCGACGGAGTCGAACACGCAGACAGCGCCGTCCAGCACGCGCAACGAGCGCTCGACTTCGACGGTGAAGTCTACGTGGCCGGGAGTATCGATAATGTTGACACGATATTTCTTGCCGAAGCGATCCCACGAAGCGGTGGTCGCCGCGCTGGTGATGGTGATGCCGCGCTCGCGCTCCTGCTCCATCCAGTCCATGGTGGCAGTGCCTTCATCCACTGACCCGATCTTGTAGGTCACACCGGTGTAGAACAGGATGCGCTCGGTCGACGTGGTTTTCCCCGCGTCGATGTGCGCCATGATCCCGATGTTGCGCGTATCTTCGAGTTTGAATGCCCGGCCCATAGCTCCAGAAGCTTTCTTTTCTCCAGTACGATTTGCTACCGCTTCAGCCACAGATTTCTCTCAGTCCCGACGCTTCCGCATTTACCAGCGATAATGAGCGAACGCCTTGTTCGCTTCCGCCATGCGGTGCACGTCTTCCTTTTTCTTGATTGCTCCGCCGCGCGCATTGGCGGCGTCAATGAATTCATCGGCAAGCTTGTCGATCATGGTTTTGCCGGCGCGCTCGCGCGAATACTGCAATAGCCAGCGAATTGCCAAAGACTGCCGGCGAAACGGATTCACTTCGACCGGCACCTGATAGTTGGCGCCGCCGACACGTCGCGTTTTCACTTCCAGCAACGGCTTGGCATTCTCGATGGCCTTCTTGAAAATCTTCAACGCATCGTCATTGGTCTTCTTGGCGACCTGATCCATGGCGCCGTAAAACACGCGCTGCGCGGTGGACTTCTTGCCTTCCCACATCATCGAGCAGATGAACTTCTCGACGATATCGCTGGCGTAAACCGGATCGGTCGCCTGCGTCCGCCGAAAAACTAGTCCTTTGCGTGGCATGAGTCTCTATCGCTCCTTCAAATTCCTTCTGCAGCTTTCAACCCGCACTTTCACTTCAGATCCTTCGTCGCGTTGCTCCTCAGGATGACGATCCTTTCGGTCGTCACTTTGCTTGCGCGGCCTTAGGCCGTTTGGCGCCGTATTTCGAGCGGCCCTGCTTGCGATTTTCAACGCCAGCAGCGTCCAGCGTTCCGCGAACAATGTGATAACGCACACCGGGAAGATCCTTCACACGGCCGCCGCGAACGAGCACGATCGAGTGTTCCTGCAAGTTGTGGCCGATACCCGGGATGTAAGTGGTGACTTCGACGGAGTTGGTGAGGCGCACGCGCGCGACCTTGCGCAGCGCAGAGTTCGGCTTCTTCGGCGTCTGGGTGTACACGCGAATGCACACGCCGCGCTTTTCCGGGCAGCCCATCAGCGCCGGAGACTTGGTCTTAACTTGGACCTGTTCACGGCCCATGCGTACTAGCTGCGAAAACGTCGGCACAGTCTTCCCTCTCGTTCGTGTGCGACCCAAAAAAGATCGCTTTGCGCGCACTTTTATTCGCGGCTCTCGCATGCGCGCACACAAAATTGCGCGAGAGCACACAGCAGTGCTGAAAGGTCTACTGCGAATCCGGAGATACAACCAGCAAGGAACTCCGTACGCACTCCAGAAGGAAGAAAAGATTTCTTCTGGCTTCGACTCGGAGATGCTCACTCGGCTTTGCGGGGCTGGCGCCCCATTCCGGCCGCTCTTCTGTCCCAATCCGTCGTTCTATGTTCCGGGACCGAAGATATTCCTTCCAACTACCCGACCGCTTGCGCGGTCCCCCCAACACAGAGGCAGACAGCACCCCTGACAAACAAAGGAGTATAAGGAAAACATCGTATAGTGTCAAACCAGATTCGACACAATACGGTGGAAAATTTTAAGGAAAATGCGGGTTTGGCCCTATCCCTGCCCACCCAACCGATTTCCTGTTCTCGGGATTGTATCACAGATCGCTTGCGCGCCGCAGCGAGCACGGGGCTCAGTGGCACTCTATAGAGGTTACCGAGACCGTTGGTGACAGTTGCCAACCCTTGGGTAAGTAGATGATAAGACAAGGCTTGATCTTGGCTCTTTTCGATGAACCCACGCTCGCTGGTGAAATAAAGCCATTGCCCATCGCCGGAAATCCTAGGGCTATAGTCCCGGGCGCGGGTATTGATCTGCGGCCCCGCATTGACCGGCGGGCTCCAGCTACCGGAGGTATCCCGGAAGCTGATGAAGATATCCGAACTCCCGTAACCCCCTTGTCTTCCGAAGCTGCCGAGCAGGATGTAGCTTTCATCGGGCGAAATGGTGGCCTCGAAGGTGTTGATCCCTGGCCCGTTGAAGATGGGACCCAGGTCCTCGGCCTCTTTGTATTCGCCGTTCTCGAATTTCGACCGAAATACGTCGTATTGGCCGGTTTTACGTGAACTGGCGAAGTAAATGTTTCCGTTCGCCGCGATGGATGCAAAAACCTGGCTCCCTTCGCTGTTTACGCCGCCAGGGACGAGTTGCGGTTCCTTCCATCCGCTGGGAGATCGCTGCGCCCGCCAGATCGACCAGCGGTGCAAATCTTTCCCGTCCACCGGCCGATCGGAGGCGAACAAAATAGATTTTCCGTCGGGCGCAAGCACCGGATCGGTGTCGCGATATTTTCCTGAGAACGGCAGAATTTCCGGTTTGCTCCATTTTCCGCGCACCAGGCGTGACTCACACATGATGTACAAGTAGTGCGGCGCGGCCGACTTTTCGAAGATGAGAGTGTTGCCGTCCGGTGTTACGCCGCCGCCAAGTTCGTCATCATCGGTGGAGATCACCCCTTGGCCAATCATTTCTGCCGGCGGAATTTCGTCGTCACTCGCAGTTGTGCTTTGCGCAAGCAATGCGTTCTTCGTGAGTGCACCAGCTGCCAGCAAAAGTACGGCGACAATTGCAGTCACACACTCCAGCGGAGCGCTTCATTTCTTCCCCCGATCCGCCACGCCCAGCGCATGTACGGGAATCGAGTAAATATTGCCGTGCCCGTTCAGAACGGAATGAACCAGCTTTTCGAACTCCGCCATGTTGATGCGTTTGGGCATGGGAATCACAAACGGGCTGCGCTCGCTGGAGAAAATGAGCTGCTTCTCGTCGGGAGTCAGCGCCGGCGCGCCTTCATCTGCGACGGAGTTCACGCCGCGCTCGAGATGTTTTGCTTGAGTCCACTTGCCGTTCACGCGCTCGCTCATGTAGATATCGCCGCGCGCATAGGGAAATCCACCACCGGTCAGTGTGTCCGGGCGATGACGGAACGGCGGACCGCCTTCGCCCGCTGAAACAAAGAAGAGCAAAGACTCATCGGCACTAATGTACGGATCGGAGTCGTTGAAGTCGGAATTGATTTCAGGGCCCAGCTTTTCCGCAGGCTGATACGCGCCATTGACGAGCCGCGAAACATAGATCTGCGGATGGCCAGGCTCATCGCGATCGGATGTGAAATAAATGGTGCCATCGGCAGTGACCGACGCTCCCCAGTTCCACCGATCGTCGGAATTGATCGGCGCCGGGAGTGGCGCCGGCTCGCCCCAACCTTCGCCGGTGCGATTTACTTTCCAGATGCGCAGCACGTGCGCTTTGGAATCTGCGGGCAGACGCGACGACGCGAAGTACATGACTTTGCCGTTCGGAGAAAGCCTGGGCGGAAAGTCCAGATTTTTGCCGGAGAAGGGCAACGCTTCGGGTTGACTCCAAATTTTGCCATTCCAGTGCGAGACGCAGAGCAGTCCGATGCGCGGGAAGGTGGTGGTCGGGTTCATCTGCGCGAAATAAAATTCACCGCCATCTGGGCTGAAAACGCCGCCGGCTTCGTCACCCGGAGTGGAAATCACGCCCTTGCCAAATATGTGAGGCGCAGCTTCGCCGGTGGGGAGGAGTTCGAAGGAGTGTGGGCCGGCGCGAACGGTTGGGGCTGAAAAAATCAGAATAGAGAAGAGCGTAATCGACACAGCGACAGAATTCCATTTCACGGCATCACCCCGCAGTGGTTGTAGAGGAATGGACGGATTTCGCGTTGAAACGGCTTTTAGCTATGCGTGTTGGAAGGCTACGCATCAGTTGTGCGTGACTGGCGGCTGCACCCAACAAAAGGTCGGGTAGGCCCTAGTTTTGTGGCGGCACGTCTTGTTTTTCGTCGCCAAAGGGCCACAGGTGGAAGGCTTTTAGTTCTTCCTCCTGATGGTGGGCGCGCAGCATTTTCGCCGTGTCGGCGGGGGACAATGGCGAAGCAAAACGCTCGGGTCGGTCGGCAATCCAGAACGCGGCCAAGGCCATTAACGTGGCGTTCTGGGCGAGTACCTCGGGCTTTTGCGCCTCTAGCGCGTCGGCGGCGGAATGGTGCGTGTGGATGTACTCGGAGGTGTCCTGGTCCATGTTGATGCCGGGGAGTCCGGCAATCGAAAACGGCAATGTGTCGGTGCCGCTTTCGATTTTGTCATCGACTTGCACCGGCCGGATGGCGGAGATCGAAGTCGCGAACGGCTGAAACGCGGGCACCAGATCATTGCGGCCGCCGAGTTGAAACGCCTTCACAGCGCCTTGACCGGCGTCCAGCACCAGATCGCCGAGATGATTCGGCAGTTCGGCCTGGTGCTGCTTAATATAGGCCAGGGAGCCGTCCAGGCCTTGTTCTTCACCGGTGAATAAAACAAAACGGATGGTGCGGCGGGGGCGTTCACCGGAACGTTTGATGGAATCCGCGGCTCCCAATACGGTTGCAGTGCCCGAGCCATTGTCGGTAGTGCCTTCGGCAAGATCCCAGGAATCGAGATGCCCGCCGACCACGAGAATCTGTTCGGGATGCTCGGTGCCGCGAATTTCTCCAACGACGTTAGCGGTTTCAACCGGGCCGTTGGTGAAGGTGTTCTGCACGTTGAAGCGCGCGCGCGGTGTGATGCCGCGATCGAGAAACCGTTCGAGCTGGCCTTGATCTTCCGCAGTCATGGAAACGACTGGCACGCTGAAGTCCGCGTCGAATCCGAGAATGCCAGTATGCGTCAAATTCATTCCGCTGGCTTTGTGGCCGCCTTGCCCGCCGATCACCGCGACGACTCCGACGGGGGCCGCAGCGCGCAGAAAATCACCGAAGCGAACGAAAAGCGCCAGACCTCCCTTGGTGGGCTGACCTTTGGTGACCATCAACGCAACTTTACCTTTGAGCCGGGAGACGTTCTTGATCTCGTTGTCGAGGTCGAACAGATTTACGGCGACGATGTCGGCTTCCGCGCCACCGGCAACCGTCGATCCGGTCCAGCCCATGGCGTCTACATGCAGCTTGTGGCGCACCGGGGTGAGAATTTCAGCGTCGGCGGTGCCGCGCGTCCAGCCCTTCCACAACTGATATTTCTCCAGGTGCACGTTGTCGAGGCCGATCGCTTTCATTTTGGCCGCGCCCCACTCCTCGGCTTTGTGATCGTTGACTGAACCGGTGACGCGGGCGCCGATGTCGTCGCTCAATTCGGTGAGAAAGCCGAATGCGTGCGAGTTCATCTGTCCTTGGCCGGCAATTTTCGTGAGTGCCGGAAGCGTGCCGTCGTCAGAAGGCCCCTTCGGCGCGCGACCATCAGCGCGCAGCGACGTGGCCGTGGCGAGCGCGATGGCAGCCGTCGCAAGGATCAAAAATTTCTTCGTCATTCGGATCTCCTGTGTTTTGAACACACCTGGATTGTCTCATCCATCAGACGCACGTGCTGCGAGTCGGTTTCACGTGCGAAGGAGCCTTTGCGAACGACTGGCCTGCTTGGGGTAGCCATTTAACCGCAAGAAACCGTGAATCAAGCCGAGCTTTACCCGGTATGGAGCGAGTTCTAGACTGGGTTGGTGAGCCAAAGATGCACCATTTTCGGGCGTTTTTCGGTGGTGATGGTGTGTTCACTGCTTGCGGCGTGCGGCCTGCTGGTACCAGTCTGCGCGCAGCAGAGTAAGCCGGAGCAGGCGACACCGCCTGCCGCAGTCGAGGTCAAGGCTCCCGAACTGCCAGCGAAGATTGGACTGCTCGACACGCGCATCCGCGTGGAGGCGAACGGCGATACGAGTAAGCACGTTCATACGCGGATTCACATCAACAATGAGTTGGGTGTGCGCCAGTTCTCGCACTTGAATTTTGATTACAATCGCGCGTACCAGCAGATCGAAATTCGTTCGGTACATATCACGCATGCCAGCGGCGGGACTGCGGACATTTTGCCCAGTGCGGTCACCGATCAGCCAAATCCTGCGGTGGTCGACACGCCCGCGTATCAGGATGTGCGGATCAAATCGGTTCGAATTCTGGGATTGGCGCCGGGCGACGCGCTTGAATATGAAGTGATCACCACTACGAAGCAGGCCCCGTTTGCGCCGAACTTCTTTCTATCACACGATTTCGCCACCGACGGGCTGGCGATCACGGAAATTTACGAGATCGACCTGCCTACATCTCGTTCTTTGAAACCGTGGACATCGCCCGGAGCACAGAATTTCATCACCGAGACGTCCGGGGACGGAGCAGAAGCCCGCACTGTTTATCAATGGAAGCGCGTCGAAAAGAAATCCGAAGCCGGACAAGGTACAAAAGACGAGCAGCAGGCCGTCGCTGATTCGTCACTTTCAATCATCGACGCAGATGTCGTGGTCAGCTCTTTTGCGGGCTGGGCTGATTTAGCCACTGCTTTGCAGAGAGCTTTCGGAATTAACGATAAGCCTGCTTCAGAGGTTAGGGCCAAAGCTGAGGAGTTGACGCGTGGGGCTGCTTCGATTGACGACAAATTGCGAGCCCTGTACGAGTTCGCATCGCAGAAATTCACGACCGTCGATTTGCCGCTGGGCTCGACCGGATTTCGCTTGCGCTCTCCGGCGGAGATTCTCAGCGGTAAATACGCGATACCGGAAGAGAAATGCAGTTTGCTTTACGCGCTGGCTCGATCGATTGGCCTGAACGCAAAATTGTCGCTGGCTCTATCCAAAGCGCCTGCCCAAAGGGGACCGGCGGTACCCTCCGCTTTGAGCAACACCTTCGTGATCGTTCGAGGAGCGGCGAAGGCGTACTGGCTGGACCCATCGGTGGAGGTTGCGCCGTTCGGGATGATTGCCGCCACACTGCGAGCAAGGCCGGCGCTGATGGTTCCGCCGGATAATGACAGCCGGTTTTTCGAGAACGTTCCGCGATCTTTGCCGTTTGCGGCTTCGCAGAAGGTCAGCGTGGACGCCACGTTGGCTGCGGACGGAACATTGAAGGCCAAAGTTCATTACACCATGCGCGGCGAGAATGAATTGCTGCTGCGAGTGGCCTTTCATCAAGCGGCGCGCGAAAAGTGGAAAGATGTGGCGCAGCTGATGTCGCTGTCGGACGGCTTCCGGGGAAAAATATTGTCGGCCAGCGCGTCCGATCCGTACGACACGCGCCATCCGTTTTCCGTGGACTACGAAATCAGCCAGCCCAAGTTTGTCGATTGGTCGAGACAGCCCGTGCGCATTCCGGCGATGCTTCCGCTGCTGGGATTGCCCGATGCGCCGGCAAAATCGCCGGAGGGCGCCGCCGCCGGCCCGATCGAATTAGGAACACCGCTGAACGTGGACACGAAGTTGACGCTGCATGTGCCTTCGAATATTTCGATCGAGGGACCCACGGGAACTTCGGTGGAGCGGGATTATGCGACGTTCGCTTCGCACTACGCGGCAGAAGGCAGCGTGATTTTCGCTTCTCGGCATATCAATTTCCTGATGCGCGAAGTCCCCGCATCTCGAGTCGCCGACTACAACGCGTTCCTGCATGCGGTACAGACCGACCAGGCACAACTCTTCACTTTGGATCGTGCCTCTGCCGCGCCCGCCACTCAGGCGGCTGCGAATCCTAGCGCCAAGCCCTGACGCAAAATCACGCGCCACGCTTTTTCCATCACTTGTTTGCGGCGCGCACCATCGCTGTGCCCACTTCCGATTGTTTGTTACAATTCCGACGATTTGATCGACGCCTTTCCTGGAGACTCATGGCTGCGCAGAGAACCGCAAGCAAGCGTGCATCGAAACCGCCCAAGAAAGGTCTGCAGCCGAAATACGGGCGCATCGTCCTGAAACTTTCCGGTGAGTCGCTGCAAGGCCCGCAAGGCTTCGGCATCCATGTCGAGACCATTCAGGCAATCGCCAAAGAATTGCGCGAGGTCCAGGCTCTTGGTGTGCAAGTCGCGATCATGGTCGGAGGAGGAAATATCTTCCGCGGCGGCCGTCAGAAGGGTTTCGAAATCGAGCGTGCCACCGGCGACTACATGGGCATGTTGGCGACGGCCATCAATGCGCTGGCGCTGCAAGCGGCGCTGGAACGCGAAGGCGTGCACACCCGCGTGCAAAGTGCGATTGCCATGAACGAAGTCGCCGAGCCGTTTATTCGGCGTCGCGCCTTGCGGCATCTCGAAAAAGGCCGCATCGTGATTTTCGCCGCAGGCACGGGAAACCCGTACTTCTCAACCGATACGGCCGCGGCGTTACGCGCGATGGAAATCAAAGCGGACGTCATTCTGAAAGCGACGCGCGTCGATGGTATTTACGACGCCGATCCTGAGCGGGTTTCGAACGCCAAGTTTTTCTCGCAGATCAGCTATCGCGATGTCTTGCATCAAGATCTCAAAGTTATGGATTCGACGGCGATCTCATTATGTATGGACAACGGCATGCCCATCGTGGTCTTCAACATGAATCAACCTGGCAACATCAAACGAGTCGTGCTGGGTGAACGCGTAGGCTCGACCGTAACGCCGGCATAAGTGAGCAGCAGCGGCGTTTTTTGGTAGCACCGCATCATTTCCAATTTCCATTAACGATTCGCAAACGAGGAAAGCGATGAGCACACCTGGATCGACAAAAGAAGCGTTAGCCGCCGGCAGGACGCGCATGGAGAAAGCGGTCGATGACTTCCGCAAGGAAGCACAAACGCTGCGAACCGGCCGCGCGAATGCCAGCATCCTGGACAACATCCGCGTCGACTATCACGGCACGCCGATGCCGGTGAATCAGCTAGGCACGATCACCGCACCCGATGCGACGATGATCGTCGTCTCACCCTGGGATCCCACCGTCGTCCCACTGATCGACAAAGCCGTCCGCACCTCAGATCTCGGCCTGAACCCGACCAATGATGGCAAAGTTGTGCGCATTCCGATTCCAGGGCTGACCGAAGAACGCCGCAAAGATATGGTTAAGCAGTTGCACAAAGTGCTGGAGAATCACCGCACCGCGGTGCGCAATGTGCGCCGAGATATCAAGGAAGCCATCGACAAGCTCGAGAAGGATAAAAAGATCAGCCAGGATGAACAGAAGCGTTCTCTGGAGGAACTGGATAAACTGGCGCACTCCGAAACGAAGAAGATCGAAGACCTGAGCGCCGCCAAAGAAAAAGAAATCATGGTGGTCTGAAGATCGCAGCGTGAGTTCGTAAATTCACAATACCCTTGAAAAAAGAAAAAAGGTCTTGCCGGAAAGCCGGCAAGACCTTTTCGTAATTAGTTCTTGATGACTGAGAATACTTCTCAGGCGCTGAGAGCGGCGGACTCGGATCCGTCGTTTGAAACCGTAGAGCCGGCTACTTCGCCCACCTTGAAGCGCACGAAACGCCGTACGGCAACGTTTTCGCCGAGCTTGGCGATGGCCTGGGTAATCATCTCGCCGATAGTAACCGACTCGTCTTTAATGTAGTGCTGTTCGTTGAGGCAGTTTTCCTCGTAGAATTTTTCCATCTTTCCGTTGACGATGCGCTCGATCACGGCATCGGGCTTGCCCGTAGCACGCGCCTGCTCGCGATAGATCTCGCGCTCTTTATCGAGCATTTCCGGCGTCACGTCTTCGCGGCGCAGATATTTGGGATCGACCGCAGCGATGTGCATGGCGATGTCGTGGCACAGCTGATGGAAAGCTTCAGTGCGCGCGACGAAGTCCGATTCGCAATTCACTTCGACGATCACGCCAATCTTTCCGCCCGCATGAATGTAGTGGCCCACGAGGCCTTCCGAAGCCTGGCGCTGCGCTTTCTTGGCTGCAGCGGCCTGCCCCTTCTTGCGAAGGATGTCGATGGCCTTCTCAATGTCCCCGCTGGATTCTACGAGCGCGGCGCGGCAATCGGCGAAGCCCGCGCTGGTACGTTCGCGAAGTTCTTTGACGAGATGTGCTGGAATTTGCATGGCTTGCGGTTGTGAACTCATCCTTTTTCTGCTTTCCGAAAATTTTAAGCTTTCTCTTCAGCCTTGTTTTAAAGACGCCCGCCTCGGAAGGCGGCCGCTACAAAGCGGCGTCAAGCGCCGCGCGACAAAAAGGCCCGGCGACTTGTAATCACCAAGACGCCGGGCCGCTGCAATTTTGCCGGCGCTGGTGATTTAGCGAGATTCCTGATCCGGTGGAACGGTAGTGGGTTCAGGCTCGGGAGCGGGTTCGGCCGCAGGCTCCGCGGCAACTTCCCCTTCAACGAAATCGCCTTCCTGCTTTTCGTACTGCTCGTAGGCGCTGGTGTCGACGTATTCGACGCCATCCACGATGGCCTGATCCTGCGCCGCTTTCTGGTCCGCAACCTGCGATTGCTGATAAGTGTTGTGACCTTCCAGCACCGACTCGGAAATCTTGGAGGTGAACAGGCGAATGGCACGCAGCGCATCGTCGTTACCCGGAATGATCCAGTCCACCACGTCGGGATCGCAATTGGTGTCCACGACGGATACGACCGGTACGCCCATGCGGCGCGCTTCCTTTACCGCGATTTCTTCAGCGTTCGAGTCGATCACGAACATGGCGTCCGGAAGCTGCGTCATGTTTTCAATGCCTTCAAGATTCTGTTGCAGGTGCTTCATTTCGCGGTCAAGGCGCGCTTTCTCTTTTTTGGAAAGCTCAGCCATGCGGCCATCTTCATTCATGGCCTTCAGCAGCTTCAGCCGCTTGATGGATTTCTGCAGCGTGGCCCAGTTGGTGAGCGTGCCACCCAGCCAGCGGTGGTTTACGAAATATGCGCCGCACTTTTTGGCTTCTTCGGCCACGGCTTCCTGCGCCTGGCGCTTGGTGCCGACGAACAATACGCTTTTGCCCGTGGCGGAAACTTCACTCACGAAGCGGCTCGCTTCGCGAAACATTTTCAAAGTCTTTTGCAGATCGATGATGTGAATGCCGTTGCGTTCGCCGAAGATATATTCCTTCATCTTCGGATTCCAGCGCCGCGTCTGGTGACCGAAGTGAACTCCGGCCTCCAGCAGTTCTTTCATAGTGATTTCTACTGCCAAGTTTCCTCCTTAAGGATTGCTGTTTGCGGCAGAGGGAGCGGAACCGATCCAGAGATCAGACGCTGACACTGCAGAACAGCCTTCTTGCCGGCCGCTTGCCGGCCATGATCTCGGTGGCGGAGCTTGCGCTCTGCTACCGGAGGTCGATATGTGCCATCGATCGGCTGATTTCCTTCGCGCATCCTTGTCGGATGCACCCGGAATGACAAGCTGAGTCGAACGGTACAGAAATCAGCGCGCATCAAAATACGCGCGAAAAATTAACGCTTCGTGAACTGGAAGCGCTTGCGTGCGCCCTTCTGCCCGTACTTCTTGCGTTCCTTCATACGGGAGTCGCGCGTCAGAAAACCGTTGGTACGCAACGAGGGGCGCAGCTCAGGGTTATACCGTGAAATGGCGCGAGACAATCCCATGCGCACCGCGCCAGCTTGCCCACCGACGCCGCCGCCTTTCGCCGTCACTACCACGTCAACCTGGTCGCCCAGATTCGTAAACTTGAGCGGCTCGATGGCGTCGTGCTTCCAGGCGTGATTCGGAAAATAAGACTCCACGCCGCGGCCGTTCACCGTGAACTTGCCGGATCCTGCGCGCAGAAACACCCGCGCGACCGACTCTTTGCGCCGGCCCGTGCCTAGAAACCATGCTTGTGTGCCCGCAATGGGCGTACCAGTAGAACTCAACGTTCCTCCTAAAATTAACTCCACGCTCGATTGCTCCCTGCTCGACTAAGGAAGGAACCGCGTGCGGAACAACTTGCGCGACGCCACCCCGGCAGCGCGCAAAACTTTTCGGCCTACAGCGCTACAGCTTGCGGCTTCTGACCGGCATGCCGCGCCAGTCCAGCTGCATCGCGATAGACGCGCAATTTCTTGGCGCGACGCGCGCGCAGCTTGTTCTTGGGCAGCATGCCCAACACCGCTTCACGAATGATCCATTCCGGCTTCGACTCACGAATGCGCTTGGCAGGCACAGCCTTCAATCCGCCGGGATACCCGCTGTGCGAGTAATACACCTTTTGCTCGACCTTGTTGCCGGTCATGCGAATCTTGTTCGCATTGATGACCACGACGTGATCACCGGAATCCAGATAAGGCGTAAAGCTCGGCTTGTCTTTGCCGATGAGCATCCGCGCGACCTTGGTCGCCAGCCGCCCCAACACCTGGTTGGTGGCGTCAATTACAAACCAGTCGGCGCCCACTTTGAGGGCTTCCGCTTCTTCTCCCTTAGCTACGTACGTCCGCATTGCGCTTAGTCACACCTTTCCCTGTAGAGACAAACGCCAATATTAGAGGAAGGAGGGTAGCGTGTCAACGAAGTTTAGGTATGGAACCAGGCTCTGCGGTACCACGACTTGGCGGCGGTGCAGTAGAATTGGGCGCTACGCGACGGTCGCTTGATCGAGTATACAGCTAGAGGCAGAACGGGCCAATGCCCCTGAATTTCGCCCGCTGAACAGCATGGGTACAGGACGGAAATGAAGAAACTCCGAAGTCACGAATGGTTTGTACGGCAAGACAAGATGGGCTTCATGTATCGCAGCTGGATTAAGAACCAGGGCTGGCCACATGACCTGTTCGATGGGCGGCCGGTGATCGGCATTTGCAATACCTGGTCGGAACTGACGCCATGCAACGCACATTTTCGCGAAATCGCAGATTGGGTTAAGAAGGGCGTATGGGAGGCGGGCGGGTTCCCGCTGGAATTTCCGGTGATGTCGCTGGGCGAGGTTTTACTGCGGCCGACAGCCATGCTGTTTCGGAATCTGGCCAGCATGGATGTGGAAGAGTCGATTCGCGGAAATCCGCTGGACGGCGTGGTCTTGCTGATGGGCTGCGACAAGACGACGCCTTCCCTGCTGATGGGAGCGGCCTCCTGCGATTTGCCGACCATTGGATTGTCCGGCGGACCAATGCTGTCGGGCAAATTTCGCGGCCACGATCTGGGATCGGGCACCGGCGTATGGCAGATGTCCGAGCAAGTACGTTCCGGCGAAATGAAGGTGGAGGAATTTTTCGAAGCGGAAAGCTGCATGCATCGTTCGAAGGGTCACTGCATGACCATGGGCACCGCATCGACTATGGCGAGTATGGTGGAGTCGCTGGGAATGGCGCTGCCGGGAAATGCGGCGATTCCTGCGGTAGATGCTCGGCGATACACGCTGGCGCAATTGACTGGCCGGCGGATCGTCGAAATGGTGAAGGAAGATTTGCGGATGTCGCAGATCCTGACGCGAAAAGCGTTTGAGAATGCCATTCGTGCGAATGCCGCGATCGGCGGTTCGACAAACGCAGTCATTCATCTGCTGGCGATCGCGGGACGCATGGGTGTGCCATTGAAGTTGGACGATTTCGATCATCTGGGATCGGAAATGCCCTGCTTGGTGAATTTGCAGCCATCGGGCACGTACCTGATGGAAGATTTTTTCTATGCGGGCGGAGTGCCCGCGGTTTTGCGCGAACTCGGCGAGGCCGACGCGCTGCATCGCGACTCGCTGACCGTGAACGGTCAGGCCATCTGGAAGAATGTTGCCGAAGCGCCGTGCTGGAATCGCGATGTGATTCGAAAATTTGCCGAACCTTTCAAGGAAAAAGCGGGGATCGCGGTACTGCGCGGAAATCTGGCGCCCGATGGTGCAGTGATCAAGCCCTCGGCGGCCAGTCCACATCTGCTGCGACATCGCGGGCGCGCGGTAGTGTTCGAAAACATCGAAGACTTTCACGCGCGGATCGACGACGAGACGCTGGACATCGACGAAAACTGCGTGATGATTCTGAAAAATTGCGGGCCAAAGGGATATCCGGGAATGGCGGAAGTCGGAAACATGGCGCTGCCGCCAAAAGTGTTGCGCAAGGGCGTCAAAGATATGGTGCGGATTTCGGACGCGCGCATGAGTGGCACGGCATATGGAACGGTGGTGCTGCACACTTCGCCGGAAGCGGCAGCCGGCGGCGCTATCGCATTGGCGAAATCAGGAGACATGGTGACGCTGGATGTGCCCGGACGAACGGTGAGCCTGGAAGTTGAGGATAGCGTGCTGGCTGCGCGAAAGGCCGAGTGGAAACCGGCGCCGTTGCCGGAGCGCGGATGGTTGCGGCTGTACATAAAGCACGTACAGCAAGCCTGTGATGGCGCCGATCTCGATTTCCTTGTTGGAAAAAATGGAGCGGCGGTAGCGCGCGATAATCACTGACAGAAATCTTGTGCGGAAAAATGGATCGTCTATACGGTTGTCACCAAGTGTAGAGCTTTGAAACGTACGTAAGTTCTTACGCGTTGACATGCTCCTGTTCCGGTAATACGTTGCTGCCATCCAATGCCGTTGACTCTGGCTTTGTTCGCGATGTGCGATGTCGTGTAAACGTTTTCGCGGGGCTCGCAAGATTAAGCGAATTGGAGCGCTATGCCTAAATGCCGGCTTTTGATTTCTCTGGTTACAAAGGATAACGATTATCAGCGTGAGCAAGCCGCGGCGGCAGAAGAAACCGCGAAGGCTCTCGGCGTAGAAACGCGAATTTTGTACGCCGACAGCGACGCGATCACGCAAAGCCAGCAACTGCTCGAGGTTATTCAATCGCCGCGGGCCAGTGAGTACAACGGAATCATCGTCGAGCCTTGCGGTGGAACGTCGATGACGCAGGTGGCGCGCGCGGCCATCAAAGCGAACATGGGATGGGCGGTGTTGAACCGCGAGATCGACGCGATTTCGGAACTGCGAACGACAGGCAATGTGCCGGTTTTTTCGGTCAGCTCCGATCATGAAGAGATCGGCAGAATCCAGGGACGTCAATTCGGCGCGCTGCTCCCAAAGGGCGGAGCGGTGCTGTACCTGCAAGGACCGTCGGCGAGTCAGGTGGCGCAGCGTCGCGCCGAGGGCGTGCATGACACTCGACCGCACAATGTCTCGCTGAAAGTTTTGAAATGCGCAAACTGGACGGAGGCCGGTGGGCTATCAAGCGGTGAGTTCCTGGCTGCGCGTCACGGTGGCGCAGAAAGAAGTTCTCGATTTGTGCGCGGGTCAAAATGATTTGATCGCCATGGGCGCGCGCAAGGCGCTGAAGGAGATTGTTGCCGGCTCGCCTGGCAGTGCATTCAACGGATTGCGATTTACGGGCGTCGATGGACTGGCGAAGACGGGACAGGCCTGGACGCGAAGTGGAGTGCTCGCCGCGACGGTGATCGTTCCGCCAAACACCGTGCCAGCGTTGAAGATGCTCGTTAAAGCGATCAATGAAAAATCGCAACCGGCGGAACAAACTCTGGTGCCACCCTATTCGTTCCCTGAACTAAATCAGCTCCGACCCGTAGGCGCGGGCGCTGATGGCGACGGATCGGAAGACCCCTGGAAATTCTAGTCCACCGCTGCGCGCATAACGAGAAGACCCGTTCCAGAAGAAAAAGAATCGCAAACTCCCAAGTGAGATCCCATGGACAAGCGGTTGAAGCGGCGTGAAATTCTGAAGCAGATGGCGGCTGCGTCGACCGCGATATTATTGCCAGGCAACATTGGCGCGGCAAGCAGAAGTGGGGCGGCAGGTGCTGCGCAAATTGCCGGAAAAGATTGCGAAATTCAGATCGCGCCGGTGAGCGAAACCACGCTCCGGCTGAGTATCCTGCCGATCAAGAACGGCACGCCACAGGCGGTTGCGGGAAACGGATCGCTGGTGCAGGACTCGTGGGCGCCGCCGGTCGCTAAATTGCGTGGGGAGTGGAAAGCGCAAACGGTGAAGTGCGGCAATCTGAGCATCAATTTTTCGCTCGATCCGCTGACGTTTGCAATCGCGAATTCCAAAGGCGAAACGGTTCAGCGCATTAGCGTGGATGAAAATTCCGGCGTTGTGTCTTTTCTTTCTGGGAACGCGCCATTGCTGGGATTAGGCGAGGGCGGCGCACAATTCGACCGCCGCGGCTCCCTGGATCGCATGGTCAGCGGCCAAGGCGGCTATCAACTGCACACGCATGGCGGGCGCGTGCCGATTCCGTGGCTGATCGGAACGGCAGGATGGGCGATTTACTTTCACCAACCGTTCGGCACCTTCGATTTGACAGGAGCAACGGCGAAATTTCTGCCGACTAGCGCACAGACTGCGCTTCCGCTGGACATTTTTGTAGTCGCGTCACCAGATCCGACAACCATTCTGTTCGAATACGCGCGCCTCACCGGTCATCCTGAGATGGCGCCGCTCTGGAGCTTCGGCTATCAGCAGTCGCACCGCACGCTGGCGAAAGACGAAATCATCGCCGAGGCCAAAACGTTTCGCGAGAAAAAACTTCCGTGCGACGCGATGATTTATCTGGGCACCGGATTTTGCCCTGCTGGATGGAACACCGAAAACGGATCCTTCGTCTGGAATTCGAACGTGTTTCCCGAGCCAAAAAAATCGCTAGAGGAACTGCACGAGCAGAATTTCAAAGCTGTGGTCCACGTGGTGATTTTGTCTGATCGCCTGGAAGGTCGCGCGTCCGACAAATGTGACGTGACCAGGTTTGACGAATCGCAGGCCAGCTGCCATTGGGACAATCATCGCAAAGATTTTGCCATGGGCGTGGACGGCTGGTGGCCCGATGAAGGCGATCCGCTGGATATTCCATCGCGGCTGGTGCGCAACCGCATGTACTGGGAAGGGCCACAAATCGACCGACCCAACGAGCGCCCGTACGCATTGCATCGCAACGGCTACGCAGGAATGCAGCGATATGCATCGTTCCTGTGGTCGGGCGATGTTTACTCCACCTGGGAAACGCTAAAGGTTCACATCCCACTCGCGATCAACACTGGATTGACTGGCATTCCCTATTGGGGCACGGATATTGGCGGCTTTGTTCCGACGAAGGAATTCACCGCCGAATTATATTTGCGATGGTTTCAGTTCGCCGCATTTTGCCCGCTGTTTCGTGCGCACGGACGAACCTGGAAGCTGCGTTTACCGTGGGGATGGAACACCGGCGATCCCGGTCCAGTGGAAGTAAGAAATTACGACGGCGCGGCGACTCCGGACCCGAGCGAATTGCATAACGCAGCGGTTGAGCCGATCTGCCGCAAATATTTGGAGCTGCGTTATCGCATGCTGCCTTATCTATACAGCGCGGTACGTGAATGCACTACCTCCGGCATGCCGATCATGCGCGCTCTGTGGGTGCATTATCCCGAAGATCCGAAAGCGGTCGCGTGCGGAGATCAATATTTGTGGGCACGCGATGTGCTGGTCGCTCCGGTTGTGGAGCAAGGTGCGAAATCGCGGCGAGTTTATCTTCCGCGAGGCTCGTGGCAGGATTTCTGGACCGGCGAACGCCATGAGGGCGGACGCGAGATCACTCGTGCTGTCGATCTGGAAACAATGCCGATATATGTGAGAGCCGGCGCGATTATCCCGTTCGGACCGATCAAGCAATATACGACGGAAAAAGTGAATGAGCCGGACACGATCACGATTTATCCCGGCGCTGACGGATCTTTCCTTTTGTATGAAGACGACGGAAAGTCCTTCGATTATAAAAAAGGCGCGTGGATGGGTGTGCAGATGAATTGGAACGACGCTGCGCGAAAATTGAGCCTGCGGCTCGCGGACGGATCGCGAATGCTGGCCGCCAAGCAAAAAAAGTTCGAAGTGAAGCTGGGCGAAGCGACGAAGTCCGTTACCTTCGAGGGAAAACCTGTCGAGGTCTCGCTTTAACGCTCCTTAGCTCAACGATGGATGTTGGCGATGCCAGTCGGTGTGCGACTGGTAGGTGTGCGCCGCGGCGATCACCGCGTGATCGTCCAGAGCGCGCCCGATGAATTGAATGCCGAACGGCAGTTTATCTTTGCTGAATCCGCAGGGCACGCTTAAAGCCGGCAACCCGCACAGACTGGAGATACCATCGGGCTCGCGCCGCGCGATCGGCCCGGCGGAATCATCTTCAGGCGGCGCACTCAGCGGCGAAGCCGCCGAAGATTCGCCTGCCGTTGCCAACACGTCAAAATCGTCGAACAACCGATCGATTTGCTGCTGCAAAAATCTGCGCACACGCTGCACTTGAAGATAATCGGTCGCCGAAAACTCGGAGCTGGCATAGCCATTGATCTGCCCAACAGGATCGACCAGCTCACTGCAGCGTCCACTCTGAATCAAATCCTGAAATGAGGAAGCGGCCTCCATCAGAATGGTCAACTCAGCGCACTCTTCGTAAGGCCCGTCAGGAATTTCGATGTCGGAGATTTTCGCGCCGTTCTTTTCCATGACTTTCAATGCAGCGTCGACGCTCGCCTGCAGCCCCGGATCCATTTCCCTCCACACATTCGTCAGTCGTCCTATGCGCAGCAGCCTGCTGTTGCCCGATGCCGAGCCCGCCGCCGCTGGATACGAAAACGCCGGAACATCCGCGCGCACCGAGTCATGATCTTTGGGATCGTGACCCGCGATCACCGACAGCACCAAGCCGCAGTCATCCGCGGTGCGGCACATCGGACCCAGCTTGTCCATGCTCCACGCAATGGCCATCGCGCCAAAGCGGCTGACGCGCCCAAAACTCGGGCGCATGCCGGAAACCCCGCACCAGGCCGACGGGCAAATGATCGATCCCCGCGTGTCCGAACCCAGCGCCCATGGAGCAAGCCCGGCGGCCACCACTGCGCCAGAACCACTGGACGAACCGCAAGTCCAATAGTTCGTGTTCCACGGATTCTTCGCCGCTCCAGTGAGCGACGCGTTGCCCGCGGAATATCCAAGTCCGCCTGCGAGCTCGATCATCGCGGCCTTGCCGATCAACACGGCGCCGGCTTCACTCAAGCGCTCGATGATCGTGGCATTAAAGTCGAATTGTTGTTTCGCGTACGGCCGCGCTCCCCACGTCGTGGGATACCCTTTCACCGCGACCAGGTCTTTCACCGCATACGGAACGCCATGAAGCGGCCCGCGATAATGGCCGGCGGAAATTTCTTTATCCGCCGCGCGAGCTTGTTGCAGCGCCAGTTCGCGCGTCAGCGTTGCAAACGCATTCAGCTTCGGACCAAGCTTATCCGCACGGTCGAGATAACTTTCCGCCAGTTCAATGGCCGACAGCTTTCGCGCGCGGATGCGCTCGCCCAGTTCGCGCACCGATAGAAACAGAACCTCTTCGCTCAGCACCTAACGCTTCCCTTCTTCGCTGAGCGAAACCTTCAGCACGCTGGCGGGCGAGTCGCCATTTTGCAGCGGGAATGCGCGAACGCCTGCCAGCATCCGCTCGTTATAACGAAGGATGCGGCGCAAATGCTGCCGCTGCTCCTGCGTCAGCCGGTCGCCATATTTGCGAACGATATTCGCGAGCTTGGCTTCCACGTCCTCGACTTGATGGGGCGAGAGACCGTGTGGATCGGCAGCCTGTCCGTTCAACTCATGGGCGACGGCGAGCGCCGGAGTTGGCGAGAGTACGGCGGCGGCGGCAATAGCTGCTTGCTGGCTGAATTCGCGTCTGGAGATGCGATGGGTGCGGTATTTTGGAGGTTGGCTCACGGGGAGGCATGGTCTTGCATACCGTATCCACGCGTCAACCGAAACATTCCAATAACCAGATCAGGGTGGGTCTCGGCCTTTATACCCTTATATAGGTTACGTCTAAGAGAAAAGCCGCGCCCACCCAAAAAATATTTGGTCGCATGTCGAATTTGGCTGTGGTCGCCCGTCGTACTAATGGGCGGGCCGCCAAGCTAACTGAGCTTCGTGGCTAACCAACCTTCGTATGGTTGGTCGCCGAGGCCCAGCGCTCTCGCACCTGCTCCAGGAAGCGCTGCCTGTCCGTCTGCAACGTGCGGACAAGCGCTTGGTTGCCGGTTTCTTCGTGCCGCGCGGCCCACAGCACCATCTCGGTCAGCACAGGAGCCAGGTCGATCCCCTTGGCCGTAAGCGAGTAGATCAGCTTACGACCATCGGATGCATCGGGCACTGAGGCGATGATTCCATGACTCTCCAATCGACGCAGACGGTCGGCCAGCATGTTCGTGGCGATGCCCTCGTCGGATCCCAGAAATTCCTTGAAGCTGCGGGATCCGCGGATCATCATGTCCCGAATAATCAGCAGGGACCAGCGATCGCCCAGCATCTCTATGGAGGCATTCAGGGGACACCCAGAGCGGCGCTTGGGACGTGTTTTGGATTTCGGCACGAGGCAGCGTAATCTTTTCACTTGTGTTTTGCAAGTTAAGTACGAGATAGTTTTTGGAAACGAAATATCAACTCACTCAGTCTTTCAGGAGGAGGAAATCATGCCACAACTCGATACCTATCTATTGTTTGATGGTCAGTGCGAAGAGGCGTTTAAGTTCTACGCGGAAGTGCTCGGCGGCAAGATCGATGCGATCATGCCCTTCGAGGGGTCTCCGGTCGAGTCTACGGTGCCCGCCGAGTACAAAAAGCGAGTTCTGCACGCTCACCTGACGGCCGGAAAGTCGGTGCTGATGGGTTCGGACTGCCCCCCAGGCCACTTTCAGAAACCTCAGGGCTTCTCGGTATCGATCCAGGTGAAGGACGTAGCCGAAGCCGATCGCGTGTTCAATGCGCTCGCCGACAAGGGCAATATCACCATGCCAATCCAGAAGACCTTTTGGTCACCTCGATTCGGTATGCTCGTCGATCGCTTCGGCATTCCCTGGATGGTCAATTGCGAAGGCGCCGCTCAGGCCGCATCCTAAAGCTTTCAGCGCCAATGTTGTAGAGGACTAGAGAAACCACTAGCAGGAGATCGGACGATGAAGCTGAAGATGGAGTTATTTCTGCACGATCTGGCGGTCGCTTTGCGATCGCTTGGCCGCGCAAAAGGGTTGGCGATCACCGTTATCTTGACGCTGGCTCTGGGCATCGGTGCCAACGCCGCCATCTTCAGCCTCGTTCGCGGCGTGTTGCTGCGTCCGCTCGTCAATCGCGATGAGGATCGCCTGATCTATATTCGCCAGAGTGCCATGGGCCTCGGCATTCAGAACGCCGCCTTTTCCGTCCCCGAAATCACCGACCTCAAAGCCGGCGTAAAGTCGATCAGCTCCTTCGGCGATTTCTCTACCATCGGCTTCACCATGCTCGGCCTTGGGGAGCCGCGCGAAGTAAAGGCCGGTGTGGTTGATGGCCATATTTCGAGGTCATGGGCCTGCATCCAGTAATTGGCAGGCTGCTGGACGCGCATGATGACGGACCGAACGCCGCCGGCGCCGCCGTGCTCACCCATCGCTTCTGGACTACGGTACTTAAAAGCGATCCCTCCGTGATCGGCAAACAGATTCGCCTCGGTGAGCGATCTGCCACCATCGTCGGCGTTCTTGAGCCTTCGGTTCCCTACCCTGCCGATACCGAAATCATCGCCAATGTCGTCACCAGTCCACATCATCTCTCGGCGACGATGGTCCACGGGCCGCGTCCATCGCATGACCGAACTGTTCGGTCGCCTCGCCCCCGGCCAAACGCTGCAATCTGCCAACGCTGAGCTCAACACCGTGTACAACGCCATGGTCCGCGAGCATTCGTCCGACTACGCCCCCAATGGCGACAACCGCATCCATGCCGTGCTGCTACGCGACCAGATCACCTCCGGCGCGAAAACCATACTCTGGGTTCTGCTGGCTTCGTCGGTGCTCATCTTCGTGATTGCCGTTTCCAACGTCGCCAACCTGATTTTGGCACGTAGCGTTCGCCGCGAAGGCGAGCTCGCCATCCGTGCCGCTCTTGGCGCTACCACTGGCGCCCTGCGCCGCACGCTGCTTGCGGAAAGCCTGATCCTCTGCGGCATTGGTGCGATTCTGGGCGTCATCAGCGCTCGCCCAATGGTGTCTATTCTCGCCCGCTACGCATCGCGGTTCTCCGTTCGCGCTCTCGAACTCACCGTCGACCCCAGCATGCTTTGGGTCGGCTTCGGCCTGGCGATTGTCGCCGCCATCCTGCTCGCGTTCGTTCCGCGTCTGCCCTCTGCCAACGCCTCCCAAGGATTCGGCTTAGCCAGCGGCGGCGTGCGCATTACCGGCAGCACCAGCCGCCGTCTGCGCATCTTCGCGGTCACACAAATCGCCGCATCGTTCATGCTCCTTGCTGGAGCCAGCATGTTGATCAAAACCTTGCTTACGCTGCAAGCCCAGCAAACCGGCTTCGACATGAGCCGCGTGTTGGCGATGAATATGCCCGTGATGTCCTACGGCAAAACCCCCGACCAGATCATCAACTTCTATCGGGACACCATCCGCCGCATCCAACAGCTTCCCGGTGTGGACCAGGTAGCTCTTGGCACCAACGTACCTTGGCGTGATGCCGGCGGCTTCGGTCCCGGCTTCCAATTCGCGGGCGAAGGCCACGTTGATGCGAACCATAAGAACGACCCGCGCGCGCAATTCCGCGCAGTGTCACCCGGATTCTTCCCCGCGCTCGGCGTTCGCATCGTGGAAGGCCGCGACTTCAACGACAACGATCGCCGCGGCAGCGAGCCTGTCGTGATTATCAGCGAGAGTGTCGCGCAACGCGTATTCCCGGGTCAGGATCCTCTTAACCGGCACATCATGTGGAGCGATCCGGTGATGGATTTCATCAGCGTGAGCAAAGGTCCCCGCCGCATCGTTGGCGTCGCCGCCGATGTAGACGACGAGCACATCGTTCCCGAGGCGGCTTTGACCGTCTACCACCCGTTTGGCCAAGTCCCGGACAACCTCTCCGACAACGGCGTAGGTATTTTCGGCGGCCGCTTGTTCGTGCACACGCGCATGGATCCGTACGCGCTGGTCACACCAATAACGCGCATTGTGCGCGACATGTCCGTCGATCAACCCGTCGAGCACGCTGCCACGCTGGAAGATATCCGCGCGGAAGTGTTGACGCCCGATCGCCTGAACTCCATTGTGTTCGGCGGATTCGCAGCCGTGGCGCTCGCCATTGCCCTCGTGGGCGTTGCCGGGGTGCTGGCCTTCTCCGTAAGTGCGCGCACTCGCGAATTCGGCATCCGCTTGGCGATCGGCTCGCAGCCCATCCGTCTGCTCGCTACCGTGATCGCGGAAGGTGCCGTGATGGCTGGAGCGGGTGTCGTCGCCGGCGCGGGCTTGGGGTATCTGCTCGCCCGTCTGGCGGGCGGCTATGTGCCGGAACTGCACATGCCAACGGCGTTGCCGGTGGTCGCCTCCGCCGCGGTCCTGCTCATCGCCGCAATCGTCGCCTCGTACCTGCCGGCAGCCCGCGCAGCCCGCGTCGACGTGATCCAAGCGCTACGCTCCGATTAATTTTCGGCGCGCAGATCGACCACAGCAGAACTCTATCAAGTCTGCCAGCAAGGCTTTAGCGCGCCCGCAACTCGGCCTTTGCCTAGCCTCGTTCCGTCACTATCTAGGTCCCATGATTCCAGCTATCGATCTCAGGAGAACTCTCATGGACGCCACGCTACACACCGCGACGCCATCAAAGGCCCAAAAATGGACCGGCCACGTGCTCAGTACGCTAGTCGTTCTCTTTCTGCTCATGGACTCCGTCATGAAATTGTTGAAGCTTCCCATGGTCCTCGACGCCTCCGCCAAGCTCGGCTTCTCTGCCTCGGCCGTCTTCACGATCGGTGTCATCCTGCTATTCTGCGTGATCCTTTACTCCGTCCCGCAAACGTCCGTCCTGGGCGCTGTCCTTCTCTCTGCGTACCTCGGCGGCGCGGTCTGCACCCATCTCCGCCTCGGCAATCCCCTGTTTAGCCACATTCTGTTCCCGACGTATCTCGGGGCTATGCTCTGGCTTGGCCTCTATCTCCGTGAACCACGCCTCCGCACTCTGTTCCCCCTCCGCTAAGCCCCAGCCACCGAAAATAGTTCCATCCATTGTCGATTTCCCGCGCCGACCTTCGTCGTCTAAATGAAGGCAGAAACAAGCAAGCAGCATCCGGCAACTAGCCGGAAACACAACAAAGCGAAGGAGATCGGCCATGCGTTTCATGATGATTGTAAAAGCCACAAAAGAGTCCGAAGCCGGCAAAATGCCCAGCGAAAAGCTTCTCTCCGCCATGGGCAAGTACAACGAAGAGCTGATGAAGGCGGGCGTCTTGCTCGATCTTTCCGGATTGAAGGCCAGCTCCCAAGGTACGCGCGTGAAATTCACCAACGGCAAGCGCACCGTGACCGACGGGCCGTTCGCCGAGGCGAAAGAACTGATCGCCGGTTACTGGATCATTCAGGTCAAGTCCAAGGAAGAAGCCATCGAGTGGGCCAAGCGCGTGCCGTTTGAGCCCGGCCTGCAGCCCGAAGCCGAAATCGAGATCCGCCCGTTCTTCGAGATGGAAGACTTCGGCCCGAGCGAAGCCATCGACCGTGCCAAAGACCTGGGCAAAGAACTGAAAAAGCAAACAAAGTAATCGAGCCGCGGCTCACCACTGGGTTCCGTTCACTCCATTCCGATGTGGCAGCAACTGGTTTTTGGTTTGTAGGGGAGGGGCTCGTCCCCTCCCGGACCGTTCCGACTTGGCAAGATTTTTCTGGAACAGCAAGTTCAAGCGAGAGGAGGACACGAACATGAAAAAAGCACTCATCAGCACCGTACTTCTGGCAACCGCGGCGATCGCGCCCTGCTTCACCAGCGTGCTCAGCGCCATCGACGTCCCCAGCCGCGCCTCCGAACTCGCTTGCGCCATCGCCGGCCGGATGTTCTGGCAAATCTATGACGAGGTACTCACGCGCGGTCTTGCCCACCTCACCACCAGCACTGCGAACCCGCAAGAACGGTGCACATCGCAAGCCGACGCTCTGGTTTGCGTGATCGTCGAAGTGGTCCTCACTCGCGCATTTGACGGCTCGCTGACCGCTGAGGAAAAATCAGAAGTCATGTCGATTCCAGGCCAGCTCGTTCGTCGCGTAATGGAGCGGAGTTTCACAGCAGCATTTAGAGTTCCGGCTCCGACGCGCCGCAGTTAAAACTCGTCGCACGCAAGAAATAAGGAGAACACCAATATGCGATTCCTGAGCATCTACAAAAACATCGAGCGCAACACGCCGCCCACGGAACAGGAAATGTGCGCGATGGGCAAGATGATTGAAGAAGGCATGAAGTCCGGTAAACTGGTCTCCACCGAAGGCTGCCTTCCGAGCTCAATGGGGGCGCGAGTACGCGTTGAGAACGGCAAATTCACCGTAACTGACGGCCCCTTCACCGAATCGAAAGAGGTCGTCGGCGGCTTCGCCATCCTCAACGCAGACTCCAAAGAACAAGCGATCGCCTACGCTAAGGAGTTCCTGGCGCACATGGGCACCGGCGAAACGGAAATCCGCCAGCTTTTCGAAGCTCCGCAGGACGTCCAGAAGAATTACGAGACGCTGAACAATTTGAAGGCTTCCCAGAGCGCCGGAAAAGCCTGACCGACGAGCGCTGCACCGACCGGCGGCCTTTTCCAAAATACACTTCTGACATAACGTAAAAGGCCGCCATGTCTTCCGAAGACATTCACCGCGCAATCGACGCCGTCTGGCGTATCGAGTCCGCGCGTTTGATCGCCGGCTTGGCGCGCATCGTTCGGGATGTCGGCATTGCCGAAGAGCTCGCGCAAGACGCCCTGGTCACCGCCTTGGAAAAATGGCCGACAACTGGAATCCCCGACAATCCCGGCGCCTGGCTGATGGCCACGGCCAAGCATCGCGCCATCGATCACTTTCGCCGCAACAAGCTTCTGGAACGCAAGCACGAAGAGCTGGGACGCGAACTCAAATCGCAACAAGATTCCGCCATGGCGAACTTCGACATCCCCGAACCCGACCACATCGAAGACGATCTTCTACGCCTCGTCTTCGTTTCGTGTCATCCGGTTCTGTCCACCGATGCGCGCGTTGCGCTCACCCTTCGCCTTCTCGGTGGCCTGACTACCACAGAAATCGCGCGCGCCTATCTTGCGCCGGAGCCCACCATCGCGCAGCGCATCGTTCGCGCCAAGCGCACGCTCACCGAAGCGCGCGTGCCGTTCGAAGTGCCCAGCGGCCCCGATCGGGCCGAGCGCCTCTCTTCCGTCCTCGAAGTCATCTACTTGATTTTCAACGAAGGCTACGCCGCCACTGCTGGCGAAGACTGGATGCGTCCCGCGCTCTGCGAAGACGCTCTCCGCCTCGGTCGCATTCTTGCCGGTCTTGTTCCGAATGAGCCGGAAGTGCACGGCCTCGTTGCGTTGATGGAAATCCAGGCTTCGCGCACAAGAGCACGCGTCAGCCCCACCGGCGAACCGATTCTTCTGCTCGATCAGGACCGCACTCGCTGGGATCACGTGTTAATCCGCCACGGGCTCGCCGAACTCGAAAGCGCCGAAGCTCTCGGCGGCTCGCTCGGTCCCTACGCACTACAAGCGGCCATCGCCGCGTGTCACGCGCGCGCCCGCGCCGCCGACCAGACTGACTGGCCGCGCATCGCCGCTCTCTACGATGCCTTGGCGCAACTGAATCCGTCTCCAGTCGTCGAACTCAATCGCGCGGTAGCTGTCTCGATGGCGTTCGGCCCCGCAGCCGGCCTCGAAATCATCGACGCCATTGCCAGCGAACCCACGCTCAAGTCCTACCATCTCCTTCCCACCGTCCGCGGCGATCTCCTCGACAAATTGCGGCGCTTCACCGAAGCGGCCACCGAGTTCACCCGCGCCGCCGCCCTCACGCAAAACGCCCGCGAACGCACGCTGCTCCTGGATCGCGCCGCAAAATCCGCCGCCTCCGCGAACTCGCAGTCGTCTCCCAACTAACGACCAAGAAAATTGGCGCATACATGCGCGCCGCGTGTGCCGCACCTGCGCCTTTCAGGGTGCGGGTAGATTCCACCACAAGCAAGCCCGAGCCCAACTCTCCGCTGGCGCAATTTTTCGATTCGCAAAGTCCCCATCGATCTTCTCCAACTTTTAACTTTCAACGTCCCCTCTCCAATCGCATAATGTCCGCCCAAGCCACCTGAAGGAGGCGTTCATGCCATTCATCGAAACGAAAGACGGCGCGCACATCTATTACAAAGACTGGGGCACCGGCCAACCGGTTGTCTTTTCTCACGGCTGGCCGCTCAGCTCAGATGCCTGGGAAGATCAGATGCTCTTCCTGGCCGAACACGGCTATCGCTGCATCGCGCACGATCGCCGCGGTCATGGCCGCTCCGACCCAAACCTGGGACGGCAACGAAATGAACACCTACGCCGACGATCTCGCTGCGCTCACCGAAAAACTCGATCTCCACGACGCCATTCACGTCGGCCACTCCACCGGAGGCGGCGAAGTTGCCCGCTACATCGGCCGGCACGGATCGAAGCGCGTCGCTAAGGCCGTGCTGATCAGCGCGGTTCCTCCGCTCATGCTCAAAACCGAAGCAAATCCCGGCGGGCTGCCGATGAAAGCGTTCGACGACATCCGCGCCGGCGTGCAAGCTGACCGCTCTCAATTCTTCAAAGATCTCAGTGCACCGTTTTACGGCGCGAATCGCCCCGGAAACAAAGTCTCTCAAGGTCTGCGCGATTTCTTTTGGCTGCAATCGATGGTCTGCGGCTTGAAAGCGCGCCTACGACTGCATCAAAGCCTTTTCCGAAACCGATTTCACCGAAGACCTGAAAAAATTCGATGTGCCCACTCTCGTGATGCACGGCGACGACGACCAGATCGTCCCCATCGGCGCAGCCGCCATGCAATCTTCAAAAATGATCAAAGGCGCCACGCTGAAGGTCTATCCCGGCGCGCCCCACGGCATGCCTTCCACTCTGAAAGATCAGATCAACCAGGATCTGCTGATGTTCTTCAAAGGCGCCGCCGCCCAAGCCACCGCCTAAGATCGGCCGAACAACGGCACGCAGGCAGCCACACTCATCGTCACCTAGGGACCGGGATTATCTGAGCAGGTGGGTTCCGCCATGGCGCTCGAAGGTTCCCGCCGCAGCGGATCGAATCGTGCACTCCGGGTACGAAATTCTGCGATTCCCGTACGGGAGGGGCTAGTCCCCTCCCGGGCCGCCGCGTCTTGCCATCAACGCATCGCGAAGCCCCAAAAATCTTCAACGCATTAATTGCAATCTTTCACTCATGCCGCAACGCCATCATCGGATCCACCCTCATCGCCCGCCGCGCCGGCAAATAACAAGCCGTCATCGCAACAAGTCCCAAAATCACCGCCGCTCCGCTCAGCGTCAGCGGATCACCAGGCGTAATTCCATACAGCAAGCTCGCGATATATCGCGTCGCCAACCACGCCCCGATCAATCCAACCACCAGCCCCGCAAGTGTCATCACTGTCCCCTGAGTCATCACCATGCTCGCTACATCAGCCCGACTCGCGCCCAAAGCCACACGAATCCCGATCTCATGCGTCCGCTCCGCCACCGAATACGCAATCACACCGTAGACGCCCACCGCCGCCAGCGCCAGCGCCACAAATCCAAAAAATCCCAGCAGCGTCGCATTGAAGCGCGTCCCAGACGCCGCATTCGCAATTCGCGCCTCCATTGTCTTTACGTCGAAGATTGGCTGCTCTGGATCGACCTCCTGCATCGCGTCGCGCACCGGTCCGGCCAGGCTTCGCGGATCGCCATCGGTCCGCAGTGCGATTCCGGCCAGTGTCTCGGGCAGTCCGCCGTGGCCGTTCGCCACGTATAGCTGTGGATCGGGCTCGCGATCCAGCTTGGCGTGACGTACACTCGCAACCACGCCAACAATGGTCTCCCACGGCAACGGTGGCGCGCCGGGACCTCCGCCAAATCGCAGTCTCTTTCCCACCGCCGTCTGCGTATCGCCTCCCAGATATTTCTGCACGAACGTCTGGTTGACGATTACTTTGTGCGTCTCCGACTTCGAATCCAGCTCTTCGAACACCCTCCCGGCCAGCAAAGGCACGCGCAGCGTCTCGAGGTAGCCCAACCCCACGTCTTCCACCACGACAGGCGGCATCTGCTCAGTCAACTTGTCAGGCTGGCCCTCCACGGAAAATGTGCGCATCTGCGTGAAGTTCGTCAAAGGCAGCGACGTCGTCAGCCCGGCGGAGCGTACGCCGGGCAGCGCCCGCAATTTTCGGAGCACCTCGTCGTAAAATGCATTCCGTTTCACCGTATCCTTATATTTCATCGGCAGCATCACCGATATGGTCAGCACATTCTTGGCATCGAATCCCGGATCGACATTCGACAGCAGGACGAAACTTCGTAACAGCAGTCCGGAAGCCGCCACCAGCACCACCGCCAAAGCAAGCTCGCACACCGCCAGCGCGCTCCGCAACCTTCGCTGGCCGGAACTACTGCTGGCGGTATCGCGCCCATCCTTCAACCGCGTATCCACGTCCGGCTTGGACGCGCGCAGCGAAGGAATCGCGCCAAATAGCGCCACCGTCGCGCACGTCGTTCCCAGCAGGAACAACAGCACCCATCTATCCATCGAGATGTTCTGCGCCTGCAGAAAATTTTCCGGCGCATACACTTGCAGCAGCCGAACTCCCGCTAGCGCAATCGCCCATCCGAGCGCTCCGCCTAAAAACGCGATCAACGCTCCTTCAGTTAGCAATTGCCGCATCAGCCGCAGGCGGCTTGCTCCGATCGCCGCGCGTACTGCCAGTTCCTTCTGCCGATTCGCCGTTCGCGCCAGCTGTAAATTGGCAATGTTCACGCACGCGATCAGCAGCACGCCGCCCACCGCCGCCAGCAGCATCAGCAACGTCGGCCGTACATCGCCCACCAGCTTGTCGTGCAGTCGGGTCGTGTGAACTTGCAGATCCGCTCTCATGTGCGCAAAACCCGCCGGCATAGCTGCGGTGCTGCGTTTGCTCAGCTCGGCCAGATCAGCCTGCGCTTCTTGCATCGTTACGTGCGGCTTCAATCTACCAATCGTCTGCGTCAACTGCATGCGCATGGATGACCAGTCGACCTTGGGCGGTAGCTGAAACGCGGCCAATAGCTCTGGTTTGAATCCGCGCTGCGGGAATCGGAACTCCGGCGGCATCACTCCTACCACCGTGTAGCTCTGATCGTTCAACACTACGCCCTTGCCAACGATATTCGGCTCGGCCCCGAATTTTCTTCGCCACAACCCGTCCGTCAGGATCACCGCATTAGGGCCTCCGGGCAGCCCTTCTTCCGCGGTAAAGGGCCGGCCCAGCGCGGGACGCACGCCCAGCATCTCCAACAGATTTGGCGTAATCAGTCCGGAATCGACCTGTTCGGGCACGCCCGCCTTCGTCAAATTCATTGGTGCGCCGCCGCCCAGTGCCGCCATCGTTTCGAATGTGTGATTGTTCAGCGCCCAATTCGTATAGGCCGGGTTCGGCGTCGCCGCATCGTTCATTCGCGGAGCATATTCCTCCACCCAAACCAGTCGCCCCGGATCGCGGTAGGGCAACTTCTGCAGCAGCACCGTATTCACCACGCTGAAAATCGCGGTGTTCGCTCCAATCCCCAGCGCCAACGTGATCACCGCCGTCGCTGTGAACCCCGGACTCTTCCGCAATACCGCGCACCGCGAACTGCAAATCCTGCACCAAATCTTCCAGCCATCTCCAACCCCAAGCCTCACGTCCGCGCTCGCTCAAGCGTCGTCGCATTCCCAAACGCCCGCGCCGCCGCATACCGCGCCTCTGTCTTATCTTCATCGCTGATGCCGCCACTTCCGCGCGTCAACGCAGCCTCCGCCAGCAGCTCCCGCTCCTTCATCTCCCGATGCAACCGCATCTCCTCATCCAACTCCCGCGCCGCCACCCGCCGCCGCATCAGCACCGCAATCCGCCGCCAAATTTCACCAATCATGCTCATCGTCCGCCCCACCATCGAAACCGTGCCGCTATCACTCCGTTATTCGCGAGACCCGTCGATCACCGTGACGGCATGGATCGCGGCCGTTCACTGTCAACCGTTGCCAATTCGCCGCAAGCGTCGCGTGCTGTAGGCCGTCTCTGTACGGGGGGCTCGTCCCCTCGCGGGCCACCGCGTCTTGCCATCAACCCATCGCGAAGCCCGAATCTTTCTTCGTCACTTCCTTACATCGCTACTTTCGACCGTCCTCTTTCTTCACGCCGTCTGAATCACCCGCGCAATCGCCCCGATCACCCGTTCAAACTGCTCGGTCTCCACTTCCATCTGCTTCTTCCCCGCAATGGTCAGCTTGTAATAGCGAGCCCGCCGATTCTCCGCGGTCGCTCCCCATTCCGCCTTCACCCATCCCTTGATCAGCATTCTCTGCAGCGCCGGATACAGCGATCCCTCTTCCACCTGCAACACATCCCGCGAAATCTGTTGAATGGACTTCGCAATCTCGTACCCATGCATCTCGCCATTGCGCGCCAAAGTCCGCAATATCAACAAGTGCAGGGTCCCTGGCAAAAGCTCATCCCGATTCATGTCGTCTCCAGTAGCACAGGCACTCCTGCCTGTGCCAACCTCAGCAAACCACCACTTCCGTTCATGTAGGGCCCGCGCTTCAGCACGCCTTGCCCTGAACACAAGCACTGACGGCAACTCGCTGAGTTGAGCCGGTTCCCTCCCTACGTGGCATAGACAACCTATGCTTCGCACTGTGGTCATACCATAGATAGACTATGCCAGCCACAAAAAGGTTAGGCCCATCATGCGCAGCTTCTTCGGATATCAGCGCGTGTTGGCCTTTGAAGCCATAGCTCCGAATTTCGGGTTTGACCCGGCTCTCGTCTTCAGGCAAAAAGAATGCGATAGTTTTTCTACCTAGATAGTTTTTCGAACCAAGTGGATCGGGGAGGAAGTTTGAATCGCAGCCTGCTTTTTATTCCGGCGGTAGCGCTCACGCTGCTGGCCGGCATCGGGGTCTTCGCCTGGCACCGCCAGCACAAACTCGACGAAGAAGTGATTCGCGAAGCCGATCAGGCTCACACCGAAGAAGTAAAGGAAGAAGCGCAGAAGGAAATTCCGCCGCTCGAAACCAAAATCGGACGCGGAGATAATTTCCCATCCGCGCTGCAAAAATCAGGCATCAGCGCTGAAGATGCCGCCGCGATTTCCAATGTCGCGCAGCGCGCTTTCAACATGCGGCAGGTGCGTGCAGGAAACACCATCGTCGTGATGCGCAATCCCGATGGCGCCTTGCGAGAAATCGACTACAAAATTGACGCTGACCGCATGCTGCAGATCAGCGCCGCCAATCACAATTTCTCAGCAGATGTGAAACCCATTCCGTCGAAGACGGAAATCGCCAATGTGGCAGGAAAGATTGACGACTCGCTGTTCAACGCCATGGTGCAGACGGGCGAATCGCCGGAATTAGCCATGCACCTCGCGCAGATTTTTGGGTATGACCTCGACTTCTATACCGACCCGCGAAAAGGCGACACGTTCCACGTAGTCATCGAGAAAAAGAAATATGCCGACGGCAAAACCGCGGGCTACGGAAAAATTCTCGCCGCCGAATACAACAATGGCGGACGAAAATATCAGGCCCTGCTCTTCCATGACGAAACTGGCCGGCCGGGCTACTACACCGCCGACGGCAAAGCGCTGCAAAAGTCTTTTCTGCGCTCACCTCTGAAATTCGGCGCGCCGGTCACATCGCATTTCAGCAAAGCCAGATTTCATCCGATCCTGAAACGCTTTCGGCCGCACATGGGCACCGACTACGGCGCGCCCGTCGGAACTCCGGTGCAAACCATCGGCGCAGGCCGCGTGGTTTTCGCCGGCCGCAAAGGCGGCGAAGGAAACATGGTGCAGATCGCGCATACTAACGGATACGAGACGATGTATTTGCATTTGTCGCGGATGTACGTGCGGCAAGGCGAGCATGTCGAGATCGGCAAAACCATCGGCCTGGTCGGCAGCACCGGACTTTCCACCGGGCCGCATCTGGACTTCCGAATTATGCAGCGCGGACAATTTCAGAATTTCGAGAAGCTGGGATTGCCACCGTCCGACCCGGTCAGCAAAAAATATTGGCCGGAATTTGCATTAGTGCGCGAGCACTGGCTCCCTTTGCTGCAGAATTCCGCGCCGCCGATTACCGCTACCGTCGTAGCGCCCATCGTTTCCACCGGTTCACGTTAGTTTGGTGGCGTGACGGTAGCGTCAGTAGATGATGGGGAGTTTGGAGAAGTCGGAGCTGGTGTGGTCGGTGACGCGAAGGACCAGCAGCGTGCGGTCATCGCGGGCCTGAAGGCCTGCGCCGACGTGCTGATCGGTGGCGGTTACGATTTTATCGGCGATATCGCTGGCGGAATCCTGCGGAGTGATACCGGCGAGTACGGCCGAAAGCCGGTCGTTGCCGAACTCCTCAAGGTTTGAATTTTCCGCTTCGAGAATGCCGTCCGAGGCGAACAGAATGGCATCGCCAGGTTGCAGCTCCAAAGTAATTTCCTCGTACTCCGTGTCTGGATACAGGCCCAGCGGAATTCCCGCAATGCGAATGGATTCAACCGTCGCCATCACGCACCAGAATCGGATAAGGCGCGCCGGCATTCGACATCGTCAAGCGCCGCGAGCCGGCTTCGTAGACTGCGAAGAGTGTGGCGATGAAGCGGCTGTCGAGACGCGCGCCATTAAGCCGATTATTTAGCATGGCGAGCATTTCGTGCGGTGGGCACGGATGATCGACGATGTGCTCGCGAATTGTTCCGATGGCCAATGAACCAAAGAGCGCGGCGGCGGTTCCCTTTCCAGACACATCGCCCAGCACCAGGGCCAGACGCCCCTCGCCGTAAGGAAGAAAATCGTAAAAATCGCCACCGAGTTCGCGGGCCGAGCAATAAGCAGACGCGAGATCGATGCCCGGGACTTCACGCGCGCCAGTGGGCAGAAGTTGTCGCTGAATCTCGCGCGCTGTCGACAGATCGTCCTGAAGACGCAGCTCATTTTCGCGAGCATCCTGAAAGAGCCGAGCGTTTTCCAGCGCGATGGCGATGAATGAGCCAAGAGTAGCAAGCATGCGCTCGTGCTCGGCGGTGAATGCGTTGGCTTCGGTACTTTCCAGATCAACCACGCCGATCAACCGATCCTGCAACAGCAGGGGTACGACGAGTTCGGAGCGGGTGTCGTAGCCCACATCGCATTTGATGTAGCGAGCGTCTTCCAGCGTGTCGTTGACGCGCAAAACGCGGCGCTGGCCAGCCGCGGTGCCGGTCAGTCCGGTGTGCAGAGGGATGGTTAGCCGCGAAGGAATGGTATCGCCGTAGCGCTGGGAGAAGGTGCTTTCCAGATGCTGTGTGCGCTCGTTGAAGAGCATCACCGTGAAGACGTGATAGTTGACCAGTTTTTTTACGCGCTGCGCGACACGGCGAAGAAGCTCCTCACGGTCCAGAATGGAAGTGATTTCGCGACTAACTTCGTACAGCAGGGAAAGCGTGTTGGCCTGCTCGGGATAGGACACAAACAGGCTCGCGGGAACGGGATCAGCTTCACCCATCAGCGGAAAAGGAGCGAGTTTGGCGGCTTCATCCATATAAGAAGTATACGTGGTGCAGTTGCAGCGGATAACGATTTGATGTCGGGCGCGCGTAACCGTTGCAGAATGTTCGGCTAAGCGATGTCAAAACCGAGAGCAAATGGCGAAGAAACTGAGACCGTTGGGATAGCGTCGCGGTCGAGCGAGCGCCGTAAATGTGCTGCCAAATGCACGAAATGTCGCGAGAAATGCTGTAAATCTCGGAAAACTGCGCGTCAGCCACCTGCGTGGCAGCCTTCCAATTTCCTTGCTCGATTGGCGGCCGCTTGCGGGTACCCGAACATCGCAGATGGCGCGAGGCGTCGTCACGCGCAGACATTTGCCTGATAGCCAAGGGTGGCACCCCCCACCCGGGTGGTTTCGGCTGAAGAGTGCGCAACTGCCTGATTCTGAAGGACTTGAGCTGAAAACTTCTCCGACAGAGTGAGAACAAGAATGCGTAAGCTTATGAAAACAAAGCAGCGGGCCCAAAACGCTTGGTAACGGAGAGTGAAACAAGGTGGCGGGAACGGAGCTAAGCAGGGTGGACACGAAACAGCTTAGCACGGGCGATTCACGATTTATTGGCAGGATGTTTGATTTTACGGGAGCCGGTTGTTGGGGCCGGGGAGCGATGGTGCTGCTGCGAGTTGACTATTGAGATGACGGCGGCCGCGGTGGCAGGGCGGCTAAAGCGACGCCCCTACAACTTCCAGTGACCCGCGCGCAGACAGCAGCGCGAGAGCCAACGTGAGGGGCACGGTGGCGAGAGAAAACCAAATGGAGGGAAGAGAGGGAAAGGTTAAACCTGAGAACAATTCTTGGCCTGCGCGGAACACCAACACTGGGCGCTTCTTAGTCAGTAACGGCAGCCAACTGGTCCGCACGAGAATGCCGACTGGTTGGACGTGAGGTGAGTGCGGTTGTCAGCGGCCGTTGCCGGTGTCCACTACTGTGACGGGCTTCATGGTGTTGTTGGGCTGAGTGGCGGTGGCGAAGTAATTTTGCTCGCGCAGGCGGCGGTAGATGCGGCCGGCGACCTGGGCGGCGGTGGGGCCAATCACCTGGCGCGAACTGCCGCGGAGAAGAACGGCGAGGGCGATTTTCGGATGCGCTTCGTCGGCATAGGTGACGAACCAGCCTACGCGGGAAGTCGGATCGTTGCAGGTGCCAGTTTTTCCGAGCGGCATTTCGTCGCCGCCAGAGTCGAAGCTGCGCTTGCCGGTGCCGTAGAGAACGGCGGCGAGCATACCTTCACGAATTTCCGGAAGCACGGTAGCGATGTTCAGATCGCGCTTAACGCGCGGAGCAAATCCCTGAATGTCATCCGGGGTGCGCGGATATTGCAGATAGTAGAGCGTGCCGCCGTTGGCGAATGCCGCGGCCAGTGAAACGAGCTGGAACGGAGTGATTTGAATGCCTTCGCCAAAGCTGGACATGCGGGCCACGCCGCCGTGCGCTGGAGGCGCCATGGGGAACGAGCCAGGATGCTCTTCGGGCAAGTTGTAGCCGGCGAGTTCGCCGAGGCCGAGCAGACGGGCGTACTTCGAGACGGTTGCGAAACCCATACGAACGCCGAGCTGCTCGAAGAATTCGTTATTGGAGTGCGCGAGCGCGTCGGTAAGGTTCATGTACTTGTTGCGGCCGCGAACCTTGAGCATAGTGTCGCGGGTAATGACGTTCTCTTCCAGAGCGGCGAGTGCAACGGTCGGCTTGATGGTGGAGCAGGGGATGTAGCCAGAGCCAAAAGCAATCTTTTGATTTACGACTGTGAGAACGCGGCCGGTATTGGGATCCACGGCCACGATGGCGCCATTGTAGCGGCCCAGGCCTTCGACAGCGGCGGCACGAACGATGGGATCGTCAAAGGTCCCGATGTCAGCGAGCGTGGAGTTCGCAAAGGTCGGAACGCCGCGGAAGCGGGTCACGCTGTGGCGGACAGAACTCTTTCCGGCGGCCGGCGCAGCCGGCAACGGAGCGGCCACGGATGCGGCAAGAACGGCGGCCAGGACTGCTTTTGAAAATTGCTTCACTGTTTGGCACCTCAAAGCGTGTAACCCGATCGCCGATGGGTTAGAGAGGTGTTGCTTTGTACCCTAAGAAGTCTCTTAGGGTCAACCCCTTAAACCGCGGTCCCCGTTTGTGTACGGCATCTCAGAATCAGATGCTGCGATACGGCGGATAGAGCACATACCCCGCCACTCGACAATCGACTGATTCTGTTCAACTTACGAAAAGCAGCGCGTTGCTGAGTGTTCCCAGGAGAAACACAAGGCTCCTGTGATGTACCGAATTGTACGAGGATCAAGAAAAGCGATGCAATAGGCTATCAGGATTAGTACCAAAATTTGTGCTTCGCATGCACTCACTGGTCATTGGTGCAGTGATTTTGGTGGACTGTACGAGAGTGCGGTATGCGAGGTTGTAGTGATGAGTGAGGAATTGGTGGTGGAATGGGTTGAGGTGGTGGGATTGCCGCGGGTTTTGGAATCGCTTCTGCAGCGAGTCGAGGTTTGATGCGTTGCCGAATTTTACGCCGCGCATTGTTGTTACATCGCGCACAGCCAGGAGTGGCTGTGCTACTGCCGTCGGCAGCGAATGCGCGGACAAAGGCCATTGACTTTGATGGATTGGCGAATGCAAAGGCAGCGATTTGATACTGGCGGATCGGTCCTTGCCAAGACGCAGTTTTGGGGCACGCGCAGCGGCGCACAACCAGAAATGGCTGTGCCACGATTTGCTTAGCGGGTTGGGCGCGCTCGGCTGGTGTCGGAAGATGCGGCTGCCGCGGCGGCGGCTTTCATTGGAGGCTTTTCGGGTTGGGCTTGGGGAGCTTGGCCGTTAGCGCCGTTGCTGCCTGAGCTGGCTTCCTTGGGCGCAGGAATTTCCATCTTTTTGCGGAGCGCGGCTTCCAGTTTGTCGCGGATGTCTTTGTGCTCTTTCAGGAAGACGCGGGCGTTTTCGCGGCCCTGGCCCATGCGTTCGCCACCGAAGCTGATCCAAGTGCCGCTCTTTTCGAGCACGCCCTTGTCGACACCGAGATCGATGATGTCGCCTTCGCGGGAAATGCCTTCGCCGTAGATGATGTCGAACTCGGCTTCGCGGAACGGGGCAGCGACCTTGTTCTTCACGACTTTGGCGCGGGTGCGATTGCCGACGACGCGATCGCCGTCTTTGATGGCCTGAATGCGGCGGATGTCGACGCGCATGGAGGCGTAAAACTTGAGCGCGCGGCCACCGGTGGTGGTTTCCGGATTGCCGAACATGACGCCAATCTTTTCGCGGATCTGGTTGATGAAGATGAGGCAGGTGCGCGACTTGGAGACGATGCCGGTGAGCTTGCGCAGAGCTTGAGACATAAGGCGTGCCTGGAGGCCCATGGAGGGATCGCCCATGTCGCCTTCGAGTTCGGCCTTGGGGACGAGGGCGGCGACGGAGTCGATTACGACGACATCGACGCCGTTGGAATTGATCAGCGTCTGAGCGATTTCGAGGGCTTGTTCGCCGTTGTCGGGCTGTGAGACGAGAAGATTGTCGACGTCCACGCCAAGCCGGCGGGCGTACACCGGATCAAGCGCGTGTTCGGCGTCGATGAACGCGGCCTGGCCCCCAAGCTTCTGGGCTTCGGCGATCACCTGGAGAGTCAGCGTGGTTTTGCCGCCGGATTCGGGACCGTAGATCTCGATGACGCGGCCGCGCGGAAAGCCGCCGACGCCGAGGGCGGCGTCCAAGGACAAGCATCCGGTAGGGATGACGCTGACAGGAACCAGCACGTCGCGGCTGCCCAGACGCATGATGGCGCCTTTGCCGTAGGCCTTTTCGATGATGGCTATTGCGTTGTCGACATTCTTGGATTTCTCGTCTGCCATTTCACACCTCAGTAGAGGAAAGTAGGAAACTTGTGCCGCCGCGATCCTTATCAGCTTCCTATTAAGGATCGGTTATCTTAGTACTTCGTTTACTATGATGCTACAACTATTTACATTCCGTTGAAAAGGCGCCGGCCTCGGAAGGCCGCCGCTACAGGTGCAGATTCACGACATCTGCCCGGCCGGCTACGCTGAGATCCTTCCAGCATCCTTGTCGGATGCCCTCAGGATGACAGGTTTTGCTTGGCGAGCAAGAAAGCTAGGGGCCGCGCCTGTTGAAAACCGACCGAGCCAGGATGGCACATAGGCGAACAAAAGGCAAATACTATTTTGCTTTCCTTTCGCCTTAGCTTCGCCACACGCTTTGCCGGCGCTCCGCTGTCACCCCCAAACTTGCTTCGGCTGCTCCGTTCAGTTCCGGCCTCAAAGCAATGACGGTTCGCCCTGGTGCTGCTGCGTTCAGTTCCAACTATCCAACGACGGTTTCGGCGTCTACTGGCCCGTTCAGTTCCCCTACTACCGCAAAGACGATTGCCACGTCTTTTCTGTACGCTCTCCGGTCGCGGTTCCCGCTGCCAGCGCCTGCTCGACAAATCGGCTGAGGTAGTCGCGTTCGGACACGCCGAAGAAATTGCCGATCTTAGGTAGAACGAATCCCCAAGCTATCAGTGCGACGGGGATTCCCACCCCCATCCATGCGTCAGAATCTCCGGCCATCGCGCGGCGTAAAGACACCAGAACTATGGGAACTCCAACGAGCGTGGCGAAGATCAACCAAATGCGCATGAACAGGAGCACTTCCGTACGGAAGTCGAAATACGCCTCGATGAGGGCTCCCTTCATTGCGGGTAGAACACGCGCATACAACACGGGAGCAAAATCGTTACGCCAGAATCTCCGCTTTTGCAGACTAAATTCGTTGCCGGAAATAAAACCAATCACGGGTTTCGAGCCTTTGAAACCGGAAAAAGAAAAGAGCGTCCGCTTTTGAACATCGATTTGCCCGACCAGTCGAGCGAAACAGACCTGCGGATCGTAGTCACTGTGCAAGAGCAGATCGAGCTGTTTGGGTTTGGCCACGTCAGGAATAGGAATAGAAGCCGCGGGAGGATTTGCGGCCTAGCCAGCCGGCGGCTACGTATTTTTTGAGCAGGGGGCAGGCGCGGTACTTGGGATCGCCGAGGCCTTCGTGGAGGACGTGCATGATGTCGACGCAGACATCGAGGCCGATGAAGTCGGCGAGCTCGAGCGGGCCCATCGGATGGTTCATGCCGAGCTTCATGACCTGATCGACGGCTTCGGGTGTGGCGACGCCTTCCAGCACGCAATAGGCGGCTTCATTGATGAGCGGCATGAGGACGCGATTGGAGACGAAGCCGGGAGCGTCGTTGACGGCGACGGGCGTCTTGCCCAATTTTTTGGCCAGCTCCATGGTCGCGGCGTAGGTCGCGTCATTGGTTTGCAGCGCGCGGATCACTTCCACCAGCGGCATCATGGGAACCGGATTCATAAAGTGCATGCCAACGAAGCGCTCAGGGCGTTTGGTCAGAGCCGCGAGAGTGGTCATGGCGATCGAAGAGGTGTTGCTGGCGATGATCACGTCGGGGCGCAAGAGGTGATCGGCCTCGCTGAGGACCTGGCGCTTGATATCGAGCTTTTCGGGGACGGCTTCGACGAGGAAATCGGCGTTGGAGATGGCGGACATGTCGGTGACCGGAACCAGGCGGCCGAGGACGGTTCCCTTTTCGGACTCGGCGAGCTTGCCCTTTTTTATTTCGCGATCGAGATTTCTCGCGATGGTGTCCATGCCGCGATCAAGGAAGCGCTGCTCGACGTCGCGGAGGATTACTTTGTAGCCGGCGCGGGCGAAGACGTGGGCGATGCCGTTGCCCATGGTGCCGGAGCCGAGGACTGCGACAGTGGTGATCAGATCAACGGACAATCTTTTTCTCCGAATTCGCCGAGATGTGGCGGCGAAGAGTTTACTGGCGAAGAGTTTACTACTGGGGTTAGGCGCGGTGGACGGATTTCAACGCGCTATTAAACGGGTCAGGATAAATTTTGCAACGTCCACGCGGTTATTTCGGGGGCTCGGCTTCGGTGACTTCGCGGACGATTTCGCGGGCGCGGGCTTCGTTTGGTTCGGCGACGGAGATGCGCGTGCCGCCGTCGGTTTCGAGGTGCATGGGGATCTGATTCTCTTCCAGCGCGGCGGTGAGAAATTGGGCGACTTGGTCGTCGGTGCCGAACCAGACCTGCACATTGGGGTGCAACTCGGTTTGCACGACCAGCGGCGGCTCTGGACTTTCCGGCACGGAGTCCTGAGCGGGGATTTCGAGGTCCTCGGGTTCCTGGTCGAGGATCTTCTCGAGAATTTGGCGAGCGGCGGTGATGTCGCCGGAGGGCACGGCGATCTCGAAGCCAAAGCGCGGCTTGAACTCGATCGGCAGCGGGTCGGCCGTGGGGGCCACCTGGTCGTTGCCGAGGGCCACATCCTTATAAGGGATGCCAACGGCGTTGAGCAGATCGACCAGCTTGGAGTGGACGGCGGGATCTTCGCCTGCCCAAAGGATGATTAGTGATTCCTGGGGACTTGCACCGGTAGCCATGGCGTGCCTCCGCTGGGATGGGCTCGAATCGCGATGAGTGACCCGGAGTCTACTACGAAGAGGCGGGGTAGCGTATGCAGGGATTCCTTTAGCAGGGACGATGGCGGGCCTGATCTGGGGCTGGTTGGCGTCGATGGGTATGGGAGCGGAGGCGCGGCAGGGCACAGTCAGGCATGGTCATGCCAAGAACCTGGCCGGGGCGACGTACTGCCAGGAGTGGCTGTGCTACTGGGAGGGCGATGGGCGTGCGTCTTTTTGGCGGCGTGGGTCGTATACCTTCTAGAATGGGCGCGATGAGTTCATGGATGGATGCGGCGCGGGTGAGCACGGCGGGGAGGGTTGCTCGGCAGCAATCGATGCTGCCGGCGTTCGGTGAGGGGCTGACCGCGCTATTCTCGACGCTGATGAGCGATGAGCGGCAAGCGCTGGTCCGAGGGCTGCGCCAGCGCGATCCCGAATTGCTGGATCGGCTGATCGAGCAATATCAATATCGATTGTTCCGCTATCTGGTGTTTCTGACCGGCGATCGCGAGCGCGCTGAGGATTTTTTTCAGGAGACCTGGGTGCGGGTGCTGGAGCGCGGCCATCAGTACGATGTGCGGTTCAAATTTGAGGCGTGGCTGTTTACGATCGCGCGCAATCTGGTGATTGACTGGCAGCGGCAAAAGAAAATGTCGAGTCTGGATACGCTGATGGATCAGAGCGAGGGTTCGGGGCCGGCATACGAGCCGGCGGACGACAAATGCGAATCGCCGCTCGGGCTGGTGCTGCAAGGCGAGGCGCAGGAGCAGATGCAGGCGGTGCTGGCGCAGCTTCCAGCGACGAATCGCGAAGTGTTGCTGTTGCGATTTCAGGAAGAGCTGCAACTTGATGAGATTGCCAGGATTCAGGCGACTCCGATTTCGACGGTGAAATCGCGGTTGTATCGCGGACTCGAGGAGTTGAAGCGGCTGATCGGCGGAGGCGGCGCATGAACGGCCGACCAGAAGTGTTGTCGCACGCGCGCGCGGAGGAATGGATCGCGAAAGAGCGCGTGGAGGGGCTTACGGCTGCGGAGCAGGAACTGCTTACGGCGCATTTGAGTGAATGCGCGATTTGCGCGGAGAAGGCGAACGCTACGGCGCAGGCATTGCGCGCGCTACGGACGATGGCGGTGCCGGTGCCGCGCGATCTGGCGCGTAGGACGCAATTTCGCGTGCGTTTGCGCGCGCAGGAATTGCATTTGCGAGAGCCGCGATGGCGGCTGGTATGGCTGGCGAGCGCCGCTTCGTGGTTGTTCGGCGCAGTGACCGCGCCTTACGTTTGGCGCGGGCTGGAATGGCTGGGGACGAGCACAGGCGCTCCAAAGTTGTTATGGCAGATGAGTTTCGGCGTGTGGTGGGCACTGCCGGCCATCGTGGCGGGCGTGATTCTGCTGATCGAGAATGCGGCGCGCGTTTCCGATCACGACTCGATGCCGTAAGGGAGATTGGCTGGGAGGAGTTTGCGGTTCGCATTTGAGAGCGGAGAGCAAGGGCGCAGTTTTGGTTCGGCGACAAACAAGCGGTGACGAGACGAAGGAATGAGCATGGCTGAGACTCAACAAAGTATGGGCGATTCGTGGAACCGGCGGATGCGGTTGATCCGGTTCCGGCGGAAGCGAGAAAACTTCAGCTTCTGGCAGGAATTCAAGATTGTGCCGCGCTGGCTGGTCTGGACCGTGTTTGTGCTGTTTCTGATCGCACAGGTGGCCGGGGTTTTGATCAACTTGTCGGGCGTGAATGGCCCGGTTTTTCCAGTGGAGTTGAATGGGCATCCGGCGATGCAGTCGCTGGCGCTCGCAGGAATCATCACCGGAGTGTCGCTCTTTCTTTCCATCTGGATTTTCATGATCGCGTATGTGAATCGCGATGCGAAGCGCCGGGGGATGAGTTCAGGTCTGTGGACTCTGCTGGTGGTGGTGCTGAGTCCGGCTTATCTGCTGGTCGGCTTTATTATTTATTTCCTGATGCGGGAGCCGCTGCCGTACAACTGCCCGCAGTGCAGCGCAACTGTGGGGCCGCGGTTTAACTATTGCCCTAACTGCAAATGCAACCTGCATCCGGCATGTCCGCAGTGCAAGCGCGAAGTGGTGGAGGGAGATAAATTTTGTCCCTACTGCGCGCACGAGTTGGGTGCCACTACGCTTTCGGACGCGGCTATTGAACGGCCAACTTAGAGAGGGACACGCAACCTAAGCGGAGGGCGCACCTAAAGCGCGCCTCAGTTGGTTGCCCGGAGCGAGTTAAACCGGCGGCGTGGCTTCGCGGACTTCGCGGATGATTTCGCGGGCGTGGGATTCGTCGGCGGGCATTACGAAGAGACGGAGTTGGCCGGGCGCCTGGGCATCGCGCCGCGCGCCGATTTGATTTTCGCGCAGGCAAACTTCCAGCAGATCCGCGAGTGCCGCATCCTGCCCACTCCAGATCTCGGTAGTCGCGGCAGTAGGATTCCACTCATGCGCTGGGCGGCGCGTTTCGCTAATCACCTCTGAGCCACTTTCGGAGGACTCCTCTTGTCCCAATGAAAAAGGAGCGCTCTCGCGAATGTCGGCCAGAAGTTCCTTGGCCTTGGTGGCGTCCGAGGCAAACACACGCACCGCATATTTAGGTCGCGGCATGCCCAGTTCAAAAACGAGATGCTCGTTGGTTGGTTGCACGTGATGCCGGATGCCCGATTCGCGCAAAATGTTGATGACTTCGCTGACGGCGAGCGGATCGCCGCCACGCCACACGACCTGGATTTTTTCTTTGCGCTGGCGTTCGTCAAGCGGCTGGCCGCGCATGTTGTCAGGTACAAGATCGACGCCGCAAACGCTGCAACTGGCGTGCGCGTCGCTGTATTCGGCGTCGCAGAGTGGGCAATATTTCATGGCGATATTCGCTCGATGAACCTTCGCGTTAGTAGCGCTCGACGGCGAGGGCAACGGCGTTGCCGCCACCGAGGCAGAGGGCGGCGATGCCGCGCTTCAGGTTGCGGCGCTGCATTTCGTACAGCAGCGTGACCAGAATGCGCGCGCCGCAGGCGCCGATCGGATGGCCGATGGCTACCGCGCCGCCGTTGACGTTCACTTTTTCGGGATTGAGCTTGAGTTGCGGGTGACCGCGATCGCGGCAACGGCAAATGCCTCGTTCAGTTCGACGAGATCGACATCCTTGTCGCGATCCCAGCCGGTCTTCGTCAGCAGCTTCTCGACGGCATCGACTGGCGCCATCATTACCCATTTCGGCTCGACGCCGCTGACGGCTTGCGCAACGATGCGCGCCATGCGGCTGTTTGCCGAGGCGCTGCGCGTTGCGTTCGCTGGTGACCACCAGAGCGGCGGCGCCATCGTTGGTGCCCGGAGCGTTGCCGGCAGTTACCGTGCCGTCTTTCTTGAACGCGGGCTGAAGCTTGCGCGAGCGCTTCCAGCGAAGTGTCTTCGCGCGGCGATTCGTCAGTATTTGATTACGATGGGATCGCCTTTTTTCTGAGGAACTTCGATCGGGCACGATCTGCGCTTCGAAGAAGCACGATTTTCGCGCGCGAACGGCTTTCTGATGGCTATCGACGGCGAAGCTGATCCTGCTCTTCGCGAGTAATGCCGTATTTTTCGGCCACGAGTTCGCCGGTCATGCCCATGTGGAAGTTTTCGTACGCGTCCCAGAGACCGTCGTGAATCATGGAATCGACGAGCTTGCCATCGCCCAGGCGGTACCCGGTGCGCGCTTGCGGCAGCAGGTACGGGCAGTTGGACATTGACTCCATGCCGCCGGCCACGACGCAAGTCGGATTCGCCGAGCTGCACAGCCTGCGCCGCCAGCGCCACAGCTTTGAGTCCGGAACCGCAAACTTTGTTGATGGTCAGGGCGGCGACGCGCGCATCGCAACCGCCGCGTAGCGCCGCCTGTCGGGCGGGATTCTGCCCGAGTCCGGCCTGTACGACGTTGCCGATGATGGCTTCGTCGACTTCCTTGGCATCGATGCCGGCGCGCCGGATGGCCTCGGCTACCGCCTTGGCGCCAAGTTCGGTGGCCGAGAACCCGGCCAATCCGCCCTGAAATTTTCCTACTGGCGTCCGCACTGCGGACAAGATGACGGGGGTATCCACGCCGCACCTCCACGAAAGACCATTATACGAGATGCGGTGGAAAGGCGCGCGGTACAGCGAGGCGGTGTCAGCCGCCTCGCTGCCGGCTTCGAAGCTGCTGGAATTTTGTCTTCAGACACTTTTGGGTGCGCATGGCGGTTGCTCGATAGTGCGCCCACATTCAGCATGGACGCCGCTATGTCTAAACCCCGCAGTCTGAAGACTGCGGACACACTTATGCGGTTGCGGCGCCGGGCTGACCCTCGTCGGCGCTGGGCCCATATAGACCGGGCACGGGCACGCCGAGAAGGCGGTAGTACACGGTGAGCTGCGCGCGATGATGGATCAGGTGATTCATGATCATGGAGCGGAACACGGCGACGCGCGGCAACGCGAACACCGTCTGCCCTCCCGCAAGCAGCGACCAGACTTTGGTCATGTCGTCGTCGGTGGCGGATTCCATCGCTTTGCGCGTCTCGGCCACGCCTTTATCGAAAGCAGCGAGCGTCTGCTGCCGATTCTCAATCTTCGGCGGCACGTAGGACGAACCGCCTGGCGGCGCATAGTCGAAACTTTCGGTGTTGAGAGTCATGATCGCCCATTCCGGGATGGTGGCGATATGCGCGGCGGTCCAGCCTACCGTGCCGGACTTCTCGTGGGGCTTCCAACTCCATTTTTCGTCCGGGATCCGCTCCAACATCTTGCGGGTGTTCTGCATCTCTTGATCGAACTCGGGTAGCAGCGATTGCGCAATGCTCATGAATGCCTCCATATAAAAATCAGTGCAAGCGGCGCGAAGTATAGGCGAACAAAAAGCGAAATGTCAAGAGCTTTCCGCGGGCACTCTCGATTGTTCCCCGCCCTTTTCTTAACAACGCGTCACCTTATGAAAAGTTACCAAACTTTCGGCCATCGACGAACAATCTTGCGAGTGCGCAGGAGCCGGAGCAAAATGCGGACATGGCCCACGAATTCACCACCTCGTATGTAAAGGATTCGCTCGATCTGTTTCGCTATTACAAGCGTCTGGCGGAGGGAGCGATGGAACAGTGCCCAGAGCAGGCGCTATTTGTGAGCATCGATCCCGAATCGAATTCCATCGCCATCATTGTGAAACACATGGTCGGCAACATGCGCTCGCGGTGGCGAAATTTCCTGACCAGCGATGGAGAGAAACCGGACCGCAATCGCGACTCGGAGTTTGAGGATCCCCCGAAAACGCGGGAAGAACTGATGGCCATGTGGGGCGCGGGCTGGAAGTACGTGTTTGATGCGCTGGAGCCGCTGAGCGACGCCGATCTGACGAAGACGGTAACGATTCGAACGGAACCGCATTCGGTGATGCAGGCCATCAACCGGCAAGTGGCGCATTACGCGCATCACGTGGGGCAAATTCTGTTTGCGGCCAAGCATCTTACGACGAAATCGAACGGAAAGTGGACCTCGCTTTCTGTGCCGCGAGGACAATCGACGCAATTCTCGGCTGATGTTGCCGCCGGCAAAAAGTCGCAGCGCTGATGGGACGCGACGGCCCGCGTGTCGGTTTTTTCCGCCAGTCGCAATGCGCCGGTATTACGTCCTTTGCCGGTCTGGGCTAATTTACAGCGTTCTGCCGATTCCCTCTTCTGATGCGCACCCTTAAAAATGACCATGATCGCGATATTTACGCGCCGCTCGCGACTTGCGTCGAGCGAACGCGGACTCAGAGGGGGAACGATGGATTTGCCGGTGATGAGCGAAGTGGTTTTCGAAGTAACGAAGGAAGTGACCGGGGGGTATGACGCTGAATCGGACACCGAGAATTTGTCCGCACAAGGCGATACGTGGGAGCAACTCTGCGAAAACGTGAAGACGACTGTGGAGCGATACTTTCATGATGGTCCCAAGCCGCAATCGATTCGCTTGCATCACGTTCGGGATGAGGTTCTCACGCTGACGTAGTGATCGGGGTGCTGCTTTTGCAACGACCGTCGGGTGCGGCTGAAGCGCCGTCCGGGTCTGGCCGCTTGAAATACGCTACATCGTGTCGCTGATCCCGGCCTTCGCTTCCTGTTCGCCTGACAATCCGCTATCCTCTTATTGTGCCACGTATAAAAGCTTCCACTCCGCGGTCCCCTTCAATGACCGGGACGCTGTTTGACCTCGAGCTACTCCCTGCCGATGAGCCTCTGAAGGTCAACGAAGCGCAACGGCGCGCCATTACCCATGGCGAAGGCCCGCTGCTGGTCATCGCAGGCGCCGGCACCGGCAAGACGCGGGTCATCATCGAGCGCATTCGTCACTTGTTACAAAGCGATCCGTCGTTGTCGGGCGAAAATATCTTGGGCCTGACGTACACAAAAAAAGCGGCAGGCGAGATGAAGTCGCGCGTGCTGAAAGCCACGGGCGAACGTGGCAAAGACGTGACGATGGTCACGTTCCACGCTTTTTGCGAGACGCTGCTGAAGGAAGCCGATCCGGAATTTGTGGTGCTCGATCAAACCGATCACTGGATCCTCTTGCGCCGCAACATGGCGCGGCTTCAGTTGGAAAAATTTCGGCGACTTGCTGAGCCCGGCCAGTTCCTAGGCGACTTCGTCAATTTCTTTTCGCGCTGCCAGGATGAGCTGGTTTCCAGCGACGACTATCAGGCATACGCGGACTCGTTGGCCACCGATCTGGAAGCCGAACGCGCGGTGCTGGATGAAGATACGTACAACGAGCGCGCTGAAAATGTGGCGCTACAAAAAGAAATCGCGCGCGCCTACAAAGCCAGCGAGGAATTACTGGACGAGAAGAAGCGCGTTTCGTTCGGAGCGCTGATCACGCGGGCGGTAGCGCTGCTGCGAAAGGACGCGGCGCTTCGCGAACGGCTGCAGGAACGTTATAAGCACATCCTTGTGGACGAGTTTCAGGACACCAATATCGCGCAACTGGAGTTGCTGCATTTACTTTCGGCGCCGCCTCGCAACATCGTCGCTGTCGGCGACAACGATCAAGCGATCTATCGATTTCGCGGCGCGTCGTTTGGCAGCTTCAAATTATTTCTCGAGCGCTTCGCCGACTGGAAGACCGGGCAGGATTCGACGCCGTTCCGCGTGACGCTGACGGAGAACTACCGGTCGACCCCGAATATTTTGCGCGTGGCCACTCAGGTGATCGGGCTGAATGAGGTCAGCGCGGACTTTCCGAAAAAGTTTTTGGCGCCCACGCGCGCGGAGGGCGAGCGCGTTCGCGTGGTTGAGCTGCTGGATGCTGATGACGAATCGCGCTGGATTGCCGGCGAGCTCGAGCGGCTGCACGGCGCGGGAACTCCGTGGCGCGATTTTGCGGTGCTCTATCGGCAGCACGCCCATCGCGATCAGCTGGTGGACGAACTCGCGCAACGCAAAATCCCGTTTGTAATAACGCGACTTTCCATTCTCGAGCATCCCCTGGTGCGCGATGTGCTTGCTTATCTGCGGCTGATCGTGCGGCCTTTCGACGATATCGCCTGCGCGCGCGTTCTTGCCGCGCCGGCATGGCACATGGAGCCTCCCGATCTGGTGCGGCTGACGGAGCGGACGCGCAAAAAACGCGGACGCTATCTGTACGATGCGCTGCACTCGCCGCAATCGGACCTGCCATTCGATCCTTCACCGCAGGCGCTGGCGGACTTATTCGAATTTGTGGAAACGCAACGCAAGGGATTACGGAAACGCAGCGCGCGAGAAATCGTTACCGATGTGGTGGAGTGGTTGGGTGTTCCGCAATTGGCGAGCGCGCGTGATCGGCGGTACGTTTCGCAGCTGCAGCAATTTCTGAAGGATTGGGAGCCCAAGGGCGACACGCGATCGCTGCCGGAGTTTCTGGAGTATCTGGATTATTTCGAGCAGGCGAACGGCATGGTTTGCCTGGACGAAGATGCGCCCGATGACGCGGTGCAGCTGATGACGGTGCACTCGGCAAAGGGATTGGAATTTCCGCATGTGTTTTTGCTGCGCGTAAATTCCGGGTGCTTTCCCCCGTGGCCGCGACGCCCCTTGTTCGAATTCCCGGCCTCGTTGATGAAGGAAGAGCTGCCCGCCGGAGATTTTCACATTCAGGAAGAACGGCGGCTGTTCTATGTGGCGCTGACGCGGGCGGAGCGCAAGCTCACGATCACGACCACCACGGCGGCCGAGAGAAAAGGCAAGATCCCGACATTCATCGAAGACATTTTGATGGAGCCGAAGGTCAAGCGGCACGATGTGCTGCAGATCGCTCCGAAACTTCATCCGGGCGAAGAAGTTTTGGCGGCATCCGGGAACGCCCAGCCCGGCGAGAGCTTGCTGTTCGGTACGGGAGTCGCGCGGCCGCGCATTTTTTCGCGCATTGCCGATTGGGCCGAAACGTTTCATCCGCCATCTTCCGAGCCGCTGACCCTGAGCGCGTCGGCAATCGACAATCACCGCAAATGCCCGCAGCAATATTTGTTCAGCCGACTGTGGTCGCTCAAGGAAGGACCACGCGCGACCTTGAGCTTCGGCGCGGTGATGCATACGGCGATCAAGCGTTTGATCGACCAACTGCGGCGGGGTGTGCGGCTTCCATTCGAAGAAGTAGCGCGCATTTACGAAACCGAGTGGATTTCGGCGGGATTCGAAGACGAGTATCAGGAAAGCGAATACAAAAAGGATGGGATCGAGCAGCTGAGAATATTTCACTCCGCGCTGCTGGCCGCGCCGCCGGAAGTGCTGGAGCAGGAAAAGGCGTTCGAGTTGCCGCTGGAAAACAATGTGGTGATTAATGGCCGGATCGACCAGATCAATTATCTTGGGCAGACCAGCGCGCTTGGGCACAAAAATGTCGAGATCATCGATTACAAAACGGGAACGCCGCGCAAAGATGTAGATGCGAAGAAGGATCTGCAGCTCAGCATTTACGCGATCGCCGCGAAAGAGATTTTAGAACTGAATCCGGTGCGGCTGGCATTTCACTACTTGCAGGACAATACGGTGCAAGTGACGACGCGCGACAAGAAGCAGCTGGATCAGGTGCAAAAGATTGTGCAGGAAACCGCAGCGGATATTCGCGCCGGCGAATTTTCGCCGCGCAGGGGATTTGTGTGCCGCGGCTGCGCATATCGGCCCATCTGCCCAGCGCACGAAGAGTCTCTGTCGAGCTAAGCCTTGTAGCGGATGAAGCAAAAGGGCGCTGCGAAATCGCAGCGCCCTTTGTGATGAAAAATGCGGGTTGTTACTTGCCCTTCTTGGGTCCCTTTTCGTCCTTCTTGCCCTTCTTCTTCATGGGATCTCCTTGCTGAGCGATGGAAGCACCAGCGGTGCGCCAGAGCCTCTTCGTTTCATATACGAGCCATCTGGCGAAGTGTCAACAGGAAATGCGGTTTGGTCCGTCGCGCGCGGCGATTTGCTATAGTTTCGCCCGCATCGCGATTTGCGAGTGAGGTAAGTCGGAGGGTCGGGTAATGCGAAAGCTCATCTGGGTGTTTCTGGCTGTTGCGCCAACACTGCTGGCTCAGGAGCGGAAAGTAGAACCTACATGGCTATATCGAGATGTGTCGGTGCTTCAGGAGCACGCGGTGGACTTCGCCAGCGGCGCCTGCCACTACCGTCCAATTTTTGGCGAGGGCGACCACGACTCGCACGTGCTGCAAAGCGTGGCGCGATTCGGAGAGCTTACGGTCGATGCTCGCGGAGCGTGTGCTTCAGTGGAGTATCCGCATCAGGAGGAGTTGTATTTCGTTGAGGGCGGTAATGGCGTTTTGCATTATGGCGACGAATCCCACCCGCTGATGGAAAATGATTTTACCTATCTGCCTCCGAACGTGCGACACAGTGTCTCGAACGCGAGCGCGCAACCGCTGAAGCTGATCGTGGCTACCGTCAAAATCCCAGCTAAAACTCCGATTTCGCAGCCTGGCAAACTGGATGTTGCCAATCTTTCCGAGTTGAAAGAACAAACGGTCGGCGGCCATCCGAGTTCCGTGCAGTACAAGCTGCTGATTGGACCGCGCGACACCAAGCGCGATCGCATCAGCACGGCTTACGCGGTCGCCGACTTTTTCGTGATGGACTTCGCTCCCGGCGGGACAAATTTTCCTCATCACCATGAGACCGCCGAAGAGATTTACCTGGTTCTCGACGGAAAAGGCCAGATGGCCGCAGGCGGCGGCACCGACGGAGTGGAAGGCTTGCACGCAGCCAAGGCTGGAGACGCCTATTACTTTCGCACGAACTGCACGGTGGGCTTTTACAACCAGAAAGGCGACGATGCCAAGGCGCACATCCTGGCGCTGCGAGCGTACGTCCCGATGCCGAAAGATCTAGATTGAAGCGAAAAAGCTGGCAGGAGTCGCACGCTATGGCGTGCTGGCTCCCGGTAACTGGCCGGTGAAGTAGCCGTCGCGCGTGCGGACGTCCACACTTTCACGTTTCACGCGCACTTCGATGGAATGGTACTCGGTGCTGGGATCGGTGCCGCGAGGAATGTACGCGAGCGTGTACTGGTGACGCGCCTCCTCGGTGAGCCGCGCATAGAAGGTCTCGAACGATTCCTCTTTGGTAGCGCGATAAATCTCTCCACCGGAATCCTTGGAGTAGCGAATCAGAGGCGAAACGGTACGGTCGATGGGCGAAAGTTTCCGCTCGAAAAATGCGCTGGGCACGGCAATCGCGTAAACAGCGATATTCTCGCCCTGCAAGACTTTGATCACCTGCTCATAGCTGAACTTGTTAAATTTTTTGCCGCCGTTGACGCCGTCGGAGATCAGTACGATTAGCCGCCGGCGGCTGCGGGGGCGATTGTGCAGCAGCGTGGACGCTGCGTACATGGCATCATCGAGCGCCTTGGTGGGCTGACCCTTGATAATCTGCGTGGACCCGTCGATCGAGGACTGATCGATAGCCGAATGTCCATTGATGCTGGGACTGTTCGTGAACGGTCCTCCCGGCGTTCCGACGCTGGGCTCGGTATCGAGATTGGTGCGCTTGAGTTCCTTCGCCAATAAATCCTGATCTCTGGTGAAGCCTTTTCCGACGTGAAAAAACTGATCGAAGCGGCAGACCATCGCTTCGTCGTATTCGCTCATGCCTCCGAGGATCGCCTGCAGGCTGGCCTGAACCTTCTCAGCATCTTTGTCCTTCAGGTCGTTATCGATCAGGATCACCATCGACAACGGAAACGCTTCGGCGCTGAAGACATCGATCTTCTGCTCGACGTTGTCTTCAAAGATTCGGAAGTCTTCGCGTGTAAGATCCGGAACCATCTCGCCCGAGCGGTCTTTCACCGTCACTGGAAGGACCACGAGGTTGGAATTGACGGTGATACGCGCCTGCGCATCATTGAGCGGAGCGCCGCTCTCCTGTCCTGCTGCCTGCGCGGGCGCGGGGCGTGCAGGCTGCTGCGCGGCATGCGCGAAGACATAGGCGCCAGTGGTGAGAACCAACGCAGCACAGCTCCCGGCAGCGATTTTTCGTAGACTTTTCATGGTCCTCAGGCCAAACTTCGCTGGTTTCAGACGAATGGCTCGCGTTCTAACGCCTCCACGCATCCATCGTGGTGTCCCACCGCATCTCACGGTAACGGAAGCACCCCAGCTGTAACATGCATTTGGCCGGGCATCTCGCGTCTAGGAAAGTATACATGCGTTCTGTAAGTAAAATTTTGACGGCCTGCGTGACGGTAGCCCTGCTGGGGGCGGCGTTGCCTAGTTCCGCGGTGCCGCAGGCGGCGCAACAGGAACCCACGATCCGCAGCCAGGTCAGCCTGGTCAACTTATTCGTCACCGTTCGCGATAAAAACAAGCGCATCGTCACCGATCTGAAACAGGACGATTTCAAGCTCGCGGAAGACGGACAAGATCAGAAGATCGCCTTCTTCTCCAAGGAAGTGACGCTGCCGATCACGCTGGCGTTGCTTCTGGACACGTCGGGCAGCGAGCAGTTCATGTTAGGCGCCGTGCAGGACATGGGCAGCCGGTTTATGGATCGCGTGCTGCGCAAGGGCGATATGGCCACAATTCTGTCGTTCGACACCGACGTCGATCTGCTGTCCGATTTCACTGATAATCGCGGCCAATTGGACCGCGCCATTCGCAAGGCGCGGATCAATACACCGATGAGTGGCGGACTCAGCCCTGGGCCGGTGCCAACGGCGCATCAGACGGGCACGGCGCTCTATGATGCGATCTATCTGGCGTGCAACGAAAAATTGGCGAGCGAAGCGGGGCGCAAGGCCATTGTGATCGTAACCGACGCTCAAGACGAAGGCAGCCGGGTGCGCCTGGAAGAAGCCATTGAGACGGCGCAGCGCACGGACACAGTTGTGCACATTTTGCTCGTAGCTGATCCGCGTTTCGGCGGGAACGGTGGCGTGGCAAAGAAAATCACCGAAGAGACTGGCGGCCGATCGATCACCGTCAACAACGAAAAACACTTGGCTGAGGCCTTCGATCAGATTTCCGAGGAACTGCGCAGTCAGTACACGCTGGGCTACTACCCGACCAACACCGCGCGCGACGGAAAATTCCGCAAGATCAAGGTGGACATGAGCAACCACGATTTGAAAGTGCTCGCGCGCAAGGGATATTACGCGCCCAAGGAGTAAGTAGCACAGGCACTCTTGCCTGTGCACGGTAGTGCCCACGCCTCACATTGTTCCCGCACCGCCACAATATAGCTGCGACAATCGCGCTTTTTGTCACGTAGAGATTTAGCGCCAACGCATCAAAATAGCCTTGCTGCGGTAGGTACAGGCAGGAGTGCCTGTGCTACCAAGACGCATTGACAATCCTTTGCGCGCGACCTAACGTTTTCCCGCCATTCCTCCATGGGGGCTTCTGATCATGCTGGGAAAATTTGCGGTGATCGCGTTTGCGGCAATTTGCGTAGCTATTTGCGGATGTAAAGCCACGGCGCCCGCGGACACCGCGCCGGTCGATTCGGCGACGTTCGATCCCGACGGCACGGCGCACGTCACGCGCATCGTTCCGATGCCGACTACCGTGAGCCCAGAGGCCCAGCAGTACCTGACCGGACTGACCAAGAAGAGCACCGCGGCGCAAACGCTGGAAGAACGGCGCGCGCACACCGACGAGTGGCGCAAGAAGCAGTCGGCCGAGGCGAAGCGCGTCTTCCCGGTGAACATCGAGGAGACCACCACCGCGGGAGTACGCACGGACATCATCACTCCAGTAGAAACGCCGGAGGCGAACAAGAAACTGGTGCTGATCAATCTGCACGGCGGCGGATTCAATTCCGATTCCGGTTCACTGATCGAAGGCGATCCGGTCTGCAATCTGACGAAGATCAAGGTTGTGTCGGTGTACTACCGGCTGGCACCGGAGAATCCGTTTCCCGCAGCGGTCGATGATGTGGTCGCAGTGTACAAAGAGCTGCTGAAGACGTACAAGCCGCGGAACGTCGGTATTTTCGGCACGTCGGCCGGCGCGACGCTCACCGCCGAAGTCGCGGTGAAGCTGAAGCAAGCCGCACTCCCGCTCCCCGGCGCATTGGGATTATTTTCGGTGCATTCCGATTACAGCCGGCCTACTGATTCGCAGAACTTGTTCAGCCTCGATGGTCTGCCGGGCCGAATGCAGCCGCGCGACCCGAAAAAGCCATCCGACGATCCCTATGCAGGCACAACGAATCGCGACGATCCGGTGCTGTCGCCCATCTTTGCGGATTGGCATGGCATGCCGCCAACGCTACTGGTAACCAGCACGCGAGACTTGCTGCTCAGCGACACTTCGCGGCTGCATCTGGTGCTGCGGAAAGCGGGAGTAGATTCGCAGCTGCTAGTCTATGAAGCGCTACCCCACGCGTTCTGGTATCACTTCGAACTTCCGGAAACGCGCCAAGCGTTGGATGAGATGGCAGGCTTTTTCAGCGCCAAGCTGGGCAAATAAACAACCGCATCTTCGATTTGAGCGCGTAAATCTCCTGGCGGGACTCGGGCCGCCGCGACCTCCGGCACGCAGGCGAAAAACTCCACACATGGGCCCAATTCTTGGGAGCAATAGACACCTGCAAGCTCAAGATGAAGGCGAGTTCTGTGCTACCTTACGTCCATCGTGGACGGGCAAGTCATCCTTCATTACAAAATTCTCCGCAAAGTGGGTGGCGGAGGCATGGGCGTGGTCTACGAAGCTGAGGACACCAAGCTCGGCCGCCGTGTGGCGCTGAAATTTCTGCCGCCTGAAGCTGACCATGACACCACCGCGCTGGAACGCTTTCTTCGTGAAGCGCGTTCCGCCTCTTCGCTGAATCATCCGGGAATCTGCACGATCCACGCCATCGAAGAAAACGACAACCGCACCTTCATCGCTATGGAATTGCTGGAAGGGCAGGCGCTCGATAAGGTGCTGGCCAGCGGACCGCTGCCCATTCCACGAGCCATCGAAATCGGCATCCAGCTCGCCGACGCACTCGACGCCGCCCACAAAAAAGGCATCGTGCATCGCGACATCAAGCCTGCGAATATTTTCGTGACCGAGCGCAGCGCGGTGAAAATCCTGGATTTCGGTTTGGCGAAGCTGCTGCGTGACAAGTCTGATGAGTTCGACGGCGAAACCATCGGCGTGGACACCGCCCTGCTGACCAGCCCGGGAATGGCCGTCGGCACCATTTCCTACATGTCGCCGGAACAGGCGCGCGGCGAAGAGATCGATGGGCGCAGTGATTTGTTTTCGCTCGGCGCCGTCTTGTATCAGATGGTGACCGGTAAGCCTGCATTTCCCGGCACGACCAGCGCTGTCGTCTTCGACAATATTCTGCACAATGCGCCGATCGCTCCGGTCACGTTGAACCCGGCAGTGCCCGCGGAACTGGAGCGCATCCTCAATAAAGCGCTCGAAAAGGATCGCGACGTCCGCTACCAGGTCGCCGCCGAGATGCGCGCCGATTTGAAGCGCCTGCAGCGAGAGTCGGATTCGGGTCGCACGCCCGCCGCCTCTTCCGCCAGTCGCGGTGCGGCGAGTGCAGGAGCGGCACACGCGCCTGGATCGGGCGCGCCAGTCGAGCTCGCAGCCCAGCCCGCGGCGATGAAGTCGAGCGGTTCCGTGCTCGTGGAGGTAGCGCGAAGAAATAAAATCGGCGCGGCGTTCACGGTGGCAGTGGTGCTCGCAGTCACCGCGGCGGCCGCCTTCGGTATTTATTCCCTCCTGCACAAACCTCCGCACCTGCCATTCGAACACTTCTCCATGGAAAATCTCACCAGCAATGGTCACGTCTCGCTCGCAACGCTTTCTCCTGACGGACGGTATCTGCTGCATGTGCGCGATGAAGAAGGCCTGCAATCCTTATGGCTCCGCCACATCGCCACCGGCAGCAACACCCAGGTGATTGCCCCGGCAGCCACTCGCTACCAGGGCCTTACGTTTTCTCCGGACGCTAATTTCATCTATTTCGTCCGCCGCGACGAGGCCGAGCACACCATCGCGCAGTTGTACTCCGCTCCCATGCTTGGCGGCACTCCGCGCCTGCTCGTCAAAGACGTGGACAGCCCGATCACCTTTTCTCCTGACGGCAAGCGTTTCGCGTATGTCCGGGAGCACCATGACACTCCGAACTTCGACTTGTTCCTGGTCAACAGCGACGGCTCCCCAGACCGCACGCTCTTCTCCAACGTACTTTTGTCCACCGACAGCGCTGTTCCGGTTTGGCTGCCGGACGGCAAAACTATTGTGATTCCCATCGTCCAAACCGCGCGTGGCTCCCTAGGCGGTTTGCTCGCTATTGATGTCGACTCCGGCAAGCGCGAGGAGAAAGAAGTCGTCTCCAGCCGTGTGTACTACGAACCTGCATGGCTGCCAGGCGCCGGCGGCCTCGTTGCCACCTCCATCGGCGGCAGCCTGCAATCGTTTTATCGACAGTTGGGCGTCCTCAGCTATCCCGCCGGCGAGTTCCGGGTGCTGACCACGGATACCAATGACTACTACGCTCCCAGCGCTTCCGCCGACGGCAAAAGTATCGCCGCCACGCAGCGCCATTTCGTTTACCAACTGGGCGTCTCCCCTGCCGCGAAGCCGGACGAACTCAAGCCCATTCCATTAATGTCGCGCCAGCAGATCTGGCAATGGAACTGGATGAACGAAGGCAAGTTGTTGATTCCGCAAAATGGCGCTCTGCTCTCGGTTGATGCGGCAACAGGTGATCAAGCCACCGTTGTGCCAGACACCAAAGGCGCCGCGGATCAGGCGGTTATGTGTGGCGGGTCGATCGTCTATCGCTTGATCAGTACTTCTGCGGGAAACGCCGTTAATCTCTGGAAGGCTGGCACCTCGGGCACTGGAGCCGTGCAGTTGACCACCGGGCGCAACGAACGCAACCCGCAGTGTTCGCCCGACGGCAAGTGGGTCTATTTTGTCGAGGTTCGAGAGAACCAGGCTCTCAAACGCGTTCCCATTGAAGGCGGAACTCCGGAGCTTGTGAGGGACGAGCCTTCAGATGGGTACGTTTTGTCGCCCGACGGCAAAACAATCGCGCAACTGGATGTTCGGGAGCTCGACCACAAGCTGGTCCTCAACATCTTCGATATCGCGGATAAGAAGTTGACCTACAGGAACATCGATGAACGCGCCTCCGATCCCATCGGCTTTTCATCCGATGGCAAGGGCATCGTCTACAACGTAAGACAGCACGGCGTGGACAATCTCTGGCTGCAGCCTCTGGATGGCTCCGCCTTTCGTCAGATAACCCACTTCACCTCCGAGCGCATCAGCCGTTTCAAGTTCTCCCCCGACGCCTCGCAGCTCGCCATCGAACGCGGCCACAACGAGTCCGACGCTGTCCTCCTCCGCGATACCCAGAAGTAAGCCGCCACGTCCGCGACAATGCCGTAGCCGCCAGGCCTCGGCAAGATTCTGCACGCCATAATGCACCTGTAGCTCAGGCCTTCAGGCCTGAGGGTTTAGGGTTCACTTCACCCGAAACATTTAATGGAAGGGATGGCGCACCAGGGCCGCCAGATGACAGTACGCGTCGCGGCTACTTGTTCGAGCCGGAAGGGGAAGAATTGCCCGCCGGAGCTTGCGGATTGTTCGGGGTAGTGTTGGCCCGCGCGTAATATCCACGTCGTGCGCGAACCTGATAACCCTTGTGGTCGGGGACTTCAATCTTGATGCGGTGGTAGCGGCCGTCGAGATTTGAGTTCGTCGGAATATAAGCAATCGAGTACTGATTGCGAAGCTCGTCGCCGATGTCCTGGAATGATTGGTCGAGATCGTCTACGTGATAGGGAAAAAACGCCCGGCCGCCGGTTTCCTCCGCCAGATCCTGCAGAATCTTGTCGCCTTCGGTCAGGTGCACCTTGCGGTCGGCGAGCTTGTCCGGGTTGGTCTGCGACAACTGAATCCATTGCGTGCTGGTGCTGATCGTATAAATGACCACGCTATAGCGTTGCGCCATCTCGATGGCTTCGGCTCGCGTGTGCGTTGAAAGATTGTCGTCGCCGTCGCTGATCACGATCATCACGCGGCGCACCACGTCGGGCTGGTCGCCTGGCGGCCGCGGCGGATGGCTGAGCTCCTTGTCGCAAGCGGCGTAAATGGCATCGAATACTGCCGTGCCGCCTCCCGCGCGGGTCTTGACGATTTCGTCGCGCAAGCGTCCGGCGTCATCAGTGAAAGCCTGCAGCACACTCGGCTCATCGTCGAAGGTCATAACGAAAGCCTGATCCTTGGTGCGGCGAATGACGCTGAATAAGAACGACGTCGCGGCGTCCTGCTCGAACTTAATGCGATCTCGAATGCTGTTGGAAGTGTCCAGCAGCAGGCCGATGCGCAGCGGCAGATCGGTTTGGCGGCTGAAGTAGCGAATGGACTGAGGAGATTTATCGTCGGAAATCTTGAAGTCGTCTTTTTCCAGGCTGGGCACGAGCTTGTTGCGGCGGTCCAGAACCGTGAAAAGCACGTCGACCAGGTTGACGGTACGCGTGATCGTTGGCGGCGCCTGCTGCGGGCCTTCCGGAGGCGGCGGTTGCGGCTGCTGGTCTTCAGCTGGACGCGCAGGCTGAGCGCGATCGCTTACCGCGGTGAACAGCAGTGCGGCTGCGAACGCTGCGGATACCGCAGCAAAAATGAATGTCCGACGCATTTGCCATCGATTATAGGTAGGCGGAGAGCGTAGCGTCAATTCCATCGGTGGAGGCATTCGCAGCTTTCGCGAGTTGGTGGAGAAAAACTTTCAGCTGCGAAGGAAGCGGGGCACGAAGTTCGATCCACGTGCCGGTTCGCGGCTGGGTAAAACCGAGCTTTGCGGCGTGCAGAAAATTCCGGCCCAATGCGGGCATCGTGATTTTGCCGATGCGAAATTGTGCCGGAGCGCCGTAAAGTTCGTCGCCAACCACCGGATGGCGCAGCGCCGAGAAATGTACGCGAATCTGGTGCGTGCGGCCGGTGTGAAGCTGCACTTCGACAAGCGTGGTGGTGTCGATTCCGGTTAGTGCGCGCCAGTCGGTGCGAGCATCGCGCGCTTTGGACAGCGTCGCGGTGCGGCGAGCGGTCATGCGCACGCGGTGTTTGGGATCGCGCCCAATAGCTAAGTTGATGGATCCATGATTCTCGGCGAGCAGCCCGTGGACCAGCGCGATGTACGTCTTTTTTACCTCGCGTTTTCGGAAGGCCTCGCCCAATTTTGCATGCGCGAAATCATTTTTCGCGACCAGGATGATGCCGGAGGTGTCCTTGTCCAGTCGATGAACGATCCCGGGGCGCAGTGCGTCCCCACCTTGCGCCAGCGATTGGCCGCGTCCGAGCAGCGCGTTCACCAGCGTGCCGCGATGATTGCCAGCGCCGGCGTGAACGGTCATTCCCGCGGGTTTGTTGACGGCGATCACGTCGTCGTCTTCGTAGATGATGTCCAGGGGGATGGATTCCGCTTCGGCGCGAATCGGCGGCCGCGGCTGGATTTCGACTGAGATGCGTTCGCCCGCACGGACGCGGTGCGATGTTTTGGCAGCGCGATCATTGACGAGCACCAGCCCCGCGTCGATCAGCTCCTGCACACGCGCGCGGCTGATGTCGGGAACGTGCAGCGCGACGATGCGGTCGAGTCGTTGGCCAGCGTCTTCAGCGGAAACGACGAATCGGTGATGGACCAGGTCAGTCGCGGATTCAGGTGACGTCACGCCGAGATTCTAACCCGGCGACCCGCCCCGCGGTTAGACGCTCCAGCGGTGGCAAGACCGAAAACCAGGGCGCCCGCCTCGGAAGGCGGCCGCTACATAGTCAGGATGGTGCGTCAGCCGGGTTGTTCGTCGGAGACTTCGGCGGGGTGGTGTTTGTGGCTTAGAACGTCGAGGATGACTAAGGCGGCGCCGATGGCAATCGCCGAGTCTGCGATATTGAAGGCCGGATAATGATAGGAACCGAACCACAGTTCGAAGAAATCGGTGACCGCACCGCGCACGATGCGATCGGTGACGTTTCCCGCGGCGCCGCCAAGCAACAGCGCCAAACCAGCGGCCGTCATGCGTCCGCCGGTGTGTCCTGCGACAAACAGCCAACCCAGCGCTGCGATCACCACGACAGATCCGGTGATGAGCAGCACACGAATCCACGGCGATTGCGAATCCGAGAGCACGCCGAACGCGATGCCCGGATTGCGACTGTGCACAAAATACGCGAAATTACGAATCAGTTCGTAACGCCAGCCTTCGACAGTTTGTGACTCAAACCAGGCCTTGCTGGCACGATCGAGAAACACGACGCCAAGCGTGAGCCACAGCCAGCGCAGTCGTCCGGGGATGATCACCATGGGATCTCCTGACGCGAATCTCGGCGGACCGGCATGGTGGTCATGATGGCGTCAGGCGCCCTGTACTGCAGGAGCCATCGTGCCTTCGATTTCACCAAGCGATTCGGTGCAGCGCTCACAAATGGTCGGATAGCGTGAATTTTCTCCGACATGCGTGGAGTAGTTCCAGCAGCGCTCGCACTTTTTGCCCTCGGCTTTTTGCACCGTGACTTCGAGCCCTGGAATTACATCCGACTTAAAGTCTCCAGCGCCCGCGGTGAGAAAATCGACCTGCGAGACGATGAATAGTCCCGGCAAAATCGGCAGATATTGCTTGAGCTTGGCTTTGACCTCGAGTTCGGCGTTCAGCAGAACTTTGGCTTCCAGTCCGGCGTTGATCTTCTTCTCGTTGCGCGCGGCTTCCAAAGCTTTCAATACTTCCGCGCGTACCTTCGATAACAACTCCCAGACGGCGACCTTGTTCGGCGAAAGATCGGCGCGAAGCGCTTTTTCATCCGCGAACATGGTCATGTGTACGCTCTCGTGCTCGCTGGACATCTTCGGCACATATTTCCAGATCTCCTCGGCGGTGAAAACAAGGATAGGCGCCATCAGTCGAACCAGCGCGCTGGTGATTTTCCACACCGCGGTTTGCGCCGAGCGGCGTGATTTGCTGCGCGGCGCCTTGGTGTAAAGCCGATCCTTCAGCACGTCGTAGTAAAAAGAGCTGAGATCGACGACGCAGAAATCGTGAATTGCGTGATAGACGCGGTGAAATTCATACCGTGCGTACCAGTCCCGGCACTTGTTCACCAGGTCGGCGGTGCGATCGAGCATCCAACGATCCATCTCCTCGAGCTGATCGTTAGGCAGCGCGTCCTGCGCTGGATCGAAGTCCGACAGATTGCCGAGGCCGTAGCGGAACGTATTGCGAATTTTGCGATACGCCTCGCTGAGCTGGGTCATGACCCGTTCGCTCATTTTCACGTCGGCCTGATACTCCACCGAAGCAACCCACAAGCGCAGCAGATCGGCGCCCCAGCGTTCGCAAATCTCGGCGGGATACAAAGTGTTGCCCAGGGACTTCGACATCGGCTGGCCTTTTTCGTCCAGCGTCCAGCCGTGCGTGACCACGCTTTTGTATGGCGCGTTATCTTTAATACCCACGCCGATTAGCAACGAACTGTGGAACCATCCGCGATACTGATCCGGGCCTTCGAGATATACATCTGCGGGCCACTCCGGCCCCTTCAGTACCGCGAGATGTGACGAACCGGAATCGAACCACACATCGAGAATGTCATTCTCTTTGCGCCATTTGCCGACCGCGCCGCAAGAGCACGTCGTACCGGGGGGGAGCAATTCTTCAGCCGAGTGCTTGTACCACGCGTCTGCGCCTTCCTTTTCGAACCACTTGATCACGTTGCGCAGCGCGTGAAAATCCTCCAGCCTCTTGTTGCAGGCATCGCAATAGAAAACGATGATCGGCACACCCCAAAAACGTTGCCGGGAGACGCACCAGTCCGGGCGACCGGCAATCATTTCGTACATGCGATCTTCGCCCCATTCGGGGATCCACTTCACGCCACGGATTTTCTCGAGCGCCTCGGCGCGCAAGGTGATGCTCGCGCCATGTGCCGCCTGATCCATTTTGATAAACCACTGTTCGGTGGCCCGGAAAATCACTGGATTGTGGCAGCGCCAGCAATGCGGGTAGCTGTGCTTGTAATCATGATGACCAAGCAGCGCGCCTCGATCGCCCAGCAGTTTCACGACGATCGGATTGGCGGTGAAAACATCTTTGCCTTTGTACTCCGGCAAGCCTTCGGTATACACGCCGCGATCGTCCAGGGGCGCATAGGTCTCCAGGCCATATTTCTGCCCGGTATTGAAGTCGTCCACGCCGTGTCCCGGCGCGGTGTGTACGATGCCGCTGCCCTGATCCAGGGTCACGTAAGTGGCGAGAACGCCTGGCACCTGGATCGGCAAAAACGGATGCTGGAACTTCATGCCCTCGAAATCGCGGCCCTTGAAAGTCGCGCGAACTCGAGCTTCTTTGATGTCGCACTCCGCTTGTAATGCTGTGACGCGATCGCTGGCCAACAGCAACGCGCCCTTTTCGGTTTCCACCACGACGTAATCGAAATCCGGATGAAATGCCAGCGCGCGATTGTGAGGCAAGGTCCACGGTGTCGTGGTCCAGATCACCGCGCTCACATCAGTGCCAATTTTCGCGGCATCGCCCTTGCCGCCGCCAACGACGCCGAATTTTACCCAGATCGATGGGCTGACGTGGTCTTCGTACTCGACTTCCGCCTCGGCCAACGCGGTGGAATCGAACAAGCACCAGTACACCGGCTTGCGGCCCCGATACACGAAGCCTTTCTCGATGAAATCGAGGAACGCATTGGCGATCACCGCCTCGTAATCGAAGCTCATGGTCAGATAAGGATCGTTCCAGCGGCCAAAAATCCCGAGCCGCTTGAAGTCCCGCTTATGCTGTTCGACGTAACGCGCGGCAAATTCGCGGCACAGCCTGCGAAATTCCGCTGGCGGCACCTTGCCCTTGCCGCCCAGTTCCTTTTCGACCTTGGTCTCGATCGGCAGACCGTGGCAATCCCACCCAGGCACGTACGGCGCATAGTGCCCCGCCATCGTTTTGGTCTTAACGATCAGATCCTTAAGGATTTTGTTCAGCCCGGTGCCTAGGTGAATTTCGCCCGTCGGATAGGGCGGACCGTCATGAAGCACGAATAGCGGCTGTCCGTGATGTGCTTCCAGAATTCGCTCATACACACCCGACGACTGCCAGGCTTCGAGCTGTTTCGGCTCGTTTTGTGGCAGACTGGCCTTCATGGGAAAGTCGGTTTTCGGCAGGTTGAGTGTTTTCTTCAGTTCGAGTGGCTCGGCCATAGATGGATTGACGCGATTCCCTTCTTGCCGTCATTTCCCTCAAGTGGTCGGCGGGAAACATCGGAACACTGCATAAATACGTATGTTACAATGATTGCAAGCAGGTGTCAGCCGGTTCGGGGGTGCAACCATTCCGGCCCCGCTGGAATCGTACCCTGCGTTGGCCACCCAATCGACGTAAATTTGCGTCTATAGATATAGCTATCTATTCAGGGGAGTACGGTGCCCAGTAATTTTATCAACTTATTGCCGCCCGATAAGAACAAGCCGGGCGTGTCCGCGTCGAGTCCGCAGGTGCCGGTTCCCGCCTCCGCTGTTCCCAGCTTTCACACGCCGGAACGTGTAGTCACGGATGGCTTCTGGTCCAACCTCAAACAATTTCTGACCGAGAAGCCCATCAAGGTCAGCGGCAAAACGCAATCTCCGTTGATGCCGGAAGAGTACGGCGGCAAATTCGGCGACAATCTCAAAGACTTTTTCAAGTCCAAGCCCGTTCCGAAGGGCCCGTTGAACAGCCGCTTGGCGGTCAACTGGGGTGCGAATTTTGGCGGCTTCGGTTATCGCATTAAGGAATTTTTCTCGCCGACTAAACAGCCTCCCCTGCCACCGGGAATTCAGCCCGTCAAGGTAAAGGATATTTGGTCGAAGGATGAGAATTTTGGATGGTCGCAGCTCACAGCCATCGCGGTACATGGGTGCTTGTTCGCGCTCGTCTTCATCGTGCCTTTGTTCTGGCACTTCTCGACGCCCACACAAGCGAAGAACAAGCTGGACGTGACGCCGATCGATATCTCGCCGTACATCTCGAAACTGCCGGCCGGCGCGCAAAAGGCGGGCGGAGGTGGCGGTGCGAACGATCACACGCTGACACCTGTGAACAAGGGCAAGCTGCCCAAGTTTAAGTGGACACAGTTCACTCCACCGCAGATCAAGATTGAGAATGAACATCCAAAGCTGGCGATGGATCCATCGCTCCTCGGGCCACCGGATTTGAAAGTGCCGAGCCCGAATATCGGAACGTTCGGCGATCCGCTGGCTTCAGCGCTGTCCGATTCTCTTGGGCATGGCAATGGCACAGGTATTGGCAGCGGCACCGGCGGCGGCCTGGGTCCCGGCGAAGGCGGCGGCACTGGCGGCGGCGCATTTCGCGCCGGCGTGAACGGCGTTGGCGTGCCGGTGTGCTTGTACTGCCCGATTCCGCAATACTCCGACGAGGCCCGCAAGGCCAAGTATCAGGGCACGGTTGTCTTGCAAGTTACTATTACCACGGACGGTAAGGCCATCAACATCTCCGTCGTAAAAGGCCCTGGTCTGGGCCTGGAAGAGAAGGCCATTGAAGCCGTGAAGGGCTGGAAGTTCAAGCCCGCAGTCGGCCCCGCGGGCAAGGCAGTAGCCACGATCGTCCCGATCGAAGTCACCTTCCGCCTGTACTAGTCGCAAGAATCTCCCATGGCCGCTCGTTGTAGCTGTGTGCATCCGTGTATTCACCTGGCGGAGAATGGGCAACCAATATCCTGTTGTCCACTTCTGACTTCCCAATTGCCGCTCGCTTCGGTCGAGGCACGAACAAACGAAGCGTGCGCGGAGCCACCCATGCGCTCTCCTCTGCTGCGCAACAGCTACTGTTCCGAATCGGGCTGGGGCACGCGAGTTCGCGAGAATTTGGCACACCTGATCGCGCCCTCAGGACTGACGCCGTCGTCATCCAACGGCGCGCCTATTCATCTATTGAATTTGGACCAGCGCGGTAAGGCCGGATCGGCTCAGACCGTCTCGCTGTTGACTCACGCAGGGATTCTTGCCGCTCTGGTTTTGCTGGCGCACGGGCACATCCGCGGGATTATCGGGAACGCCCCACTGCCGCCGCCACATGAGACGCTGACCTTTGAACGTCCCGCCGATTTGACGGCGCAGAGCGCTTCGCTCGGGCGCCGAGGCGGAGGTGGCGATGCCAATCCGGTTCCCGCGACGCATGGATTTCTTCCGTCACACTCTTCGGTGCAACTGATGTCACCTCGCGTCCCTGACAAAATCGATCACCAACTTCCCGTGGAGGTAACCATTTTCGACGCGAATGCGCCGGCCGTGATGTTATCCAACAACAATGTGGGTCTGCCGTGGATGGCGAGCGACACCAATTCCGGCGGACCGGGGCATCGAGGGATCGGGACAGCCGAGGACGGCGGTGCAGGAGATGTCGATGGCACGGGAGACGGTTGGAGCGATGGCGGGCGTTCGGGGCATGGGATCTCGACACCCTTGTGCGTCGTGTGCCCGTATCCGGTGTACACCGATGAAGCGCGCCATGTGAAAATGCAAGGCACCGTGACGCTGCGTGTGCTCGTGGGCGCCGATGGCAAAGCCGCACAGATTCGGGTGCTGCGCGGCGTCGGATATGGACTCGACGAGCGCGCGATTGAAACTGTACGCGGATGGAAATTCAAAGCAGCGCACGATGGTATGGGCCGCAATGTACCGGCGTGGGTAATCATCGAGTCTGTCTTTCGGCTATTTTAGGCTGTTGCCGACTGCTCTCCACGGCTGACCCTTGCGCGCGCAACATTGCGTCGCTTCTTTGTTTCCACTCAACTTCAATCTGCTAGGATGAACTTCATGCGAAAAGCGTCCCCGTTTTGCCTCGCAGTGCTGCTCTCGTGCTTCTGCTCCGCGATTCCGTCACCGGCTCAGACTACGAACGGCTCGATCGATTTGACCGCCCGGGTTTCGCCGACGTCTGCGCGCCCCGAACCTGTGCGGCAGGTCACCTTTTACGTGCTGACCAAAAGTTACACCGATATCTTGAAGGATGTGGAGACCGAGGAAGCCGCGCCGTCTCGCGACAAATTCATAGACGATCTGAAGCTTTCTCCAGAGTTGAAGGATTGGCTACGCGCGCACGACGCCATTGACCTCACATCTCCAAATCTGGATCAGATGGTGTCGCCCGACGACATTCTCCACGTTCCGGAATTCCTGCAGGCGTACCAGCGCAACAACAGCGGCGGAGTGACTGCGGGTCTCCCGCGTCCGAAGTACATGGAGGCGGACAAAACCGCGAATCCTGAACGTTATCAAAAGCAGAAAGACGAATATTTCGCGGCGCTTAAAAAATTCATCCAGGGACATTCGGAGTCGGTCAGCGGCATCGAACTCCAGCTCGAAGGCGTGAATCCGCAACACAAATGGGCGCAGATCACCACCGAGCACCAGAAAAAAGTGATGCAGTTGGGCCCGGAAGTCGCGCAAACAAAATATCTCGCCGGTCAGACCGATACCGACCTTGACGGCCACGCTTCGTTATCCAACCTGCCGGCCGGCGCGTACTGGATCAGCACGCTGAATCTGGAGGTCGGCGCCGGCGACACGCGCGTTCGCTGGGATGTGCCTGTGTCGATTCAAGGCGGCCGCACGACGCGCATTGAACTGACGAATCTCAACGCGACTCGCGCGCGTAAAGCCACACCGTAGCGCGACACGCGCTCCTGACCATGGGCACGCCTCTTCTTTGGGTGGCATTCAACCTGTTTGTATTGGCTGCGGTCGCGCTCGATCTCGGCGTTTTCAATCGGCGCCTGCACAAAGTGGAGCTGAAGGAAGCCGCGATCTCCAGCGTTGTGTGGGTCGTGTTGTCTCTGCTCTTCGGCGTGGGAGTGTTTCACTACTGGGGCCGTCAACCGGCGCTGGAATTCTTCACCGGCTACCTGATCGAAAAAGCCCTGAGCGTCGACAATCTCTTTTTGTTTCTGGTGATCTTCCGCACGTTTGCCATCGACGAACGCTTTCAGCATCGCATGCTGGAATGGGGCATCCTCGGCGCTCTCATCATGCGCGCGGTAATGATTGCCGCGGGCACAGCGCTCATCGAGCGCTTTTCCTGGGTTCTGTACCTGCTTGGGGCGTTCCTCATCTATGCCGGCGCGCATATGCTTTTCGCCAAAAAAGAGCAGGTTCATCCCGAGCAAAATCCCATCGTGCGCTTCGCCACCAAACACCTGCGCGTGACGCGCGAGTATCACGGTGAGCATTTCTTTACGCGCGTGAAAGGCAAGCTTTACGCTACGCCGCTGTTCCTGGTGCTAGTCGTGGTGGAAATGACCGATGTCACGCTGGCCATCGATTCCATACCCGCGATTTTCGGTATCACCACGGATGCGTTCATCGTATACACCTCGAACGTGTTCGCGATCCTCGGCCTCCGCGCAATGTATTTCCTCCTCGCAGGAGTGCTGAACCGTTTGCGCTTCCTGACCGTGGGGCTTTCGTTCGTGCTGATCTTTATCGGCGGGAAAATGATCGCGGGCTACTGGCTGCACGTGTCCGAGTCAGTGTCACTGCTGACTGTGCTCGGAATTCTGGTGCTCGCGTTGGTGGCTTCCCTGCTGTTCCCAGCAAAACCAAAGGCGGACGCCGCGCAGTAGTTTTTCGGTATTCGCAGCGGCGCAGCATGCTGCTCCCCATCCTGGCAAGATCGCTGCGTCTTATCCGTGGACGCTCGCTGCCCCTAATCCTCTTCAAACATCAATTCGTCGATGAAACACCACATCCACGATTCGCCCGGCTCGATCGACTTCATGATCGGGTGTTTCGTCGCATGGAAGTGTTTGGTGGCGTGCTTATTTTTTGAGGAATCGCAGCAACCTACATGCCCGCACTCCAGGCATAGCCGCAAATGCACCCAGGTATCGTGCATTTTCAGGCATTCCTCGCAACCGTTCGTCTTTGGTTTGACGTTCCTGATCTCATCAAGGTGTGTGCAAACTTCCGCCATGGGTCCTCCGCCGCGGTTAGCGCGCGGCTTGAATGGGAATTCTTACTTCAAAGCGTGTATCGCCGGGCACTGATTTCACTGAGATGATGCCGTTCATTTTCTTCACGATGCGGTAGACGATATCCAAACCAAGCCCCGTGCCTTCTCCCACGCCCTTGGTGGTAAAGAACGGCTCGAAGATCCGCGATTGCACCTCCGGGGGAATTCCTGGCCCCGTGTCGGAAATCTCTACCATCACCAATTCATTGTCGCGGACCGCTCGAATCTTCAGCTTGCCGCTCTCCTTCATGGCATCCGCCGCATTGTCGATTAGATTCGTCCACACCTGGTTGAGTTCGCTGCCGTACGCCATCACCTTCGGCAAATCGGGCTCGTATTCGCGCGTTACGTTGATTCCGCGCTTCAGCTTGTGATGCATGATCGTCAATGTGGTGTCCAGGCTCTTGGGAATATCCACTTCCTGAAGATTGGCCTGGTCCATGTAGGAATATTCCTTGATGGCTTTGACCAGATCCGAAATGCGCGCGGTGCTGTGCTCAAGTTCGTCGGCAATGCGATCCATCTCCAACAGCGTCGCAAAGCGCGTCAGCTCGGAGTTCAGCAATTCACCGGCGGCAGCCGCAAAACGTTCCAGGTGCTCGTTTGTGAGGTTCGCCTCGGTCAACATTGGCGCAAGCCGCCAGGCATCGGTGATTTTGTGGGCTTCGAGCCAGCCTTGGATCGATTCTTCGCGATCCAGGCGTTCGAATTCATCCTTGAAGTGCGCCGGCTTCAACTCGCGGCGGATTTCTTCTTCGCGCTTGTCCAGCAGCGTGCATTCGTCGGAGCCCACGGCGGATTCGCTGCTCGCCAATCGCAAGCGCGCCAGGCTCTCCCGCAACGCGCTGGCCGCGCGTCTAGCGGCGGCAGATGGATTATTGAGCTCGTGCGCTAACCCTGCCGAAAGTTTCCCTAACGCCGCGAGCTTCTGGCTCTGCTGCTCCACCTGCGTGAACGTTCGAACGCGATCGGTCAGCATACCCACCAACCGCTGCGTCAGTTCCGGCATGCGATGGTACAGCTCCGGGAATTTTCCGACGGGGAACAACAAACCTCGCATCGGAACCACCGCGCGAAATGTCATCGGGTAATTCTTCAGCCGTGAAAAAGGCAAAACGCCGGTCATGGTGGGTGCCTGGATCGTGACCACCGGCGAATCCGGCCCGCCACTTTCCCGGCGGCCTCGCATTTCACCCTCCAGCAACGCCACCATCTTGTCCGCGGGATCGTTCTCCCGAATGAACACCTTGCCGGGCTCGATTCGCTGTTCCTCCGTCTGTTCCAGAAGCCACTCCAGATCCGCTTGCGGCAGGTCGGCAAGGACGGGTACGGTGCGCATTGCTGTGGTTAGTTCGTCGATTTGCGCACGATCTCGAGTCTCACTCATTCGCGCTCCGCCTCCGGCGTCACGTCGCTGCTCATATCGATTGCGCTCGCGTCATTGAACTTTGGCGAGATATTGATGAATGAACTGCACGACCACCGCGCCTTCGCCCACACCCGAAGCCACGCGCTTGATCGATCCGTGCCGCACATCGCCCACCGCAAAAATTCCCGGCACGCTCGTTTCCAGCAAGCCCGGATCGCGATCCAGAGTCCAGGTCGCAGGCCGCTTGCCTTCGCGCATGAGGTCGGGTCCGGAGAGAATAAAGCCTTTCGAATCGCGCTCGACCAGATTGCCCAGCCAATCGGTGCGCGGCTGCGCGCCGATAAATATAAACAAGCTCGATGCTGGCACTTCCTGCGATTGATTGGTGGTGGAGCAATGAACGGTGATAGCCGAAAGCCGCGCTTCGCCGTGCACCGCGGTAACGCTGCTGTGGCTCCAAACTTCGATGTTCGGCGTCTTCTCAATCTGCTCGATCAAATAGTGCGACATCGTCGCCGCCAGCGACTCGCCACGCACCAGCATGACCACCTTGCCCGCAAATTTAGAGAAATGCATGGCCGCCTGGCCCGCCGAATTTGCGCCGCCGATGATGTACACGGTCTCGCCTTTACACGAAATCGCTTCCGACGTCCCGCCGCCATAATAAACGCCCGCGCCTTGCAATTTGTCGATGCCGGGAACGTTCAGCGTTCGCCACTGCACGCCCATCGCCAGCAGCAGCGCGTGACACGAAATCTCAAATCCATCGCCCAGCTTCACGTAGCGATAGGGCCCATCCACGCGAACGCTCACTGCCTCTTGCGGCGACAAAATCTCGACATCGAATCGCCGGGCCTGAGCCACCGCGCGTCGTGCCAGATCGCTTCCGCTCAGGCCCGACGGAAATCCCAGATAATTTTCGATTCGCGAACTCAATCCCGCCTGTCCACCCGGCGCTTCGCGCTCCACCATCACCGTTCGCAACCCTTCCGATGCGCCATACACCGCGGCAGCGAGCCCCGCGGGCCCTCCGCCAATAATCGCAAGATCATAAAAGTTCGTCTGCGCGTGAGTGCGCAAACCAATCTTGTCCGCGATCATCGGAAACGACGGCTCCGGTATGCGCTGTCCATCCGGGAAACAAAATCAACGGCAGCGTTTCGGCCTCGGGTCCCAGCGACTCCACCAGCCGCCGCACATCCGCGTCCGACTCCGCCACTTCCACATCGATCCATTGATACGGCACCTGATTGCGCGCCAGAAAATCGCGCAACTCGTACGAACGCGACGACCATCGCGTCCCCAGCACGCGAATCCCTTCATACGGCGGACGGAACTGCGCCTTCCAATCGCTCAGCAGATCGTCCAACGCCGGAAATAGTTTTTCCTCCGGCGGATCCCACGGCTTCATCAAGTAGTAGTGAATCCTCGCCTCATTGATGGCATCGATGGCAGCATTGGTATCCGCATACGCCGTCAGCAGCGCGCGCTTGGCCTCCGGATGCAGATCCATCGCCTCTGCCAAGAACCCGACGCCATCCATCGTTGGCATGCGCTGGTCCGCCAGCAGCAGTGCCACCGGATTATTCCGCGCCTTCAATTCCTTTAGCGTGCTCAGCGCCGCACTGCCGGAATCGGCGCGCATGATCCGATACTGCTGCGAGTAGCGCGTGCGCAAATCGCGCTCGATGGCTCGCAAAACTTCCGGATCGTCGTCTACAGTTAATAGGACAGGTTTCGGCATGACCGTGGGATGACTCTTGCCGCGATTTCGTTACTTGAGTCGCGGCGCTTCGTTTGCTTGCATCCTCACGCTACAATTCTCTCTTCATCATGTCCAGTCCTCTGTCCTCCGCCATAGCCGCTCTCGCATCCGCTGACGCTACGACGCGCGCTGCCGCCGCCACCGAAATCTACGCCACCGGCCGCAACTCCGCCGATGTTGCCACCCAACTGTGGCGCAATCACGCCGAACTCCAGGCGCTCCTCGGCGCAACCCCGATCGTGACTGTCGGCGTGGCTGTTGAGCCTGCAACCTTCGCCAAAATCCGCGAAGCCAACGGCGCGCCACGACTCGCGCAGATCCCGCCCGATCAAGATGCCCAAGAATTCGAGCTGCATTTTCCTAATGAGGTATCGCTGGATGTGTTGACTACCGGCGCCCCGGGCGGCTCCGGCGCTATTGCCCGGTATCTATCGAAATTCGGCGAGGGCATTCAGCAAGTGGAATATCGCTGCTCGGACCTGGACTGCGCGGTCGCTCTCTTGCAGCAGGAGTTTGATCTCACACCCGTTTACCCGCAACCGCGTTCGGGCGCCGACGGCACACGCATCAACTTTTTTCTGGTGGCGGCAAGCGGTGGCGGCAAAATTCTAATCGAGCTCTACGAACCAGCAAAATCGCAAGCCAAAAAGTAGGGGCGCAGCACGCTGCGCCCCAGTTCAGCAAAATCACCGCATCGTGCTTCAGCTTTATCTGCGCCAATCACTCTTCCGAATAATTCACGATCTCGCGCGTAGCCCGCAACACTTCCCCCACCGTCCACGCCTGCGCGATGCACCCGTGCGGCGTAAACGGCGCATCCCCCTCAAAAATTTCGCCGAGCGTTCCGAGTCCATACATGTGCACCGAAATTCCCAGCGGCTCGAGAAAACGCATGGCCTCCCCGCGGTCGCCATACACGCGCAAGTGCGCCAACGTAAAGGGCCCAAGCAACCAGCCCCAAACAGTTCCCTGGTGATAAGCCGCATCGCGATCCCGCGGACCGCCCGCGTAATGACCGAAATATCCGCGTTCCGCTGGCGCCAGGCTGCGCAAGCCATATGACGTCAGCAGATGATGCGCGCAAACATCGACAACCGCTTTTTGCTGATCCTCGTTCAACGGGCTCACCGGAAGCGCCACCGCAAAAATCTGATTCGGCCGCAGCGCCGCATCATTTCCGATATCCGGAGCATCGATCACATCGAAGCAGCAGCCACGCTCTTCATTCCAGAATTTCTGGAAATTCTTCTGCGCCTTCGTCGACAGCTTTTCGTAACCTTCGCTGGGTCGCGCCAACAGTCGCGCAAATTGCGCGATGGTCTCCAGCGCATTGATCCACAGCGCATTCACTTCCACGGGTTTTCCCACGCGCGGCGTCACCACCCAATCGCCCACGCGTGCATCCATCCACGTCAACTGCACGCCTGGCGCTCCTGCATACAGCAGTCCGTCCGCGGGATCGACGTGAATGTTGTAGCGCGTCCCCTTTACGTGCGCGTCAATCATTCCGGCCAGCGTCGGAAAGAGTTGCAGCAGCGTTCGACCATCCTGCGTGGCCGCAAAATATTGCCGCACCGCTTCGAAGTACCACAGCGCTGCATCGACCGTGTTGTACTCCGGCTTGCCGCCCGCATCTGGAAAATTGTTCGGCAGCATCCCGCCGTCTACGTAGCTCGCAAACGCCAGCAAAATCTGGCGCGCAATCTCCGGTCGACCGGTCGCCAGCGCAATGCCCGGCAGCGCGATCATCGCGTCGCGCCCCCAATCCCCGAACCAGTGATATCCCGCGATGATGCTGCGTCCGTCCGGATTTTCGGGCAGGCTGCGTTTCACCACAAACTGATCCGCGGCCAGCACCAGTTGCGGTATCCAACTGGGACACTCGCTCGCTTTGCCGTTCCCGGTCAGCCAGGTCTGTAGCAATCCCGCTTCGTGTTCCACGCGCGCCTCGGCCGCCTTGTCGCCGTCGAGTCCGGCAGATGGCGTGGCTTCCGTGGTGGCAACAAACGTCACGCTCTTCCCGACGCTCAATTTCGTTCGAAACAGCGCCGCGAACAGATGGTCCTCGCTATCATCGAGCCCGCGCTCTTTCTCCACCGGCAAAAAAAATCCGCGATACCATTCGTGGCGCTTCTCGCACTCCGCTCCTTCGCATTGCAAATAAAATGGCGTGGCCCTATCGAATGCTGTGACCTTTACACCATGCTCGAATGGTTCGATCTCCATATGCCAATCGCCGGCGTGTGTTGACGAATGAAAATCCCGGTAATTCACCAGGGTCTTGAATTCCATTTCGATCGGCTCGCTGCTCCGCAGCACCGTGTACTTCACATATGTGGTGTTCTCGCCGTGCTGCATCCATACGCGCTTTTCCAGCAAGGCATCCGCCAGCGCGTAGGTCCAAACCGGTGTCATGCCTTCCAATCGAAAACTCTGAATGTTCAGGAAACCCTTCGGATCAACTGCGCCGCTCGACCATTGCGTTGTCGCCAATCGATATTCCGCGCCCGCGAAGCGCACGGTTTCATCGATTTGCGCGACCAGTTGAGTCCTTCCCACCGGTGGTTGCAACGCCGCGATCAGCAATCCGTGATATCGCCGCGTCAAACATCCCGCCACGGTGCCGGACGCGAATCCGCCGATACCGTTCGTCACGATCCACTCGCGCGTCTCCGCCGCATCCAGATTGCCGCATACTTCACGCCCGAATTTCACGATTGTGCCATTCGAAGACACCTGCCGCGTTCCCCCGGCAGGCGCGCTCTTGGCTGCACGCGAACGCACCGGTGCTACCGGCGTCTGCTCGCCAGCCGCGCCTTCTGGTCCTCGCTCCACACGATCAGATACGCGAGTGCTTGTTTTGTTTCGAGGTTTATCGCTTCGCGACGCCATGTGCACGTCGATTCTACCGTTCGCTGCCTTACCGCAATGTCACAATTCTGTGCGACGCAGCCATTTTGTCATCAGGTAGCGGTCGTGGTCCAAGTAGCCGATCCTCCTATACAGTCCCAGCGCTGCATCGTTTCCGCGATCTACTTCCAGGTGTATCGCATTGACACCCGACTCGCGCGCTCGCTCCTCGACAAACTCCATCGTCCGCCGCCCCACACCCACGCCGCGAAATTTCTCCTCGACGTACAACTCGTCAACGAACGCCTCGCGCCCGCGATATTCAAAACTGTATCCCAGCGTCAAAATCACATACCCGGCCAGCTCGCTGCCAACCAAAATCAGCCACGCGCGGCCGAAATCCGCGTTCGAAAAGAACTGCTGCCACGTCTGCGTCACGGCTCGTTCATCGAACGGCAGTACCGGCTCTTGCAGCGCCAGGCGCTTCATCATGCGCAGTAAGTCGGGCACATCCGCTGGAGTCGCTTCCCGGAAATGGACTTCGATCCGCTCACTCACCGCTTTGCTCGATCAATTTTGCCACCAATCCGGTCCAGCCGGTCTGGTGACTTGCGCCGATTCCGGCGCCATTGTCTCCGTGGAAATATTCATAAAACAAAATCAGGTCCTTCCAGTGCGGATCGCCCTGAAAAATCTCGGTAGCGCCGCATACCGGCCGTCGTCCATCGCTATCCCTCAGAAAGATGCGGATCAGTCGCCGCGAAATCTCTGCCGCCACCTGCCACAAGTCTCCTTCGCTGCCGGAATGTGTTGGGCACTCCACCTTGAAATCCTCGCCATAATAATGATGGAACTTTTGCAGCGACTCGATCAGCAGATAGTTGACCGGCATCCAGATCGGCCCGCGCCAATTCGAATTTCCTCCGAAAAGGCCAGTGGTCGACTCCGCTGGCTCATAGTTCACACGATTTACGTGGCTGTTCACTGAAACCTCGTACGGATGATCCAGGTGATATCGCGACAACGCCCGCACTCCATAAGGCGACAAAAATTCCGTCTCGTCCAGCATCCGCGCCAGCACTCGCCGCAATTGTTTCCGGTTCACCAGCGACAATAATCGCCGCACCCCGCGCCCCGACCGCTGGGTCATCTCAATGTGTTCGGGCACATCCGCGTGATTGTCGATGAACCACTGCATCCGCCGCTTGAATCCAGGCAGACGATCCACAATCTCAGGCTCGAGAGTCTCCACCGCAAACAAAGGAATCAGCCCCACCATCGAGCGGATCTTCATGAAGTGATCTTCGCCACTCGGCATGTGCAGCACGTCGTAATAGAATCCGTCGGCCTCGTCCCACAACGATTTCCCATCCGTACCCATGTCGTTCATCGCATGGGCGATATTCACGAAGTGTTCGAAGAATTTGCTGGCTACGTCTTCATAAGCCGGGTCTTCCTTCGCCAGCTCCAGCGCGATTGCCATCATGTTGAGGCAATACATTCCCATCCAGCTGGTGCCGTCCGACTGCTCCAGATGTCCGCCCATCGGCAGCGGCGCTGAACGGTCAAACACTCCGATATTGTCCAGTCCGAGAAAGCCGCCCTGAAAGATGTTCATCCCATCAGGATCTTTGCGATTCACCCACCACGTAAAATTCAGCAGCAGCTTGTGAAATACCTTTTCCAGAAATCCGCGGTCCGCGACTCCACGCACGCGCCGTTCGATCTTGTACACGCGCCACGCCGCCCACGCATGCACCGGCGGATTCACGTCCCCGAGCGCCCACTCATAAGCGGGCAATTGCCCGTTGGGATGCATGTACCATTCGCGCAGCAGCAAAATCAGCTGCTCCTTGGCGAAATCCGGATCGACTAATGCGAGCGTGATGCAGTGAAAAGCCAAATCCCACGCCGCGTACCACGGATATTCCCACTTATCCGGCATGGAAATGATGTCGTCGTTATATAAGTGCGTCCAGTCCTTGTTGCGCCCCTGCAAACGCTCTTTCGGCGGCGGCGGGCTCGCAGGATCGCCCTCCAACCAATGCTTCACGTCGTAGTGATAGAACTGCTTGCACCACAACATTCCGCCGAGCGCCTGCCGCATCACCATTTTCGCGTCGTCCGATAATTCTCTCGGTATGCGCGAGGCGTAAAACTCATCCGCCTCCGTCTTCCGCCTCGTGAACACTGCATCGAAGCCCGCTCCAAAATCATTTGAGGCCGGCACGTCGGCGTTTCGCTCGCCTACTCCCGGCGACACCGCAGTTCCCACCGGTCCGGTACTCGTGTCCTGCGAGGCTAGAGGATCCAGATCGGTAAGCCTGAGCTTGAGCGTCGCCGACTCACCCGGCGCCAAGTCCAGGACATAGACCGCGGCCATCTTCGTTCCGCACTGCTTCGGATTCACGGCCGTCTTGTTGCCTTGCACGATGTACGAATGGAACGCATCCTTCACATACGAACGATTTTTCGTATTGAACAGTCGCTCCGAATTCGTTTCGTTCTCCGTAAAGATGAGTTCCGGCTTGCCCCCGCAAAGCAGCCAGCGCTTTCCGTACTGCCAATGCTGCATCTCCGCGCAAACAAGGCCGCGCGTGCCGCTCGCTGGACGCACAATCGGCCGCCGCAAATCGCGTCCCCACGACCACGTATTGCGAAACCACAACGTAGGCAGCAGCCGCAGCGACGCGCGCTCCGGGCCGCGGTTCACCGCCGTGATCTGGATGAGCACGTCCTCCACATCGGCCTTCGCGTACTCCACGAACACATCGAAATAGCGATTCTCCGCGAACACTCCCGTGTCCAGGAGCTCGAATTCGGGCTGCTCCTTCCCGCGCTTCCCGTTCTCCTGCACCAGCATTTCGTAGGGAAATGCCGCCTGCGGATATTTGTACAGCATGCGCATGTAGCTGTGCGTCGGCGTCGAATCCAGATAAAAGTAATACTCCTTCACATCCTCGCCGTGATTTCCCTCATGCCCGTTCAGCCCAAACAGTCGCTCCTTCAAAATTGCGTCGCGTCCGTTCCACATTGCCAGCGCAAAACAAATCATCTGATGACGGTCGGAGATTCCCCCGATACCGTCCTCTCCCCATCGGTAAGCGCGCGACCTTGCATGATCGTGCGGAAAAAACTCCCACGCCGTGCCGCCTGGACTGTAATCCTCGCGCACCGTGCCCCACTGCCGCTCCGACACGTACGGTCCCCACCGCTTCCAATATTTTTTCCGCGTGCGGCTATCTTCCAACCGCACATCCTCAATCGTCTGCAGACGCGCCATAATTTGGGTTGACCTCGATAAGACCGCTCTTTTTCGTTCCGACGCACATTCGATGTTGGCACCGCGATTCAGATGATCTTGGCGCCGGGCTCAGATGACGCTTGGCACCGAGGTTCGATATCTTGGCACCAAGACGTCGCACCTTTTGGTCCGACATGCCGGTTGGTCCGACATGCCGGCTATCCTCGCACGCTTACCGCACCAAATCACACAACGCATCATTCCCGCGTGACCATCCTAAGAACGCTCAGCCAGTCGAAACTCCAATCCCGCACCTCCCCGCCGTCATCGACCACCCTGTAGCGGCCCCCTTCGGAGCCGGGCGTCTGTAAACACCGCATGTCGCCTTCATTCAGACAACCGTAATCCACTGAAAATAAAACACATACACCGCGCCAACCATCAAACACACTCAAAATTCAAAAATCTCGCACAAAACGAAAAAAACACTTGACACCAATACTGTATGTCGTACAGTGTACATCATACAGTGGTTGCAACACAGGATGCGGCACACAATATGACCACCGAAAACAGCAACCTCCTCGAAAATCTCAGAATGGAGCTCCGCCGCGGATCCCTCATTCTCGCCGTCCTCGCCCAGCTCCACTCCGAGCAATACGGCTACACGCTGCGCAAAGCGCTCGCCGAACACGGCATGGCCATCGATGAAGGCACCCTCTATCCGCTCCTCCGCCGGCTCGAAACCCAAGGCCTGCTGGTCAGCGAGTGGCGGGAAGAAGACAAGCGCAACAAGCGCTTCTACATTCTTTCCGACGCTGGCAAAGAGATCTTTCAGAAGCTACTCACCGAATGGCAAAGCATCGACGCATCCCTCAAGGGAATGCTGGAAGGGATATCCGCATGAAAAACGCCGTCCTTGTATTCCGCAGTACCGCGAACCGCCAGAGCCGCACGGGTCTTGGCCAAACCGGAGCCGCGTTCCCATCCAGCAAAACGATTGGGGTTCTGCTCGCTGTCGCCGTTTTTCTCGCTGCGGCTCAGACCGGCATCAGCACCATCGCTTCCGCTACTCAAATTTCGCTTCAAGTTCTCGTGCAGGTCTGCCGCTTTGCATGCGCAGTCCTGCAGATCTTTGGAAAGTAAGGAGCCGGCAAATGGATATTCTGAATAGCTATCTCAATGCCGTTCGCAGCTGCCTGCCCGACGTACAACGCGATGACATCATCAACGAACTGTCCGAGAATCTGCATTCGGAGATCGAGGACCAGCAAGCCAGCCTCGGTCGGCCTCTGACCGACGCCGAAATCGAGGCCATCCTCAAGCAGCACGGCCATCCCTTCGTCGTTGCCGGCCGCTACCGCGAAGATCAGCGTAGTCTCTCGTTCGGCCGTGAAATCATAGGTCCCGCGCTTTTTCCCTTCTATGTCCGCGTGCTGCTGTTCAATCTTGGGATCACCAGCGGCATTCAACTGATCGTCTTCTTGGCGCTGTTCTTGAGCCGCCAGGTAGTCACGGCGAGCAGCTTTTTCCCCGCCCTCTTCTACGGCGCGGCCATTCAGTTTGCGGTCGTCACACTGATCTTCTCGATCGCCGATCGCCACTTCCACAAGCACCCTGATCGTTGGAGCCCTCGCACTCTAAAGCATCCCTGGCATCCCGCTTTTGCCATCAAGGGCGAGCCAAAACGCGCCTCCTCGCGCGTGTCGCGCTTCGATTCGGTCGCCCAAATTATCGCTCTCGCTGTCGGCCTGATCTGGCTGCGCGTCGCGCAGGGTGCGCCATTCCTGATCTTCGGCCCCGCCGCCGCGTTCCTGCGTCCCGCACCCGTGTGGCACCAGTTTTATTGGCCCGTGGTGATTCTCGCCCTCTTGGGCATCGTTCAGGCGCTCGTCAACGTCGTGCGCCCCGACTGGCTTCGTGTCATGGTGGTCTATCGCGCTCTGACCGCCGCCGCATGGATCGTCATCCTGTTTCTTCTGATCCGAGCCGGCCATTGGGTAGTCCTGGCCGGCGATGGCCCTCACGCCGAGAATCTTCGCCACACCGCCGATATCCTCAACCAAATCACAATCTACAGCGCCGCTGGTTTTACGGTCGTTGCCATCTACAACTTTGTGCGCCACCTGCGTCGCCTGCTCCGCCTCTCCGGCAGCGCCAGCGAGACGCTTCGAAAAAGCGCCAACCACGCCTAGCCTGTAACTTGCCGCGCTCGCTCCAACTTAACGCATTCCACGGGGCTCTCCCCCAAGCTGCACTCTCGTCGGTAAACCCTTTAGAATCCGCACTTGCGCAATCTGCGGATTCTAAACAACTTTAACTCCTTTAGAATCCACACATCGGAGAAAACGGGAGGGGCTCTCGCAATTCCAACCTCTGCTCCACTCCAATCTCGAGGTAAACTCGCGACTGAAATCAATGCTCGTGAGCGTTGGAGCTGCGCCGTGAGATGCGACACTCCAACTACGCACTCCAACTGCTCTTTGCAATAATTGTTGGTTGTCACAGGTAATGATTGTTCTTTGTCACAGCAGGAGCCGATATCCAACCGCTGCGTTTCAATCCCATTCTCTCGACCGACAGTTATAAGCTCACGCATTGGTGGCAGTATCCGCCAAATACTCGTTACATCTACTCCTACGTTTGTTCGCGCGGTGGCTTTTTCGATCACTCTGAAGCGGCTGGGCTGCAATACATTCTGAAATCCAATTTTGCCGGGAAAGTTTTCACTCTTGAAGATGTGGAGGAGGCGCAAAAGTTCGCGCACCAGCACTTTGGCGGAAATCCGAAATGCTTCAACCATGAGGGCTGGAAGAGCCTTTACGCGAAACATGGCGGAATGCTGCCGCTGCGAATCAAAGCGGTGAAGGAAGGGTCGGTGCTGAGCTCTCAAAATGCACTGGTGACCATCGAGAACACCGATCCGGAATTTTATTGGCTGACGAACTGGGCGGAAACGGTTCTGTTGCAAGTCTGGTATCCGATCACGGTGGCGACGCTAAGCCGCGCGATTAAGCAAGTGATCGGGGAAGCGCTGATGCGCACTGGCGATCCTTCGCTGCTGCCATACAAGCTGCACGATTTTGGATTTCGCGGGGTCAGCAGCCGCGAATCCGCTGCCATCGGCGGCGCCGCGCATCTTTTTAATTTTGTAGGCACGGATAATCTCGCGGCTATCGAACTGCTCCAGCAGTATTACGGCGCGGCGATGCCAGGCGTCAGCATTCCCGCATCCGAGCACTCGACGATCACAGCGTGGGGTCGCGAACACGAAGCTGACGCTTACGAAAACATACTGGATCACGTTCCGGAAGGAATCGTGGCATGTGTCAGCGATTCTTACGATATTTACAAAGCCGTGCGTGATTTGTGGGGCGGCAAGCTGCACGACAAAGTGATGCATCGCAAAGGTACGCTGGTGATTCGCCCGGATAGCGGCGAAGCGGTGACCGTCCTGGAGCAATTGTTCAACATCGCGGCCGAGAAATTTGGATTCGAGGTGAACAGCAAGGGCTGGAAAGTGATCGCACCGCAGGTGCGCTTCATTCAGGGCGACGGCGTGAACTATTACACCATCCAGAACATGATTTCGCAGCTGACGCGCCGCGGCTGGTCCATGGACAACTGGAGTTTTGGTATGGGTGGCGCGCTGCTGCAGCAAGTGAATCGCGACACGCTGCGATTCGCGCTGAAATGTTCGGCGATCGATGTGAATGGACAATGGCACGACGTGTACAAGCAGCCGATCACCGATCCCGGAAAAGATTCACGTGCCGGGCGCTTTGTGGTGCTGAGAGAAGGCGACGAATTCGTGACCGTGAAGCACGAAGAAGGCCGCGCGGTCGACGGCACCGATCAGCTTGAGCTGGTTCTAGAAGACGGGGTGTTGCGTCGCGATCAAACGCTGGAGGAAATTCGCGGAATCGCTTCGAGTTTTGACACGTACGAAAAAACAACCGCAACATCACAGCAGACGCAGTAAGGCCGCAGTTCGTGGAGTGCAGCGGCGCGCCGCCGCTTTTGACGCTCCTCGAGACGACAAACCTCAGAACCGGTAGCGGGCGCGCCTGCCGCCGGCAGCTCTCGCGCTCCAACAAAAAGCAACGCAACTTCTAGTTTGTAAATTCTTCCTGTAGCAAATTTTCTTTGTCCATTCTCCCGAGGTTCATGGCGTTGTCGCGCATGCGTAACACGAGGCGCATACAACTTCATGCGCGCGTGATCGACACGTCCCAGCTTGTCCTGATGCGCGACACGTCCCTATATGGAGGTTGTAACCGAATGCATTCACGCCGATCCGTCCGGCAGAAATGCTTGCCGATCCTGAAACAATCTTTAGCTGTACTTGTGGCCGCTCAGTTGCTGGTGCCCACGCCGATCAAGGCGCAAGGTGATGGAAGCAACGACGACAAAACCACCTCACCGATCAAACACGTCATCATCATCGTCGGGGAAAACCGCACTTTCGATCATATCTTCGCGACCTATGTACCAAAGCCAGGGCAACAGGTTGACAATCTCCTGTCCAAACACATCATCAAGGCCGACGGCACTCCGGGACCAAATTTTTCGCACGCGCTACAGTTCTCCGCTGAGGATACCGATAAATTTCAGGAGAGCCCGCAGTCCAAGAGCCTTTATGAAACGCTCCCGCCGCCACTGGTGGGAGGACCGAAGGACGCGCCGATTTCTTCGCTGAGCGATGCACAAGCGTCGGAAAACGGATTGCCGGACGATTACATCCAGTTTCTGACCACCGGAGGAACGGGGCAGACTTCGAAAACCCCGGATCAGCGCATTCCAAACGTGAACGATCTTCCACCGGGGCCTTTTCAGCTGACATCGAAAACATTTCCGTACGACGCGTATGCGGCCAGCCCAGTACATCGCTTCTATCAGATGTGGCAGCAACTGGATTGCAATGCGGAGTACGCGACGGTGCGAAATCCAAGCGGATGCAAGTCGGACTTGTTCCCGTGGGTGGAAGTGACGGTGGGAGCCGGAACAAACGGCAAGCCGCAGCCAATGGCTTTCGACAATCTCTCCACCGGCGAAGGCTCGACGGCCATGGGCTTCTACAACATGCAGGAAGGCGATGCGCCCTACACCAAATTCCTGGCAGACCACTACACCACCGCGGACAACTATCACCAACCGGTAGCGGGTGGAACCGGAGCGAACAGCCTGATGCTCGGCTTTGCGGATGGCGTGTTCTTCACGGATTCGAATGGAAACGCCGCGACGCCGCCACACAACGAGGTCGTAGCGAAGGGAACCCCGAACGAAGGCACCGTAGATGAAATCGAGAATCCCGATCCGCAGTCGGGCACCAATAACTGGTACACGGAAGATGGTTACGGAGCGGGTGCGTTCGGTTCGCCAGCGTCGGGCGGCGGCAGCTACAGCAATTGCTCGGATGCCACCGCACCGGGCGTAGGTGCAATCGTCGGTTACCTGAACAGCCTGCCTCGCAAAGTGAAGCCGAACTGCGATGCGGATCACTACTACCTGCTGAACAACTACAATCCAGGCTATTTTGGCGATGGCACCAACGCCTATACGGACAACAACGTAGCGAATCCGCCGTTTACGATTCCGCCGACCAAACAGCGGAGCATCGCGGACGTGCTGCTGGAACACAACGTCTCGTGGAAATACTACGGCGACCAGTGGAACGCGTACCTGGGAGACAAATACCAGCTCAACTACGGAGCTGTAGGAGCCAAGAGCGACCAATACTGCACGATCTGCAATCCATTTCAATATCAGACGCAGATCATGACCGACGACAAAATCCGGACCTCGCACTTGGTGGATACGACGGACCTTTACAAGGACATCCAGAACGGAACGCTGCCGGCGGTTTCGTACGTGAAGCCGAGCGGATGGGTGGATGGTCACCCGGCGTCTTCGAAGTGGAACCTGTTCGAAGGATTCGCGAAGAAGATCGTGGACGCAGTGAAGGCCAATCCGACGCTGTGGAAAGACACTGCCATCTTCATCACCGTGGACGAAGGCGGCGGCTACTACGACTCAGGTTACGTGCAACCGTTGGATTTCTTCGGTGACGGCACGCGAATTCCGTTGATCGTGGTATCGCCATACTCGGTGGGCGGGAGGGTCGTGCACGTGTACTACGACCATGCGTCGGTGATCAAGTTCATCGAGCGCAATTGGAGTTTGCCGACGATCAGCAGCCGAAGCCGGGACAATCTGCCGGAACCTCACGTGGGGAAGAATACCTATGTGCCGTTGAATAGTCCGGCGCTTGGGGACCTGTTCGGGATGTTTGATTTCCGGCATCCACATTTTTAACTGAGGAAGAAAACGTAGAGCGTCGTGCCGGCCGGAGTTAAGAGCTCCGGCCGGCCTTTTATTTTCGAACGTGGAAGGAAAAAAGAACATGGAGCTCGAATGACCACTATTTGCCAAGACGCAACGAAAGGGCCTCAGGCCTGAAGGCCTGAGCTACAAATATCGCGTGGAGTTAGCGCAACCACACTTTCGGCACCACCGACATGCCTATGCGGAGGAGGTGATCGGGATCTTCGCCTTTGTTGAGGCGGATGCGGACAGGTAGGCGCTGCACTACCTTGACGAAATTGCCGGTGGCGTTTTCTGGCGGCAAAAGACTCATGACCGAGCCGGTGGCGCCAGGCATATTTTCAACGTAGCCGTGAAATTTGCGGCCGTAAGCGTCCACGTAGATGTCCACTTGCTGGTTTGGGCGCATTTTCTTGAGCTGGGTCTCCTTGAAATTGGCGGTGATCCAGATGTCGTCGAGCTGGCTGATAGCGAAGAGCTGTTCGCCAGGACTGATATGCTGACCGATCTCGGCGGTTTTTTCGCTGACGATGCCGGTGACCGGTGCGAAAATCTTTGTGTAGGAAAGATTGAGCGTGGCCTGCTCGGTTTGCGCTTTGGCGGCGAGGAGCGCGGCTTGGCGTCCGGAAAGCTGAGCGCGGCGAACAGCAACCGACCGAGGCGCATTCTGATTGGCCTCTTGCGCTTTGCTTTGTGCCTGCAACAGCTGGGCTTTCGCTTGATCGATGGCGCGCTGCGCAGCTAGTGCAGAGGCTTGCGCGGCTTCGACGGCCGCCGCCTGCGTTTTTGCGTTGGCGACGATGGTGTCGAACTGCTCGCGCGAGATTTCCTGGCGCTCCACCAATCCTTTATAGCGGGTGACGTCGGTCTGCGCTTTGTAATTGTTGGCTTCGGCCTGGCGCACCGCAGCGAGCCTGGCCTGATAGTCCTGCTGCGCGGCATTCACGGCCGCTTCAGCAGCGACAACGTCGGCGCCTGAGGAAGAAATCGTTGCGACATTGGTAGCCTGGATGATGGGGACATTGGGATTTTCGGCGCGCAGTTGCGCTTCGGCCTGCGCGTAGCTGGCTTTGGCTTGATCGAGTGCGGTCTGGTAATCGCGGGGATCGAGCTCGACGCAGAGCTGGTTGGCGCTGACCTGCTGATTGTTTTCGACGTAGACGCCGGTGATGGTGCCGCTGATCCGTGAGCTGATAGCGTTGATGTGGCCGTCGACCTGAGCGTCGTCGGTGGATTCATAGGAGCCGAGATAGAGGATCAAGGCAATGGCGACGATGACTGCAAGGAGAAGAACTATGGCGCCGATCACGACTTGTTTGCGGTGAGTTTGTACGTAAATACGCACACGCTGAGAAAGGGGCGGCTTTGGTTCTTCTTTGTTATCCTCTTTGTTCTCGTCCTGGTCGCGGCTTTCCGCTTTGCCGCGCTCTTCGCTTTTCTCCTCGTCTTTGTCTTTGTTTTCGTCGGTGCGACCGTGTTGATCGTCGTCTCTCTGATCTTGCTGCCGAGCAGCGGAAGACTTGTCGCGATCGGTGAACTCTTCGCCATCCCGGTGGCCATTGTGCGGGGCCTCCTGGCGCAATTTCTCCTGTTCGTCACGGAGGCGCTGTTGTTCGTCGCGAAGACGCTGAATTTCTTCCTGGAGTTGCTGATAATCCTTTTGGTCAATCACAGTGGGCCCCTGCTGTTTGAAAGTGGAAAGAAGAAATCATGGGATCAGTGCGCCGCGGCGGTCGCTCCTTTTTTGGCTTTTACGCTTTTAACGAGAAAAGCGACGGGCAAGCAGATCAGGCAGACCACGCCCAAGTAGCGAAGGTCGTCAACGTAGGAGTAGACGGTCGCCTGAATGTCCAGTCCATTGGAAACCGCTGCTAACCCCTTAAGACGGGAGAGTTGCGGCCCTACGTGGTACAAGCTGGGACCCTGACGCGCTCCAAAGGTGTGATGCAAAACACGTGCGGGCGTGAAGTACCGCGAAAAATCCACGCGATGCGCTTGTTGGTGACGCGTGACGATAGTATTGACCACGGAGATGCCGATGCTGCCGCCGATGTTTCGGACAAGATTGTAGAGTCCGCTGGCGTTGCCGATCTGCTCGTTTTTGAGCGTGCCCATGGCGATGGTGGAAAGAGGAACGAAGACCAACCCGGCACCGGCTCCACTGAGGATGATTGGCCAAATAAGCGACCACTGTGAAATCTGAAGCGTAAGGTGAGCCATCCAGAACGCCGACCACGTGAAGACGATAAATCCGGTGGCGATCATCCAACGGTTGTCGATTTTCCTGGTGAGAACGCCGACCAAGGGCATCACCGCGATGGCGCCGAGGCCGCGCGGGCTTACCGCGATTCCGGCGGCGCTGGCGGTGTAGCCCATCACCGTTTGATAGAAGAGCGGAAGAATGGTTACCAGACCGTAGATCACGGCGCCGAACAATCCGATCAGCACGCAACCCAGCGCGAAATTGCGATTCTTGAAGACTCCAAGTCTGACCAGGGGTTTTTTCGTGGTGAGTTCGCGCCATAGGAATGCGACGAACCCAATAACGAGAATCGCAAACGTCCAACGGATCCACTCGGCGCCGAACCAATCATCTTCCTGCCCCTTGTCGAGGATGATTTGCAGGCAAGCAAGCCAGATGGCGAGAAGGCCTAGGCCGATGGAGTCGATGCGACCGGCATTCGCTTTGGCGATGTATGGAGGATCTTTGACGAAACGCGAAATCATGAAGACAGCGACAACACCGACAGGGATGTTGATGTAGAAAGCCCACCGCCAGCTGTATTGGTCGGTGAGCCAACCGCCGAGTGTGGGGCCGAGGACGGGAGCGACGACTACGCCCAGGCCGAAGAGAGCCATGGCTACACCACGTTTGGCTGGAGGAAAACTCTCGAGCAGGATCGCTTGAGAGAGCGGCTGTAGCGCTCCGCCGCCTGCGCCCTGAATGGCGCGAGCGAGCAGAATCATCCCGAGATTGGTGGCGGCTCCGCAGGCGAAAGACGAAATGGTGAAGATGACGATGCAGGTCAGCAGAAAATTGCGGCGACCGAAACGAAGAGAGAACCAACCGCTGGCCGGGAGAATGATGGCGTTCGCGACGAGATAGCTGGTGAGGACCCAGGTGGCCTCGTCGGTTGTGGCGGAGAGCGAGCCAGCAATGTGCGGCAGCGCGACCGAGGCGATCGCGGTGTCGAGGACCTCCATGAAAGTGGGCAGCATGACTGCCGCGGCGATGAGATAAGGGCTGCAGTCCGGGCACCACGCTCCGAGAGGATTTTCGCTGGATTGGTTCTCTGGCACGAAAGCCTGTTTGATTGCGAAATAACGACGGCTCGGCGCAGAGATCACCCTGCGCGGAACATTGTTTCGATGCAGCAGAGGTGGAGTTGGGAGGCGGGTTTTGCGACCGCGAGATTTGGACTGGGCGCGTAGTTTGCAGGCTTCGCGCCAACACGCATCGAAGAGGCCTCAGGGTTGAAGGCCTGAGCAACAAATCACTACGGCGCGGCGCGTTTCGGAGTCGATCAGATGGTGTTGTAGGTTTGTCGGCGGAGGAATTGACCGGAGCCTGCGCGGCCGACAAATTTTCCGCTGTCGATGACGGCTTTGCCGCGAGAGAGCACTGTTTTGGGGATTCCCGTGATAGCGATACCTTCGAACATGGAATAGTCCACGCGCATATGGTGGGTTTTCGCGCTGATCACGTCGTGAGCTGCGGGATCGAAGATGACGATGTCGGCATCGGAGCCGATGGCGATGGTTCCTTTGCGCGGGAAGAGGCCAAAGAGTTTGGCAGGCGTGGTGGAGACGACTTCGACGAAGCGATTCGCGGAGAAACGCTTCCCGTGAACGCCGCCGGTGTAGATGAGGCTGAGGCGATGTTCGATACCCGGGCCGCCGTTGGGGATTTTGGTGAAGTCGTCCTTGCCTAACTCTTTTTGTTCCTTAAAGCAGAAGGGACAGTGGTCGGTGGAGACGACTTGCAGCGTGTCGTGCGCTAGACCTTGCCAGAGTTTTTCCTGGTGCCATTTTTCCCGAAGCGGCGGAGTGAAAACGTATTTGGCGCCTTCGAAGCCAGGTGCGTCCATATTTTCTAGCGAGAGATAAAGATATTGCGGGCAGGTTTCGGCGTAGGCGGGGAGGCCGCGGTCGCGCGCTTCACGAACTTTTTCCAAGGCCTCGTTGCAGGAGAGATGCACGATGTAGACGGGAGCGCCGGCCATTTCCGCGAGGGCGATGGCGCGAGAGGTAGCTTCGGCTTCGGCGGTGGTGGGCCGCGTGAGCGCGTGATATTTCGGAGCGCGCTTACCTTCGGCGAGCGCTTGCTGAACGATCACGTCGATAGCGCCGCCGTTTTCGGCGTGCATGCAGATCAAGCCGGAGTGTTTCGCGGCCTCGCGCATGGCTTTGAAGATGCTGGCATCGTCGAGCATGAACACGCCAGGATAGGCCATGAAGAGCTTGAAACTGGTCACGCCTTCACGGATTAGCTGGCCCATTTCTTCGAGCTGCGCGGTGCCTAGGTCAGTGATGATGCAGTGGAAGGCGAAATCGATGGTGGCTTTGTCGTGAGCTTTTTTCATCCAGGTGTCGAAGGCGTGGCGGAGGGTCTGACCTTTGTACTGGATAGCGAAATCGATCAAGGTGGTGGTGCCGCCGAAGGCTGCGGCGGTGGTGCCAGTCTGGAAGTCGTCAGCGCTGGTGGTGCCGCCGAAGGGCATGTCCAGATGAGTGTGCACGTCGATGCCGCCCGGAAGCAGGAGAAGATTGGTGGCGTCAATGATTTGCGTGGCGTTTTCGGTCGGTAGCTGCGCGGCGATGGCGGAAATTTTTTCGCCGTTTATGCCGAGATCGGCGCGGGTGGTGTCAGTGGCGGTGATGATGGTGCCATTTTTGATGATAGTGTCGAAGCGCATGGCTCCTCAGGTGTCGCGGTGCGTGGTTAACGTCGTCGACGGCATTTTACGCTGAGATCCTTCGGCAATCCTTATCGGATTGCCTCAGGATGACAGCAGTAGGTGACAATCGCGAGGTTCAGGATGAGATGGCTTGGTGACGATCGCGAGGCTAAGGGCGACCGGCTGGGTGCGGTTAGCGGGAGCGAGTGCTGAGATTTTGCCACGCTGGGGCGCAGCATGCTGCGCCCCTACCAGAGATGCGGTTGGCTTACGCGTTGGCACGGGCGTATTGCGGCAAGACGTCGCGGCCGTAGAGCTCCAGCGTTTTTTCTTCTTCGCCGCACATCAGGTAAATGTTGAATTGCGTGACACCGACATTGCGTAACGCTTCCAATTTTTTGCGGTGCTGCTCGATTGGACCGACCAGGCAGAAGCGATCGATTACCTCATCAGAAACGAAATCGGCATTATCACTGCCCACTTCGCAGTGGTGGAGGTAATCGTATTTGCCGCGATTTTGCACGAAAGACGTGAGGCTCGGCGGCAATTCTTCCGGTTTGTATTTGGAAATGAGATCCATAACGTGATTCGAGACTAACGCTGGAAACCAGCGCACGCGATCGCGGGCAATCTTCAAGTCATCGGAGGCCCAGACCGGCGCGGCGGCCATCACTCCGATTTTGCTGAAGTCCCGGCCGGCTTCTTTTGCGCCTTCGCGGACAAAACCGAGACACCAGGAAATCAGATCAGGATCGGCGAATTGAAGAATCACACCGTCGCCGATTCGGCCGGCTGTGCGCAGGGCTTTTGGCCCATAGCCAGCGACCCACACCGGCGGGACACCCGCGTTGGCCCACGGAAATTTTGTGCTGACGCCTTCATGATCGATGGAGTGGCCGGCGTTAAGTTCGCGGAACGTTTTCACAAAATCTTCCAAATTTTCCAGGGTTGTAGGTTTTTTGCCGAGAACACGGCGGGAGCTGTCGCCGCGACCAATTCCCATAACCATGCGGCCGTGCGAAGCGACGTTCAGCGTGGCGAACAAGCTGGAGGCGACGGTGACGTCGCGCACCGCGGGATTGGTAACGCACGGACCGAGTCGCATTTTTTTGGTATTAGCGGCCATTAGCGTGAGCAGGGGGAATGGTTCCATCCAGATCACGTGAGAATCGAAAATCCAGCCATAGTTGAAGCCAGCGGATTCCGCCTGGCGAGTGAGGCTGACAATGCGGTCGATCGCGATGTCGGGCTTGATGGTGATGGCGAATTCCATAGTCAGACTCCTCTAACCGATTGCCATGTCCCTCATCTGTTAAAGCGGTCGGGATTTTGCATTTTGCGGCACCGCTGAGGGCACGCGCTGATGGTTATGTCCCGGTTTCAGAATGAAATATACGGCGAAACTAACGGCGAAGCCCACAAACCACGCGTAACTATAGAGGACCCGCAACGGAGCGATGAACAGGCCGATAAACGCGACTCCGGCACCGGCGGCTAAGGCGACGATGGCTTGCCAATTGAAGCCGCCGCGATATTCGTACAGGCCGCCGCGTTGGTACAGATCATCGACAGAGAGAATTTTCTTTCGAATAATGAAATAGTCGCAGATCATCACACCGGCGATGGGACCGAGGAATCCGGAATAGCCAACCAGCCAGCCAAAAATGTAGCTGCCGTAGTTGGCCATCAGCTTCCATGGTTGCATCAGAATACCCACGAAGCAGGTGATCAGGCCGCCGGTGCGGAAGCTGATGCGACGCGGCGAAAGATTTGAGAAATCGTTCGCGGGAGAAACGACGTTGGCGGCGACGTTCACATTAAGAGTGGCCATCAGCAGTGCGATCATTGCCACCACCACGGCAAACGGATTACCTAGCCGTGAAAGGACGGCGACGGGATCCCAAAGTGCCTGGCCGAAAATAATCAGCGTCGCGGAAGTTACAGCGATGCCGATGAAAGAATAGAAAGTCATGGTAGCGGGCAGGCCGACCGCCTGGCCGATCACTTGATCGCGCTGGCTGCGCGCATATCGAGTGAAATCGGGAATGTTCAACGAGACGGTGGCCCAAAATCCCACTACGCCGGTCAGCGAAGGCACGAAAAAGTGAAAAAACTGACCGAACGTTTGAAATTTCGACGGCGTTGAAAGCATCGGTCCAAAACCGCCGGCTTTCGACTTGGCCCACAGCAGCAACGCGAGACCTATTAACAACAAAAATGGCGCAGAAATTCCTTGCAGGAAACGGATCATCTGGATGCCGCGTAAAATCACCAGCACATTGAGCAGCCAGAAGAAAAAGAAGCAGACCGCCGCGCCATAAGCGAAGTGCGCCCACCGCGGCGCGAGCGCGACGATCATGGCGTTGATCGCCTCGCCGCCAATCCAGGTTTGGATCCCAAACCATCCGCAGGCAACCAGGGCCCGCAGGATTGCCGGCACGTTTGCGCCAAGGACTCCGAACGAAGCGCGCGCGAACACCGGAAACGGGATGCCGTATTCAGCGCCGGCGTGGGCGTTCAGCAACATGGGGATCAGCACCAGCACGTTTCCCAGGAAAACAGTGAACAGTGCCTGCTTCCAGTTCATGCCGCCGGCAATCATGCCGCTGGCCAGCATGTAGGTGGGGATGTTTACGCTCATCGAAATCCATAGCGCGGCGTAGTTGTAAGTGCGCCAGGTGCGGCGCTCGCGTGCGACTGGGGCGAGGTCCTTGTTATATAGCGAGCTTTCGCGGATCGTTTCCGCGGCGAGTACACCGGTGGGCGCGTCAGCCATAGCTGGGGAGAAGTGCGGCCATTTGTGCGGCGTGGTGCCGGTGATGCGAGAGCAAGGATTGAATGGAAGAGTCTACCCCGGGGACGTTGGGCGGACAAGAAGTGTCCGGTGGGGAGAAGGTGAGGAAGTTAGGGCGCGGCGCATCGACAAAGTCGCCGCCAGCGTTAACGTCTTCTAATCGGTTGAGGAACCTTTGCTGATCAAAAATCGGAACTTTGGTAGCGGGCGTGCTTTTGGAACAGGGATGGATTCCCATGGTCACGAAAACGACGGAAGCGGCACGCTCCAGACCGACACAGAGGCACCACAAACCGCGGTTTTGATATCGACAGCAGAAGCGTTAAGGAAATCGCAAGAGGCATTTCGGGACTTGCTTGCAGAATTGCCACAAACCGACGCGCTGTCGTTGAGCGATGTATCCCCCGAAACGTACTGGTTTCCAGACATCACCGGTTGGTTTTCTGAGGCGGAAGCGCTCCATCTGTACACCACGATCAAGCTGGTGCGCCCCAAAAGCATCGTGGAAATCGGCACGTTCTATGGCAGAAGCACAGCCGCGATCGGTGCCGCGATCCGCTCGATGACGAGCACTACGCGATTCATCACCATCGATCTGGATTTGCGCTCCGAGCAGCAGGTGCAGTCCACATTCGGAGAAATCCACGGGACCGGCAGTGTGGCGATGCCGGCGGAATGCAAGATAGCGTTCAACCTCGGTTTGTCGAGCACGGAATATGCGAAACACCAGCTCAACAGATACCGCATGACACAGTTCGTCGAGTTCAAGACCGGAGACTTCCGATCGCTGCCCGGCAAATTTGACCTGGTTTTCGCGGACGTGCTGCACGAGAGAAACGAAATTGAACGCAATCTGGCAGACATCTTGAGAAGAATTGTGCCGGGCGGAATCCTGGCAGCCCACGATGTAAGCGACGAAAACAAGAATGTGATTGAGCGATTGGCACCCAAGGCTGAGTTCATCAGCCGCTGCGAAACGTTGGGGATTTACAGGATTGGAACAGATGACCACTAACGCGCGTAAGTCTTCTGCGTCAACGATCGACCGGCACTCTGAAGGCCTGCGACTGTATGGGCTCGGCCGCTTTGAAGAGGCCGCCAGAGAGATGGAAGCGGCGTTTCAAGAGAACCGCACCTCCGAGTTGGCCAACGATTGGGGCGCAGTGGAATTGGCCTGTGGGCGGGTGCAAAGCGCACAACAAAGTTTTGTGCAGGCTTTGCGATTGGACGACGGGAACGTCGATGCAGCAGCAAATCTCGGAGCGTTGCTATCCAGCCAGGGCCGAGCGGCGGAGGCGATTCCCTTCCTGGAACGAGCCGCACTGCGTGGCGACAGCACTCAGAAATCGGCGATTGCGGAAATGCTGGCCACCTGCCGGACGAAGGCCGCGGCCGACGCTCTCAACGTGGCGCTGGCCGCGTGCGAAAAGTTCGTCGCTCGTGTGAACGGCAGCGCGACTCAGGCAGCTGCTGCATTTCCTCCACCGGTATACATGGGCAACCATCGCGCGCTGTTGTGCACACGCGATTACAGCAAGATGTATGTGGACACAAACGATCTGTTGATCGCACCGTGGCTGTTGATCCACGGTGAATGGGAGCCGGAAGAGACGGCGCTGTTCAAGAAACTGGTGCGGCCCGGCAACGTGTTCGTGGATGTCGGAGCGAACATCGGTTATTACACCTTGCTTGCAGTACGGCTGGGAGCATCGCAGGTTTATGCCTTCGAACCGCAAGCGAGCACGTACGAACTGCTTTCTAAAAACGTGATTATCAACTGGATGACCGGCGTGGTGCGCTGCGAGCCGCTGGCGGCTTTCAATCGAACGGCGGAGTTGGAATTTTTCGCCCGGCAACATTATCCGGGGAACAGCAGCATCGGTGTGTCAGCGCCGGAAGAATTGGCGAAATGGTTTGACACCGCGGAAAAGGTGAAACTGTCCGCCGTGGCTCTGGACGACTATTTTGCCGATAAAGCCAGCAAGATTGCGGTGATGAAGGTGGACGTAGAAGGCGCGGAGCCGGCTGCTTTCGAAGGGGCGCGGCGCCTGCTCTCGCAAAATCGCGACATCAAAATATTGTGCGAGTGGAGCCCGGATCAGATGCGCACGGCGCAGCAGGATCCGGAGCGCCTTGTAAATCTGTGGGACGAGCTGGGTTTCCGGGCGTTCGTGCTACACAAGGCGCTGGCGGAAACGAGCTGGAGCGATTTGCTGAAGAGCGGCTATCAGAATTTGTTGCTGCACCGTTGATTGGCGCAAGCGAGACTTCGCTCCATTCGGTAGTCCACGTGAGCGGCGCCTGTAATTTCGCGCTTCGCGAATCACGGCTTCAACTTTCAACGACAGATGCTGCGGCAACCGCGACCATTTGGTTGCGGTCCTCGTTCGAAGGTTTTGCTGAGCTTGCAGCCAGAATTTCGCGATAGAAGAGTAGCGTGCGCTCAGTCAGTTTCTCGCGCGTGTAGTGCGCGAGATAACGTTCCCGGCCTGCTCGCCCCATGGCTTTACGCAACTCATCATCCTGCAGCAGCGCATTCAACGCAGCTTCCAGACTGACTGGATCACCGGGTTCGGCGAGCAGCCCGGTGACGTTTTCCTCGATGACCTCGGGCATGCCGCCGGCCCGGCACCCCACTACTGCCTTGCCGAACATCATCGCTTCCAGGAAGACCAGACCGAAGGACTCATAGCGTGATGGGCCGACAAAGATATCGCAGTGCGCGAGATACTCTTCAAGCTTTTCGTCAGAAATCTCGCCTGGGAACATGACTCGGTTACGAAATGCGGCGTTGCGATAGCGCTTCCGGAATTCTCCGCCGAGTGTTGTCCCGTCAGCTAGGGTGCGATCGTCGCCTACCAGAATAAAGCGCGCCCGTGGGTGTTTTGCGCAAACCGCAGGGATTGCCTGCAGCAGAACGTCTGTTCCCTTGCGGCCCTCGAAACGTCCGGCGTAGAGCACGTCGATGAAATTGGTGCTTTTGTCGGCAAGATTTCGAGCGCAATGAAGCGCGGAGCGATCTTCCATGCCGTGCGGCAGAACAAAGAGGCGGTCCTCGGAAAAGTTGACGCCATAATACTCTCGCATCGTGGCGATAACGGCTTTGCTATTCGCGCGAATGCCGTGAGCGTGTTCGGCGACAAAAACCTCCGCTTGCACCTGATCTTCGTAGGCGTGCCGGCGCTCGGGAGTCAGGTGCACACGCCAATCCGGATTATTCTCGACGACCTTTTTCAGCGGCGTATGCAGACTGGTGACCACGCGGAAGCGGCCGTCGAGAATTGTGGCGAGGCCTTCGACGTCCCAGATGGGCGCTTCAATAATATCGATGGGATGAGTCTGGTGAATGCGAACAATTTCGCGCAGCATCCTGGCCGAGTGACGCCACAGGTGCGGCGGTACGCGCATATTTTTTGGTGGCGCAGCCTCTTCGCGATCTTCGATCAGGCGATGGACCCACACGCCATCTTCAAAGTCCACGGTATTCGCGCCAGATGCACTGCGGGTAAGCAGATGAACGTTGTGGCCACGATCCGCGAGTCCAGCGGCGAGATCACGCGACAGCCGGCCGATCCCACCAACAACGCCGGGAGGATACTGCTGGCTGAGTAGGCAAATCGTGAGCTTTTCGAGTGCGCCAAGCAGCGTGCGACACGGCTTGAACGCCCCCTGATTGAGCGTGTCAAGAATGTCGCAGGCGACAGTGCCACGCAATTCCAAGGACGCCGGCGATTGCAGAAGGCGGCGCGCACGGGTCAAGCCGAACTGCAGCCCATCCCGAACGGCAACCTCAATATCATCATGAAATTTGGCAAGCACGGATGCGTCGAGCTTTCCCTGACTCACGTGCCAATCAACATTATAATTGGCTTCAGTGCCGAGCTTGGCCCAGTCCTTAAGCATAGCGATGACATAGCCGGGCTCGGATGGCGCGTTCTTCAGGGAAAAATAAATGCGATTACGGATGCTGGGCAGGTAATTCGTATTGATGCGCGCCTCGTTGCGAATGTGACTGGGCAGAAAGCGGTGATACACAAACGCATTCGCGATTTGCTTCAGGACGTACCCGGCATCAACCAAACGAAGGTTGACGTCGGTTTCGTCGAGAAAATAGTCAAATTGCTCATCGAAACCTCCGATCTCAAGCAGCGCTTCGCGCCGAAAGATCGAATTCGTGCCGAGCAGTGCGGGATATCGAAAGCTGCCGGGAAAGCAGAGCTCCGGCATTGGCACGGGAATGTCGTGATACGCATTACCCATGCGATCGCACAGCGTATAGCTGTATTGCAAATTGTAGCCGGTGTGATCGTAGACGAAGCCGCCTACGCCGGCGACCTCGTCGGAGTCGAATGCGGCGATCGCGTCGACGAGCCAGTCCTCATCGGGAACGGCATCGTCATCGATAAAAGCGACGAAATCGCCGCGCGCCATCTCGATGCCGACATTTCGGGATATCGAGAGATTGCGTTCGGAGCAACTGCCGACGCGAATGTTCGCGGCATGACGCTTGAGGACTTCGGCGGTGTGATCGGTCGAAGGTCCGTTTACTACGATCACCTCGAACGAGGGATAGTTTTGCCGGGGCATCGCCAGCAAAGTGTGCTGCAGGCTGGCGGCGCGATTGTAGGTGTTGATAACGACCGAGACGCGGCGAGGATCAGGCATGTGGGGTCACGATTTATGTGGCTATTCGACTGGCACTCTTGCGTCAAGGTGCGAACAACTTCAGATCGATGTGGGAACAATCGCTGGCGGCGAACAAGAGCTCGTAAGTCGTAACTCCACGCTTCGCAACCTCGCCTCCAGCTCGGAAAGGGTTTGTTGTGCGGCGGCTTGCGAGCGTTTCAGCTCCCGTAGCGCGCTCGGGAACGACTCGGAGTGCACTTTCAGCGCGATGAGCTGAGGCTTTACCTCCATCATGTTTACCGTCGATTCGTTGACGCGCTTCTCCAGAGCGATCACCGCGCGATAGACGGTCAGCAGATCGGATTTCAACAGCTCGATAGTTTCGGATACGTTCGGCCCCGAGGGTTGCCCCGGCGCGGATACCGCAGCGCAGGGAGCGAACGGGCTGTCTGGCATTGGAAGCTCCTAATAGGGTGCGCTGATCGGCAAACTCAGATTGCGATTGTTAACGATTGCCAATCTTGATCCGCCGCGGCTCAGGTGGGTTCTCCGAGAAAAGCAGATGAAGGTGACCGCAACGCACATGCCGAAGGATTGAGCAACTTGCTCTCCAATTCGCTGCTGCCAGCGCGGGCTGGCAGCAGAAATGTTGCTTAAACAGTGTATAGCGCCTATTTCGGTCTGTATCTCGCGTACCCCGTAGTTTTTTCTGCTGGGGACTGGGTTCGCGCGGCTCTCCCATCTAATAGACGATGGCCACTCGGTAGTCCTATAGGAGGTCGACATGCTCGGAAGAAGCCGGCGACCGAAGCTAAGCCTTTTATAAAGTAAAATAAGCGTTTTGTTTTGTTGTCACTGCGAGAAATAATGAGGATGAGCGCCTAGCGGTTGCTGAAAACGAATTTACCGCCTGCCCGCGCGATCTCGCGAACTGGTCCCAGCTTTGCCAGATAGGCTCGCCGGTCCGCTGAGCCAGTTACGAAATACAAACGGCGGGTAGCGGGCCAGGCGCGTGCCAGATCAGCATCATCGATAAAGATCGGCGCGGCATCAGGAAATAGAGAACCGAACCACAGCCCATTGATGCGGCCGTTGAATATAAGCATCTGCTGCCCTGTGTAGAAGTTGACTGACGAGGCGTTGGCGTATTCACCATCGCAAATGATCTGCTCTCCCGTTTGCCACTGGGCTTCGATGGCGGTCGCCAGCGGCTTGGAACCCAGCACGGGAGCAAAGACACCCAGCGCCACGTGGGCGCACTCGATGAAAACAATCATCATCAGCGCAAGCGTCCAGTTCGCTGCGCGAAGCTGACCGCGGCGACGGAATATCCAGTTGAGCCCGCTGCCAAATAAAAATGCAACGGCCGTTCCGATCAGCGGTCCACGGAACAAACTCATCGCGCTGCCGGTTAGATCCAGAAAATGTCCGAGCGACAGGACATACGCATCGGGATTCTTATTCAACAGATCCGCCAGACCAACTCCGGGCGGCGGCGGATGCGAAATGATCGCCAAGCCGGAAGTCAGCGCAGCAATGATCAGTCCGATCACGAGAAAGACTCTCGCGGAGATGCGGCCGGAGCGTGCGATGTCTTCGCCATATTGCGCCCGCGACTCCAGCGCTAGCCAGTGCCCCAGCAGCAGGCAGATTCCTGGGAGCGCTGGAGCGAGGTAATATTCCTGCCGCGTGGAGAAGCTGAAGAACAGGAGAATTACGATCGCCCACACGAAAAACAAAAGCAGCGCAGCTTCCGGCGAAGTTCGCCGCTCGGCCGTGTTCAGCAAGCGTAAGCGCACTCGCCGGATCGCCTGAGGCAGAAACGGACTCCACGGCAGCAGCCATACCAGGATCATTCCCCAGAACAGAAGTAGCGGAAATGTGCCGTAGTCCACTGGGTAGCGCTTGCCGATGTAGCGCAGGAAATGTTCGTTGACGAAATAAAACCACAGAAAGCCCTTCGCCTGTCCGGCAGGCGGATTTCGCACCGCGGCCAACCAGTGCCACGGCACTGCGACTACCAGAAAGACAAGCGTGCTGGATACGGGGCGCATCTTCAGCAAGTGCCGCAGGTCGCCAACGAGCAGCAGGAAAACGAAAATAATCGCACAGGGAAACACGATGCCGATCAAGCCTTTGGTAAGAACGTTGACTGCGATGCTGACCGCAAATCCCCAGCACGCCATCAGAGAAGGATTCCCGGATCGCCAGCCTTTGAAGAAAAAGTACAAGCTGAGACCGATCCACAGTCCTACGAGAAGGTCGGGAATAGTGATGCGCGTAAAAAGATATGGGCCAAATGAAGTAATACTAATTACGGCGGCCCAGAATCCGGCATCGTGCGACAGAAATTCGCGGCCAATCTCAAGCAGCAGAAAGGCCAGCAACAGCACGGTCAGTCCCTGTGGCAATCGAGCGGTCCACTCGGTGATACCAAACAGTTTGAAGCTGACTGCCATCGCCCAATACGGCAGCGGCGCTTTTTCAAGATAACGGATGCCGTCTTCGTGGAGGGTGACCCAGTCGTGCAGCCTCAACATCTCGCGGCCGGCTTCCGCGTGCGCGGAATCCGCATCGTCAAACAAGGATGGACGGAACAGGCCGGGGCCATAGATGCAAGTCCAAAGAAGGATCAGTGCGAAGCCTTGCCAGAGCCAGCGTGAGCTGGGGGAACGCGTCATGAATGGAGGCGCAGACGTCCGGCAGGCACACGCCGGGATTTGAGGGTGCTTTTCACGCGAAAAGGAAGTGTATCATGCGGCTTAGAGCTATAAAGATCGCGCGGCGCAATCGTAGCGCAGCAAATTTAGAACTGCCCAGTCTTCTTCATACGGACCGTACTGGCGCACGCGACGGCTGTGGAATTTCGGACAGGGAGAAACGTGCTGGCGGCTTTGCGACTGACTGTTCTCGTGCTCGCGATGGGTCCGTTGGTTTTCTACCTCCTGTGTCTTTACTGCGTTCTCGATTATTTTCGTTCGGTGCGCAGGTTTTCGAGTCGAAGCGATTCGTTTGCGCCTCCGGTCAGTATCCTCAAACCAGTTCGCGGTGTGGATCGCGACGCTTATGAAAATTTCGCCAGTTTTTGCCGGCTCGAATATCCCGAATATGAATTGATTTTCGCCGCCGCTGATTCCGCCGACCCCGCTGTGCCGATCATTGAAAAATTGCAGCGCGATTTTCCGGAACGTGCCATCCGTTTAGTGATCGCCAGGGAATCGTTTGGAGAGAACAAGAAGGTGAACAATCTCGCCGCTGCGGCGCACGCTGCTAAATACGATTTGCTGGTGATGGCGGACACGGATGTTCGCGTGGATCCCCAGTATTTGAAGGAGGTCGCCGCACCTTTCGCGGATCCGCGGGTCGGTGCGGTAACTGCATTTTACCGCTGCGTGGGCGGCGGAACGTTCGCGGCTGATCTGGATATGCTGGGGATGTGCGCGGATTCCGTGCCAGATGCGCTGGTGGCGCGTAAGCTCGAGGGCAATGTGCAATTTGCGTTTGGATGGACGATGGCGACGACCAAAAAGGTGCTTGCGGAAATTGGCGGGTGGGAGGCGATGGCGAATCATCACTCGGACGATTTCGAATTGGGCAATCGCATCGCCAAGGCAGGACACCGTGTGGAATTGATGCGCAAGCCGGTGTCGATGGTTTTTCCCGCGGAGCGCATGACGGAATTCTTATGGCATGAGATGCGCTGGGCGATCGGATTGCGGAATGTTAGGCCGGCGGGATATTGGGGGATGATTTTTACGCATGGATTGCCGTGGGCTGTGGCGGCGGCGATCATCGCGGCGAGCGCCGGCTGGTGGGCATTGGCGGCGTCTTATGTGGCAGGGTATTTGGCTCTGCGCCTGACTGTGGCGTGGACTGCCGGCGTGTGGGGCTTAGGTGACAAGCGAGTCGCTTCGAAATTATGGTTGTTGCCGGTACGCGATGTAATCAGTGCGGCGGTTTGGGTGGCAGGATTTTTCTCCGACAGGATTCGTTGGCGCGGGCTGGAATATCGCGTGAAAAAAGGGATTCTGGTGCCTGTGGACGCGGACAGCGCTCTGACTAAGCAATGACCGCGGGCGCGCTGATTGTTCTGTGTCATTTGTGTGGACCTTAAGTCATTCGATATCGTTCTCGGATAGCCTCAGGATCGGAAGTTCTGGATAGGAGTTTTGTCCTCGCTCTGGTGGCGCGGCCCCGGTCGGATGACTACGGATGATTTGTATATTGGGCATGAATTTGACAGGAATGATTTTGTTTGCGATGCACGGGGAATGGCGTGTCGCTGTGCTGTTGGTTGGGGCGGCGCCGCTGGCGTATTACGTGACCGCGATTTTGGCGGCGTTGCGCTTTTTCGGTCGAGAGCGGAGACGTGTGCTGCCGTATTACACACCGCCGGTTAGCCTGTTGAAACCAGTACGCGGCGTCGATTTTGGCTCTTATGAGAATTTTTCGAGTTTTTGCCACCAGGATTATCCCGACTACGAAATTCTGTTTGCGGTGAACGAGGAAAGCGACCCGGCGGTCCCGCTGATCCGGCGGCTTGAAGCCGAGTTTGCTGCGCGGCGTATCCGTCTGCTGGTAGGTGCAGAGCAAGTGGGAGCGAATCGCAAGGTTAACAAACAGATCCGGCTGATGAGGGAGGCGCAGCACGAAATTTTGGTGCTGACCGACGGAGACGTGCGCGTTGGCCCGCATTACTTGCGAGAAGTGGTAGCGCCGTTTGCGGATGGGAAAGTGGGCGCGGTGACTTCGTTTTATCGCGGCATCGCCGAACGCAGCATCGGCGCGGAGATGGAAGCGATTGGCGCATCGAGCGATTTTTTTGCCGGCGTCGTTGTGGCGGAATGGAAAGAAGGTATGACGTTCGCGCTCGGGGCGTCGATCGTGACAACGAAGTCATGGGTGAGAAAAATTGGCGGGTTTGCGGCGATCGCAAATCAGCACTCCGATGATTATGAGGTGGGGCATCGGATCGCAAAGGCCGGCGGCGAAGTCTTGTTGTCCCGCGAAGCAGTGTGGACGATGTATCCGGCTCAGGGATTGCGTGGATTCTGGGAGCATCAGTTGCGTTGGGCCCGAACCGTGCGACTGTGCCGGCCATGGTCGTATTTGGGAATGATTTTCACGCATGGGCTGCCGTGGTGTTTACTGGCTGCATTTGTTGCGGCGACCGCGCGCTGGACGCTATTGGCGGTGGCGTATCTGGTCGCGTACGTTGTGCTGCGCATTGTGATGGCATGGACCGTGGGAGTGTGGGGCGTGGGCGACGATTTGCTGCGGCGACGGCTGTGGCTCATACCGATCCGCGATGCGATTTATTTTTTTGTGTGGCTGGCGAGTTTTGCGTCGAAGAAAATTACCTGGGGCGGTGAAGAGTACACGATGGAAAAGGGGCAGATGGTGCGCACCGGCGAAAGGAAGACCGCACCGCTTTCGCGGTAAAGAGCAACGAGGTACGATCTCCGTTCAGATTGAAGTTCGAAACTATTTTCCTTGTGTCATCGGCTGCGCTCGCAACTAAGACTGGCCGTGCTACCCAGTTGGTTGACGCTTTTGGTGAGACCTATTAAATTAGAAGAGTCGAGTCGTGGCTGACGGGACACCCGGAGCGTGCTGCGATTCGTTTTTGTTCCTCCTCGGCTGGGAGGTCGTCTAATTGGTAGGACTGCAGACTCTGACTCTGCCTATCCTGGTTCGAGTCCAGGCCTCCCAGCCAAAATAGTTTTCGATGCATTCGTACCGCACGTTATTCCTCGAGAGAAGCGGATTTCATCCAAAGTTTTCTGAAGTAGCTCGCTCCGCACCTGTTGCTGTGGCTTGGAAATACAACTCTGCTTGCCTGGAGGAATAGCCTTGTAAACCCAAGCAAAAGAAAGTATCCGTAATTAAGTGAAAGTGCTAGAATCGCTCGAACTATTGGAGCGGGCGCCGATCGTATGAAGATTTCCAAAGGCAAGCAGGCGGGGCTGCAAGCGGTGTCGGACGATAGGGGAGTAATCGCGGCATTGGCGATCGATCAACGCGACGCGCTTCGGAAGTTGCTTGCGAAAGCGAAGAGTGTTCCGGCGAGCGAAATACCCGGACAAATGCTGGAGCAATTCAAAGAAGCGGTGAGCAGGATTCTTACTTCCGAGACGAGCGCGATTTTGTTGGACCCGGAATATGGCCTCCCGGCCGCGCGGGCACGGGCGAAGAACGCGGGATTGTTGCTAGCCTACGAGCAGACTGGCTACGACAAAAATGTGCCCGGACGCTTGCCGCGGCTCCTTTCGGGCTACTCCGTCGAACGGTTGGTTGCAGAAGGAGCCGACTGCGTGAAGGTGCTGTTGTACTATTCGCCGTTCAGTGCGCCGAATGTGAACGATCAGAAGCACGAATGGGTTGAGCGCGTTGGAAATGAGTGCGTGAATGCCGACGTGCCGTTTTTTCTTGAGTTGGTTGCGTATCACGACGAGGTGGAGACCGGCACCTTCGAGTTTGCGCGTGTGAAACCTGCGATTGTGACGCGCAGCCTTGAAGAATTTTCGCATGGGAAATACGCTGTCGATGTTTTTAAGGTCGGAGTACCCGTGAGCGTGGCGTTCGTGGAAGGTATTGGCGAAACGAAAGCGCCAAAAGCTTACACTCGGGAGCAAGCGCTCGACCATTTCCGGCAGAGCGACGCGGCCGCTAGACATCCTTTCATCTATTTATCAGAAGGTGTAAGCACGGAACTCTTCCATGAGGCGCTGGCACTTGCGTCCGATGCGGATTCCAGATTTTCCGGAGTATTGTGCGGTCGGGCCACCTGGAGCGATGGCGTTGATGTGTACGTAAAGCACGGAATGTCCGTGCTGGAGGAGTGGCTGGGCATTACCGGCGTGCAAAACGTGCAAGCAATTAATGTGCTTCTGGGCGCGGCAAAGCCGTGGTTTGCTTTTTACGGCGCCACGGCAGCAGCGGAAATTGCCAGCTAAGGCCGCGATTGGAACGGAAGCCAAAATTTGTGTGTGTCAGCGCGAATCCGGCGATCGATAAGCAAGCGCGTGCGTCGAAGTTAAAGTTGGGAGCGGTGAATCGGCTTAGCGAAGTAGTGGCGGAACCAGGCGGAAAAGCGGCGCATGTAGCGTTGGCGCTGGCGGCGCTCGGCGAGACACCTTTGTGGATCGGCTTTGCAGGAGGCGGGACCGGACGCGAACTGGTGGCTGGGCTTAACGCGGACGGGATTCAGACGCGGTGTGTGGAAACATGGGAGCCGACGCGGGTCAATCTCGCCATACTTGACGACGCCGGCGTGGTAACGGAAGTGCTTGAACCGGGAGGAGCTGTTTCGGAGGCAGAGGTCGGACATTTCTTTGAGACGTGCAAGGCTGAATTTGTAGCAGCAGGGCGAGATGCGCAGGTGATTTTTTCCGGGAGTCTGCCACCTGGAGCGCCGCAGGATTTTTATTCGCAGCTGATTTGCGCCGCGCGCTCCGCTGGCTGCAAGACGTTTCTCGACACCAGCGGCACGGCGTTGCAATCGGCAATGCAGAGCAGGCCGGATGTAGCAAAGCCGAATAGAGAAGAGGCGGAATTGCTGGCCGGAAAGGTGATCTCAGGCGTTAGCGATGCGCGAATCGTAGCGGAACAGATTATTGCGAGTGGCGCCCGCAGCGTAGCGTTGAGCCTGGGTAAAGATGGGCTGCTTTGGTGCGCCGGGGTGAATCAACCGATGTACTGGGCGCGAACTCGAGTAGTTGAGTCGCGGTCGGCGGTGGGAAGTGGTGACGCGACGCTCGCGGGACTTGCGCAAGCAACTGCTCAGGGACTTACGCCGGCGGAGGCAGTGAAGGTTGCGGCTGCGTGCGGAGCGGCGAACTGTTTGGCGGCGTCACCTGGAAAAATCCAGCGATCCGATGTGCAGGAACTGATGACATCTACTGTGGTGGAGCAAATCACGTGAGCCCTGAAGAATCCGGATTGCCAATCGCGCGAAGAATTCGCAGAGCTGTCGACGACGAATAAATTTGGGTATTGGAAAAATACATCAGTGTAGAAGCGTCCCCAGCGAGGAACTCTGATCGATGAATAGCGTAAACACGGTAACTCGAGGATCGAACACTTACATCGAGATTCTTTCGCAACCTCAGATATGGCGCAGAGTTCTTCAGGAGCTCAGCGCGAGCGGAACGCTTTTCGAAAAGGTTTACGAGCAAACGAGCAAGCGGAAGACGTGGCTGTTTGTTGGATGCGGCACCAGCTACTATCTCGCCGAAGCGGCAGCGGCATCGCGGCGTTTGCAAACCGGTCAGGCGGCGTTTGCTGTTCCGGCCTCTGAAATCATGTTGTTTCCTGATACGGCGCTCCTTCGCACCGCGGATCTTCAGGCAGTAGTGATCTCGCGATCAGGCGAAACGTCGGAGGCGTTGCGGGCGCTGGAATTACTGCGAAATCGTTACAAAGTTCCCACGCTAGGAATCACTTGCGGAACGAACACGCCACTCGAAGCAGGATCAGATTTGTGCCTAAGTCTGCACACCGCAAATGACAAGAGCCCGGTGATGACCAGGTCGTTCACGTCGATGCTGATGTGTTTGCAGATGCTCGCCGCACGAACTTCCGGCAACGCAAAGTTGTTGAACGAACTGGAGAAGGTTGCCGATCGCTGCGCTGCGGTGATCGAGGGCTGGTCAAGTGATCTCGAAGAATTCGTGGCAACGCGGGATTTCGCCGCATACTCGTTTCTGGGCCAAGGACCGTTTTACGGCATCGCGCGCGAGGCCGCTCTTAAGCTTACGGAGATGTCGTGCTCGTTCGGTCAGCCCTTTCACACGTTGGAGTTTCGGCACGGCCCGAAGGCTATCGTCGGTCCGGAGATCTGCCTGAGCTTTTTCCTCAGCGAAAGCGGCGATGAGGCGGAGCGAAAAGTGCTGCTGGACATGAAAGAGCTGGGTGGCACGGTGATCGCAATTTGCAATCGAGCGGATGCTGAAGTGCGACGAAGTTGCGATCTGGTTTTCGAACTGGGAGCCGCCGACGTCAGTGAGGTGGCGCTGCTCGCGCCCTTTGTGGTTCCTGTGCAGTTGATGGGTTTTCACTGCGGCGTCAAAAAAGGACTTACCCCGGATAATCCCCGAAATCTCAGCCGCGTCGTTCTGCTCGATTAAGTGCAGCGAGAGCGAGTGATGGCTGAATTTGAAGTCAGCGTGGTTGGCGAGCTAAACCTGGACATGATTCTGGGCGGACTGCCCGCGGCGCTAGAGCGCGATCGCGAATACCTAGCTACCGACTTCACTGTCACTCTCGGCAGCTCGTCGGCAATTTTCACGCACAACTTGGCAAGCTTGGGGAGCAGCGTGGGCTTCAGCTCGTCCATTGGAAACGACTCGTTCGGCGAGATATGCCTGCAGCAGTTGGGATGTTGCGGTGCGAATCTTTCTGGTGTGCGCAAATTTCAAAACCAGCAGACTGGCGTCACTGTAATTCTGCCGAACGGCACGAAACGCTACATCCTCACCTATCCTGGAACGATGGCGGAGATGGGTTACGAAGACCTGGACTTGAGTTACATACTGGGCGCGAAGCATCTCCACCTGTCGTCTTATTTTCTCCATCGTGCCTTGCGTCCGAAGATCGCGACACTCTTTCGGAAAGCGAAAGAGACAGGCCTCACCACCTCGCTAGACACGAATGACGATCCCGAAGGGAAATGGGCGGACGATTTGTTGGAGGTGCTGCCATACGTGGACGTACTGCTTCCCAATGAGCGTGAAGCCTGCCTGATGGCTCATACAGATGATCTGCAGCGAGCTACGGATTTTCTGGGTGAGAGAGTGAAGTTGCTGGTGGTGAAGCGTGGAGCGCAAGGAGCCTTGGCGCGGCGTGGGCGAGAAACGTTCAGCGCTGAGCCAGTCGATGTCACGATGGTCGATCCAATTGGTGCAGGCGACAGCTTCGATGCCGGATTCATTCATCAATTTGTTCGCGGGCAGAGAATTGAACGTTGCTTGAAATTCGCCAATGTTGCCGGCGCATTGTGCGCGACCCGCGCAGGTGGAACGGACGCGTTTCGCGACGACGTTTATCGTCGCCGATTTCTTGCCGAAAATTGGGACGAAGCTATTTGAATCTTCACAGTGGCTCAGCGGCCCGCGCTCTGTGGACTGTGGTCCGGCGTGGCTTGCAGTAGCAAACTCTCGGCAAAAGTGACCTTCAAATTGGCGGTCGGGCCGCTCACGATTCCGTAGTCCTTGTGATTGACGTAGTCGGTGACGCGATAGGTTTTCGCTTGTAGTCCACGCAATTCCACCGTGCCACTCCAATCACCCGCCGTTCTGCTCGTGTCCCCGCGAGAGGTCGCCGGCTTGTCCGGGGCGTAGAACGCGTAGTACATCGAGCCATCTTTCTCGATGGCGTAGCCTTCGGGTACGTCGTATCCGATACTGTAAAGGTCGAGAAAAGTGCCCTTGGACAACATCTTATCGTTGTAGAGCGATATCCACTTTTTCCAGTACGCGTCTTTCTCGGGAGTCAGGTTGACGGTCTTATATTTTGGATCGCTGGGGGGCCAAGTGAATTTTGTTCCCAAGACGCCTCCGGTTCCGAGCGTTGATGCAAAATCGCGCCCAGTGTCTTGCTCCTTGCCGGAAAACGCTCCAGTGATGCGTGTCAACTCCACGTGGTCGCCGTAAACGGCGGCGCGCGGACCTAAAATCGCCTTGTACATTTTGATGCGGCGCCGAACTTGCCCGGAACCGACCGGATCGGCGGTCACCGCTTGGTCCATATAACGCAGCCACGCTAAGCTGGGCGGCGTTCCGCAGGGGCAGCTTTGCGTGACGCTGTTCGGTTTCAATGCGCGCGTAGTCTGAAAAATAACTTTGTAGACTTCGCCCATGGCGTACGTCGATTCCATCGGCGATTTGTGGTGATGCTTGGGGTTGTAGCAGGGCGGAACGCTGTAAATATTGTCGAGCTTGTGCCCGTCGAAACCCCAGTCACGGATGAATCGCTCTGTGAGTTGTTTGTGGTACGCCTGGACCTCGGGTAGCGCAGGGCATAGCGTCGCCAAATTTCGAGCCATGCGAGCGGGTTTGCCGTTTTTATCGAGCACCAGCCAATCGGGATGTTCTTTCAGCACGTCGGGAGGGACGAAGTTGCGCGCGCCAAAGCTGTTGCGATGATCTTCGACTCCCAAAGGCAACCACCAGATCTGTACCTTGATTCCCTGCGCATGAAAATCGTTGACCATTTTCTTGATGGCGTCGCCGGGAAATGTATCGGAGCGTGGCTGCCAGTCGCCATAATTGTTGAACCATCGATCGTCCAGCGTGGCCCAGTGAATGCTCATTTCTTTCAGCTTGGGAATGGTGGAGATCATCTGAGCCGGCGTTACGTCGGCCTCATAGCCCCATCCACACCAGCTGACCGCGTAATTTTCTTCGTTGTTCTCGGGACGAGCCAATCCTTCGCGCTCCACGGCGTCCGACCACATTCTCAGCGGCTCGTAGTAATCTCCGGAATAGACGGCAACGAAAGTCCGCGGCGTGGAGAAGGTCTCGCCTGGCGTGAGCGTCGCGTTGACGGGCACTTTCACTTCGGCTTGCACGAGTCCGTCTTTGTTTGTTTCGACGGGTATCGACACTGCGATCGGCAGCGTTTCAATGTGACCGATGGCCTCACCAACGTTGCGGGTCCAGAACGCAATAACCGGGATTCCTCCGCCGACTTGACCTAGATCATCTTTGGTAGCGACGGGCGTGCCGAAGGGATTCTCCTGCGAGAATTTCGCGGGAATGGGAAACACGTCGTCCTTGCCCCACTTCAGGCTCGAACCGGCGAACGACCACATTTCGTGCGAAACAGCTTTGGGATCGATGAGTTTTGCGTCGAGCACGTGACGCTGCAGCGTTACATTCTGAAGCTCAACTGCTTTCTCCGAGTTATTGCGGAACGCGGCGGAGAGAACTGCCATATTCGGGAAATCATCGTAGACCTCTACGCTAAGTGTTTCATCCAAACCAACTGATGCACTTGCACCATGGACCTCAATATGTTTTCCCGTGCGGCCAAGTTTGCCAGTGACCGGCGAAACGGAGGCGTGAGTGAGGTCGAAACCAAAATCACTGATCGCGCTTTTGGCTCCGTTGACGAAGACCTCCGGTGTTGACGCGGCGCCGGACTGATCCAATGTGAGATCTCCGCTGGCCGCATGGAGCGCAGCACGCAGATCGCCGGACGAACCCAGAACAAATGCAGCGGTGGGCGTTCGAATGTTGATTCCGCCCGCTGCAACATCGACTGTGATTTTAGTTGTCTCAGTCTTCTGAGCCGGGGATTCCTGGTGCTTGCAGGCGGCGCAGGCGAGCAAGCTGGTTGCGAGAACAGCGATCAGATTCTGTCGCACAGTATTCATAAAGAATTGTGTCGTTCCATTTACACGGTTTTAGAAAGAAACCTTCAGCGCAAACTGAATCTGACGCGGATCGCGCGCTGCCGTCAAAAAACCAAACTCCGGCGTGCCGAAGGTAGTGGTGTTGATCGAATTTTGCGGTCCGGACTTCGCGAATTGCAAGTTCGGATGGTTGAACACGTTGAAAAACTCCGAGCGGAATTCGAGCTTGATCTTTTCAGTGATGTGAAAATTCTTGAACAAGCTGAAATCCCAAACCTGATAGCCGGGCCCACGCAACGTATTGCGCCCAAGGTTGCCGAAGGATCCGAGTGCGGGATCACCGAACGCGCAGGTGTTGAAAAATGTTCCCGGTAGGCACGGAGTGGCGTTGGGATTGCCGATCAAATCGGGGCGCTGCTGTCCGTCGGAATTTGCGAAGCTCGCGTTTCCGTCTGTGATTGTGAACCAGTTGCCTTTTGACAGCGTCGTGATCCCGCCGAATTGCCATCCGCCAGCGATTTGGTCGATCAGACCACTGGCATCGGGCAAAAATCGCTTGCCGCGTCCGAACGGAAGCTCATAGAGGTAGCTGAAGACAAAACGATGGCGAATGTCAAAGTCAGAGTTTGCGTGTTCCCACTGTGGCTCCAAGTGATATCGGAAGTCGCCGCCGTTTTGTGCACCCAGATCGGCGCTAGACGCCAGGTCCAGGGAGTGCGCCCAGGTCCACGCCGCAAGGAACGTAAGCCCGTGCGAAAAACGTTTTTCCGCACGAACCTGGAGTGAGTCGTAGCGCGATCGGCCTTCTGACTGTATCTCCGCAATGGAGCCATCGATTTGAGGAAGCGGACGCCGGGAAGCAAAATCGGAATTGGGATCGGCGGTTGGTGCGGCCTGGTTGGCATTGAAGAACAAGTATTGTTTGGTTCCTTTCGAGCCAGCGTAGCCGATCTCCAGAACAGTATTCGACGGCAGCTGATACTGCGTCGAGAGATGCCACTGCTGCATGTAAGGAGTGACCAGGTGCGGATTCAGCGAAAAAAGAAACGGCGTGTTGGGATCCACCAACGAGTCGGCGGGAAAGCCGCTGGCGAAGCTCGACAAGCCGGGAATGCTGCAGTCCACGGTTGCGGGATTAGCCGCCGCGTTGCCGCATTGCGTGTTGAAGTTTTCAATAGTGAAGAACGGCGGATTGAAGCCCATGCTGGGATTCGACCAGGGACCCGCTTCGTTGCCGCCGTAAAAAATTCCGTAGCCGCTGCGCACAACCAATTTGTCAGTTAGCTGGTAAGCGAGTCCGACGCGCGGTGCAAAATTATTCAAATCGGGGCTGATCAGTCCCTCTGTGCCGGTTGCACTGAGCCCGATGAGGCTTGCAATCGTCGGAGTCAACTGCGCGTTGACGCCTTTCGGTACAATCAAAGTTGCGGTGCTGAGATCAAAAGTAGCCTGCTGGTTGTGACGCTCTTTGATGGTCGCGAACACTTCATAGCGCAAGCCTAGATTTAGAGTCAGCTTACTTGTCACCTTCCAATCGTCTTGCGCGTAGAAAGCATACGTGGGCCGGTGATAGTCAATGTTATGGAGGTTGTTGATGGTGCCGCCGTCGGAGAGTCCCACTAGAAATGAAGCAAAACCCGAGCCTCCGGTAAAGAGCGCGGCCGGATCCGGGTTGTCCGTGAATACGGAGGAGAAGTCCAGAGTGCCACGCGGCGCTGCGGGCTGAAAAATCGTAAATTCCTCAGTGCGGATTTCTGTTCCGAACTTCCAGGAATGCTTGCCTTTCACCCAGGTCAGGTTGTCCAGAAAGTTGAAGGTGTTCTGGATTTCGTGCGAAGGGAGAAATGTCGGGCTGCCAATCTGTGAAATATCGCTGAACGTGATTTGCGGCAGCCCGCCATTGTTGCTGCCCTCAGGAATTCCGGGAACACCGCCGGGAATCCCCAGCAAGTCGGCGCTGCTCTTGTCCGCATTCTGTTGCAGCCGCTGTGAATTTACACGGTTGTAGCCGACACGAAACTCATTCGTGAGCGCGGGGCTAAAAAGGTGGCTCCAGCTCAGGGCCACACTGCGATACGCGTTGTCTTCGACGCCACTAAAAAAGCCACCACCATCGCCGTTTGTAGAGAAGAAAGGACCTGGAATATTGCTGGGCTGATCTTCATAGCTGAGTCGGAAGAATCCATAGTCCTTCTCGCCGAGCTTCTGATCGATGCGAACGTCGAAGTTGTTGCGGCTCTCCGATCGCACGGGGTTGGAGACAAAGTTGAATCCGAGCCCATCCACATTGGGGAGGGGAAACAAACTGGTGAAGGCTACGGCAAGAGGATCGAGCATGTTCGCGGGGATGATATTCAGCGGCTTGCCGGTGGCATCGTATTGGAAGGCCTGGCCGCATTGGCCGTTGGCTCCAGCGAGGCGCGCATTAAAGAGTTCCCCAACGTACGTCGTATGTCCAAGGCAATCGGTTCCAACTGGCTGGCTATAATCGATCTGCGAAGAAAAATCACCACTGCGCTGCTCCAGCGTCGGCACCGTCGAAGTGATTGTCTGGGCTTGGCGAATTCTCAGTCCCTCGTAGTCGACAAAAAAGAACGTGCGATTCTTTAGGATCGGTCCGCCAAAAGTGACGCCGAACTGATTCTGTTTATATGGCGCGATCGGCTGGTCTGCGGGATCAAAGAAATTCTTGGCGTCGAGCTTTTCATTACGCAGAAACTCGTAGGCGCTTCCGTGAAATCCATTCGTGCCCGAGCGAATGGTGGCATTGATGATTGCACCGTTGCCGCGCCCGAACTCGGCGCTATAGGCATTCGTCTGTACCTTGAATTCTTCCAAAGCTTCAACGGACGGCTGAATGACGTAATTTGTTTCGTTCAAAAGATCTGGCAAATTCGAATTGTTGTCCACGCCATCGAGCAAGAAATTGTTCTGCAACGAGCGCGCACCGTTGGCGCTGAATCCGAATCCTCCTTCATCGCGTGAGCCCGGTTCGCTGGGAGCGGTGCCTGCAGTAAGCAGCGCGAGCTGTGCAAAGTTGCGTCCATTCAAGGGCAGATTGGCCACCCGCTTGTTGTCGATCACCTGGCCCAATCCCGAAGTTTCCGTTTCCAGGAGCGGGGCGGCGCTGCTGACCTCGACGCGCTCGCTGATCTGTCCGACTTCCATGGTCACATTCACGACCACGCGCTGTTGGACGTCGAGCGCTACCGCAACAGACACTGCTTTCTTGAACCCGGCTTGCTCCACAGTGACGGTGTAATTTCCCACTCGCAACGGCCCCGCCACGTATTCTCCAACGTCGCTGGTGGTGGTAGTGAATGCCAAGCCGCGGTCGACGTCTGCGACGGTGACCTTCGCTCCCACTACCATAGCTCCGGAGCTGTCTTTTACCGTACCGGCAATGCTACCGGTATCCTTTTGCGCACGGGTGACGCCGCACAAAATCAGGAGAGTGGCAATAAATAAAAGAGAGCGATAAAGCGAAGTGCGAAGAGATTTCATGAGTACCTCCAGAATTCGCGCAGGCGTTCGATTTCGAAAGAACAAGCCAGGGATACGGCTAACCAGCTCCAACTTGTGAGGTGAGACAAGCTCAAGCTCTTCGATTCGGTTTCGCACCTAATTTCGTTAGCTTACTTTTACTTTCGTTATGCTACGGCTGTCAAGGGGTAAAGTGGGGCAGAGACAAGTCGCTGAGGAGAGAGGTATATTGTGAGCGGATTCGTTCGAGCAGGACTCAGACGAGTTGCACTTCGATACCGGCATCCCTCAGCAGCCGAAGATCATTCTTCGGTATTCCGTTATCGGTGATCACTTCGTGAACGGCCGAAGGTGGCACGATATGCGAAAGGCTGCGGCGCCCGAATTTGCTGGAATCACACACGGCCACAGTGTGCTTGGCCATCTCCACCATGATGCGGTTCACCTTGGCTTCGAGCAGATTCGGTGTGCTTAGGCCGTAGTGCGCGTCAAATCCATCAACGCCAAGAAACAAGATATCCGCGTGAAGAAAGCGCAACATTTCCTCTGCGATCGGACCGACGAGCGAAAAAGAATTCTTGCGCAAGGTACCGCCGCTCAAGATAACTTCGATGTCCGTGCCCGCTAGATCTGCCGCTATATTCACGGCATTGGTAATGATGGTCAATTTCCGCACCGTGCGGAGGGCCCGGGCGATTGCCGTCGTGGTTGTTCCCGAATCAAGGATTACTACCTGCCCTTCTTTTACCATCCCGGCGGCCGCAGAAGCGATCCGTAGCTTTTCCTTGTGATGCAGCTTTTCCTTTTCGCGGAGCGTGGGATCTTCCAGCACTCCTTCGGTCATTAGCGCACCACCGTGGGACCTGTGAGCCAGACCTTGGGACTGAAGAATGTCCAGATCCTTTCGAATAGTCACCTGCGAGGTCTTGAATTGCCGGGCGAGGGTGGTGACCAGCACTCGTCCTTCGCGGTTCAGCAGCTTCAGGATCGCGCGGCGTCTCTCTTCATTCAGCATTCGGCGAACTCCCGGCTAGACTTGCGTAACGGATACGTCCTGGCGCAACCTTCCGCTCGCTGTTGTGATTTATAACGTTTAGTTTCGTTTGAGCGCCTACTGTGCCGTCGCGAGGACTATGCCCATGCCGACTATCAATCTGTTCTTCGCGAAGGTTGCGACAATCTTCAGGCCATCTTCTATCACTTTTTCACGCTGGTCGCCATGAGAGAAGGGCATTCACGGACTAATGCTTCGTCAAGAAGTCAAGAAGTTGACGCGCTCCAAATACATCCGTGTGATATGTGGCCACGAGAAATGCTCCCGCACATGCTTCGCTGCCAAGCGTCCGCGCTGTGCCGCCTCTTCGCGATGTTCGTACACATAGCGTAGGGTTCGCACGAGTTCGGAAAAATCCGGTTGGAACCAGGTAAACGGTCCGGTGAGTTTTCCCAACGGGGGTGGTTCCTCGGTAACCGCTTCTTCGCGGGCGCTCACCAGATAAGCAATCTGCTCTGAAGCAAAATCTTGTGACGGACCGCAAGCCGTGGTGATTACCGGTTTTCCGCAGGCCATGGCCTCGACTAGCGGCATTCCAAATCCTTCGCCACGATAGGGCAGCACAAACACATCGCATCCGCGATAGAGACTTGCGAGAGTGGCGTCGTCCATGGTGTTGGTTATGATCTGCACGTGAGGACCACGCGCGTCGTTCGCAGCGAGTTGAATTTGTGCCGCGAACGAGTTGTGTTGATAGGCCCCGCCAGCTCCCGAGACTGCCAGCAGCAAGCTGACATCATCACGCACGTCAAATGCAGCTTTGAAGGCTTCGAGTAACAGGTCCACGCCTTTGCGGCGAATTGCCCCGCCGACGAATAGAAAAATAAAGTCGCGAGAACCTGTCGGCCGAAACGTGGGCCCTTCCGCGGAAAACACCTCAGTATCAACCCCGTTGGGGATTACGTGAATGCGTTCGGAAGCGACGCTGCCTCGTACAAAGACGTTTCGTACAAATCGTGATGGCACCCAGAGTTCGTGGACGTGCTTTTGAATTTGCGCCACCCAGACCTGCGGCACCGCTCCATATTCCCAGGGAACGATCGCTGCGAGTTTGCCTCCTGCGGCCGGTCGAAAATCCGGAGGCCACTGATGTCGAATAGTCAGGAGTGGTTGCTGCGAAGCGGCAAAGAAGGCGGAATGGAGCTGATCTCCACCGACAAACATTCGCGGTAGCACTGCGCATGGAGTACTCGGCTCGAGGACAGTGTCCAGGTCATCACGCCCGAGCAATGCTTCCGCAATGGTGCGATTGATTCTCGCTAGACTCGTGTGTTCGAAGAACGGTCCGACAATGTTCACGACTGCTTTTGTGCTCACCGTCACGGGATTTGTGCGAACGGAAGAAGTGCCAACCAGGCGTTCCTCAAGCCGAGCTCGAATCGCTTCATTCATCGGAATGTTTTGCGCAAGATGCTGCGCAGCTTCAACGGCACGATGTAGCAATAGATAGTCGAAAATCCGTTCGGTGAATTTAGGTTCCATGCGCGCCGCGCGCAGAAACTCCCATCGACGTGCCTCAATCAATCTCCTGGATACACGGAGCTTCAACAATTCCTCTAGGGCGGGAAGAAAAACAGGATCGCTCTTGATTCCGCGAAAAAAGCTTTCAAATGCCGTTCGTTGATCGCCGACGCGTACGGCCAGACAGCCCGTCAGCCAATCGGCGCGGTAAGAACTTTCGCCTCCAGAGCCGAGGAATCCGCCACCGGTGTGCGATCGTGATTGTTCTAGAAGCGGAAATGCCTGTGCCGCTCGCTGCTGTGTTATCGCATGCAACGCCGCGAGATAGAAAATCTCTGCATAGCCGGGATACATCTGCATTCCGGCTTCGAGGAATCGCTCGGCTTTCGCGGTTTCGCCATGCCGCAGCATGAGAACCGCAAGATTTCGCAGCACCAAGGCGGCGAAGGCGTGTGGCAGTTGTTTTGCGCGTTCCCAGAGATTGACCAGCGTTTCTACACCGGATCCGGCTCGCGCTCGCTCCGCCAACACTCCTAGGGAGAGTTGCGCCCATGGCTCGCGATTTTCAGCCAACGCCTCCATTAATAATGGCGAGGCGGTGCCCGTGCTTTGGATGCGAAAACTCAGATTCCAATAGTTTTCTTTGTGAGCCGACCCGAACCATCGCGGCTGTATGACCACGAACGGAAGTTCTTCCAGACACGGTATGTGGACCGGCACATATGTGCATTGGCCTGACATACGCAGCTCATGGCGAATCGTCGCCACAGAGCCCGATAGAATCGAGTCACCGGCCAACCAGGTCACAATGCCGTCGGCGCCGCGTGGCAATGTACGGCATCGCAAGCCGCTCAAGCTTCGCGTGTTCAAGCAGTCCGCCGTTGATCGTACCGCTTCCGGTATGTCTTCGACGGTGTCCGCATCGCTTTCCAACAATACAAGCGGGCTTTGCTTCATCCGCGCCGTCACAAATCCGCCGCGCGAATCTAGGATAGTGATGGGCATTTACTTGTTTCTTTGTGGTTGCACAGATCGGTGAGAAGGAGGAATCGAGTAGGTGTACGAACTAGATTTTTGTGACCCGGATTTCCATTTCCAGGCAAAGTCCGTTCGCCCGGCCGACGTCCGTATACTCTGCTACATTGAAACCTGTTTCACGGAGAATCGCTCGAAGGCTTTCGCGCGAAAACATTGTGTAGTGAAAGTTTCCCGGATAGTCTTGCCCGCCGTAAGTCACTGACCGCAAATGTTCGAACGGTAAGTCGCCGCGTTGAAACGCGTCGATCATCGCTTCCGCATCAGGCACCGTTAGGCGCAGCACGCCGCCGGTTTTCAACAGGCCATGCCAGGAGGGCAAAAGCGTCTCTTTCAATTCCGCGTCGGTGAAGTGCTCGATGACGTGTGCCGCGTAAATTTCCGTCAGGTCTCCAGCTTTGAACGGCAGGGCGCGCGCATCAGCAATCAGGTCAACGCCGTTCAGTTCGCGTTCATCGACGTTCAAGTATTCAGGCGTAGGTTTGGAGCCGCAGCCCACGTTCAATCGGATCTCCGCGCCCATTCTCAGTAACTTCTGCGTATTCAGTAGTCGTGGCACGATCGGTGGCCGCGTGACGCATACGTGTTCTGCGCGACGGGATGTTTCGATGGCGCTTATTTCCAAGGCGCTGCGAACGCCGCCAACGAAATGTTCAATCTGTCCTTGCAATCGTTCGATTTCCGTTCGTGCGATGCGAATCTCCTCGCGCAACTCAACCAGCTTGAGCGCCATCTGCCGGCTCACTTCCGTTTGCAGCAGCGCATTCTCGCCGACAGCTCGGCTCAACTGCTCGAGGGTAAGCTCCTGGGCGGTCTCCTCCTGATTATTTTCGATTCCCGCGAAGGTTTCTTCCACAGGCTGCCCCAGCAAAATCTTATTCATACGCTTTCTCCTTCCCGGCGCTGCAGATGTTGTTCGGATTGCACTAAGTATCGGAAGGCACCACCCCATTCACGCAACACCACATCCCAATCCCATTGCGATACCACATCGCGTCGTCCCTGATGGGCGCGAAGGCGGGTTGATTCTTGGTTGCTCACTACTTGCCGGAGCAGCTGTCGCAAATGGTCCACGCTGGGCGCGGCCCATTGCAGACCAGCGTAAAGCTCTTGCTCTGCCGAGGTGGTCACCAGACCTTCGCTGTCCACGAGAAGACTATTGCTAGCGTTAAGAAATTCCAGCGGCCCACCCCAGTTCGTGGCAATTACCGGCAATTCAGACGCCAGAGCCTGTAGCGCACTGCGGCCACATGCTGCAGCTCGCGAAACCGTCACCAGTGCGTCAGCGGATGCGTAGAGCCGCGGGAATTCCGCAGGAGTAATCGGTCCGTCAAGCACAATCACCTCTACGCTGTCCTCCAGTTTGAAACCAAGCTCCCGTTCGATGAAAAATGCCAGCTCGGCCTCAGGAGAGACTTGCGCATCAGGCCTGGCGAAAACGAACAAGATCAACGCAACATCTTCCTTCGCGTTGAATTCTTCGAGGTACGCACGCAGCAACACATCGGTACCTCGTCGCGGATGGAGGTCCGTAATCGAAAGGAAACGAAATTTGCGATCGCAAGAAAGATTCAAGGCTGGCAACCCCGGGCGAAATCTTTGCGTGTCCACTCCCGTATGCACCACGCGCAGCTTTTCTTCATTTACGCCCGACGCCGCGAAGGTCTCCTCGCAAAACCGGTTCGGCACCCAAACCTCGTCCATCTCGTTGCACCGCGTGGCCCATCCATTTGGTAGACGGTCCGCTGCAAACGCCGTGCGCCCGATGCGGCAGGCTCCATAAAAATCAAGATTCCAATCGTCAGGCGAGCCCACCTGATAGAGTGCGCTCTGCGCCAACTCGACACGCTGTCGTGTCAATCGCTCCAGTTCTCTACGCTCGGATTGTGCAAGTCCATTGCGGGGTTCTAGTTGGTCGCGAGGAGCCAATTGGACGACAAACCCGTTCCGCGACAAACGAAGAGCGACCGCTCGATTCTCTTCTGCGCCGGATCCGCTGCAGACGTTTGCCTGAAACAGCACGCCGGCTGGGTTCTCCAGATTCCGCGCATGACCTTCGTTGCCTGAGCTGCCGGACTCCTGCTCAGCCGTTGTAAGCATGGCCAGATTCACGTTTATGCGCGCACCCGTTTCCACCGCACGGTCTCCTCCGAATGCATGTGCATCCCTTTTGCCAAAAGCACGTTGCAATGTCGGCTGATAGGCTACGATATACTTATCTATTACTATACTTATTCCTAATATTATGTCAAGTGAGTCGAGGTGGGTATTCTAGCCGCTAGCTGATGGCGACAAGAGCTACGCCTGCGCACACGAGGGTAACGCCCGCCCACCTTGCCGGGCTGATCTGTTCGTTCAGGATGTATTTGGCCGCGACGGTGCCGAAAACGTACGGATTCAGAGCCGAGGCGGGGATGACCAAACTGATCGGTTCCCAGGACAGCAGGAGAAGCAGCGAATAGAAGGATAGAGCCAGCATCGGAAGGCCGACCCAGAACCACACGTTGCGCACGGCACGACCAAGAAAAATCAGGACTTCGCGTGGACGCAGGCGCGCTGGTTCGCCGGTCTGCTTCATACCGTGCGTGATGGCGATCTCGCCGCCGGTGCTGCAGACGAGGAATAGGCCGAAAACGAGGATGGAGCGGATCATGTCGGCGCGACCGCTTGAGCGACGACTTGTGTGGTACGCGGCTTGGTCTGGCCCACTAGCAATACGCCGAGGCAGATCAATACGACGCCAACCCAGCGGCGCGAAGTGACTTGTTCATGCAGAAACATGACGGCGAGAAAGGTTACGAGGGCGTAGCCAAACGCGCCGGCGGGCATAACGTAGCTGTAATCGGCCCAGCTCATCAGCAGCATGTAGCTGACGGTGAAGCCGATGAGGAACACGATGGCCATCCAGATGGTTTCGTTGATGATGGTCAACAGGAAGGCGTGTTTGAGACCTACGGCCGTGAATGGCACGGCGCCAATCTGGGTCATGCCGCGTTTCAGCATGAGATCGCCCGCGTTGGCGCAGATGACCATGATTAGGATCATGAGGAGCGTTTTCAGGCGGAGGCGGTGTTCGGTGGGCATTTCTTTCGAATTTAAATTATCGCATTGGTGGTGGAGGGTCGAAAGTTAAAAGCCGTTGATCGTGCGAGTGGGAGGGCCTTTGCGGATCGGTGTTGCTTATGTGGACCGCTGTCTATCGAATTTGATCTAAACCCGCAACCTGAAGTTCGCAGGGTGCGGCACCCTGCGGACAAGGCGAAGAACATGCGCCCGCCTCGGAAGGCGGCCGCTACATTTTGGTCGAGGGCCAGCGACGTGCCGCCAAGCGGCGTCAGTCGTTGCCGGAGGCGGTCGAGCCGGGGACGGCGATCATGGGCTTTGGGATATCGCCGCCTTGTTTGACCCACTTCCAGCGCTCGGAGCGGAGTTTCATGAATTCGGTGGCCTCGTGGTAGAGGCGCTTGCGCTCGTGAGCGTCCCAGAGGGCCTCTTTTACGATGCGCCAGACTACGCGGGGACGGAAATAATATTCGTCGTAGAAGCGATTGACCGCCGCCATCATTTCCGGTTTTTTGAGGTGCGGATATTCGATGTGAGGAAGCTGGTGCCCGCCGGAATCGGCGAGGGCTTCGACCTTGAGAAAGCCTTGCTGCGACATGGTCTGGTGCAGCTCGGTGCCGGGCATGGCGTGAGCGAGCGAGACCTGGATGGTTTCGCAGTCGAGTTCCTTCGCGAAATTGATGGTGTTCTCGATGGTTTCACGGGTTTCGCCGGGCAAGCCGATGATGAAGTCGCCGTGAACCTTGATCCCGACTTTCTTGCAATTCTTCATGAACTCGCGGGCCATCTCGACGGTAGCGCCCTTTTTGATGTTCTTGAGGATCTGCGGATCGCCAGACTCGAACCCGACGATAAAGAGGCGAGCGCCGCCATCAGCCATGGCTTTCAGCTCTTCGTACTTGCTGTGGCAGCGAGCAGTGCAGGACCACTGGAATTTCAGCGGCTTGAATTTTTGGCTCAGCTCGATGGCGCGATCCTTGCGGATGTTGAAGGTATCGTCGTCGAAGAAAATTTCCTTGAGCTGCGGGAAATATTGGAGCGTGTTCTTCACTTCCTGCACGACATTGTCGACCGAACGAGTGCGCCAGGCATGGCCGGAAATGGTCTGCGGCCACATACAGAAGGTGCACATCGCAGGGCATCCGCGGGTGGTGTAGAAAGAAACGAACGGATGCAGCAGAAAGGGCACGTTGTAGTTTTCGATCTTCAGGTCGCGCTTGTAGATGTCGGTGGCGTAGGGCAGCGCGTCGAGTTCAGCAGTGTGAAGCTGAGGTCGCTCGCTGTTGTGAACGATCTTGCCGTCTTGGCGATAGCTGATGCCGAGGATTTCGCTCAACGGCTTGCCGTGGGCGTATTCGACCACGGAGTGATCGAACTCGCCGCGGGTGACGAACTCAATGTCCTGGCTGGCGTTCAGCGTCTCATCGGGTTTGATGTGGCCGTGAGGGCCGACGAAAGCGATCTTCAGGCTGGGATGAGCTTCCTTGATCTTGCGAATGAGCTTCACGTCACTATCGAAGCCAACCGTAGAAGTGAACAGGACGAGAAACTCGTAGTCTTTCGAGATCTCAATCGTCTGTTGCCAGTTGATTTTCGCAGGAGAGGCGTCGAGCAATCGGCTGCCGGGAATCATTCCGGCGGGATAGGTAAGCCAAACAGGGTACCAATAGGACTCGATTTCGCGGGTCGCGGGCCAGCGGGAGCTTGCTCCGCCGTCGAAATTCTCGAAGCTCGGCGGATTTAGAAGCAAAGTTCTTAAAACGTCCGGCATGTACTCTCCCTCGTCCTTGCAAATAAACTGTGCAAAACTCTACCGTTTGCACCCAATTGCATTCACTATGGCGGCCCGACAGGGCCGCGTTGCGAAATGATCCCGAGACCTTAAGTAGATAATAGTTTACCGGAGTTGGTTGCATCGCTCCAAGGGTTTCTGCGAATGGGGTGTATCGCAAAGTGAAAGGTTAAATGCTGCATTAAGTGGGAGTTGCGAGCGTGAGATGACCCGGCGTCGCAGAGAGTGCGCCTATTATCGGCCAGCGGCACGGATCGGATCTTTACGGCGCAGTTGGCTCATTTCGGTTTGTTGCTCGTGGGCTTGGGACTCGTCGGCTTGGGAGAGGTAGCGTGGGATCTAAACCCCTCAGGGGCCCGAAGGCCTGAGCTACAGGGTGGAGGTCAGAATGTGCCAGATGCGGTCGATCCAGTCGAGGTGCTCCGGCTTCATGAGGACGGAGCGGAGGGCGGTAAGTTTGGCGTGATCCCTGCTGATGGCGGGGTCGAGATTTGGGAAGAGCGCGACGGGGAGGTCGGCGACGGCTAGATGCAGATTCTGCTCGGCCGCGGCGGCGAAGATCTTTCGCGAGCGGGTCGACATTTGAGTGATGGTCGCGGCGCGAGGAGCGAAGATCACGATGTCGAGTTCGGGTTCAAAAGCGGTGACAAAGTTATCGTTCAATTTGAGTTTGGAGTAGAGGGCGAGCGCTGCTTCCCTGCCGCGTTCGAGGCCTTGTGCGAATTCGCCACCACGTTGGAGTGGAAGCAATCGCTGCGTAGCCCAGAGCGCGGCTGCAGCGGCGCCGGGCCGGGAACATTCAAGACTGATTTCGCCAAGGTGCAATTCGGCAGAGCTGAAATAGGTGTAGGGCGAATCGTGTTTGTAGAGGCGCCCGACATTCGGATCGCGAAAGAGAACGCAGCCGCAGCCGTAAGGTTGCAGGCCGTGCTTGTGGGGATCGATGACGATGGAGTCGACTTCACTGATTTTCGCGAAGGCGCTGGCGGCGTGTGCGGCAAGATTTGACGCCAGGGTGAAGTAGCCTCCGTAGGCGGCATCTGCGTGGACGCGGAAGCCGTGCTTTTCGCGGAGGGCGAGAATTTGCGGCAGCGGATCGACCGACCCGGTCGCAGTGGTGCCCATGGTCGCAACGACAGTGCCGACGTCGCCGCGAGCTGCGCGTTTTGCGAGGGCACCGACGTCCATGCGGCCGAGTGAGTCAGTCGGAATGGATTCAAAATCGAGCTTGAGAACACTGCTGATGCGCTGATGCGTGTAGTGGGCTTGCTCGCTGGCGAGAATTTTTTTTCCGGGCTGAAGCTGGCCCGCGATCCAGAGAGCTTCGAGGTTGGCCATGGTGCCGCCGCCGCAGAGGTGACCGAGGAATTCGCGCCAGCCAAACATGGCGGCGATTTCAGCTACGGCTTCTTTTTCCATGGCGCTGGTGGCTCGGCCGCCGTCCAGCGCGTGATTGTTGGGATTGATGAACATGGCCAGCGCGTAGGCGAGGCGCGCGACCGGGTGCGGAGGTTTCAGCATTTGTCCGGCGTAGAGCGGATGGAAATAGGGGTAGTTGTCGTGCAGGCGTTCAGCGGTGGCGTTCAGAATTTCCGCGAGGCGATCGGCGCCGGGAGTTTTTGGATCGAACGCAGGCAGATTGGAAAAGCCGGAATCGAGTTTTTTGGCGGCATCGAGGAAGAGGGCGAGAGATTTTTGGTCGAGTTGCATTCGTTGTGCCGCGGCAATCCGGATCGAGAATAGTGACTTGTTTTAGAGGACGGAGCAATCGTTTGAATGTACAGCTGTGATTGATGTCGCTGACCGATAGGGGCAAGACGCAGTGGTTGAGATCCTTCGGACATCCTCGTTGGCTGTCCTCAGGATGACAAGTGTGCGCGGCATGTGACGGGAGCGAAGCTCATTGCCAGACTTTGTCTAGCTGGCCGGCAGTTTGCAGCAGGTCGAGTTGGGCTTGCTGGCGTTGGAAATTGGTGTCGAGATAGACCATCCATTTTTCGCTTTCGGTCAGGCGCGCGCGCTCGACTTCGCGAAGATTGATTTTGCCTTCTTCGAATTGCGATTGCAGTACGGCGACGTCCTGCTGCGCGAGTTGCAGCTCGAGGCGCGCAACTTCCTTGGCGGCGTCGCGTTCGCGAAGATGACGCGTTTTCTGGCGAACTGACGCGGTGATCTCGGTCTTTTTGTTGGCGAGATTTGCCTTGGCGACGTCCAGATTGACGGCGGCGAGGCCGATGTTGGCTTTGGTTTGCGCGCTGAACAGCGGGACTTGCACCTGCACTCCGGCATTGTAATTGTTGCGCTGGAAGGTGCGGAAGAACTGGTCGTAATTGTTAAATTTCGCGAGCAGGCTGTAGACGCTGACGAGCTCGAGGGTCGGATAGTAGCCGCGCTTCTCACCGATAAGGCGAAATTCTTTGGCGCGAACATCAGCTTCGCTGAGACGCAATGAGGCGTTGTTTTCCATCGCGAGGGCGACCAGGTTCGCGCCTTCCTGTTCGGCTTCGCCGGGAAGTTCTTCGGGAGAAACCTCGATCGGAGTGTTGTCCATCAAGCCAGTTTGGCTACGCAGGAAAACTTCGAGCTCGTCTTCGCGAGACTCCAGTTGCAGAATGCGCTGCACGACGCGCGCTTTTGTCAGCTGCGAGCGCGTTACCTCCACTGGGAGTTCGAGATTTTCCTTCTGACGCTCTTGCGTGACCTCGGCGATTTTCTCGGCGCTGCTTTGTTCTTTGCGAAGCAGGTCGAGCGAGTGGCGGATCATGCCGAGTTCCAGGTAGGCGGCTGCGGTGCGCGAGATTACCGTATTGCGCGCGTCTTCGAGCAGAATGCGTTGCGATTTCGCCTGCTCTTGCAGCTCCTTGGCCTGACCCCGCAGAGGCTCGTTCAAGATTTGCTCCGTGTAAGTAACGTTGAAGAGCGCCGGGGCGCGGCCTCCAGGAGTTTCTGGAATGCCATAGGTATAGCCCGCACCGGAGCCAGCGGAAACATTCGGGAGGAATTGCGCTTTGGTGATCTGCGCGGAGTGATCGGCGAGGCGCGCCTGAAGTTTCGCGGCTTGGATGTCTTTGCTGTTTTGCAGGGCGAGTTCAATGGCGCGTTTGAGGGTAAGCGCGACGGGAGAAGCGGGAGCTGTTTGAATGGGGGTTTGCGCTGGTTCTTGTGCGCGGAGTGGTGACAGGAGAGCGGCCGCTAGGCTCGCACTGATAAGGATGCGCTGGAGCTTATTCATGTTGGCCTCTTTTTCTGGCGTATGCATGGGGTTGTCCGTTCAAGCTTGCGATGGTCTCAGCCACAGCGAAAGCGTTTGCGTCGAGACAGTTATCGATGTAGCTGCGCTGAAGTCTCACCGATGCGATGATGCTTCAGTTTTTGCCGCGGTCCCTCCACTTCGCTATGCGGCACGCGAGAACACGAGTGCCCCGTAGTTTCGGTCGGGATAACAAATAAAATTCGACGGTCGAAATGTTCGCTGTTTAGTGAGCGCATCGTCATTCGTAGCGGAGGGATTCGATTGGCTGGAGAGCGGCGGCCTGACTGGCGGGCAGGTAGCCGAAGAAGAGGCCCGTGGAGCACGAAATTGCGAAGGCGATCAGCACGCTGAGGCCAGAGATGGGCACGCGCAGATTTCCAGGCAGCAGCGGCTGGACGGCTACGGGAATGCCTACGCCAATGAGAATGCCAATGATCGCGCCGCCGCCGCTGATCAACAGCGCTTCAATCAAGAATTGCTGCAGGATCTGGCGACGTTGCGCGCCAATGGCTTTGCGCACGCCGATTTCTCGGGTGCGCTCTTTTACGGTCACCAGCATGATGTTCATGATCCCGATGCCGCTGATGAGCAGCGCGATAAAGGCGATCACGAGAAGCACGATGGTCAGCGCGAGCGAAATATTCTTCGCGGCACTGAGGATCGCGGTGAGCGTTTGCACGTCGTATTCGGCGGCGGGCGGATGGCGGCTGTTGAGCACTACGCCGATCTGGCGCTGGACGGAGGCGACCACGTCCGCGCTTTCGGCTTGTGCGTAGAGCACGCGCAGAACGTCGACGCCAGTGTAGTAGCGCATCAGCGTGAAAGGAATAATCACGGACTCGTCTTTGATTTCGGCGAGACCGAATGTGGCGACGCGCTCGCGGAAAACGCCAATCACCGTGAAGGTGAGCTCACCCATGCGGATGGTGCCGCCGATGGGATTGTCGAGCCCGAACACGCGATCGGCGAGCTGCTTGGTGATGAGGCAAACTTTGCTGCGCGTCTCCATATCGGAGGGATCGAAGTAGCGGCCGCGAAGAATGACCAGGCGGCGGATGGCTTGATAACCGTCGGTGACGCCGATGAGATTGACCGGCCGTTCGCGCGCGGAGACGACGACGGTCATCGGAAGTTCGCGCGTGCCAGCAACTTGCGTGACGCCGGGCACAGTGGCTTTCACGGCGTTCATGTCATCAATGGTGAGTTCGTGACTGAGGGGCTGCCCTTTGCTGCCAGCATTGATGAGCTCGACCCAAACGAGATTGGAGCCGATGGCTTCAATCTGGCCAATGACGAATTTCTGCGCGGTGAGCGCCACGGTGACGACGAGAACAATGGAAGCGCTGCCGATGATCACGCCGAGGGAAGTGAGAATGGCGCGGAGTTTGTTGGAGCGCAGGGCGTCGATGGCGACGGAGAGAGTTTCGCGGATGTCCATCATGGCGTGAGTTTCATTTCTGGTGCCATATTTTGAAGCGTTTCCAATACAGACTGAAGTCCGGGTTGCGTGTCGCGGCTTCGAGCTTACACGGCACGCGCTATTTCTTTAGACGCCTAAGCGATTCGCGCGCGTTTTTGCTTTTCGGGTCCGCCCGCAGAGCGGCTTCGTATTCGTCAATGGCCGCTTGCGTGCGGCCCTGATTTTCGTATAGGCGGCCAAGCCACTCGTGGGCGTCGCGCGGATGCGGAAAGGTATTTCGGATGGGCGCGCGCTTCAGATATTCGCGCAACAGGCGCTCGGCTTCGCCCGGTTGCGTTTTGGTCATGACCAAAGCGACGCCTCGATAATATTTTCCGCGCGGATCGGAGGGCGCTAGCTGCTCGCCTGCGTTGGCGACGGCCACGCAGGCGGTCGGGTTCATTGTGTTTTACTGCATAGTCGCCGATGTCGTAGATCAGATTGATCGATTTTGGATGGCTTTCGATCGCTTTGGCGAATTCGGCGTCCGCCTCGGCGAAATCTTTCTTTTGGCGCCGGCAATTTCCGGCGGCATAGTGGCCTTCGGCGACGTCCATTTCCGCTAGTTTTGCGATGTTGGGGCGCGCTTTGTCTTCGCCGCCGCCGACGATGCCGGGCGCGCTGCAGTCGAATTCGATCAGTGCCTGACGCGCGGAAAAATTGCGCTCATCGAGCTGGACGGCGGTGTCGAACTCCTTGCGGGTCTTCTTGGCGAGCGACATGCCGGAAAACATTCCCGCGTGTTCGGCCTTTTCGCCGTAGGCTCGGCCCAGCCATTCGTGAAATGTGGAATTTTGTGGCTCGAGCGCCACGGCCTTTTCGGCGCTCACGATGGCGGCATCGCGCTGCTGCGTCTCGTAATAAGTTTTCGCGAGCAGGAGCTGAATCTCGGCGTTTTGCGGATTTCGTGCGGCGGCTTCCTGAAGTAACTGCGCAGCGCGGCCATAATCGCTAGCTTCGTAGGCGTGACGTCCGGCTTCCAAGGCTTGATCGGTGTCTACGCTGGAGCCTTGGACGGTGGTGACCGCGGCTGCCGACAGCGCCGAGCCTGATATCGCCGCGAGCAACAGAATCCGGCGCGCGATGCTAGTTGGCATCGGAGCGGCCTCGAACGCGGCTGGCGTCGGTGTTCATCACGCGAACGACCATGCCGTCTTTCAGCTCGATATCGCCGGGCAGCGCGATCATTTCGTTTTCGTGGAGACCGCTGGTGACTTCGTAATTGGTGCTGTCGGCGATGCCCACGTGAATCTCGCGCCGCTCCAAGCGGGATTTGTTGACGCTCAGTTCATTGCGTTTCACAACGTAGACAAATCTTTGGTCGCCATCGGAAGCCACCGAGCCGCGCGGCACGGTGAGCACGTTCGAACGCTCCTGAGAATTAATGCGCACATTCACGTTTATGTTCGGCAAGAGTTCGAGCTTGTCGTTGTTGACGGTGCAGAGCAGTTCGCCGACGCTGCGAGCGCCACGAGCGACGACTTGCTTGGGAATCACTTCGGTTTTGCCGGTCCAGGTCCGATTGGGCAGCGCATCCCAGGTGATACGAACCTGCTGGCCTGGCTCCAACACGCCCAGCTCAGGTTCATCGATGAAAGCGCGAACGCGCACTTTGTGCAGATCGGCCATTTCGGCTAGCAGGTCGCCGGTCTTCACGAAATCACCGGTCTTCACCGGGAGGGAATAGAGCGTGCCATCGGCTGGCGCCGTAATGCGACCGCTGCGAACTTTGTCTTCGAGGGCGGCGACTTCGCTTTGCGCTTGCTGCACGGCGAAAGTGGAGCGGCCGGCATCGAGCTTCACGCCACGTTCGAATTCCTGCTTGGCGGCGGAGAGACGCGTGACATCGGCCTGAGCTTTGGCCAAGTCGAGGTCGTTGGCGGCGAGTTCGTCCTTTGTGGCGGCTTGTTGGGCGATGAGTCGCGTCAGGATATCGTGATTGCGTTGTAGGCGATCGCGCTGCGCGGTAGCGGTGGCCAGCGCTCCAGCAGCCTGCGCGGCCTGATCGGATCTTCCACCGGATTTCGCAGCGCGCAGATCGTCTTCGGCGCGCAATAATTTCGAGCGCGCCTCCGCGAGTTGGGCAGCGGCGTCCTTCACGTTCAGCGCGATCAGCAGCTGGCCCTTTTTCACCGCTTGCCCTTCCTGCACGGTTACTTTTTCGACGAAAGTATCGAGCTGCGCGCGCATCACGTATGGAGCGATCGGCTCAACCTTGCCGTTGCTGGCCAGGGAAGCCACGATATTTTCGCGAACGGGCATGACCGCTGAAATTTTGGCGACAGGCTGCCGTCCGCTCAGAGAAATGAGCGCGATGGCGGCAATCGCGGCCAGCAGCAGAAAAATCAGAATACGATTTCGGAGCCTGCGATCCACGTAGTGTTGTGCGCTCTCCTTGAATTTGGTAGCAAACGCGCGAATACACTCGCGCTAGGAAGTGTCCCGTTAAATGCGTGGCTTACTAGCCCTCCGTCCGGCGGGCTACAAAGAAGTCGATTGTAGCAATAGGGCTGCGGCTTGCACTAGCGGCGATATCTTGCGTTTTCATATCTACTTGAATGGATGCGGCTTGTGCGGTTCTGGATGCAAGCGGACGGTGATGGGGATTACCGTAGGCTGGCGGATTGGCCCAAGTCCGAAGTTTCGCACCGCGCCGAGGAGAAGATTTCCAGTAACATTTTGCCTTGGATTCGTGCGGCGTTTTATGCAGGCCGCTCGCGCAGAAACCGTGACACGACTTGCACCAACCAAAGGCTCTCGATGATCGAAGTTCGAAATTTATCCAAGCGCTTCCATGACAAGAAACGAGGAGAGATTCGCGCCGTCGATGGAGTCAGTTTTACCTGCGCGCCAGGTCAGATTTATGGGCTGCTGGGCGCCAACGGAGCGGGCAAGACCACGACACTGCGCATGCTCGCGACGATTCTGGAGCCCACCGAGGGCACCGCAAGCGTTTGCGGCTATGACGTGGTCGATCATCCGGAGAAAGTGCGCGCGAGTGTCGGTTTTCTTTCCACCGCCACGGCACTATATCCGCGGCTGACGGCGAGAGAACTGGTGCAATACTTTGGACGACTGAACGGACTGGATGAAGTGACGCTGAATGCCCGCGTTGACAAGATTTTCGATCGCCTGGATATGAATGGCTTCCGCGACCGGCGCTGCGACAAGCTGTCCACGGGAATGAAACAGAAAACCTCCATCGCCCGCACTCTGGTGCACGATCCGGCAGTGATGATTTTCGACGAACCGACGCTGGGGCTGGACATCATGACCGCGCGAACGATTACCACGTTTATCCGCGAGTGCCGGGATCTGGGCAAAACGGTAATTTTTTCCACGCACATCATGAGCGAAGTGGAAAAGCTGTGCGATGTGATCGGAATCATCCAAGGCGGAAAGCTGCTGGCGGAGGGTACGTTAGCGGAGTTGCGTCAAAGATACCAACAACAGGATCTGGAAGAGATTTTTGTTCAGGTGGTCACGCCACACTATATTCCGCCGGAGGACCACTGACGATGTCTTCGATGCGCAACATTTTGATTGTGTATCGCAAGGAACTCACGGAGGCGCTGCGTGATCGCCGTACCCTGGTTTCCTCAATTGTGATACCGCTGTTGGCATTTCCGGTCCTTGCGTTTGGACTCGGCTATACGTTCGTGGAGCTGATCGGCGAAGCCAATCGCTTGCCCTCGCGGATCATGATTGTGGGCGGCGAAGACTCACCCGATGTGGTGGCTAGGCTGAAAAGCAGCGAGGATATCCGCGTCGCGGCAAGCTCGGCGAATTACGTCGACCTGATCAGTGACAAGAGAATTCGCGCGGCAGTGGATATTCCGCCCGGCTTCCAATCGTCCATCCGAGAAGGTGGACGTCCGGAAGTGAAGATCTACATGTTCACCGGCGATATGAAATCGACGGTGGCGGCCAATCGCGTGGAAAAAGTTTTTATCGCCTATCGCGATAGCGAAGTCGGTAAGCAACTGGCAGCACAACATCTGCCGGACTCCTTGATGAAACCTCTGCGAATAGAGCAGAAGAATGTGGTTTCTCCAGAGAAAGTGGCGGGCGAAACCTTCGGCGGTCTGATTCCCTATCTCGCGATTCTGATGTGCATGACGGGTGCGATGTATCCAGCGATGGACCTGACCGCGGGAGAAAAAGAGCGCGCTACGATGGAGACCATTCTTTCGAGCCCCATTAAACGCACGCATCTGGTGCTGGGCAAATTCCTGCTGGTGCTCACAGCATCGCTAGCTACGGCGATGCTGTCGGTATTATCGATGGGCGCATCGTTCACCGCGATGTCGCACTTTGTCAGCATCGAGAATGTCGCCGAAGGCGTGCCGATCATCCCCATGCATGCGTCGACTATTCTGGCCATATTTGCGGTAGCCGTGCCTATCGCGGTGCTGTTTTCCTCGACGCTGATTACCATTTCCCTTTTTGCGAAGAGCTTCAAGGAAGCGCAGAGTTATTTGACGCCGATGACCTTCGTGGTGCTGGTGCCGGCAATCGCGGCGGTGCTTCCAGGAGTGGAGCTGACACCGAAGCTGGCGCTGATTCCTATTCTGAATGCGAGCTTGCTATGCAAGGAGCTGGTCACCGGCACATATCACTGGAACTACATCGCGCTGATTTTCGCGTCAACATCGGTCTACGCAGCGGCAGCGCTGTTTTTAGCGGTAAAGATGTTCCAACGCGAATCGGTTCTCTTCTCAACCTAGGTTCAGACGACTTTCATGACCAGCAGGATGCGGTCGTCTTCGTGGATGCCGCCCTGCGAATGGGCGTCGACCTCTTCGAGAATGCGGCGCAGGATTTCCGCGGGCTTCTGTTCCCGGCATTTGCAAACCGAGTCGGCCAACTGCGGCTTGCCGTATTCGTTGCCATCCGCGTCCATAGCTTCCGTGATGCCATCGGTGCACGCCACCAGCAAATCCCCAGCGGCGAGATCCACCGTCGCTGACTCGTAGGCCGCGTCAGGAAGCAGCCCTACCACCATACCGCCAACCTCCAGCGTTTCGCAGCGGCCGTCGGCGCGAATAACTACCGGCGGAACGTGACCCGCGTTGACGTAGCGCAGCTTGCGTCCATCATTTTCGACGAAGGCCATGAACATGGTGAGGTATTTGGTGTTGCGGCCCATGCTTTGCGATGCGCGGGCGCCTTCGAGAATTTTCTGGTTGATGGTGGCGGGCAAACGTACGAGGGGTTCGGCGTGATCGGCCAGCGCATGCAGCGTGGCCTGCACATTGGCCATCACCAGAGCAGAGGCCGCCCCTTTTCCTTCGACGTCCGCTACGACCAGCAGCAAAGCTTCCTTGCCGCCGGCATTCACGGGCAAGAAATCGTAATAATCACCGCCGACCATTTGCGACGCGCGGTGTGACACGCTGATTTCGACGCCCTTCCATGCCGGCGGCGCTTCGGGCAGAAAGCCGGCCTGGATTTCGCGAGCCAGCGCGAGATCACGCTCCATTTTTTCTTTTTCGATGCGCGCGCGGTGCAGCTGCGCTTTTTCCAGCGCGAGCGCCACGTGCGTCGAAAGCGCGTCCAGAAAAGCTTCGTCCTCGGCGGTGAACGCATCCGCCTTGTTCAGCAGCTCCAGCACGCCAATGATTGCGCCGGAGTCATTACGGATGGGCAAACACATCAGGCCCCGAGTGGTGAAGCCGAGCTGGCGATCGATCTCCGGCTGAAAACGAGAATCCGCATAAGCATTGTCGAGCCGCACCGCTGTGCCTTCTCGCGCCACCCAGCCGGCGATGCCGCGATCCACCGGGAAGCGAATCACTTTCTGGTCGAGCCCGAGCCCAACCAGCGACCACATCTCCTGGCGAGCGCTATCGAGCAAAAATACCGTGCCGCGCTCGGCGCCAGTCTGACGCGTGGCAATCTGAAGGATGATGTGGATCAGTTCGCCAAGGTCCAGCGTGGAGTTCAGCCGCTTGGTAGCTTCGATAATGCTCGACAACTCGGCCATTGCACCGCGCCGCTCGGCCAGCGCCAACACCACAGCGCCGAAGCGCGCCAGCACATCCAATTGCGCGCGCACGGTGTCGCCGATCGGGGCATTGCTGCGAACTTCTAGCACCCGCGCGCGGAAATCATCGCTGCCAAGTGGAGCGGTCCACAAGGCCGGATCTCCATCAGCAGCGCTTGAATCCGCGATCACATTGCGATCAGCGGCAGCAGGGAGCGTGCCCTCTTGCGCCCAGACCTCAGCGGAACCACGATCGATACGCCACAACCGCGCACCTGTGATGCCCGGTTGCGCTAATGCGGCGCGCACAATGCGAGCGGCAAGTTCGTTGGTCGGAAAGCGCCCTTCGAGTTCGCGCAGGCCCAGCAACAACTCGGGCGAGAACTCCGCAGCGGCGCGGCGGGCAGAAGTGTCGTTCATGAGAGGCAACGCGGCGCGGGGAGCGCGGCGCTTGGTGGGTAAGCCTAGCAGGTGCCGTGGCAGTTGAAAAGTGGAGAGGACTCTTCCCGCGGTCCTCCGCTCAGCGAGCGGAGCTGTGGTGCGGAACCCCGGCTGGCACAGTTCTCTGCTGCGCTGACACGTTCCTGGATTCCCAATCCTGGCTGAGGCGCCGCACAGTTTCCCTCAGGCGCACGGCGAGAGCGGCGATGGTCTCCAGCCGCTGCTGCCCACCGTTCGGTAACTGTCCATCGTTCTTGCGGCGAACTTCGGCAAGCAAGAGTTCGGCGTTGCCGAGGATCCCCGTGAGCGGATTGTTCAGTTCGTGACGCAAAACTTCACCAAATCCTTCGACACTCGCGTCAGGCATGGGAGCCTCTTGCGTCGCGTCTGCCGATGTACGGCCGGCCTCACGAAGGCGCTGCTCTACAAAACTGAGTGCAGCCGGGAGACAACCAGCTTCGCGAGGAACGAAGTCCGCGAAGCCCGCCGCAACCAGAGCGGATAATTCCATCTCTTGCGCGGGGCCGGCAATCACGACCACGGGCGCCGACACTGCCAGGTCAGAGACCACTGACTCGAGCGGCGAAGGATGTTCGGGCGATCCGCCGCGCATGACCGCCGCATCGGCTGCAATCGACGTATGCTCGAGCAGGATTACGGCCGGCGCTGCGTCGACCATAATCCGACGCGCGGCGTCCACCGTGCTAACGGCCGCAACTCGCACTTCCTGCTGATTGGCTTCCAATTTCTGGCGGGCGGCGGCGCAAAAGGCCGCATCATCGCTTACAAGCAAAATAGTTTGTCGTTGATTCGGCGTCATCTCATTCTCTCGTCATTTCCTTGCAAACTTCATCTTCTCTGGGCGGGGCGGCAAAGGTTCCGGGCTGGAGCTTGCGAGCAAGCGATTTACTTTCTCGGTTAGCTCCTCAACGCGAAAGGGTTTGGCCACGTGGGGCAACTGGTGGAGTTCGAGAAATTCCCGAGTGTGTTCGGCAATCACATCGCCGGTGACGAACAGAAATTTTTTGCGCAGCGGATTTCCGGAGTTCACTAACGCTTGATAGAAATGTTGTCCGTCGAGTTGAGGCATCTTCATATCGCAAATCACAAGGTCGTAGGCCTCGCGTTCCGCACGCCGCAGAGCTTCGCGTCCATCGAGGAGAACATCGACTTGCAGGCCCTCGTCTTCCAGTACGTCGCCAATCAGGCGCGCGACTGTGGGCTCGTCCTCAACGACCAGAATTTTCCGCGTGAGCTTGCTTAGGAAGTTTGGCATCTTGCCCGGAGTGGCAGACTTCTGGCTAAGCTCCATCATCAGAGATGCGCTTCCAGGACCGGTGGCGGGCACGGCAGGAGTTCGCGGCTTCTCGACCTTGGTAGCGGGAAAATCCAGTGTAAATGTGGCACCGCCCTCCGGCAGGCTGGTGACATGTACCTGCCCGCCATGCTCGCGGACGATGCCCAGCACGATCGAGAGGCCCAGACCAGTGCCGACGCCGGGAGGCTTGGTGGTGAAGAATGGATCGAATATACGCGCCAAAATCGCGTCGGGAATTCCTGCTCCGTCGTCGCCGACTTCCAGGAATGCGCGACTCTCGCCGACGCGCATGGTGCTGAGGCGGAGGACGCCGCCTTTGCCGCGCTGCTCGATGGCCTGGCGTGAGTTGCCGATCAAATTCATCAATACCTGCTGCAGCTGCCCGCCATCGCCCAGAATCGCCGGCAAAGTGGGATCCAGATGCTGTTCGACGCGAACGTTTTCCGCAGCGAGACTGAAGCGCTGCAGCTCCAGCGTCCGCGAAACGATCTCGTTCAGATCCACGTGACGCCGCTCCGGCCCTGAATCGCGCGCGCTCATCAGCAACTGACGCACGATGGTGCTAGCGCGCTCGGCTTCCTGGAAAATTTGTTGTATGGCATCCGGGTGCGAGGAGTCCGCGCTGACCAACAAGCGCTGCGCGTAGCCGAGAATGCTTGTGAGCGGATTGCTCAATTCGTGCGCGACGTTCGTAACCATCTGACCGAGCGCGGCCAGCTTTTCGGTCTGCAACAGCTTGGACTGGAAAACGCGCTGCGCGGTGAGATCGCGATAGACCTCCACGCGGCCGATGCGGCGCCCCGCGGCATCAGTGATCGGACGAGCGGCGCGCTCCAGAACGCGCGGCACCGGCCGCAGCAGCTGAATTTCCTCGCGCACGCCGGCATCGTTGGTTCTCGTTTGCTCGCGCCAACGCTCTGCGAAATGCTCGGCATCAGCGGCGTGAGGCGACAAACGCGCGATCAGACCGTTGAGCGTGGTAATACGCATCGCTTCTTCGGGCGTCAGGCCAGCGATCTGTGCGAACCGCGTGTTCAGCGCGTGAATGCGTAGGTCCGCATCGAAGAGGACCACACCTTCTTCGAGCCACTCGATCACGCTGGACAGCTGCGCTTCTGCGAATGCTGTGTGAGCCGTCCCCTGGAGCGTTAGCGGCTCAAGAGAGATTCCGGCGCAGGCGGCGCAGGGCGAAAACACTCCGCGCAGACGCACGCGTGCACCTGCGGCGAGTTCGACTTCTGGACCATCGTGCTGGTGCGTGCTGTTGGGTTCACGAAGTCGCTGCAGCCAGTCGATTACCGTTTGCTGATCTCGATTGCGAAACATTTCCACGAAGGACAGTGGTGCGTCCGGCAAATTTTTATCTGCGGGCAAGCTGTCGGCACCGTTGGTACCAAAGAGTGCTTCCACGCCAGGACTTATGGCGGCCACCCGAGCGTTCGCATCAACTAATACCGTGGCACCGGCAACGGCTTGCAACGACACTTGCAACTGAGCGGCGGTCGCGGCGGCTAGATGCTCGCTATTTCGGAGCCGGAGGGCAACACTCGCAAGCGCAGCTCTGCATTCCAAACGTTCCAGTAATGCTCCTGATGGCGAGCCGAGCGGAAAGCCAGCAGCGAGAAGGCCGCAAGTTTTGTTATCCACATTGACCGCTATGGCCGCAGTGCGTGTGGAGTCCTGTGATCCACTATGCGAGTCGGCGCGGAGACTGCCTGTTGTCGGCCCGGTCCAGATGGCACCCTGCGTTTCTCGCATTCGCCGCCACGTAGGTGCCAGCGATTCTGCCGCCAGAGCGCGAGGCCAAGGCGCGCCGTCCGTTTGCCAAATCAAGAGATTACTGCCGGCTGATCTGGTGGCTGTTGAGGATCGCGGCTCACTCGTGGGCGCAGCGACGTGCGCGGAAGCCTCACGCGACGCCAATCCGTCCTGATCATCCGGCGCGCAAAGGACGGCGAAGGAAGCTCCCATCCCGCCTTGGCGAATCGAAGAGTTCGTGCAACTGTGCACCAATTGTTTCAGCACGGCATCGGTCGGACCGCTATCCGCGAGTGCCAACAGCAATTCCCGGGCGGTCGCCAGGTCCGCAGCGCGCTCTTGCGCCAGACGCTGTTGCTCGCATAGCTCCAGCGCCAAGGCCAATTCCGCTGTCACCGATTGCAAACCTCCCACCGGGTTTGCGTAATTCTTCCGGCCGAGCCCAGCGAGCACCAAACCTCGCAGATGTCCTCTCATTCCGATCGGCACCCAAATCGCCCTTTGCAAGCCGACCAACACGCCCAGCATCGGCCGTTCCGGCAAAGCTTCCAGATCCTGCTCGACGCTTTTTCCGGATGTGAGCAATTCGACTGGAAGTGGCGCTTCGAGCGACAATTTTTCCCATTCGGATGGAGTTGTCGCCGCATCGCGATCGAAAACGACGCCACGAACACCCGCGATATTCCGAGACTCCGCACGCGGGAGATCGACTCCTTCGATCCACACACCGATGCGGTCAGCTTCCGTATGAGCCAACAAGAAATGGGCCGCTACTTTGATTAGTTCGGATCGCGTGGCGCCAGCCGCCGCAGCCTGGGATACGCTGTCACCCGCGTGCACCACGATAGGCTTTTGCTTCTTCCAACTCATAGAATCGCTATCGCTCCACAGCCGAGCGCCTCAGATCTGCCTCAAGGCTGGCCGAAACACAAAAGCATCCTTGCATTGGCAGGCCCAATCAAAGACGACTTTAAGTAATAAGAAATGAACAGCTTAGACTGACGCGAAATATCCACAGTCGGGATGAGACATCCCATGTCGAAACTTCACTTCGGGAGCGTCCCGAAGTGGGCGAGACTTTAAAAGCTGGGACAGTGAAAGGCTACGGACAAAACAGCAAGCCGCCCCAGGTGCGGCTTCATCATCTTAGTCTGAATCAGAAAGAGTAAGCATCGACGAGGCGTCGATGGTCCTTTGAGCGCGATCTTCCGATCAGGACGCCAAAGGTTCCATGTGGTATTGCTTCAATTTTCGGTACAGGGTAGTTTTGCCGATGCCGAGGATACGCGCCGCCGCAAGTTTGTCGCCGCTTGTTTGTCGCAAGGTGCGCAGGATGGCCCGGCGCTCCAGTTCCTCCAGCGGCAGCAGTTCATCCTTCTCCGGCACGCGATCGCTAGTTGGATACTGAAGATTGGACGGCAAGTCGCCAACGTGCAGGATGGGTCCCGAGCCGAGCGCGACGGCGCGCTCGATGGCGTTTTCCAACTCGCGAACATTCCCCGGCCAATCGTAGGCGATCAAGCGCCGCATGGCGTCTTCTGAAATAGTGCGTGCCGACCGATGCGGATCGGAAAATTTGTCCAGAAACGCCATTACCAACAGCGGGATGTCACTCTTTCGTTCGCGCAGCGGGGGCAGTTTTATCTGCACCACGTTCAGCCGGAAGTAGAGATCCTGACGAAAGCCGCCCGTCCGAATCGCCGATTCCAGGTCGCGATTGGTGGCTGCGATGATCCGCACATCAATGCGGCGCCGTTCGGTCGAGCCCACCGGTTTCACTTCGTGCTCCTGCAGCGCGCGCAATAGCTTGGCTTGCAAATCCACGGGCATGTCCCCGATTTCGTCAAGAAACAACGTGCCGCCGTGCGCCGCTTCCAACAAACCTTGTTTGCCGTGCAAGGCACCGGTGAACGCGCCCTTTACGTAGCCGAAAAGCTCCGATTCGATCAATGTCGGCACCAGCGACGAGCAGTCTACCGGCACGAACGTGCGATCCTTCCGCGCTCCCGAAAAATGAACGCTGCGCGCGACCAGTTCCTTACCTGTTCCGCTCTCGCCAAGAATCAGCACCGGGTATTCGTGCTGACTGACCTTCTGAATCACTTTGTACACCCGCTGCATGCGCTCAGACACGCCGATCAGGCCACCGAAACCAGGCCGCGTACGCAACTGCTCCCGCAATAGCTGATTTTCCTGCTGCAATTCGACGGCGCGCGCGGCACGTTCCAGTCGCGTGCGCAGTTCCTCGATCCGGAATGGTTTGGTTACGTAGTCCACCGCTCCAAGTCGCGTTGCGGTCACCGCCGAGTCGATCGTTCCGTATTGTGTCAGCACGATCACCGGCACGGTGGGATGCGTATCATGTACGCGCTTGAGCAGTTCCAGCCCGCTGCTCTGCGGCAACATCAAATCCGTCAGCAAAATGTCGATGGCAGTGTTCTCCAATACCTCTAGCGCTTCCTCGGCGGTGGCAACCGTAGTCACTTTCATGCCGCTCTGCATAGCAACTTCGGCGCATGCCTCGCGGATAGTCGGCTCGTCGTCTACGATCAAAATATTCATTGTCGCTGTTTCTCGCGCAACGACAGCTTCTTCTGTGATAGCGGGCATGGGTTTTTCCTCGGAGTGCTCACTTGTGCGTGCATCTGTGGTTCCATTTCAGGAACCACGCAACGCACTTGGAATGCAGCACGTTATCGTAATTTTACTACATAGGCAAGTCCCATTCTGAGAAGAAGCTTGGCAGGCCGATTCAGGCCGTAGCCCTCTAAGCTGCTGACGCAGCAAAAGTTAAGCCAAATACTCAGGCGCGCGCCCGAGTTCCATTTTGGTTCGGCCTGCCACCGAATTAAGCCGTTCGGTCTTTGAGCTTTCTAATGAAAAAGCCCTCCGAGTTCTTAGCTCGGAGGGCCTTCTTGGCTGCGATGCATTCCGCAGCGCTAGATTTATCACTGTTTAGTAGGTGGCGCCTTCCGGGACGAAGATGAATTCGACTCGGCGATTCTCTTTCTCCGAGCCCTTCTCAGCCGCCGCTTGGCCAACGCGAGTTGTACCGCGCGAAGCGTCGATGCCCTTCTCGCCCAAATACGCTTTGGCCAAATCAGCACGCTGTTGCGCGAGCTTGCCAGCCTTGGGTTCCTTGGGATCCGCGTAGCCGATGATGACGACCTTCGCGTTCGGTTCGTTCTTCAATCGCAGCGCTACGTCGTCACCGACGCGCTTGCAGAGATTGTCGAACCGTGCGACGCCCGCCTTGGTGTAACCGCATTCACCGACCTTGGTGGCTTGCGGAGGCGGAGGTGGTTGCTGCACGTCGACGTTAGCCGAGGAATCAGCCTTGTCGCCGCGCGCGTCGGTCACTGTGCAATTAACCTTATAACTGCCGGACTGCAGACCGGTGGAATCAAAGGTTGCCGTTGGGCCGGTTCCGCTCACTTGCCCGCTGGTCGCGCTATAGCTGTAGGTCAGATCCAGATTGTCGGGGCTGCTGGCCGTCGACGTGATCGTGGACTTCTCACCCGGCTGAATCGTGGTGGGGTTCGCCGAGCAGGAGATAGTCGGCGGATGATGTGGCTTCTCTTCGACGCGAACTTCCGCCGTGCAGGACGCCTTGCCACCCTTGCCATCGCTGGCCTCAGCAGTGACGGTATAACTGCCAACCGCCAACCCAGAGGGATTGAAGCGCGCATCCGGGCCAGTCCCTTCCACGGAACCGCCGGTGGCTGTATAGCTATAGGTCAGCGGAAGGTTTTCCGGGCTGCTGGCGTTAACGTGAATTGCGACCGGATCCGTCGAACCTTGGAAAACCGAAGTCGGATTTGCCGAGCAGGAAACAACGGGCGGCCCCTTTGGAGCCGGCGGCGGTGGTGGCGGGAAGCCCCAGCGCAGCACCAGTCCAGTGCCCAATCGCAGATTGTTCTGTCGCGCGTTCGCGTTCAAGAACGGACCCGATGCATTCGTCATCAGGTAATCGATCTGCGCAAACCGCCAGGCGAAATTGCGATGAAATACCACGTCCACGCCGCCGCCGGCCGCCAGTGCAAAGGAGCTCTGCTCGCTTGCTCCGGTCACGTTGCCATCGGCACGGAAGCCGCCGACCAAAAACTCCGCGAAGGGTACGAAATAATTAAATTTGCGGTAATTCAGACGCGGACCGAACAGGTACGTAAAGAATCCGCCTTCGGGAGTGGCCGTGCCCACCGTTCGGTGAAAGCCATAATTCCCGAATTCGGCAGTGAGACCCAGCCAACGATTCGCGTTGTAGGTGAACGATCCGGTTCCGCCGTGATTGTTCCAGGAAGCGAACGGATCGCCTGGGTTGAAGCTGATGTAGCTGTAGCCGGCGGCCAACTCGAACTTGGGAACCATGAGCCCTGGCGCCTCATCGGAGCCGCTGCTTGCTGCCGCCGCAGCTCCCGGAAACGGCTTGGCCTTGGGCGCCGCGGGCATAGCAAACAAATTCCGCGGTGCCGGCGTGCTTACCGCTGCTTCACCGTCATTGCCGTTGTTGCTGGCCGCGGTGCTCTCGCCCGAAAGCTTCGCGTCGTCCTTCCCCCCATTTTTTCCCTGCTGAGCAAATCCAGGCGCCGCCAGGATCGCGCACAACCCCACTGTTAGACACAACCTGCGCATCGTATTCCTCCCCAGACGATTTCTCATAATCATTGACGATTGCCGACTTCGCCGGGTTCCACCCCGCTAAAATTCCTGGCGAACGGCTTCTGATGCTGTTCCCTTGCTACGTTCCCTCCACCCGGCCGGTGATACAAATCCCCGATACCGTGCACCGACAACCAGGGGGTTTACTTCATAAGAAGTAGCACTGCGAGGTCAACTAGGTTAATGGAGACATCCCCATTTCCGCAAGCCTTTCCTCGCGGCATCCGTCGCCGAATCCGATGGGCCGAATAGGATACTCCCTGATCGTCGCAGCTTCGCCCTTTACTGATTCTGCGCGGCTTGGTTGCCCTCAGCAGCGAATACCACCACCTCTACACGCCGATTCTTTTCCCGGTCGCTCTTGGTCTTCTCGTCGTTGAGCGGCTTATCGTGCCCCAAGCCGACGATTTGAATGCGATACACCGGCACGTTGTGCTTCCCTACTAGATACGTCTGGACGGCTTCGGCTCGGCGCCTGCTCAGCGTTAGGTTGTATTCCGGTGTGCCAGTCTTGTCGGTGAATCCCTGAATGGCGATGAAGTAGCGCTTCAGGCTGCCCACATCGTTCGTCAGTTGGTCCAGCTCCTGCTTGGCCTCATCGGTAAGTACATCGGAATTAAACTTGAACAGCACGGTGACGTCTTTCGCCGACTTGTAATCGTCCAAATTGGCAATGCGATCGTTCAGTTCGCCGCGCAACTGGTCACGCACGGTGTCCGATTTTTTCGACGGCCGCATCGGCACGATTTAGCGCGTCACCTGCGCGAGCGTCGGCAGCTGTTGCTTTCTCATCGGCGGCGCTGATTTTCGGTTCGGTAGCTTCCAATTGCTTCTGCGTGTTCTGTTGATTTTTATCGACCTGTTCGAGCTTGCCGTTTACCGGATCGACGCGCTGCGCCACATACTTTTTCGTCGCGCATCCTCCCATCAGCAACAGCGCCGCCCCGGCCATCAATGTCATTTCCACGTGCCGCTTCATCGCAGATATTCCTCCCTGGGATCCGGCCGGGGTATCGCTTTGAAGATCCCACTCGAAATGGATCGCACTTAGCCGTCAGCGCCACAGCGTCTCGATGCGGGCAAACGACACTACAGGCAATCACCGAATGAGATGCGCGCCGTGCGCCGAAGGACGGCACCGGACATGCGCCGCGCCAACGGAGTGCCGTCTTTGTCAATCTCACGGGCATCTGAACTATGCCCCCCTTTAGCATGCGTTTCTGACATGGCGATTGGCGCCGGTCGGTTTTCTGTGGCACTTCGGCAGGTTCCGAGTTTGACCTCGGATGAGAAGCGCCCGTTCAAACTGTTTGAAAGTTTAGCTAGTCCGGAGGTAAGAGATGAAGACAGCAATTGGCACCGTTTTGTTATTCGTTTTGGCGGCGATTCCCGCGTATACCCAGGAGCCCGACAAGGACAGAGAAAAAGAAAAACCTCGCCCGGCTCAGCAGGAAGAGCCGAAGAGACAAGAACCGCAGAACCGGCCCGCGCAAGGGCAGGACAAAGCCCGCGAACAGCAGAATCGCGAGCAACAGAACCGAGAGCAGGAGAGGCAACAGCGCGATTCCGCCAGGCAGCAGCAACGCAACAGCGAACAACAGCAACAACAGCAGCGCAATACCGAACAGCAGCAGCAGCAAATGCGCAGACAGCAGGAACAGCAGCGCAACTCACAAGATCGTGTTCGAAACGATCAGGCGCAACGTGATCAAGCGGAACGCGAGCAAGGCGCCAGGCAACAACAGCAGGTCGACAGGCAAGAACGCGGCGAACAGCACCGCGCCCAGCAGGAACGTCGCGACAACCGCGACGCACAACGTGCGGAGAATAACCGGCGTATTCGCGAAGAAGAGTTCCGATCTCATTTCGGGCGCGAGCATCGTTTCCGCGTACAGCGCCGTGATGATCGTCGCTTCAATTACGGTGGATATTGGTTTTCCTACGACGATCCGTGGCCTTCTCAATGGGACTATGACGATGACGTATACGTCGACGAGATGGACGGCGAGTACTACCTGATCGATCCGCTCCACCCGGGAATTCGCATTCGAGTTTACCTGGTGGACTGATACTCGAACGACGCTGAGATTCGAGATGCCTACGACGAAGATTCATTCGCTGCAATGGGGGAATTTGGCTTAATCCATGAGACGTGAAAAATCGCTAGGCGCTGTGATCATTGCATGCGCCTTCTTGATCTGTTTGGTTTTCACGGCGGGATGTAGTTCCAGCCCTGAAGACCAGCGCGCCCGCGACGAGCGAACGCGTGATGCGGTAGCGAAAGCCACTGAGCAGGCCAAACCCGCCATTGAAGAAGCTGGTCGTAAGATTGGCGAGGCAGCTCACGAAGCTGCCCACGACGTGAGGGCTGCTGCCGAAGGCGCGCGCGAAGGCTGGAGGAATGGACCGCACGCACTCCTGGACGTCAATCACGCAAGTGAAACAGAGTTAGCATCGCTTCCCGGCATTTCTCGAGCGCACGCGCGCAGAATCATCGCCGCTCGGCCTTACGCCAGCAAGAACGATCTTCTAACCAAACGAGTCGTGTCAGAGCCCGTCTACGAAAAAATTCGTGATCGAATTACGGCAAAGTAATTCAAGGTGGCTCAAGCTTTTCCACAGGCGCGATCTTTTAACAATCGGAGTATGGACGTGAGCATCCCACTTCTTCACAATGCAGGTTCTCAAACGTATTAGTTAAGGTTCCTGGGCCAGCACGATGATAAATAGGAAGGCGTACCTGAAAGATCCATGGGCTGATGTGACTCCTGTGCCCTTGACCCGTGTCGATTACATTCTGTGTGGAGTCGCTTTCGTGCTGATCGCCGTCGCTTCCGTGCCGCAGCTTGCTTCGCTGATCGGTAGCTTTTAACAAGTCGCCGCATTTTCCAAAATTCACAGTAACGACGAAAGCAAAAGCTGGCGTCGCCTTTTGGCTGCGGCCAGCTTTTGCCCTTCTCTCGTCTGAATAATTTGCGCGAGTGAGTCTTAACGCCCGGGGCCGCTTTGTGAATTCTGCGCGCTGACGTTACGGGCCACCAGCTTGCCGTCCGACATAGGCGCATACTGAACTGCCACGTCCGTGCCTGTTGTGACTTTTCCTTGTACCTGCGTGGAATTGTCCACCACGAACTGCATTGTGTGTTTGCTGCCCTTCTCGTTCACTTCTAGCGAAAAGGAACGCCGATCGCTGCCGATATCGGTGATTTTTCCTGACACCTGTTTGGATTGCTCGGCTTGCGCTTGCGCTGGGGGAGCCGTGGATTGCGAACGCGCTGGCACGGCGACTCCTAACATAAAAAAAGGAACGAGCGCCGAGCAGCACATAATTTTTCGAATCATGAATGTCTCCTGGAGTAGGGTTGGTACGGGCGGGAGTCTGGAGTTGTGGCACGTGCTTTGCCAATTGAACGCGAAGATTTTACCGGGTGCCAAGCTACGCAAAGGAAACACCTTGGCTCAAGCGCGGGATCACCTTCGATTTTGCACAGCGATTTGCTTGTAGCATGAAGCTTAATGGCGCGAATTTTTTCTACTACCCGCGTCGATTTTATTTACAGTGAACGGCGTATGCGCCCTTGCCGCGAATTAAACCGGCCCGGAGTGATCCGCCGCCGTCTTCGAACATGCCAACGAGTATTTCATCAGCTCGAGTGGCGGCCATCGAACGTATCCAGCCAAATTGTCACTGAACACGCGTGCAGGTCGGGCCGTGACGTCGGCCGATTTTGATAGCATCTAAGGCTCGCAACGCCTGCATCCGCGGCGAGGAGGAATTCTTAGATGACCGTCTCCGCTTCAGCCTCAATGTCGCGCGCCGACGATTCCATATTGGGCGCGATCGGCAACACGCCCGTCGTGCGGCTACGTAAAATCGTCCCCGCCAATTCCGCGGACGTGCTCATCAAATTGGAATCCGCAAACCCGACAGGTTCTTACAAAGACCGCATGGCACTCGCCATGATTGAAGGTGCCGAAGCGCGTGGCGCGCTCCGCGCAGGCATGCGCGTTGTCGAATACACCGGCGGCAGCACTGGTTCTTCGCTGGCCATGGTCTGCGCCGCCAAAAAATATCCGTTCGTAGTGCTCTCCTCCGATGCCTTTGCTCGCGAAAAGCTGCTGACCATGGAAGCCTTCGGCGCAGAGCTGCGCATGGTGCCCAGCGATGGCGGAAAGGTCACGCCGGCGCTCTTCGACCGCTTCAAAAAGGAAATCGCCCTCCTGGCCAACGAGCCGAACACCTACTGGACCGATCAATTTCACAATGAAGACGCCATCCAGGGCTACATGGGCATAGGTCGCGAACTCTTGCAGCACACCGACGGCAAGATCGAGGCCTTCTGCGGAGCGGTCGGCACAGGCGGGATGCTCAAAGGGGTCTCGCGTGTATTTCGCGAAGCCGGACACCACGCGCGCATCGTCGCGCTCGAGCCGGCCTCCTCGCCCGCGTTGACGCAAGGCCGCGGCGGCGCTCACCACGTGGAAGGAATTGGCACCGGCAGCATCGTGCCGCACATGGCCGCTCATCCCTACGACGAGGCGCGCTCCGTCGACGAATCCGTCGCGCGCGCCATGGCCAAGCGCCTCGCACGCGAAGAAGGACTGCTGGTCGGCACCTCCAGCGGTCTCAACATCGCCGCCGCCCTTCAGCTCGCCCAGGAACTCGGACCCGGCAAGACCGTCGCCACCGTCGTCGTCGATACCGGATTAAAATATCTCGCCGGCGACCTATTCACGAAATGAACCATCTTCACCGAGAGCTGATATGAGCCATTCACCGAGCTTCGACCTCACCGGTAAAACCGCGCTGGTCACCGGCGCCGCCCGCGGCCTCGGACGTGCCATAGCAATAGCCCTCGCGCAAGCCGGAGCCGACGTCGCTCTCGGGCTCCGCGACAAATCCGCCGACGCCGGGCTCGGTGCGGAAATCGAAAAACTAGGCCGCCGCGCATTACCCCTGCAAATGGACGTCATGCAACTCGATCAAATCACCCGCGCCATTGGCGACGCCGCAGCCCACTTCGGCAAGCTGGATATCCTGGTCAATAATGCGGGCGGAGGTTTCACAAATCTAGCCATCGATGTTCCCGAACATGAATTCGACGACACCCTCACCATCAATCTGAAATCGACATTCTTCGCCTGCCAGGCCGCCGCTCGCGTCATGATTCCCGCGGGCGGAGGTCGCATCATCAATATGAGCTCTCAGGCAGGCTACGCCGCGCTCCCCACCGAATCCGTCTATTGCGCCAGCAAAGCCGCTATCTCGCATCTCACCAAGTGCTTAGCCGTCGAGTGGGGTCCCCACAATATCACTGTGAACGCCGTCGCTCCTACCTTTATCTCCACACCCGGCACCGATGACGCCCTCGCCGATCCCGCCTTTCGCGCCGACGTAATCGAACGCATCGCCGCCCTCCACCGCATCGGTGAACCAAACGAGGTCGCCGGCTCCGTCGTCTTCCTCGCGTCACCGGCCGCCTCGCTGATCACCGGCCACACCATCCTCATCGATGGCGGCTGGACCGCCCGCTAGTTAGCTCTTTGATCTTCTCAACCACCATGACACCGCCGAATGACACACTTTTTCCCACCTGAACCACGAACTTCTCAATCCTCAAACTCGTATCTATCCACGGCCCTGCTTCTCCGTCTATATAGGTGCACCATGCCGCCCGTTCGGGAGACGCTCTCATGAATACCTTCACCCAGGACCTGCGCTTCGCCTTCCGCCAATTCCGGAAGTCACCCGGATTCGTCCTCACGGCGGTTCTGTCCCTGATGCTCGGCATTGGCGCGACCACCGCCATCTTCAGCGTCGTTTACGGCGTCCTGCTCGATCCCTATCCTTATAAGGATAATGACCGCATGGTCCACGTCGAGCTGAAGGATAAGAGCGACCGCGGCCCACTCCTGATGGTCTCCGGCACCGGCTACCAACTCCTTCGGAAAACTTCTCTCGTCGACGACGTCTTTCTGCAGCAGGACGGAACGCAAAACCTGACCGGCGCAGAAATTCCCATTTCCGTCGCTGTCGGCAGCTATTCACCCAACCTTTTCGAGTACATGGGCGTTCCTCCGTTGCTGGGTCGCGAGTTCACCACCGCCGACGCCCAGAACGGGAACGTTTCACCGGTGGCCGTGCTCAGCTACCTTTTCTGGCAGCGCCAGTACGGCGGAAGCCGCGACGTCATCGGCAAAACCATCGAGCTCAATCACAAGCTCTACAACATCATCGGCGTTGCTCCGCCGCGTTTCACCTGGGGCGATTCCGACGTCTATATTCCCGCCATCCCGACCGCCGATCCCCACGACTACTGGATGTCCTTCATCAAGCTCAAGCCCGGCACGCAGTTCAAAAGGGCGGAAGCGGAATTCCAGGTCCTCGCCGACAGCTTCGCCAAGCTCGACAAGAACTACCCGCAGAATCGTCACGTTAAAATTGTCACGCTCAACGAAGAAGTCCTCGGCAAATTTGCCGGCACTCTCGTGCTCCTCTTTGGAGCCGTCCTCGCGCTCCTGATCATCGGTTGCGCCAATGTTTCGATCCTGCTGCTCGCCCGCGGCACCGCTCGCCAGCACGAACTCGCGGTTCGCGTTTCGGTCGGCGCAGCCCGCAGCCGTTTGATTCGCCAGCTGCTCACTGAATCCGTTCTGCTCTCGGTGACTGGCGCAGCCCTGGGCGTCCTCGCCGCCTACAAAGGCGTGGACGCAATCGTGGCCATGCTGCCCCTTTATTCTTTCCCGCACGAAGCCGCCATCCACGTCAACTCCATCGTGCTCATCTTCAGTGCCGGCGTAGCCCTGCTGACTGGCATCCTCTTCGGCATTTCCCCTGCCTGGAAGCTTTCAAAGCCCGCCCTCGGCCATTTAATTCAAGCCAGCAGCGGCAAGCATTCCGGCAGCGGTCACAGCCGCAACGTCCATCGCCTGCTCATCGCCGGCCAGGTCGCGCTCACGCTTCTGCTGACCACCGGCGCCGGAGCGGCCATGAAAACCTTCGTCGCCCGCACGCACACTCCACTCGGCTTCGACCCCGATCACGTTCTCGCCGTCAACATCGGCTTCCCCAAAGCATCGAATCCCACTTGGCAAGCTCGCCTGAACGAGCACGAACTCGTGCGCAACACCATCGCCACCGTTCCTGGCGTTACCGATGTCACCGTCTCCACCAGTTGGTTCCCTCCATTCGGCGGATTCCGCGGCCCCATTGAGGTACAGGGCAAGCCCGCGTTGACCGACGCCCAGGCTGTACTCGCGCTCTCCAGCCCGCATGAATTCGCCACCCTGCGAATTCCACTCCTGGAAGGCCGCGTCTTCGATCAGAACGAATTGATGCGTGCCGCTCACGTCGCGCTCGTAAATCAGACCTTCGTCAAACAGTACTTGGGCGATCGCGATCCCATTGGACAGAGCGTCCGGAGTTCTCGCCTCAAGGTCGAAGGGCCCAATTTAATTTTGGCGCAAGGTCCCGACGAGTGGCTGCAAGTCATCGGCGTGGTCGGCGACGCCCGCAACGATGGTCTGGAGCGCGCAACCAAGCCCGCGATCTTCCTGCCTTACAGCCTGGTCCTGCCCAGCGATGAATCTCTCTTCATCCGCACGACCGGCAAGCCCGAGCAAGTCACCCGCGCCATCAAGGAACGCCTCCGCCAGATCAATCCGGAAATGGTCGTCGGCAATGACCACACTTTGACGTGGTGGCTGGAAACGCAAGGCTGGGGCCAAGAGCGCTTTATCGCCACGCTCTTCTCGCTGTTCGCGGTCCTCGCCTTAGTTCTCGCGGCAACTGGCCTGTATAGTGTCGTTTCCTACGCCGTCAGCCAACGCACTCAGGAAGTCGGCATCCGCATGGCGCTGGGAGCTCCACGGACCAGCATCATCCGCCTCGTGCTTTCGTCCACCGGCGCGATGCTGGGAATCGGCATCGCTGTCGGCATCACGCTGAGCATCTTGCTGGATCGCGTTCTCACATCCTGGGCAGGTGGCAGTTCGCGCGACCCGCTGACGCTATTCGTCGCGGCGGCGCTTTTGCTCTTCGTCGCGGCGGTCGCTTGCATCGTACCGTCGTGGCGCGCCGCCACCATCGATCCCATCCGCGCGTTGCGCATCGAATAGCGCAGTCGCGATCTCGCTTTCCGTATCGTTCACGTCCGCAAGCTCCGACGGATAGCCCAAGTGCCATCGTTGGACCTGGGTTTTACTCGGACGAATGCTCACGCCGCACAAAATCTATCGCTTTCACGGCCTTATCCGCAGTTGGCTTCGTCAGCGCCGCATCCTCGTGCCCTCAACCGATTACACAAGCTGCCGCTGAAGTTCACGATTCCAGATTGCATTCCTAACGATGCGTCGTGACCTAACCCGAAGAGTTCGCGGATGGGATACACTTCGCAAACATATGAAAACTGCCATCGATGCCGTTCTGACCGCGAACCGAACCTACGCACCCGATTATGATCCCGCGCTTGTTTCCCCGCGACCGCGTCTGCATCTTGCAGTGGTCACTTGCATGGACACCCGCCTCTCCTACAAAGCTCTCGGCCTGCGCCCCGGCGACGCTCACATGATCCGAAACGCCGGTGGGATCGTCACCAGCGATGCTCTTCGCTCCTTGCTCGTTTCCCAGTATCTGCTCGACACGCGCGAAGTCATGATTATTAATCACACCGACTGCGGCCTAATGAAGGCCACCGAGGAAGAGCTTCACGAACGCATCGAGAGTGAGGCGGGCCTGCCCGCCAACACGCCGGTCACCTTTCACGCATTCCAGGATGTGGCCGAGAACGTCCGCCGCCAGGTCGCCAAGCTCCTGTCTCACACTTGGATCAAGGCGACGGTCGTTCGCGGATTCGTCTTCGACGTAGCCGACGGCCGCCTCAAAGAGATCGACTGATAGCGCACTGTTAAGATACGGACAGCGCAACAAAGCCTTTGTTTTGAGCTTGATACAAAAACACCGGGGGGGGCGGCCACCCATCCTCGACCAATGGTACCGTGCAAAGAAGTTTTCCGCTCAACTCCAATGCACTCAGCATCTTGCGCACTCTTTGCAAAAAACCACCCGGGGTGGGGGTACGTCCCAGCGGCGAACACTGCGCAGTCAGCGTGCCCCGCTTCGACTTTCAACCTCTTTTCCGTCTCGCGTCGTCAGTCCTCTGCCTTCCGGGCAAGAGTAAATCCGACTTCGCTATACTGACTGCATGACCAAAATTTCCATTCTCGACACCAACTGGATGGGCCGGCCTCACTCCATCGCCGCAGCTTTGCTGGAGTCCAACGGCCATCGCACCATCATCGATCCCGGTCCGGAATCCACTCTGGCGATCCTCCGCGAACAGCTCGAGTCACGCGGGCTCTCAGTCGCTGACCTGGACGCCATTCTCGTCACCCACATTCATCTGGATCATGCCGGCGCCACAGGCTCGCTGGTCCGCGAAAATCCCCGCCTAGCCGTTTACGTGCACAGTAAGGGCGCCCCGCACCTGATTGACCCTTCCAAATTGCTCGCTAGTGCAAGCCGCCTCTGGGGCGACCGTCTTACACCGCTCTTCGGCAACACTCTCCCAGTGCCGCCTGAAAATCTGCGCGTCCTCGAAGGCGGCGAAGACATACCGCTTGGCGACACTACCATCCACGTCGAATACACGCCCGGCCATGCTTCTCACCACGTTAGCTACTTCGACGACTCCAATCGCGTCGCTTTCATCGGCGACACCGGCGGCATTCACATCGACAACGGCCCGTTCATCCTGCCGGCCACGCCTCCGCCAGACATCGACCTGGAAATCTGGGACAAATCGTTCGCCACCATTCTCGGCCGCAAACCCACGCGGCTGTTCCTGACGCATTTCGGCTACTCCGAAGACCCTGCGAAAGATCTCTCCGGCTTTCGCGAACGCCTGCATCGCTGGTGCGCCCTCGCTGAGGAGGTCCTGCGCACCGAACCGAACGATGACGCAGCGTTAACTACGTTCGTCGAAAAATGCCGTGGCGAAATGGAAGCAACGCTCGGCAAAATCGAAGCCGAGCACCACGCATTCACCGGCGGCCTCGACCTCTCGTTCCTGGGCCTGGCTCGTTATCTTCGCAAGCGCGAGAAGAAAGTTGCAGAGGCAAAAAGCCAAGCACGCTGAGCCAGCCGAACGAACTTGCGCAATCATGTTTGGAGTTGGGAAACGTGATCAGGCAGATTCCAGCGTTACAACGGCGATCGGCCGATTAGGATTCCGAAGCGCCGAACGCGTTTTCAGGCGCATCGGCATCGGGTGCGGTAGAAGGAGCAGGTTCCACCGTGGACGCCGCATCGGAATGTGCTGATTTGGCAGCCGATTCACCGGCAGGAGATTCACCGGCGGAAGACTCAGTAGCGGGAGACTCAGCGGCGACTTCGGTCCCCGCAGAGGAAGCATCGGGAGCCGCCGGCGCCTCGGTCGAGTCGAGACGCGCCGACAGGGCCGCGACCAACAAATCGACAACTTTCCTGGCGCTGGAGCCGTCCGGATCGTTGCCCGGATTGAATTGCGCGACGTCAAAACCCAGCAGATTTTTGTGCCGCGCAAATTCCATAAACGCGGTGCGCACTTCTGCCAGTGTCAGGCCGCCGCTGCCGGGAACATTCACCGCCGGTAAATCGTCGGATGAGATTACGTCGAGATCGAGGTGCAGGACGAATTCCCGAGTGTCGGCGTGCAGATGCGTGAGCGCGTCTTTTGCTGCAGCGGCTGCGCCTTTGGCTTGAATGCCCACCGCAAGGACGTGCCGCAACGGTGATTTGCCCAACAATTCCTGCTCGCCGGGATCCAGGCGGTCGATGCCGAACAGCGTGATGTCCGGTTCGCGAACGAGCGGCGGCTCACCCCAGAAACGCACCAATTCCGGCGCTCCTTTGCCGATGATATGCGCGACCACCATGCCGTCGATGCGCCCGGAAGGCGTGGTCGCCGGGGTATTCAGGTCGGCATCGCGATCCAGCCAGAGAAGATTGATGTGTTTGTAGTAGCGCCGAGCGCCGGCAATCACACCGATGGATTGCGCGCAGTCGCCACCGAGAACCACCACAAGCGCGCCGCTTTTTATGGCGACCTCGACATGCGTTTTCAGGTCGTTGAGTCCCGCGACAATCGGCGGAAGATTTCGCGCCCGGCGATGCTCGTCGTCATCCGCGAACAATCGCGGCGGACAATCGCCGTAATCAATCACTTCGAAGCCGGCATTTTGCAGCCGCTCAACTAAGCCGGCGGCGCGGAGTGCGGCCGGAGCTTTCTCCGTTCCTGGCAATAAAGCGGCGGCGCTGGACGGCGCGCCGATCAGGGCAATCTTCTTCGGCTGACGGACGATTTTGACCGCCAAGATTCGCTCCTTGTTTGGTTGTACGGCTCGCCGCGTTGTGGTTGCGGCGGGCTCCCCTGCTGTTGACCTAAGCCGTTACGACGCCTGCGAGGCGAAAGCGTCTTCGCAGCTAGAACGGAAAACTTTCTTCAGGGCTGAAGCCCAAATGGCTCAGGCCTCAACGCGGGCGCCAAGTCTCCAACCTGCTGAAGAGCATTTAGCGGCGCGGAGCGGCCGCGATCGTCGCCAACTCGGGCGGCAACGTGAAGCGTACATCTTCACGGATCAGATCGAGATCGCGCTGATCCGTGAATCCCAATTCCGCCAGGCGATTACTGACCTGCTCGACGAGCACTTCGGGCGCTGAGGCTCCCGCGGTTAAACCGACGCGCTCGACACCATCGAGCCAATTCGCATCGATGTCTGTCGCGGAATCGATCAGTTGCGCCTTCACGCCGCGACGCTTGGCGACTTCAACCAAACGATTCGAGTTCGAGCTATTCGGCGAACCAACCACCAGGATCAGGTCCACGTCCTTCGCTACCTGTTCGACGGCTTCCTGGCGATTTTGTGTGGCGTAGCAAATGTCATCGCTGGCGGGGCCCTTGATGGCCGGGAATTTCTGCCGTAGCCGTGCGACGATTTCCTGGGTGTCGTAAAGGCTTAAGGTGGTTTGCGTAAGAAACGAGAGCTTTTCCGGTTCTTCGACTTCCAGGGCGTCCACCGCCGCAACGGAATCGACCACGATGGTGCGGTCGGGCGCCTCGCCGGAGGTGCCGACGATTTCCTGGTGATCCTTGTGGCCGATCAGAATAATGGTGCGCTTCTCGCGAGCAAACTTGAGTGCTTCCAAATGAACTTTCGTTACCAGCGGGCAGGTGGCATCGATGACCTTGAGTTCGCGGTCCTTGGCCTCCTGGCGAACTGTCGGAGGCACACCGTGAGCGCTGAAGACCAGGACGGCCCCATGCGGAACGGCGTCGATGGTCTCCACAAAAATGGCGCCGCGACGCCGTAACTGCTCAACAACATAGGTGTTATGGACGATCTCGTGGTGCACGTAGACCGGCGAGCCGTAGGCTTCCAGGGCCAATTCAACGATGTCCACAGCGCGGACCACGCCGGCGCAAAAGCCGCGGGGCCGCACGCGCAGTAGTACTTTTCCGTTCTTTTCTGGCAGCATCATCATCCTAAATAGCTAATTTGCTGAAACTCTATCATACCTCACTCGGGGTTCCGAAGGCAGTTTGCGAACCCTGTCCGGAAAACCAAGCACCGCGCCGCGAAGGACATAAAAACCTGTCCTAAAGGCCAGGTCGAGACAAGGACACAGCCAGGTCGCACCGCGATTGTACCAACCGGAGCAGACGGATAGCGTGGGAGCACTCGGCTATCTACAACGGAGGAATCATGAAAACGGCGAAATGGATGCTGGCGTTTGCGGCTGGAGCTGTGCTGCTGACTGGACCGTATGTCAAGGCGCAAGGCAAAGGACATGGCAAAGGTCACAACAAGCATTCGCAGGACGATGACGATTATTACGGCGACCACGATCGCGACGAAATGCGCGGCTGGTACGACGGCCACGAGAATAATCTTCCCCCAGGTCTGGCCAAGAAGGATCGCCTGCCTCCCGGACTGGAGAAACAACTCGTGCGCCGCGGCACATTACCTCCGGGACTTCAGAAAAAAGTGCAGCCCGTTCCCGTGGATCTGGAGCGGCGACTTCCGCCACCTCCGCCGGAATGCGCTAATGTGCTGGTTGGCGGGCACATTGTCCTGCTGAACCGCAGGACTAACGTAGTAGTGGACATCTTTCATTTCGAAGTGCGCTAATTAAAATATAAGAAAAGATCGAGCGCGCGTTCGAATTACGCCCACTTTTATATTTGCGCCCGGGTGCGTTACAGTAGCTTCAACTTCTATGGAGGAGCACCTGTGTCAACACCTAGCCGTGTGCCCGCGCCTCAACCGTCGCAAGTTCTGATGCAACTCTCCATCGGATTCATGATGACCGCAGCACTGCATGCTGCGGCGGAACTCCGCATCGCTGATTTGCTGAAAGATGGAGCGAAGTCGACGCGAGAGTTGGCCGCAGCTAGCGGAACGCATGAAGACTCGCTCTATCGCGTGATGCGCGCGTTGGCGAGCGCCGGCGTCTTCAATGAAACCTCGCCCCGAGTCTTTGAATTGACCGACGCCGGAGAACTTCTGCGCACGGACCACGAGGAGTCCTGTCGCGACATGGTTCTGTGGATGGGAAATAAATTTCATTACGACATGTATCCGGAAATGCAGCACGCGATGAAGAGCCGGCGAAACGGTGGTGGAGAAAATTTACGGCGAATCCTGTTTCGGATATCTAGAAAAAGACAAGGAAGTCGGCGAGATTTTCAATCGCGCGATGACCATGTTCAGCAAAATGCTGGGCCCAGCGGTATTGGAGGCTTACGACTTTTCGTATCTGAACGGTAAAACGCTGGTTGACATTGGCGGTGGACACGGCGTCCTGCTGACATCGATCCTGAAAAAATATCCGGACATTCGCGGACTGATTTTCGATCTGGAGCACGTACATGCAGGCGCACAGGCGCGCATCAACGAGACGGGAGTCGCGGGGCGATGCGAGACGCACGGCGGCGATTTTTTCAAGAGCGTTCCGGCCGGAGATGCGTACATCATGAAGCACATTATTCATGACTGGAGCGACGCGAAGGCGCTGACGATTTTGAAGAATTGTCACGCGGCTGGACGTGGCAAGTCGAAAGTAATTCTGGTGGAGGCAGTGCTGACGCCCGGAAACGAGCCGAATTTCGCGAAGTGGCTGGACCTGGAAATGTTGCTGATACCAGGCGGGCGCGAGCGCACCGAGGCGGAATTCGCACGATTATTCGAACAAGCGGGATTTAACTTGACGCGGGTGCTGCCGACCAAGTCGCCAGTTTGCGTCCTGGAAGCCGAGAAGCGCAGCTAAGCAAACGTCCAGCATTTTGATGCGCTAATCTGGTTTCCCACGGCGCTCATCCATTTTGGAGCTGTTGTTTTGGATGCAGCTCCTCCAACCTGTTGCGCATGCAAAAGGAAATGCAGATCGATCCGGTGGTTTTGGAAGGCCGCCACGTGCGGCTGGAGCCGCTGACGCGCGAACATCACGAAGCGTTATGCCAGGTGGGACTCGAAGAGGAATTATGGCGCTGGATTCCGGTGCCAGTGCAGACCCCGGCACAAATGGCGGAGTACATCGACACGGCGCTGAAGGATCAGGCTAGCGGAATGGCGCTGCCATTCGCGCAAATTGAAAAAAGCACCGGAAGAGTGATTGGCAGCACGCGCTACGCGAATATCGAGCGGGCGCACCACCGCGTGGAGATCGGTTGGACCTGGATCGGAAGGCCGTGGCAGCGGACAGCGATCAATACGGAGTCAAAGTATCTGCTGCTGCGGCATGCCTTTGAAACTTTAGGCTGCATGCGCGTAGAACTGAAGACGGACTCGCTCAATGCGAAGTCGCGCGCGGCGATTTTGCGAATTGGCGCGCGGGAGGAAGGCACCTTCCGAAATCATATGATCACCTCGCAAGGAAGAATTCGGCATACGGTGTACTTCAGCATCGTGGATACGGAGTGGCCGGAAGTGCGTTCGCGCCTAGAACTGAAGCTCAGCGAATCCTGATCTGAGTGCACGTTCCGTGAGACCTGAACCCCCCAGCGAAAAGCCTAAATACGGGATGCACCTTCGCCTGCTTGGTTTCCAAACCAAGACCAGCTTTGGGAGTGAGTGACGGATGTTCTCCCGTAGCCTGAGCCCAGGTCGGAGTTTGGAGAGTTTACTTGGGAGACGGATCGAACCGTGAGCAGCGCCGCAGCGAACGTGTGAAATTGAGCGTACCCGTGACGGTGCTGGCGGAAACCCGCGAACGGGAACAGGTCCAGGAAGAAACGGTTACCGCGGTTGTGAACGCGCACGGTGGACTTTTCAAGCTGAAGATGGAAGTGCTGGTAGGGCAGCCGATCGTAGTGGTCAACCCAATGGTCAACAAGGAACAGAGCTGCCGAGTCGTACGCGTCGATGAGTTACAGCACGGTGGTTTCGGTGTAGCTTTCGAATTCGATAGCCCGGCTCCGGAATTCTGGCCGCTGGCTAGCCCGCCTCTGGACTGGAACCTGATCCGTTCTTAATACGGTGTTCAAGCGCCGCCTGTTTTTGACCTGGTCTGTTATTCTTGTGCTCGCGAACCCTTCGAAAATGGATGACCAGCCAAGCTTCCCGCAGCGGTGGTGGTTTTTTCCGGCGATTGTCGCTCTGATCTATTTCGCGTTGCATATGGCAACGTCGACGCAGTACGGGTATTTTCGCGATGCGCTGTACTACTTGTCGTGCGCGCGGCACATGGATTGGGGCTACGTCGATCATCCGCCCTTGATTGTGGCAATCGCGTGGATTGCGCTGCACGTCACGGGCACGTCGTTGCCTGCATTGCTGATTTGGCCGGTGATGGCGGGCTGTGCGCGCATCGTGCTGACCGCAGCGTTCGCGCGGGAATTGGGAGCGCAGCGATACGGCATCGCGCTGGCCGCGGTGCTGGGAGCTACGCCGGGCGTGTGGTGGGCCATCGACCATCAATTCGCCATGAATGCATTCGAGCCGGTGTTGTGGCTCGGATGCGCGTTCGTCTTGCTGCGGCTGATCAAAACGGAAAATCCGCGGCTATGGGTAGCATTCGGCGCGATCGCCGGAATTGGGATGGAGACGAAGTACTCGATGGCGATATTTGGCTTCGCTCTGATCGCCGGCTTGCTGCTGACACCGCACCGAAAGCTGTTGTTCACGCCGTGGCTGCTGGCGGGCGGCGCCGTGTCCTTCCTGGTTTTTCTGCCGAACTTTTTGTGGAATGTCGCGCATCATTGGCCGTTTTTTGAGTTGATGCACAACATCCGAATGTCGGGCCGAGACATCATTCCGACGCCGGCCCAGTTCATCGGGCAACAGATCCTGCTGATGTCGCCAGTGAGCCTGCCGTTCTGGCTGGCCGGCCTGCTTTACTATTTTTTGGGGCGTGAAACGAAAATGTTATCGAGTATTCGGCTGGGCGTTCTTATTCACGGTCGGATTTTTTCTGGTACAGCACGGGAAAAATTACTACTCCGCGCCGGCTTATCCGCTGGTGCTGGCGGCCGGCGGAGTAATCACGGACCACTGGTTGCGATCACCGCGATTTGCTAGCAACCCACGGCTACGCGTGGGACTGCAAACGGGGGCATTGGCTTGGCTGATCGTGTTGGGAATTCTGCCGCTGCTGCCAGTGACGCTGCCTTTACTGCCGGTAGAGACCTATCTCCGATATCAAGAGCATCTGCCGTTTCAGATTCCGCGCTCCGAGCACATTCATATGGGCGCGGTGTTGCCGCAGCACTACGCAGACGAGTTTGGCTGGCCGGAAATGGCGGAGACGGTGGCGCGGGTGTACAACTCGTTGCCCGAGGCAGAGCGTCGCAAGACCGCGATTTACGCGAACAATTATGGCGAGGCGGGCGCGATCGATCTATTTGGGCCGAAGTATGGCCTTCCGCCAGCGATCTGCCCGAATCAAAGTTATTTTTTGTGGGGGCCGCGCGAATACACCGGCGAAATCATGATTCTGGTGGGATCGGAGCACCCGGAAAAAGCTCGGCCGCTGTTTGCCTCTCTGGAGCCGGTGGCGCAAATCAATCACCGCTACGCGCTGCCGAAAGAGAATCTTCCAGTGCTGCTGGGCCGCGGATTAAAGATGGATCTGCACGAATTGTGGCCGAAGCTCAAGGATTGGGACTGAGGCAGCACGGTCCTGGACAGCATCTCCCGTACGACTTATCGCGGTATCGGGATGTTCCGCAACCAGCGCCTTACCTGCGTGGCCGGTGTTTGGGCCGGCCTTCGCGAAGCGCAACTATCCTGGCTATCTCGGGTTCTATACAGCGGGATGAGTACGTGCAGGTAGGAGGTTTTGGTGATGCTGCCTTTACGATCGAAGACGATGAAATCAGCCGCGGTGACATTGGCGGCGTGTTTGTTTGGCTTGGCGCTGGCCGGATGCGACGAATACGTGCGCGTGACGCGCGACCCCGACGCCCGGATCGCCCGAGGCCAAACGTGGGCGTGGCGCCCGGATGCGCCTCCACCACCGCCGGCGCGAAATCGTGACGACCGGCCAGTGGTTTCGCGCGACACGGTACCGCGTCCGGACGCCGCGCGTGCTCGCGACGATGACCCGAACAATCAGATCGTTCAGGATCGCGTGAAGCAATCCATTACCCAGGCTTTAAGCGAAAAAGGGCTCAAGCAGATCAGCGATCCCGCGGCCGCCGATTTCCTGATCGACTACCACTTCGCGGTGGAACACCGCAATCAGACGGTGCAAACGGTGTATCCGGGTGGCGGTTATCCGGGTCTCGTCTGCGGCCCCTTTGGCTGCTACGACCGATGGGGATGGGGCCCTCCGGCGATTGGCTATGAACGGATTCGTTTCCGCGAAGGCATGATCGTGTTCGATATGCTGCAGCAATCGACGAAGCATCTGGTGTATCGCTCGATCGGGCAGAAGCCGGTTCAACGCGATACATTCACGCTGACGCAGAACGAAATTAACGGGCTAGTGCACAAGTTGTTAAAGGATCTGAAGCCGCGGAAGTAACGGCGGCTGACGTTTCGTGGGAAAAAGTGAAGGGACATGCTAAGCGCATGTCCCTTTTTTTGGTCGCGTTTTTCTACGTGTTAGGGAAGCAAACCGAACGCAGCCACGCTGTTCGGTGTTCCCACATAGACTTTTCCGTTCACAACCACCGGAGTGATGTACTTGTTGTCGGCGAAATTGTCGCGACCGCCGGCGGCCTGATTGGAGTTGTACAGCTCGGTGCCCAGGTTGGTGGCATCGTAAGCGTGCAAGACGCCACCGCTGCCGTTTTCCACGGCCCACACAATTCCGGCGGTAGTGCCATTTGCGGAAATGCTGGGCGTTGCGCCGGGATACGGAAACGTTTGGCTGCTGCGCGACGAGGGAGTCGTCGCGAGTTTCGCGGCGGAAATAGGAAATGCCTTGATGGAATCACCGACGGCGCCGTAGTAGACCGTGCCATTGAAATAGCTGGGCTTCGCGAACACGCCGCCGGCCAGCTGGCCATCGATCTCCTGGTAAACGGAGTTGCTTCCGGAGGTGAATTTACCCATGTTGTCGCGGTCCAGCACAAAGATGGCGGTGTCCTTACCCGAGCCGACGGTGAGATGGCGTGTGGCGCCGCTGCCGTCCGTTACGTCGGGCAAGAGCAGCGGTCCACCGGAACCAAAATCGGTGTCGGAACTGGATTGGCTCACGGTGTTATTCGTGGCGAAGTAGTCGAGCAGCTGCATCGGCGCTGTAGAAGAAATTTTGGCGAAGCAATTTCCGCAATTGCCGTTTGCCGGAAGTCCATTGGCCGCAAGCGTGGTATCGAAGCTGCCATTGCCAATGATGAAGTAAATGTTTCCGGCAGAGTCGGCGGCTGGCGCTGCTCCGGACATCCAGATGGCGCCATCATCGCCGTTGGGCACGAGATTGAGCACGTTTACTTGCGCGAGCGTGTCTGCGTTGTAGGACATCACCCAAGAGGTGTACGGCGCGATGTCGCAGTGAGAGCTCCAGGTGGTGTAAATCGTGCCGCCGATTTGCAGAAGTCCTGGCCGCTCTTTGTATTGCTTGGCATCGAAAACAACTTGACCGTTGGAGCTGTTGGCACCCGAGCCGGGGAATGTCGCGCTGATGACTTTGGGACCGCCGAATAATTCGGCTCCGGTGGTTAGATCCAGCGCATGAATGCGGTGGAAATAACTGCTGCCAGATTTGGACATGGCCACCACATAGATGGCGTTGCGCGTGCGATCGATCACCGGAGTGGCGGTGATGCCGATTTCCGGAGTTACCTGTCCACAACCGCGATCGTCGCTGGGCGTTTCGCCGGTTGCCAGCATCGAGCTGGACCACAATTTCGTGCTGCTGTTGCCGTTCACGCTGTCGGCATCGAAGGCATAGACGGTGTCGTGTTCGGTGACCACGTACAAAACATTTTTTGTGCCTTGATTGGGAATGGCAACGCCGGAGAGATACAACGGCTGCGCGTCTACCCTGCCGTCCACAGCAAACGAGCCGAGCAGCCCGAATTTTGCGGAGGTGACATTCGCCGGCGTCAGAATTGTTTCTTTCGGATTTTGCCCGCTGCGCATGTTGTCGTAGTGATAGGTAATGACATCGACGGCGCTCGCAGGTGGAGGAGGGCCGGGAGCCGTGGAGTTCACGGTGAGCGCCGCGGGGGAACTGGTGACGGTGCCCGCAGGATTGGTGACCACCACATCGAACATCGCTCCGTTGTCCGCGGCCGTGGTTGCGGGCGTCGTGTACGTCGCCGCATTAGCGCCGGAAATGCTGGCCGTATTTTTTCGCCATTGATACTGCATCGGAGCGGTGCCTGTGGCCGCGACGGTAAAGGTAGCTGGTTGTCCGAGCGTCACGGCCTGATTGGCGGGCTGCGTGGTGATGGATGGCGCTGTTGCCGCGGTCGGCGGGGGATTGTTGCTGGCGCTGCTCGTGCTGCCTCCGCCGCATCCTGCCGCGCCAACTATCATGATGGCGACAATCGCAAAAATGTACTGACTAAAAGAAAATGTTCGCGGAACGAACAAGCAACACCTCAGATTTTAGATTGGCCGCGTTCTGGGCCTGGCAGATCGCGGGATGTCGAGCAGCAATTGGGGACGCGAGCTGGTACTCGAATCGAGACCCTCTGTAAGATGCCGCCAGCGTAGGCTCGGGCTGCATCGATTGCACCTGAACATCGGTACAGATATGGGTCAGCGGAATTGCTGTCCGTGAAGGCGTGCAAGTACAGTTGTGCAGCGAAACTTGAGTTCGTGCGGCTCAGGTTTTCTTGCCTCTTGCGCGCTGTTGCGTATCGCGTGGCGTTCCTTCTATTCTCGATCCCTATGCTCCTCCTCCAAGATCGCGTTGCGCTTGTCACTGGATCGGGCCGCGGCATTGGCCGGGCTATCGCTCAGCTTTTCGCCAAAGAAGGCGCTTCCATTTTTCTTACGGCGCGGACGGAGTCGGAACTTTCGGGTACCGCTAAAGAAATCGATGCTGCAAACGGTGCTGCCGGGTCGGCCGGACAGCAGGTGACCGCCTTCGCAACTGCCGATTTGACGAAGGCAGCAGACTGCGAACGCGTTTTTCGGGTCGCGCGCGAGAAATTCGGGCGCATCGACATCCTTGTGAATAACGCCGGACACTATGGGCCGGTGGTGCCGGTAGAAGAGTATGCGCTGGAGGAGTTCGACAAAGTGATAGCAGTGCACCTGCGCGCCGCATTCCTGCTGAGCAAACTGGCGCTGCCGGAAATGTACGCGCGCGCCTCGGGCGTGATTCTGAACATTTCGAGCCTGTCGGCGAAGTCGGCGTTTTCGTGGGGCTCAGCGTATGCGGCGGCGAAGGCAGGCATGCTCGGATTGACGCGCGTAACAGCCGCGGAGGCGGCCCGCAAAGGCGTACGTGTGAACGCCCTGTGTCCCGGCCCGGTCACCGAGACGCTGATGTCCAAAGAACTTGGCACCACATTGGCGAACAAACTTAATGTAAGTCCGAAAGAGCAGCTGGAAGGATTTCTCAACACGCTCTTGCAGGGCCGCGGCCAAACTGCGGATGAAATTGCGCGAGCTGCTTTGTTTTTGTGCTCGGAGCAATCGAGTGCGATTACCGGGCAATCGATTAACGTGGATGGTGGCGCAGCATTTTTTTAGTTCGCGCCTTGGCAGAGAAGAGTTAAACATTCCTCGTGTAAGGAATCGGTTGCGACGCTTCGTAAACTTTTCTTCCCACCAGACCTAGAAGACACGTTATCAAGAGTTTAGCGGCCTTGGCGCAGCTAGGATTCGTTGACTTAACCGGGCTGCTAACCTAAAATCGCGCCACCTCTGCTGTGTAGCCCCATGCTGGACCAGACCATCTCGCACTACCGCATCACCCAAAAGTTGGGTGCCGGTGGCATGGGTGTGGTCTACAAGGCGTTAGATCTGACGCTGGAACGCACCGTCGCCCTCAAGTTTTTGCCAACTGAATTCGCACTCAGCGAAACCGAAAAAGAGAGTCTGCTGCGTGAGGCTCGCGCCGCGTCCGCACTCGACCATCCGAATATTGGCGTCATTCACGGGATGGAAGAGTCCGAGGACCGCCAATTATTTATTGTGATGGCCTATTACGAAGGGGAGACGCTGTCGCAAAAAGTTAGCCGCGGTGTCGTTTCCGTTCGCGATTCGCTTGATTACGCGATACAGATTGCCAAAGGGCTGAGTGCGGCGCACGCACGCAGCATCGTGCATCGCGATGTAAAGCCCTCGAACATCATCATCACCACTGACAACATTGCGAAGATCGTGGACTTCGGCCTGGCTCGCGTAGTTGCTACCACCAGCGCAACGCAAAGCGTCTCCAACACCGGCACGCTGCCTTACATGGCCCCGGAGCAAATTCTCGGCGAGCCTGTCGACCAGCGCGCCGATGTGTGGGCACTCGGCGTGCTGATCGTGCAAATGCTCACCGGAAGCCATCCTTTTCTGCGGCCTAACACTGCGGCAATGACCTTTGCAATTTTGAACCAGCCACCATCCGCAGTGGACGCGCTCCCGGCACCCGTCCAGCCGATTGTGTATCGCGCGCTGTCCAAGCAAGCTTCGCACCGCTACGCCAATGCCTCGGAAATGGTGCAAGATTTGGAAGCCGCCCGCGCGCAGATAACGGCCACGCCCTTGCCGTCGGATGAACCCACCGTCACTCGAACAGTGAGGCCGCGCGACCTCAAACAGTTTGTCCAGAACGCTTCCACCCCGCGCTGGGCGACCCCGCAAGGAAAGGTATTGCGTCGCACCTTGTTGGTTGTTATAGCGTTCGCAATTATTTTTGTAGCTTCGCTTTTCTTGCCTTCGGTTCGCCAGCAACTCGCAGGTCTCGCTTACGCCTACGCCGGGGAAAAACACATCGCGGTCGTGCGATTTGGAAGCTTGGAAGGCGATGCTGCCTCGCAAGCCGAATCAGATGGATTCGTTGACTCCTTGACAAGCAGGCTGTCGAATTTACAAGCCGCACAGCAGTCACTTTGGGTCGTGCCTGCTAGCATGGTGCACAGCCACAAAATTGCCGATCCCAACGCGGCTTTCCGCGAACTGGGGGCAACGCTCGTGGTGGAACCCCACCTTCAACGCAACGGTCCCATCGTTTCGCTCACGATCAATCTGATCGACGCTAAACATTTGCGGCAGATTGGCTCGACGCGGCTAGAGGATTCCGCGGGGGATCTCGGCGCGTTGGAAGACCGTGCGGTTAGTTATCTGGCCCAGGCAATGCGCGTGAAAACTTCAGAAGAATCCTTTGATTCCGCCTCAAATATCCTCCCAGCTTCTCAGGAGGCTTATGTTAAGGCTCTAGGCTATCTGCAGCGCTTCGACAGGCCGGGAAATATCGACTTGGCCATTTCCACGGTTTTATCGGCAACAGAAGCGGACCCCGGATTTGCGAGAGGTTACGCCGTCCTGGGCTCCGCCTATCGCCTGAAATACCAGACAGATCATCGTCCCGATTGGCTGCAGTTGGCCGCTGAAAACTGCAAAAAAGCGATACAAAAAGATCCGAGAATCGGCTCGGCCCACGTAACTTTGGGACATGTACAGGCGACCCTCGGGAAAAATTATCAGGCTTTGTTGGAGTTTCAAAAAGCGCGCGACATCAACCCGCGTGATTCTGATGCGATTCATGGACTGGCCGAAGTGCAGGAAAATATGGGCCAAATATCCGAGGCCGAAGCGAGCTACAAACGAGCGATCGCCATTCGCCCAGACTTCTGGGACGGGTATAACTCGCTGGCTGCCTTTTACTACGATCAGCGCCGATATCAAGACGCTATCACCCAGTTCAAGCGGGTTATCGAACTGACTCCGGACAATTCAGCTGCGTACCAAAACCTGGGTACGGTCTACTCCGATCTCAACGATGCGCAATCGCAAGCCGCCGCCGAAGCAGCGTTTCGCAAATCGATTGCGCTCGCACCGAACTATGCGGCGTATGCGAGCCTGGGGTTGTTGTATTCCGGTCAAAAAAAATACTCCGAGGCGGCTGCAACGCTCAAGCAGGCTTTGGAACTGAATGATCAGGACTGGCGCGTGTGGGCATATCTGATCAATACCTACCAATGGAGCGGGCAGCAGGACAAAGCGGCGAAAGCACGATCGAAAGCTGTTGCGCTGCTAGAGCAATACGTGGCGCTCAATGCAAATGATGGGCTAGCTCAATCGGCTCTCGGCCTTTACTACAGCAAGGATCAACTTAGAGACAAGGCGGTAGCGCAGGCTAAAGCCGCTCTCAAGGTTGCGCCTAAAGACGGAACCGTGCTCGCCGATGTTTCGGAAACATACGAAATCCTCGGCGATCGCAAAGCAGCACTCCAATACGCCCATGAAAGCCTGAAGGGTGGAGCTACCTTAGCCGATCTTCAAGCCAGGTACGGGCTGCAAAACCTGGTGACCGACATGAGTTTTCGCGAAGGCGAAAAGCAGTAAGCGATCGAGAGGAGAACTGGCATGAGCGCCGGAACAGCCATGGGACTATCACGGTTAACGGCCCGGGTACCTAAAAATGTCGTCATTTCAGGCGGAAAGCCTGACAATGATCCCGTAGTGAACAAGCGTGATCGAATTCTCTTCAGGAACGACGATACGGTCGGTTACGTTATCGAGCTTCAAATCCCTCCACTGGCGGTAGACCATTTTCTGCCTGCTCTTGGGAGTGTGATGGTCTTTGTATCGCCCAACGCAGTAGACGGAACCTACTATTACGGATTGCTGCCTGCAACGGAGGATTTACTCCTGCCTTCGGATGGCGATGGATCATGCGACTCATCGACCTCAATACGAAGCCAGAGTAGCTTCGGGTTCCACGAGTACCGCTTCTTTGTCAGCGGCGGCAGGAACCGGCGGCAAGATCATCATCAAGTCCTGATGCCCAACTGCGGATTTGCTGCTAGGCAAAACCGCACTGAGAGTCCTTTTGTGAACTTAGGGATGCCACGGCCCAGCCCGCTGTGATGCGATCCGGTGGTTGTATGCCTCCAGCTACTTCAGTTCATTCTTGTAAATTGTTCCACCCTTCATCACGAACTTGACCCGCTCCAGTTCGGTGATGTCCTTCAGCGGATCGCCGCTCACGGCTACCAGGTCGGCCCATTTCCCTGCTTCGACGGTGCCGAGTTTGTCGCTCCAGCCCAGCAAATCCGCCGCCACCGTAGTGCCTGAGCGGATGGCCTGCATTGGCGTCATCCCATAATTCACGTAGTAGCCGAATTCTTTTGCCGCGTTTATCTCTCGCCAGTCGAAACCGCCGACATCGGTGCCGAGCGCGATCTTCACATTTTTCTTGAGTGCTTTCTGGAACGCGAGCTTTTCGGCATCGACCATCCTGGTCCAATTCCCTCCGCGGCCGGGAGCCACATACGCGCCCACGGTGATTGTCGGTACCCAGTAAGTGCCCTTCTTCTCCAGTTCATCGATGAGCGCATCAGTCAGTCCGTCGCCGTGCTCCACGGTATCAACGCCCGCGCGCAATGCTGCCGCGATCCCGTCGCTGCCGATGCAGTGTGCGGCCACGCGCTTGCCGAGCCGATGCGTTTCATCGACGATGGCCTTCGCTTCTTCGTCGGTGAAATTCACCATGCTGTGCAGCACGCCATCGGCTTCGAAGCGATATGCGCGGTCCGAGTAATACTTGATCCAGTCGGCACCAAACGAGATCTGCTCGCGCACCGCTTTGCGGGCACCATCTACTCCATCCACATACTGCACGCCCGTCGGCAGATGCAACTCCCAGGAATAGCCCAGCAGCGGGTACATGCCCGTAGGAGTCATGGCGCGCGTAGCGACTTGCATTCGCGGCCCCGGCACTTCGCCGCGTGCGATGGCCTGCTTTACATCCACGTCCGCGTACATCGCTCCTTCGGTTTCCAGATCGCGGATGGTCGTGAAGCCATTCTCCAGACCGATACGCGCATTTCGCGCCGCCAGGATCGCGCGATAGGGGATGGATGTTTTCAAGAGCTGTGCGTCGTAGTCTTCTTCGGTGATGTCGCCGTTCAGCAACACATGCGTGTGGGTGTCGATCAGGCCCGGCAAGACCGTGGCCTTGGAGAGATCGATTATTTCCACACCAGCGGGCGCTGTGCCGCCGGGGGTCACCGAGACGATTTTGTCGCCTTCAATCAGGATCAACGCATTGGTGATCGGCGCATCACTCTTCGCATCGATCAGCCGCCCGGCACGAATCGCGATCTTCTTCGGCGGGGCCTCTTTCCGCTTCTCTCCGCCCTGCTCCGGATCGTGTGACGCAGCCAGCAACCTTGGCGCCAGGGTCGCCACCGTCAACAATGAAACGATCCCTACGCTTACCCAACCTCTTCGCATGTGCATTCTCCCCATCGCTCGCCTCCTGATTGGCGCAAAGGGTATCACAGCGATTGAGGGCCATTTAAGCGAAGCTGGCCTCTCGCGTCAGTCGGCCCGGCTATGGCACCGAAGCAAAGAAAAAGGCCAACCGGTCTCAAGTCCGGTTGGCCTCACTTCTTTTGGGGTTTTACTTAGCCAGGACGGCGCTCTCATTCGCCGGCCTGGTTGCTCTGGATAAACCAAAATCGCGACTGACTGACTAGCTGGCGGTTTCCGATCCCGGGCGGCGCAATGGACGCCTTGCCAGGTCTTCGACTGCCGCCGCACTACGACGGGCCATATTCACCACTGGATGCCGGCTTTCGGCAACGCGCTCGACGGCCACTTCCCAGCCCTTGTGGAGCATATAGAGGCTGAACACCACGAAAGCGATGGCCGCAAACCCCGCAGCGAACAGCGCAAAGGCCGCCAGCAGCTCCTTTACAAAGTACATCTGGAGCGCTACGACAACCGCCAGAAACCACCACATCCATTTCCGGCCGTTATCCTTGGTCTTAGTCTTCATTCTGTCCCTTGGCCCTTTCCCCATGCTGACTACGGCTGCTTACTGTGTTCTGCCTACTTTGATGCAGCACCCTGATCGGAAGGTCCGGTTGACCGCCTCACCTGTACCATTTGACACGAAAAGAAGGCCGGAATCGATGGTACGCAAGATACATTTTGAGGCGTAAACCGGCGCTCTAGTACTCAGCATGTTCTAGCGGAATACCTGTAATCCACTAGAGCTAAATGGTTTAACATCGTCTCTGACGTCCTGTGGATTTCGCTACCTGATCGCCTGTCCTTGGCGTGATCAACCTGTCCCACCGAGCAGGGGTTAAATACCTGAGATGCCCTGAGGTCCCAGTGAAAAGAAAGGGTTAACGGCGAAGGAGGAGTCTAGCGAAGGAGACTCGACTGCCAGAATGTGTCAAAATTGCCACAAAAACGGCTGGCAACGCCTCTTACCAACAGAGCGATACCGCATCCACAGGGCACGCAGTCGTCCCCACAGGCTATTTTTCCAGTGCCTAGCGTATGTCTCTGGCAGTCAGGAGGCGCCCCGTCCGAGGAGGCGATGCGAGGAGGAGGTGAAGGACAAACATTTCAGCAATGTACAGTCGGCAAGCTAAAGGAGGAGGAATGATCCCTTTCGGCCGGTGACGCGGCCACGGTGCGACCTGCGTAAGTTGCGGTTAGTTTCCTCTAAGGGGATATCCCACGTCAAAGGGTAGCTTCCCGTCGACACGCAAAACTTTGACGGAACTGTTGATGGAATACACGTCGACAATCCCGATGGATCCGGGCGTGGCCTCGACGGTTCGGATCAATTCTTCATCGCTCTCCACAATCTTAACCAGCTGGCGGGACTCATTCAGCTTGGGAACCGCGGCCTTGAAGTCCGTAGGCGCCATTCCGAACAGCTTCTGCACCGGAGTATGCATGTCGGGAGCGGCTGGATCCTTCATCACCAGCATGAAGTTCCTGCCGTCGGCCCAGGCTTTTTGCGTGCCTTTGCAGAGTTTGACCAGCTCGGCCAATTGCACGTCTGCGGTCTTGCTTCCGGCCGACATGATTACAGCGATATTCTTGGCCGCAGGAAATGCCGGGACTGCAAGGAGCGCCGCGAAAAACAGCATAGCGGTCAAAACTGGCCGGGGGCCCGTTGACTTTCGGATCATCGTACGCACTTGGCCTTTCAGAAGAATTACTCGCAGTATCAGCAGCGGCGAGAAGTCGCACAAGTACGCTTTTGGCCACCTGTGTCCAACCGTGCGCCTGCCAGAGTTGTCGCTAATCCATCAATACGTCTCTTAACTGAACAGCACACCTGCCCCTGAGGCCAGTATCCGCCAACAATCGCGGGGCGCTACGGTGGATGCCGGGCCATCCTGCTTCAGATTTCTCTCTCAGGGAGCGTTGTCGATGAATCGCAAATTTGCGCGCTATCTGTTTGCTCTTTCCGCGGCTGCGCTGGGGCAGCAAGCCTGTGCTCAGACCCCCGCACCTCAAACGGCCTCGGCCCAAGCGCACGTGGAAGAAGCTTCGCGACGCGAAGTGACTCCATCAACGAAAGCTGCGGCCATACCTGCCGCGCCGATGGCACCGATTGTGCCCCTGAATCGCAAAGCGCTGTTCGGTACGCTGCCGATTTCCGTGCGGTCGGACGACACCCGCAAGCTGATTGAGAAAGCCATCGACCAATACGAGAATGTGTTGCTCGATCTTTCGATCGACAGTGCCCACAAGGCCGCTCTGAAGGATTCGCACTCCGCGTTGGCCTTCGCCATGTGGTCTTATGCCGCCACTCACAGCCGACCTGTGCCGGAAGCATTGCAACGCGCTCGAGAGCTCGCTCCTAAAGCGGGCCCCGACGAGCAGCTTTTGGTCAATTGGCTGATCGACGTGCAGCAGGGCGAGAATATCGCTGCCATTGGCGCGATGAATGATCTGCTGACGCATTTTCCAAACGACAAACACGTTCTATATCTGACGTCTGAGTGGCTTTACGTTCAGCAGGACTACGATCGGTCGCTTCGCATGATGGAGAAGGTAGCGCAGATGGATCCAAATTTTCCCCCGGCTCTCAACATGCTGGGCTACGCCTACATGCAAACCGCCGATCCGGATCCCGCGAAGGCCATCAGCTGCCTGAAACGCTACGCGGCGCGCGAACCCAATCAGCCGAATCCAGAAGATTCGCTCGGAGAAGTGTTGCGCTACGCGGGTGACGATCAGGGCTCGTTGGAGCACTATTCCGCGGCATTGAAGATCATCACCAATTTCATCACTTCGCAGGTTGGGCTGGGCGACACTAACACGCTCATGGGTAACTTCGAGCGCGCACGGGTCGAATACGACAAAGCAAACGCCATGGCTACCAATTCTCGCGATCGCCTGCACGCCCAATATCAAAAGGCGCTGGCTTATTTCTGGGAGGGCCATCCGGAACAGGGCCGCAAAGCCCTAGATTCTTTGCTGGAGGACGCGCACCGGCAGAAGGATCCTTACGCACAATTTGAAATTGCTTTGGACGTGCGAGCCTCGCGCCCAATGCTGCGAGCGAGCTTGAGCAGCTTCGCACCGTGGAAGCGAGCGTCCAGAAGCCGGTCGCCGGAATGAGCGAACCGGACCGTCATCTTTCCTGGAGCTCCGTGCTGCGCGAAGAGGCGCGTGTTGCTGCAGGCAGCGGGCAGACCGCTGTGGCGCAGCAAGCGATTTCTAAACTGGAGCGCTTCGCGTCGGAGTCGCGCGATCTGGTTGTCTCCAACAGCTACGAAATCGCCCGAGGGTATCTGCTGCTGGCGCAAGGAGACTTCGCCTCCGCCGCCGACGAACTCGGATCTGATCCGCGTTCGCCGCTGGCATTGCAATATCTGGCTCAGGCGCAGGAGAAGCTGGGCAACGCTGCCGCAGCGCAGGCCGCGCGCACACGACTGAAATATCAGCGTGCCCCAACTACGGAGTGGTATCTGGTGGCACATTCCGCGAGCGCCGAATCTCGCTAGTCGAAAAAACTGCGCCGCCTCGGCCAGGCGCGCGTTTTGTTTCCGTAGTGCTGCGGAAACGTACCCGTGATTTTCTAATTTTTACTTGGGTTGTTTCACGATCCGCAAGTAGGGTTTCGGCGCCTTCCATCCTTCCGGATATTTCTGCTTGGCCTCATCGTCGCTCACTGAGCCAAGAATGATCACATCATCGCCATTCTTCCAGTTCACGGGAGTCGCGACCTTGTGCTTGGCGGTCAGTTGCATGGAATCGAGCACGCGCAAGACTTCGTCGAAGTTACGACCGGTGCTCATCGGATAGCTCAGCATCAATTTGATCTTCTTGTCTGGACCGACGACGAACACCGTTCGTACCGTGGCGTTGTCCGCCGCGGTCCGTCCCTCCGACGTCGTCCCGCTGGCGGCCGGGAGCATATCGTAGAGCTTCGCCACTTTTAGTTCCGGGTCGCCGATCATCGGATAGGTGACCTTGGCGCCCTGCGTCTCTTCGATATCCGCCTGCCATTTCGCGTGGCTGCTCACGGGATCGACGCTCAGGCCCACGATCTTCGTGTTGCGCTTCTCAAATTCCGGCTTCAAACGTGCCATGTATCCCAGCTCGGTGGTACACACTGGCGTGAAATCCTTCGGATGCGAAAACAGGATGGCCCAGCCATCTCCGATCCACTCGTGAAAGTTGATGGGACCTTGCGACGTCTCCGCCGTGAAGTCCGGCGCGGTTTCATTGATGCGTAGCGACATTTCTTCTTCCTCCAAGATTTGCTGAACCGCAGAAGACACAGTCATCCGAACGCTCGTTCCCACTCGTTACCGCTCGTACCTGCACTCGTCCTGCTGATCCGCTGCTTTGATATAGTATTTCGGCTCTCTGTTATACCACTAGTCCGATATCAGTCGCTGCCAGGCGACGTTACAACGATGGCCTCTTCTCCCAGTTTTCAGGATCAAATTTGAAAACCCGGCTTGGTTTCCCAATAGGAAGAATCTATAGTGTGAGCATCCTTACACTAAGCGATGCTCGGGAATAAAGGGAGAGCGCCCGCGAGGACGTTCTGAGGGAGATTACGGATGCGCAAGAATACGGCAGGCGGTTTGATTTTGGCATTGGCACTGGGATTGCCAATGGCGGCGTGTCAAGACACCAAGACGCTGAAGGAAAATGAACAGCTGAAAACACATGTTACGGAGCTGGAGAAGTCGAACGCTGATCTCGAGAATCGCATCGACGGCCTGACCAAGGAAAATGCGGCGCTGGCAGCCGACAACGAGAAGTTGAAGGCGGCGGTCCCCAAGAAAAAGTCAGCAAAATCCACAAAGCCGAAGCATCACAAAGCGAGATCGAGACGTACGACAAGTTAAAGGAAGAAGGAGCGATCCTCGGCCGCTTGCTGCCTTTCCGTTCAGGGCGGATCGCCTCCAGCGTTACTGTCGCGGGGCGCCCGCCTTGCGAATGTAGATTGCGCCATTGAAGTTGGTGAATTGCATTTCCGGGCCGCCGCCGTTGATTGTGCCGCGCACGGTCTTGTCCATCTTTACCCGATATTTTCCACCATTGCCGCGGCCGTCTTCCACGATGGGCTTGGTCGATGCGGTTTTCATGTTCACATCGAAATCGCTGAACACATCGCCCATATCCGAACGCAGGCTGACATTGGCTTTCAGATCAGCGGGGAACGTCACGTCAATATCGCCATTGAGCGAGCTGAAGGCCATCGGCTTCTGATTGATGCGCGTGAACGTCACCAGCAGCCGCCCGTTGAGCGCGTGGGCAACGGCGCTGCCGGCAATGTTCGTGAGCGTGACCGAACCGTTGACGTCGTCAATGTCCAGTTCGCCGTCAACGCCGGTAACGTGAATATCGCCATCATTCACCGCACGAAGGAACAGCGAAGTATGCACTGGTACGGTAATGGTCAGATCGATGGGACGCATGTGCGATTCCGTGTTGATGCGGACCTCGTTGTTTTCTTCTTCCACCGAAAGCCCTGTGGAAGAGATAGTGATGCGCTTGGGATTGCCGTCGGATTCGCCGGAATCGCGTGAGCGAGCCCGTGCTTCCACGATCACATCCTTGCCTTCGTGAGTCTTCACGGTGATGCCACCGGCGATCAGGCTGGCTTTTATCGTGGACGGGCGCGAAGGATCACTCAGCGTGACCGCCACGCGATCACTATTCGAATTCGTGTTCTGATTTTGTGCCCGCGCGACTAACGGCGAGAACGCCGTCGCCGCCAACAATGCCGTGCCGACAATTGCTTTTACGACGAAATCACGCCGAGTGTTGTCAGTAAGTTTATTCATGGTTTTCGAGGATACGGATGTCTCCATTGAGATTTTCGATCTTGATCTCCGGTCCGCCTGAGTTGACGCGGGCCCCGGTAAAGCGATCCGCGCGGAAAATAGTTTTGCCATCGCGATGGTCTTCCTGTAGCGCGTGCGCTGGAAGTGCGTTCACCGGAAAGTCGCTGTACACGCCACCATTCATGGTCTTGAATCGGAAGTCTGCGGACAGGCCGCGAGCGAAGGTCAGCTCCACATTGCCGTTGATGGTGCCAAAGCTGGAATTTTCGCGTGGGTTCTCGCGGAAGGTGACCTTCACCGGCCCGTTCACGGTGTTCGCCGATCCAGATCCGGCGACATTATCCATGGTGATATCGCCGTTGACGTTGCGCACCAGGAAATTCCCTGCCACGTTGCGCACGGTGACGTGCCCTTCGTTCACCGTTTTGACTTTGGTGTCGATGTCACGCGGTACGTGCAGCTTGAAGTCCATCTTGACGCTGTAGCCTTCATCATCACGACGGCGCCCGTGGCAATCGTCATCGCACCGGCAGCGAAAAGGGCCGTTGACGTAAAGCTTCAACGCTCCGTCCTTTTGCGTGATGTCTAGCGTCACTTCTTTGCGGGCCAGCTCCAGGTCCTGCTTGGATTCCGCGCGCAATGTTTTCTCGACGGTCAGCTGCACCTGGTCCGAAGTGCCACCGACTACTTCGACTGAGCCAAAAACATTGTCGACTTCGATGGTGCGGTGCGCCTCCGGCATCGCGAACGATTTCTCAATGGTTTCGCGTTCCTGCATCGGCATGTCACGGTCCGAGTCATCAACGGTGTGGCGGAGCGGCTCGGCGAAGACGTAGTCGACCTGCAACATACGGCACAGGGACGCCACGAAATTCTTGGCCGAGTGGGAGATCGGCCGCGTGCTGATTGGCCAGAGCAGCAAGAACAGGAGAGCTACGCCGTAGATGCCGAGAATTCTCATAAAAGGTGTTCCGCGCACGGTTTTCTCCTTACTGTAATTTGCTGACGGCCCACTCGGCGCGCTGGCGCACCGTGGGATTGAGATTTTTACTTTGCTGGAAATTACGCAGGCGCTGCGCGGCCTCGGGATCGCGCCACTCGCTGAGCAGGTCGATCAACGCAACCTGCACCATCGGCGATTGCTGTTCCTGCAGCGAATCGACGACACTTTTCCGGATCTGCGGCTGATTTGCGTGGCGGCTCAGCGTATCCAGCGCCGCCAGCCGCACATCGACGCTGTTGTCGTAGCGCAGCGTGCGCAGCAGCGCCGCAAGCACCTGCGGATCAAGGTGCTCTTCACGGTTGGTGTAGTTCACGCCTTGCAGGCGTTCGCTGGCCGACTGTTGCGTCAGCATCGACAGCGCTACTAACTGCTTCATGCTCGCTAGTTCGGAGTGCATGGCGGCAAGCTCCGCTGATTGGGTCGTGTCTTTCGCTGCGACCCAGGTGCCAATCGCGACTCCAATGACAAGCAGCGCCACGCTCCACGCGAACGCACCCACCGGCCTGCGGAGCCACTGCAGTACCGCCGTCCAGCCTGAAATTGGTCTTGCGGGCACGAACGTTCTCGCCGGAATTCCCGCTTCCGATGATGGAAAAGCGTGCAGCATGGCTTCGAAACGCGCGCGCGATTCGGCGCTGGGCTGCTCGGTGGGAAGCACCGACATCTTTTTCCACACGGCAACTTCGTCGAAGCATGAGACACACTGTTGGAGATGTTCGTCGACGACGCGCTGCTGTTCCGAGTTCAGCGAGCCTTGAAGATAGTCGGGTAACAACTCAGCGATACGTTCACAATTCATTGCCAGGTCCTCGAAGAGGGCAACTGCCCTCTATTTCGATCGGATGTCTTCGAGTCAGCAGTGCGTTCCAGTTGACGGAACACTTCACGCAATTGCTGCAATGCGCGATGCACGCGAACCTTGACGGCGCCGACTTCGCAGCCCATCATGCGAGCAATTTCCTCGTACTTCAGTTCCTGAAAGCGGCTGAGAATCAGAATCTCGCGCTTATCTTCCGGAAGCTGCAACAGCGCACGCTGCAGCAGTTGCGCTTCCTGTTTCTGCTGTGCGGAATCGGCCGAAGCGGGTGCGGCCGGTTCAGTCAGCATGGGCGCATCAGGTTTCACCTTGCGCATGGCGTCCACACGCGCATTACGCGCGATCTGGTACATCCAAGCCCGGAATGGTGTGCCCGGCCGATAAGTTTGGCGATAACGCAGAATGCGGAGGAACACGTCCTGCACCAGGTCTTCGCTCAGTGCGCGGTCCTGCGTCATCTTTGTATAAAAATTGTAGAGAGGCGTCTGGTAGCGATCGAACAACACCCCCAGCATTTCCGCCTCGCCGCTGCGCACCTGGAGCATCAAGTCCTCGTCGGCAACCGTCATCGAATCGTTTTCTGCAAAGCGTTCTTGCCCTTGCGCGGATGAATACCGAGCTACGCGAGAGAGGTTACCGGAAAAATGAGGGGTAGCGTCGCCGCAACGCTAAGTTCAGCGTCTGCTTCGCTTTGGTTGTGGAATGGCGGTGTGCTTGGAGGGAATGAAGATGGTGGCGGGCGGCTCGATACTAAACTTTCGCGAATAATTGCCCTGGTTGACGGCGATGCCCACGCGACCCCGCGAGTCTATATAAAGGAGGGTTTCGCCCACCGGAACATCCATGAACGTCTTGGCATAAGGCAGCGTAATCGGCTTCTTGTTGATCTGGACTGGCACCTTATCCCCCTGTACATAGCCAAGCTTTTTGAATTCTTCTCCGGGAATGTCGGAGATGAGCGAGCCGAAGGGATCGTCCAGGCCGATGATGTCGCCTTCAATGCCTTTGTCGGTCGTCCTTGAAGATTTGGGGCTCAAGCGCACCAGTTGCGGCACGGCGGGACCCGCAATATTGAAATCCCACCCGACCGCGAGGTGCGCGGCGGCGGGTGAGAAAATATCGCGGCCGTGAAATGTGGAGGATACGGCTGCCTGAATCATCCAGTTCTGATTGGTGATTTCGTGAGCCGAGTCAAACCCATCGCGGTCGAGCACCGGCGTGAGCACGCCATTATCCGGCGCTACAAAATATTGGCCCTTTTTTGATTTAGCGATGACGGCTTTACGAGAAGTGCCAACGCCAGGATCCACCACGATCAGGAAAACGGTGCCGGCAGGGTAGTAGGGCGTGACACCCGAAAGAAAGCGCGAAGCTTCCTCAATCGAAAACGGCGTCACCTGATGAGTGATGTCGGTGAGGCGCACATCCGGTGCTATGCCGTAGATCACCGCGCGGCAGATGGCCACCGCATCGTTGGCGGTGCCGAAGTCGGTCATGAACACAATAGTCGGGCGAGTCGGGGAAGTGGATTGCGCTGAGCCCAAGTCTTTTGGCACAGGCGGCTGAGCGCAAGCGCTGACCAACACCGCGAGTGCGAGCGAGGCAAAAAGCAGCAGCCAAGTGCTTCGGGTCATTTTGTCGCCTATACAGCGTTGCAGCCGAGACTAGAGAAACCACGCAGTATAGCTGAACGTCGAACGTAAAGTCTGCGACGCCAGTCCGAAGACCGCAGGCTGATGCAAATCCTGAATCGAAGTGCCGTTAACTTGAGGTTGGCTTCAAATAAGCGTTCGTTTAAGCTGTAGCGGCTCATTTCAAGAACTGTCAATCGCAAGAAGTCTGGCAATTTACCAGCGTCGATTGCGTGGGTTGTCTGTCCAAGTCGGTTCGATAGCGAGCGGTACGGAAAGCCGGATTCAGTAAGAAAATCAAAGAGCAGCAAAGCCAAAGCAAGGAGAAAAACCATGCGGACAGGTGTCTTCTATGTGGCATTGACCGCGGTTCTGTGTGTACTAGCAAACTGCGCTCGCGCTGATCAGCTGACGCTGAAAAATGGCGACCGCATCAGCGGTACGATCGTGAAGTCTGACGCCAAGACCCTGCTGATCAAGACCGAATTCGCGGGCGATGTGAACGTGCAGTGGGACGCGGTTACATCTATCGTGTCTTCGCAGCCGCTGCATCTCGAATTGAAGGACGGACAGACCGTGGTTGGCACGGTCGCAAGCGCCGATGGCAAGCTCGACGTCACCACGAAATCAACGGGCGAAGTGGATGCGCCAAAAGATGCAGTTGTAGCCGTCCGCAATGATGATGAGCAGAAAGCGCACGATGCGGAGATCGACCGCTTGCGAAATCCGCATCTCACGGACTTCTGGAGCGGCGTGCTGGACACCGGCCTGAACGTGACGCGCGGAAATTCGGCAACGCTGGCGTATAACTTGTCAGCTAAAGCCGTTCGCGCGACTACGCGCGACAAAATCAGCGCCTATGCCATCGCTGTGTACGCCAGCGACGACACCACGCCTCCTTCGCGAACCACCGCGCACGCCATTCGCGGCGGTCTGCGTGGAGATCTGAACATCAGCGAAAAATTCTTTGTATTTGGATTCACCGATTTCGAATACGACCAGTTCCAGGATTTGGATTTGCGCAATGTTCTGGGCGGCGGTGTGGGCTATCACGTCATCAAGACCAAGAACACGGTATTCGATGTGTTTGGCGGCGGAGACTACGAACAGGAATACTTTGCGGCGAACCCCACCTTTCCCACGGGTCTCACGAGAAAAACCGGGGAAATCGTGCTCGGCGAAGAATTTGACACCAAGCTGAATAGCCGCATGACGCTCAGCGAAACTTTCTCGCTGTACCCGAACGTCAGTAATACCGGAGATTACCGCTTCCAGTTCGACGCCATTGCGGCGACCAAGCTGAAGTCCTGGCTCAGTTGGCAGGTCACGTATAGCGATCGCTACCTCAGCTCTCCGCTGCCAGGATTGAAGAAGAACGATGTGCTGCTCTCAACCGGCCTGCGATTGACGTTCGGCAACAGTGCGCATTAGCTCGCGTCGGAATCCAACGCTTCTTAGCAGCGGACTGGACAAACAGGTGGCCGCGGTGGTGGAATGCATTTGTCCCGTCTAGTCCGACCTTAGTGGCGTTAGCGTGCTGCGCAATCGGACAGGCGTGGGTGCGGTCCTTCCACGAAGAGGGGGCTCTTCCATGTCGTTGCCCATCATCATGACCGAATCGAAGGGCGATTCGACCGAAGCAGTAGACCTTACCAAGACATACGACGCAGTAGTAATCGGCTCCGGAGCGGCGGGCGGCATGGCTTGCCACGTTCTGACCAGCAAAGGCATGAAAGTGTTGTTGCTGGAGGCCGGCAAGAAGCTGGACATCGAGCAGGAGTTGCGCTCGATGGAGTGGCCATACGACAACGCGCACCGCGGATCGCTGCCCGCGGACCAGCACGCGCTGACCTTTAACGAGTACACCATTCGCAAGCCGCCCTATGGGCCCGGCTTTGAGAAGTCCAAGCAACTGCACAGCTACATCGGCAATACCGATTACACGAAAAATATTTGCGTGGAAGAGCGCGACAATCCATTCACCGGGACGAACTACGCTTGGGTACGCGCGCGCTGCCTGGGTGGAAAGACGAATATCTGGGGCCGCTTGTCGCTGCGCCTTTCCGATTTCGACTTTAAAGCCAAGGATCGCGACGGCTTCGGCGAAAACTGGCCAATCAGCTACAGCGATTTGTCGCCGTACTACGACAAAGTGGATCTGTATCTGGGAATCACCGGCGTTAAGGAAAATTTGCCGCATTTGCCCGACAGCATTTTCCAGCGGCCGACAAAACTGAATTGCTCGGAAGTCACGCTGAAGAACAGCGTCCACAAAATGGGTCGCACGGTGACGCAGTATCGCGCTGGAGTTACCACCGATGGACTGAAGCACAACAAGTATCGCAGCCGCTGTTACGGGCGCGGCGCCTGCGAGCGCAAGGGCGGCTGCGACATTCACGCGGCCTTCGATTCGCCGACCGGATTGATCTACCCCGCGAAAGATACTGGCAACCTGACGTTGCGGACGAATTCAATCGCGCGCGAGATTGCCGTTGATCCAGTGACGGGCAAAGCCACGGGCGTGCATTTTGTCGATGCGGTGACCAAAAACGACTACACCGCCAAGGCCAAAGTGGTGATCGTGGCCGCATCCACACTGGAGTCGGCGCGATTGCTCCTGCTATCGAAGTCGAAAATGCATCCGAATGGAATCGGAAACTCCAGCGGACACGTGGGACATAATTTCTGCGAGCACGTCATGGGGCCTGGCGTTTACGGGCGTTCGAAAGACCTGGCTGGCAAGCCTGCGACGCTGGATGACGGGCGGCCCGGGGGTTTTTATTTGCCGCGCTTCCGCAATCTGAAGGACAAGCACCAGAAATTTATTCGCGGATACGGATTTGAGGGTGGCGGCGGATGCGCCATGTTTCCGCACGGCACCGACAATCAGGGATTCGGCGCCGGCTTCAAGGAAGAGATTCGCAAAAATCAAGGTGCGTACATCGGAATGGGCGCGTTCGGTGAAGTCCTCGCGCGCTATGAAAATTATGTCGATTTGGATCCCAGCGTGAAGGACAAGTGGGGCATCCCAGCGCTGCGGTTTCACTACAAGTTCGGCGAAAACGAACACGCCATGGCCGAGGATATGGCCGTGACCGCGCAGGAAATGTTCGAGGCCGCGGGATTCGAAATCGTGCAGATCAGCAAGCGCGTGCTAACGGAAGGCTGGTCCATTCACGAATTGGGCACCGCGCGCATGGGCGATGATCCCAAAAAGTCAGTGCTGAACCAGTTCGAACAGTCGCACGACGTAAAAAATCTCTTCGTCGTGGACGGCAGCGCATTCGTGAACGCCAGTTGCCAGAATCCGACATGGACAATCATGTCGCTGTGCTGGCGCTCGTGCGATTACCTGGCGGATGAAATGAAGAAAGGCAACATCTAGGAGGCGCCAATGTCGATTACCGATCGCATCAATTTGCGGCAGGACCGCCGGCAGTGGATCAAGACCTCGGCGGGATTGGTTGGCGCATCCGTTCTTCCGCTGCCAACACTGGCGTCGCCTGCAGTGCAGGAGAAGCCTGAAGGAACGATGCAGCCTGTGCCCAAGCATGGCGAGGGCACGGCCGCCAAAACCACGGGGCGATTCTTCACGCCGGCGCAGCACGCGTATGTCGAGGAACTGTCCGAGACGATTATCCCAGCCGACAGTCATTCGGGCGGCGCAAAAGCTGCCAAGGTGGCCGACTACATCGATCAGCGTCTTCGCGAGAGCCAGGACGAAGAAGAAAAGGCCATGTGGCATGAAGGGATGCGGCTGGTCGATCTGATGAGCAAGCATTTTCACGGTAAATCGTTCGTGGACTCCAGCGGTGACGAGCGAATAGCGGTGCTGCAAGTGCTCTCCGACAACTACAACATGCGCGAGCTGCCGGAAGTGCGATTCTTCCAGGCGCTGAAGCACATGACCACCCAGGGCTACTACACATCCAAGATTGGCATTCACGATGAACTGGAGTACAAGGGCAATCGGATTTTGCAGGATTTTGTGGGCTGCGATGATCCGACGCCGCCGTCGAATGCGTGATCACGAGCAGGCGCTTCGCGATACGTCAGCCGAGCACGACATGAGGCGAGTATGAGGAAATCTCTCGTTTTAAGTTTTGCAGTGTGCGCGATTGGGGCTGCGCTCTTGCTGGGCAGTGCGTGGCAACCAAGATCCACAGCCGCCGACGAAGGCTGGATCCCACTTTTCAACGGCAAGAATTTCGACGGCTGGTATTCGTACACCGAAAATGGCGGCAAGAACAACGATCCCACGCACGTTTTCAAGCTGGAAAACAACGCAGTGCATATCCTCGATGTGCCTGCGGGCGCCAAATTCGAAAACGGATATTTGTCGACCGTGAAGGATTATTCGAACGTACGCATCCACGCCGAATACAAGTGGGGCACCAAGCGCGCCACTGAGGGCAAGCGCAACAGCGGCTTGCTCTATCTGGCCGGCGGGGCCGATGCCATTTATCCGCGCTCCATCGAATGTCAGATCGAGGAAAGCGACGTCGGCGATATGTGGATCGTGAACGGTACGCAGGTCACCGGCTTTCTGATTTCGCCTACCTTCCAGATGTTTGACGACGATCGCAATGTCGGTACGACCATCCGTTCGAGCCCCGGCGAATCGTTGCGCATTCTGAAGTCCGGGGACTTTGAGGACCGCAACGCCTGGAACACCGTCGAGATCATCCTCGATGGCGATACGACAACCCATATCGTGAACGGGCGCATCGTCAACTATGCGCGTGACATCAAGAAACCCGATCCGGAAAATCCCGCCCACATGATTCCGCTGACTAGCGGACATATCCTCCTGGAGGCGGAAGGGTCGGAGATTTGGTTCCGCGACGTAAAGGTGAAGTCGATCGAGCCGACCAAAAAGCCGTAGCGCGTTACTTCAGGAGCCGGACAGGACAGATGGCGAACACCGGAAAAGTGAAGATCGGATTGATCGGCTCGCAATTCCAGGCCGATATTCACGCGACATCTTTACAGATCATGCCGCACGAAGCGGAGATTGTGGCGGTGTGCTCGCCAACTCCAGGCAATGCCGCAAAATTCGCGAAGCACTTCGGAATCCCGCGAGTGTTCACCGACTACCGCGACATGTTGAAGGAAAGCGACATCGAGATGGTGAATATCTGCGCGCCGAACAGTTTGCACGCGCAGATGAGCAAGGACGCAGCCGCCGCCGGAAAACACATCGTTTGCGAAAAGCCACTGTCGATGACCATCGCTGAAGGCGAAGAGATGATCGCCGCAGCGAAAAAACATGGCGTGCTGCTGATGTATGGCGAAGAGCTGCTGTTCACTCCGAAATATTTGAAGGTCAAGGAAATGGCCGACGCCGGGGCGTTCGGCAAGATTTATCTGGTGAAGCAGAGCGAAAAGCATTTCGGTCCGCACAGTGATTGGTTCTGGGATGTGAATCGTTCCGGCGGCGGCGCGTTGATGGATCTCGGCTGCCACGGCATTGCGTTCTGCTACTGGTTCCTCGGACGTTCGCCGATCAAATCGGTGTACTGCCAGATGGGCACATACGTTCACGGCGCAAAGACGAAGGCCGACGACGATTCGCTCTGCATCCTGGAATTCGAAAATGGCGCGGTGGGCTTGATTGAAAACAGTTGGGCGCGACGCGGCGGGATGGACGACAAGATCGAAGTGTTCGGCGAAGCCGGCGCCAGTTATGCGAACCTGCACATGGGTAACGCCATGCCGACCTACAGCGAAAACGGCTATGGCTACGCCGTGGAAAAAGCACCCACCACGAAGGGCTGGACGTATCCGGTATTCGAAGAATTATGGAATTACGGCACGCCGCAAGAACTAACTCACTTCGCGCGCTGCGTCCGAGGAAAAGAAAAGCCGCAATCCACAGGCGAAGACGGGCTGGTCGTCATGCACGCACTGTATGCCGGCTACGCTTCGGCGGGCCAAGGGAAAAAGATCCCCATGCCGTTCCGCGCACCCGATGCAAAACGGCCCATCGATCTGTGGTTGAATGGCCCGGCGTATCGTGCTCCCGCACAAAAATGAATACCCTGCACGATGTAGCGGTCAAGGTCAACATAGAAGCGATTCGTAATTTCAGGAGGCGACTGCGTGCTCTTTCAAATGCGGCTGCGGCTGTCCGTGATGATGTTCCTCGAGTATTTCGTGTGGGGCGCGTGGTACGTCACGTTGGGCACCTGGCTTGGCCAGTCGCTGCATTTTTCCGGTAAAGAAATTGGTCTCGTAGCCGGCACCACCGCGCTCGGTGCCATGATTGCACCGTTTTTCGTGGGACTGATGGCCGATGAGTGGTTCGCCACTCAACGACTGCTCGCCGCACTCCACGGCATCGGCGGCGTGCTGCTTTATTTCGCTTCCACGCAGACCGGCTTCGGCGCGATGTACGGCGTGCTGCTCATCTATTCGCTGTGCTACATGCCCACAATGGCGCTGACTAATTCCCTTTCCTTCCGCCAGATGAAAGATCCCAAGCAGGATTTCGGATCGATTCGCGTGCTCGGAACGCTGGGCTGGATCGTCGCCGGATTAATCGTTGGCTATTTGAAAGTAGGCGGCTCGCACGTCGAGGCCACCGCCATTCCAATTCGCCTGGCCGCCATTTCGTCAATCGCCATGGGACTCTACTGCTTGTCCCTGCCGCATACTCCTCCGTTGCGTGAAGCCAAAGGCGGCTTCAAATTGTCCAACATCTTTCCGGCCGAAGCCTTCCGCTTATTTAGAGATCGCAACTTCGCAGTCTTTGCGCTGGCCTCTTTCCTGATTTGCATCCCGCTACAGTTCTACTACGCGTTCACAAATCCTTTCCTCAATGAAATCGGCGTGCAGAACGCCGCCGGAAAGATGACCATGGGCCAGATGTCGGAGTTGCTCTTCATGGTCACGCTGCCGTGGTTTTTCAAACGTCTCGGCGTGAAATGGACCCTCGTTCTCGGCATGCTCGCCTGGGTCGTGCGCTACGTCTGCTTCGGCTACGGCAACGCCGGCGAATTGGCGTGGATGCTCTACGTCGGCATCATCCTGCACGGCATCTGCTACGACTTCTTCTTTGTCACCGGACAGGTTTACGTCGATCAGAAAGCGCCCGTTGCTCTGCGCGCCGCGGCGCAAGGCCTGATCACCTTCATCACTTATGGCATCGGCATGTTCCTCGGATCCTATTTGTCCGGCTGGGTTGTCGACCTATACGCGCGCACGACTGGTGGCAGCGTTGAACACAATTGGCGCTCGATTTGGATGGTGCCCGCCATCATGTCCGCCGTTGTGCTGTTGATCTTTCTAGCCGGATTTAAAAAGGAAGATGCACCTCAGCCCCGCACGTAGTCGTGCAGCAGCACGCATAGCCAGTCGCAAACGCATCGTCGTTATTCGTGAAGCTGAGGCGCCGCTCGGCGTCACTCGGTTTCGTCACGCCGCCAGAAACTTTTCACAAGCTCGCGTTTCCCTCGCGCGGGTGAAAAAATAGAGTTCGCTCGTCGATAACGGATCCCCGCACGCGCTCCGCCGGTACTGTTCCAATTCCGCGTCATATTCCTTAATTAGAACCGATGCACATGTAGCTCCGCATTCCTCCTGACCGCTGGAATCAGCGAATCTGCGTATCTCTTCCCTCTCACGGTCTTTAACGCCTCGCGGCACTGTACTTGCAAACATCGCGACGTCATATGGCTCACAGCAAATGCCAGGAGCCGCGGAATGAGGATCTCTTAATGATGCCAGCCTGCATTTGCCGAATCGGCGATGCGATCAAGCTCTTTGCAGCTGTTCTTTCTTGCTTGTTCCAGGAGCGTCCAGTGGCGTCGCGAAATGTGCGCTCGCTGTCAGGACCTGGCTGCCGATGGCGAGCCCAAGCTCTCTCCGCAGCCGGCACGCTCGCGCTGCTCCTTGTATTGCCAGTCGCCGCGCTTGCCACTCCCGGCGTAGTCTTCCAAGGCTCGGTGAGGATCCTGGACACCGGCAGCATCTCTCCCAACACTCCTTGGGGAGTCGTCGTAGACTCCTCCGGCAACCTCTATATCGGAGACACGTTCAACAACCAGATCATAAAGATCGATGCGCTTGGCAACGCCTCTGTACTGGCTGTGACCGGCTTGAGTCCTGCGATGTCCCATCCCACAGCCCTGGCGCTGGACAGCGCCGGCAATCTCTACGTGGCGGACTCAAATCGCAATCGCATCCTCAAAGTCGACCGCAACGGCGCAGCTACCGTCGTGAGCATGTCTGGACTGACCCTGTTTTCTCCCGAAGGCCTCGCCTTCGATCCTGCAGGCAATCTGTACGTCTCGGACTCTGGCAACGACCGCATTATCAAAATTCCGGCGGCTGGCACTGCAGCCGTGTTCAACATCACCGGTCTCGGCACTCCTCTGTTCCAGTCCACCGGCGTGGGCACCGATTCTGCGGGCAACCTCTATATTGCGGACGGTGGCAACAGCCGCATCGTCATGGTCACTCCTGGAGGAGCAGGTTCCGCAGTCGCCTTCAGCGGCTTAAGTACCTCGCTCAATATACCGTTCGCCGTTTCCATCGACCGCTTGGGTAATCTCTTTGTCGCCGATGCTTTCAACGATCGCATCGTCGAGCGGCTTCCTGGAGGCGCGAGCTTCGCTCTGAGCACCGGCACGGTCTCGCTCACCAGCCCGCGCGGCGTCGTTGTCGATCCGAACGGCAATCTGTACATCACCAGCACCTTCAGCAACCAGATCGTGAGCCTGGCAGCAACATCCGTCGGCTTCGGTCACGTGCCCCTGGGCAGCAGTTCCGGCACCACGCTAGCCCTTCCCTTCCATGTGCCTGCAGGCAGCATGCTGACCTCGATCCAGGTGCTTACCGACGGTACGCCGAGTCTGGATTTTCAGGCAGACCCAGGCAGCACGTGCGCCAGCGGGACCACCAACACAACCTGCTCCGTGGACGTCAAGTTCCTCCCGCTTACCCCTGGCCTCCACAAAGGCGCGGTCGTTCTCAACTACATCATCACTTGCCTAACCTTCTCGCTCACCGTTCCGGTTTATGGTTTCGCCGACGCTCCCGTCGCTGCGCTGAGCCCTGGCGCCGCCACTGTGCTCTCCACTACCGGCCCTCCCATCACCACTCCCTTTCAGATTGCCGTGGATGGAGCGGGAAACATGTATGTTGCGAGCTACACGGGGAGCACCGTAGTCAAGTTCCCCGCCGGCGGAGGCGCCGGGACCACTGTAAACACGGGGGGTTTTACATTAACCCAGCCTACCGGCATCGTTGTGGACGGCGCGGGCAATCTCTTCATCGCCGACTACGGCAACAGCCGCATCGTCCAAGTGCCCGCGAGCGGCTCGCCTGCCGTATTTTCTATTTCCGGCCTGAGTCAACCCATCAGCCTTCCGACCGCGCTGGCGTTCGACGGTGCCGGCAATCTTTACATCGCGGACTATGGGAACGGCCGTGTGGTGGAAGTGACGCGGGCCGGCGTCGGAAGCGTCCTCGATACCGGATCCTTCTCCTTTAGGGGCTTCGACATCACCGGAATCTCCGTGGATGCCAACGGTAACGTGTACATCGCGGATCGCACCAACACCCGCATCATCAAGGTTAGTGCCGCAGGCGCAGCCACGCTAGTGCCCGTCCCTGGTCTGACCCTCAACAATCCACAGGGCGTCGCCGTGGACCCTTCCGGAAATCTCTATATCGTTGATTCCAGCAATCAGCGCATTATCCTTTCAACAACCGCAGGCAATGTCTCGGTTATCAACTTCAGCGGCGCTATCATCGGCAGCTTTGTTTTTGGCATCACGCCTGATGCCACCGGCAACCTGCTGATCGCCGATTGGAACAACAGCCGCATCGTCAAAGTCGATGTGTCCGCTACGAGCCTGGCGTTCGCAACTGCCAACGTCGGCTCGACCAGTTCGGACAGCCCGAAGACCGCCACCGTTACTAACCTGGGCGATGCAACCCTGCTGTTCGCTGCCAACCCCTCTTACACCGTCAATTTTTCCCAGAACACCAGTGACACCAATCTGTGCGCCTCCAGCATCACCTTGACGCCCGGCACCGCTTGCGACGTCTCTGTGAAGTTCACCCCGCAATCCGGCGGCACGCTAACTACCAATGTCACCCTAACGGACAATCATCTCAACGTCGGCGGCTCCGTACAGCAAGTGGCCGTCAGCGGCACCGGTGTCGTCACCGCGGATGCCACTGCGGTCGCGGTTACTACGACTCCTGCGTCCGCCGTAGTCGGCGAATCCATTTCCATCACGGCTACCGTCACCGATACAGCTGCAGGTCACACCGCCACGATCCCCACCGGTAGCGTCGCGTTCACTGACACCATAGGTGGAAACACCTCCTCGCTGAACGGCGGTAATTCCGTGACCCTCGACAGCGCTGGCAAAGCCACCATCACCGGCGTGACTTTGAGCATCGCGGGAACGCATACCATCGGAGCCACTTACGCCGGCGTCACTAACTCATTCCTTACCAGCACGAACACCGCGACTATCTCGCTCACGACGCAGATCACGCCGACAATCACCTGGGCGCAACCCACGGCGATTCTGTTTGGCACCAGCCTCAGCGGTGTGCTCAATGCTGCGGCAGCGAACAGCGGCACCGCCGTTCCGGGAACATTTGCCTACACCGCGACGCTGCAAAGCGGCAGCCCCGCAGCAGTGACCGTCGCCACGCAGCTCGCCGCAGGCAACTACACGATGAATACGACTTTTACTCCCACGGACACTACGACGTACCACTCCGCAACTGGATCGGTAACTCTGAGCGTGCAAGACTTCACACTTGGCGTGGCTAACGTCGGTGCAGGAAGCGGCGCAACATCGGACACCGTGACGCGCGGCGGACTCGCAACCTATACACTCGCGTTCGGTCCCAGCGGCACAACCTTTCCCGCAGCTGTCGTACTGACCGTCAGTGGCTTACCGCCCGGCGCTACGGCAACGCTTACTCCTTCCACCATTCCCGCGGGTTCGGGCGCAACCAATGTCACGCTGGCGATTCAGACCACCTTTGCATCAGCGCACGCTACTCCCTCTGCGCCTTTCTTCGATCGCACGCTATCACCCGCGGCTTTTGCCGTCATACTGCTGCCTTTTGCGGGACTTCTGCGGCGCAAGGTGCGCTATCCCCCGTTATCTCCAGGCTCTCGCCGCGGCGTTGCGACTCTGCTTTTCATTTTCGTGTGCGGCGCCGCTGTCGCATCCCTTTGCGGATGCGGCAGCACCAGCAGCGGCTACCTGGCCCAACGCTCTCAGACTTTCACCGTGACCGTAACCGCAACTTCCGGAACGTTGTCGCACGCCACCAGCGTCAGCCTGACCGTCAATTAAGCGGTCCTGCTGTGCCTTCTCAGGAGAAACAAAATATGCGCATAACATCGTGGAGCCGCTTCCTTTTCATCTTTGCCTTGGCAGCACTTCCCATCGCCAACGCGCAGCAGCAGACCATTGACGAGCGGCATCGCATCCCGCCGATCGATGTCGCCGCCACCGTCACCACCGAGCGCACCAAGACCGTTGGGGGCGATTGCGGTTGCTTCTGGCTGCAAGGCGGCACCGCGGAAGCAAACATTCACCTCTTCCACAATTTCAGCGCCGCGGTTGCACTCACTGGCTCGCACGCTGGAAACATCATCCGCGGCCTCGATGTCACACAAATCGCCGTGATGGCCGGACCGCGCTACACCTACGGCACGTCCCGCTGGACAAACCGCGTTTTCGGCGAACGCCGCCGCACTAACATATTCGGAGAAGTCCTGTTCGGCGGCGTGCACGCAATCGACGGCATGTATCCGTCTTCTACCACGCTGAAAACTAACGCCACCGCATTCTCATTTCAAGCTGGTGGCGGTCTCAACATCTCGCTCGCGCGCGGATTTGGTGTTCGCGCAATCGAGCTCGACTACCTCCGCACCAGCTTGCCGAACGGTACAACCGATTCGCAACACGATCTGCGACTCGCGTTTGGCATCACCTATCGTCTCCACCACTAGCCGAGCCACCCCCGCCTGCCGGCCGCAATCGCCTTGCTCAAATGCGCCGGCGATAGCAAAATCCCAACGCTCGTTCCCGGAACCTGAGAGGCCAGCGTGGGGCTTACCGAAGATCTCGCGGCAATCGCCGCGCAAGAACGCGAACTTCAATTCCATGAATTCAACGAAGAAATCGCCTGGCAGTTAGGCTCGCAGCTCCGCGAGCTCGCTACATCCAAGAAGTTCGGCGTTGTGATCGACGTGCGCCGATTCGGCCAGCCGCTCTTCTACGCCGCACTGCCCGGCACCACCGCCGATAATCCCGAATGGGTGCGACGCAAAAGCAACGTCGTGGCGCGATTCCACCGCAGCTCCTACGCCCTCGGCCTGGAACTGCAGCAATCCGGCAGCACGCTTCTGGAGAAATACGGGCTTTCTACGCAGGATTACGCAGTGCACGGCGGCTCATTTCCAATTCGCGTACCTGCCGCCGGAGTCATCGGATCGGTCACCGTCTCAGGTGTTCCGCAGCGCTCCGATCACGAGCTCGTTGTGGAATCGCTTTGCGTGCACCTGAATCGCGACTACTCGAAGCTGAAACTCCCGCCGGCGTAGTCTGAAGCTTTAGAAATCCTTCGAGAAGCCCAGCTGGAATCCGTAGTGCGGACTTCCAACCGCTTGCCCCGTGATAACGCCGAAATCGATGCTCAGATTCCGGCGAATCAAATAATTTCCTCCCACCTGCTGCTGCAATTCGCCACGACCCAATTTCTCCGCTCGCGGTGTAGCCTCCGTAAATCTCTACTCCCAGATCCAATCTCTTGGTGAACTGCCGCACCAGAGAAGCGCCTCCGGTGATAATCGTTCCTCGCGCTTTGATTCCCACTGCTCCGGTGAGCGTGTTGCCCGCGAAAGTTGCGCCACCATTGATGCGCAGCGTGTATTTCGGCGAAAGCGTCTTCTGAAAAATACTGTTGAGATAGTAGTCGGTGAGCCCGGAACCCAGCTGCTTTCGGGAGTCTCCCGTGGGCGGCTCGATGTTCAGGCTGACGGCAAAGGCTGGCCAGTTTGAGCCTTCATGTTCCTTGTGAAAGTTATATTTAATCGAAAAATCGGTGTCTCCGATACCAATTGGCGTGCCAAGCCCGGAATTCGACGCGTTAAAAATGGCGATCAGCGGAAAGTCGAGTCCAATTTCGCAATTCTGGAGAGCGCCGACGCTGAATTTCACGGTTTGTGTGTCTTGGCGAAGATTCGGAAAGTTGACCCGTGGCAGCACGTCAAATTCGTTATTGCTTTCCACATGCCAGCGATGAAATGCGGCGACATCGGAATTGTCGGTATAAAAAGGTTGTTGCGCTCGCGTGCTCGTCGCGCAGCCGAGCACACAAAGGCACAGACCCGCCATCGCCAGATATCTCGAGGATCGCACTTTCCCCAGTTCTCGGACATCGCCGCACCGACGTGGCGAAGCTAATTGCAGAATAGCTTTGGGAAGATTACAACCAAGTGAACGGGTTTCGACTCTCGAAAAATAACGGCACTGGACGTTCACCTGATCTGCCCAGATTCTAGCGCGTGCGTGCAACTCTGTTCACCGATGGATCGTGCATAGAAACAAACGAAAACCCGTGAGTTGCTGTATCGTATGGGCGCGCAATGCAGCGATTGCGCGGACACGCACCGAACCGAGGAGACGAATAGTGAACAGATTTCTGGCAGCGATGTTTTTGTGCGCCATGGGTCTTGTGCCGGCAACGCGCGCGCAGGCTGGGCCCGAGGTCGACCACAATGAGCTGCAAATCTGGACCGGCGGCGGTCACGGCCTCAACGGCAGTACCTCCGATACCGGAGTGTGGAACGTGGGCCTGCGATATGGTTGGGTGCTGACGAATCCGATCGGCCCCGGTCCATTGAAGGGCAGGTTTGAATACGCCGTCGATGTCGTCCCCGTATTTCTCGTGGTGCAAAATCCCAAAACCGCTTACGGCTTCGGCCTGAATCCTTTTGCTTTGAAATGGAATTTCATGCCGCATCGCAATGTCGCGCCGTACATCGATATCGGTGGCGGCACATTATTCACCAACAATCAGGTGCCTCCGGGAACGTCTCGCGTAAATTTCACCACCAGTGGCGCCCTGGGTCTGCATTTTCTGCGCAGCAAATACAATTGGAGCGCCGAAGTTCGCTTCATGCATATTTCCAATGCCGGTTTGTCCACGCCGAATCCCGGCATCAACACCATTCAGTTCCGCATCGGATTCGGCCGCTTCACGCAACCAATGTAACGCCTACCCAGTCTCACTCCCGCTCCTCACCTCCGCCCGCCCCAACAAAAGCCGTGAAACCCTCGCTTTCGTTTGTACATCCCAGTACCATACACAGCGCCGCAAAACTGCAGCATCGGCCTGTGTTCGCGCGCAAAAAATCGAGGTGAGACAATGAAGCTGGTTTGGATCGCCGTGGTAATCGTTGCATTGATCGGTGTCGTGCTAGGCGTTCGCTCCGTGAGCGCGGCAGGAGACAAAGCCCCCGCAGTCGGCACCGTCGCTCCAGACTTCACACTGAATTCGCAGGAAGGCAAACCCGTCAGCCTGCACGATTTCAAAGGCAAGTGGGTAGTGCTCTACTTTTATCCGAAAGATTTCACCAGCGGCTGCACCGTCGAAGCCCACAATTTCCAGCGCGATCAGGCGCAGTATGACGCGAAGAACGCGGCCATCGTCGGTGTCAGCGTGCAGGATTCAGACTCGCACCAGAAGTTCTGCACCAAGGAAGGGCTCACCTTCAAGCTCCTGGCCGATACCAAGTCCGAAGTCTCCTCGGAGTACGACTCCGTCATGCCGGTCGTAAAGCTCTCCTCACGCCACACTTTCTTGATCGACCCTCAAGGCAAAGTGCAAAAGGTGTGGCTCGACGTAAAGCCCGACAAGCACAGCGAAGAAGTACTCGCGGCGCTCACCGAACTCCAGGCCAAATAGCGGGCCGGGCCGGCGGGCTAATCCAATCGCGCAAAATCTAGCAGTTCGGCAAAATCCGAACGCCGTCGACTTCCATCAACTCTTGGTCCGCGGTAACTAGCGTAAGATCCTGCACGCGCGCGGTAGCTACCAGGAACCGATCCGCGGGATCGCGACGCCGAAGCACCACAAATCGAAGCTCCTCGGCCACTGCCCACGACAGCGGCGCTTCTCGCAGCGAGAGTTCCTGCTTTGATGTTGCGATCCAGGTCAGAACGTCCTTCTCCAGCGTGATTCGCTTTTTCTCGACGTGTACGATAAGTTCCCACACGCTTACCGGCGACAGCCAAAGTTCGTTCTCCGTGTCGCTCAATACCCGCGTCACATCCGACGTCAGCCGCCACGGCTCCAGATCACTCCAGATCCAGATGTGGGTATCCAGCAGGAGCCTCATTTCTGAGGCCCCTCCTCGGCTTCGGCCTCCCAATCCGACAGATCCACCGCCGGACCCACGATATCGCCAAGAATCTGCCCACGCCCCATACCCAGGCGCCGCTGTGGCTTCTCACCTAACTTCGGCGGCAGAATTTCCGCGATCGGTTTGCCAAAACGCGTGACGCGGATCGGCTGATTGGTCACACGAACGCGCTCCAACACCGCCAGACAGGTGGCTTTGAACTTTGAGATAGCGATCTCTTCCATCACACAAGCCTCGACAGCATCATAGCACAGTGTGCCCGATCATAGTCAGTTTAACTATGATCTAGATGACCAGAGTCTATCACGTCTATGTTGGCACGCTTCGCTCGCGCCTTCAGTTCAACTCATTTACAATCTGCTCCTCAATCTATGACCGATCCGACCGAACTCCGAGTTGAAGTCGGGAATGGAGTCGCGGTTTCCGCCCTGCTGTTGCGTCCACCGGACGCACGCTGGCTGCTGGTTCTGGCGCACGGGGCTGGCGCGGGGATGCGCCATCCGTTTATGGGCGCGCTCTCTGCCGAGTTGGCTCGCATCGGCGTGGCTACCTTCCGCTATCAATTTCCGTATATGGAAGAGAGGCGCCGCGTCCCCGATTCGCCTCTCGTACTGACCGCCACGGTCGCTGCCGCCGTACGCACCGCCGCCGAAGAAGCTCCCGGTTTGCCGATCCTCGCAGGCGGCAAGTCGATGGGTGGCCGCATGACTTCGCAAGCCTCCGCCGAAGGCCTGCTGCAAGGAGTGCGCGGCATCGTGTTCTACGGATTCCCTTTGCATCCGCCGAACAAACCCGCCGTCAAGCGCGGCGACCACCTGGCAAGGGTCCGCATCCCCATGCTCTTTCTGCAAGGTACCCGCGATGAGTTGGCAGACCTCGCGCTGTTGCACCCGATCGTCGAAGCACTCGGAGCCTTCGCTACTTTGCGAGTGATCGAGGGCGCCGATCACTCCTTCCACGTCCTGAAAAAATCGGGAACCACCGATGCCGTAGTATTGCGCGGACTGGCGGACACAACTGCAACATGGGCTGACGCTTTGTCCGGAAAATGAAGCACAGCATTTATGGAAATATGCGGTCTTAAAGTATGCGGTCCGTTACCAAACGATTACCCCTAATCAGAATGACAAGGCTATTCGTGACGCAACGCAACAATCGGATCAACCCGTGTCGCGCGCCGGGCGGGAATATAACTCGCCGCCAGCGCAACCGCAGTCAACACCAAAGCTACCGCCGCATAGGTAGCAGGATCGTTCGGGCTGACCTGAAATAGCATCGTCCGCATCGAACGAGCCAAAACCAGTGCCGCCAAAGCTCCCGTGACGACGCCGATTGCCGCCAGTTTCGACGCCTGCGCGATCACCATACGCCGCAAATCGGTGGGCTGAGCTCCGAGCGCCGCACGAATACCGATTTCGTGAGTGCGCTGCGCCACCGAGTAGGCCATCACACCGAAGATGCCCACTGCGGCAAGCAGAAGCGCGAGTGCAGCAAACGAGCCCACCAAAATCACGGTGAATCGCGCCGTCGATATCGCATGCGCCGCCACATCGTCCATGGGCAACACGTGCGTGATCGGCAGATCCTTGTCGACGGCGCGAACCTCGTCTGGCAGCGCACCTGCCAACGCATTCATGTCGGAGTTCGTACGAACGACCACCACGCGTTCTGCTATCTGCGTGTTTTGCCAATCATCCCAATAAAAGCTCGGCTTGGCAGCAGGCGCATCCGGTGAGGGTTTTACGTCGCCCACGACACCGACGACGAGCACCCCTTTTCTGTTCCACATATTCAGCCGCTTGCCTATCGGATCTTGGCCGGGGAAATAGCGTCGCGCAAAAGCCGAATTGACGATGGTCACGATTTGCGACGTCTCGGTATCGCTCTCCTCAAAATAGCGGCCGCTGATCAGCGCTATTCCCACTGCGCGAAAATATTCCGGCGACGCGAACCGATACTGCGCTTCTGCGTTGCGATTCAGTTCCGCCGAGCCCCCGACCACTTCAAAGTTGGAATTTTCATCGTAACCATCCCATGGAATGTCGGCAGATTCGGCGACGAGTTGCACGCCCGGCAAAGCTTTTAATCGAGCGTAGAGAGACTTGTAAAAGTGAATGAACTCAGTGTCCTTGGGGTAGCGCTTGGCCGGCAGATCGACATGAAACGTCAGCACGTGATCCGGCTTAAATCCCATCTCCACGTGCTGCAGATTCTGAAAAGTGCGCACCAGCAAGCCAGCCCCAGCCAAAAGTACCAGCGCGAGAGCCACTTCGCAGACCACCAGCCAGTCGCGCAGCCCAGAGTGTCCAGCCGAGTCCGTTGAGCCACGCGTGCCGGCGTCACGAAGTGACCGATTCACATCGGTTCGCAACGTTGCGAAGGCGGGCGCAAGACCAAAAATCAGGGCAGTGAAGACCGTCACCGCGACGGTGAAGGCGAGAACCCCGAGATCGAGGTGCACCGCTTGCACGCGCGGAAGCTGCTCTGGACTGAGCGCCACGAGAGCCACGATGCCCGCTTTTGCAAGCGGCAGGCCCAGCGCCGTGCCCAGCGCGGCGAGCAAAACACTTTCTGTAAGCATCTGCCGCAGAATCCTCCCGCGACCCGCACCCAGCGCCGAACGCACACCGATTTCTCGCTGCCGCGACGTGGCGCGAGCGAGCGAAAGATTCGCGACGTTCACGCATGCGATCAGCAGCAGAAAACCAACCGCGGCCATCAGCACGGTGAGCATCAATCGAGCGCGGCCCACCACTTCTTCCTTCAGTGGCACCAGCAGCACATGCGTGCTCAGGTCGTTGCCGCCAAACTCGCGGTTGATCTGATCGGCAACCCCATTCATCTGCGCGGAAGCCTGCGCCAGCGTGACCTGCGGCCGTAAGCGCGCCACCATGTTCAGGTAGTGGCATCCGCGATCGCAGTTGTTTTCCGAATGCGGCTGCAAGGGTAACGGCCACCACAGATCGACAGTGTCGCCGTGCGCCGAGGAATGAAAATTGCCGCCCACATGCTGCACACCGGCAGGCATCACCCCAATTACCGTGTACGGCTCACTCGAGAGCAGAACGCTCTTGCCCACGATATTGGGATCGGAATCGAACTTCGTGCGCCATAGATGATCGCTGAGAATCACCACGTGATTGTTGTTCTTGTATTCTTCCTTTTCGTCGAAATCACGGCCGAGCGCCGGATGATAGCCCAGAACGCGAAAGTATTCGTGTGAAACGCCCATGCCCGAGAGATGCTCAGGGCGGTCACCGCTGGTGAGGTCGAGGTCGCGTTCGGCGTAGAGCGCGGAGCTCGAGAAAACGTCAGCCTTGCGCCGATAATCGTAAAAATCAGCGATGGATGTGGGGAAATGCGGCTGCGTCGGCGTCACCGTGAAAGCTGACACCATCTGTCCCGGCTCGGGATAAGGCAGCGGACGCAGGAGCACATTTTCCACCACACTAAAGATCGCGGTGTTCGCGCCAATTCCCAGAGCCAGCGTCAGCGCCGCAACAAAGGTGAATCCGGGAGACTTGCGCAACATGCGCGCGCCGTAACGAAGATCGGTCATCAAGCTTTCCGTGAAGCTGATTCCGCGAGCGTCCCGGCACTCTTCCTTCGCGTTTTCCACCGCGCCGAATTCGATGCGTGCACGCCGCGCTGCTTCCGGCCGCGCCACCCCCCGCCGAACCAGATCCTCTGTGTACGCGTCCATATGAAAGCGCATTTCGTCGGCCATTTCCGATTCGCTGCGCGAGCGCCCCAAAGTGTGCCGCATCCAGGATTTTATTCGGCTAAAGAGCGTCATCGTTCCTCCTGCGAATCGCTATTCGTAACGCAATGCAACGATTGGATCGACACGGGTAGCGCGCCGTGCGGGAATGTAGCTGGCGATCAGCGCCACCATCAGAAGCAATGCCGCAACACCGCCGAATGTAAGCGGATCGGTTGGCGGTATCCCATAAAGCAGCTTGGTCATCAATCGCGCGAGCAGCAGCGCGCCTACGATTCCAGCCGCAGAACCAGTGAGCGCGAGTAGCAAGCCCTGGCGCAGCACCAGCACCAAAATCTCCGAGCGACTCGCGCCCAGCGATACGCGAATGCCGATTTCGTGCGTCCGTCGCGAGATCGAATAGCTCATCACGCCGTAGATTCCAACGGCGGCCATAACCAGCGCGACGCCCGCAAAAACACCCAGCAACATCATTTCGAAGCGCGGCTCGGCATTCGCTTGGTTCACCACTTCGTCCATCGTCAGCACTTCAGAGACCGGCAAATTGCGATCGATCGCCCACACCGTGTCCTTTATCGTGGAGGCCAGCGCTCCGGGATCGCCACTGGTCCGCGCCACCAGCGTGATGTACTCGAAATGGCCAGCCATGCTCTCCAGATATTCCCGGTTCTGAAAGGCCGCGAGATACACCTCCGGGTACGGGGCCACGGCCCAGTCGCCCTCTTTGGCGTCCTTGGTGACGCCGATCACCGTGAGCCACACGGGCGTGTTGGGCTCGTTGGTGAAAGTGATGTGTTTGCCGATCGGATTTTCATTCGGCCAGTACGTTCGCGCCGCTGTTTCGTTGACAAGGACCACACCCGGAGCGTTCACGTCGTCGGTAGCGGCGATATCCCGGCCTCGCCGCAGCGGGATGCGCATTGATTCCAAGTAGCCGGGCGTGGCGATGCGATAGACGGCGGAGGGCGATTCGCCGGGACGCGGCTTCGGCCGGCCTTCGATGGTGAAGGGCCAGCCCCACATATCGCCTGCCAGCGGAAGGTGGTTGATTCCACCTGCCGACTCCACGCCGGGTAGCGTGCGCACTTTCTCCAGCAGTTCGCGATAGAAAACGGCGCGGCGGCCGGGCTCGGCTTCTTTCGATCCAGCGACGGAGACGACCATTGAAAGTACGTTGTGGGGATTGAAGCCCGGATCGACGGCGCGGAGCGCGAGGAAACTGCGGATCATAAGCCCCGCGCCGATGAGCAGAATCAGAGCCAACGTGAATTCCGACGCCACCAGGAAGCTGCGCAGCCGGTTGCCGCGAATTCCGTCGCTGCTGCCCCGGCCGCCTTCCTTCAGCGTGTCGCTCAGGTTCACCGCTGAGGCTTGCATCGCCGGCCCCAGGCCAAACGCCACACTCGTCAGCGCGGTAACCGCCAGCAGAAACAGCACCACACGTCCATCAATCGCGACACTTTCGAGCCGCGGAATGTTTCTCGGGCTAAGCGTTACCAAAGCGCGCGTTCCCCACATCGCCAGCAGCAATCCCGAGCCGCCCCCAATGCACGCAAGCAACAGATTCTCCGTCAGGAATTGCCGCACCACGCGAAAACGTCGGGCGCCGAGCGCGGTGCGCACGGCAATTTCCTTTTGCCGCGCCGCGGCTCGCGCCAGCAGCATGTGTGCCACGTTGGCGCAGGCGATCAGCAGGACAAATCCGACCGCTCCGAGTAAGACCAGCAATGGCGTTTCGATTTTGCCTACAACTTTTTCCTTCAGCGGCGTGACCACCACTTCGCGATTCGTCCCGGGGAATTGCTGCTCCAGCCGCGCGGTAACGCCGGCAATTTCCGCGCGTGCTTGTTCCAGTGAAACACCATTTTTAAGTCGCGCGAATACGCGCAGACTGTTTCCGCCGCGATTGTGCACTCGATCGCCAAACGCGTTGGGCGCCCACATTTCCGCACGCGTCGCCCAGAACGGCGCAAAACGGAAGCCTTGCGGCATTATGCCGACGATGGTGTAGGAAGCGCCGTCGAGCAGAATCGTTTTGCCAACTATATTGGGATCGCCGGAAAACCGCCGCTGCCACAGGTTGTAGCTAAGAATAATTTCATGTTCCGCGCCCACGCGGTCTTCGCCCTCTACGAAGAGTCGCCCAAGCAAGGGCTGCACTCCGAGCATTGGCAGCAGATTCTGCGTCACCTTCAAGCCCAGCAGCCGCTCGGGGGCATCGAGACCAGTAAGGTTGGCCGACCAGTAGTCCGCCGCGGCCATGGCTTGAAATGAGCGGCTCTGATCGCGCCAGTCGATGTAATTAGCCACGGCCACCGGGCCATCCCCATTATTCAGGATGGTGACGAGTCGGTCGGAGTCCCGATAAGCCAACGGGCGCAGCAGCACCGCATTCACCACGCTGAAAATGGCCGCGTTTGCTCCGATTCCCAAGGCCACCGCGATCACCGCAACCGCGGTGAAACCCGGCGCTCGCCGCATGGAACGCGCGCCGTAACGAAGATCCTGCAGAAAATTCTCGAGCAGCGTAGCTCCCGTTGCTTCCCTGCATTCTTCTTTCGTATTTTCAATCGCGCCAAATTCGATTCGCGCCCGGCGGGCGGCTTCTGGTCTCGGAATGCCTTGCCGGACAAGATCCTCCGTGTAGGCATCGACGTGGAACCGGATTTCGGTTTCCATTTCAGATTCCAGCTGCGGACGGCCGAGCGTCCTGCGCATCCAGGAGCGCAGCCGGCTGAAAAGCGCGCTCATACTTCCTCCGCTGAAGCGCCCAGGATTCCGGCGATGACGTCCGCCATGCGATTCCATTTTTCGGCTTCGGTTTGCAGCCGCCGCTTTCCCGCCGCCGTCAGACGGTAGTACTTGGCTTTGCGTTTGTTTTCGGATTCGCCCCACTCACTCGCGATCCATCCCTGATGCTCCAGCCGATACAGTGCCGGATAAAGCGAGCCTTGCTGGATCTCGAGGCGATCTTTGGAGATCTGCTGGATGCGTAGGAGGACGCCGTATCCGTGGAGCGGCCCAAGCGAAACCGCCTTAAGGATGAGCATGTCCAGCGTGCCTTGCAGGAGTTCGAGCTGTTTGTCCATGATTCTCCGCTGCCTCCTAGAAACACCAGGAGACCGGTTGCACTCCTAGACGGTCAAGGAGAGCAACGCAAGGTAGACGAAATTTGTTCCCCGAAGGTTAGCTAGCCGGCGAGAAATTTATATTGCGCGCCCGTGAGGGGCACCACCGACAGCCGCCCTTGTCGCACCAGCGGCGAGTCCGCGAAGATCTTATTGGCTTTGACTTCAGCGAGGGTGACCGGCTTGGCGATCGCTTTGGCGGCTTTGAGTTCCATGATCGGGTTCTTTGGATCGGAAGCGTCGACGGACACTACCGTGGCGGTGCCTGCCGCGCTCTTTTCGTCGCCCGTGTGGTAGATCACCAGCCGGTCGCCGGGTTTCATTGTGGACATGTTCCGGAGCGCCACCGGATTCTTCACGCCGTCCCATTGCGTCTGCTTATCGCGCTGCAGATCTGCGAACGAATATGTGGACGGTTCAGTCTTGAGCAGGAAGTCAGCCATCGCGGCTCCTAGTGTGGAAGGTCAGGAGAATTTAGCACAGGACACGTGCGAATACTCCTGTATCGATTTCGCGTAACTGCTGATTCTAAAGGAGTTTAAACCCTTCAGTTTCATAAGCCTGTGCAAGTGTTCATTCCAAGCTACTTAGCATCGCTCTTTCGCCTCGTACAGAACCGGTCGGGCTCACAGGGCAAACATCGCCGGGAGTTGACCGCGGACTTACGGAGCGTGAGCAGCAACGACACCGATGTTGGCGATGTTGTCGCCTTTCTTCAGCGATGGCACCGCGTTGATGTGAAGGATCACGCCCGACTCGGGAGCCCGCGGCTCCAGGATCACCTTGCCGAAGAAATCCGTGACGTAGCCAAGTTTCGCATTCGCCGAGACGTAGGTGCCGCGCTTCACCAGCGGGTAGAAGATGCCTTCGATGTCGCTGGTGACGTCGATGATCTTGTCGAGCCAGACGGGATTTTCGATGGGATGCGGATCGCCGGGCAGCATCTTCAACGCACGCATGCTGCTGAGTGTGCCGTTGACCAGGAGAGCGACGTCGTCGGTCTCGGTAGTGCCGGCATGGCCGGCTTCGACGACGATGGACGGTTTGCCGCGAACCGCAGCGGTGTTGTCCAGATATCGCGTCGCGGCCGGGTCGGTCGGGCGTTCGCGCCAGATGATGATGTGATCCAGCCCGAACGCGAGCACCATCTCTTTGGAGATGCGATCCTGCTCGGCTTTGCCGGTGGGTCCCCAGTAAGCGTAAGGACGCAGACTCTCGTCGAGGTCACCGCCGTGGTAATCGATCAGGTAGTCACAGCGATCGACCACCTCTTTCGTGATCAAAAAAGAGGCGCGCTCGGTTTGCGTGCCGTCAGCTTTGCCGGGATAAAAGCGATTCATGCTTTTATTGTCGATCGGATTCACATGCGGCACTTTTTGCAGAAACGACGGGACGTTGACCAGAGGGAGCAGTACGACGGTGCCGGAGAGTTGAGCAGGATCGATGGCCGGGATCAGTTTTTCAATTGCAATGATGGAGGCGTACTCGGTGCCGTGTGCGCCAGAGACGAGGGCGAGGACCGGACCGGGTTTCGCACCGTTGATGACGATGACGGGGATTCGCGTGGCGGGATCAGAGCCGGCAGGGAACTTCAAGATAGCCGTTCGCGCGTTGGCCGGGAGCAGCAGTGGCAGTGCCGGTCGAGTAGGAATGTTGCGCAGGCGAGCTGATACCCAACGCAGCGCATAGAAATGCCGCGTACAAAACCTTGTTGAGCATGCAGTGCCTCCGGGACAGCTTTCCTCACTGATGTGGTCGACGACCGTTTACCTTGAGATTCTGAGGGCATCCTCGTCGGATGCCCTCAGAATGACAGTTCTCTTGTCGCATCGCTGACGCACCCCACGTTGTTATACGGCGCGTTCTATCACTTCCACTCCATGAAGCTTGGTTTTAATCAGATCGATTTCAATCATGTCGCCAGTGACTCTCCCAGATGACGCCCGCTCCAAGGCAGCACCGTCCTATTCGCCGGAGACGGACGCTTTGGGTGGCCGAGGCGGAGCCGAGTCGCCTTTGACGTAGTGCGCGTACCACGCCAGGTAACGCTCGAACCGGTCTTTCATGTGCGATGGCGTTTTGAACTCGTGGTATTCGTCCGGGTAGACGACCAGCTCGGTTGTGCGACCAAGAGCCTTCAGCGATTGATACATCTGTTCGCCGCCGAGAATGGGAACGTTCCAGTCGATGGCGCCGCCCATAAAAAGAGTAGGCGTGGTGATTTTCGTCACGCGATAAAACGGCGAGAGCTTGTCCCACAGATCGTGATGCTCCCACGGCATGCCCAGCTCCGTGGTGTAATCCTTCTGATACTGATCGTGGCCCCACAGGCTGGTGTTGAGCGCTTCACCGGCGCCGGAGATCGCCGCTTTAAATCGCGTGGTCTGCGCGATGATGAAATCCGTGGAGATGCCGCCGTAGGACCAGCCTCCGACGCCGAGCTTGTCGGGATCGGCAATTCCCTGCTCGATGGCGTAGTCCACCATGGACATATCGTCCTGATAGTCCTTGTTGCCCCAATCCGCGAAGATCGCCTGGCAATGTTTCTGGCCGTAACCCGAAGAACCGCGGGGGTTCGGTAGCAAAACGGCATATCCGTTGGCGGCGAAAAGCTGGACGTCTTCCTTATATTCCGCGTAATAAGCCCACACCGGGCCGCCGTGAGGACGAAGCAGCGTCGCCACTTTGGTGCCGGGCTTGTAGTCCAGCGGCTTGTAGAGATAACCGGAGACGGGCCAGCCATCTTTGCTTTTGAAGTGCACATACTCGCCGGGAGCCACTCGCAGTTGCGACATCAGCGAGTCATTCACGTGAGAGACGCGGGTAGTCTCGCCGCCGCTAGCTGATTGCGTGAATATCTCGTTGGGGCGGTCCATGGTGGTGATTTGCGCCGCGACTTCGCCGGATTTTGCGAGCGAGTAGCCGTACAGCATCAGGCGCCCGCCAATGGCGCGCGTGACTTCACCGCCTGCTAGGGGAATGCGCGCGAGGTTTTGCGTGCCGTCGTCGTCGGCGATGAAGTAGATAGATTGGGAATCGCCAGAGAAGCGGACATCGCTGACGCCGCGATCAAAGCTGCGTGTCAGGACTTTCGATTCGCCGCCTCCCGCCGGCGACACGCCGAGGTGCTTGGTGGCGTACTCCATTAATTTCGGCTCGGTTTGTGTGACGTATGCGATCCACTTGCCATCCGGCGACCAGGCAGCCTCGTGGTCTTCGCCCGGGTTCGTGGTGACCTGCACCAGATGCGCGCCTTTGTCGGTGTTGTCGGCGGCGACGGTCCAGATGTTGTTGTCGTAGTTGCGATCGGGATCGGAGGAGCGGTTGCTGGTGAAGGCAAGCTGCTTGCTGTCGGGCGACCAGGCAGGCTGGGAGTCATCGTAATCGCCGCCGGTGATTTGCGTGAGAGCTTTTGTGTCGAGAGCAAAGATGTAGAGATGGTTGCGGCGGTGATCGAGGTAGCCGATTTCGTCAGCCTTGAACTGCAGCCGATCAATCACCCAAGGCTTTTGCGCCTTAGACTTTTTCGATTTGCTCGATTTCGCCGCGGCGTCTTCGTCGTCGCGCTTGCCTTGATCTTTGTCTTTGTCCTTTGTGGCTTCGAGCTCTTCGGGGCTGGGGTCGCGAAGAATCAGGCAGATGCGGCTGCTGTCGGGAGCCCACGCAAAGTCCTGCACATCTTGTGCGGTGTCGGTGAGGCGCTGGGCTTCGCCGCCACTTCGATTGAGCAGCCAGATCTGGGTTTTGCCTTCATCTCGCGCGGAAAGAAAAGCGAGGTACTTGCCGTCCGGGCTCCAGCGCGGATGGGAAGACGAGACGCGTTCGGCCGTAAGCGCGACGGCCTCGCCGCCACTGAAGGGCACCATCCAGATGCGATCTTTGGAGTCGTCCTCTTTCAGCGAGGTGGTGCTGACCACGTAGGCGACCCACTTGGCGTCGGGCGTGAGTTGCGGGTCGGTCACTTCCTGGATGCGGAAGCGGTCTTCGATGGTGATCGGGTGGGGAGTTTGCGCGGCGCAGGATAGCGGAAGGATCGAGGCGGCGACACTAAGCAATAAGACCGGGACCAATTTCATTCGCAAAAGCTCCTGACAAGTATGAGTGCGGATCGGCGGCGGAGTTTAGCATGAAGGAGGGAGAGGAAGTGGCGGGTGGCGAGTGGCGAGTGACTGTTGGTCGGCGATGTTGACGTCCGGCCGCTCGACCGCCCTTACATCGATTCTCGTACACACTCGCAGGCTGAGCAGAAATCTTTCGCGGCGTGCGTTTTTTTCTTGCGTGGCGGTGTGGACCTTGTATTCTTCGACTGCGAACTGGCTCCAGCCTGATTTTGCCAGCCGAACAGCGCATTTCACGCGGCGATGGGTTGAGAGCGAGAGTCGTTTGAGGAGGACGGTTAGTAAAAATTGAGTACGTTATCGCTGCCCGCCACACTTCCTACCCAGGCAATTTCCAAAGCTACATCACGAGTCGCAAAGCTGACACTGTGGCCGCTTGTGGCGGCGACATTCTTCATGGTGTCAGGCGGAACCTATGGGACGGAGCAAATTATTTCGGGCGCCGGCTACGGGCACGGAATCCTGATTCTGCTTTTTCTTCCGGTGGTGTGGTGTTTGCCGACGGCGTTTATGATCGGCGAACTGAGCAGCGCGCTGCCCTCGGAAGGCGGCTACTACGCGTGGGTGCGGCGCGGGCTGGGTAATTTCTGGGGATTCCAGGAAGCGTGGTTGTCGCTGGCGGCCAGCATTTTCGATATGGCCATTTATCCGACGCTTTTTGTCTTTTACCTGAAACAATTTTCGCCGTGGTTCGGCACGCAGAGCCACGCCATCGCGGCCGGATTGTTTGTGGTGGCGGCATGCGCGGTGCTGAATCTTGCCGGCATTCGCGTGGTCGGGATCACCTCGTTGTGGCTGTTCTTTTGTTTGTCGGCGCCATTTGCGCTCGTAGTGATGCTCGCGCCATTCAAGGTAGGAGCTTTGGCCAGCGCGGCGCCGGCGGCGGCAACGACCGAGGGAGCTAGCCTCGGCTTACTCGGCGGCGTGCTCGTGGCCATGTGGAATTACATGGGCTGGGACAACGCGTCGACGATCGCCGACGAAGTGGAGCGGCCGCAGCGAACATATCCGCGAGCGATGATCGCAGCAGTCGTGCTGGTGGCAGTGACGTACATCGCGCCGTTCGTGGCCGCGTACTTCACGGGGATTCCCGCTTCGATGTTTGCCGAAGATGGTTCATGGGCCACGATCGCCGGATTGATCGGCGGGAAGATCCTGGGATTCGAATGGCTACGATTCCTGATCGTGGTCGGCGGAATGATGAGCGCCTTCGGAATGTTCAACGCGCTGGTGATGAGCTATTCGCGGCTGCCGCTGGCGATGGCGCAGGACGGAATGCTGCCGAAGATTTTTGCGAAAACCAGCAAGCGCACGGATGCGCCGTGGGTGGCGATTCTTGTTTGCGCCACTTGCTGGGCGTTTTGCCTGGGCCTGGGATTCAAGCGGCTCATAACCATCGACATCATGCTGTATGGCGCGAGCTTGAGCCTGGAATTTGTCACGCTGGTGGCGCTGCGGATTCGGGAGCCGGAGCTGAAGCGCGATTTTCGCGTGCCGGGCGGGCTGGTCGGCGCGATCCTGACCGGGCTGTTCCCGATTTCGCTGCTGGTGCTGGCGATGGTGGAGAGCGAGCAAGAAACGATTCTGGGGATGAACGGTCTCGTTTTTGGCGCGATCATCATATTGGGCGGTTTTGTGGCCTATCTGGCAACGCGAAGATTGCGGCAGCCCGCGTTGAAGACCATTGTGCTGGAGCGTACCGAGAGCACCGCCTAGTACCCACGGTTGAATAGTTGTAGCCAGCCCGGCTTCTGAAGCCGGGCTTTTTTTCTACTTTTTCTCTTTGAGTGGCAAATCCTTGCGATTCACATGCATACGCTCGCGCAGCTTGGCGCGACATTGTGTGTGGGATGGTGTTTGTCTAAGCAGAAGTCGAGCGCTGGTTTCCGTCGAGGCTGTCGAGGCTGAGGGCCAGAGAGCCAGCGCCACGAGGAGAATTGTCATGAGCAATAAATTCATCACGCAGGGGCTGGTAGCGGCATTGTTGTTGGTAGGCGCTGCGCCAGCTATCACCTTAGCGCAGGATGCACAAGGGACCGCGCAGGAACAGGCGGCACCCGAAAAGAAAGCGGATCGTCCGAATCTGAACCTTACCGATGACCAGAAGGCGCAGATGAAGAAGATCCACGAGGACGCGAAGTCGCAGATGGATGCAGTAAAGAATGATTCTTCGCTGAGCGCCGAACAGAAGCAGGCGAAGATGAAGCAGATTCGTCGCGATTCGCACAAGCAAGTGGAGGCCATGCTGACGCCGGAGCAGCGCAAGACCATGAAGGAGTGGCGGCAGGAACATCGCGGCCACCGAAACGGACAGGACCCTGCGGCGAGTTAAGGCTCGTTGGCACAGCTCTGCACGTGACGATCATCCATGCGGATGGCGCCGCTGAAACGCGGCGTCGAGCCGCCGCACTGCAAGGGACGACGCCTGCCCGTCCCTTTTTCGCGGCCTATGTGAGTGGTATGAAGTGAGCTATCCGCTGGGTTTGCTATTCTGCTGTCCGTGAGAAATTACCTTCCGAGAAAAATATTATTGAAGATCCGATTGCCCGTCAGCGCCGACTGCCGCGTTCGTGTTGGTGGGCCTACCGCGCCCGTTGCCGTCTCAATCGCGATGATATTTCGCGCAACCGCGCTGTTAACAGTTGGAGTTTTCTTGTGGCTGGAAAGTGGCAGCGTCTTCGCGCAGTCGCCTGTCCCCGCCGCGGTGACGCAAGCGGCTCCACCGGCTCAGAGTCCGACCTCGGTTCCCTCTCCTTCCTCAACAAATGCGGCCGCCGCATCGAAAGCAGCGCAAGCGCCTGCTGCGTCATCGCCACGAAGCTCTCCAAGTATTGTGGTGCTCGATCCCGGGCACGGCGGCACCGATCCCGGTGCGCGCGGCACCGGCGGAATTCGCGAGAGCGAAGTGGTGATGGATTTTACGGCGCAAACGAAAACGGCGCTTGAAGCGCTGGGATTTCAAGTGATGTTGACGCGGCAAGGGAACGAGAATCCGTCGTTCGACGATCGGTCAGCGATCGCGAATGCGCAACGCGGCGCGGTATTTGTGACCCTTCACGTGGCGTCTACCGGATTCCCGGGAACCGTGCGCGTTTACGTGATGAGCGACCTGGCCGGAGCGAACGATACCACCGGATTGATTCCGTGGGAACGCGCGCAAGCGCCGTTCCTGCCGCTGAGCAGGCGCTTCGGTGACCTGGTGCAAAGTTTTCTTTCGCAGCGATTCAAAGGTTCTCCGAGGACGGCGCAGGTCGCCGCGGTGCGCCAACTGCGAACAACGGCGGCGCCGGCAATCGCGGTCGAGGTCTCCAGCGTCGCAGTCGACGATCGTGGCCAACTCGATCGCATGGCTCCCGGCGTGGCGGATGCAATCGCGCGCGGCGCGTCGGCCTTTCGCCCGTCGTATGTTGTAGCGACGAACCCTGGGGAGCGGCCTTGATGCCTCGCTGGCGCTGGTGGTTGATTGCAATGCTCGTGCTGGCGGTCGCAATTGCGGCCGGATATTTTCCGGTGTTGAAGCGAAATTTGCGCCTGTCCGCGCAAGCTCCTGCCAAGAGCGAAGAACAGGTGCGCCGCGAGCTAACTCAGCCGGCCGCCTCGAACGTGGGTGAGCCCGTCGGCAAAGCAAAACTGTTCTGGTCTGCGGGCGCTCGCGACGGCTCGTTGATGCCGGTGACCGTCGATTTGCCGCTTCCACACGATCCGGTGCTGCGCGCTAAACAAGTGCTGAACACTTTGCTGGCCGGCCCAGTCGATGCGGAGTTGCGAACGCTGCCGCCCGATGCGGTGCTGCTGGCATTTTATTTATTACCCGACGGCACGGGCGTAGCGGATTTTTCCGAAGCGCTGGCCACCGCGACTCCTTCCGGGATCCAGAGCGAGCAGTTAGCGGTAGACTCGATTACCAAATCGCTGGAAGCCAATGTTCCGCAGATTCGCTGGCTGAAAATTCTCATCCATGGACAGGAAGTGGATACTCTGGCTGGTCATCTAGATTTGACCCGAACATTTTTGGTGAATGCACGAGCAGTGGCGATGCCGGTGCGGCCGGTTGCCGCTGACGACTCGCGGGAAGCTGCGCCTTCGCCAGTGTCTGGCTCTGCGCCGGTGAAATCGCCCGCGCTCGGTGCGAGAAAACCAGCCCCTGCACAGAAGTTGACACCCGCCAATCCCCCCGGCAAACTGGCGCCCACTGAACGCAAACCCTGAACAGCAAGAGAACACCGAAACCAAATACGAGAAACGACTGAGTTAATGCGGCACGCCGGGGACGCTGAGTTTTCGCAGCGACACCTCAGCGAAACGTGAACCGAATGAGTGGAGGAACATTGCGAAGCGACGGGCGCAACGCCGATCAGATAAGGTCTCTCAAGATCACGCCGGATTTTATTTCCACGGCCGAAGGAAGCGTGCTGATCGAATTGGGAAATACGCGCGTGATTTGCACCGCGACCGTTGACGACGGCGTGCCGGGATTTCTCAAGGGTAGCGGCAAAGGCTGGGTCACCAGCGAGTACGGCATGCTGCCGCGCGCCACCGAAGAACGAACGGCCCGCGAGGCGACGCGTGGCAAGCAGTCCGGGCGCACGCAGGAGATTCAGCGCTTGATCGGGCGCTCGCTGCGCGCCGTTACGGATCAGGAAGCGCTCGGCGAGCGCACCGTATGGATCGATTGCGATGTGATTCAGGCCGACGGCGGCACGCGTACCGCATCCATTACCGGAGCGTTTGTGGCGCTGGCGCTGGCGTTCGAACGCATGGTTGCGGCGGGAATCTGGAAAAGTTCGCCGCTGATTGATACGGTGGCGGCGACCAGCGTCGGAATTGTGGACGATCGTGCGCTGCTCGATCTCGCGTATGAAGAAGATTCGCGCGCGGAAGTGGACATGAATGTGGTGATGACCGGCAGCGGTCACTTCGTGGAGATTCAGGCCACCGCCGAAGGGCGCCCGTTTTCGGGAAGCGAGATGCAGGATTTGCTGGCACTAGCCGCAGCGGGAATACGGCGGCTCACGGACGAACAACGAACGCTGCTGCCTCTGAAATTCAGTGCGCGCACCCGGTAAGTCGATAGACAAGTTGTACCTCGCGTCGTCAAACGCTGGAAAGTTGCGTGAATTCCAGGCGCTCGCCAACGCGGACGCGGCCGACTCGATTGTTAGGCTTGAATTGCTACCCTCGTTTGATGCGCTCCCTCCATTCGAAGAAAACGCGCCGACCTTTGCGGAAAATGCGCTGGGCAAGGCGCTTTATTATTCGCAAGCGTGCGATGAAAGAGGTCGCGACGAATTTGTCTTTGCGGATGATTCGGGATTAGTGGTGCCGGCTTTAGGCGGCGCCCCCGGCGTGCATTCGGCACGTTATGCTGGGCCAACCGCAACTAGCGCCGACCGCATTGCGAAACTGTTAGGAGAAATGCGCGGACTCGACGGTGATGCGCGCCGCGCTTACTTTGTCTGCGTCATCGCGCTCGCTAAAGGCGGGCGACCCATCGCGATTGTTACCGATCGAGTGGCTGGCGAAATTCTGAAGTCATCACAGGGTGCGGGCGGCTTTGGGTACGATCCAGTCTTTTATTTTCCGCCATTGCGCAAGGCCTTCGCCGAACTGAGCGCCGATGAAAAAAATCAGCACAGCCATCGCGGCAAAGCATTTCGAAAGCTGCTGACGGTTTTGCGTGACCGCTAAATAGCGGAATTCGGCGATGCGTTTGCCGCTGGCAGCGTGAATCAGAGCGTGTGATATCCTCGGGCCATGGCGAAAATTAAATCGAAAAAGCCCGCCCGCGCCAAGAAACGCCGCAAACTACCTGAGTCAATCATCGGCACGACCGGCAAGAAACCTGCAAAGGCTGCGAAAGTGGCAAAAGCAGTTGGCCCGGGCAGCGATCCCAAGCGCGTGGCCGCGATTTTGGCGAAGCTGGACGAAGCGTATCCAGCGGCAAACTGCGAGTTGAAACACGAAAACCCTTTTCAGTTGCTGATTTCCACGATTCTGTCGGCGCAATGCACGGATGTGCGCGTGAATGAAGTGACCCAGACACTCTACAAAAAATATAAAGGTCCAGAAGATTTCGCGTACGCAAATCCGAGTGAGTTGCAGCAGGAGATTCGTCCGACAGGATTTTTCCGGAACAAAACGAAGTCGATCATGGGAGCGAGCAAGGGAATCCTCGAGAAATTTGGCGGCAAAGTTCCGCAGACCATGGAAGACATCCTCACTTTGCCGGGAGTCGCGCGTAAGACCGCTAACGTAGTGCTTGGCACCGGATTTGGAATTGCCGTCGGGGTGGTCGTCGATACCCACGTGATGCGATTATCGCGGCGCCTGGACCTTACGAAACACGAAGAGCCGAAAAAAATAGAGCAGGACTTGATGCGCGTCATTCCGCAAGACAAATGGATCCAGTTTTCGCATCAACTGATCTGGCATGGACGGCGCGTGTGCATTGCGCGAAAGCCGCGATGCCTGGACTGTAATCTCGAAACGATCTGCTATTCGAAGGACAAGATCGTCTAGCCGATTTGTATATTTCGCTCGTGTAATTGGTTTGTGTAGTTGTGGCCAATCCTGCGATGCGCAGGTCCGGTTTTACGCCGCAATGCTTTTCTGACTATCGACTTCCGCAAACGTTTTGCCTTGCTCCGCCAACCGTTGCAGCAGCGGTGCCGGCGTCCATAGCTCGCCATGCTGCTTCTGAAATTCGCAGATGCGCTCATAAACATTCTTCAAGCCGACGGTATCCGCGTACCACATAGGCCCGCCGCGATACGCCGGAAAGCCATACCCGTTCAAATAAATGATGTCGATATCCACGGACCGCTGCGCGTACCCCTGCTCCAGAATTCGCGCCCCTTCGTTCACCAGCGCATAAATGCAGCGATCCACAATTTCGGCCGATGAAATCTCGCGTCGCGCGATGTTTGCGCTCGCTGCCCACTGACGGACCAACGCGGCGACTTCGGGATCAGCAATCGCGCGGCGATTCTCGTCATATTTGTACCAGCCTGCTCCGGCTTTTTGTCCGAAGCGCCCCATCTCGCACAGCCGATCTTCCGCGATTGGCTGCCGTACGCCAGCTTTTTGCAGGTGGCGATGCTCCTTGCGAATCCGCCAACCGATATCGAGCCCGGCAAGATCGGCGGTGGCCAGCGGCCCCATCGCCATGCCGAATTCATAGAGCGCCGCGTCCACCGCTTCGATTGCCGCTCCTTCCTCGGCGAGAAATTGCGCCTCGCGCCGATACGGATGGAACATGCGATTTCCGACGAAGCCGGTACAGTTGCCGGCCAGCACGCCGATTTTTCCAAGCTTCTTCGCAAGCTGCATGCACGTTGCCAGCACTTCCCTGCTGGTCGCTTTGCCTCGCACAATCTCCAGCAAACGCATCACATTCGCGGGACTAAAAAAATGCGTACCCAACACGGACTGCGGTCGCGCCGTCGACGATGCGATTTCATCGATATTCAATGTGGAAGTGTTGCTGGCAAGAATCGCATCAGGCTTGCAGACGCGATCGAGTTCACCGAACACTTCCTTCTTCACGGACATGCCTTCGAATACCGCTTCGATAACAATATCCACGTTCGAAAAACCATCATAAACAAGCGTCGGCTCAATCAGTTTCAGCCGTTCGTCTACGAAATGCTGCGTAAAGCGCCCGCGCTTCACGGAGCTTGCGTAGTTTTTTTGAATGTTGGCCATGCCGCGATCGAGCGCCGCCTGATCGGTTTCCTTCAGCAGCACCGGAATGCCGGCGTTCGCAAAAACCATCGCGATTCCGCCGCCCATCGTGCCGGCTCCCACGATTGCCGCGCGATTCACCGGAAGAATGGGCATGTCCTTGGGCACATCTGGAATCTTGGCGACTTCACGTTCCCCAAAGAAAACGTGGATCAGCGCTTTAGATTGATCCGAAAACAAGCACTTCGTAAAAAGTTTCTGCTCTTCCTCGACGCCCTGATCGAAAGGCAGCTTGGTGGCCGCTTCCACGGCATCGACAGCCGCCAGCGGCGCCATCATCCCGCGCTGCTTTTTTCGTGCGCTCTCGCGTGCTCCGAAAAAAATCGGCAGGTTTTCTTCAGGTGAGCCAAGTTTCTCGTCGCGCTGGCGCGTTTTGCGCGTCGCCACACCGGCGATTTCCCTGGCGAATGCGATAGCGCCCTGCAACAAATCGCCATCGATCACTCGATCGATAATGCCGGCCGTCAGCGCATCTTCAGCCTTCACAGGATTGCCGTCCACGCACATCTGCACCGCTTTTGCGACGCCGGCCAAACGCGGCAGTCTTTGTGTACCCGCGGCTCCCGGAATCAAACCCAGCTTTACCTCCGGCTGACCAACCTGCGCGCCGTGAACGGCCACGCGATAGTGGCCGGCCATCGCGAGTTCCAGTCCGCCGCCGAAAGCATTTCCGTGAATGGCCATGACAATCGGCTTGCGGCAATCCTCGATGCGGATCAGCAGCGGCTTGAAACCTTCACCGCGCGATTTTTCGCCCGACGTGATCTTGCCAAATTCCTTGATGTCCGCTCCCGCGACGAAAGTTTTGCCGCCGCCAATGATCACCGCGGCACCAATGGAGTCATCGCGATCGATTCGCTCCAGCGCTGCGGCAATGCCTTCAGGCACGCCGGGGCTCAGTGCGTTCACAGGTGGATTGTTGATAGTGACGACCGCAATTTCGCCTTGCTGCGTGAACTGCACCAGATCATTCATAGCCGATCTAATTCTTGCGGCTTTCCGGCGAGATGAGGTGATAACTCACGTAAGCGATCTGTTTGCTATCGGGCGACCACGAAGGCACGTTGATCGTTCCCTGTCCGCCGAACAACTTCACCAATGTAGCGATTTTGTTGTCGCTCATCGACATCAAACGCAACGCAACATTCTTGTTCTCCGGATGCCCTTTCACATCTTTATCGTAAGCGAGAAAAACCATCCATTTCCCATCCGGCGAGGGATGCGGAAACCAGTCGTTCGAATCATCCGTAGTCACACGCTCTTGAGCGCTCCCGTCTGGATGCATGCGCCAGATCTGCATCGAGCCGGAACGCTCCGAATTAAAATAAATGTACCTACCATCCGGCGAATAATCCGGCCCGTCATCCAAACCTTTCGCAGTCGTCATGCGAACTTCTTCGCCGCCGCTGACCGGAATTCCGTAAATGTCGAAATCTCCGTTTCGTTCGCCGACAAACGCGAGGGTTTTTCCATCCGGCGACCAGCCATGCCAATACGATGGACCGTGGCCGGGCACGGTGATGCGCTTCGGAGCGCCGCCCGCCGCCGGCACGACATATACGATCGATCTCTGATCGCCCTGCGATCCGTCGCTGATCGCCATCTGCGTGCCATCAGGCGAAAATCCGTGATCGTTGTTCACTTTGTTCGCAAATCCCGTGTCCACAACCTCCGGTTTGCCGCCCGTTGCAGGCAGCTTCCAGAGTCGTCCGTCGCCGTTGAACACCAGGCTCGATCCGTCGCGCGACCAGTTCGGCGCTTCGAACCTTACGGCGGAAGCGTGGATGAGGTGCCGATCGTTCGAAGTGACCGACAGCGTTTCCAGCGTGCTGTACAAAACCGGCTTCGCAGAAGAATCGAAACTCGCCTTGTTCAATTCCACATTCGAAAACACCGCCGTTTCCATAACGTCTTTGTCATGCGAGCACATGCCGATGCCAACATAGAACGGCTCCTGCATCGGGATGCGCATTCCCGCTCCGGAGAAATGCAAATCTTCTCCTTCTCTTGCGACCGACATATAGAAGACATCGCCGTGCTTCTCCAGTCGCAGTCGTTTTGGCGCCGGCTGAGATAAATTCAGCTCGATATCATTAGTGACCGCGCCCTTTTCATCGCGATATTGCAGCGCTGTCAAGCCGTTGGCGTGCAGCGCGATGTCCGCATAGACCGAATCCCCATCGAGACTCTGGCGAACGATCAGCACCGCCTTTTTGTGAGGATTGCCACTCTGCCCGAGAATCGAAATGTCCGCCGCCAGCGAAACGTCACCCGACATTTTCTTCCACGCAAACTGGAAGTCATCTTCCCGCGCCCACATGTTGTTGCCGCTGCCGCTCACGGTGTAAGTGTGCTTTGCGTCATCAAATTTGATCGAGCCAGCATGTAGAACTGTGCCGACATCCTCATGATTTTCGAAAATTCCCACCGGCGCAGGAGCATCAACGTTGGATCTCACAACACCCCGCTCCTTCGCGCCTGGCATTCCGCCAAAAAATGACGAAACGATGCCCGACATTAGAATCAGACCGCCGAAGATTCGAATGATCACGGCATCACCTTAATCATGACAACTCCATGCGAAGGCACTTTCGCGCTAAAGCTTCCTGCCGACTTGCCGAGATCTTTGTGCTGCCACAAATCGCGCACGGTCGCGGAGAGATGCGCCGGATAGCCAATCTCTTCCCATGAGACGGACATATCGCTTTCCCGCGCTTCCACGATTCAACAGCGCCACCGCACGGCTCCCATCCTTCAACTGCTTTGCCCAAACTTCCAGATCGCCCTTCTTGCTCACGCGCCGTCCTTGCATTCCGAGCGAATCCTGATTGACCGCAATCACTTCCTTGTTCGTCAGGATTTCCTTGATCTCCGGCGTCATATTTCGCAAATCATTTCCGGAAATCAGCGGCGCCGCCAGCAAGCACCAGAAGCTGAAGTGCGCCCGATATTCACTGGTGGTCATTCCGCCGTTGCCAACTTCCAACATGTCCGGATCGTTCCAATGACCGGGTCCAGCGTACGACTCCAGTCCGTCCTGAAGATCCAGAATCTGCACAAAGCCGAGCCCGTGTTTTTTATCGCATTCCCAGCAATCACTGATGTCGCCGGTGGTGCGCCAGGAATTGCCGATGTCCTTGGCCCACAGCCACGGTTGATGGCTCCCCCATTCGCACAGGCTGAAGACGATCGGCCGGCCTGCGGTCTTCAGCGCGTCGCGCATGATCGCATAGGCGGATTCGGCATTTTCTTTGCCCGTGTTGCACCAATCGTATTTGAGATAGTCGACGCCCCAGTTCGCGTATTGCAGTGCGTCTTGATATTCGTGTCCCTGGCTTCCCGGCCGCTTGGCGCACGTCAGGGTTCCAGCATCCGAGTAAATTCCGAATTTCAGGCCCTTCGAATGCACGTAGTCGGCGAGCGCCTTGATGCCCGATGGAAAATGCTCCGGGTCCGCCACGATATTTCCGCTGGCATCGCGAGTCACCTGCCAGCAATCATCGATTACCACGTATTGATAGCCGGCATCTTTCATCCCACTGCTGACCATCGCGTCGGCCATGCCTTTGATCAAATCTTCGCTGACGCCGCAGTGAAACTTGTTCCAGCTGTTCCAACCCATCGGCGGCGTGAGGGCCAGCCCGTTATCCAACGCATGTGCACGCGGCGCGCTGAGGCCCCCAATCATCAGGATCAAGGTGCAGAGGATATGTTTCGAATACCTGAACATCGCGACTACCTCGTTTCAAATCAAATGAACTTTGCTTCATTGCCGTACGGTCAATATTGCTGGTCATCACTGCTGGCCATAAATTGTCGCGCGGTCATTCTATTGAGCGCCCAACATGACTTCCACTACTTTATCGACCGCAAACAACTCCCAAACATTGCACGCGAGCGAACAAAGACCGCGCCGGAGACTGCCTCGTCAAAGCCTTTTCCGCACCTCGCGCGTCCTATCTGCAATGGCAGGATCTATGGTATACGGAAGGTATTGTCGAGGCTCGGTTGTTCCAACTGAATCGGGCTGGAGATCCAGGCAACTTTGCTGACCAACGAGGTTTTCAATCCTCGGTTCGCAATCGCATGCCAATGTTCTTGAGCCGTTATCAGTTGAGACTCCCGGGGGTTTTCTGTAATGGCGACTACAGGCAAGAAAAGTTTGGCTGTTTCGACCGAGCCGAAGGTTACGCTCAAGACGATCGCGGACTATCTCGGGCTGACACCCGGCACGGTCTCGGCAGCTCTGAACAATTCCGCCGCAGCTCGGTCCATCCCTGAGCGCACTAAAAAGCGCATCCTCACCGCCGCCAAAGATCTCAACTATCGTCCCAATTATTTTGCGCGATCGCTCCGGCTTCAGCGCACCTATACCATCGGCGTGATTGCGGAAGAGATCGGCGATAGTTACGGTTCCATGGTCATCAGCGGCATCGAGGAATATCTACGCCGCCATAATTTTTTCTTCCTCACGGTAATCCATCGGCACGATCCGAAATTGCTGCAAGCATACGCGCAGATGTTGCTGACGCGCGGGGTCGAAGGCTTCATCACCACCGACACTTCGCTTCACGAAAAGCTGCCGCTGCCCACCGTCGCGGTTTCCGGTCACGGGCATGTCGATGGCGTGACCAACGTTGTGCTGGATCACAAACTGGCTGCGCGCCTGGCGCTGACTCACCTCGCGCGACTCGGTCACGAAGATATCGCCTTCCTCAAAGGGCATCCGCTCAGCTCTGATTCCGCGACTCGCTGGAACGCAGTGTGTGAAGTTGCCGCGGAACTTGGCATCGCGGTCCGTTCCGAGCTGACCGCGCAAATCGACAGCACCGTTTCGACGCCGCATCTCGGTTACCCCATCACGCGAGAGTTGCTCGGCCGCGGCCACAGCTTTACAGCGTTGTTTGCCTACAACGATATCTCCGCAATTGGTGCCACCTGGGCGTTGCGTGAAGCCGGCCTGCGCGTGCCTCAGGATATTTCTGTCGTTGGATTCGACGACATTCCTTCCGCCGCGTTCAATACTCCCAGCCTGACCACGGTGCGTCAGCCGCTGGAACGCATGGGACAAATCGCCGCAAAAACACTGATTGACCGCATTGAGGGCACCACGGAATACGTGCAGGAGATCGCGGTTGAGCCTGAACTTGTGGTTCGCGACTCCAGCGGCCCGGCGCCATCGCCCTACGCTCGCCCATTTCTATCCGACATTGACCGTGTCGCGCTCGATTAGGCCCACCAAAAAGAGAAGACTATCGAAATCTGCGAATCACCAGCGTGTGCCGTCCGGAAAGATACAGCCCCAGCACATAAATCGCCGCCTTACCTTTGCTCGTATAAATCAGCTGCCGAATCCGCAGCAGTGAAGTTCCGCGCGGCACCGCCAGCAACTTCGCGGTTCTCACATCCGCGGCTGTAGCGTCGATCTCTTCATCTGCGTACGCGAGCTCCACTCCATAATCTCGCTCTAGAATCGCAAACAGCGAGCTTCGTTCCACCAGCGCATCGTCCAGCCCCTTGAACTCATCCGCCGACAGATAGCACGTTTCCAATGCGAACGGCTCGTCCGCTGCGTGACGCACGCGTTCCACCTTGATCAGCGCGCTGCCCGAAGGTAACGCCAGCCGCGCCGCAATTTCGTGCTCCCCGTTTACGACGCTCGCGGTCAAAATCTTCGATCGCGCGGAGAGCCCGCGGCTCGCCATCTGCTCGGTGTAGCTAGTCAGCTTGTTGAAGTGAATCTTCGGTGTAGCGACGAAAGTCCCGATCCCCCGCCGCCGCTCCACCACTCCTTCGCGTTCCAGCGACGCCAGTGCGTGCCGTGCAGTCATCAGACTCACTTGATGCAGCCGCGCCAGCTCTCGTTCTGACTCCACCGCATCACCCGGATGCAATTCGCCATCCTCAATCCGCTTTCGGATCGTCGCTTGAATCCGCTGGTAGGCAGGCATGCTGCCATTCGTATTTTTACCGCGCATGGAAGTCCGACGCCGCTCGACGGTGCTCGATAATGCCACAAGCTTCTCCTTCGGTCCTAGCAACACACGGTCTGCCGCTATTCGTAGCGACGCATCACTTCTCCGACCATGCAGATACGTATCCGCACGGCACAAAGTTTGCCCACACTGCGCATTCATAGACGAATAACGTGGCCAGAGGTCACGGTGAAAAACGCGTAACATTCGTCCACCCCCCGCCTTACTCCTTTTAGTACCTCCGTGAGCACACCACACGCTCCCCCGTCACACCCTGCGCGCGAATCCGCCAGACCCGTTGTACAATCCCGGCATCCGTAATCGTTTACCCGGCCGCCTGTCGGCCGCAGTTGCTTCTCCAGAGTTGTCAAGAAAGGAACTCGCTTGACGAACTTCGCCGCTTTTTTGGTGGCACAGCCTCCAAGAACCCACCTGACCAGCATCGATTGGGTGTTGATCGCGCTCTATTTCGGCGTTCTGATGTGCGTCGCGTGGTGGGTTGTTCGTAAAGGCAAGGACACCACCACCGATTACTTCCTCGCCGGCCGCAATCTCGGCTGGTGGATTATCGGTGCTTCGATCTTCGCCTCAAATATTGGCTCGGAGCACGTCGTCGGATTGGCGGGCTCCGGCGCGACCAGCGGCGTCGCTCTCGCGCACTACGAACTGCACGCCTGGTGCTTGCTTGTTCTCGCCTGGGTCTTCGTTCCCTTCTACATGCGCTCGCAGGTGTTCACCATGCCGGAGTTTCTCGAGCGCCGCTTCAGCACCAGTTCCCGCTACATCCTCTCCATAATTTCAATCGTTACCTTCATCGTCTCCAAAATCGCGGTCGGCATTTTCGCGGGCGGCGTAGTGTTCGGCACGCTCTTCCCCGAACTTCAGTTGCACATCGGCAACACCACCATCGACAGTTTCTGGATTGGCTCAGTGCTGGTGATCGTGCTCACCGGCCTGTACACCACGCTCGGCGGCATGCGCGCAGTGGCTTACAACGATGCCGTACAGGTCGTCGTGCTGATCAGCGGCTCCGCGCTGCTCACGTTTTACGGCTTACACAAGCTCGGTGGATGGAGCGAACTGCGCGCCTTTTGTGGCTCCGACATGTTCAACTTGTGGAAGCCGATGATCCCGGCCGGCGTGCAAAGCACCTGGGCGCCCGTGCTGGAGACCAATGCTTCTGGCGCGCTGGTCAAAGAAGCCTGGTATTTCAACGACAATTTCCCATGGTTCGGAATGCTTTTCTGCGCGCCGATGGTGGGCCTATGGTATTGGTGCACTGACCAATACATTGTGCAGCGCGCGCTCGGCGCCAAGAACGAAACCGATGCACGGCGCGGTTCCATTTTTGCCGCCTTCCTCAAACTCTTTCCCGTCTATCTATTCATTATTCCGGGCCTGATTTGCTTCGCGCTGGCCAAAAGCGGAAAAATCCCCGAACTCGCACCAATGATCGGTCCCGACGGCCATGCCGTTTCTTCCGTGGCACAGGGCGCTTTCCCGATGCTGGTGCAGTATTTGTTGCCGCCCGGGTTCCGCGGCATCGTCGTCGCCGGGTTGCTATCCGCGTTGATGGGTTCTCTTGCCGGCGTCTTCAACGCATGCTCCACCCTCTTCACCGTGGACATCTATCAAAAGTGGAAGCCGCAAGCGACAGAGTCGCAGTTGGTGCGCGTCGGTCGCATTGCTACCGGCCTCATGGTGGTAATCGCGCTGATCTGGATTCCGGTAATCAAGGGCGCGCAAGGTCTATACACATATTTGCAGGCCGTGCAGGGCTATCTCGCTCCGCCGATCTTCGTAGTCTTCTTCGCCGGAGTTTTCTTCAAGCGCCTCAACGCCAAAGGCGCGTTCTGGTCCATGCTGGTCGGCTTCGCTGTCGGAATTTTCCGCATGATGATCGACACCCCAGTAACACTGGGGCTTCACGGCTTCGAGAACGGCTATCCCGTCGGCTCGTTCTTCTGGATCGTCAACAAAATGTATTTCCAGTATTACAGCGTGCTGATCGCCATCATTTCAGCCATCGTCATGTTCGGCGTAAGCTACGCCACCGAAGCGCCCGACTACTCCAAGCTCAACCACGTGACATTCGCCACCGTCACGCCCGAAGAAAAAGCCGTCACCCGCGCCAGCTGGGGCTGGAAAGAAGTAGCCGGCTCCGCCCTGGTCCTAGCCTGCATCCTAGGGGCCTATCTCTATTTCCGCGGCTAACGTCACCGGCCGCGCCAGAATTCGCCTGCCGCGGCTAAATTCCACAGCCGTGGCCAGTTCGACCGCCGCGCGGTAGCTAGAGCGTCCTCGAAGCACGGCGGTTGGACAATCTTCTGTACGGGAGGGGCTAGTCCCCTCCCGGGCCACCGCGTCTTGCCACAATAGCCTCCGCTCGGCTCCCGGCGTAAAGCCAAGCCCGAATTCAATTCGAACTCTTCCCGCCGCCCTCTTCCAACAACACCGCCAACAATTTCGTCAACCGCGCCGCTTCCTGCCGCGAAGCTTCCTTATCTCCGCCAACCTGCTGCGTCAAATCCGAAATCCGTCCCGCAATGTTGCGCACCGCCGCATCTCGCGGCACAAACGTCCGATCGTAAGGAGCCACCGCTTCCCACCCGCTCTTGCCACGCCGCAATTCCCATCGCACTGTTTCTGTGCGCGGCGCCACATTCGCTTCGCCGTCCCACAACGATGCCCGCATCTGCAAATCCACAAACGCCCAACCGCGATCGTGCTTCAGCTCCACTTTGCTCACGTTGAACTGATCAAAAACAATCAGCGGCACCGTCGTGTGCGCCGCATCCTTCCGCAACGCGGCGCCAGAAGCGTTGCTCAATTCCGAAATCGCCGCGGCCACTTCCTCACGCGTCGGCTGCTTGCGTCCCTGCGCGATAGCGATGCTCCGTGGCATTTCCGACGCCCTCGCCGACATTTCCGCAATCGGTTTCTCGGCGGAAGTCTCATCCCTATCGAAAACGCGCGTCCGCTCCGACGCTTCCATCGTCGATGGCGCCGTGGCCGCACTCGCAGTCGTGACCGCCCCTGCACGCTTCGCGCGCGAAGTCCCCGTTGCTGCCGCATCGGTCTGCGCAGTCGCCGCCAATGTTCCGCCGCCCGCCACCACATAGCGATAGAATCGCGCCCTGCCTCGCGATCTCCAATAGCGCGATTCGTAATCTTCCGCATCCAGCCCCGATCGCACCAGGCTGTAAAACAAATGTGCCTTCGGATTTGCCACGATCCCCACGTGCCCAGGCCACACAATCAGATCGCCTGGCTGCGGATTCTTCACGCGCCAGAAGTTCTCGCTGCCCGCGTACAGATCGAAGGAGTTGACGTACGCATACGGAAAGCCCGCCCGCTCGTAAATTTGGTGCACCAGGTGCGAGCAATCCTGCGTGGCGCGCGATGCAGGCTCATGCTGCCGCGTCACGGCCAAAATTTCGTGGCCTTCATTCGCATTCAACAACTGAATTCGTGGCCGTGCAGATTTCGCAGCAGCAGTTGGCTGCGTTTTGTCGTGCGATGAGGAGGAGTTAGTCGGTGGATTTTCCTGCTGTGAAGACGCGACGCTAGCGAGCGATCCCAGCAATACCAGCGGCAAAAACATCACCACAACAGATCGCATCAGCGATCGATCACCATGCAAACCACGCCCAAGTCGTATCGCCTGCTGGTTCACGATGCCTTTCCGGGGACCCAAACACTAGTCCTAGGATGCACCGGCCAGCGCACAGGGCGGCGCGCGCCTTGTCCTGAACGTCAACGCAATTCGATGGGTGCCGCTACTCGTTACAATGCGCAGCACAACGCGCAGGCTGCGACTTGCGCCTAACTTGCCACCGCCGCCTTCGCTTCGCCCTGCCGCGAAGCCTCCCACAGCGCAATATACGGCTTCAGCTCGCGCATCATTTTGTCGAATTGCGCGAGATCCAGCGACTGCGCGCCATCGCTGATCGCCTTTTCGGGCGCGGGATGTACTTCCACGATCAATCCGTCCGCTCCGATCGCCACGCCCGCGCGCGACACCGCCGGCACCAGGCTGCGCTTCCCGGTCGCATGACTCGGATCGAGCACCACCGGCAGATGTGTCAACTCATTCAGCGCCGGAATCGCCGCGATGTCGCAGGTATTGCGCGTCTCCGTTTCGAACGTCCGAATTCCCCGCTCGCACAAGATCACGTTCGGATTCCCGTGCGCCACAATATATTCCGCCGACATCAACAACTCCTTGATCGTGCCGCTCAATCCGCGCTTCAGCAGCACCGGCCGCCCGCACTTGCCCAGCGCTTTCAACAGCACGAAGTTCTGCATATTGCGCGCGCCCACCTGCATCACATCCACGTACTGCGCGATCAAGTCCACATCGCGATCGCTCATCACTTCCGTGATCGTCGCCAGCCCGGTCGTCTCCTTCGCCTTGCGCAACAATTTCAGCCCTTCCTCCTCCATCCCCTGGAAATCATAAGGCGATGTGCGCGGCTTGAACGCGCCGCCGCGCAGCATCTTCGCGCCCGCCTTCGCCACGCCTTCCGCCGCCTGCATGATCTGTTTCTCGGACTCCACCGAGCACGGCCCCGCCATCACCACAAACTCATCGCCGCCAATCTCGAATCCGTTCACGCGAATGCGTGTGCGCCCCGGCTTGAACTGCTTGCTCACAAATTTATAGGGCGCCGAAATCCGCACCACCTTCTCCACTTGCGGCATGGACTCCACCGATTCCATGCACGCAGTCACATCGCCCACTCCCACGACTCCGATCACGACGCGCTCCTCTCCCTCGATCGAGTGCACCTTGTAGCCAAAGTGCTCCACAATCTCGCGCACCTCATCGATCTCCTGCCGCGAAGCATGCATCTTTATCGAAATAATCATCCCCACTCCCTCCCCTCTAAAATCCAACTCGTGATCGCGCGCGTCTCACCCAAGTGCCGCTACATGCCTGTCAGCGAAAACCCAGCAAAGAAAAACACTCCGCCGTGACGCCCTTTTCCGTTCACCACTCCAAAAAACAAAAAACCCACTCAGCTTGCGAGTGGGTCGATTCTTTCCGCTTTGTTGCTCTGCTTACAAAATCGCCCCTCGCCCAGTTGTAAGTGGGTACCAAAAGCCAAACCAATACGAGTAGGCATTCCGAACCATGGCCAGCAGTCTATGCCGCTCCAACGGCGAAAAGCAAGCTGAATGTACGCACGTTTTTAAACTGCGGCAGTCAAACCACGGGTCTGTAGCGGTGTCAGTACAACAGCACTGCCACGCGAAAATGCGTGAAGCTGCCCGAGCTGGGTGGCTGGCACGCGCCCACTGCCGCGGCCCGATACTTTCCCGATTGGATTTTCTGATCGAGCTGCGCCGGCAGTTGACTCAGGTCGGATGCCTCATATTTCACCATCAGGCTAGGCGTCGGACCGGCCCAGGCGTTGTGATCCATCACGCAGGTCTTGCGTGCGTCGTTGGCTCCCGCGGTGACATGCAGGCCACGCGCCGCGAGTTGTGCGCTGACTTGACGTTCCTGCTGCTGAACATTCAACCTCGCGATGGACTGCGAGAAATCCTGCACGGCAAACAACATTCCTCGGCCGTTACGATCCGCGGACAGCACCACGGAAATTCCGATGGCCGTGAGATCCGGGTCCAGCAAGTTCGCTCGATGATGCGGCGAGTTCATCCAGCTGGTATGAATGAATTCCGCGCTCGGGCCTTCTGCGACGTTCTCAGCGATCACCGTGTAGCGCGCCCCAGCCTGCCGCGCGCGATCCTGCAGCGGCAACTCGCCGGAAAACTGGTGCGATAACGTATTCCGTTGCGCCATGCGAACCGCGTGCTCTCTGGCGGCGTTCGCCAGTGCGTCGTCCCAGCGCAGCGCCGGCAATCCCTGGGCCACGCGCTCACGATTGGCCGATTCAAATAATGCGCGCTCCGCGGAGCCTACCGACTGCTGCGCGTGCACGGTCACCTGCGGTCCCACCAGAATCGCGACGACAAAAAGCGCCAGTGTGAACCATCGCGCCACCCGCAGCTCCGCGGGATGCGCTAGTCGCAGTCGATTTGCAGCCGCGCCCCTGATTGCGATTTGCGCGCGGTCCGCGTGCTGCCGCGACTCAGCAGCCTGCGCCTTGCTTGCCGCCAGCGCTTGTAGCGCCTGCCGCACACCCGTTTGCCGCACGCGATTGTCAGACTCGAATGACATCGAACTCCCCCGCAACTATTACAACCCAGCAGAGGCAATGTTGTTTTGCGGACGAAGTACAGGCGTGTACTGAGAACAAGCTGAACGGAAGATCAGGTCGAGAAAAGCCGAAGGAAGCATGTTACGAAGTCAGGAGGTAACGATGTGACGAGGAAAGAAGCAATGAGCACCACGAGGCTCCCTTCCGCTCTCTCAATCAATTCGCAAGCCAAGTAATACGGCGGATACCTCAAACATATAAATGAACATTTAGTTAATATAATGCTATTCTCATGCGTGTATTCCTTACCTAAGACGCCCAACCTTCTGAACGGCTCAAGTCGCTGACATTTAAACACCGACTCCACAGCAGCGGCTCCGCCCAATTTGATCTCGGCGCCTGCCTTGTTTTCAACAACTTGCGAACTGCCCCTCCAGCAAGTCCTTTCCTTTGATACTTCATATGAACTGCCCGGGGGTATACCCTTTAAGCGAAGATGCGACCAAGCAGCTTCGTCCCAAAGCAACCAATGGGAGCGAGGGACCTGGGCGAGGTTGAGGAAACGAGCCAACTTTGTCACTGAAGGAGCCCGTGGGAAGAGCAGGAATCCCAACTGAGGCTACTTCGATGCGGGTCGAATACCGGCGCAACCCCGTACCGGCACGCTCAGGACGCTCGGCCCATTGCAGCTATGGGCACAAAGTGCCAGAATCGCCATCAAGGGCAGCCACGCTTGGAAACATGAGCGCCCTTGCCGGTGTCTAAGCCATTAGACCAGGATACCGGGTACGTTCGAGGCGGAGCGGATGTCCAACCCGGGTCGTGAATTTGGGTCAGATGTGCCGTCGCGGCCGGCTTTACGGTCGCATTTGCTGGGTCAGGAAGGCTCGACGCTCGCAGGCGAGCCGGAAAGGCCGACAGTGTCCGATTGGGTCAGCGCCCTCACTTGGGGCCGGGACGAAGCCGAACTCGTAACCGAGTTGCAGGCCGGCTCGGAAACTGCCTTCGATTGGCTGGTCACCCACTACCACGGACCTGTCTACAACCTCATCCTGAGCATGCTCGGCGATGGTTCCGATGCCGCTGATGGCACCCAGGAAGTTTTCCTGAAGGCGTTTCGCGGGATTCGCAGTTTCCGGCAGGGCAGCTCGCTGAAAACGTGGCTGTATCGCATCGCCATTCGCGAAGCGCTGAATCACAAGCGCTGGTTCAAGCGCCATCTGCAGAAAAACGTTTCGATCGATGCGGAACCCGAAGAAGGACACAGCTCCATCGAAATTGAAGATTTGGCGGCAACGCCATTCGAGCAGTTCGCGGCACACGAGATTCAAGCCGTCGTGCAAGACGCGCTACAACACGTGCCCGATGTCTTTCGCGGCGCTGTGATCCTGCGCGATCTGGAAGGCCTGAGCTACGAAGAGATCGCCGAGGTACTGGAATGCAGTGTGGGCACGGTGAAATCGCGCATTCTTCGCGGACGCCGCGCGCTCGAAAGATTTGCTGGAGCCGCTGCTGGCCGACCGCTCTGCGGTACAGCGTATCGGACGCATGAAGCATCGTTCTGAGCACGGGAGCTCCAGCCGCATGCCGCACCCGCCATTTGCGCCCGCTAACGGCCAGCATTCGGCGAACTCAGCGGCGCACACCAAGTTTTTGCGGGAAGGTTTTGAAAGTGGTGATCTGCCATGACCTGCGCCACAGTTCGTCCTAAGTTGGCCGGCTATATCGATGGGTCGGTAACCAGCGCTTCGCGAGCCAGCGAACGTGTGCGCGTACGGGCCCATTTGGAAAGCTGTGTGTCCTGCCGCGAAGAGCTGGAACGCTTCCGGAAACTTGCGGTGTTGTTGTCGCGCGTTCCGCGTACCGTGCCGCCCGCTGATCTCGCCGTGCGCATTCGTGTGGCGGCCGCCCAATCCGTGCCTACGCAGGACTTGCGGAGCCGCGTGCGAAGGGTGCGCGATCGCGCAGAAATTTTGCTGGAGAACGTGTTCCGCCCGCTGACTGTGCCGGCCACTGGTGGATTCGTTTCCGCCATCCTGGTATTCGCCGTCGTGTTGCAATTGATGATGCCGGGCATCACCGTTCGCGCCGTTCAGAACGATGTGCCCATCAACATCTTGCAACCCGCTGAAGCTCCTCTCGCTCTCCGACTTCCCGCAATCCTGGGAACAGCACGACTCGGAACTCGCGCTGCCGCATGGCCTGCTTCTCGATGTAACCGTCGATGCCCACGGCCAGATGGTCGGCTATCAGATTTTGTCTGGTCCCAGAAGCACGGATCTTCGGCACCAGCTCGATCAAATGTTGCTCTTCTCCCGCTTCCGTCCGATGCTCAGCTTCGGCCGGCCCACCGCCGGCGGCCACGTCATCCTCAGCTTCAGCGCGGTCCACATCCGCGGCTGAAAAAGAAGCAACGAAGCTGTGAACTAAAGAAGCAGTGAGATAAAGAAGCAACAGAGCACGAATACTTCTCATCGTTACAACTTTACTTCGTTTTCCGCTGACCATTGCGGGAGGCATGGGGCATAGGCCCTGCGGCTCAGGGTAAACAGGAGCGCCTGTGCTAGCAGATGCCGCAGCAAATTCCGCTACGTTTTCGCTGACGCTTGGCAGCCGCGCTCCCGCAGTCGTTAGGCCGTTGGGTGCTTCAGGATTTCGGCCAGGGCACGCAGGCGCGCGGCGTCTGCCGGCGTTTTTGCGGTGGCGGCGGTTTGTTCCAGCGATGGCGCCATCTGCTGGAGCTTTGCGACTTTGCCTTTGTTCAGGTGCGAGGTTTCGGCGGCCTGAACCGCTTTCTGGAGATTCGCGAGCTTGTCTGCCGGCAAGGCTTGCGAGCGCGATAACTGATCCAGATAAGCCTTGGCGACGATCAACTGCGAGGGCCATTCGATCTTTTGCTGATTCTGCACGTTGAGCTCGGATTGATGGACGGTTTTCGCGGCGTCGATTTCGTTCTGTGTCAGAAACTTGGTCGGCGTGAGTTCGAACGATGTCCAGGCCGCGGGCAATTTCCGAAGCGTAGATGTTGCCGTTGTACCAGTAGGCGGACCAATCGCCGCCGAGCACCAGCATCTTGGGATCAATCGGGCCGCGATCGAAGTAGGCGATTTCAAACGGGTGCGCACGTGTCGGTGAAGTCCATGACGGAGATGCCGCCCTGATACCAGGCCTGCACTTCGATGTCGCGGCCGGGAACGGGAACGAGCGAGCCGTTGTGCGCCACGCAATTTTCGGTGTCGCCCTGCGCGGCAGGCAGCTTGTAATAGTTCGCGAACGTCAGCTTGTCGTCCTTCAGATTGAAGATCGCATCGGCGCCCCATTTGTTCGGATCGTTCGGACGGCACCGCGCTCCGAGGCCGCCGCCCCACTCATCGGTGAACACGACTTTGCTTCCATCGTTCGAGAAAGAAGCGGAGTGCCAATAGGAATAGTTCGGATCGTTCACCGCGTCGACGCGCTTGGGATGAACCGGATCCTTGATGTCGAGCAGGATTCCGTTGCCGGAGCAGGCGCCGGCGGCGAGGCCGATCGCTGAATACACCGTGATGTCGTGGCATTGGTCGGTGTCCGCAGGCTTCTCGGCTGCCTTTTTTGCCGTGCGTGCCGCCGTTGTTCAGGCCGTTCATGGCGCCGGTGCGCGGATCGATGAACACGCGCGGGCTGGAAACGATTTTCGCTTCCTGCGGAGCCGCCACCGGAACCTTGATCACGTCGATACGGAACAACGCGGTGTTCGGATCTTTATCCGGCTTTTCGCCTGAGCAGCCTGCCAATTCTTCCGGCTGACGCACGAACGATGTGCCTGAAACGTAGATGTAAACGTTATCTTTATCGTTGGGATCGACGACCAGCGTATGCGTGTGCGATCCGCGGCAGGTCTGCACGGCGGCGACCTGCTTGGGATTTTTGATGTCGGAAATATCAAAGATGCGCACACCGCGGAAACGTTCTTTTTGCGGCCGCCGGGATGCGCTTTTTCATTTTCTCTTTGTCTTTTTCTTCTTCCGGAGTGGGCGGAGGTCCGGGTGCAAATCCTTCGGTACCGCAATCGAGGCGTCCGTTGGGCATTTCCACGGACATGAACAAAAGATTCTTGTAAACGGAGGGATCGCCTTGTCCGCCCGGGCACACCAGCGACGTGAGCAGCTTGGTGTTCGCGGGATTGGAGATGTCATAGATATTCATGCCATAAAAATTTCCCTGGAACAGATGATTGCCCTGGAAGGCCAAGTCGGAGTTACCGAAAGCAAGCTGTGCGATGACCAGGTGCATCGACTTGGGAATTTTCGAGATGCCGGGCATACCGAGCTGGCCGATCACTTTTTCAACTTTGGGATCATCGGGACTGGACGCGCCGAGCTGAAAGGCATCGGGCTTTTTGGCAAGCATGAGGTGCTTGATCCCCATGGAGGTTTCACCGGCGTCGTAGAGGCCGGGGGTGAGCTTGGCGCGCGGATCGTTGGCGTCGGAGCCGCTCATGCCTGACGGCAGAGCTGGAGCGGGCTCGGGCATAAAAGGATTGTCCTTTTCATCGTCATCGTCGGCGGCGGACTGGTCCGCAGGCGGAGTGGCAGGCTTCTGCTCCTGGGCGTGCAGACGACTGACGCCGAAGAGCAAGAGCAGCGCAGCGGCGGTCAGACGAAGGGCAAAGCTGGGGATTCGGTTCATCGTTTCTCCTCGGAGGATTTCTTCTCCAACATCGACTGCATAATCTTGATCTCGGCGCGCTGGGTGTTGTCCGCATCAGTGGCGAAATTGAACAAGGAAGCGTCCTGGCCTGCGCCGGCGGTGTCGAACAAATCTTTCACCATGGTCAGCGCGCCTTCGTGGTGCTGAATCATGCCGGTCAGAAAAAGGTGATCGAATTCGGCACCGTTCGCATTGCGCAGTGCTTCCATTTGCTGAGGTGAAAGCATGCCGGGCATGAGAGCCATGGGTTGGCCCGATTTGTCCATTTTGGACATTCCGGGCATGGTCATGGAGGTGGCTTCGCCGTGAGCGAGGAGCCAGCGCTTCATAAATTTAATTTCATCGGTCTGCGAGCTGCTGATGCGCGCGCCGAGCGTGTGCAGATCTTTGTTCCGGGTATGGGAGTCGATCAGCGCGGTCATCTCGACGGCTTGCGCATGATGCATGATCATGCCCTGCATGAAGTTCACATCGGCTTGGGAGCGCGGCGGCAGCTTGCCCCTGGTCGACGGCGGCAAAGTTTTGCTGGGCTGGCCTGGCGCGCCGGGTTGGACGACAACGGGAGCGCTGGAATCGTTCTGGTGGGCGCGCGCAGGCGAGGAGTAGAAGAGTGTGAAAGCGCAGACAACGAGCAGCATGCCGCATAGTGTGCCGGTCTCCCATGCGAGACGGAGCTGCGCATTTTGCGGGTGCGGTGCAAGTCGCGATTGTTGTGGAATAAGTCGCAATCCGGAGTCGCAGCATAGACCAAGACCGCGGCGCTGGCAATGACGCTTACAAAGGAAATAACACGGTATAGTTTGCGTGAGGCTAGAAATACTTATTGCTGTAGATGACGGCGAGCGCCTTGGAGATTTTTGCGGTAGCTTTAATCCTATCCACAATCGCCGTTTCCGTCGGGTGATGCATTTTAAAATATCCGGCCGACATAAACAGAAGGATTTTGGCTTCTTCCTTCGGCGTAACTTCTCGCGCGTCGGATACCTTGCCGATCAACTATCTGATCCTCGTCCACGAAATTACGCTTCTTGCAAAACTCTACAAACATGTAGTCATTCCGCGACAGGTGCGCGACGAGCTGTCGAACCCATGTGCGCCACAAGTTACACGCAAGTGGGTTAATCAGCCTCCTAGCTGGCTTGAGATTTGCAGCCCCAAAATTCCGCCCGATGTTTCGATCAGCGTGCTTGACGCCGGCGAACAAGACGCGAATCTCCTGCCAGACGATCTTCATGCAGATCAGCTGATCATTGACGACCGAGACGCACGAAGATTGGCCGAGCGCCGCGGAATTTCAGTGCTTGGAACGTTGGAGTTCTCCGAGACGCGGCACTACTTGGCTTGATTGATCTTCGAAGTGCGCTTTTGCGACTTCAATCGACGAACTTGCACATCGCTACCGAGGTCATCAAGGCCTTGCTGGCTGAAATACACCACTAGTAGCCCACTGCCGAGCCGTTGTCGCGCGGATCGGCCGCGCCCGAACGCTCACCCGTTTTCGCATCGATGCCGATGGCGTTCACTAATCCAATGTGTCCTCGCCGCTTCACCGTAAAGCCCCGTGACTTCAGCGCCTGCTCCATGCTCTCCGGAAAATTTTGTTCCATCAGAATTTGATCCGGCAGCCACTGATGGTGAAAACGCGGCGCGTTGATCGCACTCTGCGCGTCCATACCCAAGCGCATCCAGTTCAATATGCTCAGCAGCGTGGCGGAAATAATGGTCGGCCCGCCCGGCGACCCGGTGACGAAGCTTAACTTCCCATCGCGCAGCAAAATCGTCGGCGTCATGGAGCTGAGCGGGCGATGCCCCGGCGCAATCGCGTTCGCCTCTGACTGAATCAGCCCGAACAGCGCGTTCGGCACTCCTGGTTGCGTGGTGAAATCGTCCATCTCATCGTTCAGCAGAAACCCCGCACTGCTGGTGACGTGCGATCCGTAGCTATTGTTCAGCGTGTAGGTGCTGGCCACCGCGTTCCCCGCCGCGTCGACAACCGAAAAATGCGTAGTGTGCGGGCCTTCACCGAGGCTCACGATCTCTGTCGGCGCGCGATCACTTATGGAGGCAGCTCCGCAAGCATGTGGTGTCCCCGCTTTCACTGTTTTGCTGGATGACGCATGTTGCGGATCGATCGTAGCCGCGAGTTCCTTTGCGTAGCATGCGTCGGTGAGGCCCGCCACTGGCACATTCGCGAAGTCCGGATCGGCCAGATACGCCGCGCGATCGGCGAACACTCGCCGCAGCGTTTCCGCGACCATGTGCACGCTCTCCACATCGTCCCAGCCTTTCAGCGGAACATCGTTCAACATGTTCAACGCCTCGATCACCGCCACGCCACCTGAGCTCGGCGGTGGCGAGGTGAGCACCGTCCAGCGGTGGCTGTTACTGCTGTATTCCGCGCGCAGAGTCTCGCGAAATTTCGGCGCGTAATGCGACAAATCATCCATCGTGATCAGCCCGCCGCCACGCCGCATATCCTCCACGATCATTCGGCGCCGTTTCTCCGCGATAAAAATCCTGCGATCCTTTCGCAGCGATGCGTTTCAGAGTTGCCGCCAGCTCCGGCTGCCGAAAGATCTCGCCCGCGTGATACATCTTTCCGTCATTCAGAAAAATTCGCCGGCTGTGCGGAAATTTCTCCAGATCTTTTTGTTCTTCTTCCAAATCTTTCGCCAGCCGCGCACTCACTGCAAATCCCTTCTCCGCCAGCCGAATGGCAGGCTCCATCACCTCCGCAAGTTTGAGCGTGCCGTATGTCTTCAACGCCAACTCGAGCCCCGCGACGGTTCCCGGAACCGCGACCGCACGATAGCCGGTCACCGAAGCCTCCGGATCCAGCTTCCCATCGGCGTTAATGTACATATTTCGCGTCGCTTTGCCCGGAGCCACCTCGCGATAATCGAAGAACGCCGTCTTCCCTCCCGCCAGCCGCACCAGCATGAATCCACCGCCGCCGATATTTCCCGCAGCAGGTTCAACGACCGCGAGCGCGAAAGCAGTAGCAACCGCCGCATCGACCGCATTTCCGCCGCGCTTCAGGATTTCCACGCCAGCTTGGGAACCGAGCTCCTCATCCGTAGCAACCATGCCCTTCGCGCCACGCACAGCTTGCGTAGGCCAGCCCTCCTGGCTCTCCGCGCGTTGCCGATACTCCGAGGCAGCCTGAGCGCCCGTGGGCAACGCCGCAAACAATCCGGCGGCGACAACCAGCCCGCTGATCAACAGCCTTCCAAGAATTCTCATCGTGTGCCGACACTACTGGACTCGCACAATCGCGTCAAGATTCCCCGGCCACCGCATATTTCGTTTCGCACTATGCGCGAACCCTGTGATTTAATTCACGCCGACTCTACAAGGAGCTTGCTCATCATGCCTTCGATGCGTGCAACCCGCTTCTTCATAATCGTGCTCGCGCTCGCCTGTATCAGCGGCGACCGAACCCGCGCCCAAACAAATCCGCCAACGGATCTGGACGCCTACGTCACTCGCACCATGAAAACCTTCGACGTCCCCGGCATCGCCGTCGCCATCGTCAAGGACGGCAAAATCGTTTTCGCCAAAGGCTACGGCGTGCGCAAACTCGGCGATCCCAATCCCGTGGACGAAAACACGCTCTTCGGCATCGGCTCCAACACCAAAGCATTCACCGCTGCCGCCCTCGCCACCCTCGTTGATCAGGGCAAAATCTCGTGGGATGACCCCGTCTATCAACGTCTCCCAGGTTTCCAGATGTACGATCCCTACGTCTCGCACGAGATGACCATCCGCGATCTGCTGACGCACCGCAGCGGAATGGGCCTCGGCGAAGGCGATCTGCTGTTCTGGCCGCACACCACTTTCACGCGCCAGGAAATTATTTACAGACTGCGCTTCATGAAGCCCGCATCCAGTTTTCGCAGCCACTATGCCTACGACAATCTCCTCTACATGACAGCCGGCCAAATCATTCCGGCGGTGACCGGCACCAGTTGGGACGACTACGTGCGCGAGAAAATCTTCACGCCACTCGGCATGAAATCCACGACCATCAGCACCACTGCGTTCAAGCCCGGTGACAATTACGCTTTTCCGCACTCCAAAGTGGACGGCAAGCTCCAGGTCATTCCGTTTCAGGATCTCGACAATGCCGGGCCGGCCGGCTCCATCAATTCCTCGGTCGCGGAAATGTGCAAGTGGTTTTTGGTGCAGTTGAACCACGGAAAATTTCCCGACCGCGATGGTCGGCTATTTAACGAAGCGCAGTCGCACGAGATGTGGTCGTCACAAACAATCCTGCCTATTGATGAACCTGAGACCGGCCCGTTGTCCGCGCTGCGCGGCCATTTTCGTTCTTACGGACTCGGTTGGTTTCTCACCGACTACAAAGGAAGGAAGCTGGTTGGCCACAGCGGCGGCCTGTCAGGCTTCGTCACACGCGTTCAGTTGATCCCAGAAGAAAATCTCGGTGTCGTGGTGCTGACCAACGCCGAACAGGTTAGCGCCATGGAATCGATCGTGTTCCACATCGTGGATCACTATCTCGGCGGCGCCACCACCGACTGGACCGCCGCAATGAAGGCCAATGACGACAAGAACGAGAAAGAAGCCGCGGACATCACCAAAAAGGCTGCTTCCGGCCGCGCCGAAAATTCCAAACCTTCACTCGCGGTCGAAAAATACGCTGGCGTGTACACCGATCCGTGGTACGGTCCCGCCACTATCAAACTGCAGAACGGTCAGCTCGTCTTCACCCTGGATCACACGCCCGCTGCGGTAGCGGACTTGCAGCATTGGCAGTACGACACGTTCAAAGCGCACTGGCGCGACCGCACCATCGAGGATGCCTTCGTCACTTTCGCGCTCAAACCAGACGGCGCGATCGATCATTTCACGATGCAAGCGGTGTCGCCGCTCGCCGATTTCAGCTTTGACTATCAGGATTTGTACTTCACGCCGCAGAAGGCTGCGGCCGCAAAATAGGTGTGGGGCAAAGGTGGTTAAACTAGTCAGGAAAATGCGACGCGACTAAGAGGCGAGCTGCCATATCCAGATCCGCGTTGCAAAAAATCTGAGAGCGTCAGTTCTCGCCCAGAAACTCCACGCTCGCCGGTTCCGGCAACAATCCAGCCCGCGTACCTTGCTCAATCAATTCCGTAACAGCGCGCTTTCCTCGTTCGCCATATCCGATCGTCCATTTATTCACGTACATTCCCACAAATCGATCGGCGACTTCCGATTCCATGTCGCGCGCGAACTGCATCGCGTAGTTCAACGCCTCTTCGCGATGCTCCAAACCATATTCCACGCTATCGCGAATCGTCTTCGCCACCTGCCGCCCCAGCTCCGGACCCAATGCGCGGCGCACCGCGTTTCCGCCCAGCGGCAAGGGCAGCTTCGTGCGGTCGTGCCACCACACACCCAAATCGAGCACGCGATGCAGCCCCAGTTGCGGAAACAACAGCTGCCCCTCGTGAATCAGCAGCCCGGCATCCACGCTCTCCGCTTGCACCGCATCCAGAATCTTGTCGAACGGCATCACCACCGCTTCGAAATTCGGCTCGAACAGTTTCAATGTCAAATAGGCGGTCGTGCGCAGCCCGGGAACGCCGATGCGCTTGCCGGCCAGCTCCTGTGGCCGCATCGACTTCGGCGCGACCACGATCGGTCCGTAATTCTCGCCAAAGCTCGCGCCGCAATCCAACAACACATATTTGTCGCGCAAATAAGGATACGCCGCGAAACTTACCGCGGTGACGTCATACGTTTCTGTCAACGCCGCGTCGTTCAGCGTCTGAATATCCGAAAGCACGTGCGTGTATTTGTAGCCAGGCGTCGACAGCTTGTGCGTCGCCAGCGCATAGAACATGAATGCGTCATCTGAATCGGGCGAATGTGCCAGCTTGATTTCCATCGTTTGTTGAGCCGACTTGGAAGTAGCGGTAATACCAGACATGGGCGTTGTTTCCTTTTGCATCCCGGGCTGCAGCTTCTGTACCCGGGAGTTTTGCACCATTCGACGACGCCCTGGCTTCTTAGGTTCCGCCGAGACGCCTACTTCAGGCGCGTTCCGGAACCGATCGGGAAGGACAATGCGGCGATAGGACAACGCCGCCAGCCGGGGCTTTTTCGGCACCGGAAGCCTAGCACAACCAAGCCTACGTAGAAACAGCCGAAGCTCGACCGTACGCGTAACGTGGCGCTGTAGCGCACCCCTACAGGGGTGAGGCGTGTGCGATCGGCGGCGAGGTCGAGCCATAGCCTCAAATGCCAACGTGCGCCGGTCGAAGTACAACCTGAGGTCAGGCGCGAGCAATATCCCAAACTACTCCTTACTCACACTCACGTAATACAAATCCGTCGCCACCGCAAACTCCTCCTTCTTCAACCCGGTCTTCATCTCTTGCCAATTCGTAGTCGGCCGAATAATCTCCCATTCATCCGCGACTCCCACGCGCACCGGCATCGCAAATCGAGACTCGTCCACCTTCCAGCGATACTTCACCACCCCATTGCTCTGCTCAAATTTCAATTCCAGCGTAGGAATTGCCGTGTGCCGCAAATACTGATTGAAAATCGGAGTCAGATCCATCCCGGTGTATTGATTGAAGTACGCGCACCACATCTTCCGTCATGATGTTCTGATACTTGAAATGTTGAAAGAAATCGTGCAGCAACGCGAACCACTTCTTGTCGTCGTTTACTACGCTTCGCAGCGTATTCAGAAACAGCGTGCCCTTGAAATATTGATCCGGCGGCGGAGTGGCGTTCACACCGCGTGCGGTGATGATCGGGCGATCGTTTTTCACCTTCGGTTTGTAGCCGTTGGTGTACTTGATGGCGTCCGCGTAGCCGTACATGTATTCCACGTAGAGCGATTCCAGATACGTCGTCATTCCTTCATGGATCCACATGTCCGAGCGGTCCGCGGCGCTCACGGCGTTGCCAAACCACTCGTGCCCGCTTTCGTGGATGATGATGAAATCGAATCGCGGGCTGATGCCCACTCCTGTCCAGTCGCGCTCTAGATATCCATTCGCGAAATGGTTGCCGTAAGTCACCGCGCTCTGATGCTCCATGCCCGTGTACGGAACCTCAATTAATTTGTACCCGTCCTTTGGAAATGGATACTCGCCAAAATAGTGTTCGAACGCCTCTAACATCCCCTTTGCCTGCACAAATTGCTTCCTGGCTTTCTCCAGATCCTCCGGCAAAGCATAAAAATCCAGGGGCAGCTCCTTGTACTTGTCTGAAAAATGCTCGTAATTCCCGATATTCAGCGACACGTCGTAATTGTTGATCGGATAGTGCACCTGCCAGTCCCAACGCGTGTACCCATCGCCCAGATCGGTCTTCCCCGCGAACTTTCCGTTAGAGACATCCACCAGATCGCTCGGCACAGCTACGCTGATCTCCATGCTTTCCACTTCGTCGCGCCACTGATCCTTGTTCGGCCACCACACGCTCGCGCCGGTCTCTTCGCACGCGGTGTTGATCCACGGATGACCTGACGCATCCTTTTTGAAAGTGATCGCGCCGAACCTGCCCACCTCCACCGGATTCCCCGAATAATAAAAATCGATGGAATATGTCTCGCCCTTCTTCAAAGTGTTCGGAAAATCGACGAACACCGCGCCAGAATCCCGCTCGTACTTCAGCGGCGCCGTTCCCAGTAGAATTTTGTCGACGTTCAGTGCCGCGTGCAGATCCAGCTGAATTCGCGTCGCATCCGACAGCATCTTGAAACGGATCGTATTCTTCCCGCTGAGATACTTCTTTTCCGGATTGACGCGAATATCCAGGTGATACGAAAGCAGATCGTTGTTAGCCCGATAAGCGCCATACTCACCGCGCAAAAGATCCGCATGAGAAGGCACCGCCGGGGGATCAGGGGGCTTGTACGGCGTAACGTTCTGTCCACCCTGCCCCGCGCGAGAATCAGAGCTCGCCATGAATACAAAAATTGCCGCGGACAAACAAAATCGCACCGAACGAACGAGATTAGACATGGCGCCCCTTATATCACACCGCCTTGGGGGCACCGCGGCGCCATCCGGCAGTCTTTTGTAGCGCCGCCTTCCAGGCGGCGCTTTCTGGAGATGTTCTCGGCCTTACAGGACCTTCGACCTACGTGCGAGAGGCGGGAAGACGACTACTCTTTGTAGTGGCCGCCTTCCGAGGCGGGCGTCTCTTACTTCCGCGATAAAATTAAACGGTACTAAAGCGCCGACACCATATGCGCAATGGCGTCGTCAAAAGTCGTTTTCCCATCCAAATAAGGCTGCCAAAATCTTCGCAACAAACTCAAATAATTATCCCAGCCGCGCTGATACAACCGCTCGCGAAACGCATAAGGCATATACTGTGCGTTCGCTACGCCATTTCCACCATTGCCGCTATTACTCCCCGCGTCCGCCTCCTGCGCGGCCATCACCGGCCTGATCACCTCGCCGGTGGTGTAAAACAACAGCGCATGCCATAGGTCGCGCGGAATCGCTTTATCCCGCTGGCGGCATTCCCGGTTAATCGCCAGTTGCACCGGCTCCGCAATTCCATGCGACGCCTCGTGAAACAAAATCTCCAGCGCCGCGCTCCCCTGATTCCTCGGATCGGTGCTGCCGATTACCACGCGCAAAGGATCGAGCGTCGTATACGCTCCCGCCCAATTCGCATACGCGGTCACGTCCACGCGGATCTTCTGTTTCGGCCAGCGCGCCTGATAAACCTCGGCGAGCCGTTCCGAAAGTCCCAGCCCTTTTTCGCGCACCAGCGGCGCCACTCCCGCAATCCACACGCGATTCGCTCGATCGTGTACCGGCCATTCATGCGCGCGATACACCACGGCCGCCGACTCCAGAATTTTTGTCAGCGCCGGTGGCAGTCCTGCATCGCAGGTCTTCTTCTTCGCGCCGGAAAGCTCATCGCATCCTTCGAATTCGCCCAGCTGATTTTTCAGCAGAGTCAGTTCGGTGTTGAACAGCAGATCCTTGTCCGCATAGTTGGCCTGGTAATAAGCCACCGCTGCATCCCAAACCTGTCGCTCATTGGGGGTGCGATGCGTCTCCACTCCTGCCCCGATCGCCGATGGCGCGGTGCGATCGTCGCGCGATTGCCGCGCTTGCAAGTACAAAGTGTGATGCAGATTAATCCAGAATCCACTGTGGAGTTCAAAAACCGGCAGCGGCCCGTTCTGCGCATCGAACTGCGCAGGCGCCGCCAAACTCAACGGCGCAAGCAGCGCGAACGTGAGGACCAGGAAAATTAAAAATGGAAGACATCGGTGCCGCCGCATAAGAACTGCCGATGGTAGCGCCAAGCGCGCCCTGGCACAAATCCTCGCTGTCTTACTTATGTTTTGTGCAATGCGTTCGAAAGGTGCAGCTCGTCAGTTGCCACACACGCCAAGAAAGTCTCTGACGATTTCTCTACAGAGTGTGATTGACGGGAAGAGTTTCGATTAACGGGGATTCGCGTACCTTCGAACATCTCTCGATGGCGCGCTACTGATTTCGCGCCGCTTCCGCCAGCCAGCGATCCAGCAGCGCCATCTTCTCCGGCGCCACGTTGGAGGCCCAATGCAGGCCCATCCCCAGACCGGGACAAACGTATGCGACTCTGGCTGAGGCTTCGAAAGCGGCATCGCCGCTTCGTAATTGCACCGTCACTTCCGCACCCATGGGCGCCGGATTCAGCGTATCGATATAACAACCGGTGCGGCTCACGTCCGACGAGCGCGCCGTCAGCTTTGCTCCATTAGCGATCTCGACCACTTCCGCTGCAAGAATGAGTGCGTAGCGCGGCGCTTCACGCCGGTCCGCCATAACATCGGCCATGTACAGGTCTCCTTCTGCCCGAGAGACGCTGAGGTTCGCGCGCTCTTTACGCGGAGCGCGGGTGAGTGGATGCCCTGATCGTATTGTGTAAGTGCGGCCGCGGCGGAGCAAGATCATCCGGCAGACCTTGATACAAACGATTAACTGTACTTTCGTTCGTGTAGGAAGCTCCCAGGCTATTCCACCTTCGGATCGGTTTCGCTACCCACCGCTCCCTGGTGATCTGCGCCATGCAAGCCCCCAATTGCGTCCCGGAAAAACGATCGCCGCCCAGTGCGACCGTAAACCTGTGGTGTGGCGGCCAACTCAAATTTCGCTGGCGCACCCTGCGAACTGGCTCCAGCGATCACATATCGAAAAATGTAGCCATTCTTGGCGCCGCGTGCGGACTCCCGATCCAGGAGTCCCGCTGTGTCGGCATCCGCGTTTGCGCCTCGTGTAGCGGGTCCCAACCTGTCCAAAGTCTCTGGCAAATGCGCATATTTTTTCCGATAAGCCTCTACGGCATCGGCAATTGCCTTCATCTCGTCAATGGCTTGTCGCTCCGTTGTATCGATCTCCGCGGCATCCCACTCCACCGCCAGCGACGGCAAATCCAGCAGCACCAGGCCAAGTGAAAGCAGCTTCCACTCACCGCGCTCGCGCACCAGTCCCATCTTGACGTGCATTACGCTGCTGCCAGTCGTGTCGGTGGGATCGCGTACTTCCATCGGCAGGAACGCCAGATTGTCGGTTTCGTCGGCGCCGCCGATCTGCAACTCCGCAGCACCTTCCGGAGTCTGGCACCTGACCAGTGGCCGTCCCGAGGAACTCATCGTCACCGAAGCTTTCCCCACTTGGTTCAGCAGCACGAATCGTTTCATTAGCGCCACTCGCGCCGTAGGGGTCAGCCGCGCGAACGTCTCCGAATTTCGTGCCGTCAAAAATTTCGCGAATTCCTGCTGGCTCTGCGAGCACGCCGCCACCAAAGCATCGCGCAAGGCCGCACCCGGACTCCCCGGTTCCGCCGAAACCTCGCTGCCCGCGCCTACTGCTGCCGACGCAGTCTCTTGCGCCATCACACTGGCGCTGACTGTTGCTGACGCGCTCTGTTGCGGCATCGCGTTCACGCGAAGACCACCCATAGCCAACATCATTGACAGCATCAGCGTTGTTTCGAGAACGACCACAGTCGCTGTTCGCCCCTTCTGGTTAAAACCGCACCAAATCACCAATCACCTCAGAAATCTTCCGTTTCCGATGTAGCGGCCGCCTTCCGAGGCGGGCGTCTTAATGAATTCGCGAACGGCGCCCAGAGATATCATCACTTCGCCGCGCTCAAAATCGCCGCCAGATTCTGCGTAAAGCTCGAGCGCGGCATCACCTCATCGCATCCCGCCGCTCGCGCCTGCGCCGCCAGATCTGTCTGCACGTGCGATAAAAATCCCACCAAGCGCACGCCACTCTTTCCCGCTCGTACTCGCTCGATGGCAGCAATAGCCCCGCCGCGCGCGTTCAAGTCCACGATCGCCAATCGCGGTAAGGGCTCCATCTCCAGCAATTGCATCAGCGAATCCACCGTAGCCGCCACCTTCAGCTCCAAGCCTAAATGCTTCGCCGTCTCCGCCAGCTTCATCTGAAAAAACAAATCGTCCATCAAAGCCACCACTCTCGCCATTCGTTACCCTCTCGCCTTCAGAATCCCAGCAGTCCAATGATTGCGGCTTAGCTCACCTTTCGCATCGCGAGACACTCGCAATCCTTCTGGAGACTTCTATCTCGCCCGAAAAGACACCCAAACTTCCGGCCCAGTGATCTTGCTCCTGAAACAGACGCGGTTTCTCGTGGAAACGATGCTTACACACTTTTTTTATGCAACATTAATCGGCGCACTCTCTGAGTCTAATGTATTCGGCCGCCTTCCGAGGCGCGCGCAGTTCTCCGAGCAAACTCTGCCGGGACCCATCTCTGCTGGCTTAGCTTCCCACCTCTTACTCGCCGTTCCCCAAAATCCAATCGCAGAGACTAAAAATTATTTCACGGCTCATGTATCCTATGTAGATGGAGCACAACACAGGACAAGGATGAATTACAACACAGGCTCAACAGTGAAAGTGCGGCTGTACTCCGGCCAGATCGTTACCGCTAACATTATCGACATCGTGTCACGATCCGCAGGACGCAAAATCCACATCGCGTATGAAAACGCGACGACGGTGGTAAATCCGGCGCAGATCATCGAAGTGGCGGAAGCGCCCGCAGCGGAGATGCACGCGCCGATCTCCGTCTCCGCAGGCCCGAACTCCGCATTTGCCGGCGCAGCGGCCTCGAAGTCCGCGGGTGTCGCGGCACCGGTTCCGAACTCCTCGGCTGTGGCCGCAAGGATCCCGGGCTCAGCAGCTGTAGCGGCGGCGCCTGCTGCTGCGGTGCGGAAGCGGCCGACGTCACAAGTCGTGCGCGAAATTGCGGAAGATTACCTGCAGCTGGCACGAAGCAACGGCGCAACACCGGATGCTCTGCGCGAGAGCAACTATCGCTGGCTGATCAAGCTGGCCGACAAGATTCGCGCCAAAAGCCCGCTGCGGCCTTTGTGACCCCCTCGCGCTGCGGCCGTGACCGCAGAGTGTCGCTGCGCTGATGTGATCGCTTCTCACTAATCAAATCTTCCAGCCAATTACGATTGAATTTCTTCAGCCGACCAGTTATTTGGGTCCCGACTATCAAGACATTCTTCGGCTTGCTTCCATTCGATAATTCTGATCAGCTTGCGACCATTCAAAACTAAAACCAAGATGGTGGAGCGGGGGAGTCGAACCCCGTCCCTTGCTAACGTTTTCAACGACTTACCTTCCGCTCAAGCTAGCAAAACAATCTTCAAAAAACCAAATCTGATTGGACTTAAACTCGATGATCGTGCCGACTCCTTCATACAAGGATTAATAGACGTCCTACCTGCGAGATCATGGAAGTCGACTCCTCCGGATCACATGCCGACGCCTCACGGAGCGAACGAATACGTCCATTTCACTGCGAAGCGCGTCACGCGGATTTGCGGTGGGTTTGCTGGAGCGATGCTGGCGAACTGCGTGCCAACATTGTAAATAATGTAGAGATCGCTGTCCGGACGGTAGTTGTAGCGGAGGCAGAGATTGGCGCTGACTGCCTCCGTGTTGGAAGTATTCGTCTGAAGCACAAGAACTTTGGCATCATTTCTCCCGCAAATAAGAATGCAGAAACTTCCCATCACACCATCGCCAAAGCCATTCCATCAACTACGGTGCGATTTTAAAAACTCGGATCGCGGCTGGACTGGATCCCTGCCTTCGGACGGCGACAAACAGCCGAGCCAAGTCCGGTTCGAAGAAACCAGTTCGCGCGCCCTTCATGGTGGGAATTCGGACGATTTCGGTGTAGTGATTCGGATCCTGCTGGCCGAAAACCGATATAGCGCCTTCGCCTCCAATGGCATAAATCCGCTTCCGGACGGAATCAAAGAAAACATCATCACAGTCACCCACAGCGGGCAAGGTCTGGATGATCTTGCCGGAGTCAATATCGAAGGCCAACAACTGCGCTGGGTACCGGGTGACAACGAACAATCGGTGGTCCGGTTCATCGAGTGTCATCGCATAGTTCGCAAGCGACAATCCAGTGCTCCACCTTGCTAGAATCGAATGTTTTTCGCGGTCAACCACCGCGATTCTCCTGGATTTAGGTAAGTTTACGTAGAGACGAGGACCATTCCTTTCGAGTTGGAACGATTCCGGGTGTGAACCTACCGGAATTTCAGCGACTTTCTGGCCCTCCGCGTCTAATTCCCCCAATGCACCGCTTCCATACCCAACGTACACATGCTGCCTTGAGGAATCGTAGCGGAGGTTATCGGCATCCTCGCCGAACTCAATGTTCTTCAGGAGTCTCCATGAGGTGCCATCAAACACCTTCACCGTGCCATCTTTGGAACTCGCGACGTATAGACGGTTGGTGCTCGCCACGTAGAGAACTCCTTGCGGCTCCTGAACGCCAGAAATTGTGTGAATGCGTTTGCCTTCCTTAAGGTCAAGAACCTCCACCGTGTTGTTCCCCAGGGCGGAAACGAACAACCGTTGTCCCTGAGAATCCAGAGACATGTGATCAATGCGTCCCTGCACTTCCGGCAAGGGAATAGTTTTCTCTAATATCAAGGGTTGCTTTTGAGCCCGTACCAGAGTTGCAGACAAGATCAGCAATAGAACGAGACGCATTGGAGTCCTTCTTCAGCGATTGGTTGCCACTGAGGGGATCGGCTCGTAGACAATCATGCGAGCGACCGGCTTTCCATTTTCTTCTTGTTCCGGAACATAGACCCGGTGCGTGGCCGGATCAACTGCGAGGCTGTGCACCATTTTCTGAACTGGGAAATCTTGTAATTTGCGATAGTGATCGGCATCTTGCGCTTCAAACACGGAAATGAATCCACTGGAACAAGCCACGTAAATTCGGCCAAGGCCAGAATCGAATTTGACCACATCCGCTCCCACCGGAATTGGGAAGTGAGCTATCGCCTTGTGAGCCTCTAACGCAAAGACCGTCAGAATCCGGTTTCGGCTGCACAGTAGAAAAGCCCGGTGATGTACGGAATCAATGGCCATGCCATGGTTGAATTGGCAGCCTTCCACCGGATACTGAGCAACAACCGTGTCGGTCGCCGGATCGATCTCCGCAATCTGATTCGTACTTCTCAGATTCACGTAGACCCGATGGGCGACGGAATCGTATTGCGGCATTCCGGTTTCACTCGCGAAGGAGATGGTCTTCACGATCTGATCTTGGTCAACATCGACGACCGTCACTGCCTTTCCCAGAGTGTTGGCGACGTACACTTTGCGAAATGGGGCGGCATAAGTGCTCCCGTTGGGCTTGGCTTTGGTAGCTAAGCGCCTGACGACGGTCATTGTACGCAGGTCCACGATACCGATTCTTTCCTCGCCCCAATCGGAGGTGTACACCTTGCCCGTTCCTGGAACGAATTCAAGACCCGTGATACCGGGTAATCCAGAAATCGCTTTAACAACCTGGTTGGTGCGGAGATCGATCACATACAAAATTCCGGGGCCGAGATGAGCCGAGAGCAGGAAGTGATCTTCCTCGTCGATCGTCAGATAGTCGAAGCGCTGGCCGGCAGGACCGGGTAGATCTAAGTCCGCCACCTTTTTCAGAGTCGGCTTGATGGATTGCGGATCGCCTTTCGCATAGCTCAAGAAAAAGCTTAAGAACACCACCAGCGCTAAGCCCAAACGCATTGACGACCTCCGAATTGTTTCCATCCTTATTGGATTGCGATGTGGCTTAACGCCGCTTTGATCCCTTCCGCCACGGACCGAGTGTTGTCGGCTGCCCAAAAATGCATGAAAAACAAGCGAGGTTGTTCGGTTAGCATGTGGCTGTGCAGGGCGGTGACCGCGATGTGATGCTCTTGCAGCGCGGAAATTACGGGATTCACTTCCTCCGCGGTAAGCACGAAGTCACCCGTCGTGGCTACCTTGCTGGTTCCCGCTTCTTGAAAGTTGATTGATTCCGCTACCCCTTGAGCAGGCGAAAGGGTCATGCCCTCCATCGTGATCGCCTGCGCTCGCGGTAGCCCGAAAGAAAGTACGCCGCCCTTCAGCGTTCCTTGCCGACCGACGGCATCATTCACAGTCTTGACCCATTCAGGTGGAGTAGTGGGCTCTGGTGCCGGTGCTGCGGGTTTCGCCAGGGGCGTTTTCGAGACAGCCAGAGCCGCGTGCAAACTGTCAGCAATCTGAGCGGCTGGGCCGTGCCCCATGTAATGCATATATGCAATGTGAGGTGTTTCCCCAAGAAGGTGATTGTGAACGGCAGTGATTTCAAATCCGGCTGAACGCAATTTCTCCATCACGGGAGCAACTTCCGAGTCGAGCAAAACCAGATCTCCCATAACGCTAGCTTTGTCAGAGCTTCCCGAGAATGCGGCCCACGATCCGAGAGCCAAGCCGGGTTTAATCGATAGGCCTTGAACGGTAACGTGTAAGTCGGTGCGGGGAAAACCTACTCTGTAAACGTCTCCCGCCTTCTGGCCCGAGCGCCCGAGTGCCTGGTCGATTTTCGAGGTGTCTAGCTCTTGAGCCGACACGCCAATGGGAAGGGCAAGCATCGACAAAACAATCAGCAAACGTCGCGTAACGTTCATAGAGTCCTCCTCCTAGAAAGACAACTTCAATACGGAACAGCTAGATTACTTTGCAGAAGGCTTAGGATCCGGCGACAGCAGCTTCGGACTCACATGGCTTCCCGGACGTAACTCATCGGTGCCGCGCACCGCGACTTCATCGCCGTCATGCAGCTCACCGAATACCTCGATCAACTTGCCATCGAGCTCACCCGTCTGAACGTTGACCCATTCCGCGCTACCCTCGCGAACCCGAATCACAAAGGTCGCCTCAGTGGTTCTGGCGACGGCCGTCACCGGGACGAACAGAGTGGGCTCGGACCGGTGAACCGGCCAGAGCACCTCGGGAAACATTCCGGGAGCCAGGCGCCGCCCGGCATTGTTTACGTCAAGCTCGACCGGCATCGTTCTTGTTTTTGCATCCACCGAATGGGCGATTCGCGCAACAGTTCCCGTAAATGTTTCGGTGGGAAATGCCGGAACGCCGAAATCGACCTTTGCTCCAGGGTTTATGCCCGCGGCATATTTTTCCGGAACAGGAACCACCAGTCGCAGGGTGGCTATCTTCTCCACCCTCACGATGGGCAAGGCAACTCCGGAACCACTGGCAGGTCCGACCAGTGTTCCAGGGTGCACATTTCTTTCGGTCACGACGCCATCGAAGGGCGCACGGACCTGGAGATACCCTTCGACTTCCGTGACAGACTTCAATGCCGACTTCGCTGCTTCTGCGCTCTCGCGCGTAGCGTCAACGCGCGCGCGGTCTATGTCTACGGCCTTCTGTGCCACCTCAAGGTCGTTTCCTGCGACGACGCCGGGTGTGGCGGAAGCGTTTTTAAGTCGTTGATAGGTACTGTCGTCAGAAGAGAGTTTTGCTTCAGACTCGGCGCGCTGTGCGGCAGCTCCCTGGAGTTTCGACTGTGCTTCGGCGCGCTGTGCGGCGAGTTCGGGTGCAACCAGCCGGGCCATTAACTGACCCTCTTTTACGAGCGACCCGCGATCCACACTGATCGAGTCGACGAAAGCCGTCACTTTTGGCAAGACGGCCACTGATTCATAAGGCTGCAGTTCTCCGGGGAATCGAGCCGTGATGGTCAGTTTTCTGGACGTAACTTTCACAACCTCCACGGAGGGCGAGGTTGCAGAATTTCCCTGAGCGACGGCGCTGCTACTGGAATTCGAACCACACGAGGCGCAAACGCTGATCACGCCAAGGGAAACGATGATCGAGAGAACCCTAGTTTGCGTCACGTGGCTTCTCCAGGAAGAGGGTTCGGCGCGTGGATTTGCTGACTGGCAAAGTCGCTTTCCGGATCCTCGGGGTCAAGTGACGCAGAGCGTACGCCCCCGTGTTCTTGAACGATGGAAAACACTAACGGCAGAATCAGCAGCGTCGCCGCGGTGGCAAACAACAGACCACCAATCACCGCACGTCCAAGCGGAGCGGTTTGTTGGCTCCCTTCGCCAATTCCCAAGGCCATCGGGATCATTCCGGCGACCATGGCCATGCTGGTCATTAAGATGGGTCGCATGCGCGTCTTAGCGCCCTGAATAGCAGCGGGAAGCGCCGGGTTGCCAGCCCGGCGATACTGTTCCGCAAAGGTAACCAACAGGATCGCATTCGCAACGGCCACGCCGATGGCCATAATCGCCCCCATGAACGACTGGATGTTCAAAGTCGTATGCGTGATGAGGAGTATGAACAGCACGCCGCAAATGACGGCAGGCACAGTGGAAAGCACCACGAGCGAGAGCTTCAGAGACTGGAAGTTCGCCGCCAGCAAGAGATAGATGACCAACACCGCAAGGAGCAACCCGATTCCTAGATTTGTTAGCGTCTGTTTCATGGGCTCGATTTGCCCTCGCACACTCACTTTGACCCCACGCGGAATCGCGCCGACGCGCTTGATTGCGTCATCCAGTTCTTTCGAAACGCGACCGAGATCTTCTCCGGTCACATTAGCCGTCAGCGTCACCATCCTCTGCCCGTTCAGCCGGTGATATTCACCCACAACGTTTCCGTATCCCACCTGCGCCACGTCGCCCAGCAGCGGATGGGACGCGGCCCCTTGCATCACCGGAACGCGCTCGACGTCTTGGATCGATGTCATCTTCGCTTGTGGAATTTGCACTTGGAGCTGATAGGCCACGCCGGATCTCGGATCGGCCCAGTAGTTGGGCGCGGAGAATCGACTGGAGGACGTGGCCGCCAGAAAGGATCGACCGATGTTTGCTGTCGTAACTCCCATCTGTCCGGCGCGTTCGCGATCCACATTGATGTCGATACTTGGATAGTCCAGAGGTTCGTCGTACTGAAGATCGCGAAGGGCGTGAATCTTGCTTATTTCGACGCGCACCTTTTCGGCAAATGCGCGGTCGGCAGCAAGATCGGCTCCGCCTACGTTAATTTCAACGGGCGTAGGCGCGCCAAAATTCATGATTTGTGTAACGATATCTGCACCCTCAAACGAAAACTGGCAACCCGGAAATTTGCCAGGGAGCGTTTTCCGCAATTGCTCCTCGAACTTGTTCGCGCGAATATTCGAGCCGGGATTCAAAGCCACGCGCAATACGGCTTCATGCTGACCACTAGTCCACAGGTAAATGGCGTTGATCGGGTAGCTCGGCGGTTGAACGCCGACGTATCCCAGCGTAGTAGTGACGTTTCCCGGCCCCGCAGCGTCCTGAATCGAACGCAGCACATCAAGAGAGAGCCTTTCGGTCGTCTCCACACGCGTACCGGTAGGTGCGCGGAATCGCAAAAGCAATTGGTTTGACGATACCTGCGGGAAGATTTCTCTCCCCATGTAGGGTCCCAACAGAGCGATTACGATAGCCGAAGCCAGCAGGTAGATCGAAATGGTGATCCAGCGGCCGGCAGATAATCTTTCGAGACCATGACTCAGCTTGTCCCTTAGCCGTGTAACAAACGAGGACGATTGTTGTTCTGCATACTTAGGCTCGCGCAACATCCACGCGGACAGAACGGGCACCAGCGAACTGGACAATATATAGGATGCCGCCATGGCAAAACCGACTGCTAAGGACAGCGGTACGAACAAAGAGCGAGAAACCCCAACCATGAAAAATGACGGAACGAAGACCGCCAGAACGCATAACATGGCGAGCAAGCGGGGAACCTGCACTTCCTTGCTCGCTTCGAGCACGGCGAGGGTTTTTTCCCGCCCTTGGGCCAAGTGACTGTGGATGTTCTCCATCACTACCGTGGATTCATCGACGAGGATTCCTACGGCAAGCGCCAATCCACCGAGGGTCATGATGTTGATGGTCTGGCCCGCGCCCCACAGAGCGACAACGGCGGTGAGCAGCGCAAAAGGAATTGTGATAACGACAATGAGCGCGCTGCGCCAGTCTCGCAAGAACAGCAGCACCATCAGTCCGGTTAATAGAGCTCCTAGCAGCCCTTCCTTCACCACAGACAGCAGCGAATTTCGCACGTAGGCCGATTGGTCGAACTCGTAGTCGATCTTGATATCTGAGGGAACGACGGATTGGAATTGGCCGAGGCTGGCTTTTACTTCATTGACGACGGTGAGTGTCGAGGCATCCGCGCGCTTGGTGACCGGAATGTAGACCGTGCGGCGCCCATTTACTTCGGCATAGCCTGTAATGATATCGCTGGAGTCTTCGACCGTGCCCACGTCGCGCAGAAATACGGTCGGCCCCGCTCCCATTCGAATAGGCAAATTCTGCAGATCCTTCACATTTGAGACCACGGAATTGATCGGTGCCAGCCGTAATAAATCTCCGGTGCGCACATTGCCAGCTGGCACGATCGTGTTTCCGGCGTTGAGAGCTTGGACGACTTCTTCCGGCGCCATTCGGTACGCGCGGAGTCGATCCGGATCGACGCTCACGACGATGGTTCGCGCAGAACCTCCAAAAGGTGGAGGCGCCGAGACTCCGGGCAGAGTCGCGAATAGAGGACGAACGCGATTGAGCGCGAGATCTTGAATTTCCGCCACGCTCTTGGTGGGACTCGAAAACACCAGGTATCCCACCGGCACACTGCCCGCGTCGAATCGCATGATGAAGGGGGCAACTGTGCCGGGCGGCATGAACGCACGAGCGCGATCGACGTATCCCACGGTCTGGGCCATCGCTTGGCTCATGTCCGTGCCCGGATGAAAAACCAATTTCAACAGCCCTACATTTTGAATGGACTTGGATTCGACCGACTCAATGCCCGTGATGTAGAGGAAGTGATATTCGTAGTAATACACGAGATATCCCTCCATCTGCGCCGGGGACATCCCGCCGAACGGCTGCGCCACGTAAATCACCGGCAAATTTAGATTGGGGAAGATATCGACGGGCATGCGGACAAGAGCGAGGACGGAGCACAACGCTACGCTCAAAACCAGAACGATAACGCTGATCGGACGTCGTAGCGCCGCACGCAGCAGCCACATGCCTAGGTACCCCCCTGTATCTTTCTGTCATGCAGAAATTGCAGAAAGGGAGCCAAGTCGCCTTGCGAGGCAGCGACCGCAGCTAAGTTCTGCCAGACCGCCAGACGCGCCAGTGCGTCATCGATTTCTGCTTGCACCAGCAAGCTCTCTGCTTCCGATACATCCACGAGCGTCGCGATCCCTGCCTGATAGCGGACCCGTTCCTGATTTTCAGTGGTGCGGGCTGCTTCGAGTTCCACGGGAGTGTTCTCGGCCACATGTCTCGCGCCCTCTAATGAAGCTTGTGCCTTGCGCAGTTGTCCGGTGAGGTCTTGCAATGCTTGGTCGTAGCGGGCGGCTTCCGCGTGCTCGTTGGCGATCTCGATCGCTCTTCGAGATCGAATCGTGAAAATATCGAATACCGGGAGAGTGACCGTCACGCCGGCCGCCCAGTTGGAACGGTCGAGGCCCAATCCGTTCGTGCCGCCAAGGAAGGTGCCGGCCGGGTTGACGCCACTTCCCCTCCCCCAGACTCCAGATTGCAAATACAGTTTCGGGTAGTAGGCGCGATCCAAAACACGAACCTGGGAATGCGACTCCTCGACCCGAGCATGTTGCGCCGCGGCAAAAGGGTGGGCTGCGAGGGAAGTTGCTGGTGGTCCCGTGCTCGGAGGTGCACCCAGCAGACCGCTTCCTTGAACCTCAACCCGAGAATCTGCGATACCAAGGATGTCTGCCAATGCCGCTCGGCTAGTTGCCTCTTGTTGCTGCGCTTTTACCAAGTTCACTCGAGCGCGAGCAAATTCCGCATCTGCACGTGAAGCATTCGCTCCTGGCCGCAGTTGATTGTCTACGAGCACGTGGACGGATTTCGCAAAGGTCGCGCGCCGCTCCACGTCGGCCGCCGCAGCCCGCACAGTTTCCTCTGCAGCAAGCAAGGTGAGATAGGCGTTCACCGTAGCTACCGCCACATCCAAACGTGTCAAGGAAGCTTCAGCCGCGGCGCGGTTCTGGGTGGCGCGCGCCGCGTCTACCTTGGCACCGCGGTACCCGAAATCGAGGGGTTCCCAGGAAAACAATAGCCCAGCGGCACTTCCCCACGCGTTGCGACTCGATGCTGACGTGGGCACGGGCCCGGTAATGGGAGCGATAACAGATTGCGGAAGAAGCAATCCCGTGATGTTGTTGTCCGTCGCACGATTTGCCTGCCAGAGCGCATCAGCTCGTGGTAAGTAACTCGTCCGCGCCAAACTGACGCCTGCTTGCGCCGCGGTCACCCGTTCGAGAGAAGCACGCACAGCTGGATAGTTCTTCAATGCAAAATCCACAGCCTCCTCGAGCGTGAACGCAGTTTTCTTCTCGTCCTTCGACTGCGCAAGTGTGGTTCGAGCCAAGGCGACTAGCAAAATGACTCGAATCGCGACTTTCAGATAATTACGATGCTTCGATATCACGAAGATCCACTCCTCATAGCTTGGATTCCTCACGGCTTCCGCCGGGATATGGAAGTTTGGCTTTCATTTTGCTAATGCGTAGTACAACCCTTCGATTAATGCCATTCCCCGTTTTAAGAGTTTGTTGTCCGCGAGTCCTTGGCGCGCCCAACCCTTGAGGACCTCGTCGACGCCATAACCCTCGTTGCGGCCAAATTTCTCGTCGAGAAGGTCCGCGTCGTGAATGATCTGGCCAATCAGTGCAACCCTTGGGTCGCGGATATGGAACTGCTTTTCCAACGTTTCGAAACTGCAGTCGTCACCGCGATGACCGAAGCCGCCTTCATGGAACATGTCGAACGGTACCGAGCGCGCTGGTAGTTCGTCTCCTGCCGCAAATGCAAATCTCGCCCTGGAATCAATAAAAGTTCGGATTAGCCACGCCGAGGCGCACCGATCCACTCCCGGTCTTGGTCGTGTCACCCATGTCCTGCCTTTGTAGTCCTCGGGGCGAATCTTTTCCGTCGGGACCAAGGGCGCAGCCGTGCGCGATCGATCGGCCTGTTCCAGTAGCTCCGCAACCCGTCTTTGTAGGGCGCTGTTAAAAAAATCGACTTCGACAATTTCCTGAAAACGATTCTTTAAACGGCTCAACCGAGCGACTCCTTGTTTTTGAGCCGTTAGGGATGAAAAGGTTTGTAGCTCTCCTACCAACTCCTGGTAGTCGCGAGTGCGAGCTTCGGAAAAGCGGCTGATCAATTGAGGAGTGGAAATGTTGTCGATCGATGTGATGTGAACCACGGAAGCGTCGCCCCCATATTTTCGAATAGCCGTTGCCAGCCATTGAAATCGTTCTTCATTGCTGGGGCCGGTGGGGAGTAAATAACCTGAGTTCCCCAGGGGTACCGCTCCGTATCGCTGCAACTTCCGCCAGATTTCAACTCTCTGGCTGGCGCGTTTCGTCGGGAGCGTGAAGGTCAGCAGCAACCACGCAGTCGTTTCGCGATTGCGTACGCTCATTTCTTCCGGATGTTATAGATGTAACTGAAAGAAGTCAAATCCAGATCGGGCTCGGTGAAGGTGACAACGTCAACTACGGAAGGGATTTAGTACCAGCAAAAAACCTGTAACGGCCACGGCGGCCGGAGCTTTGTAGTTACTGGATTCGAGTGTTGCGTTTCCTGTCCCGAGATTAATAGTTTTCCCGAAGAGCGTGTTCCTGTTTCGCCAAAGGCACGAATTGCTCGCGCTAGTATTGGGTTCGCTCCGTCGCGGAAGACGAAGGCATACCACGGATCACAGAAACTTGTCGTTTCGTGATCTCGTTCACTTGGCGCACTAGATCTATGCTTTCCGCCATGCTTTGCCAAATTTGCGCATGATGTCTTCGCAGACTTTGTTCTCGCAAGATTACGCTATCCCAATCGTTCTCGCAGTCGGAATTGCGCCCAGTTTTGTGCCGCGGCTGGTTGCATTCAGCTCACATGGATTTTGGATCACGCTCGTGCCGCGCCGACGTCTTTCCACATGGGCGTAAGGCGGGCCACACTAATTGGAAACTTTTCTTAACGGGGCGGGAATGGAGATTACTAGTTTCCGGTACACGATCTTCTTGTTGCTTTAGCCTCATCCGCACAAATTTATGATGCCGCGCAACAGAATTTTGCGTTTGCCTTTGTGGTGTGGCTGCGCCAAGGTCAAGTACATGCTGTGAGTGACAAATCGTTGCCGTTCCCAGAACTGGCGTCAGCGAGAAAATCAGCTTACCGCAGTTGTTAACGGTCCGCCCCGTCGCGAGGCCGTGTTGTTTAACCCGTTCGATCCCATCCGGATACCTCGTCGTGTCCACAGAAAGAAAGAGTCTGCACGACGCCATGTTGCTACCTCTGCTCGAAAGAGCCAAAGAGCCAAATGCCCACTTTTGGATGACACCTAACGGGGGAATTCGTTCCGCCGGCGCGTCTCAGTGCGGAACATCTTTCGGTGAGCAAGCCGCGCGCATCCCTCAACGGTCGCTCTCGCCTAACGAGCAGTATCGCTTTCACTTCGACATGACCAAATGCATCGGCTGCAAGTGCTGCGTGGTGGCTTGCAACGAGCAAAATGGCAATCCGGCGGAAATCAACTGGAGGCGAGTCGGCGAAATCGAAGGCGGCTGGTATCCGGACACCCAGCGGTTGCACCTGTCGATGGGATGTAATCACTGCATAGAGCCCACCTGCCTGAGCGGATGTCCGGTCGATGCATACACGAAGGATCCCTTAACCGGCGTTGTTCTGCATAGCGCGGAAACGTGCATCGGCTGCCAGTACTGTACGTGGAATTGCTCCTACGGCGTCCCCCAATACAACCCCGAACGCGGCGTCGTAGGCAAATGCGACATGTGTCACGACCGCTTGGCTGAGGGACGCGAGCCAGCCTGTGTAGGTGCGTGCCCGGAAAACGCCATCCAAATTGAGATCGTAAATATTGCCGATTGGAAGAAGAACTACGCAAGTGCCAATGCGCCCGGACTTCCTTCCGCCGATGACAGCATTTCCTCAACGCGCGTGACCTTGCCCAAGACTTTGCCGCCCAACATGCAGAAAGCGGACTTGAATCGCGTCGAGCCGGAGCATCCCCATGTCCCACTTGTGGTGATGACCGTGCTGACGCAGCTCTCGGTGGGGACGTTCAGTACAATCTGGCTGCTCGAATTATTCGGCAAAACCACACGTCTGAGCATCGCCGCGATGATCTCGCTAGTAGTTGGCGGCTTGGCGCTGGGCGCATCCACACTGCATCTGGGTCGTCCGGCGCACGCGTATCGCGCATTGAAAATGTGGAAGCGATCATGGCTCAGCCGAGAAATTCTGATGTTCTCCTGTTTTTCGGGAATCGCCGGCCTTTACTCGGCCTTGCTTTGGCTGGGACTGCCCGGAAGCATGGCGCCCGGGGTGCTGACGTCGCTGTTTGGTATGGCGGGGGTCACGGCCAGTGCATACATCTATCTAGTACGGGCGCGTCCCGCGTGGAACACCAAACATACAATTGCCGAATTTTATCTCACGGGCGCTCTGCTTGGTCCTCTTCTTGTAGCCAGCCTTGGTGTTGGTGATCGACGCTGGTTGATTGGATCGGCTGCAGCGGCCGCGGGAGCGCAGCTACTTAATCAGGCGATCAAGTTCTTCTGGATGAGCTCTTCCGAATCGTTTGAGTTGCAGGCGTCCGCCAGACTCCTCTCGACTACGCTGTCGTCCCGATTTCTTGCACGGGGCACTCTTCTGATCGTCGGTGGAATCGTTCTGCCATTGCTCTGGCCGACTGCGATCGGCACGAGCGTTGCGCTGGCCCTGGCGCTCGTTGGAGAAATTCTAGGCCGCTATCTCTTCTTTGTCAGCGTGGTGCCGAAAAATATGGCCGCCTCCTATCTTTCCTCCGGAAAGGCAGCCGCGTGAATCTGAAGCGACAACTTGGATTGGACATCCTGCGAGAAAAGTATGCTTACGCCGATGACCCGGTCATGGGCCATACCTCCGAGCAGAAGATTCCAGACAAGTGGGTTTCCACCACGTGTGGTTATTGCTCGGTGGGCTGCGGCATGTTCGTCGGAGTGAAAGACGGCCGCGCAGTGAGCGTACGTGGAAATCCCGAGCATCCCGTGAACGCGGGAAAGCTTTGCCCTAAGGGACTCTCGGAACACTACACGCTGGAAGCCTCCAACCGGGCTCGTTACCCGCTGTTGCGCAAAAAAGAGGAAGGCTGGCGCGGATCAGCTGGGACGAAGCCTTTGCGACGATGGCGGAGAAATTCCGCGCAGTACAAGAAAAGCACGGCCGAGACGCTTTGGGGGTCGTTAGTACTGGGCAACTCGTCACCGAAGAGTTCTACGCGCTTGGGAAGCTTGTGCAGCTCGGCCTCGGCACCAAGAATTTCGATGGCAACACGACTCTGTGCATGGCGAGCGCCGTGTCCGGGTACAAACGCTCATTTGGCAGTGATGGCCCGCCAGGGGCTTACGAGGACTTGACCAAAGCGGACGTAATCCTCCTTCTTGGCGCGAACATCGCCGATAACCACCCAATTCTATGCCAGCACCTTGAAGCAAATCCGGCGAAGACCCTAATCGTTGCCGACCCCCGCGTGACCAAAACGGCGATGATGGCGAACCTTTATTTGCCTCTGAAGCCGCGTTCAGACATCGCGTTGGTCAATGGCATGATTCATCTACTTATCAGATACGACCTTGTAGATCGAGCTTACATAGCAGCCCATACCACCGGCTTCGAGGCGCTTGAGGAATCGGTTCGCAAATATACGCCCGATTACGTTTCGCAACTCACGGGACTTGCGACAGAGCAGATCTACCGAACTGCATTGATCTATGGCAACGCCAAGGCGCCCTTCATCGGCTGGACGATGGGCGTGAACCACAGTACGAAAGGTACGGAGACCGTAAACGTCATCAACAATCTCGCGTTGATAACTGGGAACGTCGGCAAACCCGGAGCTTCACCTTTCTCGATCACCGGACAGTGCAATGCGATGGGGACACGCGAAGCGGGTTTCACATCGAGTCTTCCTGGCTACCGCAAATTCGAAAATCCAGAGGACCGGGAGGCGTTGGCGGCGTTGTGGGGCATCGAGAAGGAGCGTATCCCAACGTCGCGTGGTTGGGCGTATCCGGACATCATCGAAGGCGCTGTCGCAAAGAAGATTCGCGCGATGTGGGTGATCGCGACAAACCCGGTGGTGTCATTTCCCAATCTTGGCGTGCTGCAACAGAGTCTGGATAGCCTGGACTTTCTCGTGGTGCAAGATGGCTTTCACCCGACGCCTACCACAGAAGTCGCTGACCTGATTCTTCCGGCTGCCATCTGGGGAGAAAAAGAAGGCACATACACGAATTCGGAGCGGCGGGTCAGCAAAGTCAACCGCGCTGTCGCGCCGCCGGGCGAAGCGCGGGCTGATTTCCACATTTTTTTGGACTTCGCGAAAAAGCTGGGTTGCTACAGTGAGCTTTTTCCCGAATGGATTGAGCCTAAAGATGCTTTTGAGGAGTGGAAGAAGGTTTCGGCTGGCCGCCTTTGCGACTATTCCGGTCTTAGCTATGAACTCATCGAGCGGCATGGCGGAATTCAGTGGCCCTATCCGGCAGACTCGGCAACGGAAGTGAAGACGTCACGGTTGTACTCCGATGGCCATTTCTCGACCGAAGATGGGAAAGCGCGGTTGGTGTGCGTCGAGTGGGAACCCTTTCCAGAGCAGCCGAATTCGCAGTTTCCGTATGTGCTCAATACCGGGCGCACCGTGGAGCATTGGCACACTCGAACAAAGACGGGGAAAGTGCCGATTCTTGAGCGCCTGTCACCAAAGGCATGGCTGGAGATGAATCCAAGAGATGCGCAATCGCTCCACCTGAAGGCTCATGACCGTGTTGATGTGGTGTCTTCTCGCGGCCGAGTGCGAGGCGTGGAGCTTCGAGTGACGGAGATCATCGCGCCAGGACAAGTCTTCATGCCGTTCCACTATGCAGAGGCGAACGCCAATCAAGTAACGCAGAGCGCTTTTGATCCGATTTCGCGAGAGCCGAACTACAAGCAGTGTGCGGTGCGTGTCGAGAAGGCGCACGCGGGTCCGCAGTATTGGGGAGTACGCAGCAGTCCGAAAGGCAGGGTTCACGCGTGAAATTGCGTGCAGCAAAAATATATGCCGCGCCCGTGCAGGAGAAGAAATGAACAAGAACGGCTTCATCAGAAGCGGGCACTTCCCGACACTCATCGCCGCTTTTCTGTACTTCGATGTCAGTTTCATGGTTTGGGTGTTGCTGGGACCTCTTGCGCCTTTCGTTTCGCAGCAGCTGCAATTGACCCCCTATCAGAAAGGATTGCTCACAGCAATTCCTCTTCTGGGAGGAGCGCTGTTTAGGCCGGTACTGGGTGTGCTGGGTGAACGCCTCGGGGAGCGGAGGACCGGACTACTAGGGCTCACACTCACCTTGGTTCCACTGATCGTAGGCTGGCGCTTTGCGCATACTCCCGCACATTTTTATTTCCTCGGTTTGTTGCTGGGAATTGCAGGCGCGAGTTTCGCGGTGGCACTGCCGATTGCCGGACGCTGGTATCCCCCTGAATACCAAGGCCTAGTTATGGGCATTGCTGGAGCGGGGAATTCGGGAACTCTGATTGCTACTTTATTTGCTCCCCGTCTCGCTCAGAGATTTGGCTGGAACGCCACATTTGCCATGGCCATGCTTCCCGTGACGATTGTCCTATTTTTATTCGCGATGCTGGCAAAGGACAGTCCGCGGCGGAGCTCGCCTCCAAAATGGGCAGAGTATGCCGCTCTGTTGCGCGAGCCTGATGCGGCGTGGTTCTGCTTCTTCTACAGTTTTACGTTCGGTGGCTTTGTGGGTTTCGCTAGTTTCCTGACGACCTTTTTTCACGATCAGTACGCGCTTTCGAAAGTACAAGCGGGGGATTTCACTACCCTCGTCGTTCTTGCGGGAAGCTTTCTCCGCCCCATTGGGGGCTGGTTGTCAGACAAGATCGGCGGATATCGCTTACTCATACTTCTGCTTGCCGGTGTAGCCGGTTGCTTAATGGGAGTGGGGAGACTGCCGGCGCTTCCATTGGAAGTCACGCTTCTGTTTCTAACCATGGGGATGCTGGGGATGGGAAATGGAGCTGTCTTTCAACTCGTCCCGCAGCGCTTCTCAGAGCGCGTCGGCGTGCTCACTGGACTGGTTGGCGCAGCTGGGGGACTGGGCGGTTTTTTCTTGCCATTCCTTCTCGGAGCAATAAAACAGCGCAGCGGGCAGTATTCCGGAGGCCTGTTTCTGTTTGGAGCCGCGTTCTTTTTCGCAGCTCTGATACTGCTGCAGCTTGGAACTCGATGGCGAACGAGTTGGCAGGAAGGCGCGATTGAACGGGCAGGTATTTTCTCGTACCGCAATCTTCCCGGCAGCCCCGTCGGCGAACCGGCCGACTGAGGCGAAGGAAATCGCGATTCTGTTGGCAAAAAAGGAACCATGATGACCCAAAGATTGGTCGTAGTCGGAAACGGGATGGCGGGTGTCGCCTGCGTAGAACAAATTCTGAAACATGCTCCCAAGTTTGAGCTCACGATCTTTGGCGACGAAACCCACGTCAATTACAACCGCATTCTGCTTTCATCCGTGCTTGCTGGCGAGAAAGCCGCCGAGGACATTGTACTGAATGGTCTCGATTGGTACGAAAAACACGGGATTGAACTTCGGCTAGGCGTTCCGCGTAGCAGATGTTGATGCCGAACACAAAACCGTGACCGGCGATGACGGCAGTGTGACACATTTCGACAAACTCTTGATCGCGACCGGAAGTACCCCGCTGATTCCGCCAATCGACGGCGTGAAAAAAGACGGCGTATTCGTGTTCCGCAACCTCGATAATACTCGCGCTCTGCTCGACCGCGCCGGACCAGGGAAGAAAGCGATTGTAATTGGTGGCGGTTTGCTGGGACTGGAAGCAGCACGGGGCCTGCAAGTACAGGGTTGCGACGTAACCGTCGTCCATCTGATGGACACGCTCATGGAACGACAACTCGATTTCGCTGGCGGCGGTTATCTGAAGGCGAAAATGGAGTGCCTGGGAGTGAAGGTCTTGCTGGAGCGCAATACGGCGGCCATTCTCGGCAACGGCAAAGCGGAAGGCGTGGCTTTTAAGGATGGTAGTCGCCTCGACGCGAATTTTGTCGTAATCGCTGCAGGAATTCGCCCGAACGTGGAACTCGGACGCAAGGCGGGGCTGCAAGTCAACCGCGGAATCGTCGTGAACGACTACATGGAAACGTCGAACCCGGACATCTTTGCTGTAGGCGAATGCGTGGAGCACAACAGCGCCTGCTATGGTCTTGTCGCACCACTGTTCGAACAGGGAAAAGTTCTGGCCGCGACGATTACCGGAAACAGGGGTCCGGTATACGGCGGCACAATCCAAGCGGCCAAGCTGAAGATTATGGGAGTCGATGTGTTTTCCGCCGGCGATTTCAGTGAGAAATCTCCGGGATCCGACCCTGTTCGCTACGAGGATCCAGCGCTTGGGATTTACAAGAAGCTGATTGTTCGCGATGGAAAACTCGCAGGAGTAATTCTCGTCGGGGATACGTCCGAAAGTCACCGATACGTTGAGTGGCTACGGTCCAGCACCGATCTGACGACCATGCGCCGCCAACTTCTATTTCCTGGCCCCGCGACCGATTCCGGCCTTGACGTTGCGGAAATGGCAGACAGTAAGGTGGTTTGCGGCTGTAACGGTGTCACCAAAGGCGCGATCATTCAAGCCGTTCATGAAAAGGGCATCAGCACACTCGCCCAACTGAAGGACTGCACGCGCGCCTCGACAGGTTGCGGAAGCTGCACGGAGGTTTGCCAGCAACTCCTGAAAGCCGTGTCTCCAGAATTCCAAGAAGAATCCAAACGAAGCCTATGCAAGTGCGTTCCGTTTCCTGAGGACAAACTGCGAGAGATTCTGCGGAGCCAGCGTTTGCGGTCGGTCCAGGAAGTTCTGGAGATCTATGGTAATGGAGCGGGATGCGAGGTGTGCAAGCCGGCGTTGAGCTACATGCTAGATATGCTCTGGTGCGGCGATCACGATGAAGACCGGTCGGCGCGTTTTATCAACGACCGCGTGCACGCCAACATTCAGAAGGACGGAACTTTCTCGGTAGTACCACGCATCCGGGGCGGCGTCACCTCCGCAGCTGAACTCCGACGTATTGCCGATGTCGCCGAGAAATACAAGGTGCCAATGGTGAAGATCACCGGCAGCCAGCGCATCGATCTGCTCGGCGTCAAAAAAGCAGATCTCCCCAAAGTCTGGGCGGACTTGGGAATGCCGTCCGGGCAGGCGTACACAAAAGGCGTTCGCATGGTGAAGACATGTGTCGGCACCGATTTTTGCCGTTTTGGGGTGCAGGACTCGACGAAAGCAGGCATCGAACTCGAACGGCGCCTTGAGCATCTTTACACTCCGCATAAGCTGAAGATGGGTGCTGTGGGTTGCCCGCGCAATTGTGCGGAAGCCACAGTGAAGGACATCGGTCTTATCGGACAGGATGGAACTTGGCAGGTGGTGGTCGGCGGTGCCGCGGGGAAAAAGGTTCGCAAAGCGGACCTCTTGCTCACCGTGGAGTCAACGGAAGAGGCGTTGCAAGCTGCAACACTCTTCTTCCAATATTATCGAGAGAATGCGAACTATCTTGAGCGTACGTATGACTTCGTCGAGCGCGTTGGCATTGCGAAAGTGCGGCGCGATACGGTTTACGCACCCCTAGCCATCCAACAAGGTCTGCGCGGGCGGTTGCGCAAGTCCAAACAGCTCGCTCGCGACGCTTGGCTGGAAGGTGACGAACCAAAACATCCTACTCAGTTTGTCCAAATCGAACCATTGGAGAAAATAGAGGCATGAACGGCGACACAAAATGGGTACGCGTGACGCAGTGCGAAAATATTCCGCTTCGCGAAGGCCGATCGTTAACAATAGACACGTGTGAGATCGCAATCTTCAACCTCGGTGACCGCTTCTTTGCCATTGATAGTGCATGCCCGCATAAAGGCGGGCCGCTATCTGAGGGCATTGTTTCTGGTACGACCGTAGTCTGCCCCCTGCACGCATGGAAAGTGGACCTGAATACGGGATGCGTCGTGGGTCAAGCCAGCTCCATAGCCTGCGTAAAGACCTATCCCACCCGCGTCCGAGACGGGGTCGTCTATGTGGAACTGCTGATCGAGCGCAGCACGGAACCGCAAAAGCTCATCTGTCTTAACGATTCAGCGCCAGATTCGTGCGCTAGGTGATCGACGAACTTTACCAGGCACACTCGGCCCAGCCATCCTTCCTGCTTTGCCGAGCGCTAGTATCTCAGTGATTGTCTTTCGGGATCGCCGACGATGTGTTGAGTATTTTCATTGCTTTTAAGCGAGCGGCCATAGCCAGGCGGCACCGCGCACGCCGCTGGCATCGCCGTGCCTGGCGGGAAGCACCGGCGTAAACGCCTCTCTTCCAAAAACATACTCCTTCAGCCGCGCGGAAACATTCTTATAAATGCGCGGAATCTTCGAGAGGCCTCCACCTAGCACTATGACATCGGGATCAAGCAAATTGATAACCCCCGCCAAGGCGCGCGTGAGACGTTCCTCAAATCGGTCGAGTGCGGCCAAAGCCGCAGTTTCTCCTGCAGTGCTTCGGGCAATAATTTCGGGGCCACGCAGAGGAAGATTTGTGGCGCGCTCGTAATCCTTTTCGAGGCCGGTCCCAGAAACCCACGTTTCGACGCAACCGTTTTTCCCGCAATAGCAAGGAGAACCTGGAAATTCGTCCGCTCGCATTGAGGGCAAAGTATTGTGTCCCCATTCTCCGGCGACGCCGTTCAGGCCTTTGTGCAAATGTCCATCCACTGCGATCCCCCCACCGCAGCCAGTTCCGAGAATGACGGCAAAAACAACGTGCATTCCTGCTCCGGCGCCGTCAGTGGCTTCGGAAACAGCAAGACAGTTGGCATCATTGGCGCAGCGCACTTCACGACCGAGCGCGCGGCCCAGGTCCTTATCAAACGGTTTTCCGTTCAACCAAGTGGAGTTCGCATTTTTCACTAGTCCGGTGATCCCCGAAATAGTGCCAGGAATCCCCACGCCGACACTGGCGCTACGCTGGAGTGTGTTCTCAATTTCTTTCACACCGTCGGCCACAGCACGGACGGTGGCTTCGTAGTCGTGGCGAGGCGTGGCGATACGATAGTGGTGCAGCTCCGTTCCATCGCGGTCGAGGGCCACGAACTCAATTTTCGTACCGCCTAGGTCCCCTTCTACTCCGACCCGAATGATGTGGCTTTTTCTAAATGCCATCGCCTTCGGTCTCCTACCGGGCTAGGCTGCGGTCCTGATTGTAGAACCCTTATTACTAGCTTGATGTTGAGTAGCTCTTCGACCACGCCTGTCCTGGAATCAGGATGCGCACATCGGCAAAGCAAGGCTGGAATGTTATCTAGAGTCCCGATGATTCGGCGGTGCCTTCAGCTAAGGGCATCGATGCGCGACGGAGGGCGCGAGAACATGAACAGACCTAGCCTAATCGCATTCGGACCTGAAAAGCAAAACTGAAGTGTCCATGCCATTGTCTCCTCACCTGGTTATGCAACTGCAAAAAGTCAGCCGCAGAAAGAACGAGTATTTCTTCTGGAGCAGGCGGCAAATTAAAGTCGTGGATTGGCATTACCAACGCAGTCTCGCACGGATGACGGAGAAGGCGGGCGTTAATGGCTCTGCGCACGGTTTTGTCATACCTCCGCAGCAAGACGACTGATGTTGGGAATACCTTCCGATAGGGTTGCTGTTGGGACATAGCAGCGCGTCAATCACCTTGGAATATTCGCGCATTTAGTGCGAGAGCGACAAGAACAATTCGCCCCATACGCGGCTACACCAGAAATTCGCTAAATGTCCGCTAGACAGTGCACGCTGATATATACGGCCGGCCAAATGAGTCGTTTAGAATGGTGGAGGCGGGGGGAGTCGAACCCCCGTCCGAAAAGCGCTGCGACACGAAGACTACATGCTTAGCTCAATTCGTTGTGTTCGCTGGCGGCGCTTGGAATGAGCAAGAAACGCTACCGGCTAGTCCGATGGTTCTCGCCCGCTCCTTGCGGACCGAAAGGAGCGGACCAGCTCACTGTTTGACGCCTCTGACCGGGCCCATGAGCAAAGCCCGGGGAAGCGTGCGCTTAATTAATTAAGCAGCAAGTGCCAAGTTGTTGTTGGCAGTTCTAGTTTCCACCAAGTTACGGCCAGGTGGGTGCCGGCATGCCTTCGGGCCGCGACAGCTTCCGTCGAAACCGTGTCGCCCCCGTGGTCAGACTCCATTCTATCATTTTGGCGGCCCGGCCGTGGACTTGGGCGCAGATCGTTCCCCATGCGCCCGTGACTCGTGGTGTTAGGTTCGATGGATTCCCTCAACAAATGAGTCGGACGGTATCGTTGAATCTAAACCGCAGTCTTTAAACTGAAGGCAGCACCCGGGGCCAGATCCCCTTGCCCAAATGAAGAATACGCTGGTGCGACCACGGCACCAGGGTCACCCAGTGAGTATCTAAACCCTCGGTCTTGAAGGCCCGAGCTACAGGCGCAGAGTCAAGGCAGCAGCTACTTGGTGCGCTTGGTGCGGGATCGAGTAGGCTTGGGTTTGCTTTTTGCCTGAAGATTGAGGGCTACTGCGGCGCGGATTAGATTTTTCAGGGCGGGCTGGTTGAGTTTATCGGTCTCGTGGATGTCGATGGCGCGGCGGACATTGCCTTCCAGGCTGGAGTTGAACAGGCGTGCGGGGTCCGGCAATGCGGCGCCTTTGGCAAAGGTCAGCTTGACGACCTTTTTGTAAGTCTCTCCGGTGCAGACGATGCCGGCGTGGGAGAAGACGGGGGTTCCCATCCACTTCCATTCTTCGACGATTTCCGGGTCGGCCTGGTGGATGAGGTCGCGCACTTTCTCGAGCGTTTTGCCGCGCCAGTCGCCGAGTTCTCTGATTCGATCGTCGATTAATGCGGAGGCGGATTCGGTTGAGACGGGATTTTTCATGTGCAGCTCCGATTCTCGAAATAATTTTAAGTGTGATTCGTATTCATGCAACTGAACTGGGAGGAGAAAGCCACGTGGCAGCCTCCGCGTGATCGTTACCCTCGATGTTCGATTGTGATCGGCTTTGTTGTGCGGTGGAGTTCATGGATCTCCTGCGCAAATAAAGTGAGTTCATGGTGAATCTAAACCCGCACCCTTGAACTCCGAAGGGTGCGGCACCCACTGAGGAACCACCCTTGTAAACCAACGGTGGGCCCCTTCATTCACGAATTTTCTGCCGCCTGGGAGGGCGGTCCGGTCATTTCTATGGCGAATTGCTTGGCGTACTCGGCGTTCAGCCGTTGCCAGCCGCCGAACTTGATGGCGTCGGGCCCGACCATGCGGCCGAGCGGAGTTCCGCTGAGCAGGTGATCCAGAACATCGAAGCAAATGTGCCATCCTGCAGCACCCATGGCGATGAACCGGCGACCGATGTTGGTCCACAGCGTGAGGCGCGTTCCGCCAGCAAAGGCCTGGAGTTCCCAACGCATATCGAAATCGCCCCAGGTGTACTCGAGAATCCTGGGAGCGTCAGCGCGGGTCACTGTTGTTTCAGAAACGTGCAGCGCGGGTGCTCCGACGGTGGTGAGCTTCACCGTGGTTCCAACCGCATTCAGGCTGCGATCGGCGTCGAAGGGAGCCCACTCGCGAAGATGCGCTGGGTCGGTCAGCGCTTGCCAGATCTTTTCGGGAGAGTGACGCAGTTCTCTGACGAGAATGAGCGTCCATTTTTCTCCGTCCTTGCGGATCTGCGCGCCGCTGGCCGGGCCCGGTGCATACTGCTCGCGATAGTTCACGTGGTTCTCCTTAGCGTGAATAGTTAGCCAGCTCGCTGAGCTGAATGATGTTGCCGCAGGTGTCGTTCACCATGGCGATTTTGGAGGCGGTAACGTCAGTTGGCGGCATGGTGAACTCGGCGCCGCGCGATTTCATGCGCTCATAATCAGCTTGGATGTCGTCGGTGTAGAACATGGCGGCAGGCTGCCCCTGCTGAAAAATGGCCTGTTGATACGTTTTGGCCGCGGGATTGTCGTTGAGCGCGAGTTGCAGCTCGGTGCCGTTCGGCTCCTCAGGCGACGCCACGGTCAGCCAGCGAAATGGGCCCTGACTGAAATCAGTCTTCTTGGTAAAGCCCAGCACCTCGGTGTAGAAGCGCAGAGCTTTGTTCTGGTCGTTCACGAATACGCTCATCACTTTGATTTTCATTTGCTTTCTCCTTTGTTACCGGCACGGTGTGCCCGCGTCGTTTTCTCCTTTTTGGTTTTGGTTGGTGCTGGATGATCCATGCGATCGAGGTGACGCTCGAGAGCGTCCACGTGGGTGGACCAGAACCGGCGGAACTGGGCCAGCCAGGCATCCATCTCTTGAAGCGGTTCAGGTTTAAGGCGGTAGAGGCGGCGCTGTGCGTCCACGGTGGACTCCACGAAACCAGCGTGCCGCAGCACACGGAGATGCTTGGAGACGGCCGGCTGCGACATACGAAGCTGACGCTCGATCTCGCCAACGGACTGTTGGGAGGAGCCGAGAAGGCTGAGTATGGCGCGGCGGTTAGGCTCGGCGATGATTTCGAAAGCGGATTCCATGCGCTTAATATGCCCTATGGAGTATATACGTGTCAAGGCATATTGGGGGAATAAGAAAACAACTCCTCCGCTTTCGCAATAGATTCGGGATGACCGTTACGGGAAGTGTCGTTGTATCGTTCGAAGTTCAGCTAAAGCTGAGCCATGCGGGCTGCTGCGTCTAGTGCACTACGAGCGTGAGCGGCATGGCGCGCGAGCCTGATGAGCTGGTCGCTACGAAGTTGACGGTGTAGGTTCCCGCGGGTGTGGTCAGCGCGGATGGCTGCGTAGGCGGGGGAGTGGTGACTGAGCTTGAGCCGCCGCCGCAGCCTGTGAAAGTAAAACAAGCGACGCAAACAAGGCAGAGAGTAAGCACGACTATTCCGGAGGCTGCCGCGAACCTGGATTCCCGAAGGACGCGCCGCACGGGCCAGAGCGCGAGCAACGATATGAGGGCGGTCCACGATAAGCCGGCAAAAGTTTCGGCGAACGGCGAAGGAGCCAGCAATGCGGTTTGTTGAGACGTAGAGATGGTGACGCTCACATTGAGCGGTGCGGTGGACAAGGTTGCAGTTGGAGGCGTGATGGTACACGCGGCGTGCAGCGGGAGATTGGTACAGCTGAAGGTCACCTGCCCGGTGAAGGCAGCGGGGGTGATCGTGAGAGCGTAATTGGCAGGTTGGCCGACGGCGACGTTTGCGGTTGCGCCGCCAGTTGTGCCGGGAGCGATCTGAACGTCCGTCCCGGTGCCCATGAGTGCGGTGGTCTGCGGAGCGGATGCGGCGTCGTCATTGATGGTGAGCGTGCCAAAGCGATCGTTGGGTGCGGTGGGTGAGAAGACGGCGCTGATCGAGCAACTGGCGCCGGGCGCGAGGGTGGCGCAATTGTTGGATTGCGAGAAGTCGCCGGTGGCGGTGATGCTGGAAACGGTAAGCGGTGCGGTGCCGTTGTTGGTCAGCGTAACGATCTTCGGCGCAGAGGTGTTGCCGATGAGGAGCGGGTCGAAACTGACGAAGTTGGTAGAGACGGAGGCTAACGGCCCTGCTGGTGCGATGATCAGCACGAGATAGGCAGTTTGGCTGGCGGGTGCCGGGGTTGTAATGGCGACCTGTACGTTGCCGGGCGTGGTGAGGAGCGTGGCGGGAACGGTGATGTCGATTTCAGTGGGGCTGACGACGGTGGCGAGAAGGGTGGTGCCGTTGGCGGTCACGGTGTCGCCGGAGGCGAAGCCATTGCCGGAGATTTTGAGAGTCGAGGTCGGAGCTGGCAGCAAGAACGGTGGCGGGTGTAACGAGCGGTCGACGCTGAATTGTGGCGGTGCGGCGGCAGCGGTGGTCAGAGTGGAGCGGAGGAAGTACATGCGGAATTCGCTGGTGGGGCCAGACCGTTGGCGCCCCAGCGGAAGAGCTGGCCGGGAGCGGGAGCCGCTCCTTCGTTCATTCGTATCGTGCCGAGGACTTTTTGAGTGCGATAGTCGAAGGCCTGGAAGAGCCGCACCTCCGACGAAGGCGCTTAAAAGTCCCGGATTGGTCGATCCAGCAAAGTAAGCGCGGGACGAGGCGATGTCCGCTTTGATTGCCAGCACGGAGTGGCACGATGGGGATGGTGGTCTTGGTGGTGAGCTTAGCGGATCGATTACTTCCCCATCGTTGGCATAGAGCGAGAGCCATCGGAATCAAGCTGTGACCCCGGAGAATGAGAATTGGAATTCGCTGACCGATTGGGTGAGGGAAATGCCGGAGGCATCGATCGCGAACTTGTAAAGGTCGGAGGAACCTGGCCCTGCGTGCTCCGTAGAGATTGCCTACGTCGTTGCCGAGGAACAGCAGCATGCCAGGTTCCACGCCGCTTGCTGTGAAACGCCGGTGGGCCGTTCTACGGCGTCTCATACATGGCCATCCTTCGCCGCATGGTACGTTCTGGACGCAAAGCGTGACTATCCAGGAATGAGGATGACCGGGAAGAACGGCGAAGTGCATCCGCATGAAAGGGCTTGAAAAGTGGATCGCTGCCGAAGCAACAGAGAAATTCACGGTTCCCGCCGGGAAGAGCAACCTGCGCGACTTTGGCGTCGCCGTTAGGCCGACATAGAGGAATTGGCCATCATCGGAAGCCGCGAGCTGGTTGGGACCGTTGCCGACGGTCCAGGCGTGGAGCACGGTTGCCGTAGCCGGATCGATGGCGATGACCTGGCCAGGGTAGTTTGGCGATTGTGATTCGACGCTGGAGTAAAGCAGGCCGGACTTCGGATCGTAGACGGATTGATGTATCCGGATATTACGGATAGCGGAGTACACGGTCCAGGTGGCAGTGTTCGATTGGCCGCCGGCTGGAGCGGGATTTGTAACAACGACCTGGATCTCGCCCAACTGAGTGATATTGGCGGCGATTGGAGCCTCAGCGTAAATCGTGCTTTGGTTGAGATAGTGGGTTACGCCGGCCGTGCCATTGACGTTGACTTGGGAAGCGGGAAAGAAATTGTGCCGAGGACGGTGAAGAAGCTGGTCTGCGAGTCTGTGGGGGTAGCGACCGCAGCGAGATGCTTGGCGTGGGTAAGTGAGCAAGCCATCGCCGAGAACGGAGATAACGTGAGGACTGCCAGTGACATTGTCGGTGATCGTGAACGTGCCAGTGCGGAGGCCGGCAGCAACTGGCGAGAAGACGATGCCAATGACGCACGAATTAGGCGGGCGTCCAATGGTGGTTCGGGTCGAAGGCCGGAACCGAAGAGGGGCATTGATTGTCGAGTGAGAATTCACCAGTGATCGAGATGTTGCTGATTAGCCAAGCGCCGTCACCGGAGTTAGTGAAAATAGACGAGTATTCGGCGGAGGTTCCCACCAGCAGATCATAGAGAGAAATAGAGGGCGGAAAGAGGACCTGTGGTGTGCCGCCTGTGCCAAAGAAGTTGATGGTTTGGTGGGGAATGGCGGCGTTGTCGGAAAGCGTGATTGTGCCGGAGACAGCATCCGTCGTCGTGGGCGTGAACGTGAGCTGGACGTTGCAGGTGGCTCCCGCGGCGATGGAGCCGCAGGACTGCGTAGCTGTCACAGAGGGCAAGGACGCGGTGATGGCGCTGATCTGAAGTGCGGCGTTACCGCAATTGGTGAGGGCGAGGTTCTGAGAAGTCGAGGTGTTCACGAGGATGGAACCGAAATCAATGGAACTTGTGCTTAGGCAAACCGAAGGTGCTGGGAGGGCAAGATTTAATTTGACAAGGAAACTCTTCGGGGAATTTCCTGCGGGCGGGATCGACTGATAGCTGCCCGAGGTGGTGGGGAAGTCAGAGCCAGAGGTGATGCCGGCGATGATGGCTTTGTCTTGGGAGTCGAACGTGAGTGCAATTGCTCCCCAGTCGAGGAAGCTACCGAAGAGCAGAGAGCTCAGATTATTGTTGAGTTCCGCAAGGACGAGAGAGCTGGTGGTGGGCGCTATTTTGTAGCCGCTAAGGAGAGGATTTTTGGTAGGGAAGTCGCCCCCGAAATTGTACCCCGCGACGAGGACGTTACCGCTGCTATCTACGGCTATGTTACGGAGACTACTTCCGCTGGTGCCACCTAGATAGGTGGCAGCAAGGACATTCTGCGCTGCCGGACTAAGTTCGATGATGTAGCCCTGGAAGCTTTCGGCGACGGTGATACCCATCGTCTTTTGGAAGGCACGCGGCGGTTACTGGAAGGGTGGACCGACCAGTACCCCCTGCAACATAGAGATTCCCGTGAGTGTCGAGGGTAAGCGCATAGGCGGTATCGGCCCCTGGGATGTAAGTGGCGTAGTTCAGTGCAGACGCGGTGGCGTTAAATTGGAATATGAAGCCAGCCTGTGGGTCCGGCAAGGCGGCTGGATCATGTGGGATGGTAGCTTGCAAAGCGTTCGGGGTAGCAGGCAAACCTAAGCCGCCGGTACCTGAAATCGTGAATTGGCCGAGAGCATCGACATGAATGCCGTACGGAATGAAGTTGTTGGCAAATGCCGCTCCCTGTGGCGCCGCAAAATTGCCAGGAACCAGCGTTGAGTACACAAGTTTTCCGGTGGGATCGAGCTTGAGCGCGACCAAAGTCGGAAACGGTTGGCTCGGCTGGGTGGGACCCAGGGTGCCGGGGGTGAGTTGGAATGTCGCGTCTTGCGTGCTTCCGGCAAGGTAGGCGTTGCCTGCGGCGTCCACGGTCATTACTCCATAACGCTGATTGGGGTCAATCGCGCCTCCGCCGATGCGGCCGGAGTAATTAAAAGCGGATCCGTCCGGTTTGAGCGAGGACACAAAGAAGAAATCGGCGCTAGCGATGGATGGGGTGACGGTTGCAGCTCCCGCATGGGGAAAATCGGCGGAACTGGTGACACCAGAGACATAAATGTTGCCGTTGGCGTCGAGCGCGATGGACGATGCAAAGGTGCCGAAACCACCGCCTGTGTGCGTGCCGCCCAGGAGCGTGGAATACAGCAGGGTGTGGCCTGTGGGATCGAGCTTGGAGATGAAGGCTTCCGTAGTTTCCGCGACGTCGGTGCATGAAGCACAGAGGGGATTAGCCGCGTTGGTGACCGGAAAATCGGTTGCCGCAGCGAAGCCAGTGACGAAAATTTCTCCGGCTGCGTTGGTTGTTACGGCCGTAATCTGATCGTTCCCCAGCGATCCGGAGAGATATGTCGAAAACACGAAAATCGGATCGATCACCAGAGTTTGGCTGTGGTCGTAGTCGCCGAGTGCAAAGCGGACTTCGCCGTTTGTGGCCAGCAGATACTTGGCCGAGACTTCGTGTCGGACGGTCGCAATTTCCTGGTAGGCGATGGGTTTGCGAAGGTGAATGGACGAGCCGCCAAGGTCGAACTCCAGATCGCCTGAGGGAGTTACGCGGCCCGGGTAGTTTGTACGAAATGCGATCTCGGCTGGGTCGGCGCCCGGCTGCACGATGAAATCGTGTTCCAGGAATTCCGGAGTTCCGTGGAAGACGGCGTCGATACCAGGATAAAGGTGCTGATAGCGCACCTGGCCGAAGTGGGCGATCGCACGCAGCCAATTCGATTGTTCCGATCCGCGAAAGTAATTAGAGCGCGCCAGGAGCGGGGATTCACCCGTTAAGGTGACCTTCGGGTCCAGGTTGTTCCAGCGCAATTGCAGCAGGTGCGCGTTGGTCTTGGACTGCGGCATAGCGACGTCTATTCCGTCGGAGAGATAGTAGGTCTGCACTCCGTTGCGCCTGGCGAGGAATTGATAGTCCGCAGGCGCCTGGCCTTTGTTTTGCTCAAAAGAGAGAGGTAAGGCCGAAAGGTCGGGAGATTGAGCCTGGGCCGAAACGGGGATCGCCAAAAAGGTGATCAGCAGACACACGAATGCGAGGGGAAGGGTAAAGCGATTACACATCAACTGGGGCCTCCGCCTGCGGAGAAGGCAATATACAGGAACGAAGTCAAACAAGGAACACTAATCCAAACAGTAAAGAGCTCGCCGGATGAGTACCTGGCACTGCTCACGGCTCCTTGGGCTCTCTCGGCGTGCCACCGGGCAAACCGTGAGTGAGGAGCCAGCGACCGGTTGGCAACCCGAGCACAGCTTAAGAGTTAACGGGCGGGGTACTTCTACGAACAAAAGTACGGTTAGGCGGTTGACGAGGTTCGGCGCGGCTTTCAGAATCAGGGTACGGGGCAATTCGGCCGAAAAAGGAGCACGAATGGGCCCGCAGGTCTATGTCACAAGGGTCTACATCGGAAAGCATGTCACAAGAACCCAACTCGGGTAACGCGGTAGAGCAGGTGGTGGCGCGCGCTTTGCGCGACAATCTTGAGCGCATCCAGCGTAATTCGGATGAGCTGCACCAAGCCATCGCGGATGTCGTGGCGGCATGCAGCAGCGCCAAGCCGACCAATGCGCTGCCTCCCATGTTGCGCGCGCAGACGGCAGCGGCATCGTTGGGCGCGGTGCTGGAAGTATTGTCGAAATTTGTGGCAGTGACGCTGCAGCCTGGATCGCGGTCGCCGTATGAGGCGGAAATCGCGCGCCTGGCGGGAGCGGTGACTCATGCCCCCGCGCCCGCGGTGGCTGCCGAGCCGGTCGCTTCCGTGGCACCCCTTGTTGCGCAACAGCATCCGGTGGTGGCGGCGCCGCTCGTCCAGCATCCAATTGAATATAAGGTGGAACATCAGGCCGAGCCGGTTGTTGATATAGCGCTTGAAGCGCCAGTCATGGCCGAAGCTGTGGAAGCGGAGCACGCGCCGGTTGCGGCGGGCGAGCACGAAGAAGCGTCCAGCTTCGACGTGACCCGGTTGCCGGCTGAGGAGCAAGAGTTGCACCGCCGCGCGAATCGCGTGGCCAAGGTTTCGATGCAAGATATAAAAATGCTGCGTCCAGAGCAGGTGAAGCTGGGCCGCGAGCATAAAGATATTTGCAATCGTTTGCGGGATGACATTGAGAAAGCTCATCGAGAGTACGACCGGCGCTTCAAGCCAATCATGGACCATCCGGTGGATTACTTTTATCGCTGGATGGTGGAGATCCTTGCCGACGGCGATGCCCACGCCCTCGGTGAATATCCCTACGCTACGACTGGCGCTCGCCACTAAGAACGAGATCAGCATGTCGGTCGCGGGTGCGCGCGGGCATCGTTCGCTACGCGTGCGCTCTGACTGGGCTTCCCGAGTTCTCGCTTTCATTCTGGCCTTCACGCTCGTGGCTGGCGCGCCATTCGATGCGCTTGCCCAGACTCCTCATCGTAAAAAGAAACGAACAGGTAAACCCAAAGCGGCTCCGTGCCGTGCTGGGTGTGGCCCGAAAACTTCGGCGCCGGAAATTACCTCTGCGACGCCGGAAGATGAGGCTTCGCAGCGGGAGCTTTCCAGTCTGGCGCGCGCGCTGCACAACGCTACGCCGGGTACGTACGAGAAATTGGCGGCCTTTGCGGGGAAGAATGCGTCGAATGTGTGGGGCGCACGGGCGGCGCTCGCGCTGGGTTACGACGACTACAACAAAAATCGCGCGCAGCAGGCACTGACGTGGTTCGCGAAGGCGAAGAGAGATGCGCTGCTGGGCGATTACGTTTTGTACTGGAACGCGCAGACATTGCGGCAGGTCAAGCGCAATGGCGAAGCGTTCACCGCATTGCAAACGATTCAGCGGGACTATCCGAACACCGCAATGCGCGAGCAATTTCTGGAGGCGCTGACGCCGGTAGCGATTGATACGGATCACGCGCAAGTGGCGATCGAGGCGCTGGACGCGTATTCGGCGACGACGGCAAAGCCGACGCTGTTGTTGTTGCGCGCTCAGGCATACAAAGCGGCCAAGCAAAATGCGCGTGCGGCCAAGGATTATCAGCTGCTGTACTACAAAAATCCGCTTTCGGATGAGGGGAAGACGGCGGCAGCGGCGCTGCCTGGTTTGAAGTCTTCGCTGGGCGCCGAGTATCCGAATCCCAGCCTCGATCTGCAAGAGGAGCGGGCGCAGATTTTTTTCAATCAGCACAAATGGAAGGAAGCGCGGGCGGAATTCGAGAAGCTGGCGGCATCGCTGCGCGATCCGACAAATACGCGGCGGCAACATGCGCTGCTGCGTGCGGCGCAGGCGCGCGTGCAATTGAAGGCGGCTCCTTCGGTGATCGAGGCTGTAGCGACGCCGGATCCGGCTGTCGATGCCGAGCGCATGTACGTAGTTGCGCAGGCGTACCGGTCGGCCAAGAAAGAGCCGGAGATGCTTTCCGGGTCCGAAGCACTGATTCAGAAATATCCCGAGAGCAAATGGGCCGAAGAAGCGCTGATGATGCTCGGCAATTATTATTGGGTGGAGTTGGATCGCGCTAAGGCGATCAGCTACTACCAGCGCTTGGTCGATCATTTTCCTTCGGGCAAGTACACATTTTTCTGCGAGTGGCGCACGGCATGGATCGCGTACCTGGACCGCCAGCCGTACGCGGATGACCGGCTAACCAGTTTCTTGCGCAAGTATCCGGTGTCGGCGAATGCTCCCGATGCTCTGTACTGGCTGGGGCGCAACGCGGAGCGCAGCGGAAATCCCGGACACGCGCGAGCGTATTTTCATTTTGCGGCGGAGCGCTTTCCGCAAACGTATTTTGGACGCGCAGCGGCGGTGCGGCTGGATAAGCTCGGGCCAGGCGATGAAGATCCACCGGATTTTCTCGCGGCGATTCCCGCGCCAGCACAGTTGCGACCGTTCGATGAACCAATTCCGGCTGCCGCGCAGGATCGCTGGGTGCGTGCGCAAGCGCTGCGGCTGATCGCGTTTGATGCTTCCGCTGAACAGGAGCTGAAATCCGCATTTTTCGCCACCGGCTCGCCAAGGTTGTTGCTGGAGGCGGCGCAAGCGGCATTCGATCAGGGACACTTTGCCGCGGGAATGGCGTACGGGCGGCTGATCGTGCCGAGTTTCGATTCGCGAAAGATTTCGGATGTGCCTGTCGGTGTCTGGAAAATTTTGTATCCGCTGCCGTATGAAGCGGCGCTGCGCCGCGAGGCCGCGCGAAATCAATTTGACCCGATGTTGGCTGCGGGATTGATACGTCAGGAATCAACATTCCAGGCGGACATCGTTTCGCACGCGAATGCGGTCGGCTTGATGCAGGTGCTTCCGAAAACGGCGAAGCTGCTGGCGAAACAATTGCGCGTGCGTTACGTGAAGACCAAGCTTTTCGAACCGGACTACAACTTGCAGCTGGGAATGTTGTATATCGCGGGGTTGCTGCGCGATAACGGCGCTCCTGAATATGCGCTCGCCGCTTTCAACGCCGGTGAGGATCGCATCGCGGCGTGGCGCGCGGAGCGGAAGTACGAAGAGATTCCGGAATTGGTGGAATCGATCCCGTTCACCGAGACGCGAGAATATGTCCAGATCGTGCTGCGCAACGCCGACGTGTACCGCACGATCTATGGACCGGGCGGGCCGCCTGCGCCACAGGCCAGCACGGCGGCGATTCGTCCGCCTGCAGCCGCTTCTCCGGCGGCACCGGAATTCCCAGCGCCAAACGCGGTAACCGATTCTTCGGTGATGCCCGATGACGGCTTTGCGTCGCCTGCGCCGCCATCGGAAACGGCCACCACAGTTCCTGAGAATAAATAAAAGGTGACTTCAGTTCCGGGGTTCGGCCTCTTTCCGTACCCATCTGCCTTACTGATCCTTCTTACTTTCCTTTTCCGCCATTCGACTTTAAACTTTTGCTCTCACACTCATCCTATGACTACACCTGACACCACCATGGCGCAGGTCGCGCGACGGATGCTCTCCGCAAAAGCCGAGCAATTCACTGAATCGGTGATCCGCGAAATGACGCGGCTGGCGCTGAAGCACAAAGCCGTCAATCTATCGCAGGGATTTCCGGATTTCGCGGCCCCCGCCGAGATTAAGGAAGCCGCGCGGCAGGCGATTTCCGATGACATCAATCAGTACGCGATTACCTGGGGCGCGAAGGCGCTGCGTGATGCGATCGTCGAGAAATTCGAACACACTCAAGGTGTGCGCATTGATCCGGAACGAGAGATCACCATTTGCTGCGGCTCAACCGAGGCGATGATGTCGGCGATGATGGCGATCATCAATCCCGGCGATGAGATTGTAGTGTTCGAACCGTTTTACGAGAACTACGGCCCGGACGCAATTTTGAGCGGAGCGACGCCGCGTTTCGTGAAGATGCGGCCGCCCGCCGATGAGAATTCGCACTGGAGCTATGACGAAGGCGAACTCGCCGCTGCTTTCGGCCCTCGCACCAAAGCCATCATTCTCAATACGCCGAATAATCCGACCGGCAAAGTTTTCACGCGCGGCGAACTGGAATTCATCCGCGATCTTTGTGTGCGCTGGAACGCGTACTGCATCACCGATGAAATTTACGAGCACATTTTGTACGACGGCACCGAGCACATTTCAATGGCGCGCATCGACGGTATGCGCGAGCGGACCATCGTCATCAATGGGATGTCTAAAACGTATAGCGTAACGGGTTGGCGCGTGGGATGGGCGATTGCTCCGCCAGAGCCTACGGCGGCGATTCGTAAGGTGCACGATTTTCTTACTGTCGGCGCAGCGGCGCCTTTGCAGCAAGCGGGAGCGTATGCACTGAAATCGCCGCAGACCTACTACGATAAGCTGGCCGTAACTTATGCGGAGAAGCGGTCGCGTTTGCTGAAGATTTTGATGCAGGCGGGGTTTACCGTTTTCAAGCCCCGCGGCGCGTATTACATCATGACCGACATTTCCCGCTTCCCCGACCCGGACCCGACGCGCTTTCCGGCGGATACGAAAGATGTGCGCTTCGCAAAGTATCTGGTGGAAGAAATCGGTGTGGCGTGCGTTCCCGGCTCGAGCTTTTATAACGATGCGCGCGATGGCGGATCGCAGGTGCGATTTACGTTTTGCAAGAAGGAAGAGACCCTGGCCGCGGCCGAGCAGCGGTTCGCCAGATTGCACTCCAGCTAACGCGATAGGATTGGACCGCTTGACTGCACCTAATTGCGCCGAAAGTTTCGACATCACATCGTGCGGACATAAGGGGGCAGCGATGCTGCGCCCTTACATTCGCTTGGCGACGATCATGGTGATGTCGTCGCGCTGCTCGCGCGGGCTGTGAGCGCGAACGTCACTCACCACTGCGTCCAGCAACGCCGCTGGCGGTAGTTCGCGATTTCGTTGCAGTGTGGCGACCAAGCGCTCTTCGCCGAATTCTTCGTCGCTATCGTTGAACGCTTCGGTGATGCCATCGGTGTATAGAGCGAGAGTGTCGCCCGGATTGAACTGGCGTTCTCCGATCGTGCAGTCCCACTCCTTGAACAGGCCGAGCACGGTGGCGGTGGCGTCGAGACGGTCGATGCTGTTGTCGCTGCGCAGGAGAATCGCGCACAGATGGCCGCAGTTCACATAGCGCAGGCGGCCGCTGGGCGCTTCGTACTCGGCAAAAAACAGCGTGGCGAAACCGCCATCGGGTGTGTTCTCGCAGAATAATTTATTGACGGCGCACAAAATCCGCTGGGGCTCATCGACGGTAATGGCGCACTGACTGCGCAAGTTCGCCTGCAAATTGGCCATCAAAAGCGCGGCAGCAATCCCTTTTCCTACGACATCGCCTATCACGAGCCCGAGCCGTTGCGGTCCGAGATCGAGAAAATCGTAATAGTCGCCGCCCACTTGCCGTGCCTGGATGCAAATCCCGGCGTAATCGAGCGTCGGCGCCAGCGGGCGTCGTTGCGGAAACAGGCGAGCCTGCACTTCCTTTGCGATTTCCAATTCGCGAGCGGTCCGGCGCTCCAACTCATGTTTTTCGGCTAAAGCGCGCCGTTGCGCTTCCAGTGCATGCGTGACTTCATCGAAGCTGACCAGCGAAAAAGTATTGTCGTCGGGATCGCGGAAGCGCGTGAAGACGGCGCCCCAGATGGCGGACTCCTCACCGAGCAGCATCGACGAGGAGTTGACGCGCTCCGGTTGGGATTGGCCGGGTGCGTCGTATTTGATGCGACGCAAGCGCGGGGTGTGGAGAAAACGCACACCGCGTTTGGACCACTCCACAAATTTTGCAAGCACATCTTCGGTGACGAACACCACTTGCGTCGCACGCCCTATGAGCTTGGCCTGCGCAGTTTTTGGTTTTGGCGCGATCAGCGACAGAATCGCGGTGCCATCGGGCGGCGATACGGCTACCCAGCGGTCGCCGTTTTGCAATTTGGTATCGAATGCGAGGTGAAATCCCAGCTGATCCAGGTAGAAGCGCAGGCTGCGGTCCTGGTTGCGCACATACACATTCACGCCGTGCATCCGCAGGTGCGGATTTTGCGGCGTGCGTGAAGGAGAGCTGGCCATGAGCAGAATTATAAACGGAACAGAGTCCTAGGCGGAGTTGGAGAAGGAGATTTTGAAGGCGCGCATTTGTGAGGGCCGCCGTGAAGCCTCTGTCTAACGCTCACAGGCTGAAGCCTATGCCACTAGAACCGAGGCCGCCGCTTAGATTGCGTTTTTTCTGGCGATGTCGCCTAGAAATGTGGCGCTTGGCTTGGGCGTACGCTTCTGCGTCTCGCGATCAACGGCTACCAGGCCGAACTTTGGCATGTAGCCGAAGGTCCATTCGAAATTGTCCATCAGTGACCAGTGAATGTATCCGCGCACGTCGATGCCATCGGCCAGGCAGCGGCTCACGCCTTGCAGAGCGCGTTGAATGTATTCGATCCGCCGATTGTCGTCGGGAGTGGCAACGCCATTTTCGGTGACGATCACCGGCACGCCGGTCTCTTTGCTGGCATAGCGGATCGTGTGTTCCAAAGATTCAGGATAAAACTCGTAGCCCATCTGCGTGAGTTCCGCGCCTGCTGGTGGTGGCAGGTTTTTCGCGCCCACCAGCGCACGCGTGTAAGTCTGCACCCCGATGTAGTCGTCCTTCTTGGCCAGTTTCAGCCACGGGCCGTAAACTTCGGCGCGCTTTTTATCCACATGGCTGTCGGTTTCTGGAGCCTGATCGTCTTCCATCGCGAGCGTCAGCCCCACCGGTAAATTGCTTCGCACTGACTTGATTGCCGCTTTGCCTTTTTCGTGCGCGATCAGCATGTTGTGACGGCTCTTTGCCGCATCGGCAAAAAGAAACGCGCTGAAGTGCGGCGCATCAATCTGCTGGCGCACCGCGTCGCGCGCGGCTTCCAGCTTTTCTGCAAGCGAACCACCTGGTCCTTCATCGCCGCCGAGACTCACCCAGTGCAATAGGTGCGCAACGTCAGGCTCGTTGAAAGTCGCTGCATAGGCGGTAAGATCGCCCAGAGCGCGAGTGGTTTTTTCGCAGTAGTCGGCGAAGAGTCCCGGAGAGTCCGGATTTTCCCATCCGCCATCCATCGCGAACCAACGTGGGGTGGTGAAGTGCGAGTACGTGACTAGCGGCGTGAGATTGCGTTTATGGCACGCCTCCAGCATCCGCTGATAATGCTGCAATTCCGCGCGCGAAAAATATCCCTTCTCCGGCTCAATACGCGCCCACTCGATGGAAAAGCGGTACGCGTTGAGGCCAAAATCCGCGAGCATGTTGATGTCCTGCTCGTAGAGATGGTAGTGGTCGCAGGCGTCGCCGGAAGCTTCGCGGAACATGGTCTGACCGAGGTGCTCGACCAGCCACAGATCACTGTTGAGGTTGTTGCCCTCGACCTGATGCGCGGCGGTCGCAGCGCCCCACAAGAATCCCTTGGGGAATTCGTGCGGACCGGCCGGCGCAGCGTTCTGTGTGTCCTGAACCGCGGCGCCCAAAAGTTCCGGTACGCCCCGAACGGTCGCAAGACCTGCCGCTAAATGCGCGCCCTTTTTGAAAAATTCCCTGCGTCCCGAATTCACCTCTTGCGGACGCTTCTTGTTAAAAATCATTTAATCGAGCCTCGGCTTAAGTAATTCAAAGCGCCTGTTGGACTGTAGCGAGTGGCTCTTCAGAGTGTCAAACATTACTGCCGACGGCTTGCGAGTGAGCCGCCGCACTCTGAACGATCAACGATGCTACGATACGCGCCGCAAACGCACTCACCATCCTGATTCCCGGAGTGTCATGATAAAACGCCTATTTTTGCTGCTGATCGCGGCTCAGATCTTGTTCGTACATACGGTGCACGCGCAGGAGCCGTCCAATCCGAATGCGCCACCATCCGAGCGGCACGAATTCGTGATTGCTAACTTCAAAACAGAATCCGGCGTCACGCTGCCTCAGGCGCACATCGTCTATGGAACCTACGGCAAGCTCAACGCCGCGAAGGACAATGTGATTCTGCTGCCATCACATTATCTGGCCGACTATCACGGCTACGAATGGCTGATGGGAGAAAAGCTCGCGCTCGATCCTGCGAAACTTTTTCTGGTGACCACGGAATTGTTCGGTAGCGGCCACTCCTCGTCGCCCAGCAACACGCCGGAGCCGTTGCACGGACCACGCTTTCCCGTGATGACTATTCGCGACAACGTGGAAGCGGTGCATCGGCTGCTGACCGAGGAACTTAAGGTGACGCATCTGCGCGCGATCATCGGATTTTCGATGGGCGCGGAGCAGGCCTTTCAGTGGGCGATCAGCTATCCCACTTTCGCCGATCGCCTAGTGGCGACAGCGGGCACCGCGAAATGCTATCCGCACGGCATCGTGCGCCTCGAAAGCGAGATCAACGCCATCACCATGGATCCGGCGTTCAAAGGCGGCGATTACACTACGCAGCCGACCGCCGGTGTTGAAGAATTTGCCTTGATCTGGACGGCGTGGCTTTATGGGCAGGAATGGTGGCGCAGGGAATTGTGGCGTGACGGGGCGAAACCCGGCACCACATTCGAGAGCACGCTGAAGGAGTACCGCACCAATTTTATTCCCGGCGCGGATGCCAACGATCTGATCCTGCAAATGCGCACGTGGGAGAAGCACGATATCGGCGCTACGCCCGGTTTCAACAGTGACGTCGGCGCGGCGTTGCGTTCCATCAAGGTTCCGTTTCTGTATATGCCGTCGGAAACCGATCTTTATTTTCCGGTCGGTGATGCGAGGTATGAGGCGGCCTTCAATCCTAAAATCAAGCTGCTGCCGATTCCCTCGGTGTGGGGACACACCGCGGGCGCTGCGCCAAATCCGGTAGACGCTAAATTTTTGAATGAGAATATCGGGAGTTTCCTCGCGGAAACGCATTGAGGCTTTGCTGGGGCGCGCCGCCGAAACTCGCTGCGCTACTGATTCTTCATCAACTCCAGCACCGCGGTGCTCATGGCTCGGACACCGGTGCGGATGGTCAGCTCCGGCGCCGGCCAAAATAACCCCGAGTGCAACGAGGGCAGCGGAGCGCCGCCATTTTTACTCTTCGCCATACGATCGGCGTCGATCGCACCCACGCGAAACATCATCGTCGGTATTTGGTGGTTCTCGAGTCCCAGCTGGCCGAAATCTTCGCTGCCCATCACCGGCTCCAATTTCACCACATTGTCCGCTCCCAACGCCGACTTCATCGCCGATGCGACCCGTTCGGTCAGCGCCGGGTCGTTGTAGGTGGCGGGAGTGACTTCGGTTTCGCTCACCTTCACGATTGGCGCGCGGTCTTCGGGCACGCCGCCCGCCAATGCGATGCCTTTTGCAATGCGATCCAGCGAAGCCAGAATCCGCAAGCGCACTTCCTCTTTATAGGCGCGCACCGAAATCTGCAGATGCACTTCGTCGGGGATAATGTTGTGCTTGGTCCCACCGTGAATCGATCCCACGGTGACTACTGCAGGATCCAGTGGAGAATCTTCGCGGCTCACGATCGTCTGAATGGCCACAACGTATTCCGCGGCCATCACCATGGGGTCTTTGGTCGCGTGCGGATAAGCTCCATGGCCGCCGCGGCCTCGCATTGTTACGTCCACCGAAGTGGAGCTGGCCAACATGTAGCCCGGGATGTAACCGACCTGTCCCGCTTCCATCTCCGCGGAATCGTGCAATGCGATGGCAAAGTCCGGCTTCGGAAATCGCGTATACAAGCCGTCGGCCAACATCGCGCGAGCGCCATCAATCCGTTCTTCCGCGGGCTGACCGAGAAGCACCAGTGTTCCGTGCCAATCTTTTTTCGACGACGCCAGCACGCGTGCCGTGCCGATCAGTGAGGTAACGTGAATGTCGTGCCCACAGGCGTGCATCACCGGCACATCCACGCCGGCGTCGTCTTTCGCGCGAACACGGCTTGCATACGGCAGGCCCGTCTGTTCCTCGACGGGTAGCGCATCCATGTCCGCGCGGACCAGCACGGTCGGACCAGTGCCATTTTTCATCACCGCAACGACGCCGTACCCCTTCAGCGCCGGATCGGGATATTTGCCGACGTGCTCGGTGACCTCGAATCCCAGCGAGCGCAATTCGCGTGCCACCAGCGCCGACGTTTTCTCCTCGTGATGAGAAAGTTCCGGCGCGGCATGCAGCTCCTTGTACATGGTTACCAGCGAGGGCAGCTCTTTTTCGACTTTGGAGTCGACCTTGGGATCGGTCTGAGCTTGTTGCGCGACTCCTGCCGGCGCCGCCAAAGCGCACAGCACGGCAATCTTCGCCATCTTGCGATTCATGAAATGTCTCCGGAGCTTGAGAAGAAGTGGCGGGATTATACGCTGGAACGTAGCAGCTTTGCATGCAGGAAGCTGTCAAACCGCAGCCACATCGCGCGATTTACATACCTCTATATCAACCTGCATGAATGCACGATTTCAATGCAGAAAAGCGCAGGAAAACGATCGATGATTGTAGAGCTCTATTCCGTCGGATGCGCCATTAAGTCTATGTATTGCAGTAATTTACGGGAGAGCCTGAGAAATTTTGGGGTAGGGAACTGACGGTCGGTTGCCCTGTGGTGGTTAGCCCCCTACCCCGCGAGTGGTCTTGCCTGTATAGACGAGGTCACCGTTAAAATAGTTTCCTTTTTGTTCGAATATTTTTTTCGCGAAATCTGACGTCTCGGGAACCATTGTGTCTCGAGGTGGAAATAATTAGCACTACCAGTGTTGGCTCGGTGTGCGAGGTGGCGCGGCTATGTGTTGACGTTAACGTTGACGGTATCCAAATAGCGCGCCACGGCCACCTTCCATTTGAATTTGTCTTGAATCGCCGTTTGCAACGCTTGCGCCGCCGCGGGTTCTCCATGCGTTAAATATGTCTGTTTGGGCGGAGCTGGAAGTCCGGTGAGCCATCGCAGCAGTTCGCTCTTACCTGCGTGTGCGGAAAATTGTCCCATCTCGATGATTTCGGCGGCTATCGGCACGTCTTGCCCGAAGAGTCGCAGCGTGCGCGCACCCTCCAACAGCGCCCGCCCTCGGGTGCCCTGAGCCTGAAATCCCGCCAGGACCACCGCATTGCGCGAATCCGGCAACCGCTGCGCCAAGTGATGCAGCACGCGGCCGCCCGAAACCATTCCGCTCGCGGACACGATGATGCACGGGGTCTTCACATTGTTGATTTGCTTGGATTCCTCGGCAGTGCGCGTGAGGTGAAATTCGTGCACGTTCAGCGGGTCTCCCTTGCCGCCGTCGCCGCCCTCCAGCTTGACGTAATCCACATCGTGATCCTCGCGATGCCGGACATACAAATCCGTCGCGCTCAGAGCCATCGGGCTGTCCACATACACGGGAAGCCGCGGAATGCGCTGCTGGTCTTCGAGCTCTCGCAAGTAGTACATGAACGTTTGTGTTCGTCCGATGGCAAATGCGGGAATGATGATCGATCCACCGCGCTTGGCCACGCGATTTACTACCGCTGCCAATTCCTCCGCAGGCTCGCCGGGCTGATGATCGCGGTCGCCGTAAGTCGACTCGCACAGCAGCACATCGGCATGAGACTGCGGCGTCGCGGGATCGTTCAGGATCGGTTCGCCGTAGCGCCCGATGTCGCCGGAGAAAACGATCACCGTTTTCTTCCCGTTTTCATCGATGGTCAATTCCAGGCTGGTGGAGCCGAGGATGTGCCCGGCGTCATACGCCACAAAATGAAATTCCGGCGACACGTCGAATGCGCCCTTGCGCGGCGCCGGCTTCATCAGCTTCAGAACGGGATCGACATCTTCGGATGTGTAGAGCGGCAGCCGCTCGGCTCGTGGATCGTCACGGTGTTTGCGCTCGTGCAGCGCGTCTTCTTCCTGCAAATGACCGGAATCTTTCAGCAGCAAGGTGGTCAATTCAATTGTCGAGGCATTCGCGAAGATCGGTCCCTTGAATCCGGACTTGACCAATACCGGCAGCCATCCGGTGTGATCTAGATGCGCGTGCGTCAGAACCACGTAATCGATGGTCTTCGCATCGATCGGCAGCGGATTGTAGTTGCGGTCACTCAGCTCGCTCGAGCCCTGAAAGATTCCGCAATCCAGCAGCAATCGCTTGCCATTTGCTTGGATCAGATATTTGGATCCCGTAACCGTTCCCGCCGCGCCGAAAAAACTGAGAGTAGCCATAGGGTTGCCATTGTACAGAAAGAGTATTGCGCCGCTACCAGGTGAAAATGGAAGCAGCGCAAAAAAAAACGGAGCGAGCACTCGCTCGCCCCATTTTCGTTACAATCTCAAAACGAATTTACGTCGTAGACGCGCGGTAGAGCTTTCAATCTGCCGCGACAGGCTTCTCGCCCGCCAATGCGCGAACATCCAGACCCAAACCCTTCGCCACGCCTTCACCATACGCAGGATCGGCCTTATAGAAGTGCTTGACCTGCAGCTCCTGGATTCGCTTCGGCGCATTGCCGAGGCTGCCCACAATATTGTGGATCAGGCGCTGCCTGGCATCCGCTGGCATCAGCCGGTACAAATTGCCCGGCTGCGTGTAGTAATCCGAATCGCTGCGATGATCGTGGCGCGCCACTTCGCCGCTCACCATCTTGGGCCGCTCGGTGTAGCGCTTCTCCTGCGTCGGACCGCCGAAACTATTCGGCTCGTAGTTCACTTCGGGGCCGCCATTGCCGTCGAAGCGCATCGCCCCATCCTTGTTATAGGTGTGAAACGGGCACTGCGGCTTGTTCACCGGGAGCGAATCGTAATTCGCGCCCAAACGGTAGCGATGCGCGTCCGGATACGAAATCAGTCGCGCCTGCAACATTTTGTCAGGTGAATACCCCATCCCTGGAACGACGTTTCGCGGTTCGAATGCGGCTTGCTCCACCTCCGCGAAGTAATTTTCCGGGTTGCGATTCAGCTCCAGTTCACCAACTTCATGCAGCGGGTAATCGCCATGCGGCCACACTTTGGTGAGATCGAACGGATTGATGTGATAGCTCTCCGCATCCTTTTCCGGCATGATCTGCACCGACACGCGCCACTTCGGAAAATTGCCCTCCTGAATGGCGTTGAACAGATCGCGCTGCGCGTAATCGGGATCTTTGCCGCGCATTTCTTCGGCCGACTCCGCAGTGAAATTCTTGATCCCTTGCTTGGTCTTGAAGTGCCACTTAACGTAAAAAAGCTCGTTCTTGTCGTTGATCAGGCTGAACGTGTGGCTGCTGAAGCCGTCCATGTGCCGGTAGCCGTCGGGAGTGCCGCGATCCGAAAACAGGATGGTCACCTGGTGCAGCGATTCCGGGGACAAAGACCAGAAGTCCCACATCATCGTCGGAGACTTCAGATTCGTTTCCGGATCGCGCTTCTGCGTGTGAATGAAATCGCCAAACTTCAGTGGATCGCGAATGAAAAACACCGGCGTGTTGTTGCCGGTCATGTCCCAATTGCCCTCTTCCGTGTAGAACTTCATCGCAAAGCCGCGGGGATCGCGCTCCGTGTCCGCCGAACCCTTTTCGCCGCCGACGGTTGAGAATCGCAGAAATGTAGGCGTTTTCTTTCCGACTGCGCTGAATAATTTGGCAGTCGTGTAGTTCGTGATTTCCTTGCTGGTGCACGTGAATGTTCCGTATGCCGCCGAGCCTTTCGCGTGCACCACTCGTTCCGGGATCCGCTCGCGGTTGAAATGCGCCATCTTCTCGAAGAGCAGGAAATCTTCGAACACCACCGGTCCTCGCGGTCCCACCGTGAGCGAATTCTGGTTGTCGCCCACTGGACGGCCCGCGTCGGTCGTCATGAACTTGCTTTTCTCATCCGCCATCGACTTCCTCCTCAGCTATCTCGCTACCCCGACCGTTGGTTTACGACCGACTCTTTTGCAGCGTTGCGGACGCAAGACTATGCGGCACGCTCCTATACTTCCAATATATAGATCGGATAGCATGGATAGGCACAGCCTATGGAGCTCCACCAACTACGTTATTTTTGCGCCGTTGCCGAAACTGGATCATTCAGCCGCGCCGCTGAGCAATCCCATGTGGCGCAGCCTTCGCTTTCTCAGCAGATCTTGAAACTCGAAGATGAACTCGGCGCGCGGCTGTTCGATCGCCTGGGACGTTCCGTACGCCTCACCGATCTCGGCAAAACGTTTTTACCCCGTGCCCGCGCGGTTCTCCGCGAGTTGGAGGCCGCCAGAGGCGACGTCGTGGAACGCAGAGACTCTGTCACCGGCTCTTTGTCGGTCGGCGTAATTCCTACTATCGCGCCTTACTTTCTGCCGAAGCAGCTGACCGCGTTCACGAGGCAATTTCCGGAAGCGCGGCTCACGGTAGTCGAGGAAATCACGCCGGTGTTGCTCGATCGGCTCCGCGCCAGCACCGTTGACGTCGCCATTCTCGCGCTGCCGATTCGCGGCCACGAATTCGACACTTTTGCGCTGCTTACCGAGCGGCTCTTCGCTGCGCTGCCGAAAAAACACGCGCTCAGCCGCCGCAACTCACTGTCGCTGAAAGATCTGCGCAAAGAGCCGTTCCTGCTTTTACGCGACGGCCACTGCTTCCGTGATACCGCTGTCGCGGCCTGCGATCGCGCGCGGCTGCATCCGCAAATCGTCTTCGAGAGCGGCCAATTCAGCAGCATTCTCAGTATGGTCGGCACAGGCATGGGCGTGTCCATCGTGCCGGAAATGGCCGTTGAGAAACACGCGCACTGCCGCTTCGTGGGCATTGCTGACGACGAAGCCACGCGCACGATCGGTGCCGTTGTCCTCCGTGGCCGCTCGCTGACACGCCTGCATCACGCATTTCTGCAGCGCCTGCGAGCTTCAGTTATTTCTTAACCGATCTTAACGAGCAATGTGTCAAGAAAACGGCTGGGCAATCCAATGAGTGCACAATCATTTGCGGGCTTAGCGAACTTCGCGAATTTGCGGAGCGCCGAACGCGTTTTCGAAAGTGATCGCAAGCGATTTTGCCTTCCGAACATTACCTACCAGCGCCGGCCGAAAACATGCCACGCACGTTCCACCTTTGTCCCGCACGCTTGGATATACGAGCCCCGCCGAACTTTCCTCCAGCAGCCGCGAGGCCAAACGCTGCGATGCTTTGTAGCTGTTCGGGTCCAAACAATTTCGAAACCGTGTGTCGCCCCGCAGATCGTGAAAACCAGATCGGAAATCCGCCAGAAAATCGACGTATGAAAATCGTCTCCCGCTCCATCCAGCGTATTTCCTGGAGCTCTTTGCCGCGGTGATAGGCTATTTCATTCTCTGAAGTTTCGCGCGTAAATCCCGCATACCATGCGCCGCGCTCCGGCCCGTTGAACCGGCCGCCTGACGGGTTCGCATGCGTGAATGCTGCATTGACGATGTGAGCGTAGGGAATCCCAAAGACCAGTTCGCGCACCGAAATCCCCGGAAGGACGCCGGCTTCGCCCAGCAGCCGGTCGTTGGTCGCGCCCTCCAGTTCAAACAGTGCCTGCAAATCCCGCGCGTCATCGGTGAGCCGCGTCAACACGGTTTCATCGCGGTCGATGTATTTGGCGGGAATCAGGCGATGCGTATTGTTGCGTGCGAGTTCGGAAATTGTCGGAAGATTTATCGCCCACCTCGGCGCGCGTCCAGCAACTGTCTGACCCGCAGCATGGCTGGCTGCCCGCCTTTAATCATGTAAAACAGCGGTGATTCCCCGGCAAACATGGGATTGTCGTTGGGCAACTGAATCCAACGGTCCGCCAGCTTTTTGCTGTACAGAATATTCAGAGCCTTGAACACGCCGGTCAAAATGGAAATCCGCGTCAGCCGGTCTTGGTCCAACGAGCCGCGCGCCTTGCGCTTCAATTCGTAAAAAGCGCCATTGGACATGCCACCTAGCAGTTGCCGGGCGTCCTCATCGCGTAATTCCCACAGTTCGCGAATTCTTAAGAATGCGCGCACTGCAGCAGGCCCCAGGCGCTTCTGTACGTCGCGCCGCGAAAGGTCCGCCGGCGTATCCCAGGCTATACCCGCGCCTGGCTGCGTGATCGAGGCCATCCCTAGGCTCTCTCCATATCCGTACCATTGTACATCCAATATTGGATACACGCAATAACAGGGGCGGACGTTCTGAGCGCTATTGCGAGCGGGAAATATGGACGATGCTAATTGACAATGAGGGGAAGGGATTAAAGCCGATTCATTTTGGTGGAGCCGATGGGATTCGAACCCACGACCTCCTCGATGCCATCGAGGCGCGCTCCCAACTGCGCCACGGCCCCACCGAAGAACAACTGCAACCATGCTAGCATCGCTGGCGACTTCGTCCACAGAGCCCCGCCTCCGTCTTTCGGGTGTAAAAAGTACAAAATGTGTTGCTAAACGACACAGTCCTGTACTAAGTCAATTCACGTATTTTCACCGCACCAACTGCTTCATCTTCTCCCGCAAGAGCAACATTCCATTGGTTTAGACGCATATGGCAGCGTACCTGCCTTTCACAAGCGCCAGGCAAGCTAATGTGCCACTCATGAAAGGAATCATGCACTCGACACCGTTCGACATCCTGAAGCGTCATGACGACGGGAGTTTCATCTGGCTGGAAGCCGCCAGAGACCTGCCCGGCGCACAGGCGCGACTGCAGGATCTGTCTGCCACTACCCCGGGAGAATATTTCGTGTTCGATCAGCGCATCCAGCAGATCGTCGCGAAAATTTCCACGCGACCATCGGCGAATTGAAGGCCCCCGCTGGGGTGAAAACATTGGGCTACACGAACATGTACAACGACCTACTTCCTTTACCTGATATGCAAACGTGGCCGGCGGCATTACCTTCGCGCCATCGATGACAAATCGCGTGCGCAAGATTTGCGCGTCCAGCTAAAAGTACGGAAGAGGTAACAGCTTAAACGCTGTCGAGAGTCAGACACCGCAACCACAAGGAGGATTTCATGTTGGTTCGCAATCGCACTCAGTGGCCCAGGATCGCCTCAGCTTTCGCTATCGGATTGGGTGCTGGAGCGGCACTCGGGCTTCTTTTCGCGCCGCAATCGGGCGAGGACACTCGGGGCTACCTACGCGACGCCGCGCAAGATGGCATGAATGATGCCGTCACTCGCGGCAAGTCCGTAGCGCGACGCGCTCGGAAGAGCGTCGAAGACGCCAAGGATTTCGTCAACGAAGTCGCCGACAGCGCCGAGGGCGCCTTCCGTGATGCGCGCAGCAGCGCTTCCTGAACCCGGCGCGACAATTTCCCTTTTCTCAGGCCCTAATCAGTAAAGATCGACGCAAGCGAATTTACAAATCTCGGAGGAAACAATGGATCTGCTTTGGACAATCGCGATCATCTTGGTGATTCTGTGGGTATTGGGCCTGGTGACTTCGTATACCTTGGGCGGATTCGTGCACATTCTGTTAGTGCTCGCCATCATTATCGTGCTCATCCGCGTCATTCAAGGACGAAGAGCCGTCTAGTTGCTGACGGCGATCCTCGGTCTCGAACTTAAATCTCTTAGGGACGAGCAAACTCGTGTCTCGCTACTTCGACAATTACTGGAAGGAGTCTAATTCTATGGCTACCCGTTCGCGTACGCGCACCAAAGCGGATTCCGTGCTGGTAAATTTGGCCGAATCCATCGGGTCCACTCTCGGCACGCTGGCCGCCAAAGCGGACGCGGCGCAGAAAGCTCTTACGGCCAGCGATATCGCTTCCAGTATCGGACGCGAAGGCCAAAAGCTTGTTCGTAGCGCAAAAGAAGCGGTGGGCGGCCCGAAGAAAAACTCTTCAAGACACCGCGCTGTAAGCAAAGCCAGCGCCATGGGGAAAAGCGGCGGACGCAAGCGGAATGCCTCCCGCAAAACGAAATCCGCTCGCACCCCACGAGGTGCCACAGCCAAGCGTTTGAAGCGAGCAGGTGCCAACGGTACGAGCGGCCGTCGTGCAAAAAATGCCCGTGCCACAAGTGCTCGCGCGAGAAGCAATCGTCCGCGCAAAGCTCGCTAGCGCATCACGCAATACCCGAGCATGCCTGAACACCTTCCTTCTAATTACAGAACACTCGGCGTCTGCTGGGTCATCTACGGGGTAATACGGTTGCTGGTCGCAGTTTGGCTCATTGGATTCAGCGCCACCGCAACGGTGATGTTTGGCGCATTGTTGACACGCGTCCCTGATCCCTACTCGCTCATGAGCGCATTTCATCTGCTCTATCTACTCGCAATCGTGTGGTCCTTCGTTGCCGGCCTTCTTGCCATCGCCGCGGGTCTCGCATTGCTCGGCGGTAAAGCCGCGGGTCGCTTGTTGGGCATCCTCGCCGCATTTTTCTCCGTAACTGAAATTCCGCTCGGCATAACGATCGGCACGTACACATTGATCGTTCTGCTGGCAACTCGCAATCATCCGTCTTACCTGGACTCTGGCCGATCCGCATAACCGGAACCAGCGAATCGCAAACATGATCGCCGTGATGCTGTCTCGCCATGAGCCTCACTAAGGCAAACTGCCTACATCCGCTACACCCTTCGCTGGATAGTTCACTTGCTCCGCACCGCTTACTGTTGCCCGCTACCGTCATGATCCGCACGTTTTAAGAGGAGGAGAATACATGCGTCTGAGCAAGAAAATTGGCATCGAGGTGGCCATCCTCGGTGCTTGCCTGCTACTTGGCGCGTCCATGCCCGCGGGCACCCCGATCCCCCAGGATCAACAATCGGCTGCGCCCGATAACTCCAAGAACAATCGGGACAAAACTTCGCCGACTGCCGACCAGCAGAAGATGAGTGCCGCCGATCGCGAGCTCACCAAAAAGATCCGCGCCTCGATCGCCAGCGACAAATCGCTGTCGACTTATGCGCACAACATCAAAATCATCAGCCAGGACGGCAAGATTACCTTGCGCGGCCCGGTTCGTTCCGAAGACGAAAAGGCCGCCATTGAATCGAAGGCCACCGCTATCGCCGGTCCAAACACCGTCACTAACATGCTCGACGTAGCGCCACCGAAATCCTGACGCGAGTAATTTCGAAGCAGCACAAATAACGAGCGACACGAAATAGGCCAGCAACAAAATCGAGAAAATTTAAGATCAGAGGAGAAAACTAATATGGCTGACAAGAAAACCGCGGTATTCGCAATTTATTCCACGCGCGCAGCCGCCGAACAGGCCGCCAACGCGTTAATCAATGCAGGATTTAATTCCAGCGAGATCTCCGTGCTGTTGCCGGAAAATCTCGGCACGCGCGAAATCGGAACCGAGAAGGCCACCAAGGCTCCCGAAGGCGCCACCGCCGGAGCTGGCACCGGCGCGGTGCTCGGCGGCGCGCTTGGCCTGCTCGCAGGCATCGGCGCTCTGGCGATTCCGGGAGTTGGTCCACTAATCGCGGCCGGTCCCATCATGGCGACGCTCGCAGGCATGGGCGTCGGTGGCACGGTTGGAGGAGTCACCGGCGCGCTCGTCGGCTTGGGCATTCCCGAGTTTGAGGCCAAGCGCTACGAGGGCGTAATCCGCAAGGGCGGCATCCTTCTTTCCGTGCACTGCGCAACATCCGACGAAGTCGACCGCGGCAAGAGCATCCTCAAGGGCACCGGCGGCGAAGACATTTCCTCGACCGGCGAAGCCTCCGTCGGACGCGACGATCGCGCACGCGGCGCCGCAGCCGGCATCGAATAAGACCGATACTTCGTTCCATCACGCTTCCCGCATTCGCGACTCGCGGGTACCCAAATAAACAAAAGGAAGCCACGCCAGGCGTGGCTTCCTTTTTTATTGCTTTGCGGGTCGTTTTTATCGCGCCGCGCTCAGTCAGCACATTCCGCGCGGCAGATCTTCCAGTATCAGCCTGAGCGTCTGCTTACGCCTTGCCCGCCGCCTTGTTAGCCTCCGCAGAGTCATAGCTGTTTCCATAGATCGCCGGAACCTTGCCGCCCATCGGCCGCAGATAAGTCGATAGCTGTCCGCGATGATGGATTTCATGGCTCAAATCAAATTGCAGATACATCACCGCAGGCAATTGGATCAACCCACGAAAATCCAGCACTCTCACCAGCTGCTCGCCCGTCAACTGCGATAGCCCCGCCACATGCTTCGCCGACGATTCCCCATACCATTGCGAAATGTCAGCGGGCGTTTTCACGGACTCCGGCTGATGCAGCGGCGCATAGTCGAAACCTCCGGCCACGATGCCACCCAAAAACCGATTCTGCGCCGCGCTGATGTGCCACGCCAATTCCATTGCCGATTTCGAGTTCGCATCAGGCCGATAACCGCCGTTCGCCGCCGGGATCGCCTCAATCACGCTTCTCGTGGTCCGCTGCTCGTTTTTCAACGTCGGCATCATCGTCTTCAGGAAAAATAATCCTTGTTCCGGTTGCATAGTGCACTCTCCATTTCTTTTTTCCGCCGCGCACAACATAGCGCCCACTCACTGCGTTCTTTCTTTTCCGCGCAATCCATCTGCTACATCGAATCCTGTATATTCTACCGCGGCTTCCCTTTAGAAGAAGATTCTCCTTCGTCCGAAACTTGTAAAATATCTTCGTCCTATTACCGCCTCCGTTTTTTCGCAGCTCTGACGCAAATCATTGGTCCCATACGGTTTATTAGACTGGCCAACGCCGTGCACCTTTCCCACGTGTCCGCAATTCGGCGGGAGGGATCAATGTTCCGCGATTACTCAGATGTGAAGCCTGCAGCCTGCGAAGAATACGAGGAGCTGCTCAAGAAATCCCACAGCGCACTGAACGACTGGAAAGAAGGCCGCATCGAAATTCGTCGTTCCGGTCGCAAAGGCCGCTCTGTCGACAACGAGCTCCGCATGCTGCAAGCAAATTTCGCGAAAGCCTATGCCGCGTTGCAGACCCACGCACGCGATTGCACCTACTGCCAGATGCCCGCACTCATCCATCAGGGCTTCGGCATCAATCCTGTTGCCCACCATCACCCGCTGCACCAGTAACAATTTCCTGGGGGCCCTTATGCGCTCGATCGATCACACGGAAGCGAAACTCCAGCATTTCGACATCGTCAGGAAAGACAACGACAAGTATGCGATCTGGCTGGAATCCGCCACCAATCTGGGCGCGGCGGAATCGCGCATCGAAGAATTAACGCAGGTGTGGCCTGGCGAATTTCAGGTGGTGGACCGCCAGTCTCACCAGGTGGTTGCCAGTCTGCGCAAACCGGGGAACTTGCGTAGCGACCACTAGCACCCTAAGCGTGCCGAGCGACGAAACGCAGCGCTTCCGCGCACGATCGCGCGCGACACGAAAATTCAATTCACCGTCTGCGCCGGGCCAGCATTCCCGTCCGGTGTCCGCTGCCCCCGGATCAAGTCCTCCACGTCATCCAGCTTCTCGCTCAAAAGATTCAGCTTGCGCGACAGGCCCTGAATCTCTAGCTCCGCGCGCCGGTTCACGTCGAAATCCAACTCGCCCCGCAAACGATCTTTCGTATCCTGCCGATTCTGGCTCATCATGATCACCGGAGCCTGCACCGCCGCCAGCATCGACAAAAACAGGTTCAGCAAAATAAACGGATACGGATCCCACGCCTTCTGTCGCAAGAAAATATTGATCGCGGCATATACGATCAGCACTGACAGAAACGTCAGAATAAACGTCCATGAGCCGCCGAATTGCGCCACCGAATCCGCAATCCGTTCTCCCAAGCTGGACTCCTCCTCGATCAACTCATTCGGATTTCGCATCGCGCGCTGGCGCACCAGGTGCTGCGCGCTGTGAAACTGCCGCCCCAGCACGCTGAGCATGTCCATCCCCGCCATCGGCTTGCGCTCCAACAGCACCGCAATGTCGTTGCGATCTACCTCCAGGCACGTTGACTCGCTCAACGCGATCGCCGTGGTCTCATGCGGAGTCTGGTCCAGCATCGACGCGAACCCGAAAAAATCTCCGTGCCCCGGCTCGTCCACGATCACTTCCTGGTGATCCTCATCCACGATCGTGATGCGCACGCTTCCCGAAAGCAGAATATACGCACGGCCTCCCGCATCTCCCATCTTGTAGATTCGCTGCCGCGCGGCGAATTTCTTGATCTCCACCTGCGCGGCCAGCACCGCCAGCTCTTCATCATCAAAAAGTGCAAACAGCGGTACGTGCCGCAACTCCTGCTGATCGCAAGCCATGCTCGCTGCTCCAATGTCCTTCCGCTCTCCGGCTCGCCAGAGCATTCCACAACCAGCCCGCCCCGCGCTACCTCCACTCCGTAACGCACCCGAAACACCTTGCGAAAACAATCCGCCTCCACGCACAATGACCTTCTTCATGGGTGCTCTTCTTCCACTTTGGCCGCAATATTTTTCGTTTGTCCTCTCGTCGGGTGACGCGCCACTCTCGCACAGCGATCCCATCGTTCCCGTTCTTCTCGCGCTGCTCGTTCTCACGCTCGCCGCCATCATCGGCGGCCGCTTATTGACATGGGTCGGCCAGCCCGCGGTCTTAGGCGAACTCCTGGCGGGATTGCTTTTAGGAAATCTCGGCTACCTGGCTGCGCTTCCCGGCATTACCGTGCTTCGCGAAGGCGACACGCTCCGCAAGATCGCCGACCTCGCCTTGTCCACCAGCGTCACTCTCTCCCAAGCAGCGCTGCAACTGCTTCCCGCGGGCGCTCACGGCGAGCGCATCGCGGCCATTCTCGCAGGTCGCAACGGCATCGAGTACATGACCATCTATTCCTTCGTCGATCTTTTATCTCGGATCGCCGTCCTGGTTTTATTATTCCTCGCGGGGTTGGAAACGTCGCTTGCCGACATGAAACGTGTCGGGCGCATCGCATTCTACGTCGCAATCATTGGCGTGATTTTGCCGATGGCCATGGGCCTCGGCGCCATGAAGCTTCTGCATCCCAATTCTTTGCTCGCAAGTGATCTTTTCATCGGCGGCATCCTCACTGCCACCAGCGTGGGCATCACCGCTCGCGTCCTTCGCGATCTCGGTCACGAGTCCCGCGACGAAGCGCGCGTCATCCTCGGCGCCGCCGTGCTCGATGATGTTTTGAGCCTGATCATTCTCGCCGTGGTCAGCGGTCTCGCCATTACCGGCACCATCAGCGCGTGGCGCATCAGTTGGATCACCGCCAAAGCTGCGATATTTCTCGTCGGTTCGCTTTCTCTCGGCATCTGGATTACGCCCGCAGTCGTGCGTCGCCTGGCTCGCTCCAAAATTCACAATGTAAAGTTGCTGGCCGGCTGCCTCTTCGCATTTTTCCTGGCGTGGCTCGCCGACAAGGCCGGCCTAGCCACCATCGTCGGCGCGTTCGCCGCCGGAATGATCCTCAACCACTTCTTCGACAAGGAACTCGAAGGCCAGTCCCTGCGCGTTATTCTCGCGCCCGTCGAATCCCTCGTGGTTCCTCTCTTCTTCGTCTGGATCGGTATTCAGGTGAAACTCGAAGCCTTGGCCGATTGGCATGTATTGATTGCTGGACTCGCGTTGACCATAGTTGGCATCGTCGGCAAAGTAGCCAGTGGTGTAGCGTGCCCCAAAACCATGAACCGCCTCGCCGTCGGTGTAGGCATGATGCCTCGCGGCGAAGTTGGTCTGATCTTCGCGGGCATCGGCAAAAGCATCGGCGTCGTGGACGATGGCCTCTTCTCCGGCGTCATCTTTCTCGTCCTCATCACCACGCTGCTCACCCCGCCCGCGCTACGCTGGACCCTCCTCGACAGGCCCTCTTAATTTTCCTCACATATCCGCTCGCTGCCATCGACGATCCGTTGACATCCTGCACACGCGCTGACAATCGCCCAATGCCGCCGAGTTAAGATGAACCGCATTAAATCGAAATTGAGATCTAGAAGGCCGCGCTAACCATCACTTATGGACACCATGGAGATTCCCGCGGGCACTTTCTCCGGTAAAGCGATTGTGGTCGCATGTTCTGCCCTGATCATAGTGGCGATTCTTGCTTGGGGTGTGCCGAAATTCAGAGTATTCCTCGCCGTCGTTTTTGGACGAGCCCCGCGAAAGCCGGGAACCAGGAACATCCATTTAGCCTTAGGTTTCGTTGTCTACGCTCTGGTCTTTGCGCCCGTCGTCATCGCTACATTTATCGGTGTTGGCATGGCCACTGCCCGGCCTACGGTCCTCTCGTCTCAGGGAATATCCGGTGGCCAGTTGAACTGTAACAGCGACTTCAGCATCGTATTCTTCTCATGCACGTCGCCCTTCCGCGCCCCGGGTCATTCCGAGGAACTGCTCCAATGGGAACAAATCGAGAAAGTGGATTGCATTTCCCGCAGCGACGGAACCATCCGGGAGTTGTACATCAACGCAGGCACGCGACGCATCGAAATCGGCAGCCTGGCCGTCTACGACCTCACCGCCGCACATCAGTTCATCCTCGAGCACGCGCCAAACGCCGCAGTGCGCGCTTGCCAAGTCCCGCTGGGCTGAAATCAATAGAGATCCGGCCCATCCGATTATCACATCGATCTCAGATCAAGGGACCAGGCTCGCTTGGTAGTCGTGTAGCTGCGGATGATCTTTCCTTTTCTGCACACGTTCCGTACGAAACGATTCTAGATGGCCGATTCTCATGGATAATATCGGGGCGAACTATGCAGCGACTGCTCTCAACATATCTTTTTGTCTCGCGCAAGCTGACGCGCGAGTTGCTTGGCGAAATTGCGGCGGCTGGTTTTCAGGGCGTGGAGATATTCTGCTCGCGCGCGCATTTTGATTACACCAATCCTGCGGAGATTCGGGCCATCGCTGGGGCGCTTGCCGATCATAGGCTGACTTTGGCGTCGCTCCATGCGCCGACGAGCCGCGACATCAGCGCAACGCGCGAGGGCGGACAGCCGCTGTCGATCTGTGAAGTGGAACGGGTGCGCCGCATCGAAGCGATGGATGAATTGAAGCGCGCGCTGGATGTGGCGGATAACCTGCCGTTCTCTCGGATGATTTTTCATATGGGCGGCTCGCGAGAGACGCCAGACTTGCGCAAGCGCGACGCAGCATTCAGCACGCTGGAGCATCTGATTCTGCACGCCAAGCACGCAGGCGTCACCATTTGCATTGAAAACACCACCAGCGAAATGGGCGCGCCAACGTTCCTGCGCTCGTTTGTGGACGACACACGGCTTCCTTTGCGCTTCAATTTTGATATTGGCCACGCGAATCTCGCCGATGGCGCCGAAGATACCCGTATCGAAAGCAGCTTCGCGCCGATGCGCGAGTTCGTCGCCAGCGTGCACATCCACGACAATCATGGTGAGAAAGACGAGCACTTGCCGCCGTACGATGGCTCGATTGAGTGGGCCGACGCAATCAAGACGCTGAAGTCCGCGCCGGAAAAAGAATTAGGGCTGGTGCTGGAATTGAAGGAGAAGATTGGGCCTGAAGTGCCGGCAACGCAGGCGCAACTGGAAGCGGCCCGCAAATCGCTCGATCGATTTGAAGAAGCTTGGGGATAGAAGGTCGCGCTATACCTGCCGCAGAATTAAATTCCCTGCTCAACCAAAATTAGAATTCCTGTCGGCAGCCAGGATTTTCGTCTGAGTAGTACCGTCCGCAAAGCGCTGGATACGATGACTGCGCGGCATGCACTTGGTAGTCTGCGTTGTCAAAAAATTGCCCATTGTCAAAGATATCGTTGGCGCTGCCATACGAAGTGCGATACGAGTTGCCGTAGGAATCGTCATCGGAATTGAGAGAATTGACGGCCTGCAGCCCAACGTTCAGCAGACTAGGAGCGAGAATCCCCCAGGCTGGCGCGATCGCGAAGCGACCGAAATCCAGCGCCAGCCCGAACAAATCGCCCAGAAACCAGAGGTCACTGAACCACGGATCACCGCCCCAACCCCCATATCCGTAGTGTCGGAATCCCCCGTATCCCCACCCGCTTCGACGAAATCCTGCGTGGCCGTAACCGAAGCCGCGCGAACCTCGGAACCCGCGATTTCCAGATCGCGAGAACGACGCATTCTGAAATCGTCCGCCACCGGCGAAGCGTCCGCCACCAAAATTCGATCGGCCGCTTCGCACTCCGAACCGCGATCCATTCATCGAGGTGTTCATAAAGGACGAACCGCCCCGGCCCCGGCCCGTCAGGCTTCCCAAACCTGCGCCTCGCATATTTGTTGGTCGGTCCGCGCCGAACGAACTGCGGCTTCCGAAACTGTTTCCTTTGCCGAACTCGCCCCCGCTCGAAGAATTTTCGGAAGTTGGATGAGCGCGACGACGACCGGTCGCTTGCAGACGTCCGGCTGGAGCCAAACGATTGGGCTCTATCGAAAGAGCGATTTGCTCCGAGCGACGTTCTGCTTCCAGAATCACCACCCCAACGGGAGTTTCCAGTCGCCGGGCGATTCATCGAACCAAACTGTCGCGATGGAGGACGATTCGAATCAAAGGATGAGGATCGGCCCGAGTTCCGGCCCCATGCACTCCCCCCCACGCCCGAAATTACCCGCTGAACCCGATCGGCTGCCGCTGAATCGATCGCCACCGTGCGAAAATCCATTGGAAGTGCGTGAGGGAGATCGTTGTGGCCCCCAACCACGCCCTGAAAAACTGCCTCCGATCGTTCGACCGCGTTGCGTGCTGCGCGAACCACCCCAAGCGTTTTCACGTTGATTTGAATATCCGTGGGACCCAAAGCCGCGCGAAGAATCGCCTCGAGACATTCCATTCATTGCACGGGAACCGCGCATTCCACGCGAACCGCGGCCAAAGTCTCCGCCGTAATTCCCCATGCCGCTGTAATGCGACGATCCGCCGCTAGAATGGGAGTTTCCGCCACGGAACATGCTGCCGCCATGAGAACTCATTCCGTGCGAGCCGCCCCCGTGAAACGAGCCGCCATGTAAGCCGCCTCCGCCGAATAAGCCGTGCGAGCCACCGCCGCTGCGGAACGAACCGCCATGGGAGCCTCCTCCTCCATGAAACGAGCCGCCGTGCGAACGCCCGCCCCCTCCTGAGTGTCCGCCGCCGTGCGAGTGTCCACCAGCGCCTGAGTGCCCGCCGCCACCTGAATGCCCGCCACCATGCGAGCCGTGGCTTCCGTGGGAAGAAGCCGCATCGGCAGCGCTACCAACCAGGATCGTCAGCAAGCATCCTAACGCCATTCGCATTACTGGTTTAAAAGTGGATCTGCGCATGAGTGGCTCTCCGTGTGGATGAAACTCTTCGGTGTGCCAGGTTCTTTGCCGTCATCGCCAATAGAATCACCAAGCGAGAGAGATTGGCGAATGGCACGGAGCACGTAGATGCCCGCCTTCATGGGCTTTCAAGTCGCTGAAAACACTTGGCGGTCCGATTTAGCTGCGAAACACCACTGTAAGGCGGGGCCGACAGAGACGTACTTGGCTGACAGCTTGCGCATAGCGCGCCCTCTCACGTCTGCTCGCAGGCGATCCTGGGTGTCGCCAAAATGCGGGCTGAAATCGGAGCGCTAAAACCCAGGCGGGCGCTCGCCTGTCACGCCGAATGCCTGCTCCAGCGCGATGCCGGCCGAGCACATCGTGCCTTCTTCAAATAATCGGCCGATCAGCGTGACGCCGTGGGGCACTCGCCTGGGCGGATTGAACGTGGGCAGCGGGTGGTTGGGATCGGGCGCCCAATCGCTGCGTGCTTGCGACACTTCCACAAATCCCGCACGCAAGGTCAGCGAAGGCTGACCAGTAAAATTTGTAATGGTAAGGATTTCGTCGCGCAACGATGGGACTAGGAGCAGATCGACTTCGCCCAACACGCGCGCCATCTCTTCCGCCACTTTCCGCCGCAGGCGGTCGGCCTGCACGAAGTCGACGGCCGACAAGAACCGTGCCTGCCGGAACAGATTCGGCCACGCATCCGGCACCTGGGCCTTCAAGGTATTCATGCGCCGATCCAGCGTGAGTTCCTCGAATGCCGCCGCGCCCTCGGCGAAAAGAATGAGCTGCAGCGATTGATAGGGCCAGTCTGGAAGCGAAACCTCCACGGAAGTCATGCCAAGCTTATTCACAGTTTCCAGCGCGGCGCGATCTACTTCGGTCGCAGGTCTTTCCTTCATCCAGTTCGGAAAATATCCGACGCGCAACTTCTGCAGCGCTGCGCCGGCATCGAAATCGAGCCTACTTGGAACGCTGGAGAGATCCCCGGGATCTGGTCCAGTGATGGCATGAAGCACGAGAATCGCGTCTTCCACCGACCGTGTCATCGGGCCGAGTTTGTCCAGGGACCAGCACAAGGTCATGGCGCCGGTGCGGGGCACGCGTCCGAATGTGGGCCGCAGTCCCGAGACGCCGCAGCGCATCGATGGGCTGACGATGCTTCCGCCGGTTTCACTGCCGACCGAAAAGGCCACTAGCCCCGCCGCAGTCGCCGCGCCCGGACCGGCGCTCGATCCCGATGCGCCTTCCTCCAGCAGCCACGGATTCATGGTCTGGCCGCCGAACCAGATGTCGTTCAGCGCAAACGCGCCGAGACTGAGCTTAGCCACCAGCACCGCGCCGGCATCGTTCAGTCGCTTCACGATCGCGGCGATCATTCGAAGGCACGCGATCGCGAAATGGTTCCGCGCCGTAAGTCGTTCGAATGCCGGCGGTATCGGCGAGATCCTTCACGCCCCACGGGATGCCATGCAAGGGCCCTCGATACTTCCCTGCCGCGATTTCGCTGTCCGCCTTCTTCGCCTGCGCGAGCGCGTGCTCCTTCGGCAACGTGATCACGCATCGCAATTTCGGATTGAACTTCTCGATGCGCGAAATATAAATCTGCGTCAGGCGCTCCGACGTAAGCTTGCGCTGCTCAATCCATCGCGACAACTTCGTCACCGGCGCGAAGGCGATGTCCTCATCTTTCGAAGGCAACGGTCCGGGATCGCCGTTGCTGCGAACAAAACGATCCTGCGCGGGGCCAACTCGCTGGCCCGGCAGAACCGGATTCCAGTTCGAATACGGCGCCACCGAGTCTTCGATCTTCACTTTCCGCGGACCGGTTCGTCGTTCCAAGTACGAAGCCATCGTACGTCGCCAGCTTCCGGCAGCCATGGCGCGCTCTTCCTCGTTGAGCTGCACCTGCGCGAGCTTTTCGGCCTCGGCAAACGTCGCTGGCGAAACCTCAGGCCCCACTCCCGGCCCCGCACCGAAGGCAGGTGGAGCGCCAGCGGGCTCCTGCGCAGGTGTGGGCGTCTGAGCCGACACCGGTTCGCCAGCAGCCGATCCCAACGCCGCCGCTCCTAACAATCCGATCGAAGTCCCGGTCAGAAATTCTCTGCGCGATTTAGCCATTTGCTCGTAGTCCCCTCCGGGCGGGGCATTGTATCCCGCATCGATGCTTGATTTGTCGCAGAGTCGCAATTTTCGGCGAGTGCGCGATATTCTATGGGCTCAAAAACGGCGCGGTGCCTCTGTTGACACGCGCCGATGTTCTGAATGAATTCATGAACGCGACGACGCGAAAGGTCCGATGACCACGATCACCATCGAAGAGGCCGGCAAACACGACGGCCAGGAAGTAACGCTGCAAGGCTGGCTCTACAACTTGCGCGAATCGGGCAAGCTGTTGTTTCCGATTTTTCGCGACGGCACCGGAATCATTCAGGGTGTCGTGGCGCTGAAAGAAAATCCCGAAGCATTTGCCGCACTGAAGGGACTGACGCAGGAATCCAGCGTGATCGTTACCGGGAAAATCCGCGCGGAGCAGCGCGCACCGGGCGGCTACGAAATCGGCGTGACCAAAATCAATGTGGTGCAGAAAGTAGATGAATCCAATCCCTACCCCATTCAGTTAAAAGAGCACGGCGTCGACTTTCTGCTGGACCACCGTCATCTCTGGATGCGCACTCCGCGGCAGGCGGCGATTCTCCGCATCCGCGCGGAAGCGCAACGCGCCGCACGCAACTACATGGACAGCCAGGGCTATACGTTGACGGACGCGCCGATGTTCACGCCCGCGGCGTGCGAAGGCACCTCCACACTTTTCGAAGTCAACTATATTGACGATCAAAAGGCGTATCTGACGCAAAGCGGCCAACTGTACATCGAAGCCACTGCTATGGCGCTGGGCAAGGTCTACACGTTTGGTCCAACTTTCCGCGCCGAGAAATCGAAGACGCGGCGCCACCTCACGGAATTCTGGATGCTCGAGCCCGAAGCGGCCTACGCCGGCCTGGATGACATGATGGCTCTCGGCGAAGGTCTGGTCAGCGCCATCGTGCAATCCGTGTTGAAAAATAAATCGCGTGAACTCGAGCTGCTGAAGCGAGATACCAAAAAGCTCGAGAACGTGAAGCCGCCGTTTCCTCGCATCAGCTACGAAGACGCGATCAAGGTGCTGCAAAAAAATGGCAATCCTTCGAAGTTCGGTGACGACATTGGCGGCGATGAAGAGACTATCGTCTCCAATGAGTTCGATCGGCCCGTGATGGTCCACCGCTATCCCGCGGCCATCAAAGCTTTTTACATGCAGCCTGATGCCGAGCGTCCGGACCTAGCGCTGGCGTTCGACATGCTCGCGCCGGAGGGCTATGGCGAGATTATCGGCGGCAGCCAGCGAATACACGACTACGACTTGCTGGTGCAGCGGTTACGCGAACACAACCTGCCGGAAGACGCGTTCCAGTGGTATCTCGACTTGCGGCGTTACGGCAGCGCGCCTCACGCGGGTTTCGGCATGGGGCTGGAGCGCACGGTGGCGTGGATTTGCGGCGTCGAGCACATTCGCGAAGTCATTCCCTTCCCGCGCATGCTGTACCGCGTGTATCCTTGACGCGGGTAAATTTTGATCGCTTCCCGCGGGTCTGTGGTTCTTACGTTTTCTTGTATTTTTAAGAGTGACTGCTGATTGTGGATAGTGACGGGTCCGCCCGCGCGATTGTGGTCGGATGAGAAAATAGTCACGAATCACGTGCTGCTGGTCACCGCTCTCGGACGAGATAATGCCGCAAAAAGTTCGCATCATCGGCGTTCCCATGGACCTCGGCCAAAGCCGCCGCGGCGTCGATATGGGCCCTTCCGCGCTCCGCGGCGCAGGATTGCAATCGGCCATCAAAAAACTTGGCCACACTGTCGAAGACATCGGTAATCTGGAAGTGAAGCAGCCGGAAGAGATGCCGGTGGGCGAAAAACGCGCAAAATATTTGCAGGAAATTGCGGAAACTTGCATGGACGTCGCTAGAGTTGTGGAGAAATCACTGACCGAAAATTTTCTGCCGCTGGTTCTCGGCGGGGATCATTCCATCGCAGCGGGTGCAGCTGCCGGCGTATCCAGTTACTATCGCCAGCAGAAAAAAGATATCGGCTATATTTGGCTCGATGCTCATGGGGACATGAATACTCCGGAATCTTCGCCGTCTGGCAACGTTCACGGCATGCCGCTGGCGAGCATTATGGGCTACGGTGCGCCCGAATTGAGCGAGTTGCTTGGATTCAAACCCAAGGCCGAGCCGGGCAACATCGTGATCGTCGGCGCGCGCGACCTGGATGCCCACGAACGCAAAATCGCGAAGAAATCCGGCGTTCACGTGTTCACCATGCGCGACATCGACGAGCGCGGGATGCGTGAAGTGATGGCCGACGCGATTAAATACGCGATGGACGACACTGCGGGAATCGCCGTCAGCCTCGACATGGATTTTGTCGACCCTACCGATGCTCCTGGCGTAGGCACTCCGGTGCGTGGCGGCGTAACGTATCGCGAGGCTCATCTGGCGATGGAAATGATTGCCGATAGTGAAGCGATGGTTTCGCTGGAAGTGGTCGAGATCAATCCGATTCTCGACGAGCACAATCGCACTGCCCTTCTCGGAGTCGAACTTGTTCTCTCCGCGCTAGGACAAAAAATCCTCTAAGACGGGCCCTTCACCGAAAACAGTCCATGAAATCGCCAGGGGCCACAAGACCGAGCAAATCACTCGCGTATGCGGCGGCATTGTGTCTAGCGGGGTGCTGGCTCCTGGTTTCGTTCTTTGCTCTGGCATCGGTATTCGTAATCGTCGCGATCCTGTTTGGTTTGCTGCCATGGCATTTGAACATTGGGACAAAGGGAAACCACATTGTTCTGGCTTGGTATTCGCTGCTGATTGTGTGCGGAGTGGGATACAACGTGCTAGCGCTGATGCTTCGTTGTCATTATTGCGGGCATAGGTTCCTGCAAAACCCAAAGGGATTGGGCTCAGCATTTGCGTATCACGGGTACTGTGTGGGCAAAAGGGGCTTCAGTCCGTGGACGGTGCAAGTGGCGGAATTCGTGATCACGCGCAGGATTCGGTGCGTGAATTGCGGGGAAGAGATTTTCTGACATCCCGCAGCGGTTGCCAGGGCTGCATGCGCGGCCGGTGCATTTCGATCTTCGCGTCTTCTGCGTTAGGCTTTTTCTTTCTCCAAGTCCAGCATGTAGTAAGGAATCTGCATCTGCAGCTCCGGAAAATTCTCCTCATGCGAGTACTGAAAACCTAATTTCTCCACGACCTTCTTTGAATTCCCATTCGCTGGGTGATGCCCGGCTGCCAGCTTCTTCGGGGCGTAAGTGGCGAAGGCATACGCAATCGCGGCACGCGCGGCCTCGGTTGCCAATCCGCGTCCCCAGAATTTCGGCCGCAGATGGAATCCCAACTCAACAATTTCTTCCGCGGGCCGGTAGGGCCGGAGGCCACACACACCGACGAACTCTCCATTTTCAAGCAACTCAATCACCCAATACTGAAATCCATGCACCATCCGCCGCGCCCGCTCGCGCTTGAATCGCCTGCGAACCTCATCTTCCGAAAAGGGTCCGCCAAAATACTTTGTGACCTCCGGATCGCCCCAAAGTTCCTGCGCCAACGGCAGATCTTCCGCCGTCCACCACCGAAATCCCAGCCGCTCGCTCTTCAGTAGATATTGTTCTGGCGTCTCGGTCATTGCGCGTTCCCTGCAAGTATTACAGCACGAAACGCGGGACATACTTTACGGGACCATTTCGAGCACAGCGAAATCGGGCCAGTCACTAACCACCAGTCACCGCTCTTCACTCCGTCCGCAATGCCGACATAGGCTCAATCCGCGCCGCTCTCCAAGCCGGCACAAAGCCCGCCAGCCCTGCCACGCCGGTCAAAATCAACACCACCGCCGCGAACGTCAGTGGATCGCTCGCAGTCACGCCGTACAGCAACGACGACGCCAATCGCGTAAGAGCCAACCCTCCGACTAACCCGATCGCCACTCCCGCAATCGCCATCCGCATCGTCTCGCCCAGCACCATCCACTGCACCAGCCCCGGCGAAGCTCCCAGCGCCATGCGAATCCCAATCTCCAGTTGCCGCTGGTTCACAGAATAAGAAATCACCGCATACACGCCGATCAACGCCAGTCCTAGCGCAAACGCCGCGAATCCACCCAGCAGCATCACCACAAATCTCCGGGGCGACACCGCGCGGTCCACCAGTGTCTCTAGCGGCCGCAATCCTTCCATCGGCAGATTCGGCTCAATCGGTAGCAGCGCTTCTCGGAGCCTCGACGACAGCTCTGCCGTTGGCAACGATGAACGCACCACCAGATCGACCGTAGAGTAGTCCTCGATCTGCCGAATCGGAATGTAAAACTCGTTTCCCGATTCTTTTTCTAGCGCGATGTGGCGAACGTCACCGACCACGCCAATCACTGTCCGCTCCACGTCGTTGATCACAATGCGCCCCAGTGGGTCCTGGCCGGGCCACAGATTCCGCGCCAGGGTCTGGTTGATTACGATTACAGGCAACGCTCCCTTCGTGTCGCGTTCTGAAATATCGCGCCCTTCCACCAGTTTCATCCCCATTGCGCGAAAATATCCGTCGCTCACAATACGCGGGAACCCATCAGGATAGGTTTGCGGCGTGTAGACCACGCCCTTCGCCGCGATGCCCCAACCACGATTGCGCCCCAGCGGCAAACAATCCGAGAGCCCTGCCGCTTCAATCCCGGGAACGTCCAGCACGCGGTGCAGCGCATCGGTGAAATATGCGTTGCGCTGTTCCTGTGTCTTGTATCCCGCACTCGGATCGATGCGTATCGCCGCCGCGCGATCCGGCCGGAATCCCAGGTCCACATCCAGCACCCGCAGAAAGCTGCGAATCAACAGCCCCGCCCCGGCCAGCAGCACGCACGCCAGAGCAATCTCGGAAACCACCAGCGCGCTGCGCACCCAGCCGCTTGATCGTCCCTGGCTCGACCCGCGATTCGAATCCTTCAGCGAGTCGCTTAGGGCAAACCTCGGAACCTGTAGCGCCGGAGCCAACCCAAAAATCAGTCCGGTCGCCACCGCCACCAGCAGCGCAAATCCCAGCACGCTTCCATCGATTCGCACTTGCGCGAGCAGCGGAATGCTTACTGCCGTCAGATGCGCCAGCACGCGCGTCCCGGCAAACGCCATCAACAACCCAGCCAAAGCGCCAGTACTCGATAGCAATAGGCTCTCGGTCAGCATCTGCCCCATCAATCGCGCCCTTCCCGCGCCCAGTGCCGCGCGAATCGCAATCTCTTTCTGCCGTGTCGTGCCGCGCGCCAGCAACAAGTTCGAAAGGTTCGCGCACACGATCAGCATCACCACTCCAACGGCGCTGACGAGCAGCAATAACGCCGGCCGCAGCCGCCCGCTCACATGCTCGGGCAGCGCGGATACCTTCGGCTCAAAGTCGTTGCGCTCCTTGTGCGCCTGTTTGTCGAGTGCCGCCAGCAGCGTCGCTTCCGCCTGCGCGCTCTGCACCGTTATTCCAGGCTTCAGTCTCCCAACAATCGACAGCGTGTTCCCCCAGCGATTCGTCTCCGGTGTCATCGGAAACGGCTCGAAAATGTCGATCCGGCTGCCCGCCGCAAACACCGTCGCAAAATCAAATGACGCCGGCAGCACTCCCACCACCGTCACCGGCCCGCCGTCGAACGGCAACGCTCGTCCGATGATCTTCGGGTCCGCACCAAACTTTCGCCGCCACACTCCATCGCTCAACATCGTCACTTTCGGTCCGTTCCATTTGCACTCGTCCGCGGTAAATTGCCTCCCTAGCTGCGGCTCCACGCCCAGCAACGGAAAGAAATTCTGCGACACCGGCACGCTCGTGAATCTTTCCGGTTCGCCGTCGCCAATCAATTTGGCATCGCCCACCCCGTAAAACGCCATGTACGCGGCCATATCCTCAAACGATTTGTTCTGCGCCCGCAGATCGAGGAAATGATCGACCTGCGAAGTCATGCCCGATAAATCGCCGGTGCCATCCTGGTGGTTGGCAATCCAGACCAGCCGCGCCGGGTCTTTGAACGGTAGCGGTCGAATGAGTAGCGTGTTCACCACGCTGAAGATCGTGCAGCTGGCTCCAATCCCCAGCCCCATGATTGCGATCGCCGCGAAGAAAAATCCGGCATCGCGCCGCAGAGTCCGCACCGCATAGCGCAAATCCTGCGCCATGACCTCCATAATCGGCAGCGCACGTTGTTCGTTACGTACCTGTTGCAGATCCTCATTCACGGCTGTCTCCTGAGCGTACCGACGTTTTTGCTAGCCGATGGGCATCTTGCGGGCTCCCGACTGGTGAGTACTTCAAATGCCGCCATTGGTTACACCCCGGCCTTTCCCGTTCTCACATGCCATTGACGATACGAAACGCAATTTGGTCACGAAATGTTCAAACCTTGCGGCCTCGTGTTGTTGGTCTAAGATAACCGTTCACAATTGACAGCATTGCCTCCGGTAATCGCTAGCGGATCGCCGCTAGACCGCTAAACTAAAACCGTCGACTCCGCACGCCCGAGATACGGGTCATGGAATGCGAGTCACCTCTGAACATGGCCACTTCAAACAAACGTCTCCGCGTCGGCGTCCTCTTTGGGGGACGCTCGGGCGAACATGAAGTCTCGTTGGCATCCGCGGCATCAGTCATTCGCGGGCTTGATCCGGAAAAATACGAAGCAGTGCCCATCGGCATCACCAAGGAAGGCCACTGGCGCATCGGCGCGGGCGCGCAAAAGATGCTGCCGGAAGTCTTGCGCGGCGGGCAAGATGTGGTGATGACCGCTGACCCGACGAATGCTTCCTTGGTGCCGCTCGGCGGTGGAGGCGATGGCACTGGCCAACGGCTGGACGTGATCTTTCCCGTTATGCACGGCACCTACGGTGAAGATGGGACGATTCAAGGCTTGCTCGACCTGGCAGGACTTCCCTTCGTCGGCGCTGGGGTGCTTGGCTCGGCAATCGGCATGGACAAGGACGTTGCCAAGCGTTTGCTGCAGGTGGCAAAGATCCCAGTGGTGCCATGGGTCACGGTTCACCGCCATGATTGGGAGCGCGAACCGAAGAAGGTTCAGCGCGAGGTTGAAAAGGCGTTCAAATATCCCGTGTTCGTGAAACCTGCGGCGCTGGGCTCCAGCGTTGGGATGACCAAAGTGCATTCACGTGCAGAGTTGGGTCCAGCGCTAGATCTGGCATCCGAGTTCGCGATGAAGATTCTGGTCGAGAAATCGGTGGTCGCGCGCGAGATTGAAGTTTCGGTGCTGGGCAACAACGATCCGAAGGCCTCGGTTCCCGGTGAGATTGTGCCGCACCGGGAGTTTTACGACTACACCGCTAAATATCTTGAAGATGGAACGCAGCTTTTGATTCCGGCGAAGCTGAAGCCTGCGCAGATCAAACAGATTCAAAAGCTGGCGGTCGAAGCATTCCGCGCGCTGGAATTGAGCGGCATGGCACGCGTCGATTTCTTTCTCGAGAAACGAGCCAGCGGCAAACTATTCCTGAACGAAGTGAATACCATTCCGGGCTTCACCTCGATCAGCATGTATCCGAAGCTGTGGGAAGCCACGGGAATTCCCTTTCGCGAACTGATCGACAAACTCATCGCGCTCGCGCTGGAATTGCATGCCGAAAAAGCACGTACTAAATACCAGATCGAGCTTCCGGAAGGCGCCGCCGGCGCTTTGCAGGGCTAGACTGGTGCCGCTGCGTTCGAAAACACGCCGCTCAGTTCGCGCGTGATCGCCAATCAGACATTTCTGTATATGCTGCCCTGCTTAACCATGTAGCGGCCGCCTTCCTAGGCGGGCGCTTTAATGGCGTAACCAACTGCGCCGGCTTCGGAAAGCCCCGCTACAACTTCTCTGAACCGCTGCGCTCCCATTGCGGGTTGTGTTCGGCTTGCCTCGTTGCTTCTTGCTCTCCAGATTTGTTACGTTCTTAGTTGCCGCAGTGTTCACACTGATTGTGTGACGCCAGCGGCTGCTCTGAAGCTCGCAGGGCAGGAGACTCTGGATGTCACTTCTCGAACCGCCTCCGGACACATCACGAAAATCACGTCCGATGGCTTTCACCGTTGCGGCCCTGGTGCTTGTTGCGATCGTTGCGCTTTGGTGGATCTTCCGTTTCTACCCTGAAAAACGCGCGACGGAACATTTCTTCGACGCGGTCGTCGCCGGAGATATGGCTAAGGCCTACCAGCTATGGAAGCCTCAGCCCACGTACAAGATGGAAGATTTTCTGGCCGACTGGGGTCCGACCGGTTACTACGGTCCGGTGAAGAGCTACAAGATCGTCCGCGAAGACTCACCGCGCGGATCGAACGCCGTGCAGATTGCCGTAGCCATCAGCCAGTATTCGCCGATGCCCAGCCCTGATGATCCCGCGCAAGCCGAGCAGGCGCACAAGACGCGAGTGATCGCGGTGTGGGTGGTGTCCAAAGATCACTCGTTTACGTTTCCTCCATGATTATCAGGCGCGTGGCCCGTGATTCGTGGCCCGTGTTCCGTGAAAGACTTAATTAGAATTTGGTTCTGACGAGGTTAGAGTTTGGAATGCGGCAGCGTCATCGTGCGACTTCGTCTAGGGCATGCAGGAGTTCTTGCGGGCTTACGGTGGCGGTGCCAAGTTTGCTCACGACAGCGCCGGCGGCGATGTTTGCCAGGAACGCTGCGTCTGGCAGTGATGCGCCAGCGACGGATGCCAACGCGAGTACGCTTAGCACGGTGTCGCCCGCACCGGTGACGTCGAAGACCTGGCGTCCGGTAGCACCACGTTCTACGCCGACCTGACCGACTCGAGCATACGTAACCTCAAAGCCTGTCGCAGGAATGTGCACATGACGCGGCGAAGTCTCCTCTACGAGAGTCATTCCCTGTCCGCCTTGGGTGATAAGTACAGCCGCACAGCCGAAGTGCGCCAGCAGCGCACGGCCAGCATCCGCGACTGATTTGTCGTCGGTCAGAGATAAGTTCACGAACGTTCCTGCTTCGCTGGAATTGCAAACGATGACTTTTGCACCGCGATAGGCGTAAAGCCGCGACTTCTTCGGCTTGACGAACACGGGAACTTTCTCGCGGTGCGCGACGGTGAGGATGCGTTCGGCGAATTCATCGGTGATCAGCCCCTTGTCGTAGTCGGAGAGCACTAATCCATCGAGGCGTTTTAGAGCAGCGGAGAGCGCACGGAGCAGGCGCCCTTCAGTCTCGGCGCTGAGGGGCTCGCGGCGTTCGCGATCGACGCGCACGATGTGCTGGTGGCGCGCGATGATGCGCGTCTTGACGGTGGTCACACGTTTGCCGTCGGCCAGAACCCCTTTGCTGGCGATACCGGCAGCAGCCAGGCACTTGCGCATCGCGCTGGCCGAATCGTCGCTTCCCGTTCCGGTTTTTTCCGCACCGGTGACGCTGAAGAGTTCGACGCGAGCGCCTAGCGCAGCTAGATTTGCAGCGACATTGCCCGCGCCGCCGAGGCATTCACTTTGCTCGGCGAAATCGACGACGGGGACCGCGGCTTCGGGCGAGAGGCGCGTAGAGGTGCCCCAGAGGTAGCGGTCGAGCATGAGGTCGCCGACAACGCCGAGACGCTGCCCGCGAAGGCGGGGAACGAGACGTTTCAGCTGCGGGATGTGCAGGCTGCCTGAATCAGTCGATGAGCTGGACATGGATTCTCGCAGGCGCGGCGTTATTCCGGCGCGATGGTGGCTTCCTCGATCAGCATCACAGGTATGTCGTCGCGGATGGGATAGACACGGCGGCACGTCGGCGACTGGCATTTCAGCCCGCACTGGTCGGGCGTGAGCTTGACCGGGCTCTTACAGGCCGGGCAGACGAGAATGGCGAGCAGCTCTGGGGCGATGGGCATCTATGTCTCCGGGTGATCGAAGGAGAAGTGTAAAGGAGGCGGTTGCGAAGCGGGTAGTGCGTAAGCGGCGAGGCGGTGGAAATCACAGCCAAGCCCTATAGAGCGCCTGTTCTTGAATTCCTGCGACTTAGCGGGGCATCGCTATAACTTGGTACGCCTTGGCAATGTTGGCGTTCACGCTTTGCGGGAAATTCGGGTCGAATTTTGCCGCGTATTTCGCGATCAGCGTCTTTGAGACTTGGGATTGGGCTTGCTCGAGGCTGGCGCCTTTGCTGTAAGCTTCGCCGGTTTCGTCGAGCAGGTCGTGGAAATAGGCTTTCCACATTTCGAATTTTTCCTTGCCGTGCATGACGTCGCCGTGACCGCCCAAGGCGACATTGAAATCCAGTTTCTCGGCGGCGTCGAGCGTGCGAATCCAATCGAATGGATAGCTGTCGCCCATGAAAGGCGTCCAGCCGTGGAGGGCGTCGCCGCAGAAGATGATTTTTTCTTTCGGTAGATAAACCCAGACGTCACCATTGGTGTGGGCGTTGCCGAGCCAAAGGATCTGGACGGTTCGCGCTTTGCGATAAAGGATGAAGCTGCGATCGAAAGTGAGAGTGGGGAGGGTGAACTGCATGGATTTGAGTTCGGCGAAGTAACCCTCGGCCTGCTGAAGATTGCTTTGCAGGGTTGCTTTTTCGCTGCCGTCGGTGGCTTTGGCGAGGTCGGATTTCAGCTTTTCGATTTCCTGCGGCATGGTGGCGATTTCATATTTCACGCGAGGAATGCCGCGGTGCTCGATGTTTTCGCGCGTGGCTTCGGAAGAGATGATTTCTACGCCGGCGGGCCAGGAACTGGGATAGGCCTGATTGCCCTGGTAGTGATCCCAGTGGAAGTGCGTGTTGACCACGTAGCGCACGGGCTTGTCCGTCAGTTTCTTGATTTGCTCGATGAGCGCGCGGGCAGCGGAGGGCTTGGAGTGCGTGTCGACAACAAGAACGGAGTCGCCGAGAAGGATGATGGCGGCGTTGCAGTTCACCTTGTAAGCGGGCTTGGCGATGGCAGCCCAGACGCCATCGGCGATGGGCTTGATGTCGAAGAGGTCTTCGCCGCGGGCGGTGACCGCGAAAAGCAGGATTGCTAGCAGGAATAAGAAGCGCTTCAAGGGTCCTCCACTACACATTTCGGCGTTGGCACGAGCCGAAACAATGTGCGAGGGAGGCTACTACCGCAGCAGGGCGGCGTAAAGTTTAAAAACCTGGCAGATCAGATCGCCGACACTATCAGGCGCCGGAGAGCCAGACGCGGAGGAGGCCGGTGGCATTGCGCCAAGCGATGCCAGGGACGCGTGCGGGCTTGTAGACGACGGTAGTACCCGCGGTGCGCGAGCGGTGGTTGATGGGAACTTCGGTGATAGGGATCCCGCGGCGACCGGCGCGGGCCGTGACTTCAAGCCAGAAGCCCTCGGGGACGAGACCCAACTCCGGCAGCAATTTTTCCAAGGCTGACCGTCGCATCAGCACGTAACCGCAGCTGGCGTCGTGAAGACCCTGCCGGAAAAGAAGGCGATGTAGGGTCTTGAACGATTTGGACATGATTCTGCGGGCCAGGACATCGTTGCGGCGCGTGCGCCAGCCGATAAGGAAGGGAGACTGTTCGCGCTGCTCCCAAAATTTGCGAAAGTCCCGGGGATCGAACTGGCCGTCGGCGTCGACCGCGAGGACATATGGCGCCGTGCTCAGACGCATACCGGCGATCATGGCTCCGGTGTAGCCGCGGCGCTTGTCCGTCATGTCCAGAATCATGGGATGGCGCTTGGCGAGGTCCGCGAGGATCTCCTTGGTGCCGTCTTTGCTGCCGTCTTCGGTGATGATGAATTCGAGTCTCAGATAGGGCGACAACTCATCGATCCATTCCTTCAGGACGGTGCCGATGCTGGCGGCCTCGTTGTGAACGGGCATAACGATCTGAAGATCGGGAGAGGAAGACACCGGGAGGCCTCCTAAGGAAGGCGCAGTCAATAGCGGGGGACCGGACGCAAGCGTAATCGGAAAACGATACAGACGGCAAGTACGGTTTAGTGTGTAGGCGGGCGGTAAAGATGGAAAGGGGCGATTACCCGGTCCGGCTGGTAATTCTGGAGGATGGCGGCGAGGACCGTTGGGTTCCACAGCGAAGGGTTGGAAACGATGATCAGGGGGAACTCCCGGGCCTGAAGGCGACGAAGAAATGCGGATTGGTCCCAGGTACCGGCCTCGGCGATGAAGTTCATGGTGGCGGGCTCGAACACCACATCCTTGCCTGCGCGTTGCAGGAGAACCATGTCGTCGGACAGGACCGAGCCCGGCTCAGCGGCGAGAACTGGGAGGAGTTCGCGATAGTCCTTTGTGAGCACATTCTGACTCTCGGAGACGGAGTGCCCGACCACAAATTGAAGGGGCGCGTCGAAGGCTGAAATGGCCAGCACGACGGGAAAAGCGAAAGCGGCCGCTATGGATAGCGTGATCCTGGTGGAACGAAATGCCTGCCACAACACCATCCCGATGCAGATTCCGGCCAGAACGCAGAGTGTCGCGTTCCATTCGAGAAAATAGTTCACGTTGGAGCCGACTTTGCCGTAGCTGATCGAAAGGGCAAACGCAAAGAGCAAATGGAGCGCTTCGACGCTGACTGCGAAAAAGAATGGACTTCGGCGAATGTGAGCTTTAAACCTTTGCCAGCTGCGAATCCGAGTTCGGCGGAAAAGAGCGGACACGATCAGTCCGCCTAACGGGAGGAGAAGCAGACGAACGGTCATCAGCGCCTCCCATAAACCTCCGAAAGCGCGGTGCACGCTGAATTTGTGCACATTGTAGGTAAGAAGGTGCTGGATGAAACCGCCGTTGCTGCGGTGCATTCCGAACCAGAACACCATCGCACCCAGACCGAAGGACATCAGAACGAGGCGAAGAGCACGAGCGGGCGCAAGGATCAGAGCTACGATGAAGCACGCCAACGGAGCGGCGAGAAAAGTTTGTTTGGTGAGAACGGCGAATACAAAGCATAGGAACGCCAGATATGATTTCCAGGGAGTGGAGCGCAAGGATAGAAAAAAGTAGACGCCGAGGTAAACGGCGAACAAACCGAGGAAGTCCACGCGCATCAGCGAGAACCAGTCCACAACACAGCTGATACAAAGGAAAAAGCAGCCGGTGCCCGCGGCGCAAACGCGCGCCTGCAAGGGGAACCGAGAAGGCAAGGCGCGCCAGATTATGGCGACGAGAAGGGCGGCCAAGCCCAACCCACTGATGAAGGAGATGAAACGCCCAGACCACAGCAGGTCACCCTGGATGCTTGAGAGCGCACGAGCCAGCAAGAGATAGGCGGGTGGATAGTTCCAAATCACCAGTGGGCCGGAATCGAGTGAAGCGTAAGCACGATGCGGGTTCAGAATGTTGGCGGCCTGCCACATCATGGGCCCTTCGCCATAGTCGAGATTGAAAGGAACACCGAGATTGTGCCAGCCGCGGTAGACCGCCAGGCCGACGGCCAGAAGCAGGAGAACGGCCCAAATGCGAAAGATAGGGCGAAAGACTAGACGAGTCGGCAGGCGAAGTGGATCGACGATATGAGGTCTCGCGATGGACAAAACAGCAGGACAGAAAATAACCGGGGTGTAGGGAATTAGCAATGAGTTTGAAGTGCTGGGCAGCGTTGACGTGAGGGGACACATGGGACGGTTGAACTGCCCGGTGGTCCCTGTGAGCGACCAGGTAGTCCCAGGTTTGTTGCGCCAAGGCAGATTGTGACGTATTCCATTCGCATGGCCGGATTACAACCTGTTGGGATATGGCGATGGATAGTGCTCGCTGCTGTGATGGCTACCGCGGCGGGAGCGGCTCGAGCGCAGTCTGCCGCGGATGCTGGCTGGCCCGCGTATGGGGGAGATGCGGGTGGCTCGCGGTACTCGACCGCGGCGCAGATTACGCGCGAGAATGTCGCGCAATTGAAGGTGGCGTGGACCTATCGCACCGGTGCGTTGGCTGCGCAGACAGATCTGAATTACAAGGCGGCGTTTGAGGCTACGCCGATCCTCGTAAATGGGTTGCTGTATGTGAGCACGCCGTACGATCACGTGATCGCGCTGGATCCCAAAAGCGGAGCGAAGACCTGGGAGTTTTCTCCAAAGCTGGATTTGACGCATGGATATTCGGAGGTGACTTCGCGCGGGGTTGCAGCCTGGAACGATGGAAAGGCGCAAAAGGGCGCTCCGTGCGCGCTGCGGATCTTCGTGGGGACTCTGGATGCGCGGCTGATCGCGCTCGACGGAAAGACGGGCGAGCGATGTACCGATTTTGGCGAGAGCGGGCAAGTTGACCTGACACGCGACGTGAATCTGCAGGATGTGGGGGATTACCAGGTCACCTCGGCGCCGGCAATTGCGGGGGACGTGGTGATTGTAGGTTCGTCCATCGGGGATAACCGCGCCGTGGAGTTGGAACGCGGGATCGTTCGTGCGTTCGATACGCGAACGGGTGCGCTGCGCTGGTCATGGGATCCAATTCCGTGGGCGAAGGACACGAGTCCGCGGACCGGCGCGGGGAACGCGTGGTCTACCATTTCGGTGGACGTTGAACGGGATCTGGTGTTCGTACCGACCGGTAGCGCCAGCCCCGATTATTTCGGCGGGATTCGCAGGGGCGACAACAAGTGGGCGAATTCGGTGGTGGCGCTGAAGGCGTCGACTGGCGCATTTGTGTGGGGATTTCAGGTGGTGCACCACGATTTGTGGGACTACGACGTGGCTTCGCAGCCGACTTTGTTCACCTGGAAGGACAAGACGCCAGCCATTGCTATCACCACGAAGATGGGGCGAGTGTTTGTGCTGGATCGAAGGAATGGAAAGCCGCTGTTTCCGGTTACGGAAAAAGCGGTGCCGAAGAGCGATATTCCTGGTGACACGGCTTGGCCGACGCAGCCCTCGGGGATCTCGACAGTGCCGGAGGGATTGAAGGCAGGCGAGGGATTCGGGTTCACTCCGGAGGACAAGAAGTGGTGTGAGGAGAGAATTGCGGCCTCGCGGTCCGAGGGAATTTTCACGCCGCCAAGTTTGCAAGGCACCATCGTGTATCCGGGGAACGCGGGCGGGGTGAACTGGAGCAGCTCGGCATTCGATCCGCAGCGGCACCTGCTGATCATGAATACGAATCATCTGGCAATGTGGGTGAAGTTGATCGAGCGCGACAAACTGCAAGGTGTGTACGCGGCACGCGAGGAGAATCGGATGAAAGGCGAGTTTGCGCGGCAGTCCGGAGCGCCCTTCGCCATGTATCGCGAGCCATTTTTGTCGCCGAAAGGAACGCCCTGCACGGCACCGCCGTTTGGAACGACTCTGGCACTGGATTTGTTTTCAGGAAAGAAAGCATGGGATGTCCCGCTGGGAACTTATCGGGAGAATATGCAGTCTGGAACAATTAATTTTGGCGGAGCGATTGCGACCGCAGGCGGGTTGGTATTTACGGCCGCTTCGATGGACGGATTTTTGCGGGCGTTCGACAGCGACACCGGGAGCGAGATTTGGAAATTTGAATTGCCGGCCGGAGGACAGGCCACACCGATGACTTACAGTTTGGACGGGAAGCAGTACCTGGTGATTGCCGCAGGCGGACACGGGAAGTTGGGGACGAAGCAGGGAGATTTTGTGATGGCGTTTGCGTTGCCTTAGGACGGGCAGCACACCTCGCGCAACGAGATGATGCTACAAGGCAGCGCGACGGATTAGTTGGGCGATGCTGGCGGGAACTTCGCGTTGCGGAAAGTGACCTACCCCGGAGAGCTCGACGCGTTCATAGCTGCGAGGGAACCACGCGTCCTGCCCTTCGGAAGAGGCGGGAAGATTTGCTGCATCAGCGAGGCCGCAGGCGAAAAGCGTGGGGACTTCGACGGGTGGCAAGGGCTGTCGATCGAGCTTCGATTGCTGTTGCGCGTATGCCGACGCGCCAGGAGCGTTGCCATAACGATGCCGGTAGTAGGAGATGACGAACGGAACGAGTTGCGGATTGTTCCACGCGGGTTGGGCGCTGGCGATCTCTCCTGGCGTGTAGTTCCACTCGGGCGACCACGTCCGCCAGATGTACTCATAGAACGGAACGGGATCGGCTTCGAAGGCCTGCTGACCACGTTCGGTGTTGAAATACCACTGATACCAATAAGCGCGGACCTGTTCGGGTGACTCGCGTTTCCCCTGAAACATTAAATAAGGAGTGGAAAGAGCGAGCAGATACGTAAGTCGCTGCGGCGCGAGCACTGCTGCCGAATAGGCGGCGCGAGCACCCCAGTCGTGGCCGACGAGCAGGAATTTTTGTACGTTGAGCGCGTCGGCGAAGTCGAGGACGTCTTGCGCAAGTGCGGCAGTCTGGCAGCTCATGGCCTCGCAATTTTTGACGTGCGTACCGCCGAAGCCCCGGAGATGGGGGACGAGAAAGCGCAGCGGCTGGTGCTTGAGGTGGTCGATGACTTTGTCCCAAGTACGCAGGCTGTCGGGAAAACCGTGGAGCAGGATAACGGGTTGGCCGTTTGGGGCGCCGCGGTCTTCGTATTCGATATCGACGTACTTGGTCGGTGCGATGGGCAGGGGGAGACCTCGGCGATTGTTCAGTTCGTTGAATTTGGATGCGGTGCATTCCGGAAAGTTATTGACCAGAGGAGCAGCCAAGAAAAAGTGAAACAGCAGTGCTTCGCCCCGCAGACAGCGGCATTTCGAACGAGAAAGAGCAGAGCTGGCCGCAATGGAGTTTCGAGCCATCCGAGAGGAAGGTACTCCGGATTGTTATAGGCCTTTGCTTTCGCGGAAGGCGCGGACTACCGCAGGGACGTCGCGCTGGTTGGCATCGACTTCAGCGTTCAGATGGCGCATTTCTTCTTCAGAGATTTTGCCGCCCAACTCGGTGAGGGACTGGCGCAGCGCCGGAAATCTGGCGAGCGTATCGCGCCGCACAATGGGCACGGCGTCGTATGGCGGAAAATAGTGGCGGTCGTCAGCGAGCCGTACGAGGTGAAGAGCGTCGATCAAGCCGTCAGTGGAGTTGCCGGCGACGATGTCGACTTTCTTGTCGACGAGCGCGCGATAGATCAGACCGAGATCCATGACGCTGGGCGGGGAGGCGAAATGCAAGCCGTATCGTTCGTTCCAACCGCGAAAACCGTCGGCACGCTCAAGGAATTCGTAGCCGACACCAACTCGCCAATGCGCAGTCACTGAAGCGAGATCGGAATTATTTCGTAAATGGAATTGCTGGGCATCGTCGCCGCGGATGACCATGGCGAAGGTGTTCTCAAAGCCCAACGGCTCCGTGACTTCTAGGTTAAAACGCTGTGAGTAGCCCTGCTTGACATGCTGATATACATCGGAAGCATTGGTGGATGGCGGTTCGTTGAGCACGGCCGTCAGTGCGGTACCCGTGTACTCAACATAGAGATCGAGATCGCCGGCCTGCAACGCCTTTTGGCAGAGAAGAGTGCCTCCGAGGTTAGTTTTGCGCTCGACATGGACGCCGGTGCGGGCCTCAATGTGTTGGGCGAGGAGTTCGGCGAGCACGACCTGTTCAGTGAAGAATTTGGAGCCGATGGTGATTTTAGGGCTCGCGGGACGACATCCAAAGGAGTGGATCAGTGAAAGGATGCATAGCGGCAAGAGGAGGAAAGGGCGGCGCATCCGTCTGAATGTCTCATGACCGCGCGAAAGGTCAAAATGACCAGCATCGTGCTACGTGGGGCAGCGCTGAATATAGTTATGTCAAAGCGAACGAAATCAAACCACCGCGAGTCGGCGCTCGAGCCAGCCCAACAGAAGGTCGGCAACAATCGCGAGTAAAGCTGCGGGTATGGCACCGGCCAGGATTACGGCATCGCTGACCATCGCGACGCCGCGGAAGATGAACGTGCCGAGACCGCCGGCTCCGATAGCGGCGGCGATGGTGGCGACGCCGATGGTGATGATGGTAGCCGTGCGGATTCCCGCGAGGATGAAAGTCAGCGCCAGCGGAAACCGAACACGCCACAGAATTTGCGCGTTGGTCATGCCCATGGCTTCGGCAGCCTGCAGCACGGCGGAATCAATGCTGGTAAGTCCAACGTATGTATTTCGCAAAATGGGCAGCAAGGCATAAAGCACCAGCGCGAAGATTGCGGTGCGGCGGCCGATGCCACCGATAAACGGAATCGGGATAAGAAAGCCGAAGAGCGCCAGGCTAGGAATGGTCTGAAAGACGCTGGCCAGGCCCAACACGAAATTGCGCAGTGTAGTGCGATGAACCACGAGCATGCCCATCGGCACGGCAATGGCGACGGCGATGAGCATGGCGATGAGCACGAGAGAGAGGTGCGCGAGCGTCGCTTCTGCGATCTCGGCACGGTGCTCGACGAAAAAGATCCAAGGGCTCAAGCTCGGGCTCCGGGAACCGGGACGAGGGAGGCCGCAAAGGCTCGCACCTCCGGGTGATCGATGTCGAGAAACTGGTCCGGCGGCGCGGTAGCGACAATTTGGCCGGCCTGCAAAAGCACGATGCGAGTTCCCAGCAGGAGCGCTTCCCGAACGTCATGGGTGACAAAAACGATGGTCTTGCCCAGTCGGCGGGCGAGGGCGCTGAATTCGCGCTGCAATTCCGCTCGGGTGACCGGGTCGAGGGCACCAAAAGGTTCGTCCATCAGCAGGATGGGAGGGTCCGCTGCAAGCGCGCGGGCCACGCCGACGCGCTGACGTTGTCCGCCTGACAACTGATGCGGACGACGGGCGGCAAAGTCGCGCGGATCGAGACCCACCAGGTTGAGCATTTCTTCGACGCGAGTGGCTACACGCGCTGCATCCCAATTCTCCAAAGTGGGCACGAGGGCGATGTTTTGAGCTACGGTGAAGTGAGGAAACAGCCCGGCCTCTTGAATAACGTATCCAATACTGCGGCGCAAACGAATGGGATCCCATTCCGAAGTCGCACGTCCGGCTACCACAACGGTGCCGGCGCTGGGAACGAGCAGCTTGTTAATAAGCCTTAATAAAGTGGTTTTGCCGCTGCCGCTGCGGCCCAACAAAACCAGCGTCTCACCCTGAGAAACCTGCATAGAAACGCCACTTACGATCGGTCGGGAGCTCGATTTTCCGAGGATACTATCTATGCTGTATGTGACCTCGCGGAACTGAATGGTAGCTTCGTATGTGGGAGTGGCTTTCGCATTCATTTCGATTGACAGCCTCATTGAGGGCGAGTGAACATCATACTCGCTCTGACTCCCCGCGCCTGAATTTTGGCGCATCCTTCAGTCGGACGTGGCATCCAAGTGAGGGGGAAAAATCGCATGGGAGTTCCGGGCAGTGCTGTCCGCAGCCGCCACGATCTGCAAAAGCGGCTGAACGAGGCGCGCAACCGCACCGACGAAGTCTTCCAGATTGTTCGTGAAGAGGCCATGTATGACCGGCCCATTAACGAACGCCATCGCATTATCTTTTACGTCGGACATGTAGAAGCTTTTGATTGGAACCTGCTGGCGCAGCGTGCGTTTGGATTGCGCTCATTCCACGAAACGTTCGATAAGCTTTTTGCATTCGGAATCGATCCGGTGGGTGGCGGCCTGCCGACCGATAAGCCCTCCGATTGGCCCTCGCGAGAGGAAATCGATCGCTACAATGGGCGTTTGCGAAGCGAACTGGACCGTGCCATCGGCCGAGTGCTGTCTGAGCCGTCCGCCGGGCATCCGCTTGTATTGCAAATGTTAGAGGTGGCGATCGAACACCGGCTCATGCATGCGGAAACGCTGGCGTACATGTTGCACCAGCTTCCCGCAGACCGAAAAATTCCCGCGAAAGACGAAGTTGTGTGGAGAACGCCGCGCGCGAAGTCACATCTGGTGGAAGTGCAGAGCGGGCATGCGACGCTTGGCATGCAACGCGAGCAGGGCGACGAGTTTGGTTGGGACAATGAGTTTGAGGCGCAGGAAGTTTTTGTGCCGGAATTTGCCATCGACAATTACAACGTGAAGAATCGCGACTTCCTCCTGTTCATGCAGGCAGGCGGCTACACGGATAAGACGCTGTGGGACGCGGAAGGCTGGGCTTGGCGATCAGCAATCGGGAACCAACCACCCGACGTTCTGGCGGCGCAACGGCAGCTTGTGGATGTACCGCACGATGTTCGGAGACATCCAGTTGCCGATGGATTGGCCCGTGTACGTCAGTCACGCGGAAGCGTCGGCTTATGCGAAGTGGCTGGGGCGGAAGCTACCCACCGAAGAACAGTTCCATCGTGCGGCTTACGGGACTTCGGAAGAGCACGTCGAGCGCACGTACCCATGGGGCGATGAACCGCCCGACGAGCGTTACGGCAATTTCGATTTCGCACACTGGGATCCAAGCCCGGTGGGCGCGTATCCACGGGGCGCCAGCGCATTTGGCGTTCATGACATCGTAGGCAACGGCTGGGAATGGACGCGCACGGTTTTTGCGCCTTTGCCAGGTTTTTCTCCGATGCCCTTTTATCCGGGATACTCGGCCAATTTTTTTGATGGCAAGCACTACGTTATGAAAGGCGGCTCGCCCCGCACAGCCGCTTGCATGCTGCGACCGTCGTTTCGCAACTGGTTTCAACCGCATTACCCGTTCGTGTACGCGACGTTCCGCTGCGTGGAAGACTAAACCAGGCTTTTGGGAGCCGTCATGCTGACCTATACCCTTCCCTCGCGTCACGTGTCGGAATTTGCCGAGTGCGTGCGCGAATGCCTCACGAAATCGCGCCAGCGAGAACTACCTTCGAAATATTTGTATGACGAGGTCGGCTCGGCATTGTTCGAGACTATCTGCGTTTTGCCTGAGTACGGCTTGACGCGAGCAGATGCGCGTCTGTTGCGCGATCACGCCCAAGAAATCGTGGATTTGCTGCCCTCGCCAATCCAGGTGGCGGAGCTCGGCAGCGGAAGCGGCAAGAAAACACGATGGATTCTGGAAGCGCTGTCACGCCGCCAGCGAACTTATTACTATCCGATTGAAATTTCGTCGTCTGCACTAGCCGCTTGCGAAAAAGAACTCGGACAGATCGATTTGGTTAGTGTGGTGGGCTACGAGAAGCCTTACCTCGAGGGCCTGCGCGCGGTAACGCAAAGACGCGATCAGGGTGAGCACCTGCTGGTGTTGTTTCTGGGAAGCACGATTGGAAATTTTGATCGTGGCGCGGCCGACTCGTTTTTGCGCGAAGTACGCTCGACTTTGCTGGAAGGCGATGCACTGCTGCTGGGCACGGACCTGGAGAAAAGTCTCGAGCAGCAACTCCTGGCTTATGACGATCCCGCAGGCGTCACCGCAGCGTTCAATATGAATTTACTGGCGCGCATGAATCGTGAGCTGGGCGCCGACTTCGATCTGAAGCAATTTCGTCACGAGGCGCGATGGAACCAGACCGACCGTCGCATCGAGATGCATCTGCGTTCTTTGCGGCGCCAACTTGTGACCATTCCAAGCGCAGGCTTGCGGGTAATGCTCAACGAAGGCGAAACCATCTGGACGGAGAGCTCGCACAAGTACCGCCCGGAAGGCGTGAGTGCCATGGCCAAGCGTACCGGATTTCGGATCGATGGACAGTGGATCGATCAGGAGTGGCCGTTCGCGCAGAATTTGCTCGTGGCGGAGTAAACGCGGGCGATGTGTGTCCATGGCTTAGGCGCTGAGATACAGTGGCGCTGAGATGAGTAGACCTCACCGCGCCACATCAAAAACCTTCGACACGCCAAACCAAATGGGCCTTCCATGTTTTTTGCGCAGACAAATCCGGATACCACACCGACAGAATTTGCGAGCCTTGATACACCCGTTCAAACCCCTCTTCTGATTCGGAAACGGTTTCGATCGGCGCGACCCAAAAATACCGAGCGGCAGGAGCGTGTAGCGCGACGCGAACACGCTGCCATCCGTCTTCCATTCGCAAAATCGGCCCGGCAATCGCTCCGCTGAAGCGCAAGTTTTGCGGGCCGCTTGGTGTTTCGAAAAAACGATCCTCGGCGCACGGTGCGAGCAGGTTGATGACGGACTCTAACCCGATCGCAAGGGGCTTCTGAGGCGGCGCGCTGAATGCCAATTGAACTTCGCAAGCGATTTCACAACCCCTTGGAGCCGGGCCGAACGAAAAGTTTTTGGTAACCGTGAGCGTTGCTTCCGGATTGGTATCGCCTTCACCCGCCACTCCGAAGGTTATTTCAGACGTCAGCTCCGCTCCGGATGCCGAAGAATGCGCAACCTGATAGACGCCGCCGCAAAATTCCTTGCCCTCGTGCAACTCCAAAGCTTCGTAATCGCCGTGCGTACGATCAGGATCGAACAGAAAGAGGCGAAAGCCGTGACGCGCCCAATGATCGTAGCGAAGGAATCGCTCCAAGCCGGCCTCTTTCACTTTAGTTTGCTCGTAGGCGGCCGCGGTTGAGGTTGCTGGACGATAATTCGGATCTGTAAGCCGCTGGTGATAGGGCTCGGGCCGCCTCAAGATGGAATTGATGAGCGTTGATTCCGTGCGGCGGAAATCCAGTGCCGCCAGCGTTCCCCCGTCGGAGGGCTTGAGCAGGGCTTGGTATTCGGGGGAGGTGAACAGAAGCTCGTCGAGCCCGTCACCATCATAGTCGAGCGATTCCACACGCGGGCCAAGCGATGCTGGCGTATGGCGATCCGCGATCACTTCGGCGCGAACCAGATTGCGCCAAAGTTCGGTGCGCAGATGGGGAGCGTATAGGCCGCCAAAAATTCCGTGCCAGTAAGCATCGTTGCATTGCGCGCGCAGCAGCAAGTCGCGCGCTTTTTTCAATTCTTCGGCAGGCTTGGAGCCGGCGCGTCGCTTGGGAGCGGCCGCGAGGCGTCCGGAGACGTGGAGCATTTTTTTGTGCAGCAAATTGGACTCGGCATATTTGCGGAAAAATCCGCGCCATGGGCTACCCCGTAGGAACGCCAGAACATCGGGACGTCCATCGAATTCCTTCAGCAGCGCGTTATAGCGCTGGCGCGTGGGAGTTGGCAGCGCCCATTCCATCATCTCGGTGTAAGAGGCCGTAGGCAGATCCGCGCGTCCCTTTGGAGAATGCGATCCCAGGTATTCGCCAGGTGTGCAGACGTGGAGCCACGAGGAATTCTCCTCAAACGCGTGGAACAAGGCGTCGAGCCAGCGCTCCTGATAACAGTGTTCGAAGGTGCCGGGCCAGCCGCCGAATTTCTCCATGTCATCACCCATGGCGGCGATGCCATCGGGATACGCGGCGGCGGTTTCGCGCAGGTTGGCCATGACTTTGTCGATGGTGTCCCACGGGATCAGGTAGCGAAGCGATTTTTGCCCTGGAATGATGCGGATGGTGCGGCCTTGATCTTCGGCGATGTAGTCAGCGAAGAGTTCGCTGGGTTCGAATCCAGCGGAGAGAAAATGAATGTCATCGAGCACCGTGTAAGCGACGCCCGCTTCCGCCAGAATCGAAGCAAGCTGCGGCTCCCAAACACGCTCGGCCAGCCAGGAACCGGCGGGACGTTTGCCGAAATGTTTTTCGACATAGTCCGCCAGACGGGTAATTTGTTCGTGCTGATCCGCAGGAGGGATCGAAATCAGGATGGGTTCGTAAAATCCACCGCCCACCATTTCCACTTGGCCGGTTTGTGAGAGCCGTCTGAGCTTGTCGAAATATTCCGGATGACTTTCTTCGACCCACTCGAGCAGCGGCCCGGAATAATGCAGACCGACGTGAATGTTCGGGTGCCTCTCGAGGACTTCCACGAACGGCAAGTAGCAGCGAGAGTAGCTTTGCTCGAAGACCGAGCCAAAATTTCCAACTGGTTGATGCGCATGAACGAGAAGGACTAGATGAAGCTTCGCAGGCACGGGGACTCGTTTGTCTCCTGAATTACAGCATATACCTGCGGCGGGAAGTTAGAACTTGCCGGGTGAGCAGGGGTGCACGAGTTGCGCACTCCTGTTGGATGCCATAAAGATAGGGCTGGACTGCCGAGAAGCGTCAACGACTGTTGAACGCGCCGCAACAGGCTCGGAGCTACTGGATAATTCTGATGCGGGATTAGTAGTAGGGACAAAAAAGCGGCATGTGAGCATGCCGCCTGGAGCTTCCTGTTGTCGCCGAAGAGCGCCTCTTAATCCGTTATTTCTTGGTGTAATACTCGGCGTTGACTGGAGTGTAGCTGGCCCACTTCTCGGGCAGATCTTCGAGCGCAAAGATTGCCGTTACCGGACAAACCGGCACGCATGCTCCGCAATCGATGCACTCCGCAGGATTGATAAACAGCTGCTTTACGCCTTCATGATCCGGCTCGTCTTTACGCGGATGAATGCAGTCCACCGGGCAAACGTCCACGCACGCGGTGTCTTTGGTGCCGATGCACGGCTCGGCAATCACATATGCCATTCAACGTCTCCTTTTGGCAACTGCAGACCGGTGGCCTTCCACGCTGAAATGGTATGACCCGCGGGAATTCTTTATATCACGGCCAATAACGAGCAACAAGCAGCTGAAGAAATTGTACGCGGGCGCATACGCTTTCTCAACTGTCTCGCGTCCAAGTAAGATAGAAAAGGAAGGAAAACGGATGAGAATGCGGACTGCTTTCGTCGTAGTTGTGCTTATGGCTGCTGCAGCGGTGATGGCGGCGCCGCAAACTAAAGCGCCGGGCGACCCACAGTTGATCGATGCGCAGGGTTACCAGAAACTGCTGTCGCAATATCGGGGTAAGCCGGTGCTTATGACGTTCTGGGCCACCTGGTGCGAGCCGTGCCGGGACGAATATCCGATGTTGAATGAACTCGCGAAGCAGTACGCGCCGAAAGGACTGAAAGTTGTCGGCGTCAATTTTGATCAGGACGGCGACATCATCCTCATGCGGCGATTTATCACCCGCTACAAGCCGATCTTTCCGAATTATCGCAAGACCGGCGGCGAGTCGGAATTCCAGCAGGCGGTTCTTCCCGAGTGGAATGGCGCGCTTCCCGCATCATTCTTCTACGCGAAGGACGGTCATCAGGTGGGCCATCTGGTTGGCGCCGGCACGCGTGAAACCTACGAAGCAGCAATTCAGTCTCTGTTAGCAGCTCAATAATTCACTTCACATCGGCACCCAGGAGCCAGCCATGCCCATGATTCGCCCGGAAAATCTTCGCAGCGGCTACATCCAGGACGATGTGGAGGAGTACTTGTACTCGCTGCTTCCCAAACGTGACGCGGTGATCGAACAAATGGAAGACTATGCAGCCAAGAACCGCGTGCCAATTATCGGGCCTGCGGTCGCGCGATTACTGTCACTTCTGGTGCAGATCTCCGGTGCGAAGCGGATCTTTGAAATGGGCTCGGCTATCGGGTATTCCACAATCTGGCTAGCTCGCGCCGCTGGCGCAAGAGGTGAAGTTTTCTACACCGACGGCAATCCTGAAAACGCCAAGCGCGCACAAGAATCATTCCGGCAAGCTGGAATTGCCAAGCGTATTCGGGTGCAAACCGGAGATGCGTTAGCCTTAATTCAAAAAGTCTCCGGCAAGTTAGATTTCGTCTTTATCGATGTTGACAAGCATCAATATCCCGACGCTATGCGCGCGGCGCTGCCCAAACTGAAGCGCGGCGGTCTGCTCGTGACGGATAACACACTGTGGAGCGGGAAAGCAGCGCGCCCAGCCGCGGCGGACGACAAGAACACGCTCGGAGTGCAGGAGTTCAACCGCCTGGTTTACGCTTCGAACGAGCTGTATCCGGTACTGATTCCCATGCGGGATGGCGTTACCGTGGCTCAAAAATTGTAGGCTGTTGCGCTCAGCTGACTTCGCTGAAATTCGGGCGATGAAAAAAATGGCCCTCCCTTCGTGCTTCATGGAAAGCAGAGGGCCTCGGCTACAGCGGCTACGATCGAAAATAATTCTTTAACAGGAATCCCAGGTTTGCCGGTCGTTCGGCTAATCGCCGCATAAAATAAGGAAACCAATCGCTGCCGTAAGGGATATACACGCGAAGGCGGTAACCGTCCTGGACGAGCCGGCGCTGTAAATCCGTTCGAATGCCATACAACATCTGGAATTCGAACGCATCCTTGCTGAGTTGCTGCGCCGCAGCCCATCGAATTGTTTCCGCGATCATATGCGGATCATGCGTCGCGATACCGTGGTACACGCCGCTGGGCAACAGCATCTGCATCAGTCGTACGTAATTTCCATCGACGTCGGCTTTCTTCTCGAACGCGACGTCTGCTGACTCCTTGTACGCGCCTTTACAGAGGCGAATGCGGCATCCATACGCCAGCAAATCACGAACATCCGCTTCGCTGCGATACAGATACGACTGAATTACCGTCCCCACAGCCGCGCTTCGCATGCGAATGCGTTTCACCAACTCGATGGTGCGCTGCGTATAGAGGGAGCCTTCCATGTCGACACGCAGAAAATTGTCATAGCCTGCGGCACGCTCCACCACCGAAAGCACCAGTCCTTCGCAAAATTCCGGGCTGAGGTCCAGCCCCATTTGGGTCAGCTTGCAGGAAACGTTGGCATGCAGTTTTTCTTTGGCAATGCGTTCAAAAATTTCCAGGTAGGCGTCGCGCGCGCGTTGCGCGTCGGCAGTAGTCGAAACGTTTTCGCCCAGATAATCCAGGCTCACCATCATCCCAAGTTCATTGCATCGCCGGGCCGCGGCGATAGCTTCATCCAGGGTTTCACCGGCGACAAATCGCCGCGCCATCCGGCGCGTCGCGCTGTTGGAAGTGACCCAATGCTTAACTGCCTGGCTTTCGGAAAGCTTGAGCAGGATCGAACGAAGCATGCAGGTTGATTATGCTCGCGGCGGCGATAGCGAGCCAGCACGCCTACTGGTGATTGTGCTCTTCCAGAAACTTTTCGGCATCGAGCGCAGCCATGCACCCGGAACCGGCCGCGGTTACCGCCTGGCGGTAGCGATGATCCTGGACATCGCCGGCGACGAAGACTCCCGGAATCTTCGACAGACTTCCATGGGTCGCGAGCAGGTAGCCATTTTCGTCCATGTCCAACTTGCCCTTGAACACCGTGGTGTTCGGATCGTGTCCGATGGCTACGAATACGCCGTGTACTTCGATGGTCCGTTCCTCTCCGGTCTGCGGATTCTTTAGCCGCACTGCCTCAACCGAACCGCTGTGCGCAACAATCTCTTCCACCACAGCGGGAGTGACGAACTCGATCTTTTCGTTCTTTTTCACGCGATCAATCATGATCTTGGACGCGCGGAATTCGGTGCGGCGATGAATCAGATAGACCCGGCTCGCGTAACGTGACAAGAAATTCGCCTCTTCCATCGCTGAGTCGCCACCACCAACTACCGCGATCGCGCGATTGCGGAAAAAATATCCATCGCAGGTCGCGCAAGTAGAAACTCCGTGACCGATCAGTTGGCGCTCGTTAGGCAATCCGAGCAGCCGAGCGGACGCTCCCGCCGCGACGATCAGCGATTCCGCCTCATACGTATCCTTGCCTGCGGTGATCTTGAATGGCCGTGTGGTTAGATCGACTTCCGAAATTACGCCGGCTTTGAACTCCGCTCCAAAACGCTGCGCCTGCTTGCGCATATTCTCGATCAGCTCCGGACCCATGATGCCATCCGGAAATCCTGGGAAATTCTCCACGTGGGTGGTCAGGGAAAGCTGCCCACCAGGTTCGTGGCCGTCGATCACCAGCGGCTTCAAATTCGCACGAGCGGCGTAGATAGCAGCGGTCAGCCCCGCGCATCCGCTGCCAATAATGACAACATTATGCATTGATATTCCTCAAGCGATTAGATTCACCAGGCTATGCCGCCGATACAGGCCTGTCATTGTATCATTCGATGTGAAAGCGCCGCCGACGTCGCAAGCCTGCCAAATTGGACAGCTGATTGGACTTAGCTGACCGCCCGGTACCGTGCAGTGCACTGTTACAATGGCCGTAGCCACTGTCGGAGGCATTTCCATGGATCCGCGGTATCCCATCGGTGATTTCAAGTTGCCAGTTGGTGTCACACCAGAGCGTCGCGCACAAGCCATCGATGAAATCGCATCCGCGCCGGCCAAGCTGCGCGCGGCCGTCAACGGTTTGAACGACGCGCAACTCGACACGCCTTACCGAGAGGGCGGCTGGACCGTTCGCCAGGTAGTTCATCATGTCCCCGACAGTCACATGAACGCATACATCCGGCTTCGGATGGCGCTAACCGAGGACAAGCCCACGATAAAACCATACGACGAATCGCGGTGGGCCGATCTTGCCGACGCCAAACTTCCGATCGAGGTCTCGCAGACTTTGCTCGATTGCATACACGCGCGCTGGGATGTAGTTTGGCGCGCCATGAAGCCGCAAGATTTTGCGCGGCCGTTGATCCACCCCGAACGCGGCGAGCGTAACGTCGACTGGTTACTATTTGTTTATGAATGGCACGGAAAGCACCACGCCGCGCACATCACGGAGCTTCGCAAACAAAGGGGCTGGTAGCTTGCGGCACAACTGACATGTCACAAACACAAACCTGGGATCCTGAACGCTATGCTCGCAACGCACGCTTCGTCTCCGATCTCGGCGCACCCGTAGTGGAGTTACTCGCGCCGCGGTCTGGTGAACGCATCCTGGATCTGGGCTGCGGCGATGGCGCGCTGACAAAAAAGCTCGTCGAGATGGGCTGTGACGTAACAGCGGTGGATGCCAGCGCCCAGCAAATCGAGGCGGCAAGAAAAGTCGGCCTGAATGCTCGCGTTATGGATGGCGAGAATCTGCAGTTCGACAACGAATTTGATGCCGTCTTCAGCAATGCTGCCCTGCATTGGATGCGCAACAATCCGGACAAAGTTATTTCCGGCGTGCACCGCGCGTTAAAACCGCGTGGCCGATTTGTAGCGGAGATGGGCGGCTATGGCTGCGTCGCGAAGGTAAAGAACGCACTGATTGCCGCGCTCAATCGCCGTGGCATCGATGGCGAAGCTGCCAACCCGTGGTATTTCCCAACGGTGGAAGATTATTCTGCGCGCCTCAAGCGCGGCGGCTTTGTGCCAACCTACATCGCGCTCATTGACCGCCCGACTCCGCTTCCGGGCGATGTCACTGCGTGGCTTGAGACCTTCGGCGAGAGCTTCACAATGACTTTGCCCGCTGTGGATCGCCGTGACTTCCTCGCCGAAGTCCGGGAAGCTCTTCGTCCACAGCTCTGCGACGCTGCCGGAAAGTGGACCGCTGACTACGTGCGCCTCCGCTTCTCTGCTATAAAAGCGTGATGGCGTCGGAAAAATGAGATTGTCTTAAAAATTGCGAAATACAGTTCGCTCAGGAAGGCGGGCTGTCTTCCACTTCGAAGGAAGCTACTTCTTCAGCCTCGAACTCAGGCTGGCTCTGCAGCAGGCGGACGCAGCGATTCCACCGCAGGATTGCATCATCATTGCCGGGAGGATGAATTCGCTCGGCTTCGCCAAAACACTGCAACGCGCGCTCCAGCAAAGGGAGCAGCGTATGTGGCGCTCGCCCGGCACGCAGTTGCGCCTTCACCCGGCGCTCACAAAGTAGCCCCGTGTAATAGTTCCGCTCGTATGGATCCGCGAGCCGCTGAAAAATCTTCTCTACTTCGGCATAGCGATCGCCGGGTCCACCAGTGAATTGATCGGTCATGCTCAAGCCCAGCATCCGCAATCCGAGCGCGTGATTCGGGTCCACTGCCAGAATATCGCGGCAGATCGATTCGGCTTCTTCGGGCTCGTTCAGGTAACGGTACAACTCGGCCTTGGCGATCGCTTCCGCGATGCCCGATTGGGATATGGTCTTCAGCTTCAGATCCATAGAGCCTCCTGCGCGACCACGTTAGTCCGATTTGCCGCCGATTTTGCGCGCGATCCAAACCAACGGATCGTAATAGCGATCAACCACACGCTCCTTCAACGGAATGATGGCGTTGTCGGTGATATGGATGTCTTCGGGACAAACTTCCGTGCAGCACTTGGTGATATTGCATAAGCCGATTCCCAGTTCGTCACGCAAGAGTTTGATGCGATCGCCATTGTCAAGCGGATGCATCTCCAATCCCGCGACGCGCACGAAGAAGCGCGGTCCGCCAAATTCCGCCTGTTTGTCATGGTCGCGGAGCACGTGGCAAACGTTCTGGCACAGAAAGCACTCGATGCACTTGCGGAATTCCTGCACGCGATCCGCATCTTCCTGATAAAACTTCCAATTCGTTCCGGGTTTCGGCTGGAACGGCGGGATCTTCTTGTTGACCCTGTAGTTCCACGAAACGTCGGTGACCAGATCCTTGATCACCGGGAACGTTTTGATGGGCCGCACGGTGATCGGTTCGCCGGCGGGCAGCGAATCCATGCGCGTCTTGCACATCAGACGCGGCTTGCCGTTCACTTCTCCCGAGCACGAGCCGCATTTGGCGGCCTTGCAGTTCCAGCGCACCGCGAGATCGGGCGACTGATGCCCCTGAATGTAGTGCAGCGCATCGAGCACCACCATTCCGGGCGCCATGGGCACTTTGTAGTCCACATTCTGTCCGCCGTTCGCATCGCCGCGAAAAACATTCAGGATCGCATCCGCCATGGAATCGAACTCTCCTAAGACATCCGCCGAATCGCTTCATCCCACCGCAAGGGCAGCGCCGAGCCCACAACCTTCCATCGCGTGAACTTCGTCTGGCCCATAAATAGTGCCATCGCCTTCATGCTGTCGCTGTGCGGCACTTTAGATACAAATTCCATCAAGGCGACTGAATCTTCCCACACCGAAAGCGTCCAGAATCTTCGGCTGAACAGTTTCGCTCGCATCGTATATCCAATCGCGCCGGGCGACTCCGCGATCTGTTTCATGATTTGCATCGAGTAGCGCATGAACAAAGGAAGCTTGCTGTAGCGATTCAGCGGCAAGTAGCTCAGGAGCGCCAGATATTCGCGATCCTTTTCTGGTGTCACCAGCAATTTCCATGGCGTATCCATAACCAAAACCCTTCGCACCCACAATCATCGCGAATGCGTCGCTATCCACTATTTATCCTCGTCGAGAAGTGCCTGCAACTCCGCGGGGGGCTGACCATTCGGATCTTGCCGCAAATTCATTCCTGACGCACCACGCGAAATGATGTTGTTCTTCGTCCCCCACTCGTCGCTCAGCTTCGGGAAATCAATGCGGCTATGAGCTCCGCGACTCTCTTCGCGCACTAGCGCGCTGCGCGTCACTGCTTCGGAAATGGTGAGCATCGAATGCATATCCAAAGCCAAATGCCAGCCGGGGTTGAACATGCGCGAGCCTTCGACACTGCAGTTTGCCCAGCGCTTGTTAAATTGCTCCAGCTCGCCAAGTGCCTTTTCCATGTCCTCGCGCACCCGAAAAATGCCCACCAGCGCCTGCATGGTCTTCTGCAAATCCCGATGAATCGCGTACGGATTCTCGCCGCCTTGTCGCTGAAATGGCGCGAGCGCATATTTCTCAGCCGCCTCGATCTGCGCCGCGTCCAGATTCGGCGCGGTAACCTCTTTCGCGTGCTTTGCCGCCGCAAGTCCCGCTCGCCGGCCAAATACAAGCAGATCCGAAAGCGAATTTCCGCCCAGGCGATTCGCGCCATGCAACCCGGCCGCGGCTTCGCCAGCTGCGAACAAGCCCGGTAAGGTGCTCTGCGCGGTTTCCGCTTCCACGCGAATCCCGCCCATGACGTAGTGGCACGTCGGGCCCACTTCCATCGGCCCTTTCGTAATGTCCACGTCAGCCAGTTCCTTGAACTGGTGATACATGCTGGGCAGCTTCTTTTTCACGTACTCGGCGGGCTTGTGCGAGATGTCCAGAAACGCGCCGCCGTGTTCGGAGCCACGCCCTTCCTTCACTTCGGTGTAGATGGAGCGAGCCACGACGTCTCGGGTCGAAAGCTCCATGCGCTTCGGATCGTATTTCTCCATGAAGCGCTCGCCCTTGCTGTTGCGCAGGATGCCGCCTTCGCCGCGCACCGCCTCGGTCACCAGAATTCCCTGCACGCCGGGCGGCCAGACCATTCCGGTCGGATGGAATTGCACGAACTCCAAATCCATCAGCTCTGCGCCGGCTTCGTAAGCGAGGGCCATCCCGTCTCCCGTGTACTCCCAGGAGTTGGAGGTGATAGGCCAGGCTTTGCCGATTCCACCGGTGGCCATCACGATTGACTTCGCCTTAAACAGAACGAAGCGTCCCTGCTCGCGCCAATAGCCAATTGCGCCGGCAACGCGTCCGCCGTCCGTGAGCAGGCGCACGATGGTGCACTCCATGTAAACGTCGAAGCCCTGCTGAACGCCGCGATCCTGAAGCGTGCGGATCATTTCCAGACCGGTGCGATCGCCGACGTGACACAGCCGCTTATAAGTGTGCCCGCCGAAGGCACGCTGCAGAATATTTCCGTCTTTCGTCCGATCGAAAATCGCGCCCCACTGCTCGAGTTCGCGCACGCGATCGGGCGCTTCCTGAGCGTGAAGCTGAGCCATGCGCCAGTTGTTCAGGAATTTTCCGCCGCGCATGGTGTCTTTGAAGTGCGGTTTCCAGCCGTCCGCGGAATCGACGTTGGCCATGGCCGCGGCGATTCCTCCTTCGGCCATCACCGTGTGGGCCTTGCCCAGCAGCGATTTGCTGACCACGCCAACGCTGACACCCTGAGCCAGCGCTTCGATGGCCGCGCGCAGTCCGGCGCCGCCCGCTCCGATCACCAAAACATCATGTTCGTGTGTCTCGAACTTATTTTCCGACGCGTTGGTCAAAACAGCCTCACATCCTGAATGGCGCCCGAGGAAACCAGCCGCACATAGAAGTCTGCAAATCCCACAGTGATCAAGCTGATCCACGCAAACTGCATGTGCCGCTCATTCAGAACAGTGATCCATCTCCAGGCCCCGTAACGCGTTTTATTGAAGTTCGAGCAAGAGAAACAATCCAGCCGACCGCCCGCCAGATGCCGCAGGGAATGACAGGACAGCGTATAAATCGAAAGGAAAATCACGTTTACCAACAGCACCAACGTGCCGACGCCCATGCCAAATTTTCCGTCGAAGAAAAACGCATGGAACGCATCTTTCCACAAAAACACCAGGAAAATGATAGCGAGATAAAGCGCGTAGCGGTGCAGGTTCTGAAGGATGAAAGGAAAGCGCGTCTCACCGCTATACGAATGCCGCGGTTCGCCGACGGCGCAACCCGGAGGATCTGCGAAGAATGCGCGATAGTAAGCTTTACGATAGTAGTAGCACGTCGCGCGAAAGCTCAGAGGTCCGCCGAGTATCAAAAGTGCCGGTGAAAGTTTCCACCAATGGTGATTGGCGTCGATCAGCGGTGAATAGAATGGAGAAAGGTAAGGTCCCCACTCGTAAAATTTTCCTTCGAAGGCCCGCAGTGTCGCATATAAACCAAATCCGCCAAGAAGCACGATCACCGGCAAATTTTCCAGCCACCATGCGTCCTTACGCAGGGTACTGCCGAATCCGCCCTTGGCCGTCGAGGCCCCACCTGCCGCCATCAGTTCACCTCAGCAAACGCATAGCGTAATGGCAATTCCGCCATTTGGAAACAGTTTTTCCACTCAGATAAAGAACCGTGATGGAACAGCGCAGAGGATCAACAGCTTTTTCTGACTCATGTGCGCCCAAACTTTTTCAAATCGGCGGACGGTGCGCGGATTGTGCGAAGATAAGTTCCCAGCGCGCTTGCCGCGCCCGGAATCAGTTGTCAGCAGATAAATCCGCGATCCGCGTTCTGAGGAGAAGCAACTAGTGGCAGCGAAAAACAATATCGGCATCCTGACAGGCGGCGGTGACGTTCCCGGCCTGAATCCCGTGATCAAGTCGGTCGTCTATCGTGCCAGTGAAGTGGGCCGGCAGGTAATCGGAATTCGCAAGGGATGGGAGGGGCTGACGCACATGACCGGCCCCGATGATTCGACATATGTGCGCCCGCTCACACGCGACAACACCCGCACGATCGATCGCACCGGCGGCACCGTGCTGCACACTTCGCGGACCAATCCGCGCAAAATGGGTGAAGGCAAGTGGGCGCCGCACGTCACTGCAGACAGAATCAAATCGCTGCCGTACAACGGCAAGGTCTACGACTTCACGCCCATCGTGCTGGAGAATCTCGATAAGCTCGGCATCAGCACACTCATCACCATCGGTGGCGACGACACGCTGAGCTTCTCCGCCGCACTTTCCGCCGCAGGCATGCCGGTAATCGCGATTCCCAAGACCATGGACAATGACGTCCAGGGCACGGAATATTGTATTGGTTTTTCAACCGCGATCACGCGCGCCAAAGAATTGATCACCCGCCAGCGCACCACGCTCGGCTCCCATGAACGCATCGGGATTTTCCGCATTTTCGGCCGCGACGCGGGTTTCACCGCGCTTGTATACGTCTTACGTCACATCGACGCGCTGCCTGATTCCCGAATATCCTTTTGACCTCGATCATGTAGCCGAAATTCTGACCGAAGACAAAAAGAACAACCTTAGCCACTACGCTTTGGTGGTTGTTTCCGAAGGCGCGACCTGGAAGGAAGGCACTATCGGCGAGTACGGCGAAGCCGATGCGTACGGGCATCGCAAGAAGATCGATGTCGGTCAGGCGCTTGGCGAGGAAGTCCGTAAACGAACCGGCAGCGAAATCATGGTTAGCGACTTGACCTACGACCTGCGCAGCGGCGAGCCTGACGCGATCGACCAAATGGTGGCCATCACCTTCGCGAACATCGCGGTAGAGATGATGTTCGATGGCGTAACCGGCCGCATGGTGGGTATCCAGAACGGCTGCTACGCGCACGCGCCGCTTCCTGCTTCTTCGATGGGCGCACGCAAAGTGGATCTGAAGGCGATGTACAACACCGATCGTTATCGCCCCAGCTATGCATCAAAACTGGGCGCGCCGCTGCTCTTTAATCGTCTATAGGTGTTGTCAGCTAAGCTCTTGCGGGCTTATTGCTTGTCGCAGGATACATACGCTGGAACTCCGGATCCTCATGCAGCAACGCCAGATCGGGATCGCGGCGGGCCCATCCGGCATCCTTGAAGCCCGTTTCCCACGCCTTGCGAAGCGCATCCAGCGCCTCGGGCTTTTTCTTCAGCAGGCAAAAAGTGCACGCAGCGTTGTACAAAATCGACGCTTCGTTCGTGCGCAACGTGATGGCCAGCGTGGTTTCTCGCATGGCGTCTTCGACCCGGCCCAACTCGGCATAATCACCGCCAAGCAAAATGCGGGCTCGGGGATCTTCGGGCACCTGCTTGAGGTGATTTTCCAGGGCGGCGATACGACGTTGCAAGATGTTGGCATGCTCAGTCGGTTTGCCGAGCGCGCCTAAAGCATTCATGATCGGCACGTAGACGTTGTAATCTTCGCCCCCGGCCTCCAGCGCGAGTTCCATCACCTCTACAATTTCCTGATAGCGGCCGGCAGAAAATAGCGCACGGCAGAGCAAGTAGTAGGCGCCTTCGCAATCGTGTTTACGCTCAATCGCCTTGCGGACCATGCGAACCGCTTCGTCATGAAGCTCGGTGGCATAGAGTACCCACGCTTGGCTGACCTGCACTTCCGGCAAATCCCAGCGCAGCGCCACCGCCTGCCCAGAAGCGGCGCGCGCGCGTTCCACCCATACTTGATCGCGATTGAAATTGCAGAAGAACATGGCGCAGGCGTTGGCGCACGCGGCATAAGCCAGCGCAAAGCTTGGGTCCATGGCCACCGCGTTCTCAAACATTTGCAGCGCGAACTCCAGATCCTGCCGTGTCTGCCGCCGCGCATAGCGCTTTCCACGTAAATATAGATCGTAGGCTTGCAGATTCTCGGTCGGCTTCACTGCCAGTGCTTCGAGCTCCTGCGGAGACAACGTGACGCGCAACGCCTCCGCGATTTTGCGGGCAATTTCGTCCTGCACTTCGAACACATCTTTCATTTCGCGATCGTAGCGCTCCGACCACAGGGGAAAGTCGGTCTGCGTATCCACGAGCTGCGTGGTGATCCGCAGGCGATTGCCCGATCGGCGCAAACTGCCTGTCAGCACGTACGCGGCGCGCAATTGCTGCCCAATCTGCGCCGGAGTGACCTGCTTGTCGCGAAACGCCAGCACTGTGGGCCGTGAATACGTATTCAGCCCGCGAATTTTGGAGAGCTCGGTGATGATGTCCTCCGTAATGCCGTCACGCAGGTATTCGTCTTCCTTTACGCCACTCAAATTTTCGAAATAAAGCACGGCCAGAGACTTCGGTGCGGATTTCGCAATGCCGGATCGCGAATCGCTGGATTCCGCAGCACGCTTGTGACCCGAGTCGAGGTCGCGCTTCAAACGATAGAGATCGGTCTTCAGTTCCGTGGCTGACTGGCAGCGCAGGTTGCGATCTTTTTCCAGCAGCTTATTGAGGATGCGTCCAAACTCAGCAGGCAGCGAGGAGTTCACCTCGACCGCAGCGACGGGATCGCGGTTCAAGATAGCGTCAAATATCACGGCGGAAGTGTCGCCCTGAAAAGGCAAAGTTCCCGTGCCCATCTGATATAAGACCGTGCCCATCGAGAAAATATCGGTTCGCGCATCCACGAATTGCCCGCGGGCCTGCTCCGGAGACATGTAGCTGACGGTGCCGACGGTCGCGCCCGGCGAAGTGAGTTCGTTGGTCGCGCGAGATTCCATCTGCGTGGGCGCGGAGCCGGCGTTACTCGCGCTCGTGACCTGTTCGATCTTCGCGAGGCCAAAATCGAGAATCTTGGCCTGCCCGCGTGACGTCACAAATATATTGGCCGGCTTCAGGTCGCGGTGCACGATGCCTTTGGCGTGCGCCGATTCCAACGCGTCTGTCATTTGAATCGCCAGCGGCAGCAGTTGATCGATGGCGAAGGGCTGGCGCCCGATCATCTGCGCCAGCGTCTGCCCTTCCAACAGTTCCATGACGATGAAATGTTGGCGATCGTGCTGTTCGATGGCGTGAATCGTGCAAATGTTCGGGTGGTTCAACGCGGATGCGGCGCGAGCTTCGCGCTGGAAGCGTTCCAGCAGTTGCGCATCTTGCGCCATTTCATCGGGGAGAAACTTCAATGCCACGCGCCGGCCAAGCCGGGTATCTTCTGCTTCGTAGACCACGCCCATGCCGCCGCTGCCTAATTTGCGGCTGACGATATAGTGCGAAAAGGTTTGACTGATCAGGGAATCGGGGCCGGCCATCGCGGCACGATACTAGACCGCGCTGTAGGGTCGGTCAAGCCGAGCCCACAATCACAAAATGCCGGAGCAATCGGTTTGGCGATAGTATCGGATTATGGCTGACGCTTCAGACTATTCGTCCCGACTGTTGGCATATACAGACGGCAAAGATCCTCTAGCGATGCAACGAGAAATGCCGGCTCTGCTCGCTGACTTGATAGCAGGAGTAGACGCGTCACGACTGACCGCGCCTTCTGCTCCCGGAAAATGGTCGGTCGGCGAAATCCTGGCGCACCTAGCAGAAGACGAATTGACGACAACCTGGCGATACCGGCAGATGATCGAGAACCCCGGCGTGGCGCTCGCGGGATTCGACCAGGACCTCTGGGCATCACTTGGAAATTACCGCTCGTGGACGCCGCAAGATGGACTGGAGATGTTTCGCCTGCTCCGTGAAGCGAACCTTCGGCTACTCGAGCGCCTTACGCCCGAGCAGTGGGAATGCTACGGCAATCATGCCGAGCGAGGCCGAATCTCCGTGCGAACTCTCGCACAACATATGGCCGGACATGACCGCAATCATCTCGATCAAATTCGCCGAATCCTCGGCAAATCCTGAACTCGGCACATCAGTGGTCGCACTGTCGCACGAACGCGCCGCGTTGACTTGCCGCAACCCGCGGCCTAAGATGCGCGCATCTTCTGGCGTCGTTCGCCGTGAACGGAACGCCGGCATCCCGACCGGAGGAGTTTTTGAACGACTGGAAATTTGCGCAAAAAAGCCCGAGCGAGGAACTCGCCCTCGTCCAGACCTTCACCTTCAAAAAGTGTCACGGAGCAGGCAACACGGAGTTCGTTATCACCGTTCGCGAATTTGCCACGCCGCCACCCGGACAGCACGTGCGTTTTTTTGCGCAAGCGGATAAACACGTAAATCAAAAGCTTGCTCCATTTATTCCGTCTGGATGGGGCAATTCGCCGCTGGATGCGCTTGCCGGCTGCACGCGTATGATTCGTGAATTTCCGTGCGAAGAAGAAAATGTTCCGCGTGAATCGAACGAGGCGCAAGCCGCTCCCAAAACTTGACGACGATTGCCTGCTGGCTTAGCCTCTGTCGGATCATTTGCACTGCATGGCACGCCCTGCACCACGAAAGATGGAGGATGCGTGGAAATCACCAGGAAAGATCTTGAACCCGGCGTCGTGGTTCTCGAACTCAACGGCCCTCTTCAGATGGGTGTGGAGTGCAAACGGCTGGAGCTGGCTGTCGATGATCTTCTGAGAGAGAAAAAGACCCGCGTCGTGCTGGATCTTTCGAAGGTTTCGAAGGTCGACAGCGGAGGTGTCGGAAAAATTGTAAATTGCCTCTCTCGCCTGCGAATCGCCGGCGGCACACTGTGCCTCGCTGGCGTCACGGGCATGATCGGTGGAGTCTTGAAAATGACGCAGGTCGATCGCCTCGTGAAGGTTTACTCCACCGCGCAGGAAGCCGCCCAAAGTTTTCCCCACGCCTGAACCCCATACGCGGAACCACGCAAGGACCCGCTTCCATTGCCACAACAGACGGTATACTACGCACACGCTACGACATCGGTGACCCTCGATCCATTAGGACCAACGTTGGATAGTGTTTTAGAATCAATGAAGCAGTTAGTGTCGGGGCGTAGCGCAGCCTGGTAGCGCGCCTGCCTTGGGCGCAGGAGGCCCCCGGTTCAAATCCGGGCGCCCCGACCACTCCCACCAATATGTTTCGTTGCGTTTCTCGATCTACAGCATGCAAGATCAGCGTGGTGAACCCCTTTCACACGCTTAGCATTTTCTTCCGGAGCGCGGCCATCGCGACGCTTGCGATCTGCGCAATTCCCACGTGCCTGCCGGCTATTTCAGCGTGCGTGTCTCGTACGATCCCTTCGCAACAGGACGCACCTCCGGCGCAAACTGCCATTAGCCTGGATGGCGTTGTCCGAGATGGCTCCGGTAAAGCCGTTTCGGACGCAACCGTAATGATCAGCGAAACGGAAGGCGCGCCTCTCGTCAAAACCAAATCAAATGCGGACGGCAGTTTTCGCGCGATCTTGAGTAAAGCTGGAACGTATCGTATCAGAGCTGAAAAAGCAGGCATGGGCAGTGCAACTGCTCACGCCATTCATTTGGAACTAGGAGACGCGAAGCGTTGCGATCTGGTGCTCTCGCCGGCTCCTACGACTCCTGGATCCTCATCCGCCTCCGAATCGACAGCAGCTTTTGAATTCAAAGATGAGCCGAACTTCACCGTCGCCGGAGTGAAGGACTGGTCGAACGCGGGACTCCACGGCTCCGACGCCCGTGCCAGAACGAGTGATGCACTGACAAAGGAGACGATCGCGCTGAATGGCAACGCGGATAAATCCACTACTCCTTCCTCGAACGCTGCTTATGATTTAGCACTTCAGTATCGCGAAAAAGGCGACTTCGAGCGCGCCCGGGCGGAGGCTCGCAAAGGTTTGGCTGCCTCCGACAGTGCAGATGGACATCGGCTGCTCGGTGATCTGGACGAACGGCTAGGCGACTCACTGGAAGCCGTGCGTGAGTTTGAGCGCGCTGCCCGCATGGATCCAAGCGAACAAAATTATTTCGCGTGGGGAGGCGAATTGCTGCTTCACAAAGCCGCGCAACCCGCCGCAGAAGTTTTTGCCAAAGGAGCGAGCGTCCACCGGGACTCGGCAAGATTACTCGCCGGCCTCGGCGTCGCCATGTATGCCGAGGGATCGTACGACGAAGCAGCACGGCGTTTGTGCGCAGCTTCGGACCTGAAGCCTGCTGATCCCGTACCGTATTTATTTCTAGGTGAGATTGAAAGGTCCTCCGCCGCGCCGCTCCCATGCGGAAAGGAAAGGTTCGCACGTTTTCTTCGCGAGCAGCCGGAAAGCGCCCAGGCCAACTACTACTACGCAATGTCTCTGTGGAAGAGCCAGCGCGACTCACAAAACCAAACGGGATCCCCGCAAATCGAACAGCTGCTGCAGAAGGCAATCAAGCTCGATTCCAAACTCACTGATGCTTACGTGCAGTTAGGCATCCTGCGAGCGGCACGTGGAGATTTTGCCGGCGCCAAAGAAGCCTACAAAAAAGCATTGGCTGTAGATCCCGCTTCCAGCGACGCGCACTATCGGCTTGGCCTTACGTACAAGCGAACAGGTGAAGACGCGAACGCGCGGCACGAGTTTGCTGCTTACGAGCAGGCCCGGAAGTCAGAATCCGCGAGCGCCGAGCGCGAACGTAAAGAATTGCGGCAGTTTTCGATTATCTTTAAGGATTCGTCCGGGGCGCCGCAGGCTCCGAACTCCACCCCGCAGTAAAGTAAACTACGCAACTACTGCTTCTGCTTGCCCTTTGATGAATCGACGGTCCCGTTTCCCTCACGGATCGTCAGAATCTGATTCGCTTTCACCTGTGTGAACCGTTCAACTTTGCCGGTAGTCGGCCATTTCACTTCAATGGCATCGATGACCTGCAGCTTGCCGATACCGAAGTGCAATCGCAGATCGCTTTGCGACATCACACTGGAGCCGCTGTGCACTTCGTCCATTTGGATGTGTTTGCCGGTAATGACGCGAACGCGCGCACCGATCGCGGTGCGATTGCATTTGGTCCCGATCAACTTCAGCTTGATCCAATTCTGGGCATTGCCGCCATCATTTCGCAGTAATGATGGCCCCTCATTCATGTTCAGGATTACCGCGTCGATGTCGCCATCATTGTCGTAGTCCCCAAACGCCGCGCCGCGACTCGAAAATCTCTCCGAAATTCCCGGCCCCATCTCCGCGGACACGTCTTTAAATCGCCCATTGCCAAGGTTTCGGTAAACAAGCCGCGGGTTCTTGAAAGTCTGACCCGTTTCGCGACCGCTGATTTCCGGATACACATGCCCATTTATCTGCATGATGTCAGACCAGCCGTCATTGTCGTAATCGATGAAACCGCAGCCCCACGCGACATATTGATTGTTGATCCCAATCCCGGAAGCGAAAGTAACATCGCTGAACGTGCCATCCCCATTGTTGTGGTAGAGATTGCACGTGTCATCGGCAAAATTGGTCTTGAAAATATCAAACGAGCCGTCGCAATCGTAATCCGCTATTCCCAGGCCCATGCCTGCCTGTTCGTGACCATTTTCGCTGTAAGCTACGCCGGCAATCACCGCCACGTCCGTGAATGTTCCGTCGTGATTATTTTTGAACAAAATGCTCGGCTGCGAATCAACCGCCACATAAATATCGGGCCAACCATCATTGTCGAAGTCGTAGGAAACGGCCGTGATGGAATAACGTGGACCCGGCTTCAGAATCCCTGATTTTTCCGACACATCAGTGAACGTCCCGTCTCCATTGTTGTGGAACAGAACGTTTGTGTCGCCTGGCATCCCCCGAGGACCGCACATCGTCGGGATGCCTTTCCACTGGCAGACCTCGGCTTGCGTCTTCAGCGACGTCTTCTCGGGATCAAGTTTTATGTAATTGCAAACGAACAGGTCGAGCAGGCCGTCGCGATCGTAGTCGAGAAATGTACAGCCCGCTCCCCAGCGAACTTTCTCGTCATAGACGCCCGCCTTGCGCGTGACGTCGGTAAATGTGCCGTCGCCATTGTTGTGGAACAAAATGTTGTGGCCCCAGAAGCAGCAAAACAGATCGTCCCGCCCATCATTGTCGTAATCGCCCACGCAAACGCCCGTCTGCCATCCAGTGAGCGCCAGGCCGGATTTTTCGGTTACGTCAGTAAATGTCCCGTCGCGATTGTTCTTGTACAAGTGCGATGTCGGCGCTTTGCCCGGCTCCCAGTTCGCATCCAGGCGTGTGCCGTTCGTCAGATAAATATCCAGCCAGCCGTCATGGTCGTAGTCGAAAAACGCCAAGCCGCTGCCTTTGGCCTCAATGATGTAGCGTTTGTGATCGACCCCACCCCACACATTCGGCGCGGTCACGCCCGCTTCCTTTGCCACATCGACGAAAGTGACCGGCGAGCTCGCTGCGGGCAAATTAGGGATGGTCGCCGCTTCGACGCGGGCGCCGCTGCTCCATCGCCACAGCGGCGTGGTGAGCGCGTCCAGCAATGACCCGCCGAGCACGACCAGGGAAGACCCAAGGAAGCGGCGTCGCGAGCTCATTTGCTCGCTATCTTCCGGAACGCGCGAGCTACGATGCCCACGCCTTCCTTCACCGCAATGATTTTGTCGATCGGAACGTTCGTAAGCTTGTCCACCTGCCCGCTGGGCCACGTAATTTCCAGCACGTCGATTTTCGTACGCTTCCCCAGGCCAAATTGTATTCGAGGGTCGTTCGCGGACATATAACCCATCCCGCCTTTGGCTTGCTCCACATGGGTGACGCCTTCGGCTGTCAATTTCAATGACGCTCCGATGCCATCGCGATTGGATTTCGTTCCGATCAGTAAAATTTCCAGCCAGTGATTCGCGCTGCCGCCTTCGTTGTGCAGAATGGAAGGATAATCGCCGCGATTGTTAGTCGCGATGTCGATGCCGCCATCGTTGTCATAGTCCCCGGTCGCAAGCCCGCGTCCTGCGATCGGCCGCACGAAATCCGGCCCCAGTGAGTCCGATACTTTGTCGAACATGCCTTTTCCCAGATTCCGGAACATCAGCAGCGGCTCTTTGTACGTAATCTCGCCATGATAGAGCTGCACGTTATCCAGCATCGCGCCATTCAACTGCAAAATGTCCGGCCAGCCATCATTATCGTAGTCCAGAAATTTCATCGAGACGCCGCTGAGCAAAATCGCTTTGTTTCCTATTCCCGATTTATACGTGTAATCGTCAAACGTTCCATTTTGAGAGTTGTGGTACAGCCGGTTCAATTCGAAATCGAGATGCGTCACGTAAACATCCTGCCAGCCATCGCCGTCAACATCAGCGGCATCGATGCCCATTCCCGCCTCGTAGCGGCCATCTTCGCTCGCGGCAAGCCCGGAAACCAGCGACACATCCTGAAACGTTCCGTCATGTTTGTTGATGAACAAAAAGTTCGGCCACGTGTCGTTGGCGATCGCGATGTCTGTCCATCCATCGTTATTGAAATCCGCGAGCACCACACCCATTCCCTTCGATTCCGGTTTGCCGACGCCAGATTTCTCGCTCACATCGGTGAACGTTCCATCATGATTGTTCTGATACAGCTTCGTTTTCTGCCCCTTGTAATTTCCGGGATGGCAATAAGAACGGTAGCCGGGGCGCTTTTCGCCACACCAAAGATTATTCGACGGGCTCCATTCAATGTAGTTCGTGACCAGTAGATCGAGCCAGCCATCCTTGTCGTAGTCGAACCAGCCCGCGCTGGTTGACCACCCACCGGCATCTGCAACACCGGCCTTCGCGGTTACATCCGTGAACGTTCCGTCACCGTTGTTGTGATAGAGAATTGCGTTCTGGTAGCCGGTGACGTAGATGTCCGGATAACCGTCGTTGTCAAAATCGCCGACCGCAACACCCTGCCCGTAGTGGCCCTCTCCGCCCAATCTCGCTTTTTCTGTGACGTCGGTAAACGTTCCATCACCATTGTTGTGATAAAGCGAGCAACGTAACGGACGTGGAGGCTTATAAGCTTCCGTGGCCGCCGACTGTACGAAGAACAAATCCATGAGTCCGTCTTGATCGTAGTCCAGCCAGGCAACGCCGGTCCCCATCGTCTCTAAATAAAGTTTTTCGTCTGTCTGTGTCGCGTCTTGCTGAAACGTGATTCCCGCCGCTTGCCGCACATCCACGTATCGCACCGGAATCGCCGCGTCTCGCGCCGTAACCTTCTTCTCGGCCCCTTTTGACGCCGTCGCTGAGGATCGCGCTTGCTCGCCCATCGCGACAATGTTGATAACGCTCATTACCAAAACGCCGAGCCCCAACGCGATCAAACACCAAAAATAATTTGTCAGACGAATCACAGAGTGCGGTCCGCCAGCGACAACGCCAATTGCAAAAACTGTTGTCTCGCTACCAGAGACATCGGCGCAGGTTGTGAGGCCGTTGTCGCCGGCGCGCGCGCCAGCGCCTGTTCAATCCGGCTCACATCTAGAGATCCCGCGGCATTGCTCCCTTTGAACCGATTCAGCGCCTCACGAGCTTTCGTAATCTGCCCGGTCTGAAAGTAGAACACCCCGAGCGTCGAGTAACTTCCGGGCCATTCCGGCAACAGATCAACCGCGCGTTCCAGGCGCGCCGCAGCTTGACTGGTGTCGCCTTCGAGCACCGACACGATACCGAGTCCCCATAGAATCTTTCCAGAGCCGGGAATCCGCCCCAGTCCCTGCTGTAAAGTCCGTTCCGCCGCTTTCACATCGTTCTGGCGGAGCTGCGTTAGCGTCAGCGAAAGATAGTACTGATCGTTGTCCGGATTTCTCGCGATCGCACTTTGAAAAATTTCCGCCGCGCGCGCATTGTCGCCGAGGTGCGCGTAAACATCACCAAGCAGCGCGAGGAAGGCGTCGTCTTGCTGCTCTTTTTCGGACACCAAACTCGCCGCTTCCAACGCCTGCGGATACAAACCTTTGCGGAAATACGCATCCACCAGATTGAATTTCACGTCATCCGAATCTGGATTGGCCTTCAGGGCCGTCTGAAAGTGCTGAATCGCATCATCGTACAAGCGATAACGCGCCAACAGCACGCCGACGCCGGTTTGCGTTCGGTAATCCCCCGCGCTCAACTGATCCAACTGTCCAACCGTTTTGAGCGCATCGTCACGTCTTCCCAGCTTCAGGTAAGTCTCCGCCAGCAAATAAAGATCCTGCGGCTGATCCGGATGTTTCTGGATTTGCTCCGTCAATTGTGCCAGATCAAGTTGCGTACGATCTTGTGCAGTGAGCGCGGATCGATTATTCAAATAGTCGAAAAGATGCTGGTATGGCTGAGGTCCCGAGGAAACATCCTTCGAAAGCGTCTGAAACACTTGCAAGTCGCGCTGTGCCGCTTCGGTTTGGTGCAGGCTTCGCTCCACCATGGCCAGCTTGTAGTATCCCGTGGCAGGTTGCGGGCTGACCCGAACATACTTGCGCAACAATTGCGCCGCTTCTTCGAATTTCTTGTTCTCGATTCGAAGATTCGCCAGCTCCAGCAGCGCATCTGCAAAATCCGGGTAAGATTTCAGCGCTCTCTGAAAGAACTGCTCCGCGCCGGCATTGTTGCCTTGCCTCTCTTCGATGAAGCCCATATTGAACAGGCACGAGGCATTGCGCGGATCCTTTTTCAATCCTTCCTCGAAGTATTTCCGCGCTTCATCAAAGCGCCCGAGGTGCCGGTACGAAAGCCCGAGGAATGCATACGAGCGAGCCGATGGATCCACTTTTATCAGCGCGTTGAATTCCTCGATCGCCTTCTCCGTTTTTCCCGACATGAAGTAGCTCTCCCCGAGAGCGGCGCGCAAATCCGCGCGTTCGGGCGCTATGTTCAAGCCGGATTCCAGAAGCGGGATGGCATCCTCGAAGTACTTCTGAGACATGCTTACGCGCGCCAATAGAAAAATGACGTCGGTATTTTCCGGGGCCAACTTGTGTGCCCGCGCAAGAAGATCGAGCGCATCCACCGCCTTGGACTGGTCCGCGTAAACCTGCGCCAGCAAATAAAGTGTTTCCGCCGACTCCGGCCTGAGTTTCAGCGCGCGATTTAAAATCAGCTCGGCCTTCGCATAATCGCGATTGCGAAGATAAACTTGGCCCAGGTTGTAAAGGATTTCGAAAGTTTCCGGCTGGAGCGCATTCGCTTTCTCGAATTCCAGTTGTGCGGCGCGATACTGCTTTTCCGATCCCAGGATCGCGCCCAAGGTCGAATGCAGCTCCACATCTTTGCTGTTCTCTGCGGAAATCTCTGTCGCAAGCTTCAGTCCCTCGGCGCTTCGCCCTGCGCCCAGATATGCACGCAAAAGATTGATGCGCGTAGCCGCGTTTACGGGTCGCACGCGCTGGAAATGAGGGATGGCTTCGCCCGCAGCGCCTTTGGCCAACAGCAACAATCCCAGATTGTAGTGCGCGTCGCTGTTGGAGGGATCGAGCTGCAACGCCGTGCGGAATTCCTTCTCCGCTAGGTCGAGCTTCTCTTGTGCGATGTACAAGTTCCCAAGGTTGTTGCGTGTCCGCGCCGATTTTGGATCCAACCGCAATGCGTGCTGATAAGCTTCCAGAGCGTTTGCGTAATCCTTCAGGTCCGTGTCGATGATTCCGAGAAGGTTGTAGCCTTCCACACTCGAGGGATCGCGCTCCAGTTGTTCCTGTACTTTCGTTTTCGCCTCGCTGACGTTGCCTTGCTGCAGCAGCGCTTCTACGTCCGCAAATTTCGTGACCTTCTCCGTACGTTTGTTTGCATCTTTCGTCGCAGCGGTTGATTGATGCTCCGCATCTGGTTTCGCCGCTGCCGGTTGGCCGACGGCGCCTCCTGCCGCGAGCAGCAACACAAATGCCCGGACGCCATATGGGGTCAGGCGACTGCCAGCCTTTTTACGAGTGCATGTGACCGGTTGTCGCAACGTCATTGGTGAAAGTTTCTCTGCTCGGCTGAAAATCCACACAAAATTTAATTTAGCATTTCCAGCGCTTGCTGAGCCATCTTATGCTCCGGCTGCTTTTGCAGCAGCGCCTGCAGCACTTCCCGTGCCTTTTCCTTATCGCTAAGCAATACGTAAAGACGCGCGAGATTGAGATACCCTTGATCGAAATTGGGCGCTTGTTGAATGCACGCTTCAAATTGCTCCTTGGCCTCGGAGTAGCGACGCTGCCGCACGAATAGCACGCCCAAGTTGTTGATCGCATCGGCATAACCTGGACGCAATGCGATTGCGCGCTGCAAATGTTGCGTTGCCCGATCCATCTGATTTTCCCGCGCGGACAGCATCCCCACACTGTAGTTGATCTCCGGATTGTCCGGCTCCAGTTCGAGCGCCCGTCTCAACAGCTTCTCGGCCTCGCCATAGGCCTCCTGCCGCCGATAAAGATTACCGAGGTTTAGTATTGCGGTGACGTAGTCCGGCTTTAGCTCCAACGATCTCCTGAAATCAGTCATCGCCTCTGCGGATCTATCTTGCTGCGCCGCGATCATCCCCAAATTGTTCCATGCTTCCGCGTGATGCGGCTTCAACTTAACGGCGTGCTCCAAATAGCGCTGCGCTTCCGTGAAATCATTCTTTCTCAAATATAAAGTTCCGAGGTTGTAGTAAGCCTCCGCCTCATCCGGCTTGGCTTCGATCACTTGCTCGGAACGACGCGGCCGCCTGCTCCAGATATCCGTGCTGAAAAAATGCCACGCCGTACGTAAAGTCGTTCCGCCGAAAAGCGTCGCCGTACAGCTTCCCTTCGAAAGGCAGCGCTTTTTTCAACCGCTCTGCAGACGTTCGAGGTACTGACTTCACATCTTGCACGAACCGTTGTGGATCGACTTGCCCTTGATAAACCTTGACGATTTTTCCGTCTGCGTCCACCAGCAGGGACGTAGGAAAGCCCAGATCCCTGCGTCGATCAAACAGATAGCGGTAAATAATGTTGTAAACACCTGCGATTTCCTGGCTTGCCTGAACAATCGGAAACGAAAACTTCTCTTTCTTAGCCAACGCAGCTAGTGCGGCCGCGTCTTGCGATTCACCGATGTGGATTGCCACGACCCGAAGCGCACCCGAACTAAACGACGCCTGTTGCTTCTGCAACCCGCGCAACTGTTCTACGCATTCAGGAGATTCCACCTTCCAGAAATGCAGAAGCACCGGCGCACCGCGAAACGATCGTACCGTGACCGTATTTCCCCTCAAATCTGCCAAAGAAAAATCCGGAGCCGCCGATGGCTCGATCAGCCAAGTTTCACTCGCAGCAATCTGAACTTCCGGCCGCCCACGCTCCTCCGCCGGCCCCTCTGCACCGGCCGCTCTGATCCCGAAAGGCTTGGCATCGACTTTCTCCGTGCCTTCTTCGATGGCCACGCGATGACCGGGCATCAAGCCCGCGAAGGACTGCTGCAAACCGCTTGGCCACCGAACAGTCGCGTGCACTGGCCCGGCTGCCTTGCCAAGCCCAAAGAAAATTTCCTTCGAATGCTGCGAAAGAAATCCCGAACCCGCTTGCACGTACTTGGTCTGGCGTCTTTCGCCCGCTTCCACAGTTATCGCCGCGCCGATTGCATCGCGGTTGCTTTTTGTCCCGCGCAACCGGAACGCAATGGCATCCCCAATCGCCGTCATGGCATTGCGCAACACCCGAACTTGTGGCGCGTTTCGATTCTTGAGAATCACTTCCAATCGACCATCGTGATCGATGTCAGCGAGCGCAAACGAGCGGCTGTCATCAGGGAAATCCATGCCGATCGCGCCAGATACTTCGGCAAACGTTCCATCACCATTACTCGCGAAAAAGCAATTCCTCTCGTACCCGTTCCAGGTAGCGTCCGACCGGATCAGTTCATTGATGGCATTCCAGCCGTGTTCGTAAGAGGGCGATGCGCCGGCATCTTGCGGCGATTTCGCTACCACCTGACGCCAGAAAAAACTGGACGCATCCACGTGTTCGCCCTGCTCGCGTGGCCCCGAGATGTACCCGTTCGCGACATACAAATCCGCGAAACCATCGTGATCAAAATCCCAGGCATCGGACGACCATGCCCACCTGCCCATCTCCACGCCCGTGGCCGCGCCCACATTCTTGAACTTTCCACCGCCTAAATTCCGATAGAGTGAATTCCCGCGCGCGTGCTGCCGGTACAAGCCTCGAACTTCTTCCGTATCTTTCGGCCGGAAATTCTTCTGCTCCGATAGTCGAATACCTGCTGCCGACCACATGTTCGAAACATAGATGTCCTGCTTACCGTCATTGTCGAAATCCACCCAACTCGCGCTCATGCCCGCGCCAGGATTTTCCACCCCAGCTGCAGTGGATACCGACGTGAACGTTCCGTCTCCATTGTTGCGATATAAGTTGCTGCGCCCGAAATCATTCGCCACGTAAAGATCCGGCGCTCCGTTCCCCTGTGAGTCGCCCCAGGCGCACGCGAAGCTGTACCGATCATTGTCGACATTCAGCCCCGCCGCTGCGGTGCGGTCCTCGAAGCTGCCTCGTCCGTCGTTGTGCAGCAGAAAGTTTGGGGGCCCGTTTCGCGCGTCGAAGTATGGTGCCGGATAGTGATATTGATCGAGTCCCAGATAGTAGCTATACAGGCAAAAATAAACGTCCAGACGCCCATCCCGGTCGTAGTCCGTTACCGCGGCGTGTGTGAACGTTCCCTGAGGTGGTGTCGCAAATCGAAACGCATCTCGCTTCAGCGCGAATTTACCGTTACCCTCATTTACAAACAATAGCGGCCCGTTTCCGCACACCACCAGCAGATCTTGCAGTCCCTTATTTTCAAAGTCCGCAAACAAAGCGCAGGCCGTGCCATCCAGCACACCTACGCCAGCCGCGTCAGTGACGTCCTCGAACGTGCCGTCTCCGCGATTCCGATACAACCGGTTAGGCAGGCCCGCGGGTTGACAGATATATAGGTCGTCGAACCCGTCGCCATCGAAATCGCCCGATGCGATGCCATTGTTTCCATAAACATCGATCCCACAAGCGCCGTCCAACACCGTGCGCCAGTAATCCACCCCGCGTGCTAATTGGTTTTGATACGATTCGGTGTGACCCAGCGTTCCGGCAGTCACATCTACGAAGGTTGGTCCCGCAACTCGGCTGACAGTTTCCTCGCTCGCTTGCCAACGCACCGCCTGCCACTCATCGCCGCCTTCGTGCTTCCAGTGTGTGAGCCAGTGGCCGACACGCTGCTCACGCCCTGCGCCGCTACGCGGGCCGACAATCTCATAGCTGATCTGCGCTTTGACTGTCAGCGGCGAACTGGCCGCTTCTTCGATTCCGACGATCTGAAACTCTGCCGTCTCCACGCGCGAGAAACTCGAGAAATAATCTCGCAGTTCCGCCAGAAATCCTTCCCGCCCCTTGATCGCCTCTTCTGAAAAGCTCCGGCGCAATACTTCCAGCCCAAATCCCGAGACGAACCACAGCTTCCTTCATCCCGCTCAGCCGCGAGCCTTCCAACGCTGCATCGAGAAATCTTTCGGCGGCGCTCACTTGAAACTTGCTACACAGAGCTTCGCTCCATCCGTTTAGTAGCCTGCCGATTTCCAATGCATATTTCTCGCTGACAAATTCATCAGAACCGGGAACAACTAGGCGCAAAACATCCTCAAGTGGAGACTGTGCTGGATAGTGTGGCGTAAGGCGAACATCCGCGAACTGAAAAGGGATATTTCCGTTACCGGTCACCGCTGAAGGCAACCAGCCAAGCGGCGATGAACGCAGCGGCGAGGCCGCGAACGCTACAGGCGCCCATCGCATCCCTCTCAGAAATGTTCGACGCGAAAAAATTGACTTTTCCTCACCTTTCAGTGGGCTTTGATACCATTCTGGGCGCTGTCGACGCCCGCTCGGATGCTAGCATCGCCGCAAAATTCGATCCAACCACGGTCGCTACGCACCGCACGAACGAACGACAGAACAGATAGATGAGGTCTCAATCAGAATGGTGGGAAGGTGCCGGACCGGAAGATTCGCCCAAAATCAACTCCGCCGGAATTTGATACTCCCGTCCCTCTGGGTTGCTGGAACAGGATAATTCATGCAGCGCATCGGCGGCCATTTTCCCCAGCAAGTCGCGATGAATATCCACCGTCGTGATCGTTGGATTGCTGTATTCCGCCAACCGCGTCTTGTCGAATCCGGTAACCGACACATCCTCTGGGACGCGTAGACCCGCTCTTAACAAGCCCTTAATCACCCCGACTGCGGTCAGGTCGTTCACCGCTATCACCGCTGATGGCAGCGGTGACAACTTCGCGATCGCCGACCCCGCTGACAATCCACCTTCAAATTTCAAATCTCCGTGCAACACCGGGCCGGGTTCCAAACCTACTGCGGCCATACACTGTTCGTAAGCCTGTAATCGCGCTACGTTCGACTTCAGTCCCGGCCGTCCGGCTACGAACGCGATTCGCTTGTGTCCGTTCTTGTGCAGGTACTTTACGATCTGCTCGATCCCCGAAAAATAATCGATCCGCAAATTGCTTACGTACCCTTGCACCGGCGCCAGGTCCAGAAACGTCACCGCAATTTGTCTGCGTGCCAGTTCATGAATCAGCCGCAAGCTGATCTCGGACGTCATAATCGCCACGCCGCGAACTTTGTGTTCCATCATGCGATCCGCCGCTTCTTTGGTTCTTCGCGGATCGTAATTCGTATCACTCAAAATCGCGTCATAGCCCAGGTGTCGCGCCCGCGTCTCAAAGCTCTTGATCACTTCAGGAAAAAATGGATTCTCAATATCCGAAACGATGATCCCCAACGTCCGGCTCACACGCGATGCCAGGTGCCGCGCGTGCACGTCCGGCACGTACCCAAGTCGCTTTACCGCTGATAGCACCAGCAAATGCGTGCGCTGCCCAACCTTGCCCGTCTTATTCAGGACATTTGAGACCGTAGCCGTCGATACACCTGCTTCTCTGGCTACGTCACGTATCGTCAAGCCCATAACACCTGTACCCGTCGAGCAGCGCGGAGTATAGGGGAAAAGAAAATCCTTGACAATGAGTAGCTCATCTTGATATCAGAGGGTTAAGCGGTTAAGTGCTTTGGGTGTTTTGTCGGGGACGGGTGGTAAGCGTTTACATCCATTCCGTGTTTAACAACTTAATGCTTGTCGAGATGCCGTCAACTCCGTGAGGTCTTCTTAAGGGCCCGCGGGATGGATCATGCGATCAATCTGGCTTCTGTCCGCTAAAACAATGTAAACGAACGCGACGCTCGCCTTCCTTGGCCTTGCAGCCAAATTCCAGGCGCGTCGCAAGAACGACGGCACGTGTAGTGGGTGCCGAGGAGGAAAGTTCATGGAACGTAGGGCCGCTTCAATGTCGATCCGGCACATCGCCTGGGCGTTGTGCGTCGCAGTGATCGTTCTGTTGTGCGGTAGTCCCCTGCACGCGCAGGTGGACACCGGTACCGTCCTGGGGACCGTCACTGACGCCTCAGGTGCCCCAATCTCCGGCGCCAGCGTCACCCTCACCAACGAGGGCACCAGCGCCGCACTCACGACCACCACGGGCGGAGACGGCAGTTACAAATTTACTCCCGTAAAGATTGGCAGTTACAATATCAAGGCCACCTATCAGGGATTCCAGACAGTCACGCAGAAAAACATTACCGTAAACGTTGGCGCTGACGTCGTAATCGATGTCGCCCTGAAGCCCGGCCAGGTCAGCGAAATCGTCGAAGTTACCTCCACGACTCCAGTCCTTGAGACGCAGAACGCGTCCGTCGGCCAGGTCGTCGACTCCCGCAACGTGAACAACCTGCCATTGAACGGCCGCAACTTCACCTTCCTTGCGCAACTTGCCGCGGGGGTCAACACTCCCCAGGCTGACACGCGTGGCAATGCCGCTTCGGGCGCTTTCGCGGCCAACGGCAACCGCCCCGCTCAGAATAACTACCTACTCGACGGCATCGACAACAACTCGGATACCGTCGACTTCCTTAACGGCACCAACTTCGTCGTGCTTCCTCCCGTTGACGCCATTCAGGAATTCAAGGTTCAGACGTCGGACTTCAGTGCCGAATTCGGACGCTCCGGAGCCGCGGTCCTCAATGCCACCATCAAGTCCGGCACCAACAGTTTCCATGGCGCCGCCTGGGAGTTCTTCCGCAACGACAAACTGGATGCCGCCGACTTTTTCGAAAACGCGGGCGGCGTTCCCAAGGGGGCCCTCCGCCAGAATCAGTTTGGCTTCACCGCCGGCGGTCCGGTGATCATCCCGAAAGTTTTCAATGGTCGTAACAAGGTTTTCTTCTTCGGAGACTACGAAGGCTTCCGGCGTGTTCAGGGCACCATTCTGACCGGTACGGTTCCCACCACTGCCGAGCGCGCCAGCGGCTACACTAATTTTCAGGACCTGATCACTGGCAGCCCACGACTTGACGCCCTCGGACGCTCGGTTCCCGTCGGCACGGTTTTGGATCCGGCAACAACACGCGAGACTGCTCCGGGTTCGGGCGTGTTTGTCCGAGATCCTTTCGGCACGTGTGGAGCTGCTCCCGCAGGTTTCGTCTTTACGGTCGCCGGCTGTAATTTGAATATCATTCCGGCCGGAAGATTAGATCCCAATGCTATCGCTCTCTTGAATCTCTATCCCAATCCGACCAGCGGTTCGCTGCTTTCGAACTTCGCTACCTCACCCAAGCTGTTCGAGCATCGCAATTCCTTCGACGCCCGCACTGACTTCAACTTCAACGATAAGAACCAGATGTTCTTCCGCTTCAGCTTGGTTGACGATCCTCAATTCATTCCCGGCATTTTTGGCGGCGTTGCAGACGGTGGCGGCTTCCAGCAGGGCAATCAGACCGCCAACGCCCAACAGAGTGCGTTGAGCTATACGCACACCTTCTCGCCCACTCTAATCAATGTGGTTCGCGGTGGATTAAATTACCTACATACGACTCGCGTTTCCCCATCAGCGAATGATCTGACGGATATTCCCGGGCAGTTTGGCATCCAGGGAATTCCCCAGCTTCAGGAAAATGGCGGCCTTCCCGCATTCGGCATCAACGGTCTACAGACTCTCGGCAGCAATGCATTCTTGCCGTCCGACGAAGTCACATCTACCTTCCAGCTCACCGACGATGTCACCAAAATCCTCGGCAAGCACACCTTCAAAATGGGTTTCGAGTGGCAGCACGTGAAATTCTCTACCTTACAGCCACCTTGGTCTCGCGGTGAATTTGACTACAACGGCGACTACACCGACGTGCCCAACAGCAATAAAGGCAATACCGGCCGCGTTCAGTTCCTGCTCACTCCCCAACCATCAACCGTAGGTGGAGTCGACTTCCTTGGTGGTGCTACCGACGTGCGCGTATCGAACATCGCTCAAACCGATAACGGCAAGAACTATTGGGGCGGCTACTTCCAGGACGACTGGAAACTCTCCAATAAGCTGACCGTCAACCTCGGTCTGCGCTATGACTTCTTCGGTTTGGTGTACGAGCATCATCATAACCAGGCAAACTTCGTGCCGGCCGGTGGACCCTTCTCCGCTCCCACCTACCTGATTCCTAACGGTCCGAATTCGGGCAATCTTTCGCCGAGCTTCCTTAGCTTGCTTGCTAAAGACGGCATCGACCTCGTCGTCAGCGACAAATACGGACAGGGTCTTGGCAATTCGCAAAGCAAAAACTTCGCTCCGCGCATTGGCTTTGCTTATCAGGCCACACCCAAGTTGGTGGTCCGTGGCGGCTGGGGTATGTTCTACAACGGCTTTGAAAACCGTGGATACTCGCCCAATATCGGCGAAAATTATCCTTTCCAATTCCAGTTCAATTTCCCGGAACCAAATCCAAACACCCCTGTCTTATTTCCGGGTTGCCCCACAGCAGGCCCCGGCTTTACAGGCACATTTGAGACCGGCTTCTCTTGCACGCCCCTCGATCCTCTAGTTGTAAACGCCAATGGCTTGGGGCTGCTGGGCATCCAGTTCCACTACATAACGCCATACACGATGAGCGGCAACTTGACCCTGCAGTATGACCTCGGACACTCGACGTCGATTCAAGTTGCTTATGTCAATTCACTGGCCAGGCATTTGGAAGTATTCCCAAATACATCCAATGCAGTAAGTACGATCCTGCCGGCGAATGCCAACGCTCAGAAGTTCATTCCATTCCCTGACTTCGGTCGGAATCCAAGCTTTGCTTCCACTGAGGGCAGCAGCAACTACCATGGCCTCCAGACCAAGCTCGAGAAGCAGTTCTCAGGTGGGCTGAACTTACTGTTCACTTATACCTTCTCCAAGACGTTAACCGACGCCGATGATCTGCTGAATGGCGGTAGCGGTCAGAACGGCTCCAGTGGCAACGTCAACGGATACCGCGCACCAGGAATTCCGGGTATGGGTATCCAAGCCGACTACGGGCTGGCTAGTTTCGACATCCGCCACGTATTCCATCTGAGCGGCGGCTACGAGCTGCCCTTCGGCAAAGGAAAGCGCTTCATGACCGATGCCAGCGGCTTCAAGAATCAGGCCGTTGGTGGTTGGAGTATCAATTGGAGCGGCGCATTCCAGGGCGGTCAACCCATCGCGATCGGTTGCCCCACTCAGACAGCAGCAGGTGTCGCTTGCGGTGCCCTTTTCACTGGCCAACCGCTTAAGCTTGGCATCCACACAGACGCAACCGGACACCTGAATTACTACGGCAATCCGGCTGCCTTTACACAGCCTTGCGCACTGGATGCAACCTTGACTCCGGAACCCAACACCCCAACCGGTTGCACGCCTTTGACTGGTTTGGCCGCACTGGGTGGTGTCACCAAGGTTGAGGGACCCGGCTTCCATCGCTTGGATCTCTCATTGTTCAAGGACTTCACCATTACGGAACGGTATCGTCTCCAGTTCCGTGCGGAGTTCTTCAACATCGCCAATCATCCGAACTTCAATGCGCCCGGCTTCGGCGGCAACGGCGTTGTCGCGATCTCCGGATCGGGCAATTACAACAATGCCGCTTTCGGCGAAATCGGATCCACCCGCGATGCTCCTTACGATCCGCGGCAGATCCAGTTCGCTCTGAAGTTCTACTACTGATCTAACGTTCGAATCCCCGCAGAGGGCTCGTCGAGGGCCCTTTGCGGGGATTTTCTTTTTGCAGCAGCTTTTTCCGTTCTGCGCCAGAGTGATAATCTTTACGTTCGTGGCCTTCAACACCAGATACTATTTTGCTGTCGCAGCGTCGGCTCTTTTGGCCGTTCTGCTCCTTGCCTCAAACGCCGCTGCCCGCCCGCAAACCGAAGCTCTCAATCAAAAGTTCCAAGCCGCAGCGGCACAATACGAGTCAGGTCACTACTCTGAGGCCGCCACCCAACTCGAATCCCTCCTTCGCCAGGCGCCGGACACTTTCGAAATTCACGAACTCCTCGGCCTCGCCTACTCCGCTCAATCCCAGGACGTCAAAGGCAATCCCCATCTGCAAAAGGCCGTTCGCCTCAAGCCCGCCGACGCCGCCGCCCGTACCAATCTCGCCGCCAGTTTCATGCGCCTCGGCAAACCGGATCTCGCGCTACCTCAATTCGAGAAAGCCGCTGAACTTGCACCCGAAAATTTCGACGCCAATCACAATCTCGGCGAAGCCTACGTACGGCTTGGTAAAATCCCGCAGGCAATTCCCTTCCTCGAGCGCGCGCAAAAGATCGAGCCAGCCTCCTACGACAACGGCTACGATCTAGCCCTCGCCTACATCGTTGCCAATCGTCTCCCCGACGCGCGCCAGCTCATCCGCGATCTTCTCAAACAGAAAAACTCCGCAGAACTCCACAATCTCCTCGGTCAAGTCGAGGAAAAAGATGGCCAATTCATTGCCGCCGCCAACGAATACGAAGCCGCCGCGCACATGGACCCGTCCGAAACCAATCTCTTCGACTGGGGCAGCGAGTTACTCGTCCATCGCACTCTCGAGCCGGCCATCCAGATCTTCCAGCAAGCGGTGGAGCGTTACCCCAACTCCGCTCGCCTCCACATCGCTCTCGGCATGTCTCTCTATTCGCGCGGCAACTACGATGACGCCGTCAAATCCCTGCTAAAGGCCGCCGACCTCGCACCCGCCGACCCGCGCTGCTACTTTTTTCTCTCCCGCGCTTATGACAGTTCGCCAAGCCAGGCACAAGAAGTGATCGATCACTTCCGCCGCTTCGCTACACTCCAGCCACGCAACGCTCGCGCTCAGTATTACCTCGCCATGAGCCTATGGAAGGGAAAGCGCGCTCAGGACCCTGGCGTCGACCTCTCGCAAGTGGAAGCACTGCTGAAAAAATCCATCACCCTCGACAATGCCATTCCCGAAGCCCATCTCCAGCTCGGCAATCTTTACTCCGACGGCAGCAATTTCAGCGCTTCTATCCCCGAATATCAGCGCGCTCTTCAACTCGATAACGATCTAGCCGACGCTCATTATCGGCTCGGTCAGGCCTATCTTCGAACGGGCGATAAGACTCGCGGGCAGGAACAACTCGAAATGTATCAGCGACTCCGCGCGCAACATCTCAGCGATGTCGACAAACAGAAAGCCGAAATCCGTCAGTTCGTCTACTCTTCCAAAGACACCGTCTCCAAACCGTAAGCCAATCGTCCGCGCTCGTGCGAAATTCTTGAAAGCGGACAAACCGTCTTTCTCAATCTGAAATATTCTTAGCGCTGGGCAATCATGCAGATCCGGCGGAACATTCGAATGTTCCCTAACCTCTACTGCTGTCGCGGAATCACCGGCCTGACTTCCACCGACCCACTTCGCGCTCCCGGAATCCTCTCCGCAATCGCAATTGCTTCGTCCAGGTCCGCCGCATTCACCAGAAAATACCCGCCAAGCTGCTCCTTCGTTTCCGCGAAGGGCCCGTCCGTAACGCCCTTCTTCCCATTTCGCACCCGCACCGTTTTCGCTAACTTCGTCGCCGCCAGTTGATTCCCTCCCCGCACTTTTCCCTCGGCGGCAAGATGGTCCATCAATTGACGATATTCCCCGTGCATCGGCTCTCTCTGGTCGGCAGTCAGCTTTTCGTATTCCTGTTCCGTGTGATAAATCAGCAACAGATATTCCATGATCTAGCCTCCTGATCTGACGACGGACGCCCACCCTCAAAATCGACATTACAGCCCGTAAACCTTCCCCTTTTCTATGAGGGCAATGCCGCTGATCCTCGGCCGAACCGGCGTTCATGCTCTAACGAAGTGCCTGCCCCTCAACCTTGCCTGCCCCAAAGCTATTTCCGATCGCCGGGAGCCCAATCCTTCTTCGAACGTGCGGTTTTCCATTCAATGTGTCCAAACATCCGACGCGTGCGCCCAAGCCTGCAAAGTTATATCATTTGCCTTGTAAACAACCTGTTTTACCAAAGGTGGCCACGATGCCCATCGAACGGCGTGAATTCCTGAAAACCACTGGCAAGGCCGCGACCGTCGCCGCCGCAACCCTCGCCCTCGGTGGCAAGGTTCTCGGCGCCAACGACAAGATCCGCGTCGCTATCTGTGGCACTCGCGGCCGCGGCGTCGACCACATCCACGGCTTCGCTAAAGTCCCGAACGCACAAATCGTCGCCCTCTGCGACGTCGACGAAAATATCCTGAATCAACGCCTCGCCGATGTCGAAAAGCTCGGCATACCCAAGCCAAAGTCCTTCGTCGATCTTCGCAAGCTCCTCGAAGACAAAGACATCGATGCCGTCTCCATCGCCACGCCCAATCATTGGCACTCGCTCCAGGCCATCTGGACGGTCCAGGCCGGCAAAGACGTTTACGTCGAGAAACCCTGTTCGCACAACACCTTTGAAGGCCGCCAACTTGTTGCCGCTGTAAAAAAATACAACCGCATCTGTCAGCACGGTAGCCAATGGCGATCCAACCCCTCCATGATGGAAGCCATGAAGCACCTCACCGACGGCACCATCGGCGATGTCTACATGGCCCGCGGCCTTTGCTACAAATGGCGTCCTTCCATCGGCCACGCTCCCGAAGAGCCTGTCCCGGCTGGCGTTCACTACGACCTCTGGACCGGTCCCGCTCCCATGAAGCCTTTCACCAAAAATCGCTTTCACTACAACTGGCACTGGATCTGGGACACCGGCAACGGTGACATCGGCAATCAGGCCATCCATGAAATCGACATCGCCCGCGCAGGTCTCGGCGTCGATTTTCCGACGCAAGTCTCTGCCATCGGCGCGCACTTCATGTTCAAAGACGATCAGGAGACGCCGAACACCCTCGCCGCCACGTACATGTTCGAATCATCCGACGGCAAACCTAAAATGATGGAGATCGAAGTGCGCCACTGGATCACCAATCACGAAGCAGAGATTGGCACCGGCGCATACGGCGCCAGTGGCGTGCCTCCCGCCGGCCTCACCGAAAAAAAACCTGCGGACAAAAAATCCAGCCAAGCCGCGGCATCAGCATCACTTGGCCCAAAAGACGCCAAGACCAACACCATCGGAAACATCTTCTACGGCTCCAACGGCTATCTCGCGGTCGACGGCTATGACGCCTACAAGACTTGGCTCACCGGCGACGTCGAGCCCGGCCCCTCTGGCAAAAAATCCGGCGATCACTATGCCAACTTCATCGACTGCGTCCGCAGCCGCCGCGCCGAAGACATCCACTCTCCAATCGAAGAGGCCCACAAATCCACAACGCTTGTGCACCTCGCGAATACCAGCTATCGCCTCGGCCGCAGCCTCCGCTTCGATCCCAAAACCGAGCAAGTCCTGAACGACGACGAAGCCAACACCATGCTCAAAGGCACGTACCGCGCCCCGTACGTGGTTCCCGAACAAATCTAACAAGTCGAATGCCCCCATTGCGTGCCGCACCCTACGCATCTCAGGGTGCGGGTTTAGATCACACTTCAACCGTCGCCTGCAGTACGCAGGCATATTCAGGCGCTCAGCCCACCTGCATCGCTCGCTGAGAGTTCTCCACCCGTACTGCTTCCTCCCCTCGATCTAAACGCGTCTCTCCATGCGTCGATTGCAAACCACTGGCCTGAGTTTGCCCGCCTCCGCCAGGATTCGCGAGTCCGCGAGATCTTTACCCGCATGGGCCTGAAATAACCTCGCCAAAAATTTCTGTCCTTCATAATAAGTACCAGTTAGTATATATAATCTTATATCCATATTGAGGTAAACAGAGCAAGAATTTCCTGCCTGTTTGAGATCGTCGACTTCCTTGTAGGCGAACGCTTACGTAAGTCCTTTAGAGTCCGCAGATCGCATAAGTGCGGATTCTAAAGGACTTTAAGTCTTGCAGAATCCGCACTTACGCAAAAGGCCGGGGGGCCGAACCTCACCAAGCGCCTTGACTTCGTTCTGCTGCGGGCGTAGTTTACGTTAAGTTAAGCGTCGCGTTTCCAATGACCTACAAAGGATCCAGCCCGCAGGAACTCGCCCGCCAATTGGCCCTTACGCGCCGCGACTTCCTCCGCACTACCGCAGGTGTCGCACTCGGCAGCGCACTGCTTCCCTCTCAACTTTTCGGCCATTCCGCAGTACCGGAAAAAAAGCGCAAGGTCGTGGTCATCACCTTCGGCGGCGGCGCTCGCGATCAGGAAACTTTCGCTCCCGAAGGCCAGGAAAATATTCCGCACCTGATCAAAGACCTAATCCCCCAATCAACATTTTTTACTCAGGTCGTGAATCGCGGCATCCTCGGCCACTACGTTGCCACCGCTAGCCTCGCTACCGGCGTCTACGAAACCGTCAACAATTTCGCATCGATCCCTCCGGAATATCCGACGCTGTTTGAATATTTCCGCCGCGATCTCAAGCGTCCGGCATCCGATGCATGGGTCGTCGCGCCCAGCAACGGTTTCAATCGCATCGGCGAAAGTAGTCACCGCTCCTACGGTCCAGGCCTCGGAGCGCAAGTGATCTTGCCCAAGCATCTTCTGTCCGCCGCCACGCGCGACTCTGCAGATTACGCGCACTTGCTCCGCGACAATTACGAAACGCCGCTGTACGCGCCGGCGCTCGGTGGCAGCGAATTTGAGTTGCAGCAACTCGGCGCCATGCTCAAACTTTCCGTTGAAGACTTCAAGTCCCACGCGCTGACTCTCTCCAGCGCCGATGAGCTTTCCGTTTACATCGCCAAGCGCTTGATGCGCCAGCTCTCTCCAAGCCTTCTGTGGATCACCATGCACGACATTGACATCGCGCACGCCGGCGCATTTTCGCTGTACATCGACGGCATCCGCCGCACTGACCGCCTGTGTCTAGAAATGTGGAATGCGATTCAGAGCGATCCCGAATACGCCGGCAACACCACGATGTTCATCCTGCCGGACTTCGGCCGCGACTCCGATGAAGATGCCGGCGGCAACGGCTTCCAGCATCACCGCACTGGCGATGCGCTCTCGCGCACCACGTGGATGATGGCCATGGGCGCGGGCGTACGTGAAGGCGTGGTGTTCGATCGGCCGCTCGGCTCGACTGATCTCGTACCAACAATCGGTGGCATTCTCGGTTTCAATGCGTCGCTAGCGCAAGGCAAACCGATTGCGGAGCTGTTGTGAAGCGATCGGGAGATGGACATGTAGCGGACGCTTTCCGAAGCGGGCGCATTTGAAAATGTAAGCAGCTGCAATAATTTTGACGATGCTTCCAAGCGATCTCAAATCCGAAAGTTTCAAAAGCTACGCGCCCGAAGCACGCAAACTTGCAGTAGAAAATCTCACTGCGCTGCGCCAACTGCCGCTCAGTTTCCTGCCAGGCATGCTGCGCGAAGTCATCGAATACGACTACAAATTTCCCACCGAGCGCCGATCTCTCGACAAAGAAATCGTCAACCTTCGCTCGCTTTCGCACGAACAGCTGCAGCAGTGGTTTCAATCTTTCGCGCAGATCAAGTTGTCACAAAATCTGGAGCGCTTCGATTGGGTGAATTCTCCGGCGCAATTCGTCGAGCAGCTTTCTTCGCATTTGTGGACCACGCACCAGCTCGACACCTTTCGCACGGCAGCAATCGACTATGCCGACAAACTAAGAGTCGCCGTTCCACCCGATCCACCGCCGCCAATCGGAAGGTTGGGCATCGCCGTCGTTGGCCAGGGCGTTTCCGAATACCAGGAAGCTCTGTTCCGCAAATTGCGTCCACACGGCGCCTACTTCACGAAGATCAAGCCTGGAAATGGATTGCCGCAACTGCTCGAAACGGTCGCGGCGCGCGCGAAGACTCATCCGATTCCGTACGCGCACTGGTACATCGACGGCGGACAGGAAGCAGCGCACGATCCAGGCCTGACCACCGTTTCGTACAATGCATTGGAGCCCACGCGAAGCGCATTGCTGGACAGAATGCGCTCCGAGGTCGCGCGTCCCGGCAATGGCCCGGAAAATTTGCGGACGTTTATGGCGCAAGTTCGACCCGCTGATCTTGGGGTGAAATCCGGCGATGCAGTGCTCGACCGGTTTCGGGTAAAGCTGCTGACCGAAGGCTCCGGAACGCAAATCTTCAGCACGTCCTTCACGCAGTGGGCCGCGCGCGAATCCTTGCGGCGCGCTCAGCCACTCACGCTGCTCGTGAGGTTCGCTCCGCGCCAACGCCAAAAACCCATGAACGAAATGCTTTTCGCCAAAGCCGAGCAGGTCGAACTCGATCCTGTGGGTTCGCTCGTCGATGGTGACATGGGCGCGTATTACAACTGGATCAATCAACAGCGCCTTCCAGGCGCGGAGCAATCTTCATTTTTGGTTTGGTTTGAAGGCCACAATATCGCAGTGGCGATTTCGCCCACACTGCCTCGCGGCACGCATTCAGAAACACCCGCGGACATGCGCGAACTGCTCACAATGATGGCGTAAGCGTCCGCAGTTGTAGCTCAGGATTTAGCTTCCAGTCCGGCACCAACGATCCCAGGACAAAATTGGAATTCAGCAGTCGTGCTTCGATGATGGTCGTGCGCTGGCGATCGCACAGGCCTCACCCCTGAAGGGGTGAGCTACAGGGAATCCAAGTTACGCCCAGCTGAAGCCGTGTTTTGAGAGTGGCAGCGAGCGAATGCGCTTGCCTGTGAGCGTGAAAATCGCATTGCACACCGCAGGCAAAACTGGCGGCAACGGCGGCTCGCCGATTCCCGTGGGCGAAAATTCGGTCTTCAGAAAATGGACTTCGATTTCTGGCGGAGCCTGCGTCAGGCGCACAGGCGGATACTCATCGAAATTTTTCTGCACCGCTCGTCCGCGATCGATGGTGATTTCGTAGCCCATCATGTGACTGAGGCCTTCAATCACGCCGCCCTGCACTTCATTGAGCGCGGAACTCGGATGAATGATCTGACTGCCAACGTCGCCGGCGACCCACACCTTGTTGACTTTAATTTTGTTATTCGATACTAGCCGCACTTCCGCGACTTCAGCGAAGTGTCCGCGATGGCTGAAGTGGAAAGCGACGCCGAGCGCCGTGTCCTTGGGAAGTTTGCGCGTGCCCCAGCCTGATTTTTCCGCCACGAGTTTCAACACGCCGCGCATGCGAGCGGCATCGAACATCGGCGGAGGCGGAGCGCCCGCGGGAACACCGGCCGCAGCGGTAGCTGCGAGCAGCGGCGCATCCAGAATCGCGAGCCGAAATTCAACCGGATCCTTTCCGGCGGCGTGCGCGAGTTCATCAATAAAAGATTGCATCACGAAGGCGATGCCATTGCTACCTGGAGCGCGCATCGCACCGGTCGGAATTCCCGTAGCCATCACAGAAGAGCCAAACGAAACGTTGGGCACGAAGCGAACAGGGAATTCGTCCGGCGAGATCCCGGCCGCGGAAGCAAATTTATCGCCTTCCCCGAAACTGACGAAATGATTTTGCCAGGCGACTAATTTTCCGGCGTGATCCACGCCCGCCTTCATGTAGTGATAGCCTGCGGGACGATAGAAGTCGTGGCGCATATCGTCTTCACGCGTCCACAAAACCTTCACAGGCTCGCCAACGACTTTCGCAATGTAGGCGCCTTCAATCATGTAGTCGTTGGTGAGGCGCCGCCCGAAGCCACCACCCATGCGCGTCAGGTGCAACGTAATGTCGCTCTCCTGAATGCCGAGCGTTTTTGCTACTTGCGCCAAACCGCGCTGCGGCGTCTGGCTCGGCACCCACATTTCCAATTTGCCGTCTTTGTAGTGCGCGGTGCAATTCTGCGGCTCCAGCGGCGCGTGAGCGATGAATGGATAGGAGTAAGAAGCTTCTACGATCTCGGCATTCTGGAATGCCGCGTCCGTGTCGCCATGCTTGCGTAATTCCCGGGCCGGCGCTTTCTTCGACAGCTCATCGGCCAAGCGCGCATATCCTTCGCTGCTCTGTTGCGCGGTTTTTCCTTCATCCCAGGTAACCTGCAGTTTCTGCCGTGCGCTTCGTGCGATCCACCAACTGTCGGCGACGATGGCCACACCACAGAGCAAGCCAGTGAGATCGTTGCCGCCTTCGACGATGAAAGCGTGGCGAACACCGGGAATCTGCTTGATCTCGTCGATATTCGCGCGGACGACGCGGCCGGCGAAGACTGGACATTTTTCGAAGACCGCCCAGCGCATTCCAGGAACGGTAAAGTCGATGCCGTAGAGCGGCTTGCCGGTGAGAATCATCGGCAGATCGACGTTAGGCATCGACTTGCCGATGATTTTGAAATCCTTGGGATCTTTGAGCTTTACGGTGGTGATGTCCGGAGGCGTGATCGTTGCAGCTTTGGTAGACAGCTCGCCATAGCTGAGCGAGCGCTTTGTGGGATCGTGAATCACATGACTTGCAGCGGTGGAGCACTCGGATTCCGGCACGCTCCAGGTCTGCGCCGCTGCGGTGACGAGCATTTGACGTCCTGCGGCACCGACCTGCCGCATAGGAATCCAGTTCACGGGAGTCGCGGTGCTGCCGCCGGCAACTTGCGGACCATACTTCGCATAATCAACATCGCCTTGCTGGATGCGAACGTCTTTCCAATCGACGTCGAGTTCTTCGGCGATCAACATCGGCAGCATGGTCTTGATGCCCTGCCCAATTTCCGGATTCTTCGCGGTAATGGTGACGATGCCATCGGGCGCAATCTTGATAAACGCATTGGGCGTGAGAATCGCAGGCGGCGGACCTTGGGGCGCTTGAGCAAAAAGCTTTTCCGCCGGATCAATGTACGCGGAGATGAGCAAGCCACCACCGGCGATGGCGGAGGCGCGAAGAAATGAGCGGCGGCCGACGGGCGTTCCGATCGTCGTCTTGTTGAGAATTGTTTTCGTGGTTGCCATGGCGATTCCTCCTTTCGCTTGAGCTACGAGCGGCCTGCGACGTTTCCGTTGTGACTGGAGTGGACTGCGTGTGCGGAACGATTTGCAGAGAGCGTGGCGGCTTTGTGAATTGCCTGACGAATGCGGATGTACGTACCGCACCTGCAAATGTTTCCGTTCATCGCGGCGTCGATATCCTGATCGGAGGGTTTCGTGTTTTTGGCAAGCAGAGCGGCGGCGGACATCATCTGTCCGGCCTGGCAGTAGCCGCACTGCGGTACGTCGATCTCGGCCCAAGCTAGTTGCACGGGATGAGTGCCATCAGTGGAGAGACCTTCGATGGTGGTGATCTGAGCTCCATCCGCGGCGGCAACTGGCGTCTGGCAGGAACGCACTGCGCGTCCGCCGAAATGCACAGTGCAGGCTCCGCACTGGCCGATTCCGCAGCCATATTTGGTGCCGCGAAGATTCAGGACATCGCGAAGAACCCAGAGCAGGGGCATATCTTCAGGAACGTCGACCGTGCTGGATTTACCGTTGACTGTGAGTTTGTAGGACATAGCTGAATCCCGAGTCGAGAGATTTGACGGAGCGGGCAGAGCGCTTTGAACAGTGCTTGCGCTCTAAACGAAAGATAGGCCTGCAGGGCGAAGGTGTCAACGCGGAAGATTACGGCACTCGTTGGCCGGGTGGAATGCGGCGGGAGAATGAGGATGTCTTTCTTGGCCGCTCAAATTCCGCATTCTGCGCCAGAGAATCTTAGATTGGAGGCGGTTCCAACGTTGAGATCCTTCAGGGATCCTTATCGGATCGCTTCAGGAGGACAGATCACTATCTCGCTTCGCACGGACAGGGCAAGCACCTGCCAAACAAAGCACTGTGTGTTAGGAGTTAGCTGAGGTTCGGGCTGCGCGATAGATTTCTTCGATGAGCGCGACGCTGCGGCGGCCTTCTTTGCCATCGCAGAGCGGCGTGGTGTTGCGGTCGATAGCGTGGAGGAAATCTTCCAGGATCGCTTTGTGGCCGCTGACGTCGCTGACTACCGCGGAAGATGCGCTCTGATTTGTGTCGCCGGTGGAATCGGTGAGGAGATTCGCGGGGGCGTCGCGGAGATCGGCGGCAATGATGCGGTCGTGTTCGAGGATGGCGGTGCCTTGCGTCCCGGTGATCTCGATGCGTCGCGGATAGCCGGGATATGCGGCGGTCGTAGCGTGCAGAAGGCAGAGAGCCCCGCTGGCGAATTCGAGGATCGCGACGGCAGTGTCTTCGGCTTCGATGTTGTGAAGAAGCGTGGCCGTGCGGGCCTGGATGCGGATGGGATCGCCGAAGAGCCAAAGCAACACATCGACGGTGTGAACGCCCTGATTCATCAGCGCGCCGCCGCCGTCAAGCGCGAGGACGCCGCGCCACTTTGAGCCGGAGTAATAATCGGGCGGGCGATACCACTTTACGCGCGCTTCAATCAGCAGCGGCTTGCCGATGACGCCATGATCGACCCACTGTTTGAGTTTGCGCATGTCGGGCTTAGTGCGGTCCTGGAAGAAAACGCCGAGCTTCACGTTAGCTTTTTGCGCGGCATCAATCAGCGCATCGCAGCGCTTGGTGGTGATGTCCAGGGGTTTTTCGGTGAGCACATGCAGGCCTTCTTTTGCGGCGGCAATGCCTTCACCGGCGTGACATCCGGAAGGGCTGCCGATGAGAACAAGCTCCATGGGACGGTGCGCCAAGAATGCATTGAAATCGCTGTAGGGCTTGGCCTGGTGTTCGCGAGCGAGGCGCTCGACTTTTTGCGCGTTGGTGCCATACACAGCGGCAATGTTGACGTCGGAAATAGAACGAGCCGCGCGCGCATGGGTGTCAGAGATGTTGCCGGCACCGATGATGCCGATGTTGATAGTCATGAACGCGATTATATAAGGATCGCGGCGGAGTCAGTCCACGGCCGCTATGAACGATTTATAGTTGGCCTCGGCATCAGCGGCGCTGGCGATTTTCGGAAGGATGAGGACGCGATAGCGGAAGGTGGCGCTCTGGTGGGGCTCCAATGTGAAATTCATGGCTGGAGCTTTGCCGTCGGTGAAAATTTTTGGCGCCAACGGGTTCGCAGCAAACAGACCGTACCCGCGTGCGTGCCAATAAGTCGGGTAACCGGGATTTTTCGGATGATCGAGGATGGCAATCGTGACCGGATCGTCGCCCATGGTTGCCGTGAGGATGCACCAGCGGCCGCGCGTTCCCCAGGCAGCGTCGCCGGTTTTGCCTTCGCTAGTTAGATATTTTCCGTTCACTCCAGTGTTGTCCATTTTAGCGACGGGTGTAGGACGACCGCTGGCGTCGGTGAAGACTTCGGCTTTGTCCGACGGCATTTCAAGAGCGCGCGCCACGCGCATGCCGAGCAGGCCTTCCTTGTCATCGTTGAAGACAACTTTTTCGGATTGCGCCTGCAACGTGGTGATGCGATCGACGCTGCGGAATTTCGAGTCGCCGCGGAAGATGAAGCGGGTGTGTTCCTTCAACACGAGCTGCTGCTTGCCGGTGATCCAGTCGGCGTCAACGATGAGTTCGCCGCGATCGGCGCCGCTGGTGGCGGAAACGATGGAGCGATGGAAGATGCTGCCCATTTTCGGGGCGTCTTCGGGCTTGATGGCTGTCGAATTGTTCCAGAAATCGAATCCGTTGACATTGCCGTAGTTGAACCAGAGACCTGCGTGATGAGGATGATCGACACGCTCGCCCGGCCGAGGTTCGAGTGGAAAGCCGCGGGTGACGATGGTGCCAGTCGCAGAGCGCAACGGATAAAGGACCGGCTTGGCCAGCGAATCAGGGCAGATGTAGCTAGTAAAGGGCTTGCCGTCGATGGAGATGTCGACGTGGCGAGCGGACTCGTTGGGAGTAACTTTGATGCGATCGTTCGAAGGGGCCGCGCTACCGGAAGATTTTGTGATCATAGCGACACATATCACGAGCGCGCTGGCGACGAGACAAGCGAGACAGAGATGGCCAACAGCTGTTTTAGCGTCGCGCACGGCTTCCCTTCGTATTCGAATCAATACCTCGAATGATGGCACATTTTAATTATTGGTTGACGCCGCTGGCGAGAAATCCGCCATCCACGGCGAGGACGTGGCCGGTGACAAAGCTGGCAGCGTCAGAGGCGAGAAACACGGCGGCGCCGGCGAGTTCATCGAGCTGACCGAACCGGCGCATGGGGGTGCGAAGCAGGAATTCGCGGCCGCGCTCGGTACCGTCCAGAAGGCCGGCGTTCAGCTCGGTGCGGAAGACTCCGGGAGCGATGGCGTTCACGCAGACACCATGCGAAGCCCATTCGATGGCAAGAGATTTAGTCAACGAGGCGACCGCAGCTTTGCTAGCGGAGTAGGCGGCAACTTCATAGAGAGCGACGAAGGAGGAAAGCGAAGCGATATTAATGATGCGACCGTATTTGCGCTCGATCATGTGACGACCGAAGATGCGCGAGGCGCGCAGCGTGCCGGTCAAATTGATGTCCATGATGGCGTTCCACTCGGACTCGGGGAAATCCATGGTGGGCATTCGTTTGGTGCGGCCGGCGCAATTGACCAGGATCTGGACGTCGCTGAATTCGCGCAGAACTGCCTGCAAAAGCTGCTCGATGCTGGCGGGGTCGGAAACGTCGCAGGGCTGGTTCAACGAACGACGGCCTAGCTTGGTCACTTCGGCGGCGGCGTTTTTGACGTGGTCCGTGCGGCGACCGGTCGGGATGACGTTGGCGCCAGCTTGCGCCAGGCCCTTGGTGATGGAAAGGCCGATGCCAGAGGTTCCGCCGATGACGACGGCGGTTTTGTTCGTGAGGTCGAGGAGTGGGTAGCTCATGTTGATCCGGGACATTGTAAATGGAGCGGGCGCGGAGTGCATCGAGAGATTGAAATTTGCGGCGGACACGGCCGGTTTCCCAGGCGAAGCGATCGTTGGCCGCTGGCACACACGGTGCTTTCGGAATCGTCGAGCGGTGAGAGCGGCGTCCACGAACATCGGACACTGGCCGAAAGGACAGGTATTTAGGCCCTGCTTAAATGGGTGCGCGGGACGAAAGTTCCATTGACCGGGTTTTCGGCAAACCCTAACGTGGATAGGTCACGAGCCCGCAGGGTTCGACCTTATATATGAGCAACCAAAATCTCGACGTGATTCCGCCATCGCTGGACCCCGGCCAAGAGCAGTTGGCCGAGGAGAATTCTCGAATCGAAGAGCAAGATTCGTGGGTTCGCAAATATTCGGTTTTCGTCAGCTTGCTGCTGACCTCCGCGATCGTGGCCATGGCCTTCATGGCGCTGCGGCAAAATACCGAGACGTCTTTCAAATTGCGACTCACCGAGGCGATCTTTGGCCTGATCGCGCTGATCATCCTTTTCAACGTTTATACGCTGCGGCAGGAGATTTTGATCAAGCGGCTGCGGATGCAACTGTCCGACAAGCACAGCCAGTTTTACGCGCTGCGCACGCAGGCGATGATCGATCCGCTGACCGGGCTGTACAACCGTCGATTCGCAGAGCAGCGAGTGGCGGCCGAGGTGGCGAGGTCGGAGCGAGCGGGCCATCCGTTGGGCGTGCTGATGCTGGACATCAGCAACTTCAAGCAAATTAACGAGACGTACACGAAGGCGGCGGGCGACCTGGTTCTGCAGCGCTTCGCTACCCGGCTCTCACGGGTGATTCGCGGCTCGGATCTAGCGGTGCGCCTGGATGGGGACGAATTCCTGATCCTGTTGCCCGATTGCACGGCAGACCAGCTGAAGCGCGTGATGGGACGTCTGAGTCCAGTAGAAGTGGAATGGAATGGGCAGAAGATCCCGGTGACGTTCGCGGCGGCGTGGAAGCAGTATGAACTCGGCGAGCGTTCAGAGGAATTCTTAACGCGCGCGGAACAGGCCTTATCGGCGGCCAAGCGTACCAACAGCACGCCGCACGTGGAAACGCTAGCTCTGTAATCCAAGTCAATCGGCTCCTCGCGCGCATTCCGTCTTTGCGGGATGCGCGCTTTTTCTTTGGCGCGGCAGCGCCGCTTCCACCGTTCTGCTGGAACCTCCAACTCACGCTCAAGGCCTGATCCAGCTCGAACGCAAGACAAACTCGCCTATGCGATCCAAAGCTTTCTCGCCTGTTAAAAAATTCAGATAGCACTTGAAAAATGAGACGTGCTCGCTCTTACATTGCTAAAACGCCCAGAAATTCTAAAGATGCCGTCGAGGACGCTGCGATAGGGGCTTCCGCCGACAGGAAATCCCCATGTGTTGCCCTGAGAAAGGGGTACGTGTGATTCTGCGCATTGCCGCGACTCTCGCGCTAGCTCTCTTTGTCCTTCGCCCTTGTGTATGGGCGCAAACTGCGCCTCAACCAATCAATCTTTCGAGCACGGTAGGTGGCGGCTTCAACCCAACCATGACGCTGGAGGCTAAAGGCGGCATTGATGTTGCGTGGATCGGCGGCGGAGTATTCTTTGCACGCTCGGTGGATGGTGGCGCAACTTTTGCGACCACCACGGTGCTGCCATTGAGTTTGCCGCCGAACAGGGTGCAGATGGGCGTGGATACGCTGGGAAACATCGCTTTACTGTGGCCGAATCCGCCCGATGACACGCACCTTGGTGGCTCGGCGTTTTTCAGCCGCTCAACGAACGGCGGCGCCACATTTTCTGCGGCGACAGAATTCACGCCGGCAAGCGGGCTGACCTCGAGCTCGATTCAGCTGGTGGTGGAGCCTGGCGGCGCCATGGACATTGTGTGGCTGGATCTGCCGCGTACGAACTTGTGGGCCGAGAGGTCCACAGACGGTGGCGCCACTTTTTCAGTCCCCGTCAAGGTGTGGTCGACGTCAGTAGATATGGCGAACTTGCTCGTGAAGCCGGGCGGCGATGGGCAGGTTTACGTGTTCTGGACGCAAATTTCGAGTGCTACTCAGTGCGACGTGTTGTTCAGCCGCACAGTAGATGCAGCCGCGACATTTTCTCCGGTCAGTAACGTTTCGAACAGCGCTACGTCGTGCAGCGCGAATCCGCGGGCGAGCATTGATGCGGCCGGAGGGATTAACCTAGTGTGGCTTGTGGACAACGCGAGCGTATGGTTCAGCCGATCGAGCAATATGGGCGCGGCGTTTACAGCGCCCGTCGAAGTGTCGGGGAGCGTCGGATTCTTCAACGTGAGCGATCAGCAGGTGAGCGCGGATGGGCATGGCGAAGTGAACGTGGTGTGGACCGGGTCGCTAAGCGAAAACACGGTGTTGCTGGCGCATTCGAACGACGGCGGAGCGAACTTTTCTTCGCCGAAGATCGTGAGTTTGCCGCCACAGGCGAACAATCCAGTGCTGACTGGCGCGGGCAATGCTGCGATTGGCGAGGATTCTTGCGGCGATTTGCTGGTGGCCTGGTCAGACGATAGCCGCGGCGCTTCGTCGGGCGCATTCGATGTGTTTTTGAATCGCTCCAGCGATGATGCGATCACTTTTTCCAGCCCGCTGAATCTTTCGAATACGCCTGAGGATGCGGAGGTAGTGTCGCAGATTGCGGTGGACCCGCAGGGTAACGCGAATGTTTTGTGGACTTCGCTGACGTTTCCGCAAAACGTGTTTTATTCGAAGGTGACGGCGGCCGGCGTGCCGTCAGGCGACTTCCAAATGGTGGCATTTCCAAGCGAACTGACAGCACCGCAGGGAGCGACCGAGCGCCTGGTCGTTGCGGGCCTCTCATTGGGCGCGGCGAGTGAAAGTGTGGCGCTCAGTTGCTTCGATCTGCCGCTGGGGGCAACCTGCACGTTTAATCCGGCGTCGTTGATGACGCAGTTTTTGTTTGCGCCATCGCAATTGACGCTGACGGTTCCGGCAGGATTATCAACCGGCACGTACGTGTTTGGGGTGAATGGCACGAGCACCACGACCAGCAGTACCCAAACCATAGCGCTAAGGGTAACGCCGCCTGGCGGAACACCGAACGTGCGGCCACGAGCGAGTCGCGCCGCCGTACGACAATCCTCCGAGCTTGCGAGCACGGTGGAACATTCATCAACTTCGGCGCTGCGGTCAGGAAGCGCATTTGCCGAAGGATCCGAGCTCGTGTGCCGCAGCGGAGATCAGAATCTATGTGACGCTCTGGGCGGGGGCCAGTTGCATCCGAGCTTTCCCCGGATACGACGATGCCGGGAAAGCACATCACAGGTTGTTCGAAAATTGCCGTAGAAAACATAAAACAGGCTTGGATGGTCGACACAAGAGCGTCATTGCCAAGCCCAAAAAATGCCGCCGACAGCGCGGACCGGTGTACAATGCCGCGCGGTCTCAAGCAAAGCGGAAATCTGGTTAGCGTGGGGAGAAACGACTGGCGGCGCGCAAGGCTAATTCTGCGCCTATGCCGCCACCGAACACGGCCAACTTCCCGGACCGCTGGAACGAAAGAAAGCGGCGAAGGAGAAGAATAGGATGGTCGCCCCACTGGACAAGCACTACACCGCGCGAGTAATCGATCGCAAAGAATTGTCGGAGGACCTGTGGCTGGTGCGGGTCGATCCCGGAGGCCCGTTCTCGTTCAAGGCCGGACAATATGCGACGCTCGGGGTGGATCATGGTGAGAAACGCATCGAGCGCGCCTATTCAATCGTGTCTTCTCCTTACGAGGAAGGGACGCTGGAGTTCTTCGTCGAGCTGGTGCCGCAAGGCGAACTGACGCCGCACCTTTATAAATTGCAAAAAGGCGACACGCTGTTGTGCCGGAAGATAGCTAAGGGCCGGTTCACGCTGGACCTGAAAAGCGGGCGAACGAATCATTTTCTTCTGGCCACGGTTACCGGCATTGCACCATTCGTGAGTTACGTTCGAACGCTGTATCGGGACTGGAAATCGGGCAACAGCCCGATGCCGGGGCCGCACAAATTGTTTTGCCTACAGGGCGGCAGCCGTTCCTGGGAGTTCGGTTACCGGGAAGAGCTGGAAAAAATTGCCGCGGAAGTGCCCTGGTTCGAATATGTCGCTACGATCAGCCGCCCCTGGGAAGACGCGTCGTGGAAGGGTGAAACCGGACGCGTTGACGATCTCGTCAGAAAGTATGCGGATAAATGGGGGCTTCGGCCAGACACAACCACGGGCTATCTGTGCGGCCATCCGAGCATGTGCGAAAACGGCATGGGTATATTGTCGCGCGCGGGCTGGCAAAAGGGTTCCATGTTCGAAGAGGTGTACTTCATCCCTGGGAAGGAAGCTGGGACTGAGTAAATCGTGGTTGGAAAATGCCAGCGATTTATCGTTCCTCGTTCTTGTTCCTGATGCGATGAGTGTGCGCTCTCGGTCGAACTGTAGAGCAGCGGAGGAATATCTATGATTGTCGGGGTTCCCCGAGAAATTTTCCCAGGGGAGCGGCGCGTTGCCCTCGTGCCAGCGGTGCTCCCCAGCCTGGCTAAGGTCGGGCTTGAGGCCGTGGTGGAAGCAGGCGCGGGAGCGGACGCAGGCTATCCAGACGCGGACTACATCGCGAAGGGCGCTAAGATAGTGGGCGATCGCAGCGAAGTCTTTCGCATATCCGACATTGTGGTGCAGGTACTTGGTCATGGCGCGAATGACCGAAACGGCTCGGGCGATCTTCCTCTTTTCCACCGCGATCAGGTGCTAATCGGATTTCTGCGGCCGCTAAGTTCGGCGCAAGCCGTTCAGGATCTGGCGAGCAGGGGCATCACGTCGTTTTCCGTTGAACTGATGCCGCGCATCACGCGGGCGCAGAGCATGGACGCGCTGTCCGCAATGGCCACGGTAGCTGGGTATAAAGCTGTCCTGCTGGCGGCTGACACGCTTCCACGCTTTTTGCCGATGCTCACCACGGCCGCCGGGACGATTACTCCAAGTCGCGTTTTGATTCTTGGCGTTGGCGTTGCCGGTCTGCAAGCGATCGCGACTGCACGGCGATTGGGCGCGGTGGTATCTGCCTATGACGTGCGCCCGGCAGTCAAAGAGCAAGTGCAGAGCCTGGGTGCGCGCTTTGTGGAACTGGCCATTGAAGCGAAGGACGCGCAGGACGCCCGCGGGTATGCGACGGCGCAGGATGAAACTTTTTACCGCAGGCAGCGGGAATTGCTGGGGAAAGTGATTGCGGAAAATGATGTGGTCATCACCACCGCAGTGGTCCCGGGCAAGAAGGCGCCAATTCTGGTGACCAAGGAGATGGTGGCGGGCATGGCGCCAGGATCGGTGCTGATCGACCTGGCCGCGGAGCGTGGTGGCAACTGCGAGCTGACCAAACCGGGAGAGCAAATTGTCGAACATGGCGTAACGCTGATCGGCCCGATCAATCTGGCGAGTTCGGTGCCGTATCACGCCAGCCAGATGTATGCGAAGAACCTGGCGACATTTCTGTTGCTGCTGGTGAAGGACGGGAAGCTTCAGCTCAACATGAAGGATGAAATCATCCGGGAAACTTTGGTTACGCAGGGAGGCGGAGTGGCGAACCCGCGTTTACGCGAGATGTACGCGCTGCCGGCTCTGGCGCCGAAGGAGGAAGCACCGAAATGAAGCTGGACTTGATCACCAGCCTGTACGTTTTCATGCTGGCGGCGTTCATCGGGTTTGAAATCATCCGTCGCGTATCGCCGCTGCTGCACACCCCTCTGATGTCGTTGACCAATGCGCTCGATGCCATTGCCGTGGTCGGCGCGATCATCCTGGCCGGGGAACACAAGATGGGTGCGAGTCCCAAGGATTCGCTTGCCGCCGTGCTGGGAACGATCGCCATCGTCGCCGCGACCAGTAATATCGTGGGTGGCTTTATCATCACCGACCGCATGCTCAAGATGTTCAAGTCCAGCGGGCCAAAAAAGCCATGAACAACTTGATGAGCATGGAAACGGTGATTGAAGCCACTTACCTGATTGCGACCGCGCTGTTCATTCTTTCACTGAAGTGGCTGAGCTCTCCGACGACCGCACGGCGTGGCGTGTTCGCGGGCGAGGCGGGCATGGTTTTAGCCATCGCAGGCACGCTGTTGCACCACGGCATCGTCGACTACAAATGGATTGCGATAGCGCTGGTGTTGGGAACGGTCATCGGCATTCCGTTGGGCAACGTGCAGATGACCGCGGTGCCGCAGCGAACCGCGCTGAGCCACGCATTCGGTGCGCTGTGCGTCACGCTTGTAGGGACGGCAGAGTTTTATCTACGAGCACCAAATATCGCACCGTTCATGATGGCGGTGCTCTCGATGGAAGTCATACTTGGATCTCTGACCTTCACCGGAAGTTTGATGGCCGCGGGAAAGCTTCAGGAAATTCTTCCGCAGCGCCCAATAACGTACAAAGGCCAGAACTTCGTCAACCTCGCGCTGCTGGCGTGCGCAGTAGGCATCGGAATTATTCTGGTGATGCACCCTGACCAAATGAAACTGTTTCCGGCGATGATCATCATCCCGCTCATCTTCGGCGTGATGCTGGTGATTCCGATCGGTGGTGCAGACATGCCGACGGTGATTTCGCTTTTGAACTCCTATGCAGGTTTGTCAGCCGCAGCGATGGGCTTTGTGCTGAACAGCAAATTGCTGATCATCGCCGGGGCGTTGGACGGCTCATCCGGCTTAATCCTCTCGGTGATCATGTCCAAGGCGATGAATCGCTCATTCACGAACGTTCTGTTCGGTGGATTTGGGCAAATTCAGACCAGCGGCGGTGGCGCAGCGAAGGAAGCGCCGCCGGTTCGGAGCGCAACTCCCGAGGAAGCGGCTGCGATTCTTGCGGCAGCGAGCAAGGTCGTAATCGTTCCGGGCTACGGCATGGCGGTAGCGCAAGCGCAGCACAAGGTTCGCGAAATGTACGACGCCCTTACCAAGCGCGGCGTGGAGGTGACGTTTGGCATTCATCCGGTGGCTGGGCGCATGCCTGGTCACATGAATGTGCTGTTAGCCGAAGCGGACATTCCTTACGACAAGCTGCTGGAGATGGATCAAGTCAACGGGGATATTCCGCAGACCGACGTGGCGCTGGTGATTGGCGCCAATGATGTAACGAATCCGGCAGCGCGCAGCGACACGAGCAGCCCAATTTACGGCATGCCGATTCTGGATGTAGATAAAGCGCGCACCGTGATGGTGATCAAGCGCAGCATGGCCGCGGGCTTCGCGGGAATCGACAATCCGCTCTACTACTTGGATAAGACGCTGATGCTGTTCGGCGATGCGAAAAACTTCGTGAGCTCGATCGTTAAAGACCTGAGCGGCGGCGGCTAGGTCGAAGCCACTCGCACGCATTCGAATACCGCCGCGAACGCGCTACTCAGCGCGCAGAGCTTCGACCGGATCGACGGTCGCGGCGCGTCTGGACGGCAAGTAGCTCGCCAGCGCCGTCGTGGCGATCAAGCCGACGGAGACAGCAAGGTACGTAAGCGGATCCGCCGCGCTGACCTTGAACAACAGCGAAGACATCAGCCGCACCGCAATAATCGCGAGCGCCAAGCCGGCGACGACTCCGATGCCGGTAAGCCACAAGCCATGCTTTACGAACATGCCGGTAACGACTTGCTGTTGCGCGCCTAATGCCATGCGGATGCCGATCTCTCGCGTGCGCTGAGAGACCGAATAAGCAATCATGCCGTAAATTCCCACCACACCGAGCAGCAGAGCCATCGCTCCGGCCACGCCCAGCATCACCAGAGTAAACGAGGTGCGCGACATCGATCGTTTGTAGTAGTAGTCGAGGCTGTGCTCGGCCGAGAGCGGGAGATTCGGATTCACCGACCACACCGCCTCGCGCACATCCTTCATGAAGCTTTCCGAGCCGGTGCGTGGGCTTCGAATGACATACGAAACATCGCGGCGCGCGCGTAGAGGCTCGCTCTCGAATTTCGCCATGAGTAGCGGCCAGTAGGCGAACGATGGTGGCTTTTCAGTGACTCCATCATCATAAACATCGCCTACAACGCCGACGATTTCGCGCCAGTCGTCTTCGGTGCCCACTCGGATGCGGTGGCCTAAGGCATCCGCCGGGTTGGCCCAAAACTCGCGCGCAAAACTTTCACAAATCACGCCAACCGGAAGTTTTTGATAGGAGTCCGCCCAGGTGAAATATCGGCCGGCGAGGAGCGGAGTGCCCAAAGTCTCCAGCGCTTCAGGGGAAACATTTCGGAACCGACGCAGCGGCGGCATCTTACCTTCCCCAAATGGCCGGTTCTCAATGAATACGGGATCCATACTGCGGTTGTTGGACATCGGCACGCCCGTGGAGATGCCCGCCGATTTCACTCCCGGAATGGCCTCGATTTTACGGAGGATGGCTTCTTCCATACGAGTTACGGCTTCGGGCTCTTTTACTTGCGTGTCAGGGATGGAGATGGCGAACGTCTGTAACTCTGCGGGAGCACGGAAGCCTGGCTGTACCTTCGTGAGAGCGTCGAATGTGCGAATCATCAGTCCAGAGCAGATCAGCAACACAAGAGCGAGCGCAACCTGCATGATCACCAATCCGCTTCGCGTGCGGTGCTGCTCGCGGCTTTGACTGTTGGCGCGGCCACCTTCGCGGATTCCAGTGCTTAGGCGCGCGCCAGCATACTTAAAGATCGGAAGAGAGCCGAACAGCAAGCTGGAGAACAGTGCCGCCCCCAGCGTGAATAGCAGCACCGGTCCGTCGATTCCGATGTCGTTGAGGCGCGGTATTCCGGATGGCGCCATCTTCACCAAAATGCGTAGCGCGATCCATGCAAATCCCAGCCCCAGGACGCTGCCAAATAGTGCAAGCATTACGCTTTCCAGCATCAGTTCCCCAGCGATGCGGCCGCGAGTGGCGCCAAGGGCCGCACGCACGGCCAACTCCTGCCGCCGACCTTCCACGCGGACCAGGAGCAAGTTGGCGACGTTGGCGCAGGCGATCAGCAGCACCACGCCAATCGAACCCATCAGCACCCACAAGACTTTGCCTATGTCGCCGACAACATCCTGCTTCAACGGCCGTACGTTAGGCCCGATCCTGGCATCATCGAATAATTTCAAGCTGAATCCCGGCGGTACAGGAAACGTGGTTTGCACGATTGGCAGCATGCGCGCGACATCGGCATTGGCTTGCGCCATGGTCGCGCCCGGCTTCAGCCGCGCTACACCTTCGTAGCTGAAGTTTCCCAAGCGAAGTTTGGCGCGATCGAATTTGAACGGAATAATGACCGCGGGATCCTGAAAATCGAGGAAGCGAAAATGTTTCGGCATCACGCCGATGATCTGCCGGCTTTTTCCGTCCACCAAAATCGTTTTGCCGACGATTGCCCGATCGCCGCCAAACTTCCGTTGCCAGTAGCCGTAAGAAACGATGGCGGTATCCGGCGCACCTGGAGAGTCATCCTGCTTGCTGAAATATCGCCCGAGCATTGGCGGAATTCCCAGCAGTGGCAGGGTTGCATCGGTTACATCCAGTGCATCGACCTGCTCTGGCTCCGCCGTTCCGGTGATGCTGACCGAATCGCCCTGGTAAATGCCGATATCCTGAAAGGTCTGACCCTGTTCGCGATAAATAAAATAGTTGGACGGAGACATGTTCAGATTGTCGATGTTGAGCCCGGCAGCGGTGTGCCAGACGCCGACAAGCTCGTCGGGGTGCGGATATGGCAAGGGCTTGAGCAGCACGCTTTCCAACACGCTGAACACGAGCGTGTTGGCGCCAACTCCGGCGGCCAGCGTCACCAGCGTGATCACCGTGAATAACGGCGCTCGCACCAGCCGGCGCGCGGCCTGCCGCAATTCGTTGCCAATCGAATCCATCGCGTCCCCTCCATCACCTACATGTGCCGGAAGACAGCGGCTGCCGGAAGACAGTCGCGTCGAGAGTCCTTACACCTACATACGCGCGGGCATGGAAGAAGTTCCAGCAATCGGTATAGTTTTTTGAGGGAAACTGACGAATACCGTCACTCAGATCAGCCGATCAATCCATGAGGACTCATATATTTACGTCGATCCAGGTGCTGCCAAGACCCATCGAGCAGGTTTTTCCATTTTTTGCCGACGCCCGCAATCTCGAGAAAATCACTCCGCCATGGCTGAGGTTCAATGTACTGACAGCCGCGCCGCTTGAGATGCGGCCAGGCGCGCGTATCAAATATCGACTGAGCCTGCGTGGTTTGCCGATCTCCTGGGAGAGCGAAATTACGGAATGGAATCCGCCGTATGGCTTCATCGACGAGCAAGTACGAGGTCCCTACCGGCGATGGCGCCATGAGCATCGCTTCAAGGTCCATGATGGTGGAACGGAAGTCAGCGATCGAGTGGAGTATTCAGTGTGGGGAGGCTCGATCATTAATGCGCTGCTGGTCGAGCCGGACGTGCGCAAAATCTTTGAGTTCAGGCGACAGAAGCTGGCAGAATGGTCACTGCAGGACGCAAGAAGTTAGCAGCGCGTTGGTGTCAGCGCTTTTTCCTCGCCGCAGCGCAGGCGGCGTCAAACTGGGATCGACTTCCCTCGTGCAGAATCAATTGCAAGGGCTCGCCTTTTGCTGGACGTTTGTGCGGATCGCCGGCAAATAGGGTTCCGTCTGTATTGAACATGCGCCGCAGAGTTCCTTCTTCATCCAGCACGAGATCCGGATTGTGCCAGGCTCCCTGTAAGGCTAGATTTAATCGAGTATCGCTATCGGTGCCAAGCAGGTTCAATCTTTGCTTTAGGTTCAGGCTCATCCGCTCGCCGTCGGTATGCACACCAATTTTGTGATTGCTGAAGCCGCCGCGCACTTGCAACCACTTATAAACTTCGCCGTGCGGGGAACAGATCGCACCGGAACCAGTAACATCCGGTCCACTGAGGCTCGGAAACGTTCTTCGTCCTCTGGTCCAGGGACCGATCCAAAAGTAAACAACGTAGTCTCCTTCAGGAGCGTGGATCGTGCCCCAGCCCTGCCAATATGCCAATGGATGGAACTCTCCACCCAAATAGAAGGCCCACGGCGCGATCAACGCAAACGTGGCCAGAACCACGACGCATGCAAGCAGGAGCAAGCCCAGAACATTCGTCAGGCAGCCGGTAAAGCAGCCTCGGCGATCCTGCTTTGGAGTTCGTGGAAGTATGGACATCGACACGAATGCGACAAGTGGGTTGCTGGATACTGAGGCGTTAGTCTAAATCGTTAGACGCACTAGTGCGCCAATGATTTGGTAGCACAGCCACTCAGGCTGTGTGATCGAGGCAAAAGCAAAGCAAACGGATCACGTTCTTCTATACCTAGCTATACCTAGGCCTAGACTTAGGCGTGACCTCGAGTGGCAGGAGCCGTCTCTCGGTCCGCTTTGGGCGGCATCGGAGATGCATCTTTTGTGTGCCGGGACCTATTGCGGACCCAGCGGTTCAGCGCGTGCACCGGCCTGCGATAAGCTTTCGGCGGCCGATGATCCCAATTGGGTCGCCGGTCCCACACGCTGCGCCTGCGCAGGAAATCCAGCCCAAAAGCGATCGCAGCAAACAAAAGCAATAAGTCGACCAACGAACCTGCCGTCAAATTGATGGCATACTCGAACAGCCAGGCGAGCAACAGGATGATTCCGATAGCAACGAGCATGGAGCGTCCAATCACTCCGAAACGGCGGGCACAATTTTCAGATATCAGATTTCGCGGCCGGAGTTCACTCGAAAACTCCACCGGGAGACCTGGCCCATCCGTCGGAAGAAATTCTCCTTCGAGCCGGAACATCACTATGTCTGGAGCTATTCTGCGAGGGGACAGCTGAGTGCACTATAGATGAATCGTACCGATTTTGCTGGAACGAAATTGGCAAAACCTGCGGTACCAAAGTACCGTGTCCCCTAGTACCGGGGCACTACGGGTCAGGAAGCCTGCCGAAGTGCATCCGTCGTTACCCGACCAGGCCGCGTGCGTCGCAGCTTTTTCAGCGGAATTAAAGTCCTGCAATCGTTCGTTTCTGCCCACAGCCCTTCGCACCTGGTGTGTAGCGCCACGATCACTTCGCCATTGAGTGTGCTCGCCAGAAGTGTGCTGCCGTTCAACGGCGAAACTATCTCGGAAGCATCATTGCAGTGACTGCAAATCAATCCATGAATGGGCACGGGGACACCTGCATTAGATTTGCCAGGGTGAATATATGTAGCAAACCCTACAAAGCATTTCCAATACAGTATTTGGCGTACGTTACCTGAGACGCGTGCGATGAGAGAGAAATTGCGAAAGGGAATATCGATATTGCTTAAGTCAGTCTGCGTCGGTCTGTCGTCGCAGGTTTGCTACGACGACGCGAATCTCCTGGTAGCTAACTTCTTCAGGCAGAGCGTCCTTCAATGGCTTCAGATGGGTCATCCCCAGCCGGTGGCACGCTTCTTCGATTTGCTGTTGATGGCCCTGGGTTACCCACTGTGGTCGGAATTCGATCTCCCCGCGCTCCACTAAATCCGCAGTTAAAGAAGCAACGCTGCTGACTTGCCGCCCGCGAATGTTAGCGATCTCCTCGAAGGTTTTCCCTTCTCCCAGTAATCGCGCGGTTTCTTCCGAGGGCGCGACGGCTTTTATCGCCGATTCGGTAGCCCGTGCGCCGTTCCGGAATCGGCTCAGGGCCTCCAGAATTGCTGGTCCGTATAACTCCGTCTTCCGGTCGCCGAATCCCGAAACACAGCGCAACTCTGATAGCGTGCTTGGTTGCTTGCGGCACAATTCGTCCAGCGATGTGTCATGCATGATCAAAAATGCAGCCACTCCCTGTTCTCTGGCTGTGCTCCGCCGCCACTCTCGGAGATATTCGCGTAACGGATCATTCTCATCGCCAAGCGCTCGAGCTATCGTGGGGGTTCCTGTTGCGGGCTGAGCCATTAACCGCGAACTCGCGCCCACGGCAGCGGCGGCTGCTACTGCCGCTCGTCGCCTGCGCTTGGGAGCTGCAATTGGCTCCGCCAGCCATGCAGGCGACGCGCCGCAAATGTCGCACGCACCGCACGATTGCCATTTGGCTTTCTCGCCGAAGTGTTCGCAGATCTGCATATGCCGGCACTGGCTCGAATCCACAAAGCGCCGGACGGTGTGATACCTCTGCCACGATCTTTCCTTCTCTGCCGGGTCCTGCATCTGCTCGATGAAGTATGCCAGCAAGCCGACATCTTTTTTCTGCCAGAGCAGCACGCAGTCTGCGGGCAGTCCGTCGCGTCCCGCGCGCCCTGCCTCCTGGTAATACTGTTCGATCGATTTCGGCAACGACAGATGAATCACCGCGCGTACCGCCGCTTTGTTGATTCCTAACCCGAACGCTATGGTGCCGACGAGCACGCGCACTTCATCGGACATCCACTTCTCCTGATTTCGCCGGCGCGCCTCCGCGTCCATCTTCCCGTGATACCCAATTGCGGCAATTCCCTGCTCTTCCAGCAGGTCCACCGTATCTTCCACCCTCGCAATCGTCGGGGCATACACGATCACATTGCTGCCGGCGTAGTTCCGCATTGCTCGAAGCAACAATTGCGTTTGCGTTCCGGACTCGCATTCTCGCGCGATGTAACTAAGATTCGGCCGGTGAAAGCTGGCGATGTATTTGTCTGGAGTCTTCAGGCGCAGCTGATCGATGATGTCGTGTCGCACCTGCCGGGTCGCGCTCGCGGTAAAGGCCGCGATCGGCTGATTGGGAAATTGTGCGCGCAGCGAGCTCAGTTGGCGGTATTCCGGGCGGAATTCGTGCCCCCACTCGGAAATGCAGTGCGCCTCGTCGATCGCGAAGAACGCCACTGGCACCTGCTTCAACCATTGCGCCGAATCTTCGCGCGCCAATCGCTCGGGTGAAAGATACAAAAGCCGGAATGCGCCTTCCATCGCTTGCCGCAGGATCTTGCTTTGTTCTGGCTGGGGCATTGAGCTGTTGAGCGCTGCCGCGGGAATGCCCATTTGCGTCAGCTGCCCGATCTGGTCCTGCATCAGCGCGATCAGTGGTGAAACCACGATTCCAGTCTTGCCCTCTGACATCGCTGCCGGCAATTGGTAACAGAGCGACTTGCCGCCACCGGTGGGCATGATCACGCAAGTGTCGCGCCCGGCCAGCAAACTGCCGACAATGCGCTCCTGCAAAGGCCGGAAGGACTCGTATCCCCAATAGCGAGTGAGCGCCTCGCGGACGTTCTGAATGTCAGTCATCTATCCCTGTATCTGTCCCTGTGCTTCGCCTCTACGATCGCTCCGCGAAAAACTTCAGGGGCGAAGTTAAGGCGAAAGCTGCAACTCTACACTACTCAGCCTTTTCGCACCATCGTGCAATTCTCTTGACTTGAACGCCACGAAGGCAGTATCCAGCACCGGCATTTGGCGGCGCATCAGCCACTCGGAGCCCTTGCTTGTGACGTGGACACAGAATTACGACCCGTTTGGCCACTGGTGGCTGTCTACGCTGGTAGCGGCCCTGCCGGTGGTTGTGCTGCTCGGCGCGCTGGCTATCTTCCGCATCAAAGCCCACTTTGCCGCCCTCCTGGGCTTGGCCACTTCAATGTTGGTGGCGGTAGCGCTCTTCGGCATGCCCGCCAAAATGAGCCTGCTAACCGCCGGCTATGGAGCCATCTACGGCTTCTTTCCCATCGGCTGGATCATCCTGAATGTCATCTTCATGTATGACCTCAATTGCGAATCCGGCCGCTTCAAAGTGCTGCAGGAGAGCCTGATGGGTGTCACGCAGGACCGGCGCCTCCAGTTGGTCTTGATTGCCTTCGCCTTCGGCGCATTCTTCGAGGGAGCCGCCGGCTTCGGCACGCCGGTCGCGGTCACCGCTGCCATTCTCATAGGCATGGGGTTCAAGCCTCTGCAGGCTTCGGGGCTGTCGCTGATTGCGAACACCGCTCCGGTAGCCTTCGGCGCGATTGGAACTCCCCTGGTGGCGCTGGCAGGCGTTACCCAGCTCAACCTGCTGCAACTGAGCGGCATGACCGGGCGGATCCTGCCCTTCTTCTCGTTGCTAGTGCCCTTCTGGCTGCTGTGGGCGTTCTGCGGCTTTGCGGGCATGATGGAGGTCTGGCCGGCCACCCTGGTTGCCGGACTGTTCTTTGCCATCCCGCAATTTCTGGTGTCGAACTATCACGGCCCGTGGCTTGTGGACGTGGTGGCAGCGGTCTGTTCGATGGCTGCGCTGACGGCGCTTCTGTTCTTCTGGCATCCGAAGCGCATCTGGGGACTCGAAGGTCACGAAGCGGGACGCGCTGCCCGCGGCCAGCACGGTCATAGCGTAGGTAAAGTGATCAGCGCGTGGGTGCCTTGGGTGATCCTAAGCGTGATTGTGTTCCTGTGGGGCTTGCCGTCGGTTAAGGCAGCGCTCGACAAAATCTCAATCATTCGGATTCCCATCACCGGTCTGCACAACTTAATTCAGCGGGTGCCACCAGTCGTGGCGAAACCGACAGCGGAAGCCGCAATCTTTCAGTTCAACTGGATCACCTTTTCTGGCACGGGAATCCTGATCGCGGCGATTATCTCTGGACTGATGATGGGTTTTGGCCCTCTCGCGCTGATCAAGCAATATGGCAAAACGCTCTACAAGGTTCGCTTCTCGCTCATCACCATTTCCGCGATGATGGCCATCGGCTTTATGACCCGCTACTCGGGACTTGACGCCACCATGGGGCTCGCCTTTGCGCGCACAAGATGGCTTTACCCATTTTTCGGAACCCTGCTCGGTTGGCTCGGCGTCGCGCTTACGGGATCGGACACCGCTTCCAACGTGCTGTTCGGCAGCCTGCAAAAAATTTCTGCAACGCAGGTCGGCGTCTCCCCTTTGCTGATGTCCGCGGCCAACAGCTGCGGGGGTGTCATGGGTAAAATGATCGACGCGCAAAGCATCGTGGTCGCCAGCACCGCAACAGAGTGGTACGGACACGAAGGCGATATTCTCCGATATGTCTTTTTTCACAGCATTGCTCTGGCCGCGTTGGTCGGCGTCCTGGTGTTTTTGCAGGCCTACGTGCCTCCATTCACGCACATGGTTGTTCACTAGCACTCACGTGGTTTGACCTTCTCCGCCCGATGCGGCAAGCTTTTCTCGTTCCTGCGAATTGAGCCGGGAGCAATGGTCCGATCCCCGGAAAGGCCGCTGTGGACGCCCGCATTGTTCGAGAGTTGCGCGCGATTGTTGGTGACCGCGGTCTGATCACCTCCCCAGAAGAACTCCATACCTATGAATGCGATGGGCTCACCAATTTTCGCGTAATGCCAGACGCGGTTTTGCTGCCCGATTCCACCGAACAGGTGCAGGCGATTCTGAGGATCTGCCATCGCGAACGAATCCCGTTTGTGGCGCGGGGCGCGGGGACGGGTCTCAGCGGCGGAGCACTACCCGTGGAGAACGGGATCGTGTTCAGCCTGGCGCGGATGAATCGAATTCTGGAGATCGATCTGCCGAACGCGCGAGTGGTGGTCGAGCCAGGCGTGACCAATCTCGACGATCAGCGACCGCGTGCTGCCGCAAGAATTATTTCTACGCGCCCGATCCTTCCTCGCAATCAGTTTGCAGCATTGGCGGAAATGTCGCGGAAAATTCCGGCGGCGCGCACTGCCTGAAGTACGGATTCACGACGACTCATGTGCTTGGGTCTGGAGGTTGTGCTGCCCGACGGCACCGCTGCGTGCATCTCGGCGGCAAAACACTCGACGCTCCGGGCTACGATCTGGCGGGAGTTTTCGTCGGCTCGGAGGGCACGCTCGGCGTCGCGACAAAAATTATCCTGCGTATCGTGAAGCGCCCCGAATGCGTGCAGACTCTGCTCGCCGCATTTCCTTCCACGAATGAGGCAGGCGCAGCCGTAAGCGACATCATCGCCGCCGGAATGCTGCCCGCCGCGATGGAGATGATGGACAACCTCGCGATCCAAGCCGCCGAAGCGGCAGTCCACGCGAACTACCCACAATTGCGGCGCGCTGCTGCTGGTCGAACTCGATGGACCGGTTGCCGAAGTTCAATCACTGATGAAGCACGTGGATGCAATTTGCCGCGAGGAATGGCGCATCCGAAATCCGCGTGGCGCAATCAGATGCCGAACGCGCGCTCGTCTGGAAAGGACGCAAGGCGGCGTTCGCAGCGGTGGGACGCATCTCGCCGAATTACATTGTGCAGGATGGAGTGATTCCTCGCACCGCGTTACCGCAGGTGATGAGCGAAATTGATCGCTCAGTCGGCAGGCGGGAATTCGCGTCGCGAATGTTTTTCATGCCGGCGATGGCAATCTTCATCCCTTGGTTCTTTACGATCGGTCGCATCGCGGGGCAGGAAGAAGCCGCGGAGGCCTTGTCGTACCAAATTCTGGAAATCTGCATCGCAGCGGGCGGCTCGATCACCGGCGAGCATGGCGTCGGCGAAGACAAGAAAATGGCCATGTCGAAAATGTTCAGCGAGCCCGATCTGGAAACGATGCAGCGGCTGCGCTGCGCTTTCGATCCGTTACGACTCGCCAATCCTACGAAAATTTTCCCGCGCCCGCGGTTGTGCGGCGAAAAGCCCGGCAAATATGTTGCGCATCCATTGGAAGCTGCAGGAATCGCGGAGCGGTTCTGAATGGACGGTGTTCCCTCTGCGACTGTGACGCAGCATGCCGCCTTCGCGGACGCCGCTCGTGTCATCGTGTCCGCTGAATTTGTGCGTGCAGCAGGTGCTACAGATGCAGTGGCGGGCATACACCCGCAAACGATCGTTGAGCCTGGCGACGAACAAGAGCTTTCTGCGATTCTGAAGCTGGCGAACGAGGACGGCCTTGCGGTGATCCCGCGTGGCGGCGGCACGAAGCTGGGCTGGGGCAATCCGCCGATGCGCGCCGATGTGGTGGTATCGACGGCTCGACTCAATCGCGTCGTCGAGCATGCTTGGGCGGACCTCACCGTGACCGTTGAAGCCGGATGCACGATTCAGAATTTGCAGGAGACGCTCGCACAACACGGCCAGCGACTGGCGCTGGATCCTCTTTGGCCGGAACGTGCCACCGTTGGCGGCGTACTTGCTACCAATGACAGCGGGGCATTGCGGCTGCGCTTCGGCGCACTGCGCGATTTGATCATCGGTGTGACGCTGGCGTTGCCTGACGGGACACTCGCCAAGAGTGGCGGCAAGGTCGTGAAGAATGTCGCCGGCTACGATTTGCCCAAACTGGTTACCGGCGCGCTGGGAACGCTGGGCGTGATTACGCGTGCAGTGTTTCGTGTGCACCCGCTGCCGAAAGACGCGCGGACGGTGTCATGCGTCGCAGGCGATCTGGACGACGCTCAACGTCTCCTCCTCGCCATTCAGGATTCGCAACTGGCACACTCCGCATTGCAGCTGCGCTATGCCGAGAACGAATTACCAGAACTGGACATTCTTTTCGAAGCTACCGAAACGGGTCTGGTCGCACAGATCGAGCAATTGCGATCGATTGTGACCCCCGCCACATTAACGGATCAGGGTTCCGAAATCTGGAAATCGCGGCAAGAGCTGTACGCCGAGGCAAACTCGAGCGACATGCAGTCCGTGGTGGCGAAGGTTTCCGTTTTGCCATCGTGCATCGCTAAGATGCTGAAGTTCTTCGCAAATATTTCCGTGAATAGTGGGAGCCTGCGGCATCGTGCGGTGGTGCAAGCCACCGGCCTGGGCTGCGTGCTGTGCGAGGGATCGCAGGCAAACGTCGACCCCGCACTCCACCAATTGCGCACGGAACTCGAACATGGTGGAGGTAGCTTGGTGATCGCCAATCAGCGAGCGGGATTCTTGTCCGCCGAGGCTTGGGGCGCACCTGGCGACGCGCTACCGCTGATGCGCTCCATAAAACAGCAGTTCGATGCCAAAGGCACGCTGAATCCCGGACGCTTTGTTGGTGGAATCTGATGGCTGAGCACAGCGCCACCCCTGCGCTTCCCAGCGCATTCGATGCGCATCACCCACCTTCGCAGAAGATCATCGACACCTGCGTGCACTGCGGATTCTGCCTGCCGGTTTGCCCTACCTATGTTTTGTGGAACGAAGAGATGGACTCGCCCCGCGGCCGAATTTATCTGATCAAGATGGCGAGTGAAGGAAAGGCGGCGATCAACCCGCAGTGGGTGGGTCATTTCGATACCTGCCTGGGCTGCATGGCGTGCATGACCGCGTGCCCATCGGGTGTCGACTATGGAAAACTGATCGAAGCCACGCGAGCGCAGATTGAACGAAAGCCTGTTCGGTCCTTCGTGGACAAACTGTACCGACGCTTTATTTTCGCCACGTTCACCAATCCTGCTCGGCTCAGAACGCTACGCTGGCCGCTGATCGCATACCAACGATCCGGCTTGCAAACTCTTTTGCGACGCAGCGGCGTCCTCAATCTTTTGCCGAAGCGCGTGCAGGCGATGGAATCGCTGCTGCCAAAGCTGCGGCAGCGGGAAGTAATCCCTGAAATTACATCGGCGTGCGGCGTTAAACGGCGGCGGGTCGGTCTTTTGCTGGGCTGCGTGCAACGAGAGATGCTCCCGCAGATGAATTCGGCGACTGTACGTGTCCTGGCCGCGGAGGGATGCGAAGTGGTGGCGCCGGCGGCGCAGCCGTGCTGTGGAGCGTTGTTCGTACACGCGGGTGAGGAAGCGGACGCCATCGTTTTAGCGAAACGAACCATCGATGCATTCGAGCAGGCGGAGGTCGACACCATTGTCACGAACGCCGCGGGTTGTGGTTCCAACCTGAAAGAGTACGGACATTTGTTGCGCGACGATCCAGAGTATGCGGCGCGTGCTCGCGCATTTTCTGCAAAATGCAAGGACGTGAGCGAGCTTCTGGCCGAGCTCGAGCCACAAGCGAAGCGGCAGCCTTTTCGAGCGCGAGTTGCGTATCAGGATGCCTGCCACCTGCAGCACGCGCAGGGTGTGCGCGCGCAACCTCGGTCTTTGCTTGCGCAGATCCCAGGCTTGGAATTGGTGGAAATTCCGGAGGCCGCAATTTGTTGCGGCTCGGCGGGGATCTATAACTTGGTGCAGCCGGATGCGGCGAATGCGCTCGGAGAGCGGAAAGCCGGGTTGATCGAAGAGCTGCAGCCGGATTTTGTGGCCACCGGAAACCCAGGGTGTTTGATGCAACTTAAGTCAGCCTTGGCGAAAGCGGGGAGCGTAACGCGGGTTGTGCACACCATTGAGATTCTGGATGCTTCGCTGCGCGGGGAAACTCCGGAATTTTTGCGCCGCGATTAAAATTGGATGATCCGTCTCAATCAACGTTTTTGTCAGCGTTTGAGGATGGCGGCGAGGAGTTCGATCGGGTGCATGACCGGGCGGTCGAAGCCGGCGTGGAGTTGCTCGGTGCACGAGGTGCCGCTGGCGATCAGGGCGCGCGGGCCGGTGCTGCGCTCCTGCTGGATGATCTGGTTAAAGAGGTCCGCGCCGACGGCCATGCTGAGGTCGTAGTAGTCGGTCTTGTATCCAAAGCTGCCGGCCATGCCGCAACATTCGACTTCGGTGGTCAAAACATCGAAGCCGATTTCGCGGAGAAGGTTCGTGGTTGGCGCGTCGGCACCGATGGTCTTTTGCTGGCAATGGGCATGAAAATACAGATCTGTGCCAACCGGAGAACGGGAAATGTCGAAAACGTCGGTGGGGTTACGCCCGGTTTTTTCCAGCACCTTATTGACGTACTCGACTGGATCGAAAGCGCGCGAACGAAAACGCTCAAAGCGGTCTTTGTTATCGAGCAGTTGTTTCATATCGCGGCGAAACATGGCCAACGAACTTGGCTCGATGACCACGATATCCCGGCCTTCCGTAACGTAACGATCCAGTTCGGCCATCGCGCGCTTGGCATGGGCCTTGGCGGTGGCAATCAAGCCCTGGGATAACGCCGCACGTCCTTCGGGAGCGCATTCACTCACAACCAGATCAGTGCCAAGGGCACGAAGCAAATCGACGGTGGCCACGCCGCGCTGCACCATGCCGTAGTTGGTGAATACTTCTGCAAACAGCACGGCTTTCGGCGCTTTGCCCTTGCTCGCGGCGGGCGCCGCCTTCTTTACCGTCTTCACCAGGGTCGACTTCGGAAAAGCGGGCAAGACTCGGCGGCGATCAAGTCCGACCCAGCGCTCTAACGCGATGCGCATGGGCTTACTGCGCCCTTCAGTATCTGACAGGGACACAGTGCGGGCGAGATCTGGATTATTAAACGAGTGAGCGATCGCGGTCAGGCGAGCGCCCCATTTCGCGAAGTAATGATAATTGCCGAAGAAAAGTTTCGACGCCGCAGACGAACGGTCTTCATTCGCCGCACCAAGGAGACGCGCGGCTGCAGCGCGAAGCGGTGCACGCCCTTCAGTGCGATTAAGCCGATCACCCAAGTTGGCGTTGAGCCAAGGGATATCAATGCGAACCGGACATTGATTCACGCAACGAGTGCAACCGGTGCACAGTTCGGAGAAGCGAGCGTTCTCGAGCTTGCCTGTTCCTGCTTCCCAAGCGCCGCCAATGCCGCCGGAGTAGGCTTCGCCACCGAACGCGTGGCCGCCGACGGTCTGGAAATTAGCGCAGGAATTAAGGCAAGCGCCGCAGCGAATGCAGTCGAGCGCTTCGCGAAGCACGGGGTCCTCGCGCATTTTCATGCGGCCATTGTCGATCAGCACCAGATGGAACTCGCGTTCCTTGGCAGGCTTTCCGGGAAGCAGAAAAACGGGATCGGTGAGCGGTGGGCTAAGAAAGCTGGTATAGACGGCGAGGCCTTGTCCCGTAGCGCTGGCGGGCAGGAGCTCGACAAAAGGGGCCATTTCCCGGCGGGTAGGGATGATTTTCTCGACGCCGGAGATGGCGATGTGCACCGGCGGGAGAAAGCTGGACATGCGGATGTTGCCTTCGCTTTCGACCAACATGATCGTGCCGGTGTCGGCGGCGATCAGGTTTGCTCCGGTGATGCCGACGTCGGCATAGAGAAATTTGTTACGGAGTTTTTCGCGCGCAAAGCGAGTTAAAGCTTCTCCGGTATCGAGCGGAAGATCGGTTTTGAATTTGCGTTTGAAGAGTGCGGTGATGCGCTCGCGACTGTAATGCAACGCTGGGCCGACGAAATGGGAAGGCTGTTCGTCGGCGACTTGCAAGATAAACTCCGCGAGATCCGATTCGGCGACTTCGATGCCATCCGCTTCGAGCACGCGATTGAGATGAATTTCCTCGGAGGTGATGGTCTTGCCTTTGACGACCAGCTTCGCGGCGCGCCAGTGGCAGACGTCGAGAATGTAGCGGCAGGCGTCCTCGGCAGTGGCGGCGACAAAAACATGACCTCCGCGGGCTCGGAGAGTGGTCTTGAGCGTCTGAATCAGCTCGGGAAGTTGCGCGATGGACTTGTCTTTGATGGCGCGCGCGCGATCTTTGAGCGCGTCGTAATCGGGAATTGCGGCAGTCGCGGCGTAGCGTCCGCGGTTGAATTCCTGAGTATTGCGACGCACGGCGGGGCTTTCGATTTCGAGGGCCATGCGTATCGCGCGGAGCAGCCGCTTTTTGTCGCTCTTATTCGCGACGTCGCGGGGCACTTCGACTGCGGCAGATTTTGTGAAGGGCTCGGCCATGCTGATCGACGACCTACTCTAGCAGAAGGATCAGCAAACGATGCGGACCATGCACGCCGCGGACCAGTGGGCCCATGTCAGCAGTGGCGCTGGGCCCGGTGATGACGACAATGTTGCGCTTGAGAGCATCGCCATTGAGGCAGGTGGGATCGAAAAGATCGCGAGGACGACCGATGATGCGCTCGCTCGGAAGAAGCACGATGTGAAGGGGCATAAGCAGGCTGGTGGCGCCGACCAGCGGGCGGCCGAGCGAAACGCAGACCGAGCCGGTGCTGGCAATTCCTGCGAAGGCTTCGGTAACGCCAACGGCGGCGGTGGCAAGTTGTTCCTCGTCAGGTTTCAGGATCACGCCCGCAAGTCCACGCGCGCCGGCAAGAATTTGCGGCGGGAGGAACTCAGCATCGCTCATGACGATGTTCTTCAAACCGTCACAGGCGCGTTCGATGGCGCTGCGGACGGCGAGCGGGGTGCGCTCGATACGCCAAACGCCGGCGGCCGCATCGATCGCATTTTGTTCGAAGACAGCGGTGAGATTTGGCATGACGATTGGAACTGCATATTGTGCAGTGGGAGACACAGGTTGTCTACATTGGTAACGGCTGGCCGCGGGTTTCCGTGCCCAACGGGATTAGCAGGAGAGCGACTATGAAAGCGAGCGATGTAAGAGCTACCGGGATGCCGAGCGAGCCATAGTGCTGAATCCCTGCGCCGACCAGGAACGTGATGCCGGCGCCTCCAAACCGCGCGAAAGAAGTGGCAAAAGCAAAGGCGCTGGCACGGCATTCGGTCGGGTATTGCTCAGGCAACCAAAGAGTATAGACAGCAAAGTTGGCGCCGCCGAAACCGAGGAAGAAGAGACAGCCGAAGAACCACGGTAGGGCCGACGCGCCAAGGTAGAAAATCTTGCCAAAGGTGAGCGCGATGAATGTAGCCATGAGCGCGAAATACAGCGCGAGCGCTCCACGGCGACCCAAGCGTTCTGCGAGGGCGGGCATCGCAAAGCAGCCGAGAACCGTTGCGAAGGATACGAACATGACCGCATGGGAGGCGAGTTGTGCGGCTTGCTGCGCGGTCCGGCCAGCGCCTTCGGCGAGTGTGATGACAGCCGCGGGAACGTAGACGGTGCCGGCCCAAAGTCCGCAGATGGAGGCGAGCATGAACAGAGTGTTGAGAATCGTGCGGCGCCGTAATGGGGAGGCAAAGAGCGCGGCGAAGGGGCGCCAGACTTCCCAGGAGCGGACCACGCGGGCTTTTTGTTGCCAGCGCGCAGGCTCGGCAACACCGTGACGGATCCAAGCCAGCAGCAAGGCGGGAATGCCGCCGACCGCGAACATGGCACGCCAACCGTAACGACTGCCGATCGCGAAGTTCGCGAATGCGGCAAGAAACACGCCGACGTAGTAACCGGTGTGCATGTAGCCTGCACCCGCGCGACGGCGACTCTCGGGCCACTCTTCTGCAACGAAGGTGCCGCCCATGGCCCATTCGCCGCCGATGCCTATGCCCGCGAGTAGACGCAGTGTGGCCAACTGCCAGACGCTGGTGACGAAGGCACTGAGAAATGTGAATAGGGAGTACCAGACAATCGTAAGCATCAACGTGCGAACACGCCCGAATTTGTCGCCGATCGGGCCCCATAGGAAGGCGAGTCCCCAGCCGGCGAGAAAAAGGGCAAAGAGCAAACCGCCGTAAAAGCCGATGTTTCCTTTGGTGAGCGCGATGCCGGATCGCGGGAGGAGTTCGCGGAGCGAAGGCACGAGGACGAGCGCGTAAATGAAGGAGTCCATGCCGTCGAGGGTCCAGCCACCCCATGAGGCCCAAAAGCCGCGAATCTGATTGCGGGTTAGGGCGGTTTTCGGGGACTTCATTGCCGCACCGGAGCCATTGGTGAGATCAGGCATAGGCGCGGAAGAAAAAGTACACGGTCATCGCGGAGCCAACGGCGAGGACAAATCCGCGAACATACGATTGCGGTAATTTTTGCGCGTAGAGGGCAGCGAGGTATCCGCCGGCGACGGCTCCGCTGGTCATAACGATTGCTTGTGGCCAGACAATCGCACCGCTTGCGATGAAGGTCATGGTGGCAACACCGTTGATAACTACTCCGAGGACGACTTTGAGGGCATTCATCTCGTGAATGTCGGTCATGCCCAGCACCGAAAGCATCGCAAGATTGATGATCCCAACCCCGCCACCGAAATAGCCGCCATAGATGGAGACGAAGAACTCGAAGATGGAGGCGCCGGTGAGAGCGGCGTTGCTAGAGTCCTGGGAAAGCCCGCTTGTGACGCGCCTGGTGAAGTGTTTGCCGAAGGCAAACAGCAGTGTGGCGCCAAGTAACATCCACGGGAGAACCTTGAGGAAGGTTTGCGCCGGTGTGTGTATCAACAGAATGGCACCGGCGATGCCGCCGATGATGCTGGTGGCGACCAGCGGAATTAGGACGCGGCGGGAGATGTTTAAGCGTTTCCAGTACGCGCCTCCGCTCGCCGTTACTCCAACCCAAAGTGAGAGCGTGTTCGTGGCGTTGGCGGCGACGGCAGGTACGCCCGTGAACAGCAAGGCTGGAAAGGCCACAAAGCTACCCCCACCAGCAACGGCGTTGATAGCTCCACCCAGAGCACCAGCGGCGCACAGGAAGATCGCTTGTCGGGTATCCAAGGCACGTCTTTTATCATGAATTCGCTGCGGCGCTCTATAAGGGATGCGGCCGCTACGCGAGCGGAGTGCGTTGACAACAATGCCTTGCGCGTATATGAACGGTGCGCTTCTGGCGACACCTTTCTCATTCCATGGCCGCCGGACGCTTTTAACACGGCATTAACCTAAATCCGGTAATCAGCGCACAGGTTAGTGTGTTTCTGGTGCTCGGTGCGGTTGCTCGTCTAACGCGGCGAGATCTAAGGTTCGCTTCCGAACCTGACGATGATGTATTCAGGAGAAGCATGTCTACTCGAGCAGACGGCATGGCAACGGGCACCACGGCCGAGTATGGAATCTGGCGAGTTATTCTGGCTTCCGCTGTTGGAACGATGATCGAGTGGTACGACTTTTACATCTTCGGTAGCCTCGCCGCGTTCTTGTCACCGAAGTTTTATCCTCCTGGCAACGATACGTTTGCTTACATCGCATATCTGGCGACGTTCGCTGTGGGCTTTCTGGTGCGGCCGTTCGGGGCCTTGTTTTTTGGGCGCATCGGCGATTTAGTCGGGCGAAAGTATGCCTTTCTTGTGACGCTGTCGATCATGGGCGGGGCTACGGCAGTCATTGGCATTTTGCCGACTTACAAGACTGCAGGGTGGTTCGCGCCAATCACGTTGTTGGCGATTCGTGTTCTTCAGGGGCTGGCACTGGGCGGAGAGTATGGCGGAGCAACAGTTTATGTAGCGGAGCACGTGCCGGATGGGAAGCGCGGTTTCTATACCAGCTTTATTCAGATCACGGCAACATTGGGGTTGTTCGTTTCGCTGATCGTGATTGTCGTTACACAGAACTACATCACGAAGGAAGCGTTCGCGGATTGGGGCTGGCGCATTCCGTTCCTCGTGTCGATCGTCCTGGTTTCCATTTCTTTGTACATTCGCTTGAAGATGAAAGAATCACCAATTTTTAGCCAGATCAAGAGCGCGGGCATGACGTCCACGCAACCGCTGAAAGATGCTTTTGGCAAATGGGAAAATCTGAAGCGCGTATTGATCTCGCTCTTTGGCGCTACTGCCGGCCAGGGAGTGGTCTGGTATACCGGGCAGTTCTACGCTCTTTTCTATCTGCAGACGGTTCTGAAGGTAAATCCAAAGACTTCGAATATTATCGTCGCTATCGCCCTGCTGTTAGGCATGCCGTTCTTCACGTTGTTCGGTGCTATCTCCGACAAGCTAGGGCGCAAGTGGCTGATGATGGCAGCGTGCCTGCTTGCCGTTGTGACCTACATTCCCATTTACAAATCGATGCAAGCGGCGGCCGGCAACAATGTGGTTGGGCTGAAATCAGCCAAGAATAAAATTACAGGGGCGATTGCGTTAACTTCACAGACCACCGATCCAGCAACCGGCGCGCTGGTGCCTGCAAAGGAAGCTGCGTCTCCAGATGTGACAAAACTGGTACTGCTCGTTTTCGTTCAGGTGTTGTACGTGTGCATGATCTATGGGCCCATTGCCGCATATCTGGTTGAGGCTTTCCCGGCAAAAATACGCTATACATCCCTTTCCCTTCCGTATCACATCGGCAATGGGGTGTTCGGAGGGTTGCTGCCGTTGATCGGCTTATCACTATGCGCAACGACCGGCAACATCTATGCCGGCCTCTATTACCCCATGATCGTTGCAGGATTGACGCTGGTCTTCGGCAGCGTGCTGTTGAAAGAAACCCACGGCACGAGGATCTGGGACGAAGTCGGCGGAATGCGTTAGCGCATCATCTATTCCTCAGCGCAGGGCAATTGACTCTCGCGCTTGCCGAGTAGCATCATTTCTGCGACGCACTTGCACAGCAATGCGGCATCTTCCGTCGCCATGTGTCGCGTCTAGCTCAAAAATTCAGGTATGTTCTAAACGGGAGCCTTGACGTGGCGAAATCACGCGACAAAAAGTCCAAAACCAAACTGCCCGCGAAGCAAAAGACAAAATCCTCGAATCTTCGCCCGCCAGCGAGCACAGCTACTACCAGCTCTCTGAAGGAAAACGAAGCGCAGATCGCAGTGCACTGGAAGGAAGAGGAAGTCTTTTATCCTTCGGCCAAACTAATCGGGCAGGCGAACCTCAATGATCCTTCGGTTGTGGAACGCTTCAGCGAACGCCATTTCCCTGAGTGCTTTCGTGAATACGCAGAGCTATTGCATTGGGATCACTATTGGCATACCACGCTGGATACCAGTAATCCGCCATTCTGGAAATGGTTTGTCGGCGGAAAACTGAATGCCTGCTACAACTGCGTCGATCGGCATCTGGCTGAACACAAAAATAAGGCGGCGCTGATCTTTGTCCCTGAGCCGGAAGCCGAAGCCGCGACGGTGATCACCTTCCAGGAGCTATACCGGCGCGTCAATGAGGTCGCTGCCCTGCTGCGCGATTTCGCGGGGCTGAAAGCCGGCGATCGCGTGACCATCCACATGCCCATGATTCCGGAGCTGCCGATCACCATGCTGGCATGTGCGCGACTCGGCGTCATTCACTCGGTGGTGTTCGGCGGGTTCAGCGGTGAAGCTTGCGGCTTGCGCGCGGCCGACTCCGGCAGCCGCGTGCTGATTTATGCCGACGGTTACCACCGCAACGGGAAATGGGTGGATCACAAGCCAGCGCCGACATTGCCGTGGAAACCGCCCAAAAAGAAGGCCAGACCGTCGACAAAGTTCTCGTCTGGAAGCGCTATCCGGGGCATTTCCGCTCTGAGGCGCCCATGATCATGGGGCGGGATTTCTTCATCGACGATGTGTTGCATGATTACCGGAATCACATCGTCGAGCCGGTTTCGCTGGACGCCGAAGCGCCCCTGTTCCTGATGTACACAAGTGGAACCACGGGCAAGCCGAAGGGATGCCAGCATCGCACCGGCGGTTATTTGGCGTACGCGGCGGGAACATCGAAGTATTACCAGGACATTCACCCCAAACGACGTTTACTGGTGCATGGCCGACATTGGCTGGATTACGGGTCATTCGTACATCGTGTATGGTCCGTTGGCTCTGGGCGCCACAAGCGTATTGTATGAAGGCGTGCCGCAATTTCCCGATGCCGGAAGACCGTGGCGCATCGCGGAACGCCTGGACGTCAACATTTTTCATACTTCACCTACTGCAATTCGCATGCTTCGCAAAGCCGGAGGCGACGAACCGAAGAAGTACAACTACCACTTCAAACACATGACCACTGTGGGCGAGCCGATCGAGCCTGACGTTTGGCGGTGGTATTACGATGTTGTCGGCAAGAAGGAAGCCGCGGTTGTCGACACCTGGTGGCAGACCGAAACCGGTGGATTCCTGATCACAACGAAGCCCGCCCTCGATCCGATGAAGCCCGGCAGCGCTGGACCACCAGCGCTGGGAATTTATCCGATCATCTGGGATGAAGAAGGCAAGGAAGTGAAAGCGGGATCAGGCGCAGCAGGCAACATTTGCATCCGCAATCCCTGGCCGGGAATCATGCAGACGATCTGGGGCAGCTCGGATCGTTTCGTAAGTCAATATTACAAAAAATATTGCAAGGATCCTGACAGCAAAGATTGGCGGGACTGGCCATACTATGCGGCGGACGGCGCGGTGCTGGCGGCCGACGGCTACTATCGAATTCTCGGCCGCGTAGATGACGTGATCAACGTCGCGGGTCATCGGCTGGGGACGAAAGAAGTCGAGTCTGCGTGCTTGTCGATTCCGGAGGTTGCAGAAGCTGCGGTTGTGCCCGCGGTTGATGAGGTAAAAGGCCGCGTCCCGGTCGTTTACATTTCACTGAAACCTGGCGTGCCGGCGTCAAAACAAGTACAGGAAAAGGTGACTTTCACCATCGAAACGATAATCGGCAAAATCGCGCGGCCAAAAATGATTCATATCGTGTCGGATATGCCAAAGACGCGATCCGGCAAAATCATGCGCCGAGTGCTCGCAGCGATTTCGAATCAGATGGATACGGGTGATATCACCACGCTAGCCAATCCGGACATTGTCGAGCAGATTCGGGAGCAGGTGCAGGGTCGCGCGCGCGGGCCGGTAAAGGAAGGGCCCGCGGACATCAAGCTGTTCGGCGAAGAAGGCTAGTCAGTCGTCCTTGCTGTGTTCGAGCTTCCATAAAATACTTCGCAGCATGCCCAGCCAGAATTCGGAGTCTGCTGCGGTAAGTTTGTGTCTGCGGAGCATTCGCCGCAATTTCTCTTGGGTGACTGCCGCGGAGCGCGATTGCAGCGATCCACTGGCACGAAGTGCCTCGAGCAATAGGGATTCAACGCGCTCGACTTCCGCTGCCGTGGCAGCCTGGTCTCGAGGGGCTCCATCTCGCGCCGCTGGCGGCTGTTCGAGCGGTGTGCCCAATTCTCGCGCCAACTCGTAGAGACAGACGGCGACAGCCTGACCCAGATTGATAGAGCGATGCTCTTCACGAGTTGCGATGCGGATCAGCCAGTCGCAATGGCTGAACGCTTCGTTGGAAAGTCCGGTCCTTTCGGATCCGAATAGTAGTGCGACCCGAGATGATGGCAGCCGCTTTCGGATTAACGCTGCGCCCTCTTTGAGGCGCCGCAATGGATGCTGCAATTCCCTCCGCGTGGATGCTGTTGTGCCCACGATCAGCGAGCAGTCCGCCACCGCTTCTGCGACACTGCTGAACTGCTGCGCATTGGCCAGCAAAGAGGCTGCGCCGACAGCGGAGCGTGCTTCGCGAAAGGCAGGCTCATAGGGATTAACGACGCGCAAATGCAAAAAACCGAAATTGCTCATGGCCCGCGCCGCAGCGCCGATATTGAGAGGATTGCGGGTGGAGACAAGGACTACACGCAGATGATCGAATGGATTTCGCTGGGTCACAAAGCGCTATCTTACCGTACCCATATTGTGGCCGGTGTTGTAAATGGCGTTCTCGCCTGGCTCGGAAGGCGGCCACTACAAAGGTCCCCGACTTACGCGCCTTTCACCCCCGGCTGTGCACACCTTGGAAACAAAAGGCGCGTCCAAACGTTGAGGGACAGGAAAGTGCCCATTGTGGATGTCATCGCCGCGTGGTACGTCGGCACGAAATTGCTGCGCCGACATCTTAGAGGCTGTGTTCGTGAAAGTTCCTCGATCAAGGCCCAACAGCACTCAAACCGGCCATGAACTTCTCCAGCAAACACTCTGAACGAAAGGAAACCAATTCACATGCCCGAAACTAAAATGCAGCAGGCTTTAACGCCACGAATCGAAAACCGTGACGCGATTCTTATCGCCGGATCGCAAAAACATTACACAGCGCAAAATCTTAACGAACTGGAGTCGCAGTGGGAGAGCTTGCCATTCGGGAAAATACCTGGGCAGCGCGGAAAAGTGGGCTATGGCGTGGTGTTCGACGGCAAGGAAAACGAGTGCGACTTTGAGTATTTGGCCGGAGCCGAAGTCTCAACCTTTGACGGGCTCCCACTGAATTTCGCGCGCATGAGCGTGCCGGCACAAAAGTACGCGATCTTTCCGCACCGCGATCATGTGTCGAAGCTCCGGAACACCATTGACGCAGCCGTAAAGACCTGGCTCCGGCAGGCGCTTGCCAACGGCATAGCCGCACCTCCGTCACCTGGTCAGCCGTGGATGATCGAATATTACGGGGAAGACTTCGATCCCAAAACCGGAACGGGGACCATGGAGGTGTGGTTTCCGCTGAAACAGTAAGGGTGCGAGTGATGTGTGAAAGCTGGACGAAGAAGACGGCCTATTACAACTGCGAAATAATTAGGTACATGAGCGAACCCAGCGTTCGAAGCATTGACCGCCTCGACTCCGGGAAGCTATCGTGTGAGTCAAGACAACGACTAGGTTTGTCGTTACGGGGACGAAGTGGGACGTTTGCTGCGCCATAGCACTATTACACGCAATGCAGTTGTATTTCTTTTGCTGACGGGATGCCTGGTCTGCGGGTTTCAGGCGGCATTCGCACAAGAGCGCGGAGGCCTCGCAGCACAAGGCATCCCAAGTGCTACGTTCGCCACCATGCTTGTCAGCGTGCGCAGCAGCGGTGGTGGACCTATTTCCGGCGGTGCATTCGTCAGTATCTCTTCGGACTTCACCACTGTGCGCCAAACCGCCCCTACGCGAGACGCCGGCACTGCGACATTTACGAACATTCGTACGGGCGACTACAACGTGGAGGTACAGGCCGCCGGCTATCAAACCGCTACCGAGCACGCCTCCATGCTAGCGGGTGGTTCTAATTACACCGTTTACGTCTACATGCATCCGGAGGGCGAAAAAATCACAGCGAACGCGCCTCCTGGCAAACCGACGGTCAGCCCACACCTGCAATCCGAAATAGACAAGGGCTTGGACAAAATGCGTCATCAGCAATACGACAGCGCACGAACGCACTTTGACAAGGCCGCCAAAATGGCGCCCGGCAATCCTGACGTTTTATACCTGCTAGGTATGCTGGAATATGCGCAACAGCATCTCGACCTAGCGCGCACGAAATTTGAATCCGCACTCGCGATCTATCCGACTCACGAGCGCGCGCTGGTCTCCTTAGGAGAGCTGCAATTGCGATCCGGGCAACCAAAGGAGGCCGGGGAAACGTTAGAGAAAGCGTTCAAGGTGAACGGAGCGGATTGGCGGACACACTATTTACTGGCATATGCGTATGCGGGACAAAAAGATTATGAGAAGGCTTCGCCGCACGCCGAACGAGCCGCAGACCTCGCCAAGGACCGAGCCGCCCCGGCGCGGCTCCTGCAAGCGCGCATTCTGATTGCCGAAAGCAAAACTGATGCAGCAAAGGCGGTTTTGACATCTGTGGTCCACGATTTTCTAAATGATCCCGCTGCGAAAGAAGCGAAGGACACGTTGCTCACATTGGACAAGGCAGCTTCGACTGTGGTCGCGCGAAGCAGCGAGCCGGAAACGCATCCTCAGCCGGCGACGCTGGCGGTAAGTGCGCCTTCTGTTTCGGCGTCATCGGTTCCGACGCCGACTGTTCCGGCCCCATCGATTCCGGCGGTCATACGCCCATGGGCACCGCCAGACGTAGACGCGCGAGAGTATCCCGTGGCACACGACGTCGTGTGTTCCGAAGACACTGTGCTTCAGCGAACGCAAACGCGCACGAAAGCACAGTTGGCAAATCTCGAGAAATTCGTCGCCACCGAGCACATCGAGCATCAGGAAATCGACGCCTACGGAAATCCCGGTCCAGTGTTGAGTAAGGACTTCGCCTACATGGCATTCGTGACTCGGCCGCGTAAGGGGACGTTGTTTCTCGAGGAAGACAGGAACGGCGGGCAAAACCTTGGATCATTTCCGACCGCACTGGCTTCAAAAGGTCTGGTCGGATTGGGTGTGTTCTCTTCACTCCGGAGTACGAGAGCGATTTTGGCTACAAGTGCGAAGGACTCGGCGAATGGCGAGGACAAGCAGCCTGGCTAATTCGCTTCGAGCAGCGTCCCGAAGTGCGATCCCGGATAATGACCTGGAGAAACAATAGAGGCATTTTCCCTGTGGCGCTGAAGGGGCGTGTGTGGATCGCAGCGAACACTTACAATGTGGTGCACTTGGAGACGGATCTCCGCGAGCCGTTGCCAGCTCTTGAATTGACCCTCGATCATCTGGTGATCGACTACGGGCCAGTGAACTTCGAGCATGGGAAAACTTCCCTTTGGCTGCCGTGGTACGCGGAACTCTATATGCAGGTCCATAATAAGCGATACCATCACAGACACACGTTAACGAACTACTCGTTATTCTCTGTTGATACCAATCACCAGATTTCCGCGCCTCAGGATTCAACGCCGCCGAACTGAACTGCCGAAGTATTAGCGGCCGAGTCGGTAGAAGATGGAACGGAAAGCAAAACCGCCCCAGACGTATCTGGGGCGGTTCGAGTCTAATTAGCTGCCTGGCACTGCCGATTATTGTGGCTTCGGAGCCGTGGTGGCCGGCTTCGGCGCCGCGCCCGCAGGCCTTGCAGCAGGAGTTGCGCCGGCCTTCACCGGGTATGCGGCGTCATACAAACGCACGATGTCCTGCGTGATGTCGATGTTGGTGGACGCGAACAGGATTGGCGTGTTCTGCGCAGACGAATCGAAGATTGCGGTGAAATTGTTCTCACGCGCGTAGCGGTCCAGCACATCGACCATCTTGCGACCGATGCGGTCAAAAACTTCGCCTTGCGCACCGTTCACATCTTCCTGATATTCGTCCTGTTTACGCTGTAATTGCCGGGTCAGCTGTTCGCCCTGACGGGTCAGCCGCGCCTGCTCTTCCTGGCTGATCTTGCCTTGGCCAGCATCGAGTCGCTGACGAACGTCGCTGATCTGCTTGTTCATGCCTTCGAGTTCGTTCTGGCGAGGCGCGAACTGAGATTGCAGCTCGGCGCCAGCCTGCTTGCCTTCGGCAGTAGCTGCGATGGCTTGCCGAATGTTGATGACGCCAATCTTGGTAGCTCCACCGGCCGCAGGGGCTGCGCCTGCCTGTGCGCGGACAGCAACGGTGCCGAGCAGGCACGCCGTTACGAGGACGGCGATTTGAAGTAAGGTCCGGAACGATCCCGGACGGGCTTGAGTTAATACGCTGAAATTCACTGTCTTCTCTCCTTTTTCAACTACTGCTGCCAAACGGCCCATGACCGAAAGCAGCCGATTCCGCTGGGGCACGAGGTCATCCTCGTGTCCTGATTTGAAATTGACCTCACCGCGGTTCCGACCCTACCCAGCGGCAAGCGCAGGCATTACGCAAACCATGAAGTATAGCCGAGCCGCGCGGCCTGCCGCAACGACAAAGACCTCGCTAATTCGGCATCGGGAGCAAAAACACCCGGTTATTCGCCTGGTCGACGACCACGGCCAAATTCGTAAACTGGTCGATGGCCACGCCGAATTGCGATGATCCCGGCAGTCCCAAGGTCTCCACCGTCCTCGCCCCTGACAACGTGTCGACCACCGAAGCTGACTTTCCAGCGAAGTTGGAGGTTAACAGCGCCCCGCTCTGCGGATTTACTGCCAGAGATGTCGGATTGATCCCGACGCCCGTGTTGCTGAGGCCTCCGCTATCTGGGTTGAAGGAGCTTATGGTGTTGGCACCGCTGGCGTTCAGATAAAACAGACCAGGATTTGCAGTGCCGGTGCTCACGGCGGGATTAAAGACAATGCCGGTCGGGCTCGAACTGACAGAGGAAACCGATACAGTGGTGCTCAAGGTCGGAGCGGCGAGTCCGATATCGAGCGGATATAGCGCACCCGAAGCAAGGGAGCCCGAATTGAGCTGCAATCCAGTAACGACCGCGAGGCCCTGATTGTTCGTGCCACGATCAGGATCAATGGCGACAGCGATAGGTTGTTGCACTCCGCCGATCGTCGCCGCCGTGAGAGACGTGGCTGGCGAAGAGCCAAACAGAAGGCCAAGATTGATCTCCGAGACGGTGTTGGAGGTGAAATTTGCCACCATCGCCACCCCGGTCGCGTCGTTGACAGCAACTCCGATCGGGTTCGTACCAACGGCTACCGCAGCAACCGGCTGCGTATTGGTGAGGAGATTGACGATCGAGACATTACTGCTGCCATTGTTGGCCACCACTGCCAAGCCTAGGCGCGGGCTGACCGCAATCCCTTGGGGAGTAGTGCCGACGGAGATCGAGTTGAGTACCGATCCGAACGTGGGACTTGCGGGATTGATGTCGATGGTCGAGATATTGTTGCACCCGCTGTTCGTCACTACCGCGAGCGGCGAGAAGTTGCCATGGGCAAGCTGATCGGCGATAGCCACGGAACTTGGCGTCGCAGGGCCGGTGGTGCAAGCCACGCTCATATCTACGGCTTTGACGACGATGAACTCCGATGGGTTGGATTGCGACCCCCCGCTGACGACGTCCAATGCATAGTGGTGGGGCGCAGCGAGGAACGACGCCGGGATGGTCGCAGTAATCAGCCGTCCGCCAGGATCGACCGCCACGTTGCCACCAGGCAATGGAGCGCCATCCAAGCGGACTTGTGCGCCGGCCACGAAACCCGAACCGAATATTTGTACGCCAGCCAGATCGGTCGTGGAAGTCAGTGTCCCCTGCGGAAGGAAAGCCTTAGGGATGCCGCCAATGACGCCGGGCCCAGGCTGCGGATTGGGCACAATGACTTCGGTGATCTGGGTGCTCTTGATCTTGTTGGAAGCACCCGGGCCCAAGTTAATGATCTGGATGAGGTTGCTCCCCGATTCGGCAACAAATGCCTGGTTAGTCGCGGGATCGACAGCGACGCCACCGGAGAGGATGAGTGTACCGCTGGTTCCATTTGTGACAGGAAACGAGAATGATCCACTTGTCGGCGTGTTCGGTGGTGCATTGAAGTCCACGATGACGTAACGCTTGGCGGTGGCAGGATCAGAAATAGAAACTTGATTGACCGCCCCCGAACCGGGGCGCCCTGGATTGTAAGAAATGATGGAGTTGGTGTAGGGCTGCCACGCAACGTCGGCCGTGCCGATGAACTCCGGTCCATTATTACAAGTGGTGATCAGCGCGGTGCACTGAGCGAGAAGGCTGATAGATGTGACGGATTGATCGAGCTGATTCAGGACGTGGATTTGCGGAGGTTGCCCAGTGGCGTCGGCGTCTACCACCGCAGCACTGTGCGTAATCGGATTAATGGCAATGCCCTGAGAGGTTGCGGAGATGCCGCCAAAGTTCACGTTGGGTGTGCCAAAGAACACATTCCCGCCAGTGGCAGATCCGCTGGCGGTGGTATTCAATCCGTACGTAAACGTGGTGCTGCTGGTGGCGTTAACAGAAAAGACCCCGTTCAAATTGGCGGTTACGCTCCCGCTGGTAATCGTCGGCACGCCCGTGATCAGCACAGTCGTCGGGATACCAGGAACGATGCCTGTCAGCGTGGCACTCGCGGTGACCGTGACGACTCCTGACGATAGCGTAGCGGAGGTGATGCCCAAGGACGTGGAAGGCTGCGTGACATCCACGCCGCGCATTACGCCCGAGCCGCCGGGAGTGACGTACGCAAAGTGGCCGTGCGGCGCCATGGCGATTTGCGGATATTGGCCGGTATTCAGCGTCACCTGCGAGTAGATGCAGGGGGGAGTGCCGGTTCCACCCAGGCATCCAAACGGAGCGCCTGCTCCCTGATTCAAATTCACAACAAAGCCAACGTTTGCCGCCGAAGAGATGGAACTGGATGAGTATGCAACCAAAGCCAGATTGGTGTCCGGATCCACCCCAATGGAATAAGGCAGCGGCGCCGGAGAGCCTAGCCCCAGCAATGCGCTGGAAATATCAACCGTCGCGGCAGTAACTGGAGATGGCGCCCCGGGAATCGGGACAATGGAGACGCTTTGGCTTCCGTAGTTAACCACTGCAACAGAATGATTTGTGCGATTTACCGAAAGACCTGTGGGGATTTGACCGACGGCCACCGGACCACCAAGCGGGGTCAGCGAGCCTGCGCCGATGGTGTAGAACTGAATCGCATTCGCGCCTGTTAGCGCGACCACGACTACGCCAAGTTGCGGATCGATATCCATCGCACTCGGATTCGCACCGGTGGTAACCGGCACGCCCACGGTTGGCGGTGAGGTGGAATAGTCTGGAAATACGGAAACAGTGGTGCTGGCAGAATTGTTGGGGACGGGTAGCGGCGCGGCGGTACGCGTCACTGTCAAAGGATACAAACCCGGATTACTGATCGAGCTCGCAGGAAACACCGTACTTAGCCGGCGCGAATTGGACGAACTACTTTGCGGCACTTGATTGCCGAGGAACTGAGCGGTAGCAAGTGTGCCGTTCGGTCCGAAATAACCACCATCAATGGTGAGGGGAATCGAGGAAAGGTCCGCGCCCTGAACCACCCCAGTCGGAAACGTGGAAACCACTGTAGGCCTGACCGGTACCAGAGTGACCGTGAAATTTGCTCCTGCTGTCGGCGTGACCGGCTGGCCTGGGTCGGTGATTGTAACGGTGTATTTGGTAACCGTCGGCGGCAGATCCTTCTCCAGGAGCCGAACGCGAGCACCAGTTGATGGTGGGTTGGCGGTTGTGCTCGTAGGAATCGGGAACAACACTTTTACTTGGCCGGACGCCGAATTGAAGGTGTTAGAACCACCGTTCTGATCCGTGAAAGTAATGATCGACGCGGACGAGACATTCGGTGCGTCGAGATAGACATCCCACAGTGCTGCTCCCTGAGGGGCGAAGTTGGGAGAGACGCCATTGAACGCAATCGGGCCGCCCACGATTATGGTGACCGTTCCAGTGGCGAAACGTGTGTTATCGGCCTTGGCGGTCGCAACGATGGTTACATCTTGTGGTGTAGTGCTCGCGCCTGCCGGCGTGGAGGCGGTAGGAACGGCAGTCGGAGCAGTGTAGACGCCGCTGGAATCAATACTGCCGCAACCAGGACTGCAAGTCGGAAGGTTGGGGTAATTTACGGCGACAGCCGTGGTCGTAGCAGCGGTGGGCTTGGACTGCGTCACGGACCACGTAACGCCCTGGGTGTCCAAATCGTTGGTCAGCCTCGCCGTGAAGGTTTGTTTTTCGTTGGTGGGAACCGTCGCAGTGGTGGGGTTGAGGCCGATCGCGATGCCGGAATCCAGGATGAGATTGACGGCGCCTGTTTTTTTCGTGTCCTGTTGAGACTGCGCGGTGATAACGATCTGCAGGCCGGGATATTTCGACTGGTCAGGCACCTTGGCAGGTGCGGTGTATGTTGCGGTGCCAGTGGCTTCCTGGTTAGTGATGGTGCCAAGCGACCCGTCTGCCGGACACGCGGCGGCAGGGGCGGTTGTCGGAGTCGTACCGGAGACGGTTGTGGTGGTGTATTGGCAGGGTTGCCAGTTCACACTGGTATTGGTGGCGCCGCTGACCGTAGCAACCAGGGTGGTGGACTGTCCCAAGATCAGAACGGAGCCGACCGAGGAGGTGACCGAGACGGTAACCACGTTGGCGTTGCTGCTGCCGCCGCCACAAGCCACCAGACAGAAACGATAACAACGTAGCAGCCAGCGCAATCCCGCCCGCCTTGCTTCGCAACCTCATTCCACCTGCCTCCCAAACGTGACCGCAACTGCGGTCGAAAATGTCTTGCGCCCACCCGTTCTGTGAAGAAACGGTTCGCCATACGGTATCCAAACTCTTGGCACCATCAAAACGTCTTGCCCACCGTAAATCGGAAGGTGGTCTTCGGCTCAAAGTAATTCAAGCGCCCTGGATTGTTCATCAGGGAATCTAATTGCGGACGAATCTGGAGTGGATAGATCGTCGGATCGATGCCATCGAAAGCGTGCTCGAGGTTACTTATGTCTTTAGGTTCGATAAACGGTGTGGGCGCGACGATTTGCGAGTGCAGTCGGTTGACATTGTACGCGTAGTAGATGCGAAACGGCGCTTGCACGATGGGGAGTTGCACGCCGAATTCGATGCCGGTGGAGGCGCGGAAGCGGAAGTTCGTACCGCCGGCGACACCCAATTGATTTTTCAGATTGGCGCTGGGGAATTGTGAAGTCAACTGACCGAACCCAACCGGATCCAGTTTTAGGGCGTCCTGACGAAGGATGCCATCGGTTCCACCGTCGACGAACAGCGAAGCAGTGACCGGACCGACCAATGGAATGCGATATTCGACGTTACCGTTGGTTTGCAAATCGCCGCCGGGCAGGGTAGCTGTGTAGGTCAGGACGGGAATTGTGAAGGTACGAAGCGCGCCACCTGCGGTGGGATCCCGGAACGAGATTGCGGTGGCTGTGGAGACGGGAATAAATGTGACCGGCGAGATGGAGCGAATGTCGAATCCGCGAAGATCGTTTTCGCCGCCCATGTAGAAGCGGCTGAAGGGCGGTACTTCTTCCCCGCTGTAACCAGTGGTGTGCGCGACCGAAGTGAAGTGAAGTCCCAGGACATTACGCTTTTTGAAGATGGGGCGGAATTTCGTGTACGTGAAAACGTTGGTTATGGTGTTGACGTTGCCGCCCAAAGGACCGCCGGAAATCGAGAACGAGTAAGAGTAGCTCTTGCCAGTCCGAGGATTGATCGGATTGTCGATGGTGTTGTAATTCAGCGTTGGAGTGATCGGTGCTGGAAACGATGCCGTTCAAGGCGCTTGGGCCAGAGATACTGCGGAACTGGAGGGCTTCGAAGAGCAGCGAAGAAGCGTTGTTGAAAGGCTTGATGTTGGTGCGAGTCAGGCCATAGGTCAGTCCCAATCGGGTGAACGACAGACGCTTGATCGGTTCGCTGGCAAACAGCGTGAAGCCGGTGCTGTTTTGCGTATAGTTCTGCACGAATTCCGGATTGATGCTAACCGACTGGCCGAAGGCGATGGCTTCCTGCTTGGCCTGATCGAAATTGTAGCGGCTGGAGAACAGCGTGAAGCCAGTGGAAATGGGCCGGTCAAAAAGGTATGGCTCCGTGAAGCCGAACATGAAGCTGCGCTGCAAATCGCCGAACTGCGCGGAGAACGTGAGAGTTTCGCCCAGCCCGAGGAAATTGTTGGTCTGATAAGTCAGACCGATGAAACTGCCCGCGAGGCCGCTGACACCGCCTTGCAGACCGATCGACTGTTTGCCTTTTTCTTTCAGCTTAAGGTTGAGGTCGACGGTGCCTTCTTTCGTATTGCGCGAGATCGTTACGGCCTTGTCTTCCTCGATGCGCTCAAAATAGTTCAGCTGATTGAGACGCAGAATGCTGACTTCCCAAGCGCGCTTGTTGAACAACTGGCCTTCATCGAGCAGCAATTCGCGGCGAATGACTTTGTCGCGCGTGGTGGTGTTGCCACTGAAATCGATCCGGCGGACGTAATATTGTTTCTCCTCGCTGAAGCGCATCGTCACGTCAATGCGTCTGGCGGTGTCGTCGAATTCGAGCTGCGGCTCGGGCGTGAAATCAATGAAACCATATTGACCATAAACTTTGCCGTACTCTTCCATCGCCTTACGGATTTTGGCACTGGAGAAAATGTCGCCTTGTTTCAGAGGGAAAATCGCTTTCAGCGCATCAACTTTGAGCGATAGAGCTTTGTCGGGGTCGGCGCTGACGATCTTGATCGTGCCCATCGTGTAGCGCTGGCCTTCTTCGATGGGAATGGTGATGTTCACCGCTTTTCCGTGCGTGCGGCCGGTGAGCGGCACGCCGAGCTTGTAGCCTTTGGTGTCGAAGTTCTCCAGTATGGGCTCGCCAACGCTAACCTTAAAGTATCCGTTGTCCTGATACAGGCCGCGCACGCCGACTTCGATATCCTCGTTGAGCTTTTGGCGGTCGTACGTCTTTGTCAGAACCGTGAGGTCCGTAAACCACAGTGGAATTGAGTACGGCCGATCATGGCGCATGGCACGGATAATCTTGCGGCTGCTGAACGCATGATTGCCGGTAAAGCGAATATGGCCGACTTTAACCTTGGGACCTTCTTCAATCTTGAAGACGAGAATGACAGCATTGCTGGATGCGATGCGCTCGTATTGGGGAGTAACTTTGGCGAACTGACGGCCGTGCTCGCCGAGCAAATCTTTGAGAACCACTTCCGCCTTTTTGATACGCGTGGGATCAAACTGGCTCTCGACGGTGAGACCTACCTTCTTTTCCTTGAAGCGGTCGAGAATGTCTGATTCTGAAACGGAGTGAATACCGTCATAACGGATGCGGCGAATCACCGGGCGTTCTTTTACCACGAAGACGACGTTTTTGTGTCCAGGGCCGTCGGGTGAGTCTTCAACGCGAAGCTTTACGTCTTCAAAGAATTGGGTGTTCCACAAAGCCTGGAAGTCGCGGCGCAAAGTCTCTTCGTTGTACGGATCGCCTTCCCGCGTGAAGATGCGAGCTTTCAGCGTGTCGCTGCGAATGCGCCGGTTACCGTCGAAGAGAATACGGTCGATGACTGCGGGAGGCTGCTGATTTTGCGGAGGCGCTTGCTGTTGCGAGGAGGCTTGAGGTGGAGTGACTGGCGGCCGTGCATCACGGGACGCAACGGAAGATGAATCAGCGGAATCCAATGCGGAGGAGAATAAACGTAGAGACGATCCAGCGGTTCGGGCCTCTGCAACGGTCCCGGCGACACTGGAGAGGAGCAGGAACACCAGCCCCGCAGTCCAGTACATCCGTGCGCGCAAAAGTCCAAACGGCAAACAGACTCTACTGTGAGCGGCCGCTGAGGTAATCAAGGCCGCGCCCCCAAACCCAAGGTGTTTTTCTCCCGCCGTACCCGGTGCGGGCCGGCCGTGCGTGGCCCAGATACCCAATCCGGGCCACCCCGTGCGTTGTGTCAGATTCGCTAGTGGACGACCGGGGTTGCCTCACCCACAGGCCGGAACGCGAGACCTTCCCCTGCGACGTAAATCTGCAATGTCGCTGGTCTCGTGATGCCACCCTGGATGAGCGCTTCCGATAACGGGTCTTCCACATATTTCTGCAAAGCCCGCCGCAGTGGACGCGCCCCGTAATTCCGATCCTGACATGTTTTCTCGAGGATCCACTGACGCGCTTCCGGCGATACAACCACTTGAACTTGCCGATGGATCAGCGTGTCGTTGAGCTGGCCCACGAGCAGGTCGATGATGCGCAGCAGGTCGTCGTCGCCGAGCGGATTGAAAATGATGACCTCGTCCAACCGGTTGAGGAACTCCGGATTGAACGCGCGCTTCACTTCGCCCATCACCATGTCTTCCATGCTCTTCTGGCCGGCCTCGTCAGCGCCGGACTGGAAGCCGATCGAGGTGCGCTTCTGCAAATGTCGCGCGCCAAGATTGGAGGTCATGATGATGATCGTGTTACGGAAGTCGACGGTATTGCCGAGGCCATCCGTCAACTGTCCGTCCTCAAAGACTTGCAAGAGGATGTTGAACACGTCGGGATGAGCCTTCTCAATTTCATCCAGAAGGATGACCGAATACGGCGTGCGGCGAACGCGTTCCGTGAGTTGGCCGCCCTCTTCATAGCCGACATATCCTGGAGGCGCGCCGATCAACTTGGAGACGGAATGCTTCTCCATGAACTCGGACATGTCGAAACGCACCAGGGATTTCTCTGAGCCGAACAAGAACTCAGATAGGCGGCGGGCAACTTCCGTCTTGCCGACGCCGGTGGGCCCGAGGAAGAAGAAGCAACCAACCGGACGCAGTGGTGATTTCAAGCCGGCGCGGCTGCGGCGAATTGCGCGCGCCAAGGCGGTGATGGCCTTGTCCTGACTGATAACGCGCTTGTGCAGTTCAGGCTCGATGCGCAGAAGTTTCTGCTGCTCGTCTTCCTTGATCGAGGTAACGCCAATGCCGGTCCAGCGGGAGACCACCTCTTCGATGTCCTCGCGGGTCACGATGCCGGTGGAAGCGTCGTCCAGCTTGTAGCGTTCGCGGAGCGTGCGGAGATTTTCTTTTTCCTTGCGCTCTTCTTCGGAGTAGAAGCGCGCCTTCTCGAATTCATGAGCGGCAATGGCGCTTTCCATGCGGTGCGTGATGAACTTCACGCGCTTTTGCACTTCGCCGACTTCTTCCGGGACGCTGGCCTGGCGCAACTTTACGCGCGCACCGGCTTCGTCGATCAGATCGATAGCCTTATCTGGAAGGAAGCGGTCGGGAATGTACCGGTTCGATAGATATACGGAATAGCGCAGCGCCTCGTCTGTGTAGCTGACGGCGTGAAACTTCTCGTAGCGTTCACGAACGCCGCTGATGACCTGAACGGCTTCCTCTTCATTGGGAGCAGGAACTTTTACAGCCTGGAAGCGGCGTTCCAGCGAGCGGTCTTTCTCCACTGATTTGCGATATTCACCCGGAGTGGTCGCGCCGATGCACTGAATTTCGCCGCGGGACAATGCAGGCTTCAAGATGTTGGCGGCGTCCAGTGAACCTTCGGCCGACCCTGCGCCTACAAGGGTATGCAACTCATCGATGAAAACGATGGAGTTTTGCGACTCCATCAATTCCTTCATGATGGTTTTCAGGCGCTCTTCAAACTGGCCGCGGTATTTTGTTCCCGCGACGATGAGTGAGAGATCGAGCGATAGAATGCGCTTGTCAGCGAGAAATGGCGGAACGTCACCGTCGGAGATGCGCTGCGCCAAGCCCTCGACGATGGCGGTTTTGCCGACGCCGGGTTCGCCGATCAGCACGGGATTATTTTTCGTGCGACGGCAAAGAATTTGGATCACGCGCTCCACTTCGCCTTCGCGTCCGACCAGCGGATCGAGCGAGCCTTCTGAAGCAGCCTGAGTCAGATCGCGGCTGAATTCAGCAAGCAGCGAAGTTTCTTTTGGGCGAGCGGTCGTGGTCTTTTCGCCGGACGTGCGCGCAAGTTCTTCACGCAGCGTCGATAGGCGCAGGCCGCGCTCCATCAGGATCTCCGCGCCGAAGCACTTCTCTTCGCGCAGAATCCCTAGAAGCAGGTGCTCGGTGCCGACGTGCTTGATGCCGAGGCGCTCCGCCTCTTCACCGGCCATATTTAGGATGCGCTTGCATTCGGCGCTGAGCGGAACCTCCACGGATGTGGAGATGCGCTCGCGGATGGTAATGCGCGCCTCGATTTCCTTGCGGATCGATTCGATCGAGCCCTGCTGTCGAAGGAATCGATTCGCTAAGGCCTTGTCCTCGCGCATCAGACCCAACAGCAAATGCTCGGTCTCGATGTACGGGCTGCCGTACTGACTGGCTTCGTATCTCGCAAAGAAAATGACGCGTCGCGCTTTTTCTGTATAACGTTCAAACACGATTAGCTCGCTTCTCCCCCTGGGGTCCCAGCCGCAACGGTCGGAACCGCGCGGTTACGCAGAACGCCATGCTCGAGTCCTAAAATCCGGTCACATCGCGCGGCGAGCGCCAAATTGTGCGTCGCAATAAGCGACGTCAAATGGTGCGTGCGATGCAGCCTTTCCAGCAACTCAAACACAGCCCAAGCATTCTGCTCGTCCAAATCTCCAGTAGGTTCATCTGCCAGCAGCACGGACGGCCCGGTGACGAGCGCCCTTGCAATCGCCACGCGCTGCTGTTCCCCTCCGGAGAGCTCCCCTGCGCGATGGTCAACCCGGTGTTCCAGGCCAACCTCCGCGAGCCACTTCCGCCCCATGCCCAGGGCGGAACTGAAATTTTCGCCGCGCAACAGCAGCGGCATAGCAACGTTTTCTGCAGCGGTGAAGTCAGGCAGCAATTGGTGCCGCTGCCAGAGGAATCCGACGGCGCGATTCCGATATTCCGCTACAGCCGCGTCTTGATTCGTTTCAATGGCGTTCGTCGCGAAGTATACTGTACCGCTTGTTGGCGTGTCTAGCGCAGCCAAAATGTGCAGCAGTGTGGATTTTCCTGCGCCGGATGGAGCAACGATCGCAACCATTTCGCCGCGCACTAATTTCAGGCTGGCGTCCACCAAAATGCGCAAGGTTTGCGGTCCCGAGCCATAACTTTTTTGGAGCGAGCGACCTTCCAATACAACGGCCGCCACGGGAGGCGCACTGAGGGCGCTTGCCACATTCGATTCCCGATTTTCGCTGCCCGTCGTCATCGGATTGACCGCGTGCCCCTCTTTATTCTTTACCGATACAAGTTAGATGCAGCGATTGCAAAGAGCGTGCCGTCCGAGTCGCATCAAGGTTGGCGATACTTTGCCCAATCATTTCCCTTTTCCACCAGTGCCGTACCGCACGAAAAAGGAGCCCAAAATGCGCCAAATTGAAACGATTTCAACAGCCTTGTTATCAGTAGCTTAGAGCGGGTATTTGCCGAATCCGGGCTGAGGGATGCGCCCGGGTTCTACCCGCCCGCCTCTGCACCGTGTCTAGGAGCAAATGGCGCGCCAAAGACGGCCGGACGCCCTGATCGCCAGCCCTGGGGCGCTCCGCTCACTCGTATCTCAGAATCTCCACGGGCAGAAGCCTGGATGCCGCTCTGGCGGGAAGCAAGGTGGCCCCCACGGAAATCGCCATGGCTACGATTGCGATCCAGACTCCATCCCAGACGCCCGGATGAAATGGAACGTAAGAAACGGCATAAACCTGGGGATCCAGTGGAATCAAATGAAAAGCGCCTGCTAAGGACGCCACCGCATATCCCACGAAAAGTCCAGTAATTGTTCCGGACGCTCCAATTGCAATTCCCTGCCACAGAAAGATGGTGCGAATCTGGTGCCGTCGGCAACCCATGGACATCAGCACCGCGATGTCCCGCGCCTTGTCCGTGACGGTCATCGAAAGCACCACAAGCACATTCAGCCCGGCAACAAATGTAATCAGACCGATAAAAATCGCGGTGACCAGCTTTTCCAATCGGAGCGCGCGGAATAACGCCCCTTGCTCTTCCATCCATGTACTGGCCGAAAACCCGATGCCCGCTTCATGCTCCAAAACAGGCGCCATGGCATCGGCGCGCTCTGGACGCTCGAGCCGGACCTCGAGGACGTTCGTGAGGTCGCCAACACCGGATAGGGCTTGCGCCGCCGGAAGCGTCAGAAAACACCAGTTCGCGTCATAGTCGTAAAAGCCAGAGTCGAAAACTCCGGTGACCCGGAATCGACGAGTGCGCGGCACCATCCCGAAAGGAGTGAGGCGCCCTTGGGGGCTCATCAATGTTACGTAGTCACCGGGCGCCATTTTCCAGTCGTGTGCCAACTGCTTGCCGATGACGATGCCATCGATGCCATCTTTGTCGGGAGAAAAGTCCAGTTGTCCGGCAACGATGTGCTGCAAGGCGGAATCGTTACGACGTTCGATCTGCGGATCGATGCCTTTGGTTTGCACGCCGCGCGCGTCGCCCGAGAATGAGAGCAGCATAGTCTCGTACACCGCGGGCGTCACGGATTTCACCCCACGAATTTTTGCGAGTCGCGCGGCGATCGCGTTGTAATCCTTGATTCCGCCTTCGCCCGGCCGAGTCAAAGAAATGTGAGCGGTCACTGCCAATAGCCGGTCCTGCAGCGTTTCGCGAAATCCGGTGTTCATCGCCAGCGCAATAACCAGCGTGGCGACTCCAGCCGCAACGCCAACAATGGAAAACGCCGTCACCAGGCGCAGCACCGCCGGCCGGTACGGCGACCGCAAGTACCGTTTGGCGACGAACCATTCGAATCGCATCGTTTGGTTGAGCGCTATGCTTTCTCGCCCATCGCGGCGTCAGGTGGATGAGAGCCGGTGGCCCCCGGCCGAAGCAGCGGAAACAAAATGACGTCACGTATCGAAGGCGAATCGGTCAGCAGCATAGTGAGCCGATCGATACCAATTCCCTCACCGGCTGTCGGCGGCATGCCATGCGCGAGCGCTCGCACGTAGTCGATGTCGAGCTGTCGTGGCGCTTCATCGCCGCCATGTGCGATTTGCGCCAGGAAACGGCGCTCCTGTTCTGCGGGATCGTTCAGTTCGGAAAATCCATTGGCGATTTCCATGCCGGCGACGTAAATCTCAAATCGCTCTGTTAACGACGGATCTTCCGGCTTCTGTTTCGACAACGGAGAGATATCGGTCGGAAAATCGTAGAGGATGGTTGGCTGAATTAGATGCGACTCCGCCATAGTTTCAAAGAGCAACCCAGTCCATTCGCCATCCCGCAACGTGCCTTTTGACGCTGCATACGGCCCGCCTGTTCTCTTGGCCCACAAATTGTAGCGTTCGGTGGCCGTGCGAGCTCCGCCCGGGGCTGCGAGTTCGGCCTCTGACGGTGCCGCTCCGGCATCTTGCGGCCAATATTTCCCGATCGCACCGCGCATGGACAGGCGCTCCATCTTGCTGAAATCCAGGTCGACTTCACCAAAGCGCACTGTCGTCGACCCTGTAATCGTCTTCGCCAATTGCGCGAATAGCGTCTCGTTCAAATCCATCAAGTCTCGATAATTGCTGTAGGCCTCGTAAAACTCCAACATCGTGAATTCAGGATTGTGCTGTGTCGAGATGCCTTCGTTTCGAAAATTGCGGTTGATTTCGTACACGCGGTCGAAGCCGCCAACTGTCAGCCGCTTCAGATACAGTTCCGGAGCGATGCGCAAATACAGTTCGACATCCAGTGTGTTGTGATGGGTCACGAAAGGACGCGCCGCCGCTCCGCCGGCAATTGGATGCATCATCGGAGTTTCTACTTCGATGTAGCCGCGCGCGTCAAAAAATCGCCGCAACTCCTGCACGATACGTGCGCGCGTGACGAAGACATCGCGAGATTTTTCGTTGGCGATCAGATCGAGATAGCGCTGCCGATAACGAAGTTCCACATCGGTCAGCCCGTGCCACTTCTCCGGCAATGGCAGCAGCGCCTTGGAAAGTAGCGTAAGTTCCTCAACCCACACGGACAGCTCGTTGGTCTTCGTGCGAAACATGTGGCCGCGTACCCCGACCAAATCGCCCAGATCAAGTAGATGGAAGAGCTCGAAAGCTCGATCGCCGACTGCGTCCTTTCGGACATAAATTTGAATGCGTTTGCCAGAACCCTGCAGATGTGCGAACCCCGCCTTGCCCATTAGGCGGTAGGAAAGGATGCGTCCGGCAACCCGCACTTCCCGCTTTTTGGCTTCGAGGTCTGCCGAGCTTGCATCCTTATACTCCTCGGCCAACATCGCTGGAGTATCGGTCCACCGAAATTCGCGCGGAAACGGGTCCAATCCGAGCGCCTTGATCTGTTCCAGCTTTTTTTGGCGCTGCTCAAACTGGTCGCGCGGCTCAAATTGCAATGGGAAAAATCCTTTCGAGGTGAAAGCGAGTATAGCGGCCCGCGGCAGTCAAGGGCAAGGAATGGGCGGCGGGACAAATTTCGAGAGTGGATCTGCAAAACAGAAGATAATCTACGTGACCACCTTGCTGTGCAGCTGAATCATCTAGTACTAGTATCGTTAAAGGCTCGCTTAGCTGACTAATGAGTTAGAATTGGCGAGAACGACAAGAAAACCGCGCCATATCCTGTGGATTTTGCTATACTCCGCCTTCTCCGGGGGTCCTTCGTGCTTGGTCGAAAACAGCTTCCCTCTGTTCAAGACGATTGGTGCGCGTGGCTTCCGCAGCGAAAAGCGGAGGTCTTCGCCACTTTCGTCCAGGAACTGGAAATAAGCTACAACATGCTGAGCGTGGCGCTAAATGAAGCGCTTGAGCTTCGTCACGCCAGAATGCTCACGAAGTCCTATCGTGCTGCGGGCATGACTCCGGCGCTGTGTGATCGGCTTGCCGCCCACTTGAGTGCGGTACTGCGCGCGCTCGGCGAACACGCCAAACATCACGGCACAATTCCCAATACGATATCGCTCCATCCTTCGAACTTTCACGGAGCTAAAGAGCAGCGCACGGCCCGAATGAGCGATCTGCTCAGCAAGGTACTACTCACCAGGCGGCACCAGTTTCTACACAAGATCAATACGTTGGCCGAAATGACCGGCGACATCGGCAAGGACTTTCAGCTCGCGGTCGACAATCTCTCGACAGGCGCCTCCGTGCATCCGGATGCCGATTGGCAAGTGATGGACAACGCGCACTATGACATCAATACCTGCCTCCGCGAAGCCATTGTGCTGCTGAAGTCATTCGTGCGAATTCTGCCTGAAGAACAAATGTCCGCTTTCCAGAAGACGGTGCGTGCCCGAATGCGCGCATCCGATTCCTCCACTCCGCATGGCACCGACGGCGATCACTTCGCTCGCGCTAGACGGATGGCCTCGGTCGGGGGAGAATAGGTAGTCAGCCGCGGGGGCCCTCCCACTTGGGTCGCCCGCCAAGAAAGCTCGGCCCCGCATATATTTTGGAAATCGCGGGTTATAGCGAAGACAACTCCAGGAGGTAGCGGTGCATCCGAACCGTTGGATGCGCCGTAATCGGACCGTTGGCCCGAAACCGACCAGACGATCTCAGCGTTGCCACCGCTTCTCAGCCCGCTACTTTGACTGAGGCGGACGCTATCCGTTTGGCGCAAGCGGGTGACGCAGCGGCCTTTGAGTTCCTTTACGACCTCCATAGCCGTCGCGTTTACGCCTTGTGTTTGCGGATGCTGGGGAATCCGTCTGACGCGGAAGACCTGATGCAGGAAGCATTTCTGCAGCTTTTCCGCAAGATTGGCACGTTCCGCGGCGAATCCGCTTTCTCGACTTGGCTGCACCGGATGACCGTAAACGTGGTCCTGATGCGGCTCAGAAAGAAAGCGCTCCCGGTGGCTTCTCTAGAGGAAACCACTGAACCGGACGAAGAGACTGGCGGCCCGAGGAAGGACATCGGCGCCCCGGACCTTCGATTGAGCGGCGCGGTCGATCGGGTCAATTTGGAACGGTCCATCGACAAGCTGCCGCCCGGTTATCGCACGGTTTTTGTCCTGCACGATGTGCAGGGTTATGAGCACAACGAGATTGCCGGAATCATGGGTTGTTCGGTCGGCAACTCAAAGTCTCAGTTGCACAAGGCGCGCACGAAGCTGCGTGACTTGCTGCAAGAGGAAGTTCGGGAACAGGCCAGGCAGGTACGACATTCGGCAAAGACGCAGACGAGCCATGGGGATTAAGCTACAATACTGGCAAGTTTTGGGGTGTGGTTCCGGGACGTACAGGTCAGCAACAACAGGGGAATTGCGACAGCGGTTTCCTACGGTTACGTCCTGCGGAGTGAACGGTCATGCAGTGTAAAGAAGTTGAAGTCGTCCTCGAACAAGAGGGCTGGACACCCGTGCCTGAAGCGGCGCGTGCCCACCTTGCCGATTGTGGCCACTGCCAGAGCCTGATCGCAGACCTATCCGCTATTGTTGCCACCGCCCATCTGCTCCCATCCGAAGTAGAACCACCCGCTCGGGTCTGGAAATCGCTCCGCGCGCAGCTCGCGGACGAAGGCATTATCAAGCTTCCCGCCGCCGCAAAACCGAGCACTTCCTGGTGGAATGGCTTCGCCGATCTCTTCCGCGCTCGAGTGCTTGCAACGGCAGCCGTGGCTATGCTCATCGCCGCAGCGATTGGCTTTCAGACGCATCGGCCTTTACAAGTTCCTGCTACGGAGGCCCAAAATATCTACGCCGGCACGGCTACCGATCTGCGGAACGACGAAGCGCATCTCACGAATATGCAACTCGCGAGCGACTCTCCGGTGGATGTGTCACTTCGTCAGAATCTTGAGATCGTGGATCAGTTTATCGCCGACTGCGAACAGCGTATGAAAGACAATCCGCGCGACGATCTTACCCGTGAATATCTTTCCGGCGCCTATCAGCAAAAGGCCCAGTTGCTGTCTGCAATGATGGAACGCGGGGGGAGCATAAACTGACATGAGCCTGCACAAGATTGTGGGACGCAACATTCTGCCGGTGCTGGGCGCGGGCGTTTTGTTCTGCTCCGTATCCCAGGCTCAAGCCACACAGCACTTCGAAAAGCACTTTCCCATCAAGGGCCACCCGGTCGTCTGCATCCATAACGTTGCGAATGGCCGCATTGAAGTGAAATCGACGAAGAATTCCGAAGTCATTGTCGCCGGCACGCAAGCATCCAGCAAAGTGAGCCTCGACACCGAAAGCGCGGGCGATCGCATCGATGTGTCCGCCAATATCGTGGACAATTCTGCGCAGCCGAACGAGCTGGAAGTCAATTTCCAATTGAGCGTTCCGGAAGAGACCGAGCTTGAACTGAAGACGCAGACCGGATTGATCTACGTAGAGCAAGTGATGGGCGACATGACGCTGCAGAGCGTCGCCGGCGATGTTCACTTGAAGGAAGTATCGGGCTACATCGTCGTGCGTACCACGAACGGATCGCTGGTTTGCGCGCAATGTGCCGGGAAATTGGATTTCAGTTCGGTCAGCGGCAATGCGCAATTGCTCCAGCCAGGCCTGACCAATGTGACCTTGTTCACCACTTCGGGCAACATCCTTTTTGACGGCGACTTTATTCGAACGGGCATTTACACCATGCGCAGCGGCAAGGGCACCGTAGAGGTGCACTTCTCCGGCAACGATTCTTTCGATCTAAACGCGCAAACTGCCACTGGAACCGTCGACAATCAGGCGGAAGCGTATCTGAAGCCGGACTCACACGGCGTCAGGCACATGGCTTCGAAGTTCACCAAAGGCTTGTTTGGGACTGTTGGTAGCGGTCTCGCGAAGGTCGAACTCTCCTCTTACAGTGGTACGATCCGCATATTGAAGCGCGACTAGTCAAGCCTCCGGATCCCGACGCATTTGCAATCATCTCTCTTCTCGCAGCAGCCGCCTTTGTATTTCCACACGTAGCCGGCGTTTGATTCACGTAAACTAGATCGTTCTTTCGTGACGTCGGCTACGATCATGGCTCAACCACCATTACCGTTGCGCGCAGCGCAATCGCGACCTCAAGTGCTGTGCCTTGCCGGATTCATGGGTTCGGGCAAGACTACCGTCGGCACGCTGCTCGCGCGCCAACTCGCGTGGCGTTTTGTCGATCTCGATGATCGCATCGAAGCCGCCGCGGGCCTTCGCATCTCCGAGATTTTCGAGCGTCGAGGCGAACTCGAGTTTCGTCAGATCGAAGCCGATCAGCTGCGCGCCACGCTCGGTCGAGCCGTGGAGATGAAAGAATCGATCATCTTGGCTCTCGGCGGGGGCACGTATGCGCAGACTGGTGCGCCGGAATTCCTGCGCGCCGCAAATGTTCCGGTGATCTGGCTGGACTCCCCAGTCGAGGTCTTGCTTGGCCGGTGCATGACCATGACCGGTCGCCCATTATTCCGCGACGAAATCAGTTTTCGCGCCCTGCACGCGCAGCGCGTTCCCTTCTATCAGCTAGCTGATTATCGGGTGGACAGCTCCGGCGAGCCCGCTCGAGTTGTGGCCGACATTCTTGGCCGCCGCATCGTTTCCATGCATGCGGGCGAAGCGCATCTAGTGGTGGAAAATCCGCAGTCGTGAACGGTATCTGTTAGCGGCTCCCTTTTTAGCGATCATCCCCGGTGTCATTCTGAGCGCACGTCGTGTCGAAGCGGGCAGAATCGTGCTTCGCGTGTGGCAGACTCGGTGCATTGGAGTCGCCGCTGTGATGGACGAAAATCCGCAGCAGCGCATTCCCCGAATTTAAAACAACGAGCGACCGATGAGCAGACGCAACACCGGCACAAAACAAGAAAAATACTTTTATATCTTGATCGTGAGCCTCTTTGTTTGCACAACATTGACGATCGCGGCACAGAAGAAGCCTGCTCCTGCGAGTGGCGCCTCCGTCTTCGCGCAGGACAAAGGGAAATTCACGATCCAACTGGAAGGCCACACCGTCGGCCACGAAGAATTCGAAATCGCTCCGGCAGGTGGAGGCTGGACCGCTCGCGGTACCACCGATATCAAGACGCCCGATTCCCCCGCAACGCAAGTCACCGGCACTCTCACATTGCAGCCCGATGGCGCGCCGATCAGCTACGAATGGATCTCCCACGCGGATAAAACAAACGGCGCGCACATTCTGTTTGCGAATGGCGTTGCCAAGATCACGCTCGAAATGCAGGGCGCCCGCCCATTCGAACAAGATATGAGCTTCGGAACACCGCTGGTCGCCGTGCTCGATAACAACCTCTATTATCAATATGCGGTGCTCGCGCGTGTTTATGATTGGACCAAAGGCGGCGCTCAGAATTTTCCGGTCCTGATTCCGCAGGAGCTCACGCCGGGCACGATTTCCATCGAGTCCGCCGGATCGCAATCCATTAGCGGCAAGTCATATGACGCCTTGCGCGTGAATACGTCGGACCTCGAAGTCGTTCTCTACCTCGATGCCAGCCACCGTTTGATGCGCATGGAAGTCCCCAGCGCCAAGGTTTCCATCCTGCGCGACTAACCGAGTTTAGCTTCAGCGAGCCATCACCAAACGCTCAGAGGCACAGTATCCTGCGCCCCTGTTGCGGCAATACTCTTGTGTCTTATTTCCTGTAGCTTCGGTTCGCTGTGTCCCTTACTCCTGCGAGGCTTTGTTCGAAGAGTTCAAATACGAGGACGAAAAAAAACGCGGCGTGATTTCTGCAATCACGCCGCGTCCCAGTTGTGCTCTGGGTCACAAAAGATGCAATAGGTGAAACTACCGCGCCAACGGCCGTTGAAACACAGGCGCGCCGGGACGCCGCAGCGGATAACCCTGCGGATGGCCATGAGCGTGCGACATCGCATGCCCATTTGAATGACCCGGCTGCGCGATGTGACCGTTGCCATTGCCATTTCCCGTCGCGGTCTGCGGCAAGCGCGCGGGATTACCGATAGGGCGGAGAGTAGCCGGGATCGCGCTGACGTGATCGCTGATCGCCTGCAACCTCTTCAGAATCGACTGCCACTGTTCCCAATCCAGTTGCCGCAGGAACGGCCGCAATCCCTGGATGAACGGATCTTCCAGCAAGGCTTCGCCGTCGGATTCCGGAATAAAGAACCGGTTCAGGCCGACGTTGAGCGCCTCGGAGATTTTCTCCAGCGTGCCGAGGCTCGGAGTCATCTGCCCGCTCTCGATGCGCGACAAATACGATCGCGATACCTTCGAACGCGACTGCAGTTGGCTCTGAGTCATCGAGCGCGATTCGCGCAATTGGCGAATCCGCTGGCCGATGTTCTCGACCGTCTCGCGGTTGGCGAATTTTTCGGGCGTGGTTTCAGCGTCGGTCTCCTCCACAGGTGCCGCCGGAGGAATCAGGAACTCCAAACGCTGGGGCAAGGCCCGCACGCAGCGCCGGCAATTTCCGGTGCGCGTACGGTATTGGACTAGACCGCAGGTTTTGCAGCGAATGACTTCCCTATCCAATTCCAAAGAATTCATCGTTTCTTTTTCTAGTGTTAGCGACACCAGTACTCCTCGCTGACTTTGTCCGGCGTGCGGATAGGAGAGGAACGTCGGAACGTGCTTCGGGGGGAAGGCAGTTACTGGCGCGACGGGGAGTATCGTGTACTCACCATTTCCTGTCAAGAGTATTTTTAAACTTTTTTTGCCGTACTCATCCGCGTTTCTCCCCTTTTACGCCGTGTTTTCGCCTGTTCTCCCGGACAGGTTTTTCTCTAACTTCTTGCGCTGCTTCAGTCTCCGGCGCTCCAATCTCTCCGTGTGAGCGCGAGTTTTGCGTTAAGCTTGTGTCGTTTCAGGAGACAAAATGCCCACTCGCGATGATGCCTGGAAGCTCTTGTGCGAATACACGCAGTCCGAAAGCCTGCGCAAACATATGCTCGCGGTCGAAACCTGCGTGCGCGCTTATGCACGAAAGCATGGCGCTGATGAGGAAACCTGGGGATTGGCTGCGCTGCTCCACGACTTCGATTATGAGCGCTGGCCGAACGCCGAGCACTCGGCCGAAAAGGAACATCCGGCCGAGGGCGCGAAAATCCTGCGCGATCTCGGATACTCCGAAGAGATCATCCACGCAATTCTCTCGCACGCAGACTATTCCGGAGTGACACGCCAATCCCCACTCGAGCACACCCTATTTGCTTGTGATGAACTCGCAGGCTT
>CAWBHT010000001.1:0-307837 GCA_963788725.1 uncultured Acidobacteriota bacterium | reverse complement strand
AAACAATTGCATTCACGATGCCGCTTTCAATCAAATCGCAAAAAACCAGTCCCATTTTTCCGACAGTAAGCGCACCTGCGAGCGTCATCACCACAAAACAATCCTTGTCGCGCGCCATGGCCTCGAGCACGTCCGCAGCGTCGCCCACTTGGCGTCCGGTGTAAGCGGTATCTCCCATCGCGCGCACCAGTTCATCGATGGTTCGGCATTTCGACAAATCCAGCGGATAAATTGGTCGAAGCTTGTCTTTCACAGGATCGTGCAACACGCGCCCTGTGACCGTCTTCTTCTGCTTTGCCATCATTTCTCCTGAAAACTCAATTCCCTACGCGCTGCAATCACACGAACTTCCATTTTTCATGCCGCGTATTAAATCGCGGGAAGATTGATAGTACAAACACGCGCCGATTGAAAGACAAAATCGTGTGAACGAACGTAACTTGCGGCCATGCTAAACTAATTTTGTATGCCAAACAAATTTACGATCGGTCTGGTGCAGATGCGCTGCACGACAAACGCGGAAGAAAATCTCTCGCGCGCGATAGACAAAATACGTGAAGCCGCGACTCGCGGTGCGCAAATCGTCTCTCTCCATGAACTTTTCCGCAGCGAATACTTTTGCCGCAAGGAAGATCCCGCCCTTTTCGATCTTGCCGAGCCGGTTCCGGGCCCGGCGACCGAAAAACTGGCGCAGATCGCGAAGGAGCGCAAAATCGCGCTGGTCGTTTCTCTTTTTGAGCGCCGTGCTGCCGGCGTTTACCACAACACCTGTGCGGTGATCGATGCCGACGGCAGTTTTCTCGGAAAATATCGCAAGATGCACATTCCCGACGATCCGCTTTACTACGAGAAGTTTTATTTCACTCCCGGCGATCTGGGTTTCCCGAATTTTCAGACGAAATACGGAAAAATCGGCGTGCAGATCTGCTGGGATCAGTGGTACCCCGAAGGCTCACGACTCACAGCGCTCAGTGGCGCGCAGGTTATTTTCTATCCCACCAGCATCGGATGGCATCCGCACGAGAAAGCCGAGTTCGGCGCAGCGCAACTCGATGCCTGGCGCACCATTCAGCGCGCTCACGCCATCGCCAACGGAGTTTACGTCGCAGTCGTCAATCGCGTCGGATTTGAAGGCAAACCAAACGAAGGTGACGCAGGCATCGAGTTCTGGGGCAACTCTTTCGTCGCGGATCCCTTCGGCCAAATCGCCGCGGAAGCCTCCAACGACAAAGATGAGATTCTCGTTGTCGAATGCGATCCTGCACGAAGCGAAGACACGCGCCGTAACTGGCCGTTCCTGCGCGATCGTCGCATCGACGCGTATCAGCCGATTCTGAATCGCTGGCTGGGCGAATAGAGGGCATGGCCATTTCTCGCCGTCGCTCCAGTAAAGCCGCCTTCTCGCGCGACCACAACCTTCGCTGCCGAACCAACGCCTTTCGACGAGGGCTTTTGGATGCCCGCGGAATGGGAACCCCACGAGGCCACGTGGCTCGGTTGGCCGCACGAAAAAACCGATTGGCCGGGAAAATTTGCCGCGATCCCTTGGGCCTACGCCGAAATCGTTCGGCATCTCGCGCGCGTTGAACGGGTTTTTCTGCTGGTTCAAAATCGAGCGGAGCAAACCACCGTTCGCTCCATCCTTAAGCAGTCTGGCGTGAACCTCGATGCCGTCGAATTCTTCATCGTACCCACCGACCGCGGCTGGATGCGCGATTCTGGCCCTATTTGCGTCACCAATGCATCGCACGAAGTCGCCTACACCCATTGGCAGTTCAATGGCTGGGCAAAATATCCCAATCACAAGAAAGATGCCGTCGCCGTCACCCGCGCAAATAAGAAAATCAAGCGTCGCGTCTGGCAGCCAGTCCACAAGGGACGCCGTGTCACCCTCGAAGGTGGCAGCATCGACGTAAACGGACGCGGTTCGCTACTCACCACCGAGGAATGCCTGCTCAGCACGACGCAAGAGCGCAATCCAACATTCACCCGCGATGACTACGCGGAGATTTTTCGCAGCTATCTTGGCGCCACTCATGTGCTGTGGCTGCGCAACGGAATCGCCGGTGACGATACCCACGGTCACGTTGACGATCTCGCGCGTTTTGTGAATCCCACCACCATCGTGACCGTTGTCGAAGAAGATCCTTCCGATGCAAACTACAATCCTTTACGCGAAAATCTTGCCATTCTGAAAACCGCCAAAGACACCGACGGGCGCTCCTTTCGTGTGGAAACTCTCCCAATGCCGACGCCGATCTATTTCGACGGACAGCGACTTCCGGCCAGCTACGCAAACTTTTACATCGCTAACAAATTGGTGATTGTCCCAACGTTCAACGACGCTAACGACCGCGTCGCACTTAATACGTTAGCGAGCCTGTTCCCCGGCCGCGAAGTTGTCGGCGTTGCATGCCGCGATCTTGTACTCGGCCTCGGGACGCTCCACTGCTTGACTCAGCAACAACCGAGCAACCGATAAGGTTGCGGAGTCCCGAAGGAGCACCGCGACGAGGGACCCCTCCTCAAACCTTAGCTAGGAGGAATGTCCGCGAGATCAGATGGATTGCGGATTGCTAAGGAGCAATCGAAACGGACCGAGAGATCCCGGAAAGCTCCCACCACCCCGCAAACCTACTTGGTTTTTCCTCATCTCAAACGCTACAATGCCACATCCAAATTGAGCCCTGCGCCACTCAGGAGACCTCCAACATGTTCGCCGTAGCCGCACTCACTCTTCTGCAACAAGATCGCGTGGTTTTAGTAGAGTGGCGCCACGGCTTGCTTTGGTGGATTGTTATTGGCCTGATCGCCGGATGGCTCGCGGGGAAAATCGCCCGCGGCGAAGGCTATGGCTGCATTACCGACATCATTCTCGGTCTGATCGGTTCCGTGCTCGGCGGATGGATCTTCACCAAGCTCGGCATTCTCGGAGGCGGCACACTCTACAGCCTTGCCGCTGCCACGGTGGGCGCGGTGATCCTGGTATCGATTGTCCACCTGTTTGTCGGCACTTCCCGCCGCTAACGCCAGGGGCAGTTGCGGAACTATCGAGCTCGTCTCCTCTAACTGTACGTCTGCCTACAATCTTCCTTCGCGCCTCGTAACGCGCGCGTACAAACCGTGTGGTACGATCCAAAGTTACGTTACGGAGAAGAAATCTCATTGAGCAAGTCCACGCAGTCCCTCACCGCGATCCCCTTAGGTGGCCTCGGCGAATTTGGAATGAACATGATGGCACTGCGCCTCGGCGAGGACATCATCGTCATCGACGCCGGCATGATGTTCCCCGAGACCGAGCTTCTCGGCGTTGACCTGGTCATCCCCGATACCACTTACCTGAAGCAAAATCGCGAGCACGTCCGTGCCATCGTGCTAACCCACGGCCATGAAGATCACATCGGCGCGCTCCCTTACATCCTTCGAGATCTCAATGTGCCGGTGTACGGCACTCGCTTCACGTTGGCCCTGGTCAAGAAGCGCCTCGAAGAAGCCGGCCTGCTCGATTCCACCACGCTGCGCGAAGCTTTGCCAGGCCGCTTGGTGGAGATCGGCCCATTCGAGATCGAATTTATCCCGGTCACACATAGCACCATCGACTGCGTGGCCCTGGCAGTACGCACGCCACTGGGCGTGATCATTCACACTGGCGATTTCAAGATTGACCAAACTCCCGTTGGCGGCGCTCCATTTGATCTGCACACCTTCGCCCGCTATGGCAACGAAGGCGTGCTCGCGCTTTTTAGCGACTCCACGAACGTCGAGCGCCCAGGATTCACGCCTTCCGAGCGCGCCATCGTTCCGCGCATCGAGGAGTTGTGCCGTTCGGCGCCACGTCGCGTCATTCTTTCCTGCTTCGCCTCTTCCATTCATCGCATCCAGCAGGTGATCGACGTCGCCGCGCGTGTTGGCCGCAAAGTGGCCTTCGTTGGACGCAGCATGGTCGACAATGTCGAGATCGCGCACGATTTGAGCTATCTGCGGATCCCCGACGGCATGGTGGTGCGTCCCCAGGACATTCGCGGCTTCGATCCCAAGCGCCTGATCATTCTGGCCAGCGGCAGTCAGGCCGAGCCGATGTCTTCCCTCTCGCGCATCGCGGTGGACAATCACCGCTTCGTCTCCGTCGACGAGAATGACACCGTCATCCTCTCCGCGCGTATCATCCCCGGCAATGAAAAAGCGATTTTCCGCATGCTCGATCACATGTTTCGCCGGCGTGCACTGGTGTACTACGAGAATTCAGCCGGAACCATTCACGTCTCTGGTCACGCTAGCCAGGAAGAGCAGAAACTGGTCCTGCAGTTGGTGAAGCCGCGCTATTTCATCCCCGTTCACGGCGAATACCGGCATTTGTTCCGCCACGCGGCGCTGGCTCATCAACTCGGCGCGGTTTCCGGTGAGATTCTCCTTCTGGAAGATGGCCAGACCATCGAATTCACCGAAGACGGCGCTTACCGCCGCGAGCCCGTCCAGGCCGGCCGTGTGCTGGTTGATTCCGGTTCATTGGAAGAGATTGAAGAAGTAGTTGTCCGCGACCGCAAACACCTCTCCGAAGACGGCGTCCTGGTTCCCATCATCGCTATCGATAAGCGCACCGGCCGAGTGGAGATAAGCCCCGAGATCGTTACGCGCGGAATGTTCAGCGACAACGGGCAGGAACTCATGGCCGGCGCCCGCGAAGTCGTCCTCAAAACGGTCGAACAGTCCAATCCCGAAGAAAAAACGGATTGGGGCGTAATGAAAGAAAAGATTCGCGTCGACCTGAAACGCTACATCAACAAACACACGTCCAAACGACCATTGATTCTTCCGGTGATCTTGGAAGTCTAGCTTTCAACCTTACGCATTGGAGAGATTCTCTTGAACGATTACGCGCTGTCCGTGTTGCTGGGAATCGTTGAGGGCTTAACGGAATTCCTGCCGGTCAGTTCCACCGCCCACTTGCGAATAGCAGAAGCCCTGCTGCGCATTGATCTGGGCAGCGGCTACTGGAAGATGTACACCATCGTCATCCAGCTAGGCGCGATTCTGGTTTTGCCGGTCTACTTTCGCGCCCGCATCATGAAGTTTCTCTCCACGTTTCCGCAAGGCGAGCGCGGCGACCGCACAGTTTTTACTCATCCACTGGGACTTACCGCCATCGCATTCGTTGTCACCGCAATTCCCTCCTTCCTATTGACCAAAGTCGTTGGGAAAAATCTCGAGAGCCTGGCGGTGATGGGATCATCCTTGCTCATTGGCGGCATCATCATGTGGGTGGTCGACGCCGCAAAATCGAAATGGGAAAAGGCTGGCCCCGCAGCGCCCGGCTCTCCCATTCGGACCTGGAAAATGGAAGACATGAGCCTGGGCCAGGCGGTCTGGGTCGGCCTGTGCCAGATCCTCTCGGCGGTCTTCCCGGGGACCTCGCGTTCCATGTCCACCATTGCAGCCGGCCAATTAGCCGGAATGTCGCGATCGGCATCCCTCGACTTCTCGTTTTTCGTCTCTATCCCGACCATGTTTGTAGCCACCGCCTATACCTTGCTCAAGTCCCTGAAGGGCACGGGCGAAAACGCCATTGGAGTCACTCACATCGACTCCCACGGATGGGTAGTCCTCCTGATTGGCTTCGTTGTTTCCTTCATCGTGGCGTACGGTGCCGTGGCCTGGTTCCTCGCGTGGGTCCGCAAGCACGGCTTCGTGCCCTTCGCGATCTATCGCATCTTGCTTGGAGCGCTGGTGCTGGCCTGGATGGCGCACCTTATCGGTTGAGCACGCTCGCGAACAAACCGTGCCGCCCCATTGGTTTGCGCCCGCACCTCTGTTATATTCAGGGTGCTTTGGCGTACCTCCAGACGAGCCCGCGATAGCGCCAACGGGTTTGTTGCCACACTCAGCCTTCCCCAATTGCTGAGGAGAACTTCGTGCGCTTGCTGACACCTACTGATAACAAACGCCTCAATGAGTTGATAGGATTTTTGTGCATGACCTTGGCCGTCCTCATGGCCTTGTCGCTCCTTTCCTACAATCCCCACGATTCGGCCTTTAACGTAGCTTCCGCTTCATCCGATGGGAAGCCGGCACAAAACTGGATTGGCCCGGCAGGAGCCTACGGGGCGGACGCATTGTTCCAGGTCTTCGGGTTCGCTGCGTTCTTACTGCCGGTAGCCCTCATCGTCCTCGGATGGCGCTGGTTCCGAAGCCGCGCGATCGACTCCCAATGGGCAACGATCGTCGGATATGCTCTGCTGCTTCTATCTCTACCTTCGATGATGTCGCTGCTGCACTTTCCCGACGTACGCGGTGCAGTGCCTGCTGGCGGATTGCTAGGCTCGGTCATTTCGACTTCCCTGCTGAGCGGACTAAACCGTGGCGCCTACCTGGTGGACTTTGCGCTGCTCGTAATCGCCATCTTCATGACTACCAGCTTTTCGTTCTCCGGTGCGCACGCCTGGGCCGCCAAAGGCCCACTCGGTGCTGTGGAGAAATTTGGGCTGATCCAGAGAGTTGCCTCCCGCTGGCACTCCTGGAAGGACGCCCGCGAAAATGACCGCATGCGCCGCAAGTTGCAGCAAACCCGCACCTCCGGTCGCAAGCCGGTAAATCAGATCACCGGCAAGGTCATTGAAGATGGCGTGCCTCCCGAGCCGGACAGCACCATTCACCTCCCGGACGAAACCGACATCTTCAGCACCACTCGCACTAAGAAAGAAAAAAAGCAGGAACAAGAAGAGGAAGAGACCCGCGAGCGCGAAGCGCATAAGGCTCCCATCTTTTTTGTGGATCAGAAGCCCGAGAAAGCCGCGGTGGCCAAGAAATCCGCAGATCCCAAGATCGCCAAGGGTGCCACCAATTACCGTTTGCCTTCGGTTTCCCTGCTACGCGAAGGTGAGCGTAGCCAAAAGCTCGACGAAGACGAATTGAAAATGCGCGCCCGCGCCATCGAAGAAAAGTGCCTCGAATTCGACGTGCAGGGCCGCGTAACCCAGATTAATCCCGGCCCGGTAGTCACTACATTTGAATTCAAGCCCGAAGCTGGCATCAAGTACAGCCGCATCATCGGCCTGACCGAAGATTTGTGCCTGGCATTACAAGCTGAGTCCATCCTTATCGAGCGTATCCCCGGCAAATCGACCATCGGCATCGAAGTCCCCGAACATCAATCGTCAGACGATCGCGCTGCGCGAGATCGTCGAAGCTCAGGAATTCGTCAATTCGCCCAGCAAATTGACGTTGGCCATGGGCCGCGACCTTCACGGGCGCATCCGCATCACCGATCTAGCCGCCATGCCGCATTTGTTGATTGCCGGTTCCACCGGCACAGGCAAGAGCGTCTTCATCAACTCGCTGATGATGTCGATCCTCTACAAAGCGAGTCCTGATGACGTGAAAATGGTGCTCGTTGATCCCAAGCGTTTGGAATTGAATCTGTACGAGAACATCCCTCATCTGATCGCGCCAGTGGTCACCGATCCCAAGATCGCCTCCAACGTTCTGCGAAATGCCACGCGCGAGATGGAAAATCGTCTGAAGTTGCTGGCGCAACGCGGCGTGCGCAATATCGATCAGTACAACCGCACATTTCAGAAGAGCAATCAGTCGATGTCGTTGTTCGACAATGTCGAAGAGAGCGAGCACAAACCACTCCCATACCTGGTGATTATCATCGATGAGCTCGCCGACCTGATGATGGTGGATACCAACAACGTCGAAGAATCCATCACCCGGCTCGCGCAAATGGCCCGCGCCGTAGGTATTCACTTGATTCTCGCCACCCAGCGCCCATCGGTCGACGTCATCACCGGGTTGATCAAAGCCAACTTCCCTGCCCGCATTTCCTTTCGCGTGGCCAGCAAAGTCGACTCGCGCACCATTCTCGATTCGAATGGCTCGGAATCGCTGCTGGGCAAGGGCGACATGCTCTACCTGCCCGCGGGGTCGGCTCGCTTGCACCGCATCCACGGCCCGCTGGTCAGCGAAGACGAAATCGTCTCCGTCTGCGACTTCTGGCGCGAGCAGGCGCAAGCCAAATATCAGGAAGAACTGCTGGAAGCGCCCAAGGATGAGAATGGCAAGCCGCTCGCCGGTGGCTCCAGCGATGGCGATATAGACGGAGCCGCGAGTGAAGCAGACGACGATCTATACCAAGACGCCGTGCGCGTCGTATGCGAGATGGGCCGCGCCTCCACTTCGACGCTGCAACGCCGCCTGCGCATCGGCTACGGCCGCGCCGCTCACTTAATCGATTTGATGGAAAAAGACGGCATCGTCGGCCCGCCAGACGGCACCCGTCCTCGCGAACTCCTAAAGGGCCGCAACTGGATGAAAGAGTTCGACGAATCCCAAACGTAAGCTCGACTCCGCGCGCTTTCCTTATGGGACGTTGTACTCGGCAGTTCTGGTCGGCAGGTAGATCGCAGATGTATTCCGAAGGAGTGCTCCGAGGGTCTACTCCGACGGTGCCGCACCCTACGCCTCACAAGGTGCGGGTTTAGATCCCAGCACCAGCACAAGGCGCTTCTGTGGCACAGCCTCCTGGCTGTGCGCCATTATTTCGAGTTCGGATCATCAGAAATCCGTGCAAACAGTGGCGAAAATTATCTGCCCTTCTTCCCAAACAATTCCAAATTCTCCCCCGCAGGATAGGTGATCTCCCTCCCATGAAACACGGCGAACGGCGTCATCACATGTTCACGTCGGCTACAAGCCGTCATGATGTCCTCCACCGCAACGCCACCAACCAACAACGCATCTCCAATCAACGATCGATGACACCTCCAAGGAACCGCCTCGGCGCACATGATCACCGTCCGCTTCTTCCCCGCGAGTTCGATCAACCGATCGATTCCCTTTCGAAATTCAGCCGTCGCCATATAATCCGCATAACCGCGAAACGAAGCATTGCGCCACCCGGTGTTCGCAGAATCTTTCGCCGCGCGCCGAAGCCCGCCGAGTTCCTTCATGTGTACGTAGTCGATGCCCCGCGGGGGAAGTTCCGCCGCCAGCGATTCGCTGTTGAACTGCGGTACATGCCGCGATTTCGGCACCGTGCGTACATCCACAAGCCGTTCCACCTGATGCGCCTTCAGGATCGCCACGAACTCCTCCAGAGGATGCGTGGAGTGCCCGATCGTCAGCACCGTCAACTTCGGCTTTTTCGTTCGCGCTACAGGTTTGCTGGCAGGACTCAAGGGATCACGTTCGTCGCACGCAAAATTCCTCTTGGCGATTCATTTGACACAACTTGCGTGCAACCCTAAAATTAGCAGACTCCAGTGTGCCGGGGTAGCTCACTGGTAGAGCGCCGCCCTGAAAAGGCGGGCGTAGCCAGTTCGATTCTGGCCCCCGGCACCATCCGAAGGCTCGCCACCTCACCTTGTAATTTTTCGAGACACTGTGGGCGCCGAGTTCGGCACGTTCAAGTGATCGCCTACAACGGCTTGGGATGCGCCGCCAGCCCCTCGCGGTAGACTTGCAGATTATTCTTGTCCACAACCACCGTCCCAGTATCCACTGACACCGGCATCGGCGGAGCAATAGCACTGCGCCAGTCTTTGAATTGGTGTACTGCGTTGTGATGCAAGTCATCCAGGAATTTCAATCCGTAGTAAGTCATGACATATGGCTTCTGCGTGACCGTTGCACTTATTACTCCGCGATCGATCCAGTTTAGTGTCTCCGGATCGTTGTCGAACGCCACAATCGGCAGCTTTCCTTCCATGTTGAATCGGTGCACCGCTTCAGCCGCTCCCGAGCCTCCCGAGGCCTCCAAGGCGATAATCCCGTCTATTTTTTCCTTCTTGTCTATCATCGAAGAGATTTGATCGTTCGCGCTTCGCGGATCGCCCTTGTCGTCCAGTATCTTTGTGATCTTTAGCTGTGGAAAATTGGCGAGCGCGTCCGCTACACCCGCCACTCGATCGTCAAGGTTCTTCTGACCCGCAATTGTGATCACCGCGATGTTCGCTTTGCCTGGAACCAGCATCTTCATTCGCGCCAGGCTCTCCCTCCCCGCCTTGAAATTGTCCGTTCCGATGTACAGCAAACGTTTTGACTTCGGCACATCCGAATCTACGCAGATCACCGGAATGCCCTCAGCCACTGCCCTGTCAATATCTGCCTGGAAAATTTCGGGACGCGCCGCGGAGATGCAAATCCCGGCGGGGTGCTGCTCCACAATATCGCGAAACATCGTTAGCTCCGCGTTTGGAGCATAGGCCGTCGGTCCGACGAATTCACCCTTAACCCCAAGCTCTTTGGCGGCGTCCACAAATCCCGCCGACGCCTCCTGCCAGTACGGTAAGTTGATATTGGTGGCCACGAAGACGTAGCGTTCGTTTTGCTCGTGATATTGCTTCGCACACGCCGCCATCAACATTGCCCCAAGGAAAATCAGAGCGGATATCAGCCTGGTTTCTCTCCTCATTCGAATTCTCCTTTTGCATGCTAAGCACATCGCCCTGGTTGGCGACAACGAGGAAGGCCATCTTGGGTGCTCGTGGATCCCTCCAATCCTCGGAGCGCTGCCCGAGCGACATTCTACGACATCGCCTCCGTCAATCTTTCGCAACCGGCATCTCAAATGCCGAGGATCTTGCTACAAACATCTTCTCGTCTGCACGATTTGCGGTATTGACGTGACCTTGCGCCCGAGCCTGTCGACAATCGCACGCTCGGATGACCGGTTTTTGTTTTGCTTCTCGAGGGCGCCGCAGTGCCGTGTCCTACGGCCGCAACTAAATGGATCGCTCTGGGTCTGGCACTGCGCGCCGACCGCTACCTTGTTTCCCCATGGCCAGCTGAGGCAACAAGCCCCGGGCGCAGCTTGCCGGCCGCCAAGGCTTCGAGCGCACTCAATCCCCCCTCGAACTCGCTCGCGGACAATCTTTGCTCGCGATACAAGCTGCGCAAGAAATCTTTCGCCGCCTTCTCACCCTTGCGCGAGTTGCACTCCACGCAGCTGGAAACCAGATTCCGATACGAATTCAGCTCCATTCGAGCACGCGGCAGCACGTGATCCAGGCACTGCATGCGGCCCGCAATTCGCCGAAGGCAGTAAAAACACTGCCCACGCTCGCGGATGTGAATGGCCTTTCTCAGCCGCGCGTCCCGAAAGAAATCCAGCTTCTCGATGCTGGCTGGCTCGGCACTTGCCTGTACCCCGCTCCTCCCGCAAGCCGCGCCACTCCGTAGGTCCCCTCGCACTTCGCGACGCATGCCGCCTCGGATCTCCTCCGGCAATAGCGCCTCCACCACGTGGCCCGCCTTGCTCCGTTCGATCAACCGCAACGCACCGTTCGCCACCAGCCGCCGCACCGAGTCGCGCACCGGCCCGCCCGTCAGGCGCACCCCACGCGCCGACGTTCTCTATACCTCGCTGCGCTCCAGTACGTAATGCGACTTGTCGGGACTCGAAAAATGAATTGTGATAGTTTCTCCTTTATCGAACCCACACCGGAGGCCTCGTGACATTTCAAAGGAAGACTTATCTTGCGCTGACCGCAATGCTCATGGTTGCGGGACTTCTGTGGCTTCCCGTTGGGATTCTTGCCCAAGGAAATAACCATAACGAAACAGGCCTGCCGCTCTATCCAAAAGCCAATACTGGAACGCAATATCCAGCGTCCCCCGACGCGCATCCCGCCTATTTGATCTACACCGCTCAGAGTACCGACTCACTCGACGTCGTTGAGGATTGGTATCGCCATGCACTTCCGCAGGCTAAGGAAACCAAAGACGACAACCAGCTAACCCACGGCATCGTGCTCACGAACGGGAAGGATAAGGTGCTCGTCTATCAGCTTGGCAAGAGTAAGGGCTCGGTGATCGAACTTCAGAAATTCGCTCACGACTAACTAGAAGACCAGTATCGATCTGATTTATATTTGTCCCTCTGAGCTGGCAGCGCTTACCGGCGGCGGGTGGCGCACCACCCGCCCATCGAGAGTTGGCGCCGTCTTTCCGCAAACCAATCCAGCAGCAGGGTGGTCCCGAGCGGCAAGAACCCGGTCATCGCGAGCAGCAAAACCCGTCCCGCGCAGAAAAAAACCATTATCCCGAGCCTGCCCGCCGCAGTCAGGCCGCCGCGCGAGGGCCAACTCGAACTCGCCGAGAACGGAACTTCTACCGAAAATTGTTCACTAACATGATGTTGGAATTGCTTTCGTCAATTTGGGAATAGAGCATGTAGCGGCCGTCCGGGGACACCGAGATACCATCGTCTAAGTCCCGCTCAACAGAAAAGATCGTATGGGTTTGCTGGGTAGCGAAATCGTAAAACGACACTGTCCTCGGTGCATTCTGTTGCGTAAAGTAAATTCCGTTCGGCACCAGCACCCATTGCGTCTCCACCAAGATCCTGGACATGTTAGGTACGGGTTTTGATTTTGCACCCGGTTGGTCCAGTTCCAGCATCATCATGTTCGCATTGAGATTTCTGTCTGGAAAGTACAGCACCTTGCCATCAACGGATTCGGCGGGGCTAATGGGATCCTGTCCGGCGTCCAGCAGTGTGGCATCGCCTCCTTCCGCGGGGCAGCGATACAGAGCATGGCCAACACCTTCATAACCTCTGAAATAGATCCACTTTCCATCATTCGACCAAGAGGGTCTGTTCACCTGTTTGATGTTGGTTCTTAGCCTATGCGGCGCACGATCAGCGATCTCGGCCGTGTACACCGACCAGAGTCCGTCGGGCTCCTCCGCCTCGAAAACAATTTTCTCCGAATCGGGTGACCATCGAGGGGAACCCGCCGGCGAGCCTTGAGAAATCTGTACCAGATTGCTGCCGTCGGTATCAGCTAACCACACGCTCCGAACGCCTGAGCGAGTTGAAGCGAATACGACGTGCTTGCCATCGGGAGAATAGTGGGCGTTATTCTCCTGTAGCGTGGAAGCAAACATCTGGACCGGCGGAGCCTTGGGATGTAAGAGATCTCTCCGCCAGATGCTGACCAGGTAAGTCGCCAAGCTAAATGCCAGTTTATGTCCGTCGCCTGAAATTGCGGGCCAATCCCCAGCCGGAAGCGGCAGCTTGCGCATCGAGCCATTTCGCAGCTGGATTTCTTCGAATTCGTTACCTATGGGATTCTCCTTAACCAGGATCACTGACTTATCGTCGCCCGCCCAGACCAGAGGCGAAACAAAGTCATGAATCGCCACGAGCGATCGCTTCGAAGTTCCCGGTAGATCCGTGATGAAGTACTCAAAGAACGCGGTGCTACGGACGCAAAGGACGGCCAAGTCTCGCCCACTGCGTGAGAACGTCAACAGCGCCTCATGGTTGCAGGAAGGATCATGGGGAAATTTGTGGGTCTCTAGAGTTTCCATGTTCAGCAAAAATGCGCGGTCGCCAGGCTCCCCGTTTTCGGTGTCCGAGTAGGCCAGCCACTTTCCGTCCGGTGACCAACTGATGGCAGCAGCAACGCGATAGGGCGTGCGCGTGGTAACTAGCTTGCGTTCCGGCCCTCCCAATGCCGGAACAACGTAGATGCCATTATCATCGTCGGCCAAGCGATGAAATGCGATCCGGGTGCCGTCGGGCGACCACGTCGAACTGATCCAATTGGACGGATGGTTCGTTAACCGCAGTACCGTTTCACTTCCAAACGATTTCACATACAAGTCGAAACCCAACTTTGCCGGGTGGTCGCTTGCTCTGTTATCCCAGGAGAATGCGATCCGTGAGCTATCCGGGGAAAACGAGGGAGCGGTTTCAAGGCCCCGATAGGCAGTGAAGGGAACAACGATCATCGGATGAGGATTGCCAGGTCTGCCAGACACCCACAGGAATAGAGCCATAACGCAAGTCACGGCTACCGCCACGAAGCCGAGATTTCGCGCCCGACCCATTCCCCCTTTTCGAACAGAAACGGGCTGGAGTTCGCTACGTTCTTGCCATTCCGGAGGGGCCGTGACCACCGGCGCTTCTGGTGTGATCTTTCCGATGAACCGGTAGCCTCTTTTAAGAAGCGTCTCGATGTATTTGGGATTTTCCGCGGAATCGGCTAGCGCCTCCCGAATCTTATTTATGGCCGAGGACAAGCTATGGTCGAAATCGACAAACGTGTCGTTTGGCCACAGGTTTCCGCACACCTCCTCGCGAGTCACCACCTCGCCCGCATGCTCCAGCAACATCGCCAACAATTGAAATGGCTGGGCTTGTAATCGAATGCGGCGGCCGCTCTTGTGCAGCTCGCCCGAACGCAAATCCACTTCAAAGCGATCAAACTTAATCCGGTGGGCTCGCGGCGCGGGGAACGGTGCTTCCCTTCGAACGGAGGGGGGCATGCGTTCACTCCTGGCTAAATTGATGGCCGATGCTAGCATCCAGAAATATCTGACGTCAATCTACTCATCGCTATCCTAAATTCAGACCCCTCAGGGACTTAACCGATGACTAGAAATTAAGTTCAAAGTGAGGACCGGGGCATTGCGCCCACCCTGTCATTCGCGCAAATTGCGCACCTTCATACCTCTGCGTCCCGGAGGTGGAACAGCAAAGTAGAAAACGCAAGAGATCCAGCAAATTAAGGAGAAAACCAATGTCTCAAGTTGCTCGCGAAATCCTTCGAACGCGTGGGAGCGGACGGTTCTCGGTTCTGGCTGCATTGCTAGGCTTGGGACTTCTGTTTGCCGCCTCCAGCGCCAATGCTGGTTGCGCCGTTCCCAACAACTTGGCAACACCCCACGCCATTCCGTTCGTAAGCCCTCAAGGCGACGCGGCCGGAAACCATCAGGAGGGAGACGAAGGTAACAGGCATGCGGACATCGTTGGTTTGTGGCATCTGACTTACACTGCAAACTCTGCTTCCCCTGCTGGCGCTTTCCCTCCAACACCCTTCCAGTTCCTTGAATCCTTTAAGACCTGGCACGCGGATGGAACTGAATTTGAGAATGCGTTTCTTGCCGCCGACGGGCGGAAACATCTGCTTTGGAGTCTGGAAGGAGTCACACCACGGTAGCGTCAAGCTGCACCATATCGGTCTAATGTTCGACTCGATGGGCCGCGTTTCAAATATCTTTACCGTCGACGAAAAAGTTACGGTTGCCTCTAACGGGAAAACCTACAGCGGTCACTTTCGATTTCAAACTCTGGCCGCCCAACTTCGATGCGGTCGGCGTCGGAAGCCCGCTCGCGGAGGTCACGGGCACAGTGGCAGCGACGCGCATCACGGTGGATTGACGAACGAACCGGCAATCCATAGACGAATGCCGTGCACCGTGCCGACGGGGATCGCAGTTCGATCCCCTTTCCCACTACGGCTTTAAGCACGGCTATGACGGTCTGAAGCAGCCCATACGGTATTTCTGGTTCTAGCCTTCGGCGCTCACAATGCCTTGTCTGATTAGACCCGCGAATTCAATGCGTGATGCTTAATTCGGACGGGAAGATCGAGGAGGAAACCGAAGAAGATTCCTACCGCACGCTCGGGATGACCGGTTTTTGTTTTGCTTCTCGAGGGCGCCGCAGTGCCGTGTCCTACGGCCGCAACTAAATGGATCGCTCTGGGCCTGGCACTGCGCGCCGACCGCTACCTTGTTTCCCCATGGCCAGCTGAGGCAACAAGCCCCGGGCGCAGCTTGCCGGCCGCCAAGGCTTCGAGCGCACTCAATCGCCCCTCGAACTCGCTCGCGGACAATCTTTGCTCGCGATACAAGCTGCGCAAGAAATCTTTCGCCGCCTTCTCACCCTTGCGCGAGTTGCACTCCACGCAGCTGGAAACCAGATTCCGATACGAATTCAGCTCCATTCGAGCACGCGGCAGCACGTGATCCAGGCACTGCATGCGGCCCGCAATTCGCCGAAGGCAGTAAAAACACTGCCCACGCTCGCGGATGTGAATGGCCTTTCTCAGCCGCGCGTCCCGAAAGAAATCCAGCTTCTCGATGCTGGCTGGCTCGGCACTTGCCTGTACCCCGCTCCTCCCGCAAGCCGCGCCACTCCGTAGGTCCCCTCGCACTTCGCGACGCATGCCGCCTCGGATCTCCTCCGGCAATAGCGCCTCCACTACGTGGCCCGCCTTGCTTCGTTCGATCAACCGCAACGCACCGTTCGCCACCAGCCGCCGCACCGAGTCGCGCACCGGCCCGCCCGTCAGGCGCACCCCACGCGCCAGCCAGGGAATGGAGAAGCGCAATCGCGACTTCCCTTCCAATCGCGTATGGCGAATCAAATGAGAGTAAACCGCTCGGTCTGTCACCGACAGGCCGAGTCGTGGCACCAGCGAGTCTTCAAGCTGTTTCCACACGTGTGCGACGTTGGGCATTTTATTTTTCATGGCTGAGTTCCTGTGAACTGGGAGGATTTTGAGTAACACGTACGGGGCGCGCTGGATATACCAAGCGACGAAGCGAAGGTCCGCGACACGCAGGCGAACTGCACCGAGCGCCGGGAGAGCGCGGGAAGCTCCGCCTTCAATTATTTTTTCAGAAGCAAAATGGAAGGTACTAGCAGGTACTAAGGTTTTGGGCGATTTCGGTGCAAAACCGGGATGCGGCGCGGACGGCCCAGAGGACCGCCACTGAATCGCAATGGTTTACGCGCGACAAACTTGCCCGAAAATAAAAAAGGCAAGATGTGCACTCGCACTCTTGCCAGCGTGTAGTATACCAACTTCTAAGGATATGTCAAGCCCTATTCACGGACTGATGTATTTACATCCTTGGCAGAGACCTTAGCAATTAGGGAATCCGGCGCACTTTGGGCCGCCAGGTTTCGAGCGGCCCTAGCCCCGTCCTGAAACCTCTCCAACTACGGCAGGACGATGATCTTACCTTTCATGCCCAAGTCATCGTGCAAGGCGCAGATGTATGGGTAAGTTCCGGCCTTGGTAAATGTGATGCGGAAACGCGTAGTGCCAAGCGGCGATGTGGGAAACCCTATGCGCTCATGTGCCGACGCAACGATGAAGCCGGAGTGCACATTGTCCGCTGAGGAACTGATGGTGGCGTGCCGGGCGCCGTCGGCGTCTACGGTGATGGCGCCCGCGGGAGGAATTGGGTTTGCGGGCTCGACACCGAAGGTGATGGTATGTGGCGTCACGGGATCGTTGTTGGTCCATTCGACGGTCTCGCCAACATGGATGACCGTCTCATGCCGAAGGAAGCGCATGACCGATACGCTCTCATGCCCGCCGCCTGTAGCTACGATTTCTCCGATTCCGACCGTGACCGCGTTGTGACCAAACTCGGAGCGTGTCGAGATGGCCTCCTCATGATGATGGCCGTGGCCGTGGCCGTGGCCCTCATCCGTATCCGACAGCAAATCCTTGCGCTCATCGTCGGCTTGTAGATCATAAAACTTCTGGGAATGCGGTAGCGCGACGGACAGCGGCAGGACATGGACAGTGCCGGTCATGTTTTCATGGACCAGGCAGACCAGTTTGAAATTGCCGGCTGTCGGGAAGCTGACTTTGAAAGTCTGCCCCTTCACCATCGGAGGCGTGGACACACAGGTCGAGCCATCGAAGCTTGCGCCGCTGGGCGAGAACACTGGTGGCGTGCCCGGCGGGAACGTAGCGCACCCGGAGGTAAAAGGAGCGCGAGTCTGTCCAGCGGTGAGAAAGGTCACGCTATGAATTTCGTCGGTCTCGAAAGTCCAAGTGATGTCGTCGCCGGCATGAATCCAGATTTCATTTGGCAGGAAAGCGAGCGCCTGACGTCCTAGATCGCGGCTCTGTGCGCCAACCGTGGCGCGCCACTGGGCTCCCACAACGGAGGGGAAAACCAGGATCGCAAACGCCAACATGCCGCGGAGAAATGCTGGATACAGAGTGGAATTGAAAAGTTTCATTTTTTTCTTCCCTCAGAAAGTATTAGGCGCACGTCGTGAGCGTAGTGGGATGGGGATTAATTTTCAGGGTTGGGCAAAAAGAATATACATCCGAACGGCAAGCCAGGCAAATAAATTGCATTTCATCCCGGCGCATTATTTTCGGCGATCGCATCACCAGCCCATCATGGAGTCGATCACAAATCTCATTTCCATCGATAACTGCTACAGCTTGAAGAGTTCGCGGAGACGCTTGGTTTGCACGCGGCTTACGGGGATTTCGGTCTGCTTCTTGTCGCTCATTTTCAGCATGTAGCTGGATTTGAACCACGGCACCACTTCTTTAATGTGGTGGATGTTCACCAGATGCGAGCGATGCGGCCGCCAGAAAGTGTCCGAATCGAGCGCGGCGTGCAGCTCTTCGAGCGTGCGATAGTTGGAGGTGCCTTCAGCGTCGCGCGCGACCACGCTGATCAAACCGTCTTCGATCGACGCAAAGACCAGATCCTCGGCATCGACGAGCAGAAGACGCTGCTGCGACCTCACCAAAATCTTGACCGGCTGACCGGCTTGCTTGGTCGCGCCAAGCTGATTCACCAACTGCTCGAGGCGATCGGTGGTGGTGGTCTGCGTGTCCATCTCTTTGCGCGCCCGCTGAATAGCTTTGGCGATGCGCGATTTGTCAAAAGGCTTGAGAACATAATCGACGGCATTTACATCGAACGCCTGTACTGCGTAATGATCAAAAGCCGTAGCAAACACCACGTGTGGAACTTTTAGTTTGCGTTCGACTAGCTTTTTGAGCACGCCGAAACCGTCGAGGCCGGGCATCTGCACGTCGAGGAAGACGAGGTCGGGGGAGTGTTCCTTTATGAGCGCGACGGCTTCGACGCCATTCTTGCCTTGCCCGATCACGTTGATTTCGGGAAAGCCTTTGAGCAGGAAGGCGAGTTCGTCGCGGGCGGGCTTTTCGTCATCGACGATGATGGTGTTGATGGGCATCGGTCTATGCGCCGCCGCGTGCGCGGGAATCCTTCACAAATGTGATGTCGATGGTTCGAATGGTGGCGACATTGAGTATAGGCGGCGGGGAGCGGGCAGGCAATGTCGCGGCTTTTTGCGGAAGGCGAGGCGCCTGCTAAGATGGCGCGCCGAGAAAATTTGAGCGGGGGAGTCGATGGCAGCGAAGGCGACAGCCAAGAGCGTGAAGAAGAATAATGTGCAGGTGGCAGCGAAGGCGGCGAAGAGTAGGAAGGCCAAGGCGGCGGCAAAGCGCGCGAAGAATGCGAAGGCGGCAGCGAAGAGCGTGAAGAATACGAAGGCGCAAGGCGGCGGCGAGGAGCGCGAAGAATAGTGCGGCGAAGGTTTTGCGCAGTGAGATGGTGTATGAGGGCTCGGTGTTTGGGGTGCGGCGCGATGAGGTGATCGAGCCGAGCGGGATCCACGCGACGCGCGAGGTGGTCACGCATTCGGGATCGGTGGTGGTGCTGCCGGTGCTGCCTGATGGGCGGATTGTGATGATTCGGCAATACCGGCACGCGACGCGGCAATTTTTGTGGGAATTGGTTGCGGGGCGGATGGATGAAGGTGAAACGCCGCGCGAAGCGGCGGCGCGGGAGTTGATCGAAGAAACCGGATACCGCGCGCGGAAGTTTCAGATTTTTCTGGATGTTTTTCCTACGCCGGGATTTCTTGAGGAGCGCATGTATATTTTGCTGGCCGAAGGTGTTACCCCAGGAACCGCGGAGCCGGAAGAGGACGAGAAGATCACGGTGAAGGCTTTCACGCACAAAGAATTGCTGAGCATGATTCGTCGAGGGAAGCTGCATGACGCGAAATCAGTTGCGGGGATTTTGTATTATCTGCAATTTCTTGCGTGAGGCGGCGCGTCCGAAAAGAAGGATTTAACACAGAGACCGCAGAGTTCACGGAACAGAATGAGGCGCAGCGAACAGCGTGATTCCTTCCGAAACGCAATGTGAGGTGATGACGCAGAGCGAGGCCGGTCACGCGAACGCTGTGAGTCGCGGCGGTCTGGTCGTGACGTTGTTGGCAGCGACCGTGTTTCTTGGCGCATTTCTGCTCTTTTTGCTGGAGCCTTTGTTTGCGAAGTTGATTTTGCCGTGGTTTGGCGGCTCGGCGGCGGTGTGGGCCGTATGCCTGGTGTTTTTTCAGTCCGCGCTGCTGCTTGGGTATTTGTATGCGGACGTGGTGACACGGCGACTGACTTCGCGTCAGCAATCGGTTCTGCACATCGTGCTGCTGGCGGCTTGCCTGGCATTTCTGCCGATCACCGCGCACGCGAATTGGCGGCCCTCACCGGGGAGCGATCCAGCGTGGCGGATCCTTGGATTGCTGACGGTGTCGATCGGGTTGCCGTTCGTGCTGCTGAGCGCGACGAGTCCGTTGGTGCAAGCGTGGCATGCGCGATTGCGGCCGACGGTCGAGCCGTATCATCTGTTTGCGCTCTCTAATTTTGCATCGCTGCTGGCGTTGCTGAGTTTTCCGTTCTGGGTCGAGCCACGACTTTCTTCGCATCAGCAAGCGTTGTTGTGGTCGGCGCTGTTCGGGGTATTTGTTTTGCTGTGCGCTTCTGCCGCGTGGATTTCGCGTGGAGGATTAGCCGCACAAACACAGTTTGCTGTGGACGCGCAGCCAGAGCCGAAATCGAGTCTGGCTTCAGCACCGACTGGCGCACCGGCTGGGGCGCCGGTTGTGGCCCCGGCTGTGGTTCCCTTCCCTGCGGTGCGCGACAAGCTGCTGTGGCTCGGGCTTGCGGCGTGCGGCTCGATGCTTTTGCTGTCGATTACCAATCACATGACGGAGAACGTCGCACCGATTCCGCTGCTGTGGGTTGTGCCTTTGGCGTTGTATCTGCTGACGTTTGCAATGGCTTTTAATCGGCCGAGCCTGTACTCACGCTGGCTGACCGTGCGATTGCTGGCGGTGATAGTGGCCAGCCTGGGCTCCGCGCTCTACGATCCGTCGTTCACGAAATCGCTGCAGATCAGTGTGCCGGTATTTTCGGCGGATCTGTTCATATGCTGCTTGTTTTGTCACGGGGAACTGGCGAAGCGCCGCCCCGCGCCACAGTATCTGACTTCGTTCTATCTGATGATTGCTCTTGGAGGCGCGTTGGGAGCCATCTTCGTCGGGCTGGTGGCGCCGCATGTGTTCGCGGGAGTCTACGAGTTGCCGATTGCGGTGACTTTTATGGCGGCGCTGGTAGCGGTGTTGTGGCCGGAAGGCTGGCTGACGCGGGCATTCTGGATCGCCGGAACAATCGCGATGGTTGTGGTGGTGGGCCACAATGTGCACACCTATCGCAAAGATGTCGTTGTGGCGGAGCGGAATTTTTACGGACCAGTGCGCATCAAGCTCTTTTACGATTGGCTGAAGCAGCCGTACCATACGCTGTATAACGGAATCATCGAGCACGGAGCGCAATTCGAAAATCCACCGCAAAGCCACGATCCAACTACTTACTACGGTCCGAAATCGGGTGTCGGCCTTGCGATGGATTATTTTGGGAGCGCGCCTAAGCGCGTGGGGGTGGTCGGGTTGGGCGCGGGCACGCTTGCGGCTTACGGGAAACGTGGCGATTACTTTCGTTTTTACGACATCAATCCGCTGATTCGGAAACTGGCGACCAGTTCGTTCACGTACCTGCGCGACACGCCGGCCAAGACCGAGATTGTTATGGGTGATGCGCGGCTCTCGCTGCAGGCGGAGCAGCCGCAGCAATTTGATGTTCTTGCGGTGGATGCGTTTTCTGGTGACGCGATCCCGGTGCACCTGTTAACGCGAGAGGCGTTTGCGCTGTACCTTCAGCATCTGAAACCTGACGGCGTGCTGGCGATCCATACTTCAAACACCTACTTAAATCTGGAACCAGTGGTGAAATTGCTGGCCGACGACGCGGGATATTCCGCGAGCTGGATCAGCAGCGATGATGACCGGCGCAAGCTGATCGATGCGGCGGATTGGGTGCTGGTCAGCCGAAACAAACGTTTCAACGAGGAGCTGGAAACAGCGACGTTCGTGGAAACGATCGTGGTACCGCCAAAACTGCGGCTGTGGACGGACGACTACAACAACCTGTTCCAAATTTTGCGCCCGATTTCGTTTGATAAAGAGCAAGCCGAGTAAAAAAGAAAACTTTACGCGAACGTTCGAATGCGTATCGACGCTGTCACGTTTTAGCAATCATTTGGTAACGGTATAGGCGCGAATATCCACTATAAAATCGATTTAAACGCGGTTTATCAAAGTGGATTCATTCCGTGGCTGGGCCCTTTCGTCTATTGACTAGTCCTTTCCTTCTGCTACACTCCGCGCAATTTATTTTCGTGGTCGGCGACAGGTGTAATTATTTTCTTGACCGTCGGTCGGCCAATCTTAGCGTTTAGCTATTGGAGGCAATCGCGGTGCGAGGAACTATCAAATGGTTCAATAATTCCAAGGGCTATGGTTTCGTCGGGCGCGAGGACGGCCCGGATGTGTTCGTCCACTACTCCGCAATCGTTGGCGACGGTTATCGCACTTTGCAGGAAGGAGATCAGGTGGAGTTTGAAATCGTCCAAGGTCCGAAAGGGCCGCAAGCTGCAAACGTGCAAAAAGCAAGCTAACGAAAGAGGTGCAGTCTTACGGCCGGTGGAGCGTCCCCTCTGCCGGTCTTTTTTATTTCCAGCGTATAATTCCGGCCATGGACAACAAAACCATAGCCCGCGTCCTGCGAGAGACCGCGGAACTACTGCAAATTGATGGCGCCATTATCGGGCGATATCGCAGCTATGAAAAGGCTGCGGAGTTGATCGCGGGCATGCATGAATCCGTCGAACAACTGGCGAAGGAGCCGGGCAAGCTCGAGGAACTGCCGGGCATCGGCGACCGCATGGCCGAGCACATCGTAGAGGTGATCAAGACGGGCGACTACAGCCTGCGGCAGAAATTATTGAAGAAATATCCCGCCACCCTGCTGGACATCATGAATTTGCAGTCGCTGGGGCCGAAGAAGGTGGCGTTTCTGTGGTCGAATTTTCAGGCCGCTACGGTTGCGGACGTGGAGAAATTGGCGCGCGACGGCAAATTGCGCGACCTGCCGGGCTTCGGCGAGAAGAGCGAGCAGAACATTCTCAGGGCGGTGGATACCCACAAGCGCTCGACGGGGCGCTTTCGGCTGGATACCGCGGAAGCGGCAGCCAACGCGATCATCGAGCACATCCAGAAGTATCCCAAGGCGGTCGGCTCGGTGACTCCGGCGGGCTCGCTGCGGCGCGCCAAAGAAACGGTTGGCGATCTGGATCTGCTGCTGACCATGGCGGACGGGTACACGGCGCAGAAGCATGTGGATGCCTTAGCGGAGCACATCTTGAAATATCCGCGCATCGATCAGGTACTGGCGAAGGGCGAGAACAAGGTGAGCTTCACGCTCGATAATGGCTTGCAGGTAGACGTGCGCCTGCTGGATAAGAACTGCTTCGGCGCTGCCCTGCTGTACTTCACGGGATCGCGGGAGCATAACGTCACGCTGCGCGGGCGCGCGAACGATATGGGCTACACGTTGAACGAATACGCGTTAGCCACGCTGAAGGGCGAGAAGCGCGTGGCGGGCAAAACGGAAGAGGAAATTTACGCGAAGCTGAAGCTGGACTATATACCGCCGGAAATCCGAGAGAACTCGGGGGAGATCGTCGCGGCCGAGAATCACAAGCTACCGAAGCTGATCGAGCGAGGTGACGTCAAAGGCGATTTGCAGATGCATACGACCGCCAGCGACGGCAAGCACTCGATCGAACAGATGGCGGAAACGGCCCGCAGTCTGGGGCACGAATATATCGCGATCACCGATCATTCCAAATCGGTGACGATTGCCAATGGTCTGGACGAGCGCCGGGCGGTGGCGCACATCAAGAAGCTGCGTGCCGCCAACGATCAGGGGCTTGGAATTCGCGTGCTGGCGGGATCCGAGGTGGACATCTTGAAGGATGGCGAGCTGGATTACCCGGATGAGCTGCTGGCGCAGTTCGATGTGGTGGTCTGCTCGATTCACTCTTACATGCAGCTGGACCGCGCGGCGATGACCGACCGCATGCTGCGCTGCATCGAGAATCCTTACGCGCAGATCATCGGGCATCCGACCGGGCGGCGCCTACTGGCTCGTGAATCGTTCGATTACGACATGGAGAAGGTGCTGGACGCGTGCGCGAAGCATGGGGTGGTGATGGAGTGCAATTCGTATCCCGAGCGACTCGATTTGCGCGATGTTTATCTGCGGATGTGCAAGGAACGCGGCGTGAAGGTGGTGATTTCGACGGACTCGCACAACACCTTGCACTTACCTTACATCCGGTATGGCGTGACCATGGCACGGCGCGGGTGGCTGGAGAAGGCGGATGTGATCAATACCCTGCCGGTTGATCAGTTTTTGGCGGCACTTCGGCCTAAGCCTGGCGCGGCGAAGAATACGCAGGCGGCTAAGGCCCGCAGTTAAGGTCATCGTTCGCATCATTTTCAGGCGATTTGGGCGGTTTGCTTATACGGGAGGATGGTGCCGGGCACAGCCAGGAGTGGCTGTGCTACTCAGGGCGCCGGTGACGTACGGAACATTCTCACCTCAAGCGTCGTATCTATCTCAGAACACGGCGCTCAGAATACACGGAGGCTCACGCCCATGAAGCTGGCAACCTATCGTATCCTCACCGCTCGAACCGCGCTGGCTTCGGCGGCCCTGATCGCCGTTGCCGTGGCGACTCCGCTGGTCCGCGCGGAGGATTGGACCAAATCGTATTCCATCACTGGACGGGCCAACGTTCGAGTCGAGACTAACGACGGCGCGGTGCAGGTGTATACCGGCGACTCGAAGCAGGTGGAGTTTCGCGTCATGTACGAAGGGTACGAGATGAACAAGACGCTGCACATCGATTCGCGCCAGGATGGCGACAGCGTACAGATCACCGCGCGGGTCAGCGGCCATTGGGGCTTTGGCTGGAACAAGTCGCGGCGAATGAAGATTGAAGTACACATGCCTAAAGGCGCGGACCTCGATGTCAACACCGGCGACGGGTCGGTAGATACACAAGCCGTCAGTGGCAGGGTCAAGATTCACACCGGCGATGGGTCGGTGCGGGCGCAATCCGTGTCCGGCGATGTGGATATCGATACCGGAGACGGCAGCATTACTTTGGAAGGCGCGAAAGGCGAGATCCGCTTGCACACTGGGGATGGCCACGTGGAGGCGCGGGATCTGGATGGCCGGCTCAATGCGTCGTCTGGGGATGGGCACATCACCATCGCCGGCCGGCTGGATGCTCTGGATATTAAGACTGGCGATGGCAGCATCAATGCGCACGTGCAGCCGGGTTCCAAGGTGGCTTCGAGCTGGTCAATCCGCACGGGAGATGGCAGCGTGGACATCGTTTTGCCGCCGGACCTGCAGGCGAACATCGATGCGAGCACCAATGACGGGCACATCAGCCTGGGCATTCCGCTGACGGTTGAGGGCACATTCAAGAACTCCGAAATCCACGGGAAGATGAACGGTGGAGGCCAGTCGCTGACGGTGCACACTGGCGACGGGTCTATCCGGCTGGGCAAGAGCTAGGGACCACGTAGAGGCTGCACGGGTCGAAGTGTGCGCTCGAAGAGCAGCCCGGGCGAACGGACAGGGGCCTGTTTCTGTAGGCTAAGACCCGCGTTCTATTGCTTAGTATCCCTTAGGTACCAGTACCGGCAAATTTGTCCCCAAAGCACGCCGAAGTGTCCTAATTTTCTCTACAGCACGGTGAGCGGTTTGGCGCTAAGTGCTTGAAACGACAGGGCGGTGAGATGGCCCGTGGCATGCCCTATCAAAGGGCGAGAAAAGGGAGCCCGCAAATGATCATCTTTGTGATTACCTTCGCAATCCTGGCACTCTTCGGTTTGACCCTCACCGGGTCGATCGCCACGGCGACGCGACGCCGCTAACGGCGTTGCCGCAAGTCGATCCTGTCTGTCTCTATTCCCCTTTCAGATCCTAGAACATTCGAAAGATTGCATTTGAAGCGACTCGGCGTTTACACGTTTAAGGACCGGTGCGCTTGCGCTACTCGTAGCGGAGCGCCACGAGCGGACTGACTCGCGTGGCACGCCGCGCCGGAATCCAGCAAGCCAAAAACGCGACTCCAGAAAGCAGCACTACCACGCCTGCAAATGTCAGCGGATCGCTGGGGCTGACTCCCACGAGAAGACTCGCAATCGCGCGCGTGCCGGCGAACGCCACTAACAACCCGGTGGCGATGCCGACGCCGATTACCAAAAAGCTTTGGCGGATCATCATTTTCAGGATGTCGCCAGGATCCGCGCCCAAGGCCATGCGAATACCGATTTCGTGGGTGCGTTGTGACGCGGCGTAAGACACCACGCTATAAACGCCGACTACTGCCAGGATGAGGCCGAGAAGTCCCATGGTTCCGGAAAGCTGCGCGCCAAAACGGAAGAAGAAGAACCCGTTGAGGCCGTTGAGTGATTCGCTCATGGTTTGAACTTGCGTGGCGGTCACACCAGGAGCTAGCTGTTGAATCTCCGCCTGAATTTCGGGCGCCAGCGTGAGGGGCGGCACGGTGGTGCGCACGTGGAAGGTGCGAAATTCCATATACATCTGCGCCATGGGAACGTAGAAGAAGGGCTCGGGATCTCCCACGACGCTCTTGTAACGGCCGTTCGCCACGACGCCGACGACCTGGAGATGAGTGTCGCCGCCGGACTGCTTGAGAGTGAAGAACTTCCCTTCCGCGGACTGATTGGGCCAGAGTTGGCTGGCCATCGCTTCATTGATGACCGCGACCTGCGGAGCTTTCTCCTGGTCAGCTTGGGTGAAGACACGTCCAGCCTTGAGAGGGATCTGCAAAGTTTTGAAGTAGCTGGGAGTGACGGGATTGAACATGATCGAGGGCGGCTTTTGGCCGGCGTCCGAAGGATAGCCGTCTGGAATTACGACTCCGTCAGCGGACACAACGCCCATCGGCACGGTGAACGCCTGGCCGGTGGAGACTACTCCTGGCAACGCGGAGATGCGCTCATCGAGCTGCCGAAAGAATTGCTTGCCCTGCGCAGGATTCAGGCCGGCCTGCTGCACGTCAATGGAGAGAAGTAAAATGTGATCGGGGTTGAAGCCGAGATAGGATTTTTGCGCTTTGCCGAGGCTGCGCATGAAGAGGCCGGCGACGATGAGAAGCAGCATCGAGCCGGCGAGTTGCGCGACTACCAGGCTATTGCGAACGAAGTAGCGCCGCTTGCCGTCGGAAGAGCCGCGGCCGCCTTCGCGGAGGACGGTGTTGACATCGGTGCGCGCGACGCGCAAGGCCGGAATGATTCCGACGACGACGCCTGACAGCAGCACGACGGCGAGAGCGAACAGATATACCTGCGGATCTGGCTGCACCTCGAAGCTGATCGGCAAATCGGTGCCGAGGGGCAGAGCGCTGAGAAATCCAGCGGCCCAGGAGGCCAGAAGCATACCAACGGCGCCGCCGAGGAGAGCTAGCAGCAAGCTTTCGGTGAGGTGCTGGCGGATCAGGCGACCTCGACCTGCACCGAGCGCGGCGCGGATGCCCATTTCGCGTTGGCGAACCGTGGCGCGGACGAGCAAAACGTTGGTGATGTTAAAGCAGGCGACGAGGAGTACGAGACCGGCCAGGACGGTGAAGGCTATGGCCACGAAGGGTAGGGTGTTGTCGGTGTCGGGCTCGGGTCGCGCTAGCTTTTCGGGATACACCGCGAAAGAGAGGGCCTTGTCGATGTCGGGGTGCAGCTGCTGAAGGCGCTGGGCTATGACGCTGACGCTGGACTGGGCTTGCTTCACGCGCACTGCAGGCTTAAGCCGCGCTAGTACGTTGATACTGCGATCGGTGCGATCGGTCCAGGTGCGCTTTACGGCGAGGTCGGGATCTTCCTGTCCACCGAGCGGCGCGCTGATGGGGAAGTAACCGTTCATGTCCACGAGCGAATAGGTGCCGCGGAATCCTTGCGGGGCCACACCGATGATCGTGGCGGGGCGATTGCCGATCTTAACCTGCTTGCCGATTACGTCCTTGGCGCCGGCAAACCTCTTTTGCCAGTAGGAGTAGCCGAGGACGACGACGGAGTCTGCGCCGGGTGTGCGCGCTTCGCTGGGAAGAATCAGGCGGCCGAGCGCCGGCTTGATACCGAGGGCGGAAAAATAATTGTTGCTGACGCGGCTAAGTAATGCGTGGTCGCCTTTGCCGTCGACGACGAACTGCGAGAGCGTGGGTTGAAATGCGAAGACATCGCTAAAGCAATCGGCTTGATCGCGAATGTCTTCGTAATCGGGGTAGGAAAATTTCTGATTGCCGGGAGTGCCGGCTTGCTGGAGGCCCAGCACCACGATTTGCTCGGCATGGGGCACAGGAAGCGGACGCAGCAGCAGGCCGTTGATCACGCTGAAGATGGTGGTGTTGACGGCCATGCCGAGGCCGAGCGTGATGACCGCGATGATCGTGAAGCTGGGAGAATTGCGCAGGGTGCGCGCGGCGTATCGCAGATCATGCCAGAAGCTGTGCATGGTTTACCTCGTTGGCGGAGCAAAGATACCAGCAAAGGCTTAGCACGTGGCCGTCCTGCTGATGTTGTGCGTAAGCTGCGCGGATTGAGGAGTTTGTGCGCAACGCTGGATGCTGGTTTCGATGTGGTTGCGCCATTTGTGGGATGGCTTGTCCGAATTCGGACATGGGGTTCTGCGGCAGGCGAGGCGTCCCTGGCAGCAGCGGGCTGGTCCATCGCCAAGTATTTGCGCGGTGTTATACTGCCGCCCGTTCACCGTGGCGTCTGTGCTTTGGTGATTTCGGGCGCCGTGGATCGCGCCGCGACATGGAAAAGTACGACCTCATCGTCATCGGTTCGGGTCCTGCGGGCCAGCGCGCGGCCATTCAGGCGGCGAAGTTTGGAAAGCATGTCGCCTTAGTGGAGAGGCTGGAAGTCGTCGGCGGCGTGGCAATCAACACCGGCACGATTCCCAGCAAGACCATTCGCGAAGCGGTGCTGCACCTCTCGGGTTTCTATTACCAGAATATTTACGGCGTGAATTATCGGGTGAAGGAAAACATCAGCATGGCTGATCTTTCCTTCCGCGCGCAGCATGTGATCAAGACGGAGATCGACGTGATCCGAGCGCAACTCTCGCGCAACGGGATCGACGTCATCACCGGCGTCGCGAGTTTCGTCGATCCCAGCCATTTGCGAGTCGTCGCCGCGCACAATCAGTCCGAGTACGAAACCAGCAACGTCATCATCGCGACCGGCACAAAGCCTGCCATTTCGCCGCTAGTGCCCTTCAACAATCGCACCATCATCAACAGCGACCAGATTTTGGGAATGCCGGTGATCCCAAAAACGATGCTGGTTGTGGGCGGCGGCGTCATCGGCGTGGAGTATGCGTGCATGTTTGCCACCTTGGGCGTGCGCGTCACGCTGATCGAAAAGCGCCCGCGCCTGCTGGAGTTTGCGGACTCCGAGATGGTCGAGGCTCTGTGCTACCACTTGCGCGACCATCGCGTGACCATGCGGCTCAATGAAGAAGTGGAAAGCGTGGAGGAGAGTTCCGGCAGCGTCACGCGCGGTGCTCAAAAGCAAAAAGCGCGTGACCGGCGATGCCCTGCTCTATGCGGTGGGCCGTCAAGGCAACGTCGATGACTTAAATTTGGCTGCCGCGGGACTCGAAGCTGACTCGCGGGGGCGCATTCCCGTTGACGAAAACTATCAGACCAAGCAGCCGCACATCTACGCTGTCGGCGACGTCATCGGCTTCCCTAGTCTCGGCTCCGTGTCGATGGAACAAGGCCGGATCGCCGCAGCAAACGCGTTCAACATCCCGATCCATTCTAATCGCGCGAACTATCCTTACGGGATCTACACCATTCCGGAAATTTCGTTCATTGGCAAAACGGAAGAGCAGCTCACCGAAGAAGGCGTGCCCTACGAAGTGGGCATTTCGTTCTTTCGGGAAATTGCGCGCGGACAGATTCGCGGCGATACAACCGGGCGACTGAAGCTGATCTTTTGCCCGGACTCCAAGCTGATTCTCGGCATCCACATCGTGGGCGAGGGCGCGTCGGAGTTGTTGCACATTGGGCAGGCGGTGTTCGCGTTGAACGGCACGGTCGAATATTTCGCCGAGGCGGTCTTCAATTACCCGACGCTGGCGGAGTGCTACAAGGCAGCCGCGTTTAACGGCCTGAATAAATTGAGGTAATGCAGATGCCGAAGACAGTTGGCGTGCTGGTGATGGAACACATTGCGGTCGGCCTGGTGGAAGGCAACAAGCTGGCTGCGCCGCCGAGCCTGTACCCGGAGCAAGGCTCTTCGGCGGACGCGCTGCTGGCGATGCCCGCGGAAAACATAGGCGAGCGCATCAAACAGCAAATTGCGGACGTGACGCGAGGTCAGAAAATCGAAGCTATTGGCCTGGGCTTTCCGGGCGTCATTCGCAATGGGGTGATTGAGGATTCTCCGAATCTTCACCAGGTGAAAGGTTTTCACCTGCAGACGGTGCTTTCGGCTGCGGCTCCAGGCGAGATCACCGTGCCGGTGCGGGTCTTCAACGATGCGGACGCTATGGCGGCGGGCATTGCGGCGTCGCGCGACAAACTTCACAAACTGATTCGCGTGTGGACGCTGGGCAACGGGGTGGGTTTCGGACGCTATCCGTGGTGCGAAGGCGTGTGGGAGGGCGGCCATTCGGTGGTGACGCTTGATCCGAAAGAGACATTGTGTGGTTGCGGAGGGCGCGGACACCTCGAAGGAATTCTCGGCCATCGATCGATGCGCCTGCGATTTCTGGATATGGAGCCGGAAGAAGTGTTCGCTAACGCCGCTTGTGGGGATGCGCGCTGCGCGGAGTTTGTCTCGCTCTGCCATCGCGCGCTGGCGGCAGCGACCGCGACGAGCATTCACATGGACGGCCCAGGACACTTCTACATCACCGGATCGAATGCAAAGTTCATCGACATCGCGATGCTGGACCGCAGTGTTCAGGAGATGGTGAAGATGAGCCCGTTGCAAGGCAGCCGGTTCGAAGTGATTTCGACCAGCGACGAAGTGGGGATTATCGGCGCGGCGGTGAATGCGCGCGCGGCAATTGCAGGATGAAGCTGACGTTCTGGCCTGCGACTGGTGCGGGCGACTTTATGGAGCGCGGCGGCGCGCCGCCGCTTTTGCGGTTTGTGGCGCGGCTTAAATGGTAAAAGCGGGAGCGCGCTCCCGCACTCCACATGTATCGTCAGTCGAATACGGTCAAGGTAGTTGCAGGGTCTGCTCGCCGGCGTGTAGTGAAAAGTTGTGTCCCTTCCAGACCAATTTACTCGGCAGCTCTTGCGGCAACGTGATTGTTGCGGTCGTGCCGCTGGATTCTACGGCATAGGAAACCTGAACGAGTCCCGTGGGAACCGGCATCGTCGCTGAGAGTTTCTTCAGTTCGCCTAGATGGGGCTCGATGACTAGCTCCGCAAAATTCGGCGCTGCCGGTCGGATTCCCGCTACCAGACGTAACAAATCGTAATTGGGATGCGCGCTCCACGCGTGCGAGTCCGAGCGCGTTGGCTCCGGCGTTTCCGCCCAGGTGGTCAGACCCAGCTGCAACATGCGTCGCCACGGTTGCAAGGTGGAAAGATACGAGTCCGCCATTCCAGCATGTTCGAGCGCTCGCGCCAGATAGAATCGGAAGTAGTAGCTGGCGTCGGACATCTTCGGGCTCGACATTTTCGCATCTGACATTTTCGTTGCGGGCTCGTGTGCGGCTGCGCCGTTTGAAGCTGTTGCACGATCAGCGGCCAGAATCTTTTGCATCACCGCTTTCTGTTGTGCCGCCGGAATCACATCCAGCCAGATGGCCAGCGCATTGGCGTGCTGGCTGAAGTGCGTGCGCGCAGGCGTATCGGCGATGAGACCGGTCTTCTCGTCCCAGCAGAGCTTGCGAATGGCTTCGGCGGCTTGATCCGCGTGCGCGGAATAAATCGCGGCGCGCGCTGGATCGCCGAGCCGCGTCTCCAGATCGGCCGCGTCACGCAAAGCTTCGATAAATTGCAATGTGATCGGCGCAGATCCGCCTTCCCGGCCATCCGGAGGCACGCCGTCTTTGAAGTCCGCGGTCCAATCCACGAAGGGCCACCACGGAAGTTTGCCGATCAGCCCATCGGCGCGCTGCCGCGCGATAAACCAATCCAGCACCGTGCGCGTCCCTGGAAGGTGGCTGCGCACGAAAGCGTCGTCGTCGCGATAGATCGAAAAATCGCGCACCATGCCTATCCACATCAGCGAAAACGTGGGGATGATCTGCGGCAACTGCGAAGGATATCGGCTCGTGGTGATGCCGTCAGTAATGCGTGAATTGTCGATCGCATCGATGGCCTGCCGTGCCAAGCGATCGTCGCCAGACATCACGTACGAAATCAGCGCTTGTATCCGCGTGTCGCCCACGTATTGCAGGCGCTCGTAGTACGGCGTGTCCATGTAGGTGTCGTGTGCGCAGAGCCGCGCGGTGCGCCAACTGACTTCCCAAATCTTCGCCAGATCTGCGTCGCTCGAGGCAAATTTCGCCTGTTCGCTAAAGGGATACGCAGTGAAGTGGGCGGATAGATTGTCGACAGAGAGCTCTTGATCTGCGGACTTGATTTCAATCTGCAGGTATCGCCAGGTTCGCCAAATCAGCGGAGAGAAGAGCGTGGTGCCCGCCATCGGCAACGAACTCGTCGTAAACGCCTACGATCTGCCTGCCCCGAGATTCGTCACGATTCCCTTTTTGCCCCTGGTCGTCGAGCAGTGCTTCCGCATACGTAAGTCGAATCCGAGCACCAGATCCCTCATTGACGGTTATCTCCGGATAGGCCGTGGTTAGCGTACCGGTGTCGATCAGCATGGACGTCGTCGTATGCGGCGGAACGCGGAACGGGATGCTCATCGGACTTCGTGGCGAAACCCCTTTCCCTCCGGACCAACTGGATACTGCTCGTCCGATCGGAATTTCGCGATATTCCATTGCCGGCAAAGGATTCGGCTGCAACATCCAGACAGTGCGAGTGTCGGAGGCAAGGCGCCCTGCGGCGGGGCCGATGGTCGCGGCATTCTTCCAGCCTTTTGAACTCGCCGTGGACGTATTCCAATCCCAGTCGTACTTCCGGCCATCGACTATTTCCCCCGGCGGGCCGGCATAGTACGCCTTCAAGTGGGCCATGAAGTCGGTGTGCGAAATCTCGCGCCCTGGCTCGGTTTCCACTTGCCAGTTCGCGTCTGTGTTGGCGATTTCTGCAACAGGAGTGTCGCCCTGCATCAGAAATCCCGCGCGCGACAACATCTGCGCCACGGGAGCGAGGGTGCCGAAATTCCAGACGGTGGCAGCGATGAGATTGCTTCCCTCCTTCAGAAACGGGCGCAGATCGAACGTCTCGTATTTCCAATGGGCCAAATCGCTGCTGGCCGGCCCTTCTCCAACGCGCGCTCCGTTCACAAACAGGACGAAGCGGTTGTCAGCGCTCACATGCACTACAAACTCTTTGGGAAGCTCGCGCAGTTCAATCGTCTTGCGAAAATGAAAGATGCCGGTGTCACGCTGGGGCGGCTCGGGCCAGGCGATCCACTGCGCGTTCCATCGTTCCGCGGTCCAGTCGTGCCGTGCCACGGTCTGCGCCGCCGCAGCGGGAATGGACCACGCGACCGCCAAGCCCAACCACATCAGACGTGCTCGTCGCTTCGCTCGGGTCATACGCGTCTCCTCCGCGGCGCCTTCCGAGGCGGGCGCCTTTATCGTGTTATATTTTGTGATTACGTATCAAGTCCTATAATTAGCGTCATATATGTTCCCGGCACAAAAACATCCGCCTACCCGCCAGTGATTATCTTGACCGCCGCTTCTACTTCATCACTATCTGTGCATTCCAGCGAAAAGCTTTCTTTCATGATCGCGCAAAATGCCTCTCCATTCTTGAAACACTACGCTGCGAATCGGCGACGCGCGCGTTTGCCATTCACGCGTATTGCGTGATGCCCGATCGCCTGCACTTTTTGGCGGAAGGCACTCATACAAGAAGCGATCTGCTCAACCTGGTCCTTGCTGTGAAAATGAAAACCACACGAACTAACAACCGGCAACGCTCAGGTCCTCTTTTTCCTGTGGCAGAAAAAATTCTTCGACTACGTTCTTCGCCCGCACGATGCGCCTGAACATGTCGCTTGGTATATTTCTTGGCCGAATCCGTGCGTGCTGGCTTGTGTAGCGAGCCGAACGAGTATCCATTTTCCGGTGCCTTTACGTTAACCATTCCGCGTTTGCCGATGAATGGTACTTGGCAGCCTCCGTGGAGGATAACTCCGGGTAACCCGCCCACCTCAGAAGGTGGCCGCTACAACAGCGCCCTGACATCGTAAATTTCAACCATTCTTTCTGCTATGTAGCGGCCGCCGCAAAGTATACGGCCGAAGGTTTTTCGATCCGAACCTTACGCTCTCTTTTACGTGCTTACTTCTTTACTTGGTTCCGCGAAATAGTATGATGCCCCCGCTGCAAGACCCCGCCTCTGGGTCGTCCCACGAACGATGGGAGGACTTATGACGACAGCCTCCAAGCAGGCCCTGGATTCCGACGGCGCGCGTGTCGCCGCGCTGGAAAAGTACGCCATCCTGGACAGCGAACCAGAGCAAGCGTTCGACGACCTGACGCAGCTCGCCTCTTACGTCTGCAACACGCCGATCGCACTGATCTCGCTGGTTGATGAAGACCGCCAGTGGTTCAAGTCCAAAATCGGGCTTCAGGTCTGCGAAACTCCTCGCCAGGTGGCGTTCTGCTCCGTGGCCATTCAACAGCCCGATGTGATGGTGGTTCCCGATACTTTGCAGGACGAGCGCTTTCGCGACAATCCGCTTGTCGTCTCGGAGCCGCGCATCCGCTTCTACGCTGGCGCGCCGCTGATCAACGAAGATGGCTACGCGCTGGGTACTTTGTGCGTGATAGATCAGAGGCCGCGGCAGATTAGCCAGGAACAGAAGGAAGCGTTGCAAGCGCTCAGTCGCCTGGTTCTCGCACAGCTCGAATTTCGACGCAATCTGCGCCTGCTGAAAGAAGCGCTCACCGATCGCACGCACGCCGAACATGAACGCGAGCGCGAACTGGTCAAGCTCCAGCAAACACTGACTCGGGTTTTAGGTCTGCGCGTCCAATAACCACCCTGCGGATCCGTGCGTTTCCGTCGGTGCCGCATCCTCGTGCCCTGAGCCGTTTGCGCGACGGATCGGCTCGTGCTCGTCGTGGAATCTAAACCCTCGAGCTTGTAGGCCCGAGCTACAGGGTGGCGGCTCAGTCTGCTACTTCCACTTCTCTCACCACGTCAGTCTCACTCCTGCGAACCACATTCCAGGCAATCAGGCCACCGGCCGCCAGCAACGTCGCGGCCAACCAATACGGCGCTCCCGGCAAGCGCAGGTCCCGACCTGGAGCAATCGCCAGCGCAAACACATTCGTGAACACAAGCGGGGCGATCATGCCCGCGACGCCAAACAGACTCATCAGCGCGCCTTGCAATTGCCCCTGCTCGGTCGGCGCGACCCGCCGGCTCATCAATGCCTGCATCGGCGGGCTCATCAATCCCCACAGCGAAAGCAGCGGCATCCCGAGTAATAAAATCGTCGTACTAGGCGCGGCGGCGAAAACCGCAAATCCCGCCACGCCGCAGGTCATGCCGATAAATAGCGTTCGCACCTCGCCGAATGTTTTCACAGCCCAGGAGATCAGCACGGCAGACACAATCGTCGAACCGATGCCTACCGCGGCCAGCGCCCATCCGGTCATCTGCGGGTTCCAGTGATAGCGATAATCAGTGTAAATGACGAACATGCTCGGCAAAGCCTCGTGGGCGTTGTAGTAGAGGAACATCGCGGTTGCCAAGCCGTACAAGGCCGCGTTCGAGCGCAACAATTTTAGGGAGCCCATGGGATTCGCTTTAGCGACGCTAAACGCCGCGCGGCGTTCCTTAGGTAGCGACTCCGGCAGTATGAAAAATCCATAGAGGGCGTTCGCAAGGCTCAAGCCGGCGGCTGCCCAGAACGGATAGCGCAATCCGAGTCCGCCCAGCATCCCGCCTACAGCGGGTCCGACGACGAAGCCCAGTCCAAATGCCGCGCCTAACATACCGAACTTCGCCGCACGCTGCTCTGGCGGGGTTACGTCTGCGATGTATGCGTTCGCCGTTGGAAAGCTTGCGGAGGTGATGCCGGAGATCACGCGGCCCACGAACAACCAGGGCAACGTCGGCGCCAGGGCCATGAACAGGTAATCGCAGCCTAAGCCGAAGTTCGACAACAGTACGATCGGTCTGCGCCCAAAGTGGTCCGAAAGCGCGCCCGTGACCGGCGCAAAGATGAACTGCATCGCCGCCCACACGAACGCGAAGATTCCTACCTGGCGCGCGGCCACGGCAACGTCGCCATGCTCAAACTGGATGATCAGCTTCGGCAGCACCGGGACGATTACGCCCAGCGCGAGCATGTCCAGCAGCACGGTGACAAAAATAAACGCGAATGCCGCGCGTCCATGCTTCGGGGCTTGCGCTCCGTTCACGGTTGCTTCCATGTTTGGTTCTCCCGAGTCGAACTCGCAGCCGAAATAGAGGCTGCCGATTCATCGTTCCAGTGACGCCATCCATTCGTATGAATGTGTGCTATTCTTACTCAACTGCGCAGTATTTGTGCAGCTGGATTGCCTGAGATTCCCTGAAGGGCGTGCTTTAGCTGCCCTCCCTCCACCGATTTCAGCCGATTCGAAGCTTATGCGACACAGTTGCTGGAAGAAGGCGTCCTCGCTTCTTCTGCAGTTTGTAACTCGCAGAAATCAGGAACGAAAGATGAAGAGCCTTTTTGTCGGCAACATGAATTTTCAGACTTCCGAGAGCGACCTGCGCGCATTATTTGAGCCGTTCGGCCAAGTGAGTCGTGTGCATATGGCCATGGACCGCGAAACCGGACGCGCGCGCGGCTTTGCCTTCGTCGAAATGCCCAATGACGACGAAGCTGCCAAAGCGATCGCCGGGCTCGACGGCAAGGAAGCTGGCGGCCGCAACCTCAAGGTCAACGAAGCGCGTCCTCGCGAAGCTGGTGGAGCACCGCGTGGCCCGCGCAACTTCGGTGGCGGGAGCGGTGGTGGCGGACGCGATCGTGGCAAGGGCGGCGGCCGGTTCTCTAACGAGGACTATCGGGAATCCGCGCGCCAACCGCGCGAGCCTCGCTGGTAGTTTTCGCGTCACTTCATCTTTGCATTTGCCGTTGGCCGCACGGTCCCGGCTGGCTGGGCCGCATTTTTCTCAAGGAGAAGCTATGCCTACGACATTTCAAAAGCGCCAAAAGGAAATGAAGCGCAATGACAAGCGGAAGATGAAGGAAGAAAAGCGCGCGCAACGGAAAATCGAAAAAGCCGCCCAAAAAGAAGCCGGCCACTCCGGACCGGAAATTGAATCGCTGCCGATCGAAGAGGACGTCCCACAGGAATAGTGATCGCTCAGACGCTTGCCCTGAAACTTCGCGGGCAGCCGGCGAACTCCATTCATTACCAGAGCTGGGTACCGCACCGGTCTTGCCTTCAGCCCTTTGGGCGGAGGGCCGCGTTTCATCGATGCGGGTTTAGATTCAACTCCACGCACAATCACTGGATCGAAGTAAAAAGCTGTCATCCCGACGGTGCCGAGCGGTAGGCAGCGGGGAGCCAGCGTTTCCTTCCGTGCGTGCGTTTGCGCGCCGAACTGCGCAGTGGTGGGATCATCGAGTGATCCTGCCCTTAAACAGTCGATGAGGCTCGGCGTCTCCGCACACGCTCGCTCCTAGCCATCATCGCGGCATCGCTCTCAACTGCTGCGACCCTCAACCCTCCTCACGCACAATGCCGACACCGATGCCTTTTTGCTCACACAACACATTGTTTCTCTTGAGACCCAGCTCCACAGGCGAAACAATCCACAAATCGGTTGCTTCCGGAGTGGAACACCACATGCGCTTAAACCGCGTTGTAATGGTCTGTATGTTTGCCGCAACCTGTCTGGCGATGCTCTCATTCGCCGAACAAAAGCCGGATGCCACGACCAAAATATCCGCACTCGAAAAATCCTGGTGCGACGCCTACAAGCAGCGCGATGTCGCAACCATGAGTTCCTTGCTCGCCGAAGATTTCATCATCACCGTTGAGGACGGCAGCACCTACGGCAAGGTCGGCTATGTCGCGCACTCGGGCGATGCGAATACAGAAGTAGAGATAGCCGAAATAGTGGAACAGAAGGTTCGTGTCAGGGGCAATGTCGCCATCGTCACCGGCGCGTACCACGAAAAAGGCAAAACCAAGGGAAAGCCTTACGAATATCACGACCGCATGACCGACACATGGATCAACACCGACGGCAAGTGGCTTGTTTTCGCATCCCACTACTCCATCCCCGTCAAGTAAACCCCTAAATAGCCAGCCGAATGGCCTAATGAAATAGGAGTCAACTAGGCCTTTGTGAGGCGGAAGCGCGCCTGGCGTTCCGCTGGGACTACTTCTTGAGGAAGGCGGCGACGGCGGCGAACACTTGTCCCTGCTCGCAGGACGGCGCGAGGTGTCCGCAGTCGGACTCCAGTTCCAGCAGCGGCGCGCCGACTTGCTTCGCGAAGTCGATCGCCGGCTGGGGAGTCACAACGTGGTCTTGCCTGGCCACGATGACGAAGACTTTCGCCTTTACCGCTGCGGCGGCTTTCTCCATCGAACCGCCAAACTGATCGGCGACGTCCAGCGTCATCATGGCTTCGGATTGCCGGATCTTGTTGTTGGCGTCTTTTCCTGGGGCTCCCTCGGCTTTCGCGAGGCTCGCCAAGGCCTGCTCTCGCGTGTGGGTACGGTTGTACTGCGACGGCGAGTTCAGCAGCAGTTCGCCGATTTCGGACTCCACAAGCTTCGATGGATTTTCGGTGTAGTCGCCGTGATTCCAGGCCGGATTGGTCTCGATGGCATCGATGTTGATTCGCCACAACACGACATCGTACGGCGCCACGCGCGGCGAGCCCACGATGGGTATCGCCTCGTCCATAAAACCGGGATACGACACCATCCACTGAAACGTCTGCATCCCGCCCATCGACACGCCCATCACCGCCTTCACGTGCGAGATGCCCAGCACTTTGGTCAGCACCTCATGCTGGCTGTTGACCATGTCTCGCACGGTGATCTTCGGGAACTTCATGTGCGGTTGCTTCGCGCTGTTCGAGGGTGATGACGAAACGCCGTTCGCGAAGGCGTCCAGCAAAATCACAAAGTAATCCGCGTCGTCGACCATTCCCTTCTGGCCTACATCTCCGGTCAATTCTTCGGTGGTGCCGCCGGCCCAGGTGGGAAATACGATGACATTCGACTTATCGGCATTTAGTTTGCCGAACGTGCGGTAGCCAATTTTGCAGTCGTGAATCACTTCGCCGCTGACGAGCTTGAACTCGCCGAGGTCGGCGAATTTCTGTTCCTGAGCAGGAGCGGTAGAACACAACAGCGGCGTGAGCGTTGCGAATAAGAACAGGCGGGTGGAAGTTTTCATATCGCGCGAGATGGTATCACGCGCACGCGCAGTGAAAAGGCCTTAGACGTCGCACAAATCGACGGCTTGCTTCAGCGAAGTGAGCGGATCCTTCGTGGGCACGAATTCATGCGCCACATAGCCTTGGTAGGGCGTGGCGGCGATTCCGCGCATCACGCCATCCCACTGTACTTCCTGCGTGCCATCCAGCTCATGCCGGCCCGGGACGCCGCCGGTATGGAAATGTCCGATCCAATCGATATTTTTCTGGATGGTGCGGATCAGGTCGCCTTCCATGATCTGCATGTGGTAGATGTCGTAGAGCAGCTTGACGCGCGGTGAATTCACCGCCTGCACTACCTCGAGGCCCCACCCGGTGTGATCGCACATATAGTCGTGATGGTCGATCTTACTGTTCAGCAGCTCGATGCAAATGTTGACGCCATTGTCTTCGCCGATTTTTTTAACGCGGTTCAATCCCGCGATGGTGTTTTTGGCGCCTTCGGCGTCGGACATGCCTCTGCGGTTGCCCGAAAATGTGATCACGTTGGGCACGCCCATTTTCGCCGCTTGCGGAATCGATTTGCGAAGCCCTTCTTCGATCTTGGCGTGATTTTCGACGCGGTTCATCGCATCAGTCAGTTCCCCGCCGCCACCGTAGCCCATCGCGCAGATCAGCCCGTAGCGCCGCGGAACCTCCCACTCGTCTTCTTTCAGCAGATCGATGGCTTTGCAGCCGATTTGAGCCGAGTATTCGCAGAGCTTATCAAGCGCAATGTCCTTGTAGCACCAGCGCGACACCGACTGCTTGATATTTCCCTTCCGCGGAATGGGAGTGTTCTGCTGCGACCACGTCGCGGACGGCAGGGATGCCATAGCAACTCCTGAGGCCACAGTCTTGAGTACGTCACGTCGAGAAAAGGATGTCATAGCGGCCCGAGTTTACTGGAGAAATGTCGCAAAGGAAACGTTTTCATTTGCATCGCGTCTATCCCCGCATCGGAGGATCTCCATGCGACGCTTGGTTGGTCTTTTTCTGCTGGTGTGTTCGCCCGCGCTAGCGCAGGACGCCATGTTCCGCGGCAATCCCCAGCACACCGGCGAGTATGCGGGAGCTGGAATTCCTAAATTTACAAAAGTTCGCTGGCAATTCCGCACCAAAGCCCAGGTGTTTTCCTCCCCGGCGATCGCGGGCGACACCGTTTACATCGGCAGCAGCGACCATATGATGTACGCGCTGGATCGCGTTAGCGGAGCCAAGAAGTGGGAGTTTAAAACCGAAAGCCGCATCACCTCTTCGCCAGCGGTCTCCGCCGGTGTGGTCTTCTTTGGCAGCTACGATGGAAATTTCTATGCCGTGGATTCCGTCACTGGCAAGGAAAAATGGAAATTTGCCACCCCTGGTGAACGGCGCTTTGCGGCCACGCACCTTCACGGAGCTTCGCCGGTTGCCGAAGTCATGCCCGATCCGTTTGACTTCTATCTTTCCTCCCCAGTGGTCTCCAATGGCATCGTTTACTTCGGAAGCGGCGACACCAACATCTATGCGCTCGACGCGGCCACCGGCACCGTGAAATGGAAATTTAAGACTGGCGATGTGGTTCACGGATCTCCAGCGATTGCCGACGGTGTGGTACTGGTAGGCAGCTGGGACAGTTTTCTCTACGCTCTGGATGCCGCCACCGGAAAAGAAAAATGGCGCTTCAAGACCGGCGAGGATCCGGACATCCACAATCAAGTTGGTATTCAGTCGTCGCCTGCGGTGGCCAACGGTGTGGTGTACTTCGGCTGCCGCGATTCCAATTTTTACGCCCTCGATCTCGCCACCGGGAAAAAGCTATGGGCCTATCCCAACAAAGGATCGTGGGTGATTGCCTCCCCGGCGGTGAGCGATGGCAAGGTTTATTTCGCGACTTCCGACACCGGCCTGTTCCATGCCGTTGACGCCAAAACCGGGTCGGAAATATTTTCCGTGGACAATCACCACTGGCCGATGTTTTCCTCTCCGGCACTGGCGGGTGGCTTCGCCTATATCGGTTCCCATGAAGGCAAGCTCCTGGCTATCGACTTAAAAACACACACATTGGCGTGGACATACGAAACCGAGGCTCACAAACAAAATTGCGCGATGTACACAAAAGAGGGCGGCGCTCCGAATTATGAGGCGGCGTTTTTCGACTTCTTCTACGACGACATGATGTCTGGCGTACAAAAGATGATGGCCGTCGGCACCGTGCTGAGTTCTCCCGTGGTTGCCGGTGACACGATTTATTTTGGCAGCGCTGACGGCAACGTCTATGCCCTGATGTAGTGCCCGCCAAGTTACGCGCCGTTTGACGCGGGGTCGCCAAGTGGACGATGATTTCCGGTCCTGCGCCGAACGTCACGGCGGGAGCGGAGCATATGGTGAACCTGGTGGCCGGAGTCGATCTGGGCGGTACCGCCGTCAATTACACGCTGGTGGACGCGCAAGCAAAGTTCCTGATCGATGGATTGTGCGAGCATCCCGCGCTCTCCAAACAGGGCCCGGATGTTTGCCTGCAACAAATCGAAGATGGACTGAAGATCGCGGTGGCGCAGGCAGGGGTTCAGCTATCAGATGTGGTCGCCGTCGGGCTGGATACTCCAGGCCCGGCGAGCGCAAGCGGTGTGCTGAGTACCAAGGGCGCCACCAATTTCGTTCATGCCAATTGGTCGGGCTACGACATTCGCGGAAATCTGGAAAAGCGTCTGGGCAAACCAGTCACTTACCTGAATGACGGAAATGCCGCTGCGCTATGGGGGCATTTTTCAATTTTTGGCGTCAACAGTAAGGAGACATCTGTTTCCGCGATTATCGGCACCGGGCTCGGCGGCGGCGTCATCATCGACGGAAGTAATGTGATCAAGGGCCGGGTTGGATTCGGCGGTGAGCTCGGCCACGTGCTGCTTCCCTATCAGAGCATTGCGGGAATCGAGGGACTGACACCCGAGTGCAATTGCGGCCGCGTCGGCGATCTCGAATCGTTGTGCTCTTTAACCGCTATCGGAAAAACGTTTCTACCCTACTTTCTTCCGAAATATCAGGGGCATTCGCTGGCGCAAGCGCCGAGCATAGGTGAAGCCGCGAAACTTGTACGCGGCCTGGCCGTGAAGGGCGATCCTATGTGCCGCGAAATTTTTCGCGTGCAGGCGCATGCGCTCGGATTATTTTTCGACGAAATGATCAATACATTCGACCCGGATGCACTGATCGTTGGTGGTGGCGCCTTGGAAACCGGCAAGGAATTTCAACAGTGGTTTCTTGCGGAGATTCGGAAGGGCATGCCTCCGCAACGGGAAGAGCAAGCGGACATTCCGATTCATGTGATGCCCAACGGCGATACGGCTGGCGCGCGAGGCGCGGCCATTGAAGCGCTGAAGCTGGCGGCCAAAGGCGTGGTGGCGTAGAGGGACTCACTGAAGATTGGGTCCGGTGAAACTCGCGAGGCAAAGCGTGTCGCGAATTTGCCTAACGCCCGTAAGCGTGACAACTTCAACGGTCTACGTTGTCCAGCATCCAGATGTTCCCTGGGCTCTCCTCGAGAATAATTACCAAAGACTTCTGGTTCAGTGTTAGTTCGACCGCAGTTATGTTATTAGCGATGATCGGGCCAGGACTGGCAAAGGATGTGACCGGAAACGAAGCTCCTACCGCCCGACCGCGGACCGGATCGAAACGCAATCCCCGCACGTCGTAAACTCCGGCGCGTCCGGAAACGTAATAGATCATTTTCCCATCAGGAGACCAGCGCGGCTTATCGTCCATGAAGTGGCCTTCCGAAAGGTTCGTCCAGGAACCGCCTTGTGCCGGGGCCGCGAAGAGTGTGCATTCGAAACTGACGCTGTTATGACAGGCAACGAATACAATCCACCGGCCATCCGGCGAGAAGTGTTCTTGGTACAAACCATAATCGGCAAGTGAAAACAAGCGTTGACCGGGAACATTGGTTTGTTCCGATGATTCCGCTCCGATAGGTATGCGCCAGATGTCGGTAGTGCGTGAGGTGGAATTTCCGTTGCGTGGGGTGACACTTCCGATGGAAACGAGGGCAGATTTACCGTCGGGGGCCCAGTCGTAAGGCTCAAGATCCAAGCTTGGTTTGACGAGGGGTCCCAACAACTGTTCTTCGCGAGTGGCGCTGGACCAAAGCTTGAGCCGCCCTCCCTTAAAGGAGTTCGGGGTCGCTAGTGAAACATGTTCCGGTATGAAAACGCGATACAGGAGACGGGCGGCATCGGGAGACCAGATCGCAAAGCCTCCGAAGTTGGGGTCTGCAAGTAAAGTGGTTTCCGGGCCGTCAGGAAGAATTTTTTGTCGCAGGTCAATTTTGTCCCCGTAGGCGGCGGAGTAGGCCAGCTTGCTTCCGTCCCGGGAAAGATTGGGCAGCCACGCGGCGATACCCGAGGAGGTGATTGCTTTACCCCGCCCGGTTACCTTACCTGCGGAGGCGTCAAAAGGAAAAAGCCAGGCTCGGACGAGGCGGTTCTGGGTCGTAAAGGCGAGCTTCTTGCCGTCGGAGGAAATTGCAGGTTGCGAGTCTGGTCCTGCCGCTGTGGTGAGGCGCTCAGCGGCAACTGCTGCCAAGGTTGCGGGGTCCATGGTCAGCTTCCAAAGATTGCGCGCACCTCGGTAAATGCGATCGAAATAAATGGCGTCGCCTGAAGAGGACCACGAAATTTTTGCAGCGGAGGTAAATTCGACTGCTCCAGTACCAGAGGACGCTTCGGCGAATTGCTTGATGACTTCAGGCATAAAGCGAGATTGCAGTTCTGTGCCGTCCGATAGCGCCTGGGTCCACAGAGTGAAGGTCCCTCCAGGATCGTGGCACATTAGGGATACGCGTTTACCGTCAGGGTGCCAAGCCGCGGCGTCGGCAGATAGATTGTGGCGAGCGAGCAGGTCGGCAAGGATTTCGCGTGGCTGACCGCCATTAACCTCCACTACAAAAAATCGATTGGTGATGCCCAGCGGTGAGAGATGTGTGCGGAACAAGACCTGCGAACCGTCGGGAGACCAGCGGGGATAGTAGCCGAAGGAGGCAATCTTTTTAGCCTGGCCCTCGCCCCCAAGTGCGGGAATCACGAACAGGCCGCCTCCATCTTCGGAACGGTACACAATGCTCTTGCCGTCAGGCGACCAGTCCGGCTGCCAATTGTGACCCGGACCTTTAGTGATTTGAACGGCATCTCCGCCGCTGACGAGGCGAACCCAAACGTCAAACTTTCCGCCGCGATCGGAACTGTAAGCAATGAAGCGGCTGTCAGGGGACCAAGTCGCGCCAATCTGCAAACCGTCGTCAAAGGTCACGCGAGTCAAAGCGTGTGGCATGAAGATAGCGTGAGTTCGACGCTCGAAAAAAAGGAAAGCGGAAAGCGTCGCGATAGCAATCAGAGAAACGGCGCTGACTGCGATGCGATTGTACGCGCGGGACGGCGCCGGAATTGGCGGGAGCGGCGGCGTTTCCAGTGAGTCGTTGATGCCGCCTGCGATGGACGGTGCATTCACGGCTGCGAGGAAGCGATAGCCGCGGCGCGGAATGGTTTCAATAAAGCGCGGATTCTCAGCCGAGTCGCCGAGGACCTCGCGAATTTTATTGATTGCAGTGTTCAGGCTGTGGTCTACATCAACGAAAGTATCCGGCCAGAGACGCTGCTGTAGCTGTTCGCGAGTCACTACTTGTCCCGGATTTTCCAGCAATATGGCGAGCACCTGGAAGGGTTGGCCGGCAAATTTCAGGCGCAGACCACTCTTCCGGAGTTCACACGCTTCGAGATCAAGCTCGAAACTACCGAAGCGGATGACGCGAGGTGCGGGCCTGTTCGTGGACATGGAATGGGCTACTGGTGACAAGAGCTTAGCACTGGATCAAAAAATGTAAGGCCATTTTGTATGGAATGGATTGGATCTGATGAGATGCGACAGTGTTGAATGAACATGGCGGTTAGCGCGTTGCAAATGAGAGCTTGATCGCGCATCATTAGTGGTTTGTTTTTGCGGCTGTGATGCGTTTGTGTGTCCCGCGAGCAGCGAAAAACAACCAGGGCGCGCGGGTACTTTAGGATCATCAGCTCGCCAAATATCTGGTCGTCGAACATCCGGCAAGCGTTCAGGTGGATGAAGGAGAGGAATGGAAAAGCCAGGGAAGATTGCGCCAGCGAAGGGGAAATTGGGAGTGCTGCTGCCGGGAATGGGTGCGGTGAGCACCACGTTTATGGCGGGCGTAGAGCTTGTGCGTACGGGCAAATCGCAGCCAGTGGGATCGCTGACGCAGTTGGGGACGATCCGGCTGGGCAAGCGCACCGACAAACGCACACCGAGGATCCAGGAGTTTGTGCCGCTGAGCGGGTTGAACGATCTGGTTTTCGCGGGATGGGACATTTACAAAGACAACGCGTTTCAATCGGCGCGCAATGCCGGCGTTCTGAGCTTTCAGGATTTGCAAAAAGTGAAGCCGTTTCTGTCCACGATCAGGCCGATGAAGGCAGCGTTCGATCACGAATATGTGAAGAAGCTGGACGGGCCGAACATCAAGAAAGGCAAGAACAAGTACGAGCTGGCCTTGCAGATTAAAGAGGATATTGCGAATTTCAAGAAGACCAGCAGGGTTTCGCGACTGGTGACGTGCTGGTGCGGCTCCACGGAAATTTTCCTTAAGCAGGAGGATGTGCACTCGACACCGGCAAAGTTTGTGGAGGCGATGAAGGCGAATCATCCGGCGATCGCACCCTCGATGCTGTATGCGTGGGCAGCGATTACCAGCGGAGTGCCGTTCGCGAATGGCGCGCCAAACCTGACGGTGGATTTTCCGGCGATGCAGGAACTGGCGCTGGAACATAATGTGGCGATCTGCGGAAAGGACTTCAAAACCGGCCAAACATTGATGAAGACAGTGCTGGCTCCGGCGTTCAAGGCGCGCATGCTCGGACTGGATGGCTGGTTCTCGACAAACATTTTGGGAAATCGCGACGGCGAAGTGCTCGAGGATCCTGGATCGTTCAAGACCAAAGAGGAATCGAAACTGGGCGCGCTGGAATACATTTTGCAGCCGGATTTGTATCCGCAGCTTTACGGCAAGATGCATCACAAAGTGCGCATCAATTACTATCCGCCACGCGGAGACAACAAAGAAGGCTGGGACAACATCGACATCTTCGGGTGGCTGGGCTATCCGATGCAGATCAAAGTGGATTTTCTGTGCCGCGATTCGATATTGGCGGCGCCGATCGTGCTGGACCTGGTGCTGTTTATGGATCTGGCTCAGCGAGCGGGCTTTTCGGGGATTCAGGAGTGGCTGAGTTTTTATTTCAAGTCGCCGATGACCGCGCCGAACCTGTATCCCGAGCATGATTTGTTCATCCAGTTGATGAAGCTGAAGAATACGCTGCGGTGGATGATGGGCGAGGATTTGATTACGCATTTGGGGCAAGAATATTACGACTAGGGATTGTCGATTGTTTGCTTAGCGCGACAGGCGTCTCGTTCTGCTTTTGATAGTGCTTGAGATTTGATCTAAACCCGCATCCTGAAAAACGTAGGGTGCGGCACCCAATGCTGAGCTTCAGTTGTTTTTGTGATTTGAGGAATTGATTTTCTGCATCATCGCTGCGTGATTTGCGTTTGACCGCCGCGAGAACGACGCGGTACCCTACCGTGCTTATGGCTGGTCGTTTTCCGCAGACAATTCCGCCGCCGACTTTCTTTACAACTCACGTTGAGGAGACTCATGTCGAACGATTTGCGTAATTTCCTGTCCCTTTCGTACGAAGAACTTGAAGAATTGAATTTGAAAGCGAAGAAGCAGCGCCTGGACCGTGTTGCCGCGCATGACATTCAGGAAGAGCGCATCAAGTATTTGACCGACGAGAAGCGCATCAAGGCTGTGACCGTGCTTTTCAGCGATTTAGAAGGCCGGCTGCACATGTTGGACTACGACAAGAAATTTCTGATCAAGAGCTGGGACAATCTGACGTTCGACGGGTCTTCCATCCGGGGATTTACGGCGCAGCGCGAGAGCGACCTGCGGCTGGGTGTGGACTGGAGCGCCTTTTACTGGGGTCCTGCAGATATTTTCGGGAACGGCAAAGTGCTGGTGTTCGGCGAGGTCATCGACAAGGACGGCTCGGCATACCGGGCGGACATTCGCGGCGCGCTGAAATCCTTCGCGACGGAACTGTTCAATGAAGAAGGCTACACGCTGAATGCGGCGAATGAGATCGAGGGATTTCTGTTCAGCGGCGCGGACGCGGAGGCCCGCTACAACGATACCGGCAAATTCGACTACGTGAATACCGGCGGCTACTATCATTCCCTGCCCGGTGATCCGTTGCGCATGTTCATCGACACGACCGCGGAAGTGCAGCGCGCGATGGGCTTCCAGAACGAAAAAGATCATCCGGAAGTCGCGCCATCACAGTTTGAAATCAATTATGGGTATGGAGAGTGCGTTGCGGCCGCGGATCAGATCCAGTTGTACAAGCTGATCTGTCGTCAGGTGGCCACGAAAATGGGGATGACCGCATGCTTTTTGCCGAAGCCGGTGGTGGGCGTAAACGGCAACGGCATGCATACCAACGTTTCGATCAGCCAGAAGGGCAAGAATCTTTTCTGGGATCCGAAGGGTGAGGAGAAGTTGAGCAAGGTGGGCTGGTCGTTTGTGGATCGCGTACTCACTCATGGAAACGACATTTGTTTGCTGCTGAATTCGAGCGTGAATGCGTATCGGCGACTGGATCCGCACTTTGAGGCGCCAAACCAGATCAAGGCGTCGGCGGTGGATCGCGGATCGATGGTGCGCATCCCCATCGGCAACGAGAAGAGCATGCGCGTGGAAGTGCGCTCGGTGGCGCCGGACGCTAACCCGTACATGGTGATGTATTCGATCTTCAAGACTGGCATTCAGGGTGACACCGCAAAGACGAAGAATTTGCGGCAGGCGGAGCGCTATTTGCCGGACAACATCTATACGGCGCTTGAGGATTTTCGCAAGGCGCCGTGGACTACAAAATTGTTGGGCGAAGACGTCAAGGGACGATATGCGGATTTGAAGCAGGCTGCGGCGGATCGCTGTGCGCGGCACCTCGGCACGTTTGTGAAGGTGCCTGAGGTCCAGTTCCATCATGAGGTTTACAATCAGTTCCTTTGGAATTTGTTCTAGAGGTGGCAGTGGCGAAAATGCGGGCCATGCTCGGACTGATCATGTTCGACCGATCGTCGATGAGCTCCCTCGTTTAGTTTGGTCGACTAATCGGGCGTTGAAGTTCTTCGCGCGTCGTTGTTGGAAGCGCTGAGAATGACAGGTTATCTGACCTCGGCACGACATTGCTGGAGCCGAAGTACGCCCGCCCCATAGCGGGCGGCCGCTACATGAGCTTTCCCTCAACGGACCTTTAGCACAGAGTACGGCTCATTTCGATCTATTTCCTGCTTGTGGTATGGTTTTTGGTTCGCGGTGTGGCTGCGATTTGATCAGATACATCTGACAATCCGGCGAACATAGAAACACACCTCACTCATTTAGCGCGGCACACCAGTTTTCTCGGAGGCTTGCAACTCATGAAGAGCGCGTACAACGGCCAGGCAGTTCCCGCTGAGGGCAAAGCGATTGGCTATAGCGGCGGCGAATTGCAAGTGCCGGACACGCCGATCATTCCGTTTATCGAGGGCGACGGCACCGGGCGGGATATCTGGAAGGCGTCGCGGCGCGTGTTTGATGCAGCAGTAGAGCACGCGTATGGCGGAAAACGGAAGGTTGCGTGGTTCGAAGTTTTCGCGGGCGAGAAAGCTTTCAACACCTATAAAGAGTGGCTGCCGAACGATACTGTTGAGGCCATCCGTGATTTTCGCGTGGCGATCAAGGGACCGCTGACAACTCCGGTGGGCGGCGGGATTCGTTCGCTGAATGTGGCGTTGCGGCAGATCCTGGATTTGTATTCCTGCGAGCGGCCGGTGCGCTATTTTCAGGGAGTGCCCTCGCCAGTACGCGAGCCCGAGAAGATGAACATTTTTATCTTCCGCGAAAATACCGAGGACGTGTACATCGGAATCGAGTGGAAGTCGGGCACGCCGGAAGCGAAGAAGCTGCTGGAATTTTTGAACAATGACATGTTGAAGGATGGCAAGAAGCAGATCCGGTGGGATTCTGGCGTGGGCATCAAGCCAATTTCGCCGACGGGAACGAAGCGACTGGTGCGGCGCGCCATCAAGTACGCGCTCAAATACGGGCGCAAGAGCGTCACGCTCGTTCACAAGGGCAACATCCAAAAGTTCACCGAGGGTGGATTCCGCGATTGGGGCTACGAGTTGGCGCAGGAAGAATTTCGCGGACAGACGATTACGGAACGCGAGAGCTGGATTGTCGACAATTTGGATAAAAATGGCTCGCTCACAGTGGAACAGAATGCGGCGATGATCGAGCCAGGGCTGGAGCAGGCCACTGACGCGTTCAAAAAGACTGTGTATGACGAAGTAAGGCAGACCATCGACGCGATCTACGCGACGCACGGCAAAGGGCAGTGGAAGAAAAAGTTGATGATCAACGATCGCATCGCGGACTCCGTGTTTCAGCAGGTGCTGATGCGCGCGGATGAGTACAGCGTGCTGGCGACCTCGAATTTGAACGGCGATTATTTGTCGGATGCGTGCGCGGCTCAGGTGGGTGGATTGGGAATGGCGCCAGGTTCGAATATCGGGGACGGATTTGGAGTATTCGAAGCGACTCATGGAACAGCACCGAAATATGCGGACAAGGACGTGATCAATCCGGGATCGGTGATGCTGTCGGGCGCGATGATGTTTGAGTTTTTGGGATGGAAAGAAGCCGGGCAACTGATCGAGAGCGGGATTGCGCGAACGATTCAGCAGAAGAAGGTGACCTACGATCTGGAGCGCTTGATGCCGGGCGCGACTAAGGTGGGGACCTCGGCATTTGCGACTGCGATCATTGAGAATATGAAGGGGCAAGCAGTGGCACGGTAGTATCGACAGGTCGAAGTAAGTTTCGGCACGGGCATAGGAAGAGGACGAGGACAGGATGAGTCGAAAAAAGGTGACGGTGGTAGGTGGCGGCTTTGTGGGATCGACGACCGCGCAGCGCATTGTGGATCTGGAACTGGCCGATGTGGTGCTGACGGATATTCTGGATGGGCCGCCGGCGGGCAAGGCGCTGGATATGGTTGAGTCGGGCCCCATTACGCGGACGGATGCGTTCGCGAGGGGCATTTCGACGGCGAACGGTGATTACTCAGGGACCGCAGGTAGCGACGTTGTCGTGATCACGGCCGGATTTCCGCGGAAGCCCGGAATGTCGCGCGACGACCTGCTGAAGGCGAACTACGACGTGGTGAAGGCGGTGGTCGAGCAGATCGTCAAGCATTCGCCGAATTGCATCATCATTGTGGTGACGAATCCGCTGGACGCGATGGCACAGGCAGCGTTCAAGGTGAGCGGTTTTCCGAAATCGCGCGTGCTGGGCATGGCGGGCGTGCTGGATTCGGCGCGCATGAGCGCGTTTGTGGCCATGGAGTGCAAGGTCAGCGTGGAGAACGTGCACTCATTTGTGCTGGGCGGGCATGGCGATGACATGGTGCCGCTGCCGCGCTATTCAACGGTTGCGGGAATTCCGTTACCCGATCTGCTGCCGAAGGAGCGGATTGATGCGATTGTCGAGCGCACGCGCAAGGGTGGCGCTGAAATCGTGAATTTGCTGAAGACGGGGTCGGCTTACTATGCGCCGTCGGCTGCGGCTGTCGAGATGGTGGAAGCGATTCTGAAAGACAAGAAGAAGATTCTGCCCTGCGCCGTGTATCTGGATGGGGAGTATGGGATCAAGGGACTTTTTGTTGGCGTGCCGGTGAAGCTGGGAGCTAGTGGCGCGGAAGAGATCATCCAGATCAAGCTGACGCCGGAAGAAAATGCCGCTTTGCAGAAGTCGGCGGGATCGGTAAAAGAATTAGTGACCGTGCTAGGAATCTAGATCGAGGAAAAGAGACTTCCCACGAGAGATCGCAAATTTCACGGAGTTGGAATTCATCGGGGCGAGATTCACGCCCGCACTCTATTTCGTCTTGTCAAAATTATCCAAAGCAACGCCCGTCACCCCTTCTTCGCCAGCAAACTCGCAATTCCCTTCCCGGCCCGCAATTCGCGATAAAACAACAATCGCAACGATGGAAACGCGTTGCGCAGTTCTCCGCAATCCAACAAATATTCCGGATTGTTCGGCCCACCCGCAAACTCCAGCTGCGCTCGCGTAAACGTCTCATACAAAAGCATGCCGCCTCGCACCAGCGCGTTCTCAATCTGCGGAAATAAAGATCGCTGCAGGTAATGTACGCACAGAATCACCGCGAAACATTCCTGCGGCAAGCCAGCGTGCTCAAGATCGGCCAACGCCAGATCGATACCCGCGCGAGATTCCTCGGCGCCACCAATTTTTGAGATATGTCGCACGAGCAGATGAGCCGCTCTAGCGCGCTGTTCCAGAATATCAAGCGCCGTAGCCGATCCATCGACAGCCGTTACATGCCGCCCCCGTGATGCCAGTAGCAGCGCATGGCGACCGGCTCCGCAAGCCAAATCCAGCACCGGCCCACGCGGCAGCAACGGCAACAACTCCGTGACGAAGCTCGCTGGCTCGGCGGTGGCCTTGTCCGCCGCAGCCCGGTGCCGCTCGTCCCACTCCGCTAATGAGCCAAGCATAAAAAAAGGCTCCCGGGCGAAAACCCAGGAGCCTTGGAAACCTCAGCCGGAGAGAAATTCACTCTCAGCCTCAAATGTCAGACGCTGAACGAGCTCCCGCAACCGCAGGTGCTCTTCACGTTGGGGTTGTTGAATTTGAACCCCGCGCCTTCCACCGTCTCGATATAGTCGATCTCTACGCCTTCCAGGTACATCGAGCTCATCTGATCGACGGCCACTTTCAAGCCGTCAAAATCGACGACTTCATCGGTGTCGTTGGTCGAATTCTCAAAAGCCATGTGGTATTGGAAACCCGAGCAGCCGCCCCCGACCACCGCGACGCGCAGCGCCGTAGGCACCGGGTTCTGCATCTGCATGATTTCCTTGACCTTGGAACTTGCAACAGGCGTTAGATTGATCATAATCCCCTTCTCCGCGCACAGGCAGCAGAGCTAACGTACGACGTAAGTATAACAAAACTCGGCAGCGTCTGCACAAGCCGGAGTTTCCTTTGCGGCAACGCTTGTGACGGCGGATTTCGACAAGCCTCGGCCCTTCACATAGAATACGATGCACCCATGAGACACAAAGTCACACTGATCCCCGGCGAAGGCATCGGCCCCGAAGTCGCGACCGCCACCCAGCGCATCTTGGAAGCGACGGGCGTCCAATTCGAGTGGGAAGAGCTCGAAGCACGGGCCAACAAAGCTACCGAAGCCGGCCAAGCTGTCAATCAGGACGCCGTGGAATCTGTTCGCCGCAACAAAGTAGCCCTAAAGGGCCCGACGGGCACTGCCATCGCCGGCGGCGCACCAAGCGTCAACGTCGCGCTGCGCAAGACTCTCGATCTCTACGCCAACCTTCGCCCGGTCAAAAATCTTCCCGGAGTAAAATCGCGATTCGAGAACGTTGACATCGTGCTGGTCCGCGAAAATACCGAAGATCTGTACTCAGGCCTCGAGCACGAAGTGGTTCCCGGCGTCGTCGAAAGCCTGAAAATCATCACCGAGAAGGCCTCCACGCGCATCGCGCGGTTTGCCTTCGAGTACGCCAAGCGTCAGAACCGCAAAAAGATTCACGCCATCCATAAAGCCAACATCATGAAGCTGAGTGATGGCCTCTTCTTGAAATCGATTCGCACCGTCGCCCAGCAATATCCCGAAACCGAATACAAAGAGCTGATCGTCGACAACGCTTGCATGCAAATGGTCCTCGACCCGGGTCAATTCGACATGCTGCTGCTGCCGAATCTTTATGGCGACGTCATGAGCGATCTCGCCGCCGGTTTAGTCGGCGGACTCGGCGTCGTGCCCAGTGGCAACATCGGCGACTCCTGTGCAATGTTCGAGGCCGTTCACGGCACCGCCCCCGACATCGCCGGCAAGGGGCTCGCCAATCCGACGGCTCTGCTGATGAGCGGTATCATGATGCTCAAGCATCTGGGCGAACAATCCGCCGCACTGCGCATCGAAGCCGCGGTCGAAAAGGTGTACCGCGAAGCCAAGCACGTCACCCGCGACCTCGGCGGCAAAGCCACTACTGCAGAATTCACCGAGCTGTAATCGACGCTCTGACGCCGGTTCCAGCCCACCACGCCTAGGGCTAGCCCTGACTCCTTAAACTTGCTTGAGAGCCAATCGCAACTGATTATCTGCTATCGGCTGCCATGGATCGGACCTGACGGAATTTTATTGTAGCGTTTAAGGGTAAGATCTGTAATTCCGCTCACGACGCCGATCTCGCTATCGATTTCATTTATTTGACCGACAAACCTTCCTTCATTCAGATCTGTTAGCAATCGGTTTCGTGACCAAAATAGTCTGCTGAAAAATTGTAGGTGTCCTGGTTGTTACAGGGGCAATGCGCTGCGGCGCCGTCGCCGGCTGCTATGAGCAAGATCCAACTCAGACCGATTCATTTCGAGCGTACTCCTCAATGCCTCATCTGCATGCTCCTTGCTCAGTCTGCTCAGCATACCTGATGCTTCCGCCGACAATACGAGCGATCTGCATTTGCAATAATCCCGGTTCGTCCTTGCCGCTGCGCTAACCCGCAATTTGATTTCCGCTATTCAATGTAACACGATTCAAAGTCGATGATCGTGCGGTCATCGCCGGAGATCCTGATACGGATGCCCTGGCCGGCACCATCGACCCATTTCCGGACTTCTGCCACGCAGATTTTCTGGCTGTACTCTGATGATGGAGTGTTTCCGCCGGCATATTCCTCTACCTGGATCGTGAACAAAATAACTTGCGAGCTGCTGAGAGCCGTCCATCTTCACCGGCGTACATTGCGGAGGCCACGCCATCGTCGATAACGGCCACTTGACCAATTCAGCAACTATGCAACCGAAAAATCCGCCGCCACAATCATCAGTGGCCCGTCGACAATCATGCCGATCACCGCGCCATACCATGATGGCCTACAACGCCTGGACAACTTGGTCAGATTTGCGCTCTATTCCTAAGTTTCCGACGGAAGATACCTGCAATTTTCGCCCAACCGCTATGTGGACATCAGCGAAACGGAAGCCACGAAAAAAACGGCGTGCTACGCGCATGCCAGCCAGACTCCCGATCTTTACTACATTCAGGATGACGTGGCGCTTACGATAGAACGACTGAGCTGCAATAGCGTCGATTGGTTCCAATGAGGAGTACGCCTAAGCCTCGCGCAGGGGCTAGCATCCAGCACTTCCGGTATACCCATTCGCGATTTTCGTAATACGATGACACTGTCATGACCATAGCCCATGCCGTTGACGATCTAATCACCACGTACCAGATGAGGTGAATCGTGTCCCACTACTCCCGACGTGACTTCCTGAAAACCGGACTCGGCGCCGGCGCTGTCGCCGTCGCTGCAAGTCTGCCGCTGCAGGCGGCGCGCCAGACCGCGACCGACTGGGTGACCCTGGGGAAATCGAATGTGAACGTCACGCGCCTGGCATTCGGCACCGGCAGCTTCAGTGGCAAGGTGCAGCGCGAACTGGGACAAGACGGCTTCACCCGGCTGGTGCGCTACGCTTACGATCATGGCATTCGCTTTTTCGAGACCGCCGAGTCTTACGGCGACATGCACCGCATGCTCGGCGTCGCGCTGCAAGGCATTCCGCGCGACAGCTACCGTCTGATGTCGAAGGTCACCACGCACGAAGGTGTTGACCCGCAACAGAAATTCGACGAACTGCGTAAGCTCGCGAACACCGAGTATTTCGATATCATGCTGCTGCACTGGCAGCACACCGCGACATGGCCATCGGACACCACGCGCTGGCAGGATGCCATTCTCGAAGCGGAATCGCAGCGAAAAGCGATCGTGAGTCACGGCGCATCAGTCCACGGCCTACCTGCGCTGCGCCAGGTGCCTGGAAATAAGTGGCTCGATGTTGCGATGATCCGCGTGAATCACAAAGGCAAGAGCATGGATGCCGAGGATTACAACACCCAGGAATTGGGCAATGTCCCGGAAGTGGTCACCCACGTCAAGGAGGTCCGCAAGGAAGGCATGGGCGTGATTAGCATGAAGCTCGCCGGCGAGGGCACTTTCAATCGCGAAGATCGCCAGGCCGCAATGAAGTTCGCGTTCCGTAATGCTGGCGTCGATTGCGTCACCGTGGGCTATAAAAACACCGGCGAAATTGACGAAGCGATCGAGAATCTGAATCTGGCGCTGGCCTGAGAGTCGCCGCTAAGCATGCGGCACTGCCGCCAAGGTGGACGCGCGCTCTTCCAGTCGAGCTCGCGTGGACCACAGTCCCGCGGAGGGCGTGCTGATAAAGAAGACTTTTTCGCCGTCGCCCATCACGTTCCATCCTTCTTTCATTTGTGTGGGCGGATAGCGTCGCAGCGCTTCTTCCAGAGGCACAAATCCATAGCCGACGCCTTCGATCTCCTCTTTCGACAAATGTCCGGGCGCGTACGTGATGTGGAAGCGGCCTTCGCTCGATCCGTGGATCAGATGGGCGGCGGCGTGAGCCAGATCCCTCAGGTCGGAATTTTGCTTGTAACTGGCGAGCGTCTTCGGCGTGCCGCGGTATCCATACTTGCGGATTAGCGTGTCCACCGATTTCTGCTCGCCGAAGCGCTCGAGCCCTGGCGCAATAATGAGCAATTCTCCGCCATCCGCGAGCGCCATGCGCGTTCGATACACCGCTTTATTCGCCACCCAGGTGCTGTGAAATTCATCGCCCTGCATCACTGCAACAATCTTGTGAATCGGCTCATCGACGACGGTGATATTTTCTTTTCCGCTGGTCTTCGCGGCCATCAGATACGTTTCCAGATCGTCGCCCACGTAGACGCCGCAGGTCACCAGCCGATTCTCCGTATTGCGTTTCATCACTACCTGAAAATAAACATCCGGCAGGTGCCCCAGAAACTGCTCCTCGGCCCAGTTGAAGCAGCTTCGCAACGGCGTGAGCAGGTTCCCGAGGTTATTCTCGATTCCGTAAGTCGCTGCCGCCATATGTGAAGTGCAGATCGTCTCTTTGCCACCCAGGCCGATGAAATAATTTTTATTGTGATTGGCGAACCCGAGCACTTCATGCGGCACGACGTGGCCGATGTTGACGATCAGGTCCCATGCCTCGTTCATCAGCGTCACGTTCAGATCGATGGGAATCTCCCAGTCCGCAACGCCGCCAGTACTCTGTTTCACGCGCTCCGCAGAAATCGTTCCGACGCGCGTGACTCCGCCCATCCAGTCGTGCGCATGGATTCGCTCGTTCGGAATGGACCCGAACATCCAGCGATTGTCCGCTTCGGTATGCGGAACATGTTGCCCCAACGTCGGAATTACATGGACGTCACAGTGATCCGCCGCCAGCGCCCGGTACAACGTTTCAGTAATTTTCCCGGCGCCGCTGTGTGCACGCGTCAGGTCGGGCGGCAGCAGCAGAACTCTACGCAGATCTTTGTTGATGCGGCTGCGCGCCTGGTCCAGCAATCTCAGCACGAGGTCATCGACGTCTTCGCGCGACAGTTCGTCTGCTTCCCGCCAAAACCAGGGCATTTTCGATCCTTCGCTAACACTGACTACGCGGCCGTTTTATTACAGCTGATAAAGCATCAGGTACACGATCACGCCGGTCACCGATACATAAAACCACAAAGGGAGGGTCCACCGCGCGATGATGCGATGCCGATCAAAGCGCTGCAGCCACGCGCGCCGCACCGTGATCAGAATCATGGGCACAATCACCACCGCCAGAATCGTATGGCTGAGCAGCAGCGCAAAATAAACGGGGCGAATCCACCCGTGCTTCTGAAATGCGACGTGCCCGACGCGGTAGTGATACGCAAGGTAGGACGCGAGAAACACCGAAGACACCGCAAACGCCGAAATCATGAACCGCTTGTGTACGTTGACGTTGCGATTGCGAATTGCCGTATAACCGCCGAGCAGCAGCAAAGCGCTGAGACCGTTCAGGGAGGCGTTGAGCGCAGCGTGAGAAAACATCAAGAGTTAAACATCATTTGAATATCGAATTCCGTCGACTCAGGCACTTATACGGCGTCGCTTCAGCACGCCTTGCCACCGATCGAGCCACCGGGAAACCGTAACGTCGATCACCTCGGCAGCTTGTCGTAAATCATCAACCCAAGCAGCACAGGAATATGGATGACCGTCGCATGCATCAACCACTTCGCCCGAATATTCGTCTTCGCGGTCGCCGCCCACAAACAAACCTGCAGCAACGCAACGCTAACTGCCAGCGCACCAAAAAAGTACCGAACACCCGCCAAACCGACGATGGCAGGCAGCAAACTCACGCCGACCAGCGCAGCCGCAGTGATAATAATCTGCCGAAACGTGCGAGTTCCCTGCTTATCCACCACCGGCAACATTAGTATCCCTGCACGCGCGTAGTCTTCGCGATACATCCACGCAATTGCGTGAAAATGCGGGAACTGCCACAGAAATAAAATCGCGAACAGCAGCCAGGCACCGCGGTCCAGCGAGCCGGTCGCCGCAGCCCAGCCGATCATAGGTGGAATCGCGCCAGGAAATGCGCCGACGAACGTCGCCCAAACCGTGCGCTTCTTCAGCGGCGTGTACGCCAGCAGATAGCTGAGGCACGTGGCCACGCCCAGCCCAGCCGCCAAAGGTCCCGCCGCGAAATATAAATAGATCGCGCCGGCCACGCACAACCCAACGCCAAACCACAATGCTTCTCTCGGCTGCAACACGCCGCTCGGCAGCGGACGCGAAGCCGTTCGCCGCATGTGGCGGTCGGATTCGCGCTCTATATAGTGATTTAGCGCGGCCGTGCCCGCTGCGATCAGCATGGTGGCGAAAACAGTGTGCACCAGGTGCAGCCAATCCACCGGACCGCGCGCTCCCATGTAATATCCAGCCGCAGTGGTGATCAGCACGAGAAAGGAAACGTCAGGCTTGGTTAAAGCGATGTACGCGGTGCCGCGCGACATGGCCGCAAGATCGGTTGCGCGCGCGGTGCTCACTAGACGGTCACCTGATGCGGCGCTGTAGCTTCCACCACGCGGCCCCTGGGCACGATTCGGTAACAGATCAGCACCACAAAAACGGAGAAAGCGAAAAGCAGGGCTCCGACCACCGTATGCACCACCGTGAGCCATACCATCACCGGCATCGGCTGTTCCGCGTGGATCGTCGCGAGTCGCGACCAATACGCCGCAAATCCCAGCAGAAACTGAATGCCGAAGATCGAATGCAACAGCATGCGCGCGCGGGTAAGTTCCGGCGAATTTCCAAAACGCTTGCGCAACGCGATCGCCGTCCACACCACCGAGGCCATCACCACAAACGCGCCCACAATGTGCGGCCAGATCGGCAATTCCTGGTGCCGGAAGCCCGCTCCCAGCACCACCTGCAGGAAAATCATCTCGGCGTTAAACGCCGCCACCGTGTGAATCGAAGGCGAGCCGCTATCCGCGAGTTGCGGCCGCTCCGTCATCCACCATTTGCTGGTGAATACCGCGATCGCCAGCACCGCCGCAAAAATAATCTGCCCGAAACAGGCATGCATCACCGGCAGCCAGTAATGCAGCAGTTGCCGCACCACCTCGCCGCCGAGCACCGCTTGCACGACGACCCCGGCCACAGCGACCGCGCCGAACCAGCGCAACCATCGCCGCTCGTCTTTCACCCAGATCACCACGGCCAGAGCCAAAATCAGGACGCCCAGCACGCCGGCAATCACCCGGTGCGAATGCTCAAAAAACGCTCCGCCCGCCAGTTGCCGCAGCGAGGGGAACCAAGTCCCGAATGATTTCGGCCAGTCTGGCACCGACAACGCCGCGTCGTTCGAGGTCACCAGCGCCCCGGCAACGAACAGCAACACCGTCCACCACACCGTGAAGTTGGCAAGCCGGTGAACGAAAGGATTGTAATTGGAAGTCATCGATGGGCCCGCATTCACGACTCCGAATTATAGCTTGAGTGCGACGGATTTTGCGAAATCACACTACGACAGCAGCCTGCTTTTAGATGCGCACCGGGGACATACCGTATAATGACCGCATGCCAGACAGCGCGCTTGTTGTCGCGCAGACATTCGGAACGCAAGCTGAGGCGGAGTTCGCGAGAGGCGCACTTCAGTCGGTGGGTATCGACTCGATGATTCAAGCAGATACCGCAGGTGGCATGCGTCCGCACTTGGCTTGGAGCGGTCTCGGGTTTCGAGTGCTGGTGCGTCAAGAGGACCTGGTGGCTGCGCGCAATGTACTCGATCCGACCGATGACAACGAACTGGTTCTAGTCCAAACGTTCTCAATACAGACTGAAGCTGACGCCGCACAAGGCGCACTTCTATCCGCGGGAATCGCAGCGACCGTCCAGGACGACAGCGCCAACAATTGGCGGCCCGACGTACCTTGGAGCGGCACAGGGTTTCGCGTGCTGGTGCCCAAGGACGACGCGGTCAAGGCACGTGAACTGCTAAAACAAGTTCTGTAAATCAACGTGCGTGCTTGTTTTGCCGGTCAACGCTGTCTCAATTCCAACAGACTGCAAAACCAGATCCTTCAGCGCTTCGATAAACAAAGGCGAATCGCCCACTGCGGGCATCATGCGAAAGGTGGTGATTCCGAATTTCTTGGCGTCCGCGCGCGCCTCGATATTGATCTCGTGCAACGTCTCGATGTGCTCGGTAACAAACGAGATCGGCACCACCAGCATTTCCTTTACGCCTTCATGCCCGAGGCGCTCGATGGTTCCGGTCAGCGGAGGCTGCAGCCACTTCGCAGGTCCCACGCGGCTCTGGTAACAGAGTAGATGCGTGCGCGGCCAGCCTGGACACTGCCGCGCACCGCTTTCGCACACCAGCCGCACAGTCTCCTCGATCTGCCGAGGATAAGGATCGCCCTTTTTGACCAAGCTCATCGGCAATCCATGCGCGCTGAAGATCAAATGAATCCGCGAGCTATCCGGGAACTGCCGCAGTATGGAGCCGATGCGCTTCACCACCGCCTGGATATACAAAGGATGACTGTAGAACTGGCCGACGGTGTGTTCTTTCGGGCCACCGTCAGTCACCGTGCCATATACGCGCCGCCATTCTTTCAAACTGCTCAGCGTCGTGGCGTAAGAAAAATGCGGATACAGCGGCAGCAGCACAATCTCGTCCAACGGCCCCGATTGTCGCAGCGCGTTTGCTGCATCCGCAGTAAGCGGATGCCAATAGCGCATCGCCGTCACCGCCACCGGATCGATGTACGGAGACAAGGCCTCGACCAATCGGCGCCGCTGCCGTTCGGTCAATAGCCCTATGGGCGAACGCCGCCCAATCTCGCCATACTTGGCCCTCACCGGAACCGAGCGTCGCGAAGAAATCAGCTTCGCCAACCGCCCGCGCAGGAAACCCAACGGCCCCATCGGAATAATGTCGGGATCCAAGAACAAATTTAGTAGGAACGGCTCGACCGCCTGCAGCGAGTCCGGCCCACCCAGTTGGAACAGCACGATGCCGACGCGCTTCTTCCCTGCCAACCTAGCTGCTCCGATGCTGCGAATTCTTCAGCCGCTCGATTTCCGTCTTCAGCGCCGAGGTCCGCCGCGCTACGGTCAGGTAGTACACGAAGAAAATTCCCCACCCGATCAGGTACGCCGCAAACAGACTGTCGAGGTTCTTCACGCCGCCTCCAACTCTCGTCTCACAATTTCCGCCTCTCCGCGCATCTTCTCTAGCCCGTATCGATCGACGAGCAGCAGCACCATCAGCGCGTGCATCGCCAATATCGAAAAAAAGAAAACTTTCAGCATCGTCGGTTCGAGTCCGGAGCCCGCTCCGCCCATCAGCACCGGCTGCGGATGCTGCGTGCGCCACCAGCGAATCGATCCGTAGACGAGAGGCACATCCAGAAATGCGAAGATTCCGAACAGCGCACTGAGAAGAGCGCGCCGCTCCGGCTCTTCCACCAGCGTGCGCAACAGCAAATACGCGATGTACAGCAACCACAGCACAAACGCCGATGTCAGCCGCGCATCCCACGTCCACCAAATGCCCCACGCCGGATGCGCCCAGATCGGCCCGGTCACCAGATTCACGGTGCTGAATACCAAACCAACTTCGGCCGCGGATACCGCCAGCGCATCGCTCTTCGGGTTGCGCCAGAAGACGTAAGCAATATTCGAGCAAAAGCAGATGAAAAATCCAGTGAACATGGTCAGACCGCAAGCCGCATGCAGATAGAAAATCCGCTGTACCAGCCCCATGGTTCGCTCTTCCGGCGCTATGTAGAACGATGCATACGCCGCGGCGCCCACCAGCGCCAGTACAGCGAGTCCGCCGATCAGCCTGCTCCACATTCGCGGTTCATTCCTCCAAAAGATATTCGCCGAAGATCCATAGCGCCGTCAAAAACACTATATCGAAGACCGCGAGGAAGCCGACGCCCTTCCACTGCACAAAGGGTTGCCGGTCGAGCAGCCCTATAGTTACTTCCGTGCTCGCCACCAACACCGGCGTCAACAGCGGCAGCAACAGCAGCGGCAGCATCAATTCGCGCATCCGTGCCTGCGCGGAGATGGCAGATAGCGCCGTTCCCGCAGTCGCCACGCCCAGGCTTCCCAGAAAGAAAACCAGCACCAGCTGGCCAAATACCGTCGCTATCGGAATGTTGTACAAAATCGCGAAGATCGGCAGCAGCAGCAGTTCCGTGAGCAGCAGAAATATGGTGTTCGCCGCCAGCTTGGCCAGAAATATCGCGAAAGGATCGCTCACCGAGAGCCGCAGCGCGCTCAGCGTGTCGTTGTTCAACTCGCGCAAGAAGCATGGCTGCAGCATCAGCGAGGCTGCAAATAAAAATGCCAGCCACAACAAACCCGGCCCGAAGCGCCGCGATTCTCCCGCGGTCGGGTCGAACGTGAAGCTGAACAGCACCAGCACAATCAGGATAAACACGATCGTGGTGGTTAGAAGCTCGCGCGAGCGAAACTCCGTGCGAAGTTCCTTACCCAGCAGCGCGGTGGTGTTGGAGAGCACGCTCATCAATGAGTGTCAGGAAGCGTCCGCGAATTTGAGGATGGAGGTAAAACTTGCGCCGCGCTGCGTGTCGGCGACCACCGAGCCGGCATCCAGCCGTATGCCCCGCGTCGCCAGTGAAGAGATCTCCGTTTCGCCATGCAGGCTCATCAACATCGTGCAGCCCGCATCGCGCAACCGCCGCAAGGTTTCAGCCAGCCATGCCGTGGCCGGCACGTCGAGCCCAGTCGCCGGCTCATCCAGCAGCAGCACCGACGGTTCACGCAACAGCGCCCGCGCAATCGCCATCCGCTGTCGCATCCCACGTGAAAAGGTGCGCACCAGCGAATCACGCCGCTCTGCAAGGCCTACTTCAGCGAGCAGCGCATCCACCTTTTGACGCGGCGCAGCAACGCCGACCAATCGCGCGAACAAAATTAAATTCTCTTCCGCGGTCAGCTCGTCGTAGACCATGGTGGCGTGCGCCACGTAAGCCGTCGCTGCCGATCCATTCGGCGAACCGCCGTTCCGCGCCTCACCCGCAGCGCCAGGAAACGTCAACTTCCCTGCCGAAGGCCGCACCAACTGAGCGGCAATGCGCAACAATGTCGTTTTGCCCGAACCATTGCGTCCTGCTAACACCACGCACTCACCCGCGGCAATCTCCAGAGACACCCGGCGCAATGCATACAGCCCGCCATATCTTTTCTCGATGTCATCGAAGCGGATACCGGTTGGAGAGATCGCGGCTGAGATCACCGCTCAGCCCCGCACGAGGTCGCGCAGTACTTTCTCGGCTCGTGCGCGTTCCTGCGCGTACTCTTCGTCGGAAATCGTCCCGGCCTGCCGGCGCAGCTCGAGCCGAAACATCTGATCCTTGAGCGAGTCCAGGCTCAGTCCGACAGCGGCATCCAGATCCCCGAGATTTGTCGTCGTGCCATTCCCGCCGGCGACGGTCACGGCAGCTGTTGTCGCAGATGACCTGGGCGATGCCATTCCGTGAGCGGTCTGCGTTGCAGGCTCACCTGAGCCGACTGCAGCCACCGCCACGACCGGCTTTCTCGCCAGCAAAATCGCACCGAGCGCGAACAATCCGATGAATCCGCCGATAAGCGGCCACTTCAGTACATCCAGGCGTCCAGGAATCACGCTGATCGCGGGCCCTGACGCTGCCTGCCCGTCCTGCCCGCTCGCTTCGGCATCTCTGCCGTTGACAGGAGGAGCCGTGCCTGAAACGTTTAACGTGTACAGTGTGTTCGCAGGAATCGCGCCGCGGCCATACACCGTCATTCCCTGCTCTTGGCCGCCCGCTTCCAATCCCTCGCCGGCAATCTGCACCGATGGTGGCGCCAACACCAGCAGCTTGGCCCCAGGGTATACCGTCGGCAGCTTGACCGTTGCGGCGTTGCCGGAGTAAGGCAATTGATACGAGTAGCGCATGCCGCTCTCGCCGGGCCGGAACGCAAACGCAATCGCATAACGGTTCTTCGTCTTATCTATGGCCGCCTGCACCACCGGCATTCCAGCGGGCCCCCACGCGGCGGTCTGCTGCAGCTGCGCGTTTTCCGGAACCGCGAACTCGAAATTTCCATCCGCGCGGAAATAAGCCTTCGGTGGAGTAACCGAATTCTGAATTGAGTATTCTTCGCCGATCAACAGAGATGAGCCGTTGGGCTGCACGATCACGATGTGCGAAGGCACCGTGATAGTCTTGGCGTCCGCGGTAGGCTCAAAAACTTCGATCTGGATTTCCGTTTTTCCCGGCGGCGCAGGCTGATGGAAATTCACGCCGTGGTACACCGCCCGTACCAGCATGGGCTGCGCGCCCAAAGATGCGTTGTCGAACGAGAATTGCCCTTGGCCGTCAGTCTTGGAGTTGGCCACCGGCTGCATCCCGCCCTGCAATTGAATCAGGATGACCTCGATGCCCGCTGCAGGCTTGCCGGTCGTACCATTCTTTACGGTGCCGTGGATGGTGCCTGCCTGTGCCCCGATAACAAAGAATGCCAGCAGCGCGATCGCGCCAAACACCTTCACGCCGATCCGCATCAACGCGCACTCCGCTCTGCGGATACGCCCGCACCCTGCGGACGAGGTCGCCGCACCTGCGATTCGGTGACGCGATCGATTTCCGCCAGCACCATCGCGGCTTCATTCTCCAGCGAATTCTTCATGGCTTCGTAGTCGCCTTCGGCATACTTGCCAGACCGAAACTCAAATCGCAAGTCGCGCAAATTGTCGTAGATGGTGTCCCGCTGCTCCAGTAACTGATCGAGCTTCGAGCGGTGCGGCGCAAGGTCGGAAGCATCTGGCTGAATGTAAAAGATAAAAAGAATCGTGGCGGCCGCGAGCGCCAGGCAAGCGCCAAGCACCGCTCCGTCGCCCGAGCCAATCATCAGCACAGCAAATCCCAGGGCCATCATTCGACCATCAATCCTCAGTCTCGCGCGCTACGCGTTGCCGGACATCTTCCAGCCGGTCTGCGCTCATTCCCGCTGGCATATTCGCCGCCGCAGGCCGCAAATGTGGCCGCGCGCGCCATCGCCAGATCACCATCACCACCAACGCCGTGCCAACTGCCAGATAAATGCTAGGCAGGCTCCAGGCCACCAGGCTGATGCCCGACTTCGGTGGCTCCGCGTATACCTGGGTGCCAAACTCCTGCACGAACCCTTGGGTGATGGCGGTTTCCGATTCTCCCCGCGCCAGGCGTTGATCAAGTTCCTTCAGCATCGCGGTCGAAACCGTGCAGCCCACGTGATTGCATTGCGTCAGCACCTGATTGCAATTGCACATGCACATGAACTTGCCGCCGATTTGCTTGGCGCGATCGATCTGCGCCGCAACTGGCAGTGCCAGCATTCCGGTCAGGCAAGTCAGGTTGAAAATTGCAATGAATCGTCGACTAATCATGCCCTTCCCGCAAAGTAACCTGTGGCTGCAACGACGGGCTCAACGAAGGAGCCGACGCCGGCTGTTGTACAGCAGACAACGCCAGCACCGCTCGTCGGTTTGGCAGCAACGTTACAAATGTTCCGAGTACGACGACCACTCCACCGAGCCAGATCCATTTCACCAGTGGATTCAAATAGGTGTGAATGACCGGCACTTCGTTGTCGGGACTTCTTCCGGCGTAGACCACGTAAAGGTCCTCGCGCAATGTCGAGTAAATCGCCACCATTGTTCCTGATTCCTGATTTGCAGGGAAATATCTGCGCTCCGGATACAGCATCATCAGCGGCTTGGAATCCTTCATGACCTCGACAATCAGCCGCTCCGACGTGTAGTTCGGCTCGGGCTTCGTGTCCATGCTTTGCAGCAGCAGCGTGTAGCGGCCGATGGTCATCGTCGATCCAGGCTGCATCTCCTTCTGCACATCTTTGTTGAACGCTGCGCCCGATAGCCCCACGAAAATCAGCACCATGCCCATGTGCACGATGTAGCCGCCATACCGGCGTGTGTTTCGCATCGTCAAATCGACCGCCGAGGTCATCAGCGAAGATCCGGACCTCGCCTTTAGCACCCTGGCGCCACGGAAAAATTCCATACCGATCGTTGAAGTAACGAAAACGCACAGGATCAAGCACACGAGTGAGTAGAATTCGCGGAGACCAAGCGCGAACAGCACCGCGCCAGCGGTCAATCCCACCACTAATGGCCAGCCGAAGTTACGTTTCAGACTATCCACGGAAGTCTTGCGCCACGCCAGCAGCGGTCCGACGCCGGTGAGGAACAACAGAATCAGCCCCAGCGGAATGTTCACTTTGTCGAAGAACGGCTTGCCCACACTGATTCGCGAACCCGACAGCCATTCCGAGAAAACCGGAAACAGCGTGCCGGATAAAACCGCGACGCACGACACCAGCAGAATCAAGTTGTTGAATAAGAAGCTCGACTCCCGCGAAATCATCGAATCAAGCTGATTTTCGCTCTTCAAATAATCGCGATTTTTGACGTACGCCGCGAAACACACCACAAGAATCAAAATCAGAAAACCCAGGAACCAGTTTCCGATGCTCGATTGCGCGAAGGCATGCACCGAACTCACCACGCCGCTGCGCGTCAGCATCGTCCCAAGAATGCACAGCATGAACGTGACGAATACGAGCCACACGTTCCACACCTTCATCATGCCGCGCTTTTCCTGCATCATCACCGAGTGCAGAAACGCGGTGCCCGTAAGCCAAGGCAGCAGCGAAGCGTTCTCTACCGGGTCCCAACCCCAATATCCACCCCAGCCCAGAACCGCGTAAGCCCAATGTGCGCCGAGCAGAATCCCTACCGTCTGGAAGCACCACGCGATCATCGTCCATTTGCGCGTCAGGTGAATCCACTTCTCGCCTGGATACCGCGCCAGCAGCGCGCCTAACGCGAACGCGAACGGGATCGTAAATCCGGTGTACCCGGAATACAGATTCGGCGGATGAATCACCATCTCCGGATACTGCAGCAGCGGATTCAGTCCATTTCCATCTGCTCGCGTGAAAATATCCAGCGCGCCATTTGCGCCGGCTGACGCCAGCACCTTGAACGGGCTGGCTACAAAATTATTCAACGTCAAAAAGAAAATCTGCACGCCGGCCATAACCACGCCGACGTACGGCATCAATTCGCCATTCTTGTTCCGGTAGGCAATCAGGACGGAGAAAACATAGATCGAAAGCAGAAAGCTCCAGAACAGCAGCGAGCCCTCTTGGCCGGACCAAAGCGCGGCAATTTTGTAAAAGGTCGACAGGCTGTGATTGCTATGGGATACGACGTACGCGACCCAATACGAATCGCTGAAGAACAGATAGACGAGGCTGAATGTGGCGACAAAAATCAGGACGCATGTGGCGATTCCTGCCTGGCGGGCGCTTTTAATCAGCAGCGGGTGCCGCGTCCGAATCGCCGCGATACCCCCGACGATCGCATATGCGGCGCATACAAACGCCAACAACAGCGCGAATGACCCGAATACATCCACTTGGACCGCCTTCCACCAGAAGCGTTGGGAGCGCTTCCGCTCACCTACATCGTACTACGTGGGGAGGAACTTGCTCCTGCATCCGTCGCCGCGCGCGGAGCACCCGGTACATCAGCAGTGGGCGCCGCCTCATACTTCGACGCGCACTTGGCCTGCACCTGCTCCGCCACAAAGCTGCCGTTCTGCGACAAACTACCTTCGACCAACGCCTGCGATTTATCCACAAACGTATCCGGCAGCGGATCACTGCCCACATAGCTCACCGGCAAGGACTTCCCTTCGCCGAGCAGCACAAAATCCACGCGGCCCGCGGAGCGATGAATGCTCCCAGGCTCGACGGTGCCTCCAACACGCAGCCGGTGCGCGCGCGCAGCACCCTGCAAGGCCGGCAACTCCGCGATGGTGTGGTAGTACGTCTTGCTCTCGCCATAGCCAAGCCACGCGAGCACACCCATGGACACCAGGATCACCGCCACGCCAATTCCAAATTTTGCTTTTTTCTGCACCACAACTCCTATGCAGGACCTGTTCGCTGAGTGCCGCGAGTCTACTATATCGCAACCTAGCGTCTACCGACCACAAGGGTTATGCGGGATTTAGCACCACAGGACAGGTATTTTCCGAGGAGCGGCCTCATAACACCGTCATTCTTTCTGAGCCGAGTTTCAGCTATGCCCTGCAGTCTCAACAGTGCCTAACATTCGCCGAAGTCCCGCAATGGACATCTCCGCTCCGTCGTCATCGAGCGAAAACGCCTTATCGCAATCGGTGACTACCGAACAGCCGAGGTCCACCGGCCCATTGGGTCCGTGCAATAGGGGTTCCAATAGGCGAGAAATCGGCACAATTCTTTTTGGCCGCAAAGACCGCCGAATACGTGCTGCGGTCGCCGCAAATCTCGCGTTTAGCAGCCTTTCCACCTGACCATCGCTCTCCGATTCCAGTGGGCACTCCAAAACATCTGTCAGGAACAAGCCTCGGCGCTGAAATTCGACCAGAGATGCCTCCGCGGTTTTCCCATTTCGGGAAATGCCCGCTGCCTCAAGCACTCGCCCGGCCTCGCCGCCGAACTCGCCTGACGGCGAATACAGAAAATCAGAGTCGAGCGCCGGAGCCACCGCACCCAACAGAACGGTACCGATATGCACAGGCCGATACCGCGTCGTCCACTCCAACCGCTCGAAGCGCTTGGCCAAGTGTGCCGACGTAGCCGGTTGCCCGCAACCATCACAAAGTAAGAGGGAAGATTCAGTCATGGTTCGCACCGCCAAATCGTAGACGACCCAAGTCCCCCACGCAAATCACCCTCTCAGCAACTCGCCGTGATGGAAATCGCCGTGATGGCAATCCCCGTCATGGCAACTCCCCGTCATGGCAACTCGCCGTTATGGCGACTCGCCGTTAGGGTCAGGGCACGGCTTAAGCCGTGCCGTAAATGACGCAGCATCACCCGGCTTTAGCCGCTGAGGTTAGATTCTAGGTTTGTCGCACACATTCGAGCCGCGCAAAGAACAATCGAAGCCGGGGCCAATTTGCACCCTAAATCGAAATTGATCTGCGATCTTCCAAAAACTGGATGCAAAAAATTTACGGCTCACCTGTCGAATTCGCGTTGCGTCAAACGACGAATAGGTGTGAGGGTTCCACTCGCAGAGGTCACGAACGTTCAGCCTCGTGCGCACGCGGGCAGACCTGCAACCAGAAAAACAGACATCACAATTCATTCGGGTCACAATCAACTCAACCACGGAGGAACAACATGGAAACAAAACCAACGCATGAACAAGCACAACTTCATCTTAAGGTCTACGACCAACGGCGGGAGCCTAAGTTGCGCGAGGCGCGTGACTGGTTCGCCAAAAATTACATCGTGAATTCCGTCGAAGACGCTATGCGCATAGCTCCCATGGGAACCGAGACGGGCACCTATGTAGGGATGGTCATCGGCTATTGGGAGCAGACCTGTGCCCTGCTCAACTATGGCCTCCTGAACGAAGATCTCTTTTTCGAAACCACCGGCGAATTTTTCGGTGTCTGGGAGTCTCTCAAGCCCGTCGTACCGGGGTTTCGCGAAGCCTTTAAAAACAAGACAATCCTTGCACATTTGGAACAGGCGGCCAAGCGCTTTGAAGCCTGGTCCGAACGCCGTAATCCTGGCCACGTCGCCGCAATGCGCCAGATGATGCAGCAAATGCGCAGTCAAGCTGCATCTGCCGCTAAAGCCTGATTCACCCAAACAACAAACCTGTGCGGGGCGGTGCGGACAACCGAGCCGCCCTGCATTTTCCTAAAGCCGAAAACTCCGACAAAACTGCCCATGCGCGGGCGGCAATTCTGGCGACGGATGTCGCGCAGTCAGGGATGATGCATGTTCGAGAGGTAAATGTGGCTTGCTACGAAATGATGTGAGTGTGCTACGAGGTAACGGGCGTATCTGCAGGCAGCTTCGCTCGCAAGCACCACTTCAATTCCTGGCTGAGTTCGGTCACTTCCATGCCTGCCATCACGATAAATTTGCAGCTCAACATGTCGCGGGGCTCATCATCATCGGGCAATTGGCAAGACACCCGGCAGTATTGGCATTCCTGATTCCAGCAGAATCGGCCGTACGGGATCGTCTCCGGGCTGATAAATTGAAAACACCGCAGCAGTGAGTTCCGCTCCGGCACGTGAAACTTCTTCCCGTGAATGGTGATCTCCACGAGTTTTTCGTACGGACGGAACGGTTCCGACATGTAGGTGCCGCTCTCCCTGCACCGGCTGCGCCCTGGAGGCACTCCCGCAAACGGTACACTCTGTGATTGCTCTATTAGAGTAGTCCCGCGTCCAAGTCGTCACAACGCTGGCCGTTCGACGCGTAGCGAATGTGCCACTGGGTATTTCCATGTAGCATTCGGCGCTCGCTTGATCTTGAACTGCGTGCTCCGAGACCTGCTTCGCGCGCGGCAGAGAGTTTAATTAACGGGATTTCTGAAGGAAATCTGGCAGATCGGAATCAAAATTCACGCGCTCGGATCCTAAGCGCCGATATCGAAGAACTGACCCATGTTGCGGAACTTCTCATACCGCGCGTCGAGCATCTCTTTAGTCGACTGGCTCGACACGGCCATCAGCTGCCGGTCCAAAACCGCATCCAGCGAACGCGCAGTGGCCTCGTAGTCGGTGTGCGCGCCACCTTCCGGTTCCGGCACAATTTCATCTACGATCCCGAGTTCCTTCAAATCCTTGGCCGTAATCTTCAACGCCACCGCTGCAGTCTCTGCCTTCGTCGCGTCGCGCCACATAATCGCTGCGCAGCCCTCCGGCGATATCACCGAGTAAAAGCTGTTCTCCAGAATGTTGACGAAGTCTCCGATCGCGATGGCCAATGCCCCGCCGGATCCGCCTTCGCCGGTCACGGTTACGATGATCGGCACGGGCATCCGAATCATCTCGCGCAGGTTTTTCGCAATTGCTTCCGCTTGCCCGCGCTCTTCAGCATCAATTCCCGGGTAAGCGCCCTGCGTATCGATAAACGTAAACACCGGCTTCCCAAATTTCGCCGCCAACTGCATCACACGCAGCGCCTTGCGATAACCTTCAGGCTTGGGCTGCCCGAAATTCCGCACCAGCCGCTGCTTGGTATCGCGGCCTTTCTGATGACCGATCACCGCAACAGCGCGACCATGAAACTTCGCGAGTCCCGCAACGATCGCTTTGTCGTCGCCGTAAGCGCGATCCCCGTGCAATTCCACAAAATCGGTGAACAGCAGCGAAATGAAATCCTGCATATAAGGACGTTGTGCATGTCGTGCAATCTGTGCGCGCTGCCAGGGTCCCAGGTGTGCGTAAAACTCGTGCCGCAGCTCGGCAACCTGCTGGCGGATGCGCTCCAGTTCTACGCCGGCATCGGCGGTGCTCGCAAGATGCCGCAACTCCTCGACATCTTTCTCCAAGCGGTCGATCTCGCGCTCTCTGGCGCCCTCGGTTACCGGCTTTTTTTCCTTATGCGCCATCACATCACCACGTCAATCGACTCGGCGCCGCACAATTCCTGAATGGCGGATACCAGCTCGGAGCTACGCTGCACGCGCTCCCGCAACTCCACTGTAGCCACCGTACCGTCCGGCGCCGAAAGCTCAAACGTGACCAGACTACGTCCCGGATACGCGCCCAGCCGTTCCTGAAGCTGGTCCAGCAACTCCTCAGTCAAGTGATCCACGGACAGACGAATGCAGACGTTCGGCACGCTTTGCTTCTCCACCAGCTGCTCCAGCAAGCGCGCCTCTTGCAGCGACAAGCGCGTTCCCGATTCTTCCACTTGTACACGCACTTTCAGCAGCAAGGGAACCCGCGGCTTCAGCACCTGCTCCAGCTTCGCGAAGCTCTCCGGGAACGCCAGCATCTCCTGGATTCCGGTCATATCCTGGATCGTGAAGATGGCCCATCGCGCGCCTTTGCGCGAGCGCATCGGGCGCACGCCGACGACCAATGCTGCCACCGTTAATTCTTTGCCGTTCCGCTGACCTTCGATGTCGCTGAGGCATACCGTTTTCATGTCCGCGAGGCGCGACGCGTATTTCGCCAGCGGATGCCCCGATACATAAAATCCCAGCATCGCGTATTCGCCACTGAGCCGATCTTCCTCGCTCCAGGGATCCGCTTCTCGCAACTCGAAGGTCACGTGCGTGGGCGCGGATCCGCCGCCGAACAGGCCGTGCTGCCCGGATTCGCGCATTCGCGCCGCGCGTTGCTGCGCCGCAAGTGCATCATCCACCGAAGCCAGCATGCTTTCTCGCGCTCCCAGCGAATCCACGGCGCCTGACTTGATCAAGCTCTCAAACACGCGCTTGTTCAAAAACCGCGTCTCGATGCGTTCGCAAAATTCATACAATGACTTGAACTCGCCATGGCTCAGCCTGGAATCGCGAATCGCTTTGGCGGTGTTCTCGCCCACATTCTTGATCGCCGCCATTCCAAAGCGAATGGCTTCGCCAACGGGCGTGAAGTATAGATCACTTTCATTCACATCCGGCGGCAGGATGGAGATGCCCATTCCGCGGGCCTCATTGATGTACTTGATCTGGCGTTCGGCATTGCCCGTTTCCGAAGTCAGCAGCGCGGCCATGAATTCGACCGGGTAATGCGTCTTCAGATACGCGGTCTGATAAGCCAGCAGCGCATACGCGCACGAGTGCGACTTGTTAAATCCGTAGCCGGCGAACTCCTCCATCAAATTGAAGATGCGCTCGGCCTTTTTTTCAGGAATCTTGTTATTGCCGCAACCGCTCATGAACTTCGCGCGTTGCGCGGCCATCTCCTCTTTCTTTTTCTTGCCCATCGCGCGGCGCAAAATGTCGGCTTCGCCCAGCGAGAAGCTGGCCAGGCGGTTGGCGATCTGCATAACCTGCTCCTGATACAGAATGACGCCGTAGGTTTCCTCGAGAATCTCCTTCAGTTGCGGCAGCTCGTAAGTGACTTTCGTGTTTCCGTGCTTGCGATTGATGAAGTCATCGATCATGCCGCCCTGGATCGGTCCGGGCCGGTACAAAGCGTTCAGCGCAGTTAGGTCCTCGATGCGCGTTGGCTGATAGCGCCGCAAAATATCGCGCATCCCGTGCGACTCAAACTGGAAGATTGCGGTGGTATCGCCGCGCGTGAAGAGCTTGTAGGTGTCCGCATCATCCAGCGTTAGGATGTCGAGATCGACCTTCACACCGCGATTTTTCTCGATCATCGCCACGGTGTCGTGCAGCACCGTCAGCGTCGTCAAACCGAGGAAGTCCATCTTTAGCAGGCCGACGCGCTCCAGCGCATTCATGTCGTACTGCGTCGTGATTTCATCCCTGCTGGTCTTGTAAATGGGCACCAGATCGGTCAATGGCTGCGGCGAGATCACCACGCCCGCCGCGTGCGTGGAGGCGTGGCGCGCCAAACCTTCGAGCCGCAACGCCACGGCCATCAAATCTTTGAGCCGCTCGTCGCTGTTCACTGCGGACTTCAACTGCGGCGCCTCTGCCAGCGCAGTTTCCAGCTCGATTCCCAGCGTTGTCGGGATCAGCTTCGCGAGCCGATCCACTTCCCCGTAGGGAATATCCATCGCGCGGCCAACATCCTTCACTGCTGCCTTAGCGGCCATGGTTCCAAAGGTGATGATCTGCGCCACATTTTCGCGGCCGTACTTTTGAGTGACGTATTCGATCAGCTCGCCGCGCCGCCGCATGCAGAAATCGATGTCGATATCCGGCATCGACACGCGCTCCGGATTCAGAAAGCGCTCGAATAGCAGGTTGTATTGGAGTGGATCGACATCAGTGATCCGCAGTGCGTAGCTCACCAGACTACCTGCCGCCGACCCGCGGCCGGGACCGACCGGCACATCCTGCGTTCGCGCGTAGTGAATGAAATCCCACACAATCAAGAAGTAGCCTTCGTAGCGCATCTTCTTGATCATTTCGATTTCAAACGTCAGCCGCCGCTCATATTCCGCCAGTGGGTTGCGCAGCGCGCCGGCTTTCGCCAGCCGTTCCAGCACCGGAACGCGAGCGGCAAAGCCTTCGCGCACCACTTTCTCGAAATAACTGCCGGGGGTATGCCCCGCCGGCACCTTGAATTCCGGAAACGGATTGGGAATGCGCTCGATCTTCACATTGCAGCGGCTGGCGATGTCGACGGTGCGGCTCAGCGCCTCGGGGAGTTCGCCAAATACCTGGGCCATCTCCACCGCACTCTTGAAGTAAAACTGATCGGTCGCGAACTTCATGCGATGCTCGTCACTCATAGTCTTGCCGGTCTGAATACACAGCAAAACTTCCTGCGCGTGAGCGTCGCCATGATGCAAATAGTGGCAATCGTTGGTGGCTACCAGCGGGATGCCGGTTTCTTTCGACAACCGCACCAGCTCGCGGTTTACATTTTTTTCGATCTCCAGGCCTTGATCCTGGATCTCGATGAAGAAATTGCCCTTCCCAAAAACGTCGCGTAACCGGTACGCATTTGCGCGCGCCTGGTCAAATTTTTCTTCCACCACGGACTCAGTCACCGGCCCGCGCAGGCACGCCGACAGCGCGATCAGTCCGCGGCTGTGCTTGGAGAGCAGATCGTAGTCAATGCGCGGCTTGTAGTAGAAGCCTTCGAGGAATCCCGAAGACACCAGCTTGATCAGGTTGTGATAACCCTCGAGGTTTTCACAAAGCAGTACGAGATGATTGCTGCCGCGACTTCCCGGCTCGGCTTCCCCGCCGTTGCGCTCCTGCCCATTGTTCCCGTTCGTTTTCTCGCCGCGATCGTGCCGGCTGCCCTTGGCTACGTACACTTCGCAGCCGATGATGGGCTTCACATCGCGCTTTTTTGCTTGTTCAAAGAAGTTCGCTGCCGCGAACATATTTCCGTGGTCGGTGATCGCCACGGCGGGCATCTTCTGCCGGGAGGCTTCGTCAAGAAGTTCCCCGGTTTCACAGGCGCCGTCGAGCAAGCTGAAATCAGTGTGAAGGTGAAGATGAACGAACTGCGGTTGACCCATGGAATTCAATTCTAAATCGCCGGCGAAAGAATTGCGACCCGCATTCTGCGTTTCCCACAGGGACAAATGTCAGTAAACGCCGGGTGGTGCAGAATTATTTTCGTCCGCTGTGTTTCTTTCCCGCTGCAGCAGTTTTACCGTGGCTCGGCGGCGCCGCTTTGATCGGATGCTTTCCCTGAGCCAATCTTTCTTTGTGCTGCGCCTTCGTGGTCTTCGGAGCCGGCTCACCCTGTTTCTCCGGGACTTCTTCGCCTTTGCTTCCCTTCGCGGCGCTCTTTCCGCCTTTCTTCTCTTTTTCTTTTTTCTTTGGAGCTTCCTTGATTCCAGAAAGCTTTCGCAGAATCTTTTCGCGCTCTTCCGGCGTCTTGGCGCGCCCGGTCAATTGGATCGCGAAAACTTTCTCCACGATCTCATCGAACTTCGGCCCGCGCTCCATGCCCAGCGCCTGCAATTCGTTGGCGACCGCCTGCAATCCGAGCCGGACCGGCCGCCACTTGTGAAGATACGCGCGGACTTTCGACAATGCCGCTGAATTGCTCGATTCCGCCAGCAGATAAGCCATCTGATCGAGAGGCATAGACTCGAGGTATTTATATGCATCGATCGGCGTAGCAACCTTCTTGCCGATTAATTCTTTCTGTGCCGCCAACGCCTCTTCGACAAATCCTTCGACCTTGTCGGCCTCTGCGGACCGGTAGCCCGCCTTGGACAACACGCCGCTCAACTCGCGATCCTTCAGCCGCCCGAGAATCGCCAGCAACATGGGCGTGGCCAACCGCGGCCGGAACCCTGCGGTAAACAAGTCCTCGCGCGCCTTCACCAGCCGCGTGATCGCGTCGTAATCCGGGTGGCGCTTGGCCAGGTTCGGATTCACCGCTTCCAGCAGATCGTGCTGCTCCCAGGCCTTGAGCACCACCGTCGGTCGCTCTTCACGCGCCAGCGCGCGCAATTCCGAGCCCGCATCTTCAGCTTCGATCGTGCGATGGAGTTCCCGCTCGATGGCGAGGTCGAACCATTCCTGCGTGCGCGACTCCAGCTTGAATCCCATGCGCGCCGCAAAACGCAGCACCCGCAGCAGGCGCACCGACTGATTGGTGAAGCTGTGAATGGTCAGCGCGCGCACTTCTCCGCGCTCGATATCGGACAATCCGTTGGTGGGGTCCAGCAGCAATCCACGCGAAGCCGGATTCAAGGAAATGGCGATGGCGTTCAGCGAGAAATCACGCCGCCGCAAATCCTCCATAATGGTCGACCACCGAACCTCCGGCCGTGTTCCCGGCCGCACATAGTGATCGTCGCGCGCCGCTGAAATGCTGCCCTCGACGTCCCCGGCAAAGAGCAGTTCGATATGCCGCAACTTTTCGTCTTCGACCAGAATCTTTGCGCCGCCCTTTTCCAATTCGCGCGCGACTTTCGACGGATTCCCCTCGACAGTGAAATCCAGATCGCGCAGCGACGCGCCGGTGATCAGGTCGCGAACGGTGCCACCAGTCAGGTACAAATTGAATCCCATGGCGGCGGCCAATTCCTGCACGCGCAACATCACCGCGCGCTGTTCCGGTGACAACCGGCTCTCCAACAGAAACATATAGTCTGGCATTGCTTTTCCTTGTCTTCCGGGTGCCACGCTCACCTATGCGCAGGCACCTCTTTTCACTTTTTCTTTCCGGGCCGCATCCGCTACGCGCGCGGATGATGTGCCTTGTATACCTGTTTCAACCGCTCCTCGACTACATGGGTATAAATTTGCGTCGTGGAAATGTCCGCATGGCCCAACATCAATTGCACCGATCGCAAATCCGCGCCGCGCTCCAGCAAATGCGTGGCAAAACTGTGGCGCAGCATGTGCGGCGTGAGCGCCTGGCGCAAACCCGCCTTGCGCCCGTATGCCGACAGAATCTTCCACACGCCGACACGGCTCAAGGACACGCCCCTCCGGTTCAGGAACAGGTTTGGGCTGTTTACCGCCTTCACCTGCCGGGCCAGGGCGGAACGGGCCTCGCGCACGTACTTGTCGACCGTGGCCAGCGCCTTCCGCCCGATCGGTACAATGCGTTCTTTATCACCTTTGCCGATACAACGCACGCAGCCAACCTTGGTGTCCAGGTCGCTGACTCGCAAGCTCACCAGCTCCGATACCCGTAAGCCGGTGGAATACAGCACTTCCAGCATGGCGCGGTCCCGCATTCCCAGCGGCGTCTTCTCGTCCGGCTGATTCAGCAGCTTCTCCACTTCATCCAGCCGCAAATAGCCCGGCAGAGATTTCCGGATCTTGGGCGACTCCAGTTTGATCGAGGGATCTTCGGTGATGATCTCCTGCGTTTGCGCCCATCGGAAAAAATTCCTTAACGTGACCAACTGCCGCGCCACCGTGCGGCTTTCCAGCTTTTCGCGGTACAAGCCGGCCAGGAAATCCACCAGATCATCGCGGCTGACGGTATTCACCACCAGCTTGCGCTTCCTGGCAAAGCCGTCAAACTTGACCAGATCGCGCCGGTAAGCAGAAATGGTGTTCGCGGACAGCCCCTTTTCCACTTTTACGTGCATCAGAAATGACGAGATGGCCACCGAAATCTCCATCACGCCTCCAGGTACGTTTCGCCGCCACGCCCCTTGCGCGTAGCGATGCCATAAACCTCTTCCATCTCACGGCAACGGAAGATCCAGGCGGTGGCCAAATACAGACCGGTCGCGCCGGCCAGCAGCCCTACAAACACCAACAACTGCACCAAAAACCGCGAATGGATGGTGAACTGGGTATAGTGCGCTCCCAGCCAGCAGGCAATCCCCATAATTGCTGAGCAGAGTGAGATCTTTGCAAACGATGACAGGATCTCGCGAATGCCGAGGCGACCATAGCGCAGCCGGAAAATGAGAAAGAGCGCAAAAAAGTCGAAATAGCAGGCCAGGCCGGTTGCCAAAGCCGGTCCGCCGTTTTGCACCCGGTGGTACAGCCAATTGTTGTTCAAAAATGCGATATTCAGGACCACGTTGATGACCAGGGAGATCCCCGCCACGATGACAGGGGTCTTGGTGTCCCGCGTCGAATAGAACGCGGGCACGATCAGCTTTACCGTCGCCAATCCCGGCAGCGCAATGGCGTAGTACAGCAAAGCCCGGGCAGTCAGGCGCGTGGATTCCGCCAGAAATTGCCCGTGTTGGAACAGGACGCGGATAATCGGTTCGCGCAAAATCATCAGCCCCAGCATCGCGGGTATCGTGATGAACGCCACGATGCGCACGGAGAAGGTCAGCGTTTTCTTTAGCCCAAGATAGTCCTTCGCCGCCGCCTGGTGCGACATCATCGGCAGAATCGCCGTTGCCACCGCGATCGCATATCCGCCCAGCACCAGCTCCATGACGCGATCGGCCAGATACAGTGCCGCCAGGCTGCCGCCAGGCATCTTCGCCGCAGTCGCGAAGCGTGAGTCGACCAGCAGGTTGATCTGTCCAATGCCTATGCCGAAAAGGCGCGGAATCATCAGGCGCGCCACGTTTCGGATGCCTGGATGCGAAAGCGAGATCCCAAAATCGAAATGCATGCCGCGCTGCACTAGCGCAGGTACCTGAATCAGGAACTGCAGCACCCCACCGACCAGGACGCCAACGGCAATCGATGTGGCGGGGTCCTTGAAATACTTCCACACCGCGCTGACGGTGAAGATAATTGTGGCAATATTGAGCACCACCGGTGTCGCCGCCGGCAATCCGAACACATGAAAGCAGTTCAGGATGCCCATGGCGAGCGCAGCCAAGGCCACGAAGAACAGATAGGGAAAGATGATGCGGTTCAGCTGGATAGCTTGCTGGACGGCGGCATTCTGCCCGGCAAACAGGTGCACCACCGCCGGGGAGAAGACCATGCCCAGCACGGTTATCACCGCCACCACGAGTGCCAGCGTCCAGAACAGCTTGTTGGCGAAGTCCCAGACGTCTTTCTGGGGTTTTTCCCGCATGTAACTGGTGAATACGGGAATAAACGAAGCCGTCATTGATCCTTCGGCGACCAGGCGCCGAAACAGGTTGGGAATCCGGTATGCTAAGAAGTAGGCGACCGCTGCGTCGGACGTTCCCAACAGCAAAGCAATGCGCTGATCTCGTACGTAGCCGAGAATACGGCTGGCAATGGTAACTAGGGAGATGATCGAAGCGGATTTGAGTATCTGCTTTTTTTCGGTCAAAGGGCGGCGCTCCCGGCCCTAACCCTAATGAAAACAATAAGTTGACAGGTAAACGAGCTTAACATAACATACATCCCGAAAATTGGCAAATTAGCTGGCTTTTAGCCCTACACTGCCCTTGAAAACTCGCGCCCCAGCCTCTACTCACAAGAAGGTTGTCGTCGTATTGGCCGACAAAAAGCCAGTCCGCGGCTACCTGAATCCCAGCCGCTTGGGGCAATTAGACCCCATCGACCTGCTCACCCCCGATGGCGAGCATGAGCAACTGCCGTTGACCAAAATTCGCTCCATTTATTTCGTGCGCGACTTTGCCGAGGACTTTGAGCCCGAGCGCAAAGCTTTCTTGAGCCGTCCGAAGCTGGACGGCCTCTGGGTGCGCCTGCGGTACACCGACAATGAGACCCTCGAAGGCGTAGTGCCCAACGATCTTCTCGCCCTGCTCGACAATGGCCTGCAAATCACGCCGCCGGATCTGAATTCCACCACCGACCGCATCTTTATCCCGCGCACCGCCTTGGCAGAAGTCACCGTCCTCGGCGTAGTGGGCGTGGCGCGCCGCAAACCCGCGGCCGCATCGACACAACCGCGCCTGTTCTCGGAATAGCCGCGGTCGTAGATCACCTAGTTGAAGCGAAAGTACGGCTCAGAACGCGGGACTTTACGAAGCGGACCAGTTGCCAGACGACAGTACGCGGCTGGCTTCACCATCGTTGCAGGAAACCCAGCGACGGACTCTTCACCAAAGCAGCCCGTTCACGCCGTCAAGAGGGTGCATCGCCCTTCGGATTTTCATCCTGGAACTCCGGCACGCCTTCGACATCGCGGAGCGCGGTGGGTAGTTTGCCGTTTGAAGCAGCGCTCAGAGGAATGACGCTGAATGTTCCATCGGGTTCGAGAACCATCGCGAGGACATCTTCGACTGCGGCAGTGCCGCTGTTCCGGATTCCGCCTAGGATTTCCAGCATGCCGAGTTGCTCCTTCTTCGCGGCGTCCCAAAGGATTCGGCCTCGATATACGATCAGTGACGGCTGCGCTTTCAGGTATCTGCCGAACCAGCCAAGGCGAATGGATAGGGCCGCGAAGGACCGCTGCAGGACGAGAAGCAGAACGAAGGCGACAACTCCATCGGCCAGCGTCACATCTTTGGACGTTACGGAGCTAGCGAAGGCAGAACCCACCGCCACAGTGACAACTATGTCGAAGGCGTTCATCTTGGTGAGAGCGCGCTTGCCGAAGTACCGCAGCAGCGCGACCACCGCGATGTAGCTCAGCGTTCCGATGACCAGAACGCGAAAGATGGGTTGCCAGCCGTCCGCAAAAAGAGTGCCCCACATGCACTTTAAGATGCCCGTGCGACGAGGTAGGTCTTGGCACTCGAGGCGTCACCTGAGGTGCACGTCGGGCGCGTTGGATCTGCGCCTCCTGTACTTCCCCGTGCGGAGCATGCGAGACTCGCAACTCCAAAACTCAGGAGTCTTGTTCATGAAACTCTCCGAAATTGCACAAAAACTCTCCGCTCGGCTCGAAGGCGATCCAAATATTGAGATTCGAGGTATTTCCGGCATCGAATCCGCCGAGCCCGGGCACATCACCTTCTTGGCCAATCGCCGCTACTTCCCATTGCTAAAGACCACTCGCGCCTCGGCGGTCCTGGTCGAAGAAGGCATCGGACTTGAACGGGGCTCCGATCTGCCCGCTGTCGCAGCGTTGCGTACGCAGAACCCGTATCTTGCTTTCGCTCACGCCATCGAACTTTTTTATCAGGCTCCGCGGTACGCGCCGGACATCGATCCGACCGCTGTAGTCGCCAAATCCGCGAAGATCGGTGAAGGTGCGCACATCGGCCCGTACTGCTTCGTTGACGAAGAAGCCGAGATCGGGCGGAACGCCGTCCTGCACAGTTTCGTCACCATTTACCGCCAAGCCAAAATCGGCGACGACTTCTTCGCGCACGCACACGCCGTGGTCCGCGAACACTGCCGCCTCGGCAATCGTGTCATCCTGCAGAACGGGGCGATCATCGGCGGGGACGGCTTGGGCTACGCCAAACAGAAAGACGGCACGTGGTACAAGATGCAGCAGTCAGGACCGGCGGTGCTGGAAGATGACGTCGAAGTGCAGTCCAATGCCTGTGTTGATCGCGCCACGGTGGGCGAGACACGCATCGGCAAAGGCACCAAACTCGACGATTTAGTGCTGATCGGTCACGCCTCCCAGGTCGGACCGAACAATATGCTCTGCGGCCAGGTCGGCCTCGCCGGCTCGACGAAAATCGGGGCAGGCTGCATCCTCGCCGGACAGGTCGGCACCGCCGGGCATCTTTCCATCGGTGATGGCGCCGTGCTCACCGCACAGAGCGGAATTCCCAACGACGTTCCGCCGCGCTCGTTGTATTCGGGTTATCCGGCGGTCGATAATCGCCAGTGGCTCAAGACGGTAGCGGCGCTGAATCGCTTGCCGGAACTTCAAAAGCGCGTTCGCGAGCTTGAATCCGAGCTGGACCAACTGAAGGCGCGCCTGCGCATGCCCTGAGAGCGCCGTGTCGCAATCACTGGAACCGTAATCGACATTTGCTGCGTTGAAAATTAGCAATGAAGTCAGGCCGCTCCCGGGAACCCGATCGGGCGCTGATCGGGTGGCAAGCCAGAGGCCAGTTCGTCGTGGAGCCGTTGATTCAACTCCTCGCGTTGTTCAAAGGTGTAGGCGCACGAATCGATCGGATTCAGGAACTCCACCAGGATTTCGCCTGGCCGCATCGCCAGAGATCGCTTCTGCATCACCCGATGAGCTCCCGAACAAGCCACCGGCACGATCGGGACACCGGCCTTAATGGCCATCACCACAGCGCCTTTTTTGAAATGCTGCAGCCTGCCGTCGGGGCTTCGCGTTCCTTCCGGGTAAATCAAAAACGATTGTCCGGAGCGCAATTCAAGCACAGCTTTCTCCAAGCTTTCCAATGCGGAGTCGCGCGACCTCCGATCCACTGGAATGAATCGCGCCAGACGAAACGCCGCACCAACGATTGGATACCGAAACAACGCCTCCTTTAGCAGGATGGCAATGCGGCGCGGGATGGCTCCCACCACCGCCGGGGCATCCGCGGTGCTGGTGTGATTCGCGGCAAACAGGCATACGCCCGGCGGAATTCGCTCGCTGCCTACGACACGCACGCGAACTCCGGCCGCCCGAACGAAAAACATCACGCCATTGATCCCCGCCCAGTAAAGCGGATCAGGATTGCGGCTGATCAAGGTGTACAAAAGCAGAGGCGGGCCTACGACCAGTATGTAAAGCGACAGAAAGACGCCGACAAATAGGGTGCGAATCATCACCGCCCTTGTAGCGGCCGCCTTCCGAGGCGGGCGCCCCTACTGGCAGAACGAGTCAAAGAATTATGGCAAACGTAATCGCAGCGGCGTGCGGATCATCGAACCGAAGCGGTGACCGGTTGAGTTGTCCCACGCAGCAATCCTTCACGGATGCGCCGAGCCTTTTCGCTGGCGCGGTTGTCTTCCGCGACGACGTACGAAGTCTCAGTCACTTCACCGATCTTGATCTCCACATTCAAATTCTGCTCGTCGCGCCGGATTCCGAGATGCACGACAGTTCCCTTCTTCTGCGCATTCAGCCACTGCTCCAGATCGCGCGGCGGTTCATTGCGGTTCCACGTCAGGATCAGATCGCCTGGACGCAAGCCAACCTGCGCCGCGTGGCTCTCCGGATCGACGGCGCGTACGACGAGCGCTCCTGCGGCGTCGCGTCCCACGGAAAATCCCAGGCTCGGCCGCCGGCGTTCCACTGTTTTCAACTCTAGCCCAGCCAGGCCAAGGATTCGTTGATACGGCAAAGGCTCGGCGGCGGCGACGTATCGCTGAAAAAAATCCTCGAACGATCCGCCAGCAACTTTCTCGGACGCCAGCCGTACGTCCAAGCTGTCGCGATAGCCTTTGTTGGGCTTGCCGAACTCTTCGTTCATCAATCGCAGCACATCGTCCAGGCTATGCTCATCGTTGGTGCGGTCGCGGATCAGGATATCCAGCAGCACGCCCAAAACTTGTCCCTTGGTGTAATACGAAACGCTGTTGGTGGGCCGATTGTAGAGCGGATATTTCTCCAGCCAGGCATCCAGGCTGGATTGCTCCGCGCTTTGCCACGTATTCGCTGGCCGGGCTTCGAGTTCGCTGATCTGCCCGCCGAGGTCCTCGTAAAAAATGCCTTTGCTCCACAATCCGGTGCGCACCAGTGTGTACGCGGCATAAGTGCTGGTGACGCCCTCGGCAAACCACAACGCGCGCGTGTATTGCTCTTTCGTGTAGTCCACCGGATCGAGCGCCGCGGGGTGAATTCGTTTTACGTTCCACAGATGAAAAAACTCATGCGCGGCCACGTTCAAGAACTCGCCTTCGGATTGCACCGCGATCGCCGTCGAATTCGCATGCTCCATCCCGCCGCCGCCCGACGTTCCGGCGGTCTTGCCGAGATGCAACAAGAAAGTGTAGTTCTCAAATGGCGCGCCTTCCATCAACTTCAATTCATAGGAGCACATGCGCCGCAATTCCTCGCCGATTCGTTTCTTGTCCACCTTCTCGCTATGCACGATGGCGCGCACCGCCGCTCCGGCACCCTCCACCTGAATGTCCGTAAACTTGCCGACTTCAATCGGTGAGTCGGCGAGTTCGTCGTACGAGGACTCATGAAATCGGCATGACTGCTTGCCGGACACCGGTCCGCAATCGCTGGACATGGCGCTCGCCGCTTTCCAATCATCGGGAAGCGCGCTGATCGATAACTGTGCCCCTCGACTGGTATGTCCGGGCTCATACATGAGAATCATCGCGGGATTGATGAAGGCGTGCTCAGCGCTCAACTGCGTCGCGAATGGGCCGGATTCATCCCAATAGGTGCTGTACTGCAGTTGAACGGTTCCGCTCCCCTCTATTTTCCACGTCTGCTTGTCGACTTTTTCGATCGGCGCGCTTGCTGCGCCCACATGAGCTTCCACCTGCTGGACGTGGCTGCTGAAATCCCGGATTTGATACAGCGCATTCCACGCCGGCATCTGAACGGTCACTTCGCCCGTGACGTTAGGAATTCTCATCACGACGTGAAACAGATGTCGTTCAGGATTGGCAATGGAAATTTCATACAGTATTGGAGCGTGTTCGGTACCGCCGGCGGCTTGCACAGGGTGAGCCAGCGCCTGCGGCGGGCATATCGAGATCGCGATGACGAAAGCGATGAGCGAATAAGCCGTCTTCACCGCCTGCTGGCTCCAGCGGGCTGCGGCTCCCCGGCGGGTAGCTTCTTCAACAGTTTCTCGCACAAACCATCAAAGCTGCCGTTGGACATAATCAGCAGCAAATCTCCCGCCTTGGCTTCGGCGGCAAGATAGTCGGCAATCTTGTCGGCGCCTTCAAAGGCTTTGGCATCTTTGCCAAGAGCGCGCACGCTCTCCGCCACAGAATCCGGGGCCAGCCGGTTGTCGTCTCCCAGCTGCTGCGCGCGGAAGACGCCGCCGAGCACAACACGATCAGCCAATGCGAGCGCCCGCGGCAGCGTTTCCTGAAATACCTTTCGCCGCATGGAATTCGATCGCGGTTCGAGGATGGCCCATAGGCGCCGCTTTGGCCATCGACTGCGCGCGGCTTCGATCGTGGCTTGCACGGCGGTAGGATGATGCGCGAAGTCGTCGACTACCAGAACGCCGCCCTGCTCGCCTTTCACATCCATACGGCGCTTGACGCTACGGAATGTTGCAAAGGCCTTTGCCAGAATATCGGCGCTGATGCCCCGTCCGTGCGCTACGGCCATTGCCGCCATCGCATTCAACACGTTGTGGCGGCCCGCGGCGGTCGAGTCAAATTCGCCGAACGTTTTGCCGCGATAGGTGACGCGGAAGCGCGTGATTTCGCCGTCCACGGACACGTCGCTCGCAATCCAATCATTGTTCGCGGAAAATCCATACGTCTCGACCGGGCAAAACGCTTTTTCCGCAGCAGCCCTCAATGCTGGGCCGGATTGCTCAGTATCCCCCCAGATCACCACGCGACCGCTGCGCGGCACCAGATTTACCAATCGCTTGAACGCCAACTGGTAGACGTCGAAGTCGGGATAAATGTCCGCGTGATCGTATTCCAGAGACGTGATGATCAAATCGTCCGGATGATAATGGAAAAATTTTGGGCCGCGATCCCAGATCGCGGTCTCGTACTCATCGCCTTCCAGGATGAATTCGCCGCCGCCTTCGAGTCCATAACTGCGGTCGAAGTTCTCAGCTACTCCGCCGACCAGAAAATTCGGCTTGCGGCCAGCAGCATGAAAGATCCACGCCAGCATCGCGGTAGTGGTGGTTTTCCCATGTGTCCCGCTGACGACGATCGAGTGTTTGCCAGGCAGGAAAAATTCCTCCAGCATTTCCGGCAACGAGCGATACGGAAGCTTGCGATCGAGCACTTCTTCCAATTCCGGATTTCCTCTGGCGATGATGTTGCCGACTACAACAAGATCGGGCGCGGGCGTGAGGTTAGCGGCGTCAAACTTGTGAAAGAAAGGAATGCCCAGGCTCTCTAGAAGCGTCGAGGCCGGCGGGTAAACGCCTGCATCGGAGCCCGTGACGCGATAACCCTGCTCGCGCAGCATGCCTGCGAGCGGCGACATCGCCGATCCGGCGATGCCGATGATGTGAATATGCTTGGCTGTTTTCACGGCTTCCTTGGTCATGGCAAGACCGCCGGCTCAAGAATCTCCAGCGTACCCTCCCCTTTGGCTTGGAGTCGCGCTCGCACACCCAACGGCAATGTCAGCATCGGACGCCGTGTGTGGCCCACAGGCGCGTTAAAGACAATTGGAATGCTTAGCGGGCCGAGAATGCGCGCGCATACGTCGCGTACGGTGGGGCTATTCGGAATGGGCGGCTCGCATTCAGGAAAATCGCCCAATACAATGCCGCGCACGCCATCAAATTTCCTCGCCTGCTTCAGATGCATCAGCGCGCGGTCCACTTGCCACGGTTTCATGCCGCGATCTTCCAGCAGCAGCACCGCGCCATGGGTATTGAGCTCCCACGGAGTTCCCAGCGTGGTTTCCGCCAAGGTCATACAGCCGCCGAGCAAAGGGCCTTCTGCTGCACCGCTGGACAATGCCTCGCCTCGCAAAGCGATGGACCAGCCGCCATCCCCTTTACGGATCGCGTTCAGCAGCGACTCGCGGTCATAACCGCCTTCACTGCCAGCGCCCGCAGCTAGCGCTGCCAACATCGGTCCATAAACGCAAGTCCATCGACGCCGCTGCCACAGGAAGATCTGTAGCGAGGTGAGATCACTGTAACCGATCAAGCATTTCGCGCGCGCAGACCGACCCAGATCCGCATCGAAGCGCTCGTCCAGCAAATAATTCGAGCCATAACCGCCACGAACGCTGATGATCCCATCGACGCTGTCATCAGTCAGCGCCCGAAACAGTTCCGCCCGGCGTTCGGGCATGGGCGCGGCGAAATATCCCTCAGATGAAGCAGCACTTCGCCGCTGCACCGTAAAGCCCAGGCGTTCCAGTTCCGCCAGACCGCGACTGGCCTGCTCCTCATCGCCGGGCGACGCAGGAGCAATCACCGCAAGCCGCGAGCCTGCGCGCAAAGCCTTCGGTTTTCGCGGTGCCAGCGATGCGCTCTCTTCGGCGGACATTTCCGCGACTCCCCTCGCGCTCATTCGTGATGCCCCACGAGCGGCGTCACCTCAATGAACACTCCCGCGCGGTTCAACTTCTGCATGATCTTTTCTTCCTGTCGATGACGAAAATCGCCATCGAATTCCACGATGGTCGTATCGCCTGACATGGACTGCCGAAAATGTTGGGGCCGGGCGTTCAGATCGGCGAGCATGCGTTGCACTTCGGAGGTCACATTTTCCGCGTGACTCGCGGTAACTCGCACCGCGAGCAATCGCGGCTTCAAATTCGCTCGCACGGTAATCCACGCCAGGACAATCAAGCCGAACAACACCAGTCCGGTAGAAAATCCAGCTATAGCGTAGAAACCGCCGCCGGCCGCCATCCCAATGGCCGCCTCCACAAAAATCGTCGCCGCGGTGGTCATGCCAACCAGGGAGCCGGACTCTCGCAGGATCGCGCCTGCTCCCAGGAATCCGATGCCTTGCACCAGGTTTGAAGCGATGCGCGTGCCAGAGGGATCGCCGAGCCGGTGCGCGAGCTCACCAGAAAGTACGGTGAACAATGCCGCTCCAAGGCACACGAACAGACTGGTCCGAATCCCAGCAGGGCGCTTGTGGTAATCGCGCTCCACCCCGATGGTGGCGCCCAGCAATGCGGCGAAACCCAGTCTCAGAAAGATTTCATGTAGAGGGAGCATCCACGTGTGGGCCTTCGCCCACTGGCGAAATTTTACACAGCCTACAGCTTAAACTGAGTCAATTTCGCGAAGTGCCGTGCTCTAGCGTGTATCTCTTTGAGCTTCAGCGTCCGCAGGCGGTCCAGGCCGAATTTTTCCACCGTGAAGCTGCCGAGCACCGAACCGTAGACCATCGCGCGGCGTAGCGATGCGTCACTTTTATCGCCGATGCTGGCCAGATAGCCCATGAAGCCGCCGGCGAAGCTGTCACCCGCTCCCGTAGGGTCGTGAGGCTCTTCGAGCGGAAATGCCGGCACACAGAAAACGCCGCGCTGATCCACCATCAGAGCGCCGTACTCGCCCCGTTTGATAATCAGCGTGGACGGACCCATGCTTGAAGATGTGTTTCGCGGCGCGGAGCAAATTGTGCTCGTTGGACAGTTGGCGCGTCTCGGCATCGTTGATCATCAGGATGTCGACGTGTTTCAGCGTTTCGCGCAGGTCTTCATTGGTGCGCTCGATCCAGTAATTCATGGTGTCGAGCGCAGCGATCTTCGGACGCTTTTTCACCTGCTGCAGCACGTCGCGTTGCAGGTTGGGCGCGATATTGGCGAGGAAAACATACTTGGATTCTCGATATTTCTCGGGTAGTTTGGGCTTGAAGTCGGCAAATACGTTGAGTTCAGTCGTCAACGTAGTGCGATCGTTGAGATTCTCCGAATATTTCCCGGCCCAGAAGAAGGTCTTGCCCGCGGTGCGCTCCAGCCCTTCGCAGTCGATTTTCTTTCCGCGAAAGATAGCCGCATCGCAATCGGCGAAGTCATCTCCTACGATGCCGACCAGATGGACCGGAGTGAAGAAGCTCGCCGCCACGGCGAAATAAGTCGCGGCTCCTCCCAGCGTGCGTTCCACTCTGCCGTACGGACTTTCGATACCGTCATACGCCACTGAACCTACTACGAGTAAGGCCACTCTGGTCTCCTAGGAAAGATATTTTCCGACGATCGCTGCGAGCTTCTTTTTTGTGGATGCGGGAACGACTTTGGGATCGGTGATCAACGCATGGGCAAGCGCGGCGCCGCATTTGCAACTGCGCTGGACGGGCATCTCCTTTACCGCCTGGCGCAGAACGCGCTGTGCATTCTCGGCATTCTGATTGAGTGTTTCAATGATTTGCGCCACGGTGACCGAAGCGTGATCGGGATGCCAGCAGTCGTAGTCGGTGATCATAGCGATTGTGGCGTAGCAAATTTCGGCTTCGCGGGCGAGCTTGGCCTCGGTCACGTTGGTCATGCCGATAATTTCGAAGCGTAGTTGCCGATGTACATGGGCCTCGGCGAGCGTGGAAAATTGCGGGCCTTCGATGCACACATAAGTGCCGCGCCGATGAACCTTCACCTCACAATGTTCGCTGGCATCCGCAAGGACGGTGGATACCTGCCCGCATGTCGGCTTGTCAAACGTAACGTGCGCGACCAGGCCATCGCCGAAAAATGTGGAGATGCGCTTACTGGTCCGGTCGAAGAACTGATCCGGCACCAGAAATTCTCCGGGTCGCAGGTCTTCCTGTAGCGATCCCACCGCACTCACAGAAATGATTCGCTCCACGCCGAGCAGTTTCATCGCATAAATATTCGCGCGGAAATTGATTTCCGTGGGGAGGATACGATGGCCCCGCCCGTGCCGCGCGAGAAACGCGACGCGCTTCCCTTCCAGTGTGCCGGTTACGATGGTCTCCGAAGGGTCACCGAACGGCGTTTTGACACGAACTTCGCGGATGTCCGTGAGCCCCTGCATGGAGTACAGGCCGCTGCCGCCGATGATGCCGATAGTGATGGGGGATGTTTTTGATCTCGCCGCTTCGGGCTTGGGCTTTGACTTCGACTTAGACGGCATTTTTTCTCCGGCGAGAATTTGCGGTACGGCCCAGGAGCGGCAGAGAGCATTTCATTTTCGCACCAAGTATGCGCTGAGATCCTTCAGCTTCCCTCATCGGGGAACTTCAGGATGACAGGTTGTCGGTCGCCACAGGACACTGCGATGCTGAAGCTCCGATTCAAGCCTCACGACGCAAGACCGCTCTGCGACAGGATTTCCCCTACCGCCGCGAACGGATCCTTCTTCCTGCTGGCAACCTCGGTGGCTAAATCCAGGAGGCGCTTCTCGCCATCTGGACCGCCCAAAGCACGTTGCAACAGTCGCGATTCCAGCAATTCGATTAGGCGAGCTTTCCAGTGCTCGACGTGTTTGCGCTGCCGTTCGCCACTCGATTCAAAATGCTTTCGAAACTCTGCAATTTTGCTCGCCAGCACGTCGACGCCTTTGTTTTCCGAAGCCACCGTACGAATCACCGGCGGGTGCCAACCGTCGCGCGGCATTACCAGCGACAGCATCGCATGCATTTCCTGCTCGAGCCGGTCGGCGCCTTCGCGATCCGACTTATTGACCACGAAGATGTCGCCAATTTCCATCAGCCCGGCTTTCATGCTCTGAATATCGTCGCCAAGTCCGGGAACCAAAATCACCAGAACACAATCGGCGAGCCGCACGATGTCCACTTCGTCCTGGCCGACGCCGACCGTCTCGATCAGAACCCTGTGCTTGCCGGCAGCATCGAGCAGCAAGGCAACTTCCGCCGTCGCGCGCGCCAATCCCCCGAGAAATCCGCGCGTGGCCATCGAGCGAATGAACATCCCGGAATCGCTGGCGTGGCCCTGCATGCGGATGCGATCGCCCAGAATCGCGCCTCCGGTATATGGACTGGTTGGATCGACAGCGATGATGCCAACCTCTTCCTTCTGCGCACGATAATAAGCGCCCAGGCGATCGACAAGCGTGCTCTTGCCCGTGCCCGGCGCCCCAGTGACGCCGGTGAGATACGCCTGGCCGGTACGTGGAAAAACCTGGCGCAGCAACTCTTCAGCTTCTGGTCGATGATTTTCGATCGCGGTGATCGCCCTCGAAATGGCGCGTACATCTCCCGCGCACACTTTCTGCGCCCAATCCTCAATTGGCTGCGGCATGGTTGTCCTGGGAGATCTTCGGCGGCGCTGGGCGCATCGCCCTATTATTTCTTGCCAAGTAGCTGCCGGGCAATGACCAACTTCTGAATCTCGCTGGTGCCTTCGCCGATGGTGCAAAGCTTCACATCGCGGTAAAACTTTTCGGCTGGATAATCCTTGATGAAACCGTAGCCGCCGTGAATCTGCACGCATTCATTGGCAACGCGCACGGCCACTTCTCCGGCAAACAGCTTGGCCATGCTGGATTCCTTGGTGAAGCGCACATCCTTGCGATCGGCGAGCCATGCGGCCTGGTAGACCAACAGGCGCGCGGCTTCTACTTCCGTCGCCATTTCCGCCAGCTTGAATTGAATGGCCTGAAACTCGCTGATGGTCTGGCCGAATTGTTTGCGCTGCTTGGCATACCTTGTAGCCGCGGCCAACGCGCCTTGCGCCATGCCCAACCCCAAAGCCGCGATCGAGATTCGACCGCCGTCCAGAATTTTCAAACTGCCTATAAAGCCATCACCTTCCGCTCCGAGCAGATTCTCAGCTGGAATTCGGCAATCTGAAAAGATAAGTTCCGAAGTATCGCTGGCACGCAGGCCCAGCTTGTTTTCCTTCTTTCCCGGTTTAAAACCGGGAGTTCCTTTTTCGACGATGAAGGCACTGATGCCATGGGAATTCTTGGATCGGTCGGTAACCGCCATCACCACCGCGGTGTCCGCGTAATGTCCATTCGTGCAGAACGTTTTCGAGCCGTTGATGACCCAGTTCTTGCCTTCGCGTACGGCCGTCGTTCGCGTACCTGCCGCGTCGGAGCCCGCTTCCGGTTCAGTGAGTGACCATGCGCCGATCTTTTTGCCCTGTACCAAAGGCGCCAAATATTTTTTCTTTTGCTCATCACTGCCGAATTTATAGATGTGATTGCAGCACAGCGAATTGTGTGCCGCTACGATGATGCCGACGGAGCCGTCGACCCGAGAAAGCTCTTCAATCGCGATGACATATTCGAGGTAGCCGAGACCCGCGCCACCGTATTCCTCTGGGAAAATCACGCCGAGAAGACCCATTTCGCCAAGCTTGGGCATGATTTCGCTCGGAAAACGCGAAGCTTCGTCCCATTCCATTACGTGCGGCAGGATCTCTCCCTCGGCGAACTCGCGAACGCTGCGGCGGAGCTGATTTTGTTCGTCGGTAAAGGAAAAATCCACAGGGTCCTCACTCTTACTGCGGCCTATACTCAGGCCAAGATTTGCTTATATATTTTACACGAAGGTTCGGATTAACTCGGCTTCGCCAGCGTTTCTATAAACCACATTGAAAATGAAAACGGGGGCCGGCCTACCAACCTTGCTCGTAATGATGGGTTTTGTTTTGCTCGTCCAGCCACGTTTTCAGCGGTGCGAAGTAGTCAGCGAGCGCGGTGGCGTCCATCTGCTTTTCGCCGGTGAGGGTTTCCAACGCTTCCTGCCACGGTTTGCTCGCGCCCAGAGCGAGCATTTCGTTCAAGCGCTTGCCGGCAGTTTTGTTGCCATAAATCGAGCAGCGATGCAGTGGCCCCTGATAGCCGGCTTCGCGGCACAAGGCTCGCTGAAACTGAAACTGATAGATGCGCGCGAGAAAGTAGCGCATGTACGGCACGTTCGCGGGCACGTGAAACTTTGCTCCCGGATCGAAGTCTGCTTCCGTACGCGCCACCGGCGGAGCGACTCCCTGATATTTCAACCGTAGCGCCCACCATTCGGTGTTGTATTGCTCCGGCTTGATCTGGCCCGAGAAAACCTCCCAGCGCCATTTGTCGATGGTCAGGCCGAACGGCAGGAAAGCTACTTTCTCAAGCGCCTGTTGCAACAGGTAATCGATGTCCCCCGATGCAGGAGGCACCGTTTCGATCAAGCCAATTTGCTTCAGATATTCCGGTGTGACCGAGAGAGCGATGGTGTCGCCAACCGCTTCATGGAATCCATCATTTGCGCTGCCCTGGAACAAGGGCGGCTGCGTGTTGTACGCGCGCTGATAGAAATTGTGGCCAAGCTCGTGATGGATCACCTTGAAATCTTCAGCCGTGGTTTGAATGCACATCTTGATTCGCAAATCGTCTTTGGAATCGACGTCCCACGCACTGGCGTGACACACCACGTCCCGATCGGCCGGCTTGGTGAACAGCGAGCGCTCCCAAAATGTCTTCGGGAGTGGCGCGAAGCCCAGGGACGTGAAAAAGCCTTCGCCGTAGCGCACCATGCCTTTGGCATCGGTGTGGCGGTCCTGTAGGATTTTCGTAAGATCGTAACTCTGCGCCGGCTTGGGCGAATCCATCAAATCGTAAACGTTGTTCCATTCCTGCGCCCAGATATTGCCCAGCAGGTGCGCCGGGATCGGGCCTCTTGGCGGCACAATCTCATTTCCATATTTCTTCGCGAGCTGACCACGCACGTATGCGTGCAGTGAAAGATACAGAGGCCGCAGTTGCTCCCAGAGCCGGTCCGCTTCCTTTGCCAATGCGTCGGGCGGCATGTCGTAGTTCGAGCGCCAGAGTGCGCCGGCATCAGCGAAGCCGAGTTCCTGGGAACCTTTGTTGCCGAGCTCGACCATGCGCGCGTAGCGCTGCCGCATCGGAGCGCCGACCGCGTGCCATCCGATCCACGCGCGCTTGAGTTCGTCGGGGTCGCGATTCGTAGCCATCAGCTTGCCGACGGCGGTCACGTCCAGACATTTGCCCTCGGCTCCGTCGGGGCACCACTTGCCTTTGCCGTAGTCTCCATTGAGCGAAGCTTCGACCAGTGCGAGTTCCTTCTGAGCCGCTGGGTCATTGGGAGCCGGAAAACCGGCAGCCAGCTTCAGGAGCGTCATCTTGCGGGCCATCTCCGCAGGCAGTTGCAACCCGTCGAACCGCTTGGCCTTTTTCGCCAGATCGGCGCTCAGTGTGTTTACTTGTTCGCTAGCATTAGCAGCGATATACTGGGTGTCTTCGGTGATGAAATTTTCTTGCACCCATTCGGCGCGCGAGGCTTTCACGCCCAGATCGAAAAGCCGAGATTCGGCGTCCGCCAGGAATGCGCGAGCTTCGTCCACAGTCGGACGTGCGCCTTCGCGCGTCGCTTTGCGTAGGTGATTTCTTGGTTCGGCTTGCCCACCCGCGGCGTTCGCGTCGGAATGCGCTGCACCTGCCAGCAGCATCGCCGCAATTGCCATTTTCAAAGTTCGTATCCGCATCATGCGCTTGCCTTCTGCGGCTGTGCGACCACTTGTTGAAGTACTGCCAGGGCCCGATCGATTCCTGCATCATCGACATCGCAGTGCGTCACAAACCGCACCGAATGCAAGGCGGTGTCCTGGGCCCACAATCCATGTTTGTAGAAAATGTCGCACCACTCCACCGCAGTTTTGCCGGTCCTTGAACAATCAAAGATCAGAATGTTGGTGCGCACTTTTGCGGGATCGATGGAAAACCCGGTGATGCGGGCGATGGCTTCGGCCAGGCGGGTGGCTCGCTTGTGATCTTCGTGCAATCGGGCTGGAGATTTTTCCAAAGCGATGAGACCTGCTGCGGCAATCACTCCCGCCTGACGCATGCCGCCTCCGAACATTTTGCGATAAATGCGCGCTTTCTCGATGAAGGGCTGCGTGCCCACGATGATCGAGCCAACCGGCGCGCCCAAGCCCTTGGACAAGCAGAACATCACCGAATCGACTTTCTTCGTCATGTTTGCCACGCTGTCGCCCAGAGCAGCCGCCGCATTGAAGATGCGCGCACCGTCCAGATGGACTTTCAATCCAGCGTCGTGCGCGTGATCGCAAATGTCATCCACCTGCGCGGTTGGATACAGCATGCCGCCGGCCATATTGTGCGTGTTTTCCAGGCAAATGAGCGCGGTCTGCGAATCGTAGTAGATGCGGGGCCGAATCACCGCCTCAATCTGCTGCCAGGTTAGAATTCCGTCGTCGCCGCGGGCGATGCGAGGCATGCATCCCGCGATCGCGGACATGGATGCCAGTTCGTACAAATTTACGTGGCTGCGCTCGTCGCAAATCACTTCATCGCCATGGTGGGTATGAACTTTGATGGCGATCAGGTTGCCCATGCATCCGGTGGGAACGAAAAGCGCGGCTTCTTTACCGAAGATTTCCGCCGCGCGACCTTCCAAGCGATTCACCGTCGGATCTTCGCCGTACACGTCGTCGCCGACTTCTGCCGCGGCCATGGCCTGCCGCATTTCTGCCGTCGGTTTTGTTACTGTGTCGCTGCGCAGATCGACAACGTTTTTATCGGTTGCGCCTGTAGCTTTCAGCTGATCCGGATCCACTCCTGCCTCCGCGATTGTTCTCACTGCTTACTTCATCAATTCGACGAAAACCTCATTCGATACGCTCAGCTTGTTCGGCGCCAGCCGCACGATACTTCCCTGTCGCTCGATCAACCCGGCGGCGCCTAAGCGTTCAAAGCGCGCATCGACGGCAACGCCGTATTGCGATTCGATGATCCGAAGATCGATGCCGTCGAGTTGCCGCAAACCGACGAACAACTCTTCCTCCAGCGCGCCGTTTCGCGTCAGCAATTCATATTGTTCGACAGGCAAACGACCTGCTTGCAATGCGTTCACATAAGCGGCCGCATCATGTGCGTTGGCCCAGCGCTCGGTGCCGGAAAAAGAATGCGCGCCCGCTCCGAAGCCGAGATACGGCTCGCGGCGCCAATATTTCAAATTGTGCTGTGACTCGAAACCCGGCTTGGCCCAGTTAGAAATTTCGTAGTGTCGATATCCAGCTTCGTGCAAGAAAATGCAGGCGGTCTCGTAGAATTCCGCCATTTCATCTTCGCTGGGCAATTCGCGCGCGCTGTATTTTGAGCCGCCGCGCAGCACTTCGCCGCCTAAATGGCTGCCCTCGTCGATCTCCAGCAGATAAATGGAGACGTGCTCTGGTGCGAGCTTCGCCAATTCATCGAGAGAACTCTGCCAGGTATCCCGAGTCTGGTGCGCAAGGCCGGCGATCAGATCGAACGAAATGTTTGTGATCCCCGCGTCACGCAGGATCGCTGAGGAGCGATAGACGTCGGCAGTGCGGTGCATGCGACCCGACGCCGCAAGTTCGCGATCGGAAAAGGATTGCACGCCGAAGCTGATGCGGTTGATGCCTGCGTGTGCCCAGGCGGAAGCCTTGTCAGCAGTGATTGTTTCCGGATCGGCTTCCAGCGTGACTTCCTTCAGGTCCGTCAGTAAATGCGTGCGAACCGCATTCAGCAGCCTGTTTAACAGCGCTGGATCGAGCAGACTCGGCGTCCCTCCGCCGATGTACACGGTGTCCACCATCGCATCCGTGAACGTTTCAGGCACAGTTACGCCGGCGGCGGCATAAAGCGCGCGATGTGTGGCAATCTCTCGGCACACTGCGTCTACATACGGAGCAAACCTGGCGCTGGACACTACTCCCGTATGGAAATTGCAATACGTGCATTTCGTCTGGCAGAACGGAACCTGTATGTAGATTCCCAATCGATTCTTCATCGGCAAAACTCTAACACATCGCTCGGCACGGCTGATTGCTTGCAAGACTCCTTCTCATTGCAGGAAAGCTCTCCTCCCGCGTGATCAAGTGCCACGCTCAATCTGCTGTCACCTTGACCCACATCTTCCGTTCGCGAGGCCCATCGAACTCACAGAAAAATATCCCCTGCCAGGTGCCCAGGGCGAGTTTCCCGCGTTCGATGAAGATCACCTGACTTGCTCCAACCATGACCGCCTTGGCATGCGAATCGGTGTTCCCTTCAGCGTGCTTATAGGGGCCCTTGTGCGGCACCAGCCGATCGAAAACGCCTTCCAGATCTGACGCCACATCGGGATCTGCGTGCTCGTTAATCATTACCGCGGCGGTTGTATGCGGCACATACAGGTGGCAGACGCCCTCTTTCGTGCCGGACTCCGCAACTACCTGCTCGATTTCCTGCGTCACGTCCACTAACTGTGTTCGTCGATTGGTCTTCACGCGCACAATGTGCATTTCGCTCTCCGGATAGGACGCGCTGGGTGCCACCAATAGTTTACTCGGTCATTGCTTTGCAAGCCGCGCCGGGTAACCGCCGGCTATTACTTCACCCGGTGCTGTGCATCCAATATGCTGAACGCCGATGATTCCCATCTCCATTCTCGATCTCTCGCCCATCATCGAAGGAGCGAGGCCCGCCGACGCCCTTCGCAACACGCTGGATTTGGCGCAGCACGCGGAAAAATGGGGCTATCACCGCTTCTGGGTGGCCGAACACCACAACATCCCGGGAATCGCCAGTGCCGCTACTTCCATAGTCATCGGGCATGTCGCTGGTGGCACACGGACGATCCGTGTGGGCTCCGGGGGCATCATGCTGCCGAATCATTCGCCGCTGGTGATCGCCGAACAATTCGGGACGCTGGCATCACTTTATCCGGGTCGAATTGACCTGGGCCTGGGCCGCGCTCCGGGCACGGATTCCCTCACGATGCGCGCCTTGCGCAGGGACGCAGCTACGGCTGCCGATAATTTTCCTCGGGACGTGCAGGAGTTGATGTACTACTTCCGCCCCGCGGAACCAGGGCAGAAAATCAGAGCGGTCCCAGGCTTTGGCCTCGATGTTCCCGTCTGGTTGCTAGGTTCCAGCCTGTTCAGCGCGCAGCTCGCGGCTCTTTTAGGGCTTCCCTTCGCGTTCGCATCGCACTTTGCGCCCGCCGATCTGATGGACGCCCTCAAGGTCTATCGTGAGATGTTCAAACCTTCGGAGCAATGGAAGCAGGCGCATGCGATGGTGGCCGCGAACGTCATTGCCGCCGCCACCGATGGGGAGGCACGCCGGATCTTCACCTCCGCGCAGCAGAGCTTTCTGAACCTTCGCCGCGGCTCACCGGGCCAGCTGCCGCCGCCAGTCGACGACATCGAAGCATATTTTGCCTCTCCCGCCGAACGCGCAATGCTGAATCAGACGCTGTCGTGCTCTTTTGTGGGCTCGCCAGACACGGTGCTGCGTGGGCTGCAATCGTTTCTGAATCAGACTCAAGCGGACGAACTCATCGCCACCGGGCACATCTACGATCATCTCGCAAGGCTGCGATCGTTCGAGTTGATTTCCGAAATTGGCCCGAAGCTGAAGGTTCCGACTCGAGATGTAGCCGCGGTAGCGCGCGTCCAGTAGACGGATCCACTGTTTGGAGACAAGTGCATGCATCCTGTTCGGCAGAAGAGTGCCGCATGCAAACCCTGCTTTAGAAGGCGAGTAGAATTCAGCGGAAAAGAGAGGGCGAAAAGTTGTGCTGATCGGCACAAAAATTCGCCCTCAGGCCAACGCTTTTCAGAATTCTAAAGTTCAAGACATTAAAAAGTTGTAAGGAGTGTGCGGGAAGAGAGTCTATGCCAGGCGATGCCGACGACTCTGCCGCCGCTATTTGGAAAGCGGCCACAAAGCGCAGTATTGAGGTGCCGGAATTAACCCTGCCGGTATAGCGCGAGTCGAACCGAAATCGTACGCGCCATACGGCGATGCCACAACCAGGCCAGTAGTGATTTCATTCTGCCAGCCCCCACATGCTATTTAGCATGTGGGGATGTGAACGACCCGGTAATTATGATCGCGTGTATGCAAACAGTACGGACCAGTACGCTGTCTCGCAGTGGTCGCGTCTGTCCGATCGGTGATGGATCATCCGTCGATCAGGAGATTTCTGCTGCTCCTGATCAGGGCTTGGAGAGCTGTGCCGTTCGCGCGGCGCTGTCTGCGCTGTGGTACGAACCCATGATGCGTTCAAACATCGGCTGCGTTTCGTGGAACAGCGGCTCAACGCACCACGCCGCGATTCGCGTGTAGGTGTTACCCGCAGGAATAATCGCTACCAGGAACTGCACCGGCAGATTGTCGGCTTTTGGAAGGTTTCCGCGGTACGAGACCAACAATCCCTGCTTCCCATCAATGGTGATCGGAGACGCGGAAAGTTCCTCGTAATTCGATAATGTCTTGCGGGCCATAATCTCGCCCAGCCCTTTGTAGCTTTCCAGCGATCCGTTGTATTCCTCGCGCGAGACAAGGACGTAGCGCATATCGTCTCGTGAACTCAAGGCCGCGATCGTCGCCGGCGCCTTCGACAGATTGGGGTTGATGCGCCAGTCAGGCGGCAAGGTAAGCGCAAATTTGCCGCTGCGATTCACATACTGCGTGCCTTGCAAGGAATCATCGATTGCCGGGCCGTCGCGCTTCACTGCTGCCGTCGACGCGGGTGTCGTAGCACTGGCGCTTGGTGCGCCATTCTCGGGAAAGCTGATGGTAAGAACATCGGCGCGCTTGAGCTGCATTTTGCCGTACGAGGTCTCTACCTCGATTTTTTCGGCAGAAATTGCGGACATGTGTCCTACGATCTTGGTCCCATCCTTCAGGGCGATTTCTTCGGCGACAGCAGGCATGGCCGCGACGGCAAACAGGGAGACGGCGAACAGGGCGCGTTGCATTACTCCTCCATATAAGAGCAGAGATTCGAAATTCCCCTTTTGCTTTGCCCAAGGGGAAAGGCACGCCGAAATCGCCCGGGCTAACGCCGAAAAGCGGTCCGACAATGACCTATTTTCGACGCCAGCTTTAAAGGCCCTCAATGGTACCGATGGAGTCTCTTGTCCAAAGAACGCCTGTCCGCACGTCCAGTCTCACCCTCGTGACTGCGGTGACTGAACCTCCCCCGCGCGAGACCCTAGTCCACAGATATTCCATGCCAATGCGCATGAATATACGTTCCGCGCCGTATCCGCCTGCCGTAGACGCGAATCTAACCCTGCGAAAGGAGATCGCCACATGACCGCAAGCGATCCATCCACGCCCAAATGGGAGAACCTGCCCGCCGCGAAAAGCGGCACATTCCTTCTCGGAGGCGACCTGAATATTCACCGGCTCGGTTTTGGAGCCATGCGCATCACCGGCCAAGGTGTCTGGGGCGAACCGAAGGATCGAAATGAATCCATTCGCGTCCTGCGCCGCGCCATCGAATTGGGCATCAATTTCATCGACACCGCGGATTCCTACGGGCCGCACGTCAGCGAGGAAATCGTTGCCGAAGCTTTGCATCCGTATCCGCAGGGTCTCGTGATTGCCACGAAAGCGGGATTTAATCGGCCAGGGCCCGATCAGTGGGTGACGAATGGCAAACCCGAGCATCTCCGGCAGGCGTGCGAAGGTAGTCTCCGGCGGCTGAAGCTGGAACGCATCGATCTGTTCCAACTTCATCGCATTGATTCCAAGGTGCCTGCGGCGGATCAGTTTGGCGCATTGAAAGATCTGCAAGCGGAGGGAAAGATTCGACACATCGGGCTGTCGGAGGTCAGTGTCGCGGATATTGAGAATGCCCGTAAATCGATCACCGTCGTATCGGTGCAAAACCGATATAGCGTTGTGGATCGCGGCGCCGATGATGTCGTGGACTATTGCGAACGCGCTGGAATCGGTTTCATTCCCTGGTTTCCGCTGGCTGCAGGAAAGGTCTCCGGCAGCGGCTCACAACTGCAACGCGCCGCAACGGAGATGAAGGTCAGCCCATCTCAATTGGCACTCGCGTGGTTGTTGCGCCGCTCTCCAGTGATGCTGCCCATTCCCGGAACGTCCAAAGTCGCGCACCTCGAAGAGAATGTCGCCGCGGCGGCGCTGTCCATTCCAGAGGGCTTGCTCGACACTTTAGCCAAAGCGACCGGCGGCGCGTAGGTAAATCAGGCTTTGGATCGGCGGGGGACAGGACAGGATGGACAGAAGCGGCTAGGGGAAGCTGCAATTCGCTGAAACTAGGAAATCCGTGCGATGCGGTGTTCTTTGATGTTGGCGGTGCCCGCCAAATCCTTCAACTGATTCAAACCCTCTTCGCCACATTGGGCTAAGAAGGGCAGAAAACACAAATCCCGCGATTGCAGCGTTTTGTTGGGATACAGCAGATTTTCCAGGAATTCGGCATGCTCGCCGATCAGTCCGGCGCGATCGTCCAATGCGCGGCCGGTCTTTTCTCGTAATTTTTCGAGCTGGAAAGTCATCTTTTCTTTTGCCGTGGTCACCGCACCAGCCAGCGTGACGTCCAGCTTTTGAATGTCTTCGCCAAGCTGTGCCAGCGTACTTTCCACCAATGACTTTTTGCGGTCGAATTCCTCGGCTAGTTCCCGAGGCAGCGATACCGCTTCCATCTGGCGGCGAAGTTCCTGCGGACCCGCCCATACCGCCTCGATACACAACTGATACTTCTGCAGGATCTTGTCGCCCTTGGCGTCGAGAATGGTGAAGTCGGCGCGGGGCAAAATGACCGGAGCGCGCCCGAGTATGTGCTGGTAGACCACCTGCGATTGCGCCAGATAAGAAATCTCACTGGAGCCGGCACAGAATGCCACGGTTGGCAGGAGATAGTCCTGCAGCACCGGCCGCAGCAGCGCGTTGGGGCTGAACGCTTCAGGCTGGCTTTCCACTAATCGCAACATTTCGTCGCGCGTCCAGAAAGTTTCGCCGGACTTAAATGCGCCAGCGGCGCCGCCGGAGGCATTGCCGTCGCTCTTGGCGACGATTGGCTGGCGCACATCATCCTTGATGTGAAACAACAGCGTGCTCGCCGCCGACACTTTCACTTGTGCTTCGTAGCCCGCCGCTTCCAATTCCTTGCCGCGCCGCAAAAGTTTCTCGCTGAGCGCGTCGCGATCTTCCACCGCCTTGCGGTAGATCGGCGTCGCGATTTTATGCAGCCGCGCATCCAGGGGATCCAGCAAGATCAAGCCATTCCCGGCGAACACCCGAGCGAACAGTTTTCCGAAGGCGCTGCCGTAGCTTTCTTCGGCTCCGTAGCTTTCCTGCAGATAGCGCGCGACATCCGCGCTCGCCGTTCCGCCAAGCATTGCGTTCGCAGCTTTTACAGTCTCTTCAACTTGCGCACCCAGGCGCACGCGCCCTACCGGCCGACCTGCCGTAACTTCGCCCGATTGTGCAAAGCGCGTCAGTTTACCCGATTTGAAAAACGTGACGTGGCTAACCTCGTCCAGGTCGTGGTCTTCCGTGGCCATCCAAAATATGGGCACCGCATCGATGCCCTCGGCAGTTAATTCTTCCGCGATGCGGATTGCGCTCAGCGCCTTGTAGAACGCGTACGCTGGGCCGCCGAAGAGCCCCACTTGCTGACCGCTGACGATTGCTACCGCGCCAGCTTCCAACCTCTGCAGATTTCGTCGTGTGGCTTCGCCCGAGCCGAGCGTTGCGTTCGTATCGCGCAGCACCGCCGCTACTTGTTTCCGACGATCGTCGGGAAAGTCCAGCGACTTCGCTGCTTCCTTTATGGCCTCCAGTGTGGGTGGATGCGCATAGAAGTTCGCGACGCTGGAGAAATCGTCAATGAGCCGAAGGAACAACTTTGGCTGGTGAGGCAGGCGCCGGTACGGTATCGAGACACAGCCCATCGCGAGTTAGATGATACCCATGGTCATTGGTCACAGCAAATCGACGGGAAAATTGTCGGTAGCATCAGGGCTGAATAAGGCGCCACTCACCGCCTGGTAATGGAGACAGGCAATGGCGGGTCGCATGCATGTGTTGGACGAAGCTGATAGGCAAATGGTAGCCGAATCAGATCCATGGTTAGGAAGTCAGGCCGTGGCCGCCACGGGCTCCAGCGTCGACAGCATCTCGCGTATACGCTGCTTGACAGCGTCCGCCGCTGGCGGAATCGGCAAGCGCGGAATCCCGCCGCGATAGCCTCGCTGATCCATCGCAAACTTGATGCCGGCGATGCCCGCTTCCGAGATGATCGCAGTGGAGGCTTTCAGCAAGGCCTGCTGCAGCGCGCGAGCCTTGTCCATCTCGCCGCGACGCGAGGCATTGAACAGCGCCACGCACATTTCCGGCAGCGCCGACGCCAATGCCAGGATGCCACCTCGCGCGCCCACCACAATCGACGGCAGCAAGGTGGGCGGTGCGCCTACGAGGATCTGGAAGTCGGCGGGGACCCGCGCCATCGTTTCCACCACACGCAGGACGTGGCCGGAGCTGTCTTTGATGCCGGCGATATTCGGATGCTGGGCCAGAATCCCAACCTCAGGCGCCTCCAACGTAATTCCCGTGAAGATGGGCACGGAATACAACAGCACTGGGATTGGCGAGGCATCCGCAACTCGTTGGTAGTGCGCGATCAAAACCTCGGGCTTGTAAACGGGCTTGTAGTAATGAGGTGTCTTCACCAAGGCGACTTCATAGCCCAGTTGTGCGGCGCGCTTGGTCTTCGCAATCGTGTCAGCGGTCGATTCCGCTCCGGTGCCGGCGATGAGGTGCATTCCCGGCGCTGCCGCTTCTTTCACCGCGACTAACACGGTTTCCCATTCCTCATGGGAAAGAAGAACCGATTCGCCTGTGGAGCCCATCGCTACATACCCGGCGAGTCCGGTCGAGTTATAGCGCGAAATGTTGTGCTTTATGTCCGCAACCGAGACGCTGCCGTCAGCGGCAAACGGAGTGGTCAGCGCCGGGTAAACTCCGGAAAGATCCATCACTCAATCTCCTGTCGTCGTGGCGTCGGACGCTGCTACGCGCGGGCGATGCAAATCTTGCAGAGCCGCCACTTCCACGCTCTGGTCCAGTAATGCGCGAATACCCAGCGCGGCCGCCTGCCCGGCCGCTAACGTGGTAATACAAGGAATATTGTGACGGATTGCGGCGCGACGAATTGATTTTTCGTCGTAGAACGACTCGCGACCCAACGGTGTGTTGATAATCAAGTCGATCTTACGAGTCTTGACCAGGTCCACGATATTTGGCCGGCCCTCGTTCACCTTGAACACCGGCTCAGCCTCGATTCCGGCGGCTTCCAGAGCTGCTGCGGTGCCGCGAGTGGCCAGCAACCGGAATCCCAGGGCCAGCAAGTCTTTGCCCAGCGAACCCACGTGCCGTTTGTCGCGATCGTTCACGCTCAGAAATACGGTGCCTTTTTGCGGCAAACGTTGGCCCGCCGCCAACTGCGCCTTGGCGAATGCCAGCCCGTAAGAAGTGGACACGCCCATGACCTCGCCGGTCGAGCGCATCTCCGGTCCCAGGATTGTGTCGACGCCCCGGAACTTGTTGAACGGGAACACCGGCGACTTTACCGAATAAAAGTCGTGCACGGCGATTTCTGATACTCCGTTGTGACGCACGAGCGGTAGTTTCATGTCCGCGAGCCGCTTCCCGGCCATTAATCGCGCCGCAACTTTCGCCAACGGCACGCCGGTCGCCTTACTGACAAATGGAACGGTGCGCGAGGCGCGCGGGTTGACCTCCAGCACGTACACCGTGTCACGCTGAATCGCATATTGCACATTCATCAGTCCTACGACCTTGAGCGCCAAAGCGAGCCGCTTCGTGTAGTCGCGGATCGTATCGATGGCTTTCGGCGGCAAGCTGACCGGCGGCAATACGCAGGAAGAGTCGCCCGAGTGCACGCCGGCCTCTTCGATGTGCTCCATGATTCCGCCGATGACCACATCCGTGCCGTCCGCCAACGCGTCGACGTCTACCTCGGTCGCTTCCTCAAGAAACTGATCGACCAGCACCGGCCGCGCTGGTCCCATCAACGCCGCCTGCGCGACGTATTCCTGCACCGTGTTCACGTCGTACGCGATCACCATGGAGCGCCCGCCAAGCACGTAGCTCGGCCGCACCAGCACTGGCAAACCAATCTCCCCGGCCACGCGCGCAGCCTCTTCCGGGATCAGCGCCGTGGCATTTCGCGGTTGCGGGATGCGCAATTCGTCGAGCAGACGCCCGAACCGCCGGCGATCTTCCGCAAGATCAATCGACTCCGGCGTAGTGCCAATGATCGGCACGCCATTGCGCTTCAACTCCAGCGCTAGATTTAACGGCGTCTGCCCGCCAAACTGTACGATCACGCCCTGCGGTTTCTCGCGCTCCACGATGGCCAGCACGTCTTCCAGCGTCAGAGGCTCGAAATACAATCGATCGGAAGTGTCGTAGTCCGTCGACACCGTCTCCGGGTTGCAATTCACCATGATCGTTTCGTAGCCGTCTTCGCGCAGCGCGAACGACGCATGGCAACAGCAGTAATCGAACTCGATTCCCTGCGCGATGCGATTCGGGCCGCTGCCCAGGATCATGATCTTCGGGCGCGGCTGCGGATCCGATTCATCTTCGTCTTCATAGGTGGAATACATGTATGGAGTGAAGGACTCGAATTCCGCCGCGCACGTATCCACGCGCTTGAATACCGGCGCAACTCCATAGCGGGCCCGCTGCAAACGAACTACCGCGGGCGTGGTCTTCCAGATTTGCGCCAACTGCTCATCGCTCGCTCCGTGGCGTTTGACTTCGCGCAATAGATCGCGCGAAGCGGTTTCCACAGTCACACTCGCAGCGCGACGGTTGATTCCGTTGATCTCTTCCAGCTGATGAATAAACCAGGGATCGATTTTCGTCAGCTCGCAAATCTCGGTGGCAGGCAAACCTCGCTCTACGGCGGTCATCAGCCAGTGAATGCGATCGGGGCGCGGCGTCGCCAGCTTTTCACGCAACAGCGATTCCGGAGTATCAGCAGGTGCTCGCCATGGCGTATGGGGTTCCAGCGAGCGGATTCCCTTTTGCAGCGCTTCCTTGAACGTTCGCCCAATTGCCATCACTTCGCCGACCGACTTCATCTGCGTTCCCAGCGTGGTATCAGCACCGGGAAATTTCTCGAACTGCCATTTGGGAATTTTCACGACAACATAGTCGATCGAAGGCTCGAAGCACGCTGGCGTCTTCTTCGTAATGTCGTTGGAGATTTCATCCAGCGACATGCCAACTGCCAATCGCGCCGCAATCTTGGCGATCGGAAAGCCTGTAGCCTTGCTGGCCAGTGCCGATGAGCGCGAAACGCGCGGGTTCATCTCGATCACGGTCATGCGCCCATTTTCGGGATTGATAGCGAACTGCACGTTCGAGCCGCCGGTCTCCACGCCCACTTCGCGAATGATCGCGGCAGCCGCATCGCGCATCCGCTGATATTCCTTGTCCGTCAGCGTCTGCGCCGGGGCCACGGTAATCGAATCTCCGGTGTGCACCCCCATCGGATCGAAGTTCTCGATTGTGCAGATCACCACGAAGTTGTCGCGGTAATCCCGCATCACTTCCAGCTCGTATTCCTTCCAGCCGAGCACCGATTCCTCGACCAGCGCCTCATGCACCGGGCTCATGTCCAGCGCGTGCGCGATGGCCTCGCCAAATTCCTCGCGGTTATACGCGATTGATCCGCCCGTGCCGCCGAGCGTGAACGATGGCCGAATCACCAGCGGAAAGCCCAGCTGATCGCACAGTCGCAGTGCGTCTTGCGCGTTGTTCACCAGCGCCGAGGCGGGGACCTCCAGTCCAATCTTCCGGCACGCGTCTTTGAACCATAGGCGATCTTCGGCCACCTTAATCGCGCGAAGTGACGCACCGATCATCTCCACTTTATGCTTTTCGAGAATGCCGCCTTCCGCCAACTCCACCGCTAGGTTCAGTGCGGTTTGCCCTCCGACAGTTGGCAGCAGCGCATCAGGTTTCTCGCGCCCGAGAATCTCGTCCAGATATTCCTTGGTCAGCGGCTCGATATAGGTGCGGTGCGCCAGCTCCGGATCGGTCATGATCGTCGCCGGATTCGAGTTCACCAGCACGACCTCGTAGCCTTCATTGCGCAAAGCTTTGCACGCCTGCGCTCCGGAATAATCGAACTCGCAGGCCTGCCCGATAACGATCGGCCCCGACCCGATAATCAGAATCTTCTTGATGTCTTTACGTTTTGGCATCTCCGCCTAACCGTTCCGCTCGTTTGCCCGCGCTTTCACGTTTGTCATCCCGAGCGGTAGCGAGGGACCTGCTTTTCTTGTTTGGGGTACGGAGTAGACCACCGAGCCCCAAGATCGTCCCAGGTCGCATTACTCCCCCTTCCTTTTTCGCGAGCTATAGCTGTCCGCACATCATGCAACGACTCAACGTAAACCAATCGATGAATTCGGTATTTCGCTGTAAAGCCATGAACTAGACCTTGGCGATGTTCGATGACACGACGCGTCAAATCATTTGTCATGCCTGTATATAGCGCACGAGAACGACTGGCAAGAATGTAGACGTAATATGCTCTGTCCATGGTTAGGCGGACTCACGTCCCCCTTCAAATCGAGCCTTAACCACGACAACTCCGTCCCACGACACTCCTCGTTGACGCGGCAGAAAAGCAGGTCCCTCGCTCCGCTCGGGATGACACCTGGGTAACACGCAAAAGGCGAGGCGCGCCGCGAGAATCCCGGCTAGACGAGTGCTCATCGCCGGGAGCTCCCGGGCGCGGCAAATTCCTTCATCAAATCTGTGAACTGGCTAAACAAATAGTGCGAATCGTGTGGCCCCGGCGAAGCCTCGGGATGGTACTGCACGCTGTACAGCGGCAGCGAACGATGCCGCAATCCTTCATTCGTGCCATCGTTCAGATTCAGATGCGTCATCTCCACATCACTCGACGGCAGCGACTCCGGATCTACGCAAAATCCATGATTCTGCGAGGTGATCTCCACCTGCTCGGTCAGCAAATTCTTGACTGGGTGATTCGCCCCGTGATGTCCAAACTTCAACTTGAAGGTCTTCCCGCCGAGCGCGAGACCGCAAAGCTGGTGGCCCAGGCAAATTCCAAATACTGGCACTCGCCCCAACAATTTCTGAATGCTTTGAATTGCGTACGTGGCAGGTTCCGGATCGCCCGGCCCATTCGACAGGAATACTCCGTCCGGCCGTTGCGCCAGCACGTCTTCCGCGGACGTCTGCGCCGGCACCACTGCCACTTCGCAGTGATGATCCACCAGCAGTCGTAAAATGTTCTGCTTGATTCCGTAGTCGTAAGCCACCACACGAAATCGCCGCGCATCCGGACTGGCGCCCGATTCGCCCATCTGCTCCGACCAGGGCGAACTCGCCAGGTCGATTGAACCGGTGTCCCACTTGTAGAGTTTGTCGCAGCTTACGCGGCTGGCCAGCTCCTGCCCAGCCATGGTTGGCAATTGCTTGGCCTCATGCACGCATTGATCCGCGGGCGTGCCGTCCGTCGCTACAATCGCGCGCAATGCGCCGTGCTTTCGCAGGTGCAAAACCAGCGCCCGCGTATCGATGTCCCAAATCACTGGAATCTTGTGCCGGTTCAGATAGAGCTGCGCCGATTCTGCGGAGCGCCAGTTCGACGCTACCTGCGAAAATTCACGAACGATGAGCGATTCAATGTACGGCTTGCCGCCCTCCTCATCCTCGAGATTCGCGCCAACATTTCCGATGTGAGGATACGTCAGGCACACCATCTGCCCGGCGTAGCTGGGATCCGTGAATACTTCCTGATATCCGGTGAGGCTGGTGTTGAAAACGACTTCGCCGCCGCGGCGCGTGATCGCGCCGGCCGCACGGCCGTTAAAAATGCGCCCGTCTTCCAGCGCGAGTATGGCGGGTCGGTGCTGTACTTCTGTCAGTGTGTCCTCCGATGTGTTTGTTGTCGAAGCTCATGCAAGTCATTTCGTCTTTGCTTCGGTGGTCGCCGTCGTCGACAGCGATCCAAAGTGGTCCACCGGCCAGTAGGCAAACACCGCGCGACCGTAAATGTACCGGCTCGCCACCGGCCCGAACACCCGCGAATCATTCGAGCTGATGCGATGATCGCCCATTACGAAATAGGAATCCCGCGGCACACGCACCGGACCGAAGTCGCTCATGTCCTCATATTGCGGCGGGACATACGGTTCCGGCATCGATTTGCCATTCAGGTACACGAGTCCCTGCCGGATTTCCACGGTCTCACCCGGCAATCCCACCACACGCTTAATGAACGATTTCGACCGATCCAGGGGATACCAGAACACCACCACATCGCCACGATCGATGGGCTCAAACCGATACACAAATTTGTTGATGAAGATCCGCTCCTGATCCGACAGCAGCGGGGCCATGCTCGTACCTTCCACCTTCACGGGCTGGTAAAGGAAGACAATGATGATCAGCGCCAAGCCGATGGCGATCAGCAGGTCGCGTGTCCATACTCGAATTTCATTGCGGAAGGAATGATCGGTGGACGGCGATTCGGAGGTTGCGCTGGCGGGAGTTGCGGGCGCTGGAACATCCGAGGCCACGTTGTTCGGAGAATTTCTCTCGTCCGTGCTTTGCATCTTTTTGCTGCCTCGTATTTATAACATGGGCGTCGCGCAGCGCGCCAGAGCTTGGTTCCTCCGTCGTGCGTTTGCCCCACATCGCATCGTCCACTTGGGACGATGCCTCCCCATTCCTCCGTTTGACGCGCCGGGGACCTTCTTTGTTGCTTGGACTCGCGCCATTCTCAAGCATTAGCCTGCCTCCGTCGATTCACTTAAACTTCCAGCGCGTAGTTCAAAGACGCCAGCGCCGCGATCACCGCTGTCTCCGTTCTCAAAATCAGCTTGCCCAGGGACGCCTCCTGAAATCCGGCTGCGAGTGCGAGCTCGAATTCCTCCTCGGTCCACCCGCCTTCCGGACCGATTGCCAGCGCCGCTTCTTGCAGCTTCGGCCCGACACCGGGCGCCGCGTCACGTGACAACGCCTCAGCCCTGAGTACTTCGCGCAGGTTTTGCGCGCCGATCCGCTCCGAAAGCATGATCTTTCGAGCATCCGGGTAACCGCTGAATGCCTGGCCCGCACGAGCGACGTCCAGCAATCTCGGCACGCGCACGCGCCGCGACTGCTGCGATGCTTCGGCAAGTATTTTGCCCCAACGTTCGGCCCGCTTGCCCGCCGCTGCCACTAGTGCTCGTTCGCTGCGTCCCGCGGCTACCGGCACAATCGACGCTACGCCCAATTCCGTTGCCTTCTCCAGCGCCCACTCAAATGCGTCGAATTTCACGACGGATAATAGTAATGAGGTTTGCACAGCGGGCTGATACGAGGGGATCTCTTCTTCCAGCGCAAAATCGATTCGATCGCGCGCAATTGCTTCAATCCGCGCCAGGAATACTCGATCACCGTCGCTCAACTCGTACAGCTGGCCCAACTGCGCGCGCAAAACGCGACCCAAATGGTGCGCGCTCTCACCCTCGATGACTCCGGTGTTCTCTGAAAATCGTTCAACGAAGAATCGGCGGCGCACGCCGGGATTTTACCGGATTCTTGAATAGCCGCGCACATTTCCGCTATCGTCGGTTCGAGCTTGCCACATGTCGAGCGTAATGCGGGAGTGTTGGGCGTCGGGAGCGTCCGCCTGGACCGCGCTAACCGAAAATGTCTTTGACCTTGTCGAAGATCGACGAATTGCGCTCCGCCGGCTTGTTGTCTACCTTCAGCGAAGATCCAAGCTCTTCCATCATTTTGCGCTGCTCGCGAGTCAGCTTGGTTGGCGTCAATACGCGCACGTGATAATACAAATCGCCTTTTCCGCCGCCGCGAGGATCCGCGAGTCCCTTGCCCTTCAGCCGGAACACCGCGCCGCTTTGCGTGCCCTCGGGTATTTTGAGCCGTTCCTCGCCATTCAACCCCGGCACTTGCATCTCGGTACCCAGCGTGGCCTGCGCGATGCTCACCGGAATCGTGCAATACAGATCGGCGCCGCGTCGCTCGAAGAATGAGTGCTCCTTAACGTCGAGCACTACATACAAGTCGCCTGGAGGCCCGCCATTTGGTCCGGGCTCACCTTCGCCCGCGACGCGCAGTCGCGTTCCCGTATCCACGCCCGGCGGAATGCGCAGCTCAATCGTTTTTTCGCGCTCGATGCGTCCCTGTCCTCGGCATTCTGGGCAGCGCTCTCGCACAATCTGCCCCGCGCCTTGGCATTGCGGGCACGTTCGCGTGATGGTGAAAAATCCCTGCTGATACGCCAACTGTCCGCGTCCAGCGCACGTCTGGCACGCCACCACGCCTGTACCCTTTTTCGCGCCCGTCCCGTTGCACGCCTCGCAATATTCCTGCCGCGGCAGCTTCACCTTCGTCGCCACACCCGCCGACGCCTCTTCAAACGTCAGGCTCATGTCGTAGCGCAGATCCGCGCCCCGCTGCGTGCGCCCGCGGCCACGTCCCCGGCCGCCAGAGAACATATCCTCGAATCCAAAAAAATCCCCAAAAATGTCGTGGAAGTCCTGAAAAATTGTGCCGTTGAAATCGACGCCCGCGCCGCCGGCACCGCTCAGGCCCGCGTGACCATACGTATCGTAAATCTGCCGTTTTTGCTGATCGCTCAGGATGCTGTAAGCTTCGGTGCTTTCCCGGAACTTCACCTCGGCATCCGCTTTGTTCTCGGGATTCCGGTCGGGATGCCATTTCAAGCGCGCACTTCCGGTACGCGGATTTGATCTCGTCGACCGAGGCTGTGCGTGAAACGCCCAGCACGTCGTAATAATCGCGCTGTTGACTCTTCGCCATTCTCGCTGCTACTCCTTGTTCAAATCTTAGTTTGCGTTTCTCTTGGATGCGGCGGTCGGATTCACCGCTACACGCACCATGGCCGGCCGCAAGACCCGCCCGTTAAACACGTAACCTGGCTGAAAGGTCTGCACGACCGTGCCGTCTTCATGGTCGCTCGTTTCCAGGCGATCCATGGCTTGATGCATATGCGGATCAAACATTTTGCCGGTAGGATCGATGCGCTCGACGCCCATTCGCGAGACGTTGTCCAGCAATTGCTTGTAGATTAGTTCAAAGCCTTTGCGATACACCTCGTATTCCTTTTCGTGGTGCGCCGCCAGTGCATGCTCAAAGCCGTCGATGACAGGAATCAATCCTTCGACCACCCGCGCGGTCGCGCGCTTGGAATCGTCGGCGCGTTCCTTCTCGATTCGTTTGCGATAATTGTCGAAATCCGCCTGCCGGCGCAGCAACGTTTGCCGCAAGTCGTCAAGATCGGCGGTCAGTTTCGCCAATTCGGCGTTGGCGTCTCCAGAGCCTGAATCCTCTGGCGGAATTTGCTCCACGTTTTCGTTGTTATCTAGCATATCGGCATCCATCTTCGGTTTTGCGTTGTTCTTCTTCTTGAAGAAGTCTTTCAAATTTTGCTCAGTGTTTCGCTGAATAGTTGCGCCACATAGGCCACCGCTGTTATCGCCCGCTCGTAGTGCATCCTCGTCGGCCCCAGCACTCCCAGCGAACCCTGCACCAGATCGTTTCTCGTGTACGGAGCGCTGATCAGCGCCAGATTCTCTCCTGGGTCCGAAATCTCCTTCACTCCAATCTGCACGTGCACCGGTTCGGGCGCGTCGATGCACGCATTCAGCACTGTCACCAGACGGTGCTTCTCTTCAATCGCCGCCAGCAAATCGCGCAGCTGCGCCTGATCCACGAACTCGCCGGTCCCGACCATCTGCGCCGTGCCTTCGACGTGCACGCGGCTCGCGGTGTCTTCGCCGAGAATCACCGGATCGCACAGCGCTAAAGCGTTCTGCGCAATTCCTTCATAACGCTCGCGCTCATTCGCCAGCTTCTGCAGCAAATCGTCGCGAATCGCCTCCAGCACCCAACCGGAATAGTGCCGGTTCAAAAAGTCCGCGGTCGTATCGAGTTCAACCTGCGTGAATCGGCGTCCGGGATGCAAGATTTTGTCCCGCGTGTTGCCGCCGGGAGAAATCAGCACCACCACTACGCGCCCATCCGGCAGCAGCCACATGCGCGCATGTTCCAGCACCGTTTTTCCCATCGGCGGCGAAATGATAATTCCGACGCCGTTGGAGACCTCCGCGAGCACATGCCCTGCGCGCTCCTTGATCTCCGCGGAGTTTGTCGCGCCGGCCATTTCTCGCCGGATCCATTCCTTATCCACCGCATTCAATGTCGCCTGCGTGGCAATCTCCTGCGCGAAAAAACGATAGGCGGCAGCAGTTGGCACGCGACCCGCCGAAGTGTGCGGCTGATACAAATATCCCGCGTCCTCGAGCTCCGCCATGATGTTGCGAATTGTCGCGGTACTCAAGCTTTCCTCAAATCGCTTGGAAATGGCTCGCGACGATACTGGCTCGCCGGTCTCGATATAAGTCCGGACGATATCCGCCAATATCTGTCGATCGCGGCGTTCCTGAAGGGCTGAAGTCCTCATGGCCACCACTGTCGCTTCCCTACACTACATACACTTCCTCTATTGTAGGAACGCCGTCAACTCTCGTCAACGCGCCGCTCATTCCCTAGTTACGAAAAGTCATGAAAACGAGAGTTTGAGATCGATTGAGATTGCCGTTCGGCAATGGCATTCTGATTTGGATGAGAAAACAGCGCATGCCGGTGTTCGGCACTCGCGACGACTCGTTGCCGCAGAAGACTCGCTCGTGTGCCTACGCGGTGATCGCCGACTCCGAGGGCCGCATCGCCGCCATAGAGGAAGAGCACGGCCGCATTTATCTCCCAGGCGGCGGGCTGGAGTTTCTCGAGACGCCCGGCCAAGCCGTTCACCGCGAAGTGATGGAGGAAATAGGCTGCAAGGTTCAGCTCACTGCGGTAATCGGCCAGTCGCTGCACTATATGGAAAACGACGGCACGTGCCAGGCGACTTACGCCACATTCTACTCCGCTGAGCTGGTCGAGAAAGTAACGACAGATTGCGAGCACGAACTAAAGTGGGTCGCCGTGGAAGAATTTTTTCACGCCAGCCAATCCTGGGCGGCACAACACTGCATGATCTTGAAAGCCGCCGAGCAACTCAGCGAATTCGCCAACGCCTAGCATGCGCGATCTAGCCCGGGTGCCGCACCCTTCGGTGTGAAAGGATGCGGGTTTAGACTTCACGATCATCGCGATCAATTATTATCAATCTGCGCCCGCTGCAACCTGTCCGAATAATCAACGTAAATGGTCTTCCACTCCGTATAAAAATCAATCGCCGCAATCGCCGCCTCGCGATGTCCATTTCCGGTCTGCTTGGTTCCGCCGAACGGTAGATGCGTCTCTGCTCCAATCGTCGGCGCATTCACATAAACAATCCCGGTAAACAAATCCCGCGTGGCGGCAAATGCCTTGTTCACATCGCGCGTGTAAATCGAGGCCGACAACCCATAAGGCACGCCGTTGGCAACCTCAATCCCCTGCTCAAAGCTGTCAATGGGGATCACCGAGACCACCGGTCCGAAAATTTCTTCCTGCACGATGCGCATTTGCGGAGCGCAATCTCCGAAGACCGTCGGCTGGTGGAACGACCCCTTCGCATGCGGACCCGAATCGAGCCGCTTTCCTCCGGTCAGCAGTCTCGCGCCTTCATTTTGTCCAACTGCAACATAGTCCATGACGGTCTTCAGTTGCTGCTCGTTGATGCACGGCCCCATATCCACATTCGGATCGAGCCCATCACCGACTCGCAATTTCTTCACGCGCTCCACAAATCGCGACACAAATTCGTTGTACACCGACTTGTGCACCGCTACTCGACTCGCCGCCGTGCACCGCTGGCCGGTCGTTCCGAATCCGCCCCACACCGCGCCGTCGACCGCTAGGTCCAAATTCGCGTCATCCATCACCACGATAATGTTCTTGCCCCCCATCTCTAGGCTGCAATGCTTGAAGTTCGGCGCGCAGGCCTGCGCAATCACGCGTCCCACTGCCGTCGAACCGGTAAAGCTCACCACAGGCACATCCAGATGTTGCGACAAAGGTGCTCCCGCGCCTGGACCGAAGCCGCTCACCAGATTCACCACTCCCGGCGGCACTCCCGCTTCCGTCAGAATCTGTACCAAGTGATAAGAAGACAGCGGCGTATCCTCCGCCGGCTTCAACACCACCGTGTTTCCGCAAATCAGCGCCGGCATCATCTTCCACGACGGTATCGCCATCGGGAAATTCCACGGCGTGATCAATCCCGCCACTCCGATCGACTGCCGCACGCTCATCGCAAACTTGTTCGGCAATTCCGATGGCGTGGTCTGCCCGAACAAGCGCCGGCCCTCGCCCGCCATGTAGTACGTCATGTCGATGGCTTCCTGCACATCGCCGCGCGTCTCCGCCAGCACCTTGCCCATCTCGCGCGTCATATCCTTCGAAAACTCTTCTTTGCGGTGCACCAGCATCTCCGCCGCGCGAAACAGAATCTCGGCTCGCTTCGGCGCCGGTGTCAGCCGCCATCCGTGGTACGCGTTCTTCGCCGCGTTTACCGCCGCATCCACATCTTCGGCTGCTGAAGACGCAAACATCCCGATCAATTCATCCGTATTCGCTGGATTGCGGTTCTCGTACGCGTCGCCGCTCTTGGCGTCCCTCCACTCCCCGTTGATGAAATTCTTGTACACGCGAGGCGCGGCTGCCGTGGCCATACTTCCTCCCACAAGGAAAACTCAATCTCGATGCTGTGATTCCGTTCCGGATTTACTGCAGGACTGTTGCAGGGAACGCTAAATGTTACCGCCCCCAACCACAAGCGTCAAACGAGGCCATCCCCGCGTCGCAAACTCCTTCACCGGAGTAATCATGGGCACCGGCTCGGGTGCCGCAGCCTTCGCTGTCAAAGAGTGCGGGTTTAGATCCCACACAGTCGCGAAACGCCGCAGTCGCAAAAAACTGTCATCCCGAGACGATCCGACAAGGATCCCCGAAGATCTCAGCTTCACGTCCCTCACCGAATGATCATCCGAAGGCGCCCATGCGATAGGTCGACCCAACTTTTTACAACCCGTTGACAAACTGGCGGCAAATCCACTCGACGCTTTCTCTACACTCCCTAGCAAGCAATCGAGTGATTCTCCTTGGGCACAATTGGCCGGGGGTTGCGCCCGCAACCCTCGGCCTTCATATTTTCTTACGCGAATTTCGAAGGACATTTCCAACACTCAGCGAACTCTCACTCAGCTAGCCGTCGGCTTATGCTCAAACGGCTGCTTCGCAAAGTGCTCTTTCACCACCTCGATCACGAGCACAAGCGGCTCCTTCGTATCCCGATACGGCCAGTCGCGTCCCACATATTTCCGCGACATCGCATCGTATTCTTTCAACTGCGGATCGGCGCGCCGTTCCACAACTCTCCCTTGAATCTGTGCCTCGGTATAAGGATCGCCAAAATCCACGACGGAAATCGAAACGCGCGGATCGCGAGCAGTATTCCGGCCCTTGAGCGATCCACCCTCGGTGACAATAAGAATGTTGTTGCCTTCGCGCGCAATCCACACTGGGGCGCTATGCGGCGCTCCATCTTTCAGCAACGTCGCCAAATGCGCGAAGTTCGGCCGGTCCAGCAACGCCTTGGTGTCCGCGGACAGAGCTATGCCCATGTATTTCTCCAATCCTGATCGCGGCTAACTGTTAGTGCGCCGCCGCTCCGCTTTGAGGCGATGCCCTCTGCATGGATGCATGATCCACCACTACGGTCCCGTCCTTCATCACCCACTTCACTCGGCTCACCGCCACATCAATATCCGCCAGCGGATCACCCTCAACGGCCACTAGATCTCCGACAAATCCTGGCGCGACCGTTCCGAACTCGTTCTCTTTCCCCAGCAAAGCCGCCGCGTTCGTTGTCGCCGTCCGCAGAGCCTGCTCCGGCGTCATCCCCGCCTTCACAAACCAGCCCAGCTCCCGAGTGTTCTCCCCAAATCCCGTGTAAATCGCGTCCGAACCCATCGCAATCTTCACTCCCGCATGAAATGCCTTCCGCGTGGTCTCCAAATTTCGCTGAATGAACGCCGCCAGCCGCTCCTTATATCCCGGCGCGTACCCAATCTTGTCTCCATTATCGATATAGTAGCGATTGTGATCGATCGTCGGCACGTAATAAGTCCCGCGCTTCACCATCTCCGCTATCGTCGCGTCATCCATATCGGTAGCGTGCTCCACCGAATCCGCTCCGGCCCGCACCGCGTCGCGCGCGCCTTCCGGTCCATACGAATGGATCGCGATTTTCTTCCCAAACTGATGCGCGGTATCCACCGCTGCCTTCATCTCCTCAAACGTATACGTCTCGAAGCCTGTCACATCGTCGTCGGTTCCCGTCGATCCATACATTTTGATCACGTCCGCTCCGGCCGCAATCTGCTGCCGCACCGCCTTCAACACTTCCGGTACGCCATCGGCGATCCCGCCTAGCGGTGGCGTCCCCTCTTTTTTGAACGGCGTGTTCGTGATGTACAACCCATATCCGCAGACAAACATGCGTGGCCCGATCATCTCTCCGCGATTGATCAAGTCGCGCATCGCAATATCCATGTATTGATCCGAGCCCAGATCCCGTACCGTCGTGACGCCGTTCTCCAGCGTTCGCATCGCGCCTTTCCGCGCCATGAACACCGCGAAACCCGCCGACGCATTCAGCGTCTGCTTCTGCATCGGCACGCCCAGCGCCTCTTCCGTATACATGGTCATGTGCGTATGCACATCAATGAGTCCGGGCAACCCTGAGTACTTGGATAGATCGATGACTTCCGCGCCTGCGGGAATCGCGGAAGCATCCGAGCTAACGCTTCGAATCCTGCCGCCATCCACGATCACAATCGCGTTCGTCCAAACCTTGCCCTTGCCGTCCCACAACTTCCCAAATCGCACCGCCTTCACCGAATGGTTCCCTGCCGCTTTCCCTTGCGCTGCTAGTCGACTGTCTCCCGCTGCAAGCCCCATAGCTAGGATCGCTACCGCAACAGCTACACCCAGTCTTTTCGCCACACCCATGAAATCTTGTCCTTTCGCACACAACTGCGCGCAAACCCCACAGCAGGCTCAAACTTTTATTTCAGTTGTCAGTGAATTGCAACACGAACTACAAACTGCAAACTTATTCCCGCGCCGCGGGCTCTCGATTGGACGAAACCAGCCGCGATGTCGCGTTCGGAGGAATTACCGGCGCTGCGACTCCCGCAGTCTGCGAGCCTAATCCAAGTTTCATCGAGCGTAGGCGCATCCAGCTTCCCCGACGCATTCAGGCCGTGTGTGCTCTGAAAATTCCGCATCGCAGCCACCGTTGCGTCATCCCACTTGCCGCTTGGCGTTGCGCTATATGATCCAGACTTGCTCAGCGCCGTTTGAATCTCCGAAATCCGGTCGGCCGTTGGCGCCTGCTGACCACGTTCTCTTTTCTTGCGCCCAGTTTTGGATGACGTCTTCCGCGCCTTGCCGCTTGAACTCGCAGATGTGGCTGGCTTCTTCGCAATCGTCTTCTTGGTCGAAGTCTGAGCCTGTGCAATATACACCGAATCGCCGCCATTAGAAGCATCGTCAGGCTTACGGCAACAGCTCGGCTCAGGCCCATAGGTTTCTCACTCCTGTGTAGAAGATAGCGGCGGGCCCGCCAAACAGGCCCGCCGTTAATCCGTAACGATCTACCGATCGAATCGAGCTTACAACTACTGTTTGCTGTCCGCCGGCACTACACCCGGCAGGAAAATGGTCAACGTGTGTTCGTTATCCCCGCGCCGCAGGATCTTGAACACCACGTTCTGACCCGGTTTTAGCTTCGCGACGATCCGCTTGTAGTCCTCAATCGACGAAATCGTCTCGTGATTTATTTCTTGAATCACGTCGCCGCGCCCAAATCCGAGATCATCGGCAAAGCTCGCTGGATCGACTTCCGTCACCAGCACGCCCCGTTGACCTTCCATGCCAACACGCGAGGCTCGATCCGGAGTCAGGCTCTCCACGCGCAAGCCAAACTCTGCCGGCGCGCCTTCGCCAGACTGGTCGCTTACGCGACCTGCCTGTGTCGGAAACACATGCGTGCGATCTTCCACGGTCGCGGTTGTTTCTTTCGAAGCGCGATCGCGTACGTAATCGATCTTCACCTTGCTGCCGATCGGCGCCTGGGCAATCGGATTCACCAGGTCGTTTCCGGTCTTTACTGGCTTGCCGTTGACCGCGGTAATCACGTCGCCGCCCTTCAATCCAGCCTTCTCCGCTGGACTGCCGGCTTCCACGCCCATGATCACCACGCCATGCGGCGCGCCCAATTCCTTCAAGGTGATGGAGTTTGTCCCCAGCTCTTCCTGGAAGCTCACGCCGATTGATCCGCGCGTCACGCGACCTTGCGAAATAATCTGGTTGTAAACGTTGATCGCCGTTGACGAAGGCAGCGCAAATCCCACCCCCTCATAACCGCGGCTGCCGGTAATGATCGCCGTGTTGATGCCGATCACCTGTCCGGCGAGATCAACCAGCGGCCCGCCCGAATTGCCCGGGTTGATCGCCGCATCCGTCTGAATGAATCGCTGAAATTGATGTCCTGCTCCGCCGATGCCGCTGCGGTCCTTCGCGCTGATGATTCCTGCGGTCACTGTGGCGTTAAGGCCGAACGGGCTGCCGATTGCCAGCACCCAATCGCCTACCTGCACGCCATCCGAGTTTCCCAGCTTCGCGGTCGGAAGTTCTTTGCCAGCATCGATCTTGATCACTGCCAGATCGGTGTCCTCATCTACGCCGATGACCTTCGCCATGTACTTGGCGGTATCCCCGTCCAACTGGACCTGGACCTTGGTGGCCTGCTCCACTACGTGATTGTTCGTCAGAACATATCCGCGCTTGTCGATGATCACGCCCGAACCGAGGCTGCGTTCCGCTTGTGGCGGCGCGTCCTGCCGGCCATCAAAGAAGCGGTCGAAGAAATCCTGCATGGGATCGTCGCCATCGCCTTGACCCTGCCCCTGTCCCTGCTGGGGTGCGCGGCGTCTTGCGCGTCGAGGGCTTGCGCTCCAAAACTTGAGTAGTCGCGATATTTACTACGGCAGGTTCCACGCGGGTGACAATCGATGAAAACGAACTCGCTGCCGGAATCGGATCCGGCACTCCCAGGGGTTTAGCGCTGGTGCCGGCGAACGTCGATAGCGTCTTCATCGCCGAGACTTTGCCGCTGACCACTGATCCAATAAGGATGCCGACGGCTAACGTCAGTACCACCGACAGGGACGCCAGGATCTTCTTGCGGCGCGTCCAAGCAGACTTTCCGTTGACCTGATCCATTTCGTCTTGCTCCTGTGTCCTCAGAAGACGTCACGCCCGCCAGTGAAGTATAACACCGCGGTTTTACTGTCGCGGCTTGCTTGGTGCGCTGTTTGCACCCGTAATCGACACCTGACCTAAATGGCCGGGTACCGCACTGTGTTGGCTCGCGTCGCCGGGAAATAATACTCCGAACTCGAGTTCCCCAGTTCTCCTAAAGTTATTGGACGCACCAACCGCCCTTTTTGTTGTCATGCCGTATAGCCGTCGCTACGGTTGTTCCAGTACAGTGCCGCCTTCGTCGCCGGCATCCCACAAACTCTTGCCTTGACATCCCCGGTATTCTCAAGCATAAACAATGAGCCGCAGTTGCGGCGATGTGACCGCTTCTCGGTCGCGCTTGACACGTGGCGATTTAGGGCAACTTGCTCCACGTAAAAAACTGCTAAAGAGCTTTTAGAGTTTCCCAGAAAATTTTCTGAGACCCTCCAAGCACTCTTTGGCACGGAGGGCATTTTTATTTCTCCCTCCCTGCTGCTGCCCTAACAGATCACCACAAAGCTGGCGCCCATGACCGCCGCGATGGGTCATGTAGCGGCCGCCTTCTGAGGCGGGCGCTTTTTCGGTGCGATGACGCGACCGCTTCGGCTGGCACGATTTTGACGAGGCAACAATGTCCGACTCCTACGAATTGCGCTGTAAAGAATGTGGCAAGACCTGGGGCAACTCCCCGCGCTCCTTCTGCGAAGACTGCTTCTCCCCGCTCGAAGTCTCCTTCGACTACGACGCCATCAAGAAGACGCGTTCGCCGCGAAGATCTGGCTTCCCGCAATTTCAACATGTGGCGCTATTCCGAATTCCTGCCCGTGCCCGAAAATTTTCAGCCGCCCAACGCTGTCGGCGGCACGCCGCTGGTGGCCTCGCGCAATCATCTGGCGCGCCAAGCTCGGCCTGAAGAATCTCTACCTCAAGAACGACGCCGTGTGCTTCCCTTCGCTCTCCTTCAAGGATCGCGTCGTCGCCACCGCTCTGGTCGCCGCTCGCCGTTTCGGATTTGAAACCGTCGGCTGCTCCTCCACCGGCAATCTTGCCAACGCCGTCGCCGCGCAAGCCGCGCAGCAAGGCTTCGACGCCTGCGTCTTCATCCCCGCCGATCTCGAGCCCGCCAAAGTTCTGAACACTGCCGTCTACGGCGCGCGCATCGTGCGCATCGACGGCAATTACGACCACGTCAATCGCCTCTGCGCGCAGATCGCCGACCGCTTCCACTGGGGCCTCGTCAACGTCAACCTGCGCCCGTACTACTCCGAAGGCTCGAAGACGCACGGCTACGAAATCGCCGAACAGTTCGGATGGCGCTTGCCCGACAACGTTGTCGTCCCCATGGCCGGCGGCTCGCTGATCGCCAAAATCGCCAAAGCGTTCCGCGAACTGGTCACTCTTGGCTGGGTCGAGCCAAGCCGGTGAACTTTTTCGGCGCGCAGGCCACCGGCTGCTCGCCGATTTCCGACGGCGTAAAAAGCGGCGCTGCCGCGCTTCGATCCGCAAAAGCCCAACACCATTGCGCGCTCGCTGGCCATCGGCAATCCCGCCGACGGCAACTACGCCTCAAAACTAATCCGCGAAAGCGGCGGCTGGGCCGAAGACGTCTCCGATCCCGAAATCGTCGCCGCCATCAAGCTTCTTGCCGAAACCGCAAGGCATCTTCGCGGAAACCGCCGGCGGCGTTACTGTCGGCGTCACCAAAAACTGATCGACCAGGGCCGCATCCAGCCAAACGAAACCACGGTTGTCTGCATCACCGGCAACGGCCTGAAAACCACCGACGCCATCGCCGGCGAGTTCCCGCTGACCGACGCCATCGCGCCGCGTCTCGAAGCTTTCGAGGCCTACCTCGACGCCCAATTGGGCGCCGCCACCACCGCAAAAGCATGACTCGCCACCAACTTACAAATTCGAAAAGTAGTCAGCCGCTCAATTCTCAATTTCGAGGAAGCAGCGGAGCGCCAGCTCTCAATTGCAAGGGGGACGGAGCGCGAATTTTCCTGTACGGGAGGGGCTACCCCTCCCGGGCGTCAACTTCAAACATGGTGTCCTCCGGAGCGCCATGTTTTCCGAGAAGGCATCCAAAAATCTAGCCTAGGAGATCAGCAATGCCCATCACCATCGAAATCCCCACGGCCTTCCGTCGCTTCACCGACGGTGCGCCCAAAGTCGACTGTACCGCCACCACCGTGGCCGACGCGCTGAAGGAACTCACGACGCGCTTTCCAGATCTATCGCGTCACGTCCGCGACGACTCCGGCCAGATCCGCCAATTCCTCAATATCTACCTCAACGAGGAAGACATCCGTTTTCTAGGCGGCGAATCCTGCTGCCTCAAAGAGGGTGACCGTGTCCTTCTTGTCCCCAGCATCGCCGGTGGCTGCTAAGCACTACTCTAGATCTCCGTCGCTTCGGTGCGCAGTTTCGTTACCTGAGCTTCGGAGGACGGGTACCGCAGGTGCGGCTGAAGTTCCCGGCGACGGAACCGTCTCGACACCGACCCTTAACTTGGGCAACTTGGCCTTTTGACCACATCGCCCCCATAAACTTGCGCCATCCCTACCCGCTTAGCCGAATATTCCTTTCATGCTCGCAGCCGCCCCAACCCCGCCGCCGTTCGATGATTCGGGTGTGCTTGCCCAGCTGATGCCCAACCGTATCCGCGCCAAATTCATGCGCGCCGCCGCCATCTTCTGCTGTGTCGTCACGCTCCTGGCTTCGCTGCCGCCTGCTTATGCCATCCTTTCCCTTTTCAACGCACGTCACCACTGGCAACCCGCCAACGGTGAAATTCGCTCCGCGCAAGAGAAGTCCGCTTGGGAGCAGCCGGCGGGCACACACGGACGAAGATCGGTCGTCTATTGGGCCGACTTTGAAGTCGGCTTCCAGCCGCCCGACGGTAACTGCCGCACCGGTGAAACCGTGGTTCCTCCGCGCGGAATTCCCTTGTATTGCTCACATTCTCACGCCGCACGAAAAATCCCGGCAACGCGCCGTCGACTGGCTCGTCCAATATCGTCAGAACGCTGCGGCCAAGTTTCTTTGCGAACCAGCCGGCCCCGGCGTCATCTTCGCCGACACATCCGTTGGGAAGATCTACGCGGCCGACAAAATCACTGTCTTGCTAGGTATGGCGATATTCAGCGCCATCGCACTCTCCGTTACCCAACGCCGCCTCGCGCTATTGCTGACACTCCCGGAAGACTACACTGCCTCTCCGCCGTCACCTCCTCCGGCGAACCCTAGCGAACTGACCGATCTAAAGTTATCGTAACGAATCATTGTCATAACCCGCCATCGTCGTAACTCGCCGCCCTCGGACACAACTCGGTTCCGCCATGCGTAGGGCAGCACCCGCAACCTCGGATTCTTTCCTGCCGCTCCAAATCCACGGAACCAAACCTTCGCATCCCTCGTTTCGTCTATGGAGCGGTACAACTCGGTCCGCCCCGGCGGACATTTAGGAGCACTGCATGCGAAACCGGTGGCGTGACCTGCAATTTGGCTTACGGCTTCTCTGGAAAAACCCCGGCTTCACCACTGTTGCCGTGCTGGCACTGGCGCTCGGCATCGGCATCAACACCGCCATCTTCAGCGTGGTCTACGCCACCCTGCTGGCTCCGCTTCCCTATCACGAGCCCGACCGCATTGTGATGGTCGTGGTCTTTCGTCAATGGGGATCGCAACGGCATCTCCGCCGGCGATTTCCTCGACTGGAAGCGCCAGAACACGAGCTTCGAGTCCATCGCCGCCTGGACGGGCTCCTCCATGAGCCTGTCCACGTCCAGCAATCCGGAAACAGTGAACACGCAACGCTGTACTCCGGGCTTCCTGCACGTCCTAGGTCAGCCGTTTATGTTGGGCCGCGACTTTCTGCCAGAAGAAGGCGAACTCGGCAAGGATCACGAACTGATTCTCACCTATAAGCTCTGGAAGAATCGCTTTGGCTCGGATCACGAAATTCTCGGAAAGCAAGTTCGTATGGACGGCGAGCAATACACCGTGGTTGGTGTTCTTGCTCCAGGCGCGACCGATCGGGTGCAGAGCGAGGCCTACACTCCGCTGGCGTTCCGGCCGAACCAGATCAATCACGACTTCCATTGGATCCTGGCAATGGCGAGGTTGAAGCCCGGCGTAACGGTCGCGCAGGCCAATGCGGACATGACCTCGGTCACTAAACACATTGCGGAGCAGTTTCCGAAATCTAATCAGGGTTGGGGCGCCAGCGTCGAGCCGCTGCAGAACGACTTCCTCAATCGCGACACCATTCGCGCTCTCTGGATTCTTCTCGGCGCGGTAGGCTTCGTTTTGCTCATCGCCTGCGCCAACGTGGCCAACCTTCTGCTCGCCCGCGGCGCCGCCCGCCAGCGTGAAGTCGCCGTGCGCGGCGCGCTCGGTGCAACGCGCATCCAGCTCTTCTCTCAGTTTTTGACGGAAAGTCTCGCTCTCGCCACCATCGGTGGTGCATTAGGCATCGGGCTGGCTTGGGCGTGCATGAAAGCGATCCTTGCGCTGATGCCCGCGTTTACTCTGCCCTCCGAAGCCGATGTCACCCTTAATATTCCGGTCCTGCTATTCACCATGGCGGCCACTATGCTCGCCGGTGTCTTGTTCGGCTGCGCTCCCGCCGTGCAGGCGATGCATTTGAATCTCAACGATACGCTCAAGGAAGGTGGACGCGGTGGCGTCGGCTCGACGAAGAACCGCATCCGCTACGCGCTGGTACTCGCCGAATTCTCTCTGGCTTTGACGCTGCTGGCTGCCGCGGGACTCATGGTGCACAGCTTCTGGAACATCACGCACGTGAACATGGGCTTCCGCACCGACCATCTGCTCACGTTCGACTTGCCCATGCCCACCGATCGCCGTCCGCAGCCCGAACAAATGGTCACCTTCTATCGCCAACTGCTGGAGCAGGTGCAAACCCTGCCCGGCATTACCAATGCATCCGTTTCAACGGGCATGCCGGTACGAGGCACAAACTTTGGCATGGCATTTGACATCGTCGGGAAAGAGGTGACGGACCGTTCCCAACGTTCAGGCGCTCGCTTCAACATGGTTACGCCCGGCTATTACCAGACCTTCGGCATCCGCATCTCTCGCGGCCGCGCTTTCACCGAAGCGGATATCGCCGGCGGACAGCGAGTTGCGATTGTGAACTCCGCGCTGGTCAAGAAATATATGCCGAATGTCGATCCGCTCACGCAGCGCGTTGCCGTAGACCAGCTGATTCCCGGCGTTGCGAACCTGGGCGCCCCTGTGCCCTGGCAAATCGTCGGCGTGTACGACGATGTACGCAACGGCGGAGCCAAAGGAGAAGGCTTCCCTGAAATCGACGTGCCCTTTGCGCAAAGCCCGTGGCCCGGCGTTAGCATGGCGGTGCGCACCGTCGGCGATCCGTCGAACATGAGCAAGAGCATCGCCGGGGTCATCAATTCGCTTGATCCCGACCTTCCTATGGCCGACGTAAAAACCATGGACGCATTGCTCGAGGAGTCGAATGGCGGTGACCGCTTTGGCGCAGTGCTGTTCGGCACCTTCGCGGTCATTGCATTGCTCCTCGCGGCGTTCGGAATCTACGGCGTGATGTCGTTCGGCGTGGCGCAGCGTACACATGAGATCGGTCTGCGCATGGCGCTTGGTGCCGGCTCAGGCCAGGTGTTAGGCATGATTCTGAAAGAAGGCATGGCATTGGGCGCGGTGGGCCTGGTGATTGGCCTGGCGGGAGCGATCGGTGTTGGGAAATTAATGCGCAACCTGCTCTTCGGGATCGGCACGATCGACTACACCGCATTCAGCGTCGTCGCCGCAATCCTGCTGCTTTCGGCATTCCTGGCCTGCTACATTCCCGCTCGCCGCGCCACGCGCGTCGATCCGTTGGCGGCTTTGCGCGGCGAATGATTGCGATCAGCAAGCAGTAGAATTTCTCTATGATGATCGCTCGGATTTGGTCCGCTCGCGCTACGCATAGGAACTGGCCGGAGTACGAACAGCACTTTACCAGGAGCGTGCTGCCGGAACTTCGCGACATTGATGGATACGTTTCCTCAAGTCTGCTGAAGCGAGACAACGGCCGGGAAATCGAAATCACCGTGATCACCATGTGGGATTCGTGGGAAGCGATCGACTCCTTCGCGGGAGTCGACCGTGAAGCTGCGGTAGTCGCCCCGAACGCGGCCGCAATTCTCATCGATTACGATCGGCGCGTGCGTCATTGTGAAGTTGCTGTGTCCGATCTAATCAGCTCCTAGACTTGCAATCAAATGATTAAACTGGCGCTCGCGGATGAATTCGGAACCATCTGCGGCCAACAACCGCGACCGCGGGTATGAGTCACGCAGATCGTTTGGCCATCTGGGATAAGCGGAGTTTTCCGCCGAGCCACGCGCAAGGCATGGCGGTGAGGATCAGCGCGATGGGATACCAGTGCGCGGCATACTCGGGTCCTTTGTTCCAGGTCGCGATTGTTCCAGCCGTGCTCGCGAGCACGCCGAGGAAACCACCCACCAGCGCATGCTTCAGCGGCCGGTTCGGCGCCATCGCGGCGATCACATAGCTGCCCACGACGCCGAAGACGCAGCGATATGCCGTCGCCAGCAGCAACGCTTCTGTGGAGGGCGCCTGTCCGGCCTTCGGCAGCACACCAAGCGCATAGAACGCGGCGTCGGTGCCCAGCGTCAGCAAAATGCCGACCACCGTGCCCACTCCTATCGCTCCAATACTGCGGCCGAGATTCCGCGCCGGCGCGCGCTCGCCCGGATCACTCTGCACGTTAGTGGTCGCCGCTTCGCTATTGGTCACTGGCTCGCTCCTCTTTACTTTTGTCGATCAACTACCGGAGGCAAGGATTTCGTTCAGCCCGTTGTACCTGCATTCAATCCTCGATTCCATCTGTATTTGCCGGTCTGGATCTCTGGTGGCTGCGAATTCATACTGCAGCGCTTCTGTAAGAATGCGTTTCCGTTCTGCTGGAATCAAAATGAGTGCTTCAATCCCCTTCGTCCGGATACATGCCATGTAGCGGCCGCCTTCCGAGGCGGGCGTCGTCTCGAATACGAATACGAAAGCAATCAGTTGCGGACCGTTCGTTGTTTTAAAACGGAAGCCGTCGGCGTCAAAGGAAAGCGTCCCGCACTCTGACGGCTGCACACGTCCGTTTGCCTTGCGGTGTTTGATTGCGTATAAACCTTGCCATGCCTGGGGCCCCTTTCCTTGCGCAATTCGCGACTCTCATCGGCGCGCAAGTCGCGCACACCCTCACACGTTCGGAACTACGATGGGAGTTCCTGAACCTCGCTGTGGCGGTAATCCTTCTGGTCGTCGGCGCGTTCTCACTGGCGCTGTATTTCTTCCGTCGCCAGAGTCGCGAACCCACGCTGATCTTCTTCGGTTCCTTCGTAATCATGTACGCCGTCCGCCTGTTCGCCGACCAAACCATTGCGCGCTCGCTGTTTGCATGGCCGCGATCTGTGTGGGTCTATGTGGCGTTCGTGATCACCGCCACGATCTTGCTACCCTTTGCGCTCTTCCTGTACGAACTGGTCGACGAGAATCTGCGGAAGTATTTCCGCTGGTTGATCGCGGTGCAGGCGGCGTTCGCAATCCTGGAACTGGTAGGCGCGGCCTTTCGAATTGACCTGGACAAATTGCGCGCGGTGAACGACTACGTAGTGCTGGCGACGGTAGTGATCAGCGTCGCGCTTATGATTCAGATTCACCGCACCCGCCCCACAGCGTCAGCCGCGCGCGAGATTCGCATTTTCATCATCGGCTTCGCCATCTGGATGATCTTTATCGTGCACGCCAACCTTCTCGGATTGCATCTGGTGCCCGGCGCGAATTTCGAGTTCCTCGGGTTTCTGGCGTTCGTGTGCTGCCTGGGATACTTGATCGCATTGCGCATTTTCTCCACGGAAGAGCGTTTGCTCGCCATTCACAAAGAATTGGAAATCGCGCGTCAGATTCAATCGTCCACTTTGCCGCGTGAGATTCCTTCGCTGCCACATTTACAGATTGCCGCGCGCTACGTGCCCATGAGCGCGGTGGCCGGAGATTTCTACGATTTCCTCGTAGTCGACGAGAATCGCCTCGGCATTCTTGTCGCCGATGTCACCGGGCACGGCGTGCCCGCGGCGCTGATCGCATCGATGCTCAAAGTGGCGTTCGCGGGGCAGTCCGAACACGCTGCGGATCCGGAGCGGCTTCTCACAGGATTAAATCGTGCCCTGTGCGGCAAATTCGAGGATCACTTTGTAACCGCTGCCTATGTTTTCGTGGACATGGAGCGAAATGTTTTGCGCTACGCTGGCGCCGGTCACCCGCCGCTGATGTTGACCTCGCGCAGCTCAGGAGCGGTGCGGCAAATCGCCGAAAATGGTCTGATGCTCGGACTTTTCCCCGAAGCGGAATACACTGCCACCGAAATTCCGCTCGACTCCGGCGATCGCTGCTTGATTTACACCGATGGCGTATTCGAAGCCATGAGCGCCACCCAGGAGGAGTACGGTAAGGCCCGCATGGAACAATTTCTGCGCACACACACCGATCTCTCCGCGATGGCATTGACCACCGCGCTGCTGGAAGAAGTCGCACGCTGGGCCGGCCACGCGAACGGCCGCAGCCAGGACGACGACATCACCGTAGTAGCCTTCGACTTCCGCCGCCCCGCGGTACCTGCTTGAATGCGGTTGCACGATGCCTGCACCTGCTCATGTACGTTGACTCCGCTCCGCGCAACACATACCATCCCGCCGCCAGCGCTGCTCGCGTGAGAGACGAAACGAGGCCCATGTCCAACTTCTGTACGCCGATTCCAGTGGAGCGAACGATGCTTGGAGGCCGCTGGTCGTTCGAATCCTGACGCCACCCGGCAGCGGGTCCATATACTCATGAGCAGCCTCGCACAGCCTCTGGAGCCGCCGCGTTTTCCGCTCGAACTGAAACGTGTGGCGGTGCTGCTCGGCCTTTCGATCTTCATCAACTACGTTGATCGCGGAAGCCTTTCGATCGCGGCGCCGCTGTTGAAAGATGATTTACATCTTTCGGCCTCACAGCTTGGCATTCTCCTTTCCTCTTTCTTCTGGACCTACGCGTTCTGTCAGATTTTGTCCGGCTGGGCCGTCGATCGCTTCAATGTGAACTGGCTGCTGGCGATCGGGGTGGCCATCTGGTCCGCGGCCACGCTGAGCACCGGGCTGGTGCGCAATTTTGCGTTGCTGCTGACTGCGCGACTGCTGCTGGGCATTGGCGAATCGGCCTCCTATCCGGCGGTGAACAAAATCATCGTCACCCACTTTCATGCTTCGCAACGCGGGCGCGCAAATGGCATGGTGTCGGCAGGATGGGCGAGCGGTCCAGCAATCGGAACGCTGGTGGGCGGATTGCTCGTCGCACACGTCGGATGGCGGATGTTTTTCGTCGTGCTGGGCTTCGCTAGCGCGATATGGCTTTTGCCCTGGCTGAAGTGGATGCCGAAGGGCGCAGGGATCGGGGCATTGCAAGCGCCTGGACGCGCAGCCCAGCCTTCATCCCCGGCAAGCATGCTGGAAATTTTGCAGCAGCGATCGGCGTGGGGCACGTTCGTCGGATTGTTCTGCTTCAATTATCTCTGGTATTTCCTGATTACCTGGCTGCCCTATTATCTCGTCAAGCATCGCAATTTTTCCTTGCAGACGATGTCCTACACGCTGGGCACCGCATTTTTCGCGCTGGCCATTTCTGTTCTGACCGCAGGATGGATCGCCGATCGCTCGATTACCGCAGGAAAAAGTCCCACGCGCGTGCTGAAAGCTCTTTGCGGCGGCGGATTAGGAATTGCTGGACTCAGTTTCGTTCTTGTGTTTCTGGTCGGCGAATCAGACGTCGCCATGCTGATTCTGATCTTCTCGTGCATGGCGCTGGGCTTGTGCTCACCCAATCTGTGGACCATGACACAAATCCTCGCGGGGCCCGGCACGGCAGGAAAATGGACCGGCCTGGAAAATTTCTGCGGCAATCTCGCGGGAATCTCAGCCCCGATCGTCGCAGGCTACGTGGTCGATCGCACCGGCAGTTTCTTCTGGGCCTTCGCAATTACCAGTGTCATCGCACTGATAGGCGCCGCGTCATACTTCTTGGTGGTCGGCCAAGTCGTGCCCATCTCGTGGGCGTCGCATACAACAACGACATCCTCATCAGTTATCACGGAATAAGCGCCGAGCAAACCTTTACGGCTTTTCCCATCGTCCGGACTGCGCCGATCGAAACACCGCCTCAATCACCGCCATGTTCGCGATGGCATCCTCCAGCGGCACCGGAACGTTTCCTTCACCACGAATCGCCTTGGAGAACGCGTCACCCTGAATCGCGTATTGATCGCACACCGGAAAAGTTTCGGTAGTCACGCCGGTACCGTACACATCGCGACCATCGTCGATGAAGATCTGCGTTTCTCGATCCGGTGGCGCGTTGAAGGGAATCTCAACTTCGATTCTTCCCTTGGTGCCCAGGAACTGCATGCGCTGGTACGGCACCATTTGCGTGCTGCATGTAAAGATCGCTTGCCCGGAAGGAAAATCCAGGATTGCCGACGCCAGCCGATCGGTTCCGAAATCCGGATCGCGCTCAATCAAACCAACGACTCGCGTGGGCTCTTCGCCATAAACAAATCGCGACGTGTTGATCGGGTAGCAGCCAATGTCCATCAAGCCTCCGCCGCCCCATTCCTGAACATTGCGGATGTTCGTCGAGTCGCGATTGAAATAGCTGAACACGCCGCTGATCGCTTTCAACGAACCTATGCGCCCCGAAGCGATCAATCCTCGCGTGCGCACCCATTGTGGATGCGTGCGCACCATGAACGCTTCGCCGATCAATACTTCGTTCTTGTCGCGTGCCGCCAACAACGTCCGCGCTTCTGCAACAGTCAGCGCCACCGGTTTTTCGCACAAGACATGCTTCCCTGCTTCTGCCGCTTTGATCGACCACGGCACATGCAGATGATTGGGCAGCGGATTGTAAATGGCTTCCACATGAGGGTCCGCTAGCAGCTCCTCATAAGACCCGTACGCCTTGGGGATGCGCAGGCTTTCGGCGGCGCTCTGCGCCTTTTGCAAGCTCCGGGAGGCGATCGCCGCAATGTCGCACATCTCTCCGCTCTGCATCCCCGGAATGACCTTGCGTAGCGCGATATTCGCCGCGCCCAGCACTCCCCATTGAACTTTTCGCTGCACCGCCATCGTGCCTCCCTCGAAGCGCCCTCATCATCCGACAATCGAGTTCGTCGCGCAATTTTCCTGAACGCCGCAGCGAAAAGAAAGTATCCTTGGCGGCGTTTGCGGCGGCAGAAACCATTCACGCCGCCGCTGTCCGGAGAAACCTGCCCATGTCGTCTTATCGACGCTTTCTTGTCTTCCCTTTACTTTGCGCGACGTTCGCTGTGCTCGAAATCGCACCGTTGGGTGCCTCGCCCGCACCTGAAAGCACGCCGCAATTTTCGGTTTCCTTCCCGAAAGAACGCAGCGCCCAGCCACTCGACGGCCGCGTCTTGCTGCTCCTGTCCACTGATGGCAGCGCCGAGCCGCGCATGCAAATCAGCATCTCCTACAAGACGCAAATGGTATTCGGCCTCGACGTCGATGGACTCGCCCCTGGCAAGTCCGTCACGGTTAACGACGCTGCCTTCGGCTATCCCGTTCGCTACTTACACGACGTGCCCGCCGGCGAATATTTCGTACAGGCCGTCCTCAATCGCTACGAAACCTTCCACCGTGGCGATGGTCATACTGTGAAAATGCACATGGATCAGGGCGAAGGCCAGCACTGGAACATTTCACCCGGCAATCTGTATAGCAAGCCGCAGAAAATCACTCTAGGCGGCAGCACTCAACAACCCATCGCCATCGTCATGGACCAGGAAATTGCCCCCATCGAAGCCCCCAAAGACACCAAGTACATCCGCCACATGAAGATTCAAAGCGCGCTGCTCACCAAATTCTGGGGACGCCCCATGTTTCTCAGTGCCAACGTGCTGGTCCCCGAAGGCTTCGACGAACATCCCAACGTGCACTTTCCGCTGGCAATCTCCGAAGATCACTTCAATCACGATTTCGACGGCTTCCGCACCGAGCCACCAGATCCCAATCTCAAGCCCGATTACAGCGAACGCTTCCATATCTCCGGCTACAATCGCATCCAGCAGCAGGAAGAGTACAAGCTCTATCAACAGTGGAAAGCACCGAACTTCCCGCGCATCCTGATCGCCCAAATCAATCACGCCAATCCTTTTTACGACGACTCCTACGCAGTGAACTCGGCCAATGTCGGACCGTATGGCGACGCCATCGAAACCGAACTGCTTCCCGCGCTGGAAAAACAGTTTCGCGCCATCGGCCAAGGTTGGGCGCGCTTCGTGTGGGGTGGCTCGACCGGCGGATGGATTTCCATCGCCGTGCAGATGTTTTACCCGGAGCATTACAACGGCGCGTTCGTGGCCTGCCCCGATCCCGTGGACTTCCGCGCGTACACCTACATCAATCTCTACCAGGACAAGAACGCCTTCTATCTGCAAGGCCCGGCAATGAAAATTCCGCAGCCCGGCTATCGCGATTACCTCGGCCGCGTGCTGGCCACCACGCCAGGCGTCAATCAATATGAACTGGCGCTCGGCTCCCACAGCCGCTCGGGTGAGCAGTACGACATCTGGCAAGCGGTGTATGGCCCTGTCGGCAAAGACGGCTATCCGCAGCCGATCTTTGACAAAGAAACCGGCGAAATCGATCACCAGGTCGCCGCCTATTGGAAGGAGCACTACGATCTCAGCGCAATCCTGCAACGCGATTGGTCTACGCTCGGCCCAAAACTCCGCGGCAAGCTGCGCATTTATGTGGGGAGCGCTGACAATTACATGCTGAACGACGCCGTCTACCTGATCGAGGATTTCCTCAAGAGCACCACGAATCCTCCCTACGGAGGCGAAGTTAAATACGGCGACCGCGCCGAGCATTGCTGGAATGGCGATCCCAACTCGCCCAACTACCTCTCGCGTCTGCACTACAACACTATGTACCTGCCCACTATTCTCGATCGCATTCAGAAGACCGCGCCGCCCGGCGCCGACCTGACCTCGTGGCGCTACTGACGCACAGCAAACCACCTGGGTTGCCCTGCTCGTAACTCGAGAATGTAGGGGCGGACTTTACGTCCGTCCCTTCGCTGCGTCTTGTTCCCATCGCTCCGGCATCCGGAAGGTGGTGTTGCGCCTGATTGTACCTATCTGAGTTTCAAGGTCTGAAATTCACCGCGAATGAATTGCTTCACTCCTTCGCGTCCCGTAATTCGCAGTGATAGCGGACCATTTTCGCGTCCCGCCTCAATCGCCAAATCGAAAAACGGGCAGCAAACGCGCTCGGTGCTCACCCAATCAGCGATCTCCGCGAACGATATCGCCTCGGGCCGAAACCGGAAGACGTAGCCGTCCGCAATTTCCTGCGTCGCGATCCTCGCGGATTCCATCTTTACTGCAATTTCTTTTTTGTGCGCGCGCTGCTCTTTGGTCAGCGATTTTTCGATACTGCACGCAAATGGCGTTTCGTGCTTCTCCGGAGCCTGCCCGTTCACAGTGATTGCGGAGCCATCTTGCGAACCGCGCGCAATCGCCGCAGAAGACGCCAACCACCACACCAGGCACGCTCCGGTGCATAGCACGCCGGCGCAGGCCACACGGTGTAACCCGATCTTTCTCTTTGAATCTCTAAACATGAGTCCTCCTTGCGGCCGCTTGTGCGGCCTCGGGCTTCATGCTAGAAGTTGAAGTTGACTTTAAGTCAAGGCAGGTAATTGTCTTTCTTTTGTCACCGCTACCCTCGCGACCACAAAACTTCGCATCACACACCTGAATCGAAAAGGAATCGCGCTATGACTATCGGCGAACTCGCTGCTCTCAGCAATCTCAAGCCGTCGGCTATCCGCTTCTACGAAAAAACCGGCCTGCTCCCGGCTCCCGCCCGCAAGAATGGCCGCCGCGTTTACTCATCGGAAGCCGCCAACCGCCTCACGCTCATCGCCTTTGCGAAGGACACCGGCTTTTCCCTCCCAGAGATCAAGCTTTTGCTGCACGGCTTCCCTTCCACCACCACTGCCGGCGACCGCTGGCGCAAGCTGGCGGCCTCCAAGATCCGCCAGCTCGACTCCACCATTGCCAAAGCCCGCGCGATGGAAAGCATGCTTAGGTCAGTTATGCGCTGCCGCTGCGTAACGGTGGACCAGTGCGCGCGCAGCCTGGCATCCTGCGTAAACACACCTCCGCCGCGCGGCGCAAGGCGCCGTAGCGTTTAGCTCGAATTCCGAGAGTATCCGAGAATACGTGTCAGGCCATTCGGCGCACGGCGTGATAAAGCACCAGCACTACCACGGCGCCGACCACCGCCACCAGCAAGCTATATAGGTTCAGACCCGTTACACCGGAGGCGCCGAACCGTGTGAACAGCCATCCGCCCACCACCGCGCCCACGATCCCGAGCACGATATCCAGGAAGATGCCTTCACCACTCTTGTTAACAATCTTGCTTCCTACGAAGCCAGCGATTAGACCCAAGACAAGCCAGGCTAGGATGGACATTTGCTTCCTCCATATTTCCGATATTTGAAGCCAGACGGGACCGATTGGGTGCGCACTTATAGCAAAAAACATCGCCACTTACGAGCGGCGACACAACAATACCCGGACTCGGCGAGGCACCCCAGACGAGGCACCCACGCGGCACCTATAGACTAGGCACCTTTTCCCTTTCCCCTTGCGTCCAAGATTGCAGTAAAATGGGCGTCCCGGGGTCGTTTTCCATGTCGTTTACGTCGTGCGTTCCGCTTTTGACTGCCGCCCTATTACTCGCCGCGGCCGTAAGCGTTGCGCAAGAGCCCACCGCGCAAGCTCCCCGGCGGGTTTCTGAACCAGCGAGTTCCCAAGCCGCGCCCGCCTCACCTGGCGCCTCAAGCGCACCCAGCCAATCCGCTGACGAGCGCTCCAAAATTCGCGTCAATTCCAATCTCGTGGTTCTTCCCGTCACCGTTAAAGATCAATTCGGCGAACTCGTTCCCGACCTGCAGCAAACCGATTTTCGCGTCTTCGACGGCCAAATCGAGCAATCGCTCGATCTTTTTACTATGGAGGCCTTTCCCCTGTCGCTCGTCGTGCTGATCGACGATGACCTCAAATCCAAAGACGCCGCGCAGATGTCCCCGAGTCTTCGCGCCATTCTCGGCGGCATCAGCGAGCACGATGAGGCGCTCATCTGCCGCTTCGATTTGTCATTCTATCCAGGAGACGCCTTCAGCGCCGACTTCGATAAATTATGGAGCGAACTCAAGACCGCGCAGGAACACGCCGCCCCTTCCAAAACTCCTTTTACCGCGCCAGTCTCGTCCCCGTCAGATCACGCCCAGGGAATTGGTGAACCCACACCAACCGCGCCTTTAAACTCGGGGCATCGCCCCACAAAGGCCTTGGATGACGCAGTGCACTCAGCCGCGGAACTTCTTCGCGATCGCGGCATGGCTCGTCGCAAGATCATCCTGATCGTTTCCGATGGCGCCAACGGCGCGGCCTTCAACCACCACACCTACAACGACACCATCGAGGCGCTTCTGCGCGAGAATATTTCCGTCTACAGCCTTGCCGTCGGCAGCACTCTCACCAAACACAAGTTTTCTCGCCTCATCAACTACGCCGACGACACCGGAGGCGACGTCTACTACGCCTCCACCAGCGCCGCGATGGAGCGCCTCTATTCCCAGATCACCGAGCAAGCCCGCCACGAATACACGCTCGCGTATGTCCCGCGCGGTACCGATCGCAACGCGCTGTATCACAAAGTCGAAGTCCGCGTCTCCGCGCCCGGGCGTCACCGTCAAAACACGCCCCGGCTATTACGCCACACCCAACTCGCCTGCCTCCGGATCATCCGCTCGGCGCCCCCGGCGGTGGCGCTTCGGACCGCCGCTAAGTTCGTGCCTGCTCTTTCGATCAGGCGAAATTGTCCGGATGCGGTTATTGCAACTCAGGGCACCGTACTACAACTTGTTAGTTGCTGCCCGCATCAACACCACGCTAGTGTCGTACTGCAACGACTACAAACTCACGCATGACCTACAGAGCTGAGTAGTCTCGCACCCAGGCTATTGCCCCCCTTTGTGATGCACAGGGATTCGTGTGCTCATTTTTGGGTAAAGCGACTGTGTGCAAATGCTCTCCGCCACTGAGGCGGCGAAGCGCCAAGGAGCCAATCACCGGTATGAATTACGCGAATCGAGTTCTTTGGGGTGTGCCCGTACTGATGGCCGCCCTGTGCTTGGCAGCCTGCAGCGGCTTGCCTCAGAACAATTCCGGCGCCACCGGCGGAACCGGCGGTTCCGGCAACTTCACCATCGGCGGCAATGTCTCGGGACTCACCGGCACCGGCTTGGTGCTCCAGAACAATGGCGCAGACAATCTCTCGGTGACCGCCAGCGGTACCTTTACCTTCGCAACGGCAGTAAAGTCCGGCGGCAGCCTATGCTGTCACGGTGCTGACGCAGCCGAGCAGTCCATCGCAGAGTTGCGTGGTAACCTCCGCATCCGGCACGGCTACGGGGAACGTAAGTTCTGTCACCGTGGCCTGTACGACCGCAGCGGTCAACGCCAAGATCGGCGGCAGCGTCTCGGGTCTCACAGGCTCCGGACTCGTGCTTCAGGACAACGGCGGCGACAGCCTTACTGTCACCGCTAACGGGTCTTTCACGTTCAAAACCGCCGTGACTAACGGCGCGTACGCAGTCACCGTGCTAACGCAGCCGGTCTCACCGAACCAGCTCTGCACAGTAACCGCTGGCAGCGGCACAGCGACTGCTGATGTCACAAACGTCGCCGTAAATTGCGTTCTGGCCTACACCATCGGTGGCACAGTCAACGGCGTGGTCGGCACGGGCTTGCTTTTGAAGGATAATGGCACCGACAATCTTGCGATCACCAGTTCCAACGCCAGCGCTTTTACCTTCGCGAAATTGGTACCGACTGGCGGTAACTATGCCGTCAGCATCGGTACGCAACCCTCGAACCCCGCGCAGACGTGCGTGATTGCGGCAGGCACAGGTAGTGGCACCGCAGTGGGCAACGTAACCTCCGTCATCATCAATTGCCCGGCCGTAACTTTCAGCGTTGGTGGTAGCGTTGTCGGCCTTCAGGGCAAGACGCCTACGCCACCTACCCAAGTGAATCTCCCTCTTACTGACAACAGCTTCCAGCTGCAGAACAATTTGGGCAATACGCTGATAATCTCGAAAAACGGACCATTTAGCTTTGCCACTTCGGAAGCTCTGAACGACCAGTTTGAAATTTCGGTTTTCCACGGCGCGAGCACGCAAACACAAGGTTGCACGCGATGGAACTACAAGGGCGTGGTGACCGCCAATATTACTGACGCCCTCATCGATTGCGCGCATAACGACTGGACCTGGATCGATGGCTCGAAAACAGCTGGCATCGCGGTGCCTTCCGCTCCCCAATACGGCCAATTCCCGGCGAGCGCACCCACATCATTTCCTAACCCGCTCACCAACACTCCTGGCGCACGATACGGCGCCGCCGGTTGGACAGATAGCTTTGGCAGCCTTTTCTTGTTTGGGGGTGCCGGGTTTGAGTTGGCAGGGAAGACTCCACCGGACACTCTGCCGACCTCGATGAACGACCTCTGGGTCTGTGATATGTCGCTGGGAGACTTCTGCCAATGGCAGTTGGTCGGTGGGTACGACCCCACCGTCGCGGCTAGCACCACCGTTGGCGCGAACATCATCACGGGAGCCAAAAGCGGTGTTGGCCTGGTTGGTACCCCAGCGCCTCGTCTCGGCGCCGCAGCGTGGACCGATAACGCCGGAACTTTCTGGCTCTTCGGCGGTTCCGACGGCAACAACTTCCTTAACGACCTCTGGAAGTACAACCATAGCGCTCTCAATCCGACTAATTACCTGACCACTGAAGGTACTTGGTCTCATGTCGCCGGTCCTTTGACTCTCGACCAGCCCGGCGTATACACCGGCACCTTGGCGCCGGGGGCTCGCACGAACGCCGTAACCTGGACCGACGGTTCTGGCAATCTCTGGCTCTTCGGAGGTTTTGGCTACGACGGCTCCAGCGCCATCGGATTCCTGAACGACTTGTGGAAGTTCAACGGCACCACGTGGACCTTCGTATCCGGCGGCAGCACGAATCAGGTCAACCAGAACGGAATTTACGGCACGCAAGGCACTTCGGCCCCAACGAACATGCCGGGCGGTCGGCAAGAAGCTGCGGGCTGGGCAGATGCAAGTGGAAACCTATGGCTGTTCGGCGGCGAAGGCGAAGATGCCACCGGTACCGCCAATGGCATCCTCAACGACCTTTGGGTCTACAACATCGCGGCGAATCAATGGACCTGGGTAGCCGGATCGAATGCTGCAAATCAGACCGGCACATACCCCACACAGCGCGTCACGGGCCCTGTCAGCACCACCACTGCCGCCGGCACATGCGGTATGGCGGCTGGCGATGCCACCCAGTCTTGCGCCACGATTTCTGAGACATCGGCGTACCCTGGCTCTCGCTGGGGCGCCAGTGCGTGGACCGATTCCAATGGAGCTCTGTGGCTGTATGGCGGATGGGGCCTCGATTCTACCGGTACAAACGGTAACGGAGCTCTCAACGATTTGTGGGTCTATACCCCCAACACGACCGCCGGCCAGCCCGGCACTTGGGCCTGGATCAAAGGCTCGAACACCGGCGCCCAGAACGGCATCTACGGCGACATGTTGATCCCATACAAGACCTTCCAGAATTGGACTCCCGGTGGTCGCAGCAACTCGACCCACTGGGTCGATAACAAGCACCAGCTCTGGTTATTCGGAGGACTGGGCTACGACTCCACCAGCGCCACCGGCAACGGCTACCTCAACGATCTATGGCGCTACCTGCCGTATCCATAGTCTGAAGCAAACCAGCGGCGAGCTTCAGCTTTCACCCGCCACAACCGAATTGAGCCCCATCCTCGTTGCGAGAGCGCGCCGAGGGTGGGGTTTTCCTTCTGGACTACCAGGCGCCGCTCGAATAGCGTCCGCGGAAACACATGACTCACGGCGAACTCTATCGCGTGTACCGGCCAGGCGGCGATCCTAAGCAGTACCGAATTTTCGTGATTGTCAGCCGCCAAATCCTGATCGACTCGAGGTTCTCAACCGTAATCTGCGCTCCCGTCTTCACCAGCGGGGACGCTTTGTCGACTCAAGTTGCGATCGGTCCTGCCGAAGGGCTCAAGCATGAGAGCTGGATCATGTGCGATACCCTGGTCAGCCTGCACAAGTCCGAACTGACTGCCTACGTTGGCGCCCTTTCACCCAGGAAAATTGTCGAGCTGAATCGCGCACTCAGAATGGCGCTTGATCTGAATTAGCGGTTGTTCGTTAGGTGGATCTACCGGACGTCACCGTTTGCTTTGAGCTAGGAAGCGACTCACACGTTCCTGGGAGGCCGGGCGACAGTACGGCCCTTGATTCTGTTGCTCACAAATGGGCGAAATTGCGGTTTAGCTGGCCAGCTGAAGGCCGACAGCTTCGGCAAACGAACGAAAATCACGATCTCGAGTCAGTAGAGAAATTCCGCCGTCCACGCAACTCTGGGCAATGAGGGCATCGCCTAGGCGGGCTTTCCGCCCTTTCGCCAAAACCTTGGCACGCGACGCTCCGGCTCTTTGCCAGTAACCATCTTGAACCTCCAGCACCGGTACGCCGGAAAGCAGCTTCACCACAGCTGCCGGAATCTTGGGATCGCTAAGCAATTCCGTAATCACCACCGGCACCATTACCACTTGCCGATCGCTCAGAGCTTTGTCGAGCAGCACCACGTCATCCCCGCTGTCCCCTTCAAGGAATGCCACCCACGTACTTGTATCGGCGGCAATCATCGATCTGCTTTGAGTTCCCGCCACGAACGCGAAAATCGAACTTTCCCTCGAAGCTGGCGCAAGCGAGCGTAGGTCCTCGAGGCCGCGACCAACTGCAGTCCCGTTCGTATGGTCTGAGTTATGCCCGCGCCGCTGGCTTCCTGAGCCTTTTCAAGAAGTTCGGCCGGTAGTTCTACGGTAATTTTGCGCGATGTTCCCATAGAAAAACAGAATACCATACTCGATACCAGCATGAACTATGGTATCTGAATCCCACATACCGCCCTTCCCTCATTTCGTCACCTTCACCCGTTTCAAGTACACTCTTGCGGCAGTAATATCCATCGCATCCAGGAGACTTCCATGTCCGAAGCCGCCGTGTCCGGCGCCGATTTCAAAAAGCAGCTTCGCGAAGGCCGCCCTAAGCTCGGTCTGTTCCTCAACTCCCACAGTCCCACCGTCGCCGAACAACTCGCGCACTCCGGCTACGACTGGCTGCTCGTCGACACGCAGCACGGCCCCATGGATTACGAACGCCTTTCCGCGATGCTCACGTCCGTGGCGCATGGCGGAGCCAAATCCATGGTTCGCGTCGGCGGCTACGACGATCGCCCCGGCATCCAGCAGGCGCTCGATCTCGGCGCCGACGGCGTCCTGATTCCTTATATCAACACCGCCGAAGAAGCCCGCCAGGCGATCAGCTGCACCAAATATCCGACCGCCGGCACGCGCAGCGTCTACTTCCCGCAGCGCAGCATGAACAAAGCCGGCCTGCTCGGCTATGCCGGCAATTTCAACAACGACGGCATCGTCGCACTACAAGTAGAAACCGCCGACTGCATCAAGAACATCGCCGAGATTGCCGCAGTTCCCGGCGTTGACATTCTCTTCCTCGGCCAAAACGATCTCTGCATGTCCATGGGTCTCTACGAGAAATACAAATTCCCCGACATGTACACCTCGCCCGAACTGGGCGACGCCACGAACAAGCTTGTCGCCGAAGCCCGCAAAAACAACGTCAATCTGGGTGTGTTCCTGTTCGGCACCGCGCGCGTAGGCGAATTCTTCGACAAAGGCTTCACCTTCATCAGCCTCGGCAATGACTTGCACCACGTCCTCACCCAAGCCGGCGCCTACATGAAAGACGTCACCACCACCGCAAAAGACAAAAGCAAGACCTGGCAACCACGCGCCAGTGCCCTGCTCTAGCTAATCTGGTTGCTTGCCAGCGCTTCGCTTGCACGTGTAATCGATGCCCGACCAGCGCAGCATCGCTTCGCCCTGGTGCTCCCAGAACATCGCGTCGTTGCTTTCATATTTGGCGCCGCTGCCAGAGAGCGCCTGGAAGGCGGGTCGCGTCGCTTTCCTGAACTCGATCAACGCCAGAGCCGGCTCAGTATTGTAGTAGCTGACTTTCAGTGGACTTGCACCGCCTCCCGCTTTCGGCGTGCAGGAGAACGCGAAGGGCCCACGAGCCGTGATGTCCGCTGCCGATCTTGGCGGAACATCGGATCTTTGCGCGGCGCTCGTCGGGCCCGCGCCCATAGCCGCATCTTGCCCGACGGCGCTCCGCAGTTGCACACACCAAGCCGCTAGCATCAGCAACACCCCGACGCGAACGAACCCCACGCACACTGCCCTCATAGATTTGCCATCCTCACGCCACGCCTTGTTCATTGTTGATTTCCCTTCAGCGGCCGCGTCCTCCAAATATAGGACCTCTTCATCTGGAGACCGCTCACTTCCACTTCATTGATTCTCATTTTCCAGTACACTCTCTCTTTTCACCACTTCAACCACGGAGCTCCCATGTCCGATCTTCCCGATAAAGAATTAACCCGCCGCGGATTCCTGACGCGCGTCGGCGGCGGCATCATCGCCACCAATGTCGCCGGCACGCTCCTCGATCGCCCGGCCCTCGCCCAGCAGGTCCCCGATCCTCCCGGCAAAAAACTCGGCTGGGCCATCGTGGGGCTCGGCAGCCTGGCCATCAATCAGATCCTTCCCGCATTCTCCAAATGCGAAAAATCCAAAGTCGTCGCGCTGGTCAGCGGCCATCCCGACAAAGCCAACAAGCTCGCGCTGCGCTACAACGTCAATCCTAAAAACATTTACAACTATCAGAATTACGACACGCTCAAAGACAATCCCGAAGTCGACATCATCTACATCGTCCTGCCCAACAGCATGCACGCTGAATACACCATTCGCGGCGCGCAAGCCGGCAAGCATGTGCTGAGCGAAAAGCCCATGGCCACCAGCCCCGCCGACTGCCAATCCATGATTGACGCCGCCAAAAAAGCCAATCGCAAGCTCATGGTCGCGTATCGCTGCCGCTACGAGCCCTTCAATCAGGAAATGATCCGTATGGCGCGCTCCAAAGAATTTGGCGCCATCAAAGTGATCATCGCCGATCACGGCTTCAACATCGGCGATCCTACCCAATGGCGCCTCAAGCGCGAACTCTCCGGCGGCGGTTGCCTCATGGACATCGGCATTTACAGCCTGCAAGCCGCGCGTTACATCACCGGCGAAGAGCCCACCGAAGTCACCGCCCAGACCTACACCGACACGAACGATCCGCGCTTCAAGGAAGTCGAAGAAACCATCAACTTCCAGCTGCGTTTCCCGAGCGGCGTCCTCGCCAACTGCACCTCGAGCTACGGTTACAACAATCAGAATCACTATCGCGTGGTCTGCTCCGACGGATGGTTTGAACTCGAGCCCGCCACCAGCTACACCGGCCTGCAGATGCGCACGCATCGCAAAAATACCCTTGAGGAGCCGCAACTTCCCGCGCGCGATCATTTCGCTCTCGAGATGGATCACCTCTCCGACTGCGTCATGAACGACAAAGAACCACTAACACCCGGCGAAGAAGGCCTCCGCGACCTCAAAATCATGACCGCGATCTACGAATCGGCCAAAGCCAACAAAACCATCCGCCTATGATTTCGTCTTTAGCCCTTTTGCCTGGTTCGCAAGTCAAACTTGCAGACTCGGATGAAGCGGCTGATCGCTATCCTCGCGCTTTCCATTTGCCTCGCGGGCTGCGCGCACTCCACCACTATCAGCCGCGATGATCTTCGCGATCAGTTCACCATCGCCATCTCCATCGCTTCGGAGTCACTCTGGTTCGCGGACGCGGTTCAGAACGGCCACACAACCGCCGAGTACGCTCGTCAGCATCCACTTTACTTGGCTGAAGAAATTCAGGGCTCTCTCGGAGAACTAACGCACTCAAAAACCGCGCCAGACCTTCAACCGCGGCTTTCCAACATCCAAGATCAACTCAGGCAACTGCACCGGGCGTTATTCCAAATGTCCGGCGATTTCAAAACCGGACGCACCGCGTCCGCTGAAATCCAGCGCATTCTCGCTATTCGCGCGCAGCTCCAGAGTGCGAAAGCCGCTCTATGAAGAAGATCCTCGGCATTACCTTGGGGATCATGACCGCTCTCGGCGGTTTCGTCGATCTCGGCCAAATCGTTTTCACCATGCAAGCCGGAGCGCTGTTCCGCTACCAGCTCCTCTGGACCATCGTGCTCGGCACCATCGGCATCATCCTCTACATGGAAATGTGCGGCCGAGTCGCCGTTGTCGCCCGGGAACCCGTTTTCGCCATTGTCCGCACTCAGCTTGGTTTTCCGCTAGGGTTGGCAACTCTGATTGCCTCAAACCTGCTCAACCTTCTGACGTGCGCCGCGGAAATTGGCGGCCTTGCCATCCTGCTCCGCCTTCTCACCGGCTGGCCAGAGCGGATTCTGCTCCTGCTTGTGGTCCTCTTTCTGGTTGTGGCTACAGGCGTTCTCAAGTTTCAGTGGATTGAACGCATCTTCGGCTTGTCAGGCCTCGCGATGATTGTTTTCGCCGTCTCCGCCACTGTGCTTCACCCCAACTGGCATCAAGCCGCCGCAGGCCTGCTTCCCACCGTTGCCCAGCCCGACACCAAACATTTTCTGGTCTATGCCTATTTCGCCGTTGGAATTTTCAGCGCTCTATTGATGGAGTACGAAGTTCACTTCTATTCTTCCGGCGCCATGGAAGAAGATTGGAAGGCCGAAGATCTCGGAGAAAATTTTGCGGTCGCTGCGTTCGGTTCACTTTTAGGCGCTTTACTCACCAGTCGCGTTGCTGTTCTTGGGCGCCATTGTTTTCTTGCCCCAGGGAATTTTCCCGAACACCTTGAGCACCACCGTGTTAGCCGGCGCGCTCCCGTTCGGCCCCAAGACTCTGGTCCTCGCCATTTTTGGCGCAGTTGCCTGCTTGGCTGGCGCAGCCGTGGAAACGGCGCTCTCGGGCGCTTACAACATCTGCCAGTTTTTTAATCTCCCGTGGGGCAAGAGCCGCCCGTGGAAGCAAGTTCGCACCTTCACGATCGTGTGGGTGAGCATGTTTGCTGTCGCCTTTGTGATCGCGGCCGTGATGCTCGCGCCATTGAAGCTCGTTGATCTCTCCATCGTGTTTGGCATGGTGGTGCTGCCACTCACCTACTACCCGATCCTCAAAACCGCCGCCGACAAGAAAATCATGGGCCGCCACGCCAACAGCCGCCTCATCACCGTGGTCGGGATCATTTTTTTGATTCTGATCACGGTCGCAGCTCTCGCGGCCATCCCATTAATGCTCGTCACGCACTCCGGCCAGCCACCATCCACGTGACCACTCGCTCGTCAGCCTAAGCCTCGAAGCCCGCATGGTTTTGCGGCGTCCAACTGAATCACGCACGCCGCATCCTCGTTCCGCCGAGAATCACGAATAACCACTCCTACTTTTAGCGTTTTAGCTGAAATTTCCGCCCCTTACGGAACATTTTCCGCCTCCACCTCCGTCTATCGAGGCATGCGCTCCTGATCAAGCGCCATATCCCCACGTCATCCGATCGCCGACTCACCCCGGGAGGTAACGCAAACATGGCCAATGGCTCATTCCTTCACAATCTCCAAGCCGATGTGCGCTTCGCCTTCCGCAGCCTGCTGAAGAATCCCGGCTTCCTCGCCGTAGTCGTGCTCTCGTTGTCCCTCGGCATCGCCGCCAACAGCACCATCTTCAGCGTCCTGGACACTCTGCTCTTCCGCCCGCTCCCCTACCCCGAATCCGAAAACCTCGTGGTGCTCTGGCAAACGCCTCCAGGCCACCCCGACTTTCGCAATCCGCCTCCAATCGCGGAAAACGTCGACTGGCGCACCCAGAATCACGTGTTCGAGGACATCGGGCTGCTCAGCCAGAACGACGGCGCCAGCGTCGCCGGCCTCGGCGAACCGCGCCCGCTGCACGTGCAATACCTCACTCCCAATTTCTTTGCGCTCCTGGGCGCCAAACCCGTCCTCGGCCGCGTTTTCCTCGAGTCCGAAGCTCAGGATCATTCCCAAACCGTAGTGATCAGCCAGGAATTCTGGAAACGCGAACTCGGCAGCGATCCCCACGTGCTTGGCAAGAACCTCACCATTGAGGGCGTCTTCTCCACCATCGTCGGCGTAATGCAGCCGCGCTTCTCGCCTTTCTTCGGGCAACCTGTCGATCTCTGGATTCCCATCAATCCCGCCAGCAGCCGCTATTCCGCCCGCATCGATCACTGGCTTATGCCCGTGGGCCGACTCAAAAAAGGCGTCACCATCGAGCAAGCACAAACCGAAATGGACTTGATCGCCGCGCGCCTCGCGCAGCAATATCCCGCCAGCAACAAAGGCGCCGGCATCAAGGTCTTCCCTCTTCACAAGGATCTTTTTCGCGACGCCGGTCAGTTTCTCTACCCTCTATTCGGTGCTGTCGGTTTTGTCCTGCTGATCGCCTGCGTCAACGTCGCGAACTTGTTGCAGTTCCGCACCGAAACACGCCGCAAGGAGTACGCGTTGCGCGTTTCCTTGGGCGCCGGCCGCGCACGCTTGATCGCCCAGTTACTCACTGAGAGCGGTATCCTCGCGCTACTGGGCGGCCTCATCGGCATCGCGCTCTCTTACGGTGGCATCCAGCTTCTACTCGCCCTCGCCGGCGATTTCCCCCAATCCAGCGAAGTCACCATCAACGCCCGTGTGCTCCTTTTCACCCTGGTAATTTCCCTCGCTACCGCCATCCTCGTCGGGCTCGCACCGGCCATCCAGGCCTCCCGCCCGAATCTAAACGTCGTTCTCCGCGAAAGTGAGCGCAGATCCACCTCCGCCTCAAGCTCGTTGGCGCGCTATTCCCTTGCCATCGCCGAAATTGCCCTCGCCATGGTCCTGCTCATCGCCGCTGGGCTCATGATCAATACCATGCTGCATCTCCAACGCGTAGATCCCGGTTTCGACTACCACAACCTGGTCGCTATGGACATGCAACTCCCCGAAGGCGGCAAATACGTCGAACGCGTCCCAGGCGGCGACATGGAAAACACCTTGCCATCGGTCACCGCTTTCTACCGCCGCGCGCTCGAAAAAACTTCCGCGATTCCCGGCCTTGACTCAGTCGCGCTCATCGGTGCGCTCCCGACTCGCTGCTGCAACGAGTTCTACTCCTTCTCCATTCTCGGTCATGCCTTGCCTGCTCCCGAAAATCGCCCGCAAGCCGGCTACAGCGAAGTGAGCACTAATGTTTTCTCTACGTTGAAGATTCCCCTGCTCAAAGGCCGCTATCTCAATGAACACGACAATGAATCCGCTCCCTGGGTGATCGTCGTCAACGAAGAATTCGCGCGTCAGTTTCTCCCGAACGAAGATCCCATCGGCCAGCAAATCCTGTTGCGATATGACCCGTATCCGGTGGACGAAATTCGTCCCCGGCAAATCGTCGGTATAGTCGGCAACGTCAAACACTTCGGCCTCGGCCGGCAGACTCCTCCCTTCGTATACGCGCCATTCACCCAACAGCCAGCGACTTTCCCAGGAGGTGCGGCACGCGCCCATTTGCATAAATCTTTGGTCCTGCGCACTGCCGCCAGTCCCGACGCAACGACCAATCTCGCAGCCCTCGTCAAAAACGCCGTCGCCGAAGTCGATCCCAATCAGCCGGTGACGAATATTTCCACCATGCAGCATGTTCTCGATGAATCGCTCGGCGACTCGCGCTTCTTCATGCAGCTCTTCGGTATTTTCGCCGGCATCGCCGTGCTGCTGTCCGCCGTCGGCATCTACGGAGTGATGTCCTACACCGTCAGCCAGCGCACCCACGAAATCGGCATTCGCATGGCTCTCGGCGCGGACCGCTCCAATGTCCTCAGCCTGATCGCCCGACTCTGGCTCCGCCTCGCTGGAATCGGCGTGTTGATAGGCAGCGCTCTCGCGCTGATCGTCGCCCGCCTCATCTCCACATTCCTGTTCGGCGTAAAACCCAGCGACCCGCTCACTTATATTCTCGTCGCTCTCGGCCTCGCAGGCATCGCGCTCCTCGCCTGCTACATCCCAGCCCGTCGCGCCGTCAACGTGGACCCGCTGGTAGCTCTCCGATACGAATAGCGCCGACAAGTAGCCGCTGCGAATGGCGCCGACCCAAGCAATTGTCATCCTTGAGGCTATCCGACAAGGATAGCCGAAGGATCTCAACGCAAAATGCCAAGCACAGCGAAAACAGCAGCAACAAAACTCCAACGCCTCAGCGTCCGCTTCTGGGACAACGACTCTCGCTTGCGGACAAACCCGCCTACCCGCTTCCCTGCACTCCGAAACGTAACCGCCTACCATTCAGAAGCTTAGCCCCGCATCCCTTTGGTCCAACATCTGCCATCTCATAGGCATGAACTCTACGCTGCACACAGTTCTGCAAGACCTTCGCTACGCCATTCGCATGCTCGCGAAGTCTCCAAATTTCACGGCGGTCGCGATCCTCACTCTAGCCCTTGGCATCGGCGCAAACACCGCGCTGTTCTCCGTAATCAACGGCATCCTTCTCACCCCGTTGCCTTTTCCTGAGCCCGATCGCCTCGTCTCGCTGTACACCAATCGCTTGCACTTCGAACGCGCCTCCATCTCCTATCCCAATTTCCTCGATTGGCAACGTGACAACCAATCCTTTACTTCCATGGCCGCCTTTCGTCCCGACGATTTCCGCCTCACCGGTTCGGGCGAAGCCGAACACCTCCGCGGCGAAATGGTCTCCGCCGACTTCTTCTCCACCCTCGGCGTTCGCCCTCTCATGGGGCGCTGGTTTACGCGCGACGAAGATCGCCTCGGCGGCGCTCCGGTCGTCATCATCAGCTCCGGATTGTGGAAGCGGAAATTCGCTTCTGCCGAAAATATCGTCAACGGAAGAATCACTCTGAACGGCGTCGACTACACCATCGTCGGCGTTCTTCCCTCATCCTTCCATCTCCAACTCGCGAACTTTTCCGATCGCAGCGAAGTCTTCGTTCCCATCGGCCAATGGACTGACCCCGTCTTCTTGGATCGCAGTTCAGGCATGGGTACGAAAGCCATCGCACGCCTGAAACCCGGTGTCACGCTGCAACAAGCTCGCCTCGATATGGATGGCATAGCCGGGAGATTGGCGCAGGCCTACCCGGTTCAAGACAAGGATTCCGGTATCACCACCATGTCCATGAAGGAAAGCATGGTGCGTGACATTCGGCCATTTCTTCTGGTGCTGATGGGTGCGGTTGCCTTCGTTCTGTTGATCGCCTGCGTAAACGTTGCCAATCTTTCCCTTGCACGATCCCTCGGACGCAGCAAAGAGTTTGCTATCCGCTCCGCCTTAGGCGCCGGCATGAGCCGCGTTGTGCGCCAGCTTCTTACGGAGAGCATCCTCCTCGCGACTGCCGGCGGCGCGTTGGGATTGTTTCTCGCCGTGTGGGCCACGCAGGCAGCTCTGACCCTGATCTCGGATTCTCTGCCTCGAACTCAGGACATAACGCTGGACTCTCGCGTTCTGCTTTTCACTATCCTAATTTCGGTCCTCTCGGGAGTGTTGTCTGGCCTCGCGCCCGCCCTCAGAATGATGCGTTCCGACGTTCAGGAAACTCTCAAACAAGGCGGTCGTGGCATCGTCGCCGGACGCCACCGCGCACAATCCGTTTTCGTCGCCATCGAACTCGCCATGGCGGTCGTGTTGTTGATTGGCGCGGGTCTTATGCTGCGCACCATGTCGCGCCTTTGGAATGTGAGCCCGGGCTTCGATCCCACTCACGTCCTGACCTTTAACGTGGGCATGCCTCCCGCGATGGACAAATCCTCTGCCAATGCCATTCGTGAGTCCATGCTCGAACTTCACCGTCGCATTGCCGCCGTTCCCGGCGTGCAATCCGTCTCCATGCTTCGCGGTGCTCAGCCCATGATCAGCGATTCCGAAGATCCCTTCTGGATTGCAGGCCGCCCCAAGCCGCAGAACATTGGTGACCTCTATTGGTCCTTGTGGTCCGAAGTCGAGCCGGACTACTTCAAGGTCATGGGTATTCCGCTGCTTCGCGGCAGATTTTTCAATGCGCAGGACACCGCTTCCAGCTCCAAAGTTGCCGTGGTCGACGAGTATTTCGCGAACAAGTTCTTTCCCGGCCAAGATCCCATAGGCAAGTACTTCGCCGACGAATATCTTGGTCCGACGCAGATCGTTGGTCTTGTCGGTCACGTCAAGCAATGGGGCCTGGACGATAAAGCTGCGATCCGCGAAGAGTTCTATATTCCGTTCCAGCAGATTCCGGACAAATACCTGTCCAGAGCCACCCGCAATACAACTGTGGTCGCCCGCGTTAGCGGAGATCCTTTGGCTTTTTCCGACACGATCCGCCGCGAAATCCAGGAACTGAACAGTGACAATGTCATGTACACGCCGATGTCGATGGAAGATGTGGTCTACAACCAATCCATTGGCGCGCAGCGATTCTCGATGACTCTGCTTGGCGTATTCGCCGCGGTCGCGCTCCTGCTCGCCGGTGTTGGCATCTACGGCGTGCTTTCCTACATCGTCGGACAGCGTACCCGCGAGATCGGCATTCGAATAGCCCTAGGCGCGCGCCGTGCCCACGTCCTACGCTGGGTGATGGCGGCAGGCGCACGCATGGCCCTGATCGGCGTCGCGGTGGGCATAGCTGCAGCGCTAGGACTCACGCGCCTGATGGCCAGCCTGCTCTACGGCGTCAGCGCCTTGGACCCGCTAACCTTCGCCAGCGTAGCCGTCATGCTCCTGGTCGTGGCCCTAGCCGCCTGCTACATCCCCGCATGGCGCGCCATGCGCGTCGACCCCATCGTCGTCATGCGCGAGGAGTAAGCCAGTATCAAGGGCTGCGCCGTGTCGCAGCCTCTCTCCCCGTAGGCGAGGGGCTAGTCCCCTCCCGGGCGTCGGCTTCAGCACAACGCTCCCGCTCGGCAACGTTCTCGCTCGGCAAGGCTAATGTTCGCATCGCGTGAGTCGAACAGCCTCCGCATGCAAGCGAGGGAGATCCGCAGTGCTGCCTTGCAACTGATAGCGTGCCGAAGCTTGCATCCGGGTTTACAATGCCGATTGAAGCACCGGGAGGAACTATGCGCGCCGATCGAGTGGAAGCGTCCTGGGATCTAGCCAAGTCCAAGTGGTTGATTCGTATTCAGAGCGGCGAAGAAGTGATCCGCCGGCATTGCGATGCCGCGAGAAATGCCGACGACGCTGCCATCCGAGCAGCCGCGCAAACAACCGCGCGCGACGAAGGCTACGAAGTCGATTCCGCCAACATCGTAATCCTCCGCGAACAAGCGGCCGCGAACTAAGCTTTATTTTGCGTTGGAATTCTGCTTCTGCGTGGAAGGGCTCGGCTCATTTCGCGCAAGGCGAACTCCTGCGGAAGTGTCGAACGGTCGCGCCTCAGGCGGCGTTGTTTCGGGGCATCGGCGCATGCGTGAAATGCAGCGCCGTTGCCAGCGCGGTCATCTCCAGCGGCTCGCTGCCGACTACAAATTCCAGTCCGATTCCGAATCGCCCGTCGCCCATCGCCTGGCAATATGCCACGCGCGCCGCAGCCGTAAAGTGAAATCCGGGAATTGCCACTAGGATGGTTTCGCCAAGTTGGCGTTCACTCATGGCGATCACCCGCACGCCGCGCGAACTCAGATCCGCGGTGACGCCGGTTTCCACGCCGAGCTTGTCGTGATTGCCGACCAGCAGCGCCGTCACCTTCATGTCGATGCGGTCTTCGCTGCGTTGCGTTACATAGCTGGCTTGTAGCATCGGGCTTGCCCCCAACCTCGACGGCAATCGCAGCGAAAGTTTTATGACTTGCGCCGCACTGGTAATTCAATATTAGCCAGACCGGCCCCAGCTATTTACAAATTGTCTATACCGCTGTCGAAACAGATACCGCCGCGGCGAATGATGTTCGTCGCGGCGGCTCCGTGTTCTGAATTATTGCGGGCAGGTTTTTGTGCGCCAACAACTTAGATCGTTACGCCGTGGCCGTAGCGCTGGCGGCGGCTTTCATTTGCGCGATGCGCTCCTGCGACTGTCGCGTCAAATGCGGCACGATGCCGAGTTGCCGCTCGATCAGCATCAACTGACCGCGGTGATGCATCTCGTGTTCTTTTGCACCGAGCAAACGCTCGAAGCGCGTCTTGACCGTCTTGCCGTCGGGTTCGGTGATCGTTTCCGCCAGGAATTCCGGCGTGCTCGCCTCCAGCCAACCCGCAAATTTTTCGCCCTCGCTGCGCAACAATGCCACGATTTCTGCCTTCGTACGCGGCTTGGCTTCCTCAGCGTTGAACTCATCCAGCAATCCAACGAAGTCGAAGCCCTGCATGGTGGTCACACCCGATTTATTTAGTTTCTCCCAGATGCGTGTGGCAATCCCGGTGTGCGTCAGCATGCGGCCAACCGTGCGACATCCTTCTCCCGCGACGTGGTTGTACTTGTCTTCCGGAATATCTTCCGCAACCTGAATGGTATTCTTGCGCACGGTACGAAACGACTGCGCCAATTCTTTGCCACCGTAAATGGTCATGACCGTTCACCTCAAGCCGAGTTTTCCGTTCGCGCAGGCCGACACGCCGTTTTCAGCAAAGACGAGATCGACTTATACATGGCGCGACAGATGCTGCCTTCGATGCGCGGCTATGTACATCCGTCACGCGGCGCCTCGCGGAACGATTTTTGGAGGTTTTGGTGGCACATTGCGCAAGGCTAGAAATCGCATCAAGTCCCGGCCCGACCCTCGCCTGGAGTCAGAACTTTGCCTTGCATGGAGCTTCAAAGAATTCCGACATCGTCACCCCGCCAGATATTGGGCTTAAGCGGTTGTGAAAATGTCGCCTCGTTTCGCCAGCGGGCACAGCCAGAAATGGCTGTGCCACTAAGTGCGGCGCTGCCGTGGCTTTCAGCGCCGCCAGCCGCGACGGCCCCATCCCCGCCCGTAGTAGAAGCCGACCGACGGATAAGGATACGCATACGCCGGATAGCCGTAGCCCGGATACGCGTAGTAAGGCGGTGGCGGATACCCGCCGTAGCCGGCATAACGGCGGCTTCCGCGATCGTACCCGCGGCCACCGTTGTCATAGTCGCGTTGCGTGACCGGCGCGAAGGCTTGCGCCGACTTGGTGGTGTCCACTGGTACCGGATCGACCAGCCGGAACGTTAGCGGCGTCTCCGGCAATATTTCCGTCGGACGCCCGCGCGTCAGCAGCACCGCGCCGATGCCTGCCGCTGCGCCTGCTCCGGCACCGATGGCCGCGCCGCGGCCCCAATCGGCGGCCGAGCCAATCACTGCGCCGAGCGCCGTGGTTCCACCAATCGCAGCGGCGTCATTACCATGCGTAGTCCCGCCCGAGCCCTTCCACATCTGGGTCAGGATCGGTGCCGACGAGCCATCCACGATAGTCAGATCGGTCAGCTCCAACCCAAGCTGCGAGGTGCCCTTCACGCGGCCGGCTTTCACCGCCGCGGTAACCTGGCCGCTGACGGTTTGTCCGCGCCGCGCGACGACCCAGCCGTTCACGACAATGGGCCGCTCGAGCGTGCCGGTGATGCGATCGCCGACCTGATTCTTGTCGCTGGAGATGAAATCGTTCATGCGCACCGACAGCACCGTGCCGGCGGGAATCGTCAGAGCCGCAGGCAGTGGAGCGGTTGGCCGCGCCAGTTGTCCGTTATCGTGGTCACGGTCTGGAGCATTGCGATAATCGCGCTGCGGAGGCCGGCTCGCTCGATCGCGATCAAGAGAAGGTGGCGGCCCTTGACGATCGTCGGGCGCCTGCTGCCCATTGTCTCGCTGACCGTTGTCTCGCGAATCGCGATCGCGATCGTCGCGGTCGTACGGAGGCTGTTGGCGATCCGCTTGGTCGGGCGGCTGCTGATCATCTCGATCATCGGGCTGCCGCATGTCAGGCTGCCCCTGATCGTCCCGGTCATCCTGCGCCGCCCGGTCGTCCTGTGCCGATGGAGGAGGCGCGTTATAAGGCGAATTGCCGCTCTGCTCGCGATCGTTCACGTACGGCGGCCGATTGGCATCCTGCTGCACATACTTAGGCTTGGACTTGGGCTTAGGCGGCGGAGCTGGCGCGTCCTGCGGTGCCTGCGCCCGATCCGCAGCCTGGGACTGGTCCGCGGGTGGCTGCTGCTGATCGGCTGATGGCTGCTGGTCTTCATCCGTGGCGGTCGACTGCTGGTCTTGCGCCGACGGATTCGCCTGCGATTGCTGGCCTTGATCCTGACTTTGCGATTGATCTTGATCCTGACTCTGTACCTGTGACTGATCTTGCTGCCGGGAGTCTTGCTGCGCGGCCCACGCTGGCGCGTTACCGAGCATCAAGCTCAACGCCAAACCGGCGACAATCACCGAGTACGCGCCGCGCGCTACCGGCTTCCCTTCCTTGACGTTATTTGCTCCAACAACGATGCCACTTGCTCCAACAACTGAATTCTTGCCCATGATCTGCACCATCGCTCTTGCTCCTGGACCTGAAGCCAACGAAACTTGTGCCCTCTAATCGCTTGGATGTTCCGGAATCCACGCAGGATGTATCTGCATGCCAGGAAAGGGTTTACCGGAAACATGGCGCACACTTCGCGCGTCACTCTGTAAAACACTCCTGCCAAACGAAAGTTGCGGACCGGTCGACACCCTCATAACGGGTCCGTTTCGCACGGGCGATTTGCGTATCCGCGTCACACCGTGATTCCAGATCCGCCGAATACCGGTCATTCCGAACGAACGTGAGGAACCCCTCTTCTGTGTTGATCTCGTTTCGCCGAAACTTTCCACCAAAACGCCGGGGCCATAGCGACCACCGCAATCCATAGCCACGCGATCATTTCCGAAGGAAGGTGAATCGTCGCGAGCGCTGGAACTACAGAGTGGCGGATAGATCGGCCCACGTTCTGTTCAGAGATTCGATCAGAGTAACTTTCTTCGCGCGACGCCAAGCTTTGATTTGCTTTTCGCGGGAGATGGCTGCGCGCGCGGTGCTGTGCGCTTCGAACCAGACCAGCTTGGTGACGTTATATTTTTTCGTGAAACCGGGGACGAGTTTCGCTCGATGCTGGCCGATGCGTTTGGCCAAGGCGCTGGTGATCCCGAGGTAGAGGACGCCGGATTCGCCAGCCATCATGTAAACATGAAAAGTACGATCCATAGTCGATACCGGAATGATTGTTCCGGCGAATTCTGACGTGCGAAGAACTGCCAAGAACGAAGAGGGATTCCTCTCTGCGCAAACCGACGCTTCGCAGGAGCGAAGCGGAAGAAAAAGTCGGCTCGCGCCGCTCGGAATGACAGTTGGGTGGGGTGCTGCGATGCATGCCACCACCTCGACCGAGGTCCCTCACCGCAATGGCGCTTCTCGCAAATCGTCATTCATGCGCATAATCCAAGCCTTCACAATCCGTCATTCCGAACGAACGTGAGCAATCCTACTTCTGTGTTTCTCATCCTCGCAAAACGTTCCACAAAGGTGTTCGAGCACTACCCGCCACCGTAATCCATGCCTCCAACGCGTCATTCCGAACGAAGGTGAGGAATCCCTCTTCTGTGTTTCCCCGCTCCCAGACCACCGTTCGCAGACCACCTCTATCGCACCGCCAACATCACTCCAGAATGCTACCTACCTCGCGTCAACCGCCGGATCGCCCACCCCAATCCGAACAGCACCGCTCCGCATACGAAAACGGGTACTCGCGGTGGGTCACTCCAGGTCGCGTCAATGTCCTTGCCCCTGTTAAGCATCGGCCATAACAATATTGAGCCCGCTCCAAAATCCTGAAGGATCTGCGCGGCTTGCTCGGGAAGTTGCGGCAACGCCTTGCGCCCCTCAGGCGACGAGAGCCCCTCGAACTGCTGCTGCGTTAGTCCCAACCCTTCCGATGACTTTCGCAGCAGAAATACTCCCTTCAACAGGAGCGCGAGGCTTCCAAGCCCAAACACGATCGGTATAGCGGTAAATTTGCCCTCTTGAGAAGAGAAGAACCAGAAGCAGAAGGCAGCAATCGCCAGCGCAAAATACACTACCGCCCGCCTCGGGTGATACTCCAGATCCCCCGGCGAATTCATCCAAAATCGACCCACGCAACGACATGGCGCGCCATTCTACTCGCTCTTCGGCACGTCCGTAAGTCCCGTATCTCGCCACCTTTTTTCCGCAGTTCGCCCCCGCCAGCTAAGATTAAGCCGCTGCACGTTATTTCCCCTAAACCTCATCCCTGCTACTCCATACCTCGACCATTCGAATGTTTATCCATCAGTACTATTGACATGCAGTATAGCTCCCGCTACCCTATGTTTGCTGTATCTCTTACTCCAGCCCACGTCCGTTTCGTTCTCCGCACCATGTTGCAAGGCAAACAATCATCCGCTCTCGCCGCTATCTCCCACAGAATCAATACACTACGCCAAACAAAAAGGTAACTCCCATGAATCCAACACACTACGCAAAAACACCGGGGGGAGGGGTCGCCCTCACCTCCGCAACACCATCTGAGCCGCTCACCCTTTCTCCCTGCCGCCATCTCAATGGCAAAGGCCATCGCTGCAGTATGTTCACCACCGACCCCGACTCGGGCCTCTGCTCTCACCATGCCCGCAAGCAGGTCACCCGCGAACGCAAACAGACCGCCGCCGTCGCCCATTCCCTTCTTAACGGCATCAGCGACTTCTCCGCGCCCGATTGCGTGAACACCTTCCTCGCCAACCTCCTCCGTGAAGTCGCCCACAAGCGCATCGATCGTCGCGACGCCTGGGTGATGGCCCACATCGCGCAACTCCTGCTGCAAAGCAACGCCGCCACCGACCGCTACCTGGCCGCCCAAGAGAAAGAAGAATAGGCAGGCTGGGGCGCCTTATCCTGGGCCATGGAGATGGTGGCGGGTCTGAAGAACCCGCCACTACTGGAACCGAGCCTAAGGCCTGAGCTACAGCGGCGTTGACCTACAGTTCGCGGTAGATGCTGTCGGAGATGATGGTGCGGAGTTTGTCGAGGTTTTTGATCCAGTCGCCGTACTCTTTGTCGGCGCGGAGTTTGGTTTCGGCTTCGGCGAGGGCGACCATGCTGGGATATTCGATGGAGACGGCAATCGCTCCGGCATTGGGACCCGCGTAGGTGGCCTGGTAAACGTGGATCGTTGAGGAAAGTCCGGCCTTCTTCATGATGGCTTTGCCCTCTTCCAGGGCCTGGGCGTAGGCGGCAGGATTGTCGGTCTTGACGATGACCACGCGGATGACGGTGGTCTTTTGCGCGGAGGCGGTACTCGACAGGCCCAGAAGAATGGCCAGCGACATGACAGCGAACAGAGTTCTCTTCATTATCATCTTTGCAAACATGGTGACACCTCTTTCTTTCGAGCGAATTTGTAGGGTTTCTCTTCGAGCAAATTTGTACGCAAATTAAATTCCGACCAGATCGAATGCAAATGGTTTGGAAGGAACAACCGCGTCGAAGGCCGACCGACCCGCGGCGCAGCAAGTGTGCGGACTATATGCTCTTTTGTGTGGGAGTCAAGATTTGCATTGGCGGTGCTTGGCGGTTGGGGCGTTGTTTCCCGGAATTATTCGCACAGCCCCTTCGTTCCTCAGGGTAAACAGAAAATGGCTGTGCCACGGTTTGGCGGCGGGTGTTTGACAGCGTGGCGGGTGGGAGTTATCTTCGCGGCCACATAGCGGGTAGTTCCCTTTCAAGGAGATCGTTCATGAGAAAAAGCAATCGTTGGAGCATGGTTGGTGCCGGTGTGTGCGTGATGGCGGCTTTGGGATTTGCGGCGTGCAATTCGACGCCTACGACGACGCCGACTGGCGCGGCGGCGGTCGATACGCGGCCTGTGGATGAGGCGGCGATTCGCTCGGCCGATGCGGCTTGGACGAAGGCGGCGGAGTCAAAGGATGTGGCAAGTTTTGCGGCGGTATATGCGGACAACGCGGTGCTGATGGCTCCGGGAGCGCCGATGACTAGCGGGAAGGATGCGATTACCAAGGCATTTACGGGGATGTCCGCGGACAAGAACTTTGCGCTATCGTTTGGGCCGACCAAGATCGAAGTGGCCAAGGGCGGCGACATGGCGTACGAGCTGGGAGATTATTCGCTGACGCTGAGTGACAAGAAGGGCAAAGCGCAGACCAGCAAGGGGAAGTACGTAGTGGTGTGGGGCAAGCAGGCGGATGGGAGTTGGAAGGCGCTTGGTGGACGCGCCAACGACGACCACGAATTAAGTTCGTGAGCGAGCCGCGCAACCAGAATGGCTGTGGCACCGAATATTGGGGCACGGCGTGGTGGCTACCTGGCCTTGAGGTGGCGCGGCGACCTTGGACGCCCATGGCGAGGCTTCGCTCGCCGCTACGGTAGGAGAAGAGCAGAGCGGAGCGCGTCCGCATGGATCATTGCGACCGAGTGGCTGGTTAGTTTTGTTGTTGCGGTGATAAAATTGACTTGCCTTAGGAATGTAGCGGACTGCATTTAAGGAATGAGCGGCCATGGCGCCTAAAACACTGTACGAAAAGATTTGGGATAACCATGTGGTGCACGAGGAGCCGGGAAAACCGGCTCTTATTTATATTGACCGGCACCTGGTGCACGAGGGGACTTCACCGCAGGCGTTTGCGGGGTTGAAGGCCGAAGGGCGTAAGGTGCGGCGCCCGGATCTGACGTTTGCGGTGATGGATCACTCGGTGCCAACGGTGAGCAAGCAGCGGTTGCTGCCGATTGTGGATACCGATGCGCGGTTGCAGTTTGAGGCGCTGGCGAAAAATTGCGCGGAGAGTGGCGTGCGGTTGTTCGACATGAACAGCCAGCATCAGGGAATCGTACATATTATTGGCCCGGAGTTGGGAATTACGCAGCCGGGGCAGACGATTGTTTGCGGCGATAGTCATACGTCGACGCACGGCGCGTTTGGGACTTTGGCGTTTGGGATTGGCACGAGCGAAGTGGAGCATGTGCTGGCGACGCAGTGTCTGGTGCAGTCGCGGTCGAAGACGATGCAGATTGTGGTGAATGGCGAGCGGCCGAAGGGCGTGACGGCGAAAGACATTATTCTGGCGATCATCGGGAAGATCGGGATCAGCGGCGGGAATTCGCATGTGGCGGAGTATGGAGGCGAGGCGATCCGGTCGCTGTCGATGGATGGGCGCATGACCGTTTGCAACATGACGATCGAAGGCGGCGCGCGCGCGGGGATGGTGGCGCCGGACGAGACTACGTTCGCATATCTGGAAGGGCGGCCGTTTGTGCCGCGCGGGAAGGCGTTCCAGGAAGCGGTGGAGCGATGGAAGCTGCTGACGACCGATGATGGCGCGAAATTCGATATGACGGTGACGCTGGAGGCGAAGGATATTGCGCCGCAAGTTACATGGGGGACGAATCCGGGGATGGTGACTGGAGTGACGGCGAAAGTGCCGGATCCGGGGTCGTTCAGCGATCTGAACGATCAGAAGGCGACCGAGCGTGCGCTCGTTTATATGGGATTGAAGGCGGGAACGCCGATCGTGGATATTCCGATCGATCGCGTGTTTATCGGGTCGTGCACGAATTCGCGGATCGATGATTTGCGGGCGGCGGCGCATCTGGTGGCGGGCAAGCATGTGGCGCGGTCGGTGAAGCAGGCGCTGGTGGTGCCGGGGTCGCGAGGGATCAAGAATCAGGCGGAGTCGGAAGGGCTGGACAAGATTTTTACCGCGGCGGGATTTGAGTGGCGCGATGCTGGTTGCAGCATGTGCATCGGGATGAATGATGATGTGCTGCCGCCGCACGAGCGCAGCGCTTCGACGTCGAACCGAAATTTTGAGGGACGGCAGGGGCGGGATTCGCGCACGCACCTGGTGAGTCCGGTGATGGCGGCAGCGGCGGCGATTGCCGGGCATTTTGTGGATGTGCGGGAGTTTGATGTAGCGAACGTGGAATAGGAACACGCAACGATGAGCACAGTAAAAAATCCAACAAGAACAGAACGGCTCAGCCTGGAACGCGATCGGCGAAATATTTTTGGCGAAAATTCAAAGGCGAGCCGAAGGAATATTCCGCGATCTAAACAGCGATATCACATGAACGAGCGCCGGAAGATTGCTCAGGTTCTTGCTCCGCTCAATGGCCTCATTGAGGAAGACGCAGCGTTGAAGGCAGAACAAAAAATCAAATTCGTCCGTGCGCATAACAAGAGCCGTGGATTTCAAAAGGACCGCGATCTGCCACTCGGTAAAAAAATAGCTCGACAGTTAGAGAAGAGGCGGGACAAAGACTCTAGGAGATTAGTGAATGCAGCCATTTTCTACGCATACTGGGATGGTGATGCCGCTGGATCGGGTGAATGTGGATACCGATCAGATGGTGCCGAAGCAATTTTTGAAGGCGCTGACGAGGGAGGGGTTTGGGCGGATTTTGTTTTACGACTGGCGGTATTTGCAGCCTGGAGAGCGGCCGAATCCGGAATTTGTTTTGAATTTCCCGCGGTACAAGGGCGCATCGGTGCTTTTGGCGCGCGCAAATTTTGGTTGCGGGTCGAGTCGCGAACACGCGCCCTGGGGCGTGAAAGATTATGGATTTCGGGTGATTCTGGCGCCGAGTTATGCGGACATTTTTTATAACAATTGCTTCAAGAATGGGATCTTGCCGGCGACTTTGACGGAAGCGGAGATCGAGGAATTATTCAAGCGGCACGGAAAAGGAAGAAGGCTATTCGCTGACGGTAGATTTGCCGAACCAGACGGTGAGCGACAATCACGGATTGGTCTACAAATTTGACATTGTGCCTTCGCGGAAAGAAGTGTTGATCAAAGGGCTGGATGATATTGGAACGTCACTGCAGTTTGGCGCGGATATCGATGCGTATGAGAAAACGCATGCGGCGACTGCGACGATGTATGAGCCGGTCGATGTGAAGTACTACTCCAACGGGCGATAAATCCCGTAACATTTACGGTTCGCGATTTGCCTGTCCACCGAGTACGCCATGATATGGCTGAATTTGAGGGATGGCGCGCCCTTCCTACGTGAGGAGAGGCTAAAAGGGCGGACCTACAGGTCGCGTCCAAGCACCTCCACTTTGCAAGTGGACAAAGCTCACACGACAAACTAGCGGTGAATGCGCACCGAGCCCCCAAAGAAAAACGGGGCTGCGCTGGGCAGCCCCGTCTCTCAGCGATGTTTTAGCCGCTGGCTAGAACGTAAAGCGCGCGCCGAACTCTCCAACGAAAGCACGCGGAATGGTTGTGCTGCCGGGATTGATGTAGCCCTCAGGGGTCAGGAAGGTATCGGTACCGGCAGTGTTGTGAATGTCGTTGCCGTAGTTGGTTTTGTTGGTCAGATTGAATGCCTGGAAAATCAGCTGGAGCTTGCGGGTTTCCCCAAAACGAATGTTCTTTGCGAACCGAACGTCCATCTGGAAGAAGTTGCGACCGCGCATGGTGTCGTAGCCGGCCTGACGGCAGGTTGCGGCGGCGAGGCACGCCAGCGCATCGGCGGAAGTGGTGATGGCAGTGAAATTGGTCGGATCGTCGTTGGGAACGATGACAGGGCGGGTATAGCCGCTGCCACGAGCCAGGACGTCGAAGCCGGAAACGAGATCGAACGGACGCGCGCTTCCGAACTGGACGATAGGCGAGATCTGAACGCCCCAAGGCAAATCAAACACACCACTCACGGTGATGTGATGGCGTTCGTCGTTGGGGGTCGGGCCGAAGTCGCGGGGGTCCCAGGGGTTCAGAGGATCGTGCGGATAGTTACGGAAGCCCGAGCCCAAATCCTTGCCTCCGGACTCCACCGCCCATCCCATGGCTCGCGACAACGAGTAGTTGGCGTTCAAGCTGAAGTGCCGGGTCATGCGCTGGCGATAACTGAAGTTTAACCCGTCGTAGCGCGAGCGGTTGATGGACGATTCATCCATCACGCGGCCCAGAACCGGGACGCCTGCGGCAGTGAAGTCGGCGGCGAGCGGACGAGTGCCGTTGATGATGGGGTTGATGTTGACCGTCTTGTTTTCGTGAAGGCCGAGCTCGTGAACGTAGTCGACTTCAATCACGGAGCTGTTAGAGACGGCCCATTGATAGCCGAAGTTAAATTGCTGCGAGACTGGATTGCGATAGTGGGGGTCCATCACGCGCCCGGTGGCACCATCGACGAGATCGGTGAGTGGCGGAGGAATGACGGGGAAAGGATCGACGCCATAGCGCCAGCTGCTGAGCGGAATGCCGGTGCCGGGAACTTCGCAGTTGGTGCAGGTCGTACCCGGTCCTCCCGCGGTAAGGGAGAAGACGCCCTGGTAAATGGTCGGGTTGGCCTGCTGAATCATGAACAGCGGAATGTTCTGGAAGACGTTGCCGTAATAGAGGCCGTAGCCGCCGCGCAGAACATGGCGACCGTTGCCCTTGAGATCGTAAGCGAAACCGATACGGGGGCTGAAGTCGTGGTCGTCGTCATGCGGGAGGCTGGCATACGGACTGCCGATAGCGGCAAGTTCCTGGAAGGTCCGGCTGCCGGCGATGGCGCTGGCGCCAATCAGGTTGAAGTCCTTGTCCCACCGAACGCCAAGGTTCAGCGACAGACGGTGAGTGACTTTCCAGTCGTCCTGGAAGAAAAGACCCAACTGCTTGGTGCCGCCGGGCATGTCGAAGTATGGGTTGCCGGAGCTAGCGGACATACCGATTACCGCGCCGGGTGTTGCGAAGCCCTGTGGATAGGTCACGGCGTCCGCGAGAATCGCCGATGGATCCGCGCCAAAGTCTACTTCAAGGGTGGAGTTCGATTCGAAGAACCCGCCGAGTTTTGGGTTATAGATGTAATCGACGCCGAACTTGAGGGTGTGGCGATTCAGGGTCTTGGTGATGTCGTCGCGGAACTGAAACTTACGCTGATAGGACTCTTGCGGGACGTTGGCATTGGTTCCAAAGGAAGAGCCACCGGTGAAGGTAACCAGTGGGACTTTGGCGGTGCTGTCGATGATGTTGTTCCAGAACTGGTAGCCGAAGGTGAAGCTATTGACCAGCGTTGGCTGCAACACAGAGTTCAACGTGAAGTTAGCGACTTGCAGATGGTTCTTTGTGAAATTGCCTTCGGTCAAGTCACCCGTTCCATTGGACTGATCGTTTTCGCTGTTGTTGGCTTGCGAGGTGTAGCTGAGGTAAGCGGTTTCACGATCGCTGAAGTGATAGTCAATGCGGCCGTTGTAGCGGTTCTCGTAGAAGGGAGTCGGAATAATGGACGAAGGCTGCGCAGCAAGGCCAGCACCAGCGGCGAGCTGCAACTCCGACAATGCATCCGGAGATTCAGCGAAGCTGGTCTGCTCGCGCTGGCGCTCAATTGCGAAGAAGCCAAACAATTTGTCCTTGATGATCGGAGCACCGACCGAACCGCCGAAGAACTGGCGCTCGTAGGGAGGCTTGGTGCCGGATTCGGAGGCAAACTTGTCGATGGCATTGAACTGCTGTTCGCGAAAGAAGCCGAACAAAGAGCCGTGGAGACTGTTGCTGCCGGACTTGGTGACCATATTGATGGCGGCGCCTTCGGAGCGGCCGTTGGCTGCCGAGAAGCGCTGCGTGCTGATCACGAATTCCTGGACGGCTTCGAGTGGAAGTTGCATGACTGGGCCGCCGACGGTGTTGTCCTTGTTGTCGACGCCATTGATGGTCACGTTGACATTGCGGCCACCCTGGCCGTTGACGGAGATGATGGCGTAGCGGTTTTTGGTGGGATCGTACGAATCAGCGGCCTTAACGCCAGGCGCCAGATAAGCGAGATTGGCGACGTCGCGACCAAGGAGGGGCAGTTCCTCGACTTCGGTGGGGGTAATATTCTGACTGATGTCGGTTTTCGATTGATCCGCGATGGGCGCTTCGCCGGTGACTTCGACCATTTCACTGATAGCGCCAGGTTTCATTTCGATGTTGGCGGTGGAGGTCTGGCCGATCATGATTTCGATGTTGGCGATGAAGGTGGCGAAACCAGACTTGGTGGCGGTCACGGTGTAGGCTCCCACGGGCAGGAGCTCAAAACGATAGAAGCCCGAATCGTTCGAGCTGGTAGTACGAGTCAAGGCGGTGGCCTTGCTTTTGGCAACGACCTGAGCGCCGGCGATGCTCGCGCCAGTCTGATCGGTAACGGTGCCTTCAATCGTAGCAGTGGCAGTGGCCTGGGCATGAGCACCAGGTGCGAGTAGCACCAGCAGCATCCCGACGGCAAAAACGAAGCTTACGAAGGAACTCGTCTTGTACATTCCCCACCCCTTTCAAAATCGCGATTGCAGAGCTGCGCAAACGCTTACAGCACCACGTACCGGTACACCTTTTGGACTGGGGTTAATGTCGGGTCCCCTCGAGGACGAGGACCGAACGGCTAAACATCCGCTGGGAACGGATGCGCATCGAGCAATACGACATGCACCTTCGATTGAGAAGGAGTTTAGAGAAGGCTATACAAAAAGGCAACATAGATTTTACATAATCTAGATATTCGCCGGCCATTGCACGGTTGCTTAAGCTGAAAACGGGCTTTCAGTCTCTGCGGTGAATAGCTTTTGACGATGGCGGGAGAATGTGACTGACTGCCTTCACCTGCTGCACAAACGGCAGGGTCACTTTGCGGCGGGAGTGTTGAGGCGCTGGATGGCTTTTTGGGCGCGGTCGGCGTCGCGGCCTTTGGGATCTTCGTCGAGGTAGAGTTGGTACTCCTTAACGGCTTCGAATGGTTGCTGAGTGGCTTCGAAGGCGAGGGCGGCGACGATGTGAACCCCTGCGGAGTTCGGGTGTGGGATGCTGTGGGCTTTGCGGGCGTAGGCAATGGCTTGATCGTAGTGATGGGTCAGGAGTGCGGCGTTGGCGGCGGAAGTTAGCGCCCAGGCGTTCAGCGGATCGGTCGAAAGCGATCTATCAAGCAAGGTCAGGGCTTCGTCGTATTTTTTCTCGGCGAAGCAGATGCGCGCGAGGTTGCGTTCGGCTTCGGCAAAGTTGGGATTGAGGCTGATGGCTTTTTCGAAGGCGGGGCGCGCGTCGTTCATGTTGCCGCTGCCGGCCAATGCGGAGCCCAGGCCGTTGTAGGCGACATCGTATTCGGGATAGATGCTGATTGCGGAGTCGAAGAATTTTTTAGCGCCAGTCCAATCTTTGTCTGTTAAAGCTTTCGAACCTTTCCTGAATTCCTCCTGCGCCTTCTCGGGAATTTTGAGGCGCGCAGCGGAGACCATCCCGGATGTGGACGTCGACGCAGTTGGCAAGGCTCCATCGTTCTTGCTATGGACGGTGACATTTTCGATGTGCCGGACCTCGATCATTTCGATTTCAAAGGTTCCTTGGTAATCCTGAATACCGGCCCCATAAATGTGGAGTCGATGCGAGCCGGCAAGAGTGTGAGCCTGGGTCGTGCCGTTTCCATCAGTCTTTAGAACCGCCTCGTTGCTTCCGTAGACGTTCTGTAACTCTACAATGAGGCCCTGCGGAGCGCGGTTGGACATACGATCCAGGAAAACATTGATAACCACATCGACGGGGTTCGTTTGCAACTGCTGAGTGTAGCCGGGAGACGAAAACATGGAGGCGCCAAGGGCCAGCACTCCAAGCCAACGGAGATGCAGAAGGAGATGGTTCAAGATCTACCCCGATTTCTTTGTGGTACGGAACCCAGGGAAATTCGTTCGCTAAATGCTACATCAATTTCGTGAATACAAGCTGGATAATGACAAGCAAAGACGAGAGATAGACTGAAATCACGATTGTAAGGATTGATCCAGACGCGGCGAGCTGTTCAAAACAAAGAGGTAAGCTGAGCGCACAACTGAATTAGATTGACATGATGTAGCTGCTATGTTAATTCCTCAAGCACTGTCCGTCGTGGTGGATGGACTTATCCCTCGTAAATCAGGCAAGAAGTGACAATTTAGCGAGCATTTAGGTTTTCCGGGTGGGTGTGTGCTGTTTAGCAGTTCCCAAGGAGGTGGGAAAGATGTCCAGGTACTGTTGTCGTATGTATGCGTTTTTTGTGGCAGCACTGATCGTAATGGCCAGCGCGATGGTTCCCGCAGCGTACAGCCAGGAAACGACAGGTGGTATCAAGGGGTATGTAAAGGACAAAACGGGAGCAACGATCGCCAAGGCGGAAGTGGAACTCGCCAGCCCAGCGTTGTTGGCCTCAAGGAAGGTAGAGACCGACGGAGCTGGGTATTTTTATTTCCAGTTGCTGCCGCCGGGCGATTACTCAGTGACGGTTACCTCGAACGGTTTCCGCGGGTACAAGCAGACGGGAATTTCGATTTCAGTGGGTAGTATTCCGACACTGGAAATCCAGATGGAGGTCGGAGCGGTCACGCAGACGGTGGAAGTAACCGGGCAAGCGCCGATCGTTGACGTGACCACCAGCAAAGTGGCCGTGGCTATCGAAGAGGCTGACATAGACAACCTGCCCAAAGGGCGGTCGTATCAGTCCGTGATTGCGCTGGCTCCCGGCGCTCGTCAGGAACCGTTGCAGAGTTCGCGCTCTGACCGGTTACGGCAGAATGGTTTTCAAATTGACGGCGCCAGCGATAGCGAGAACACCTACCTGGTAGAAGGCATGGACACCTCGAACGTCGAAAACGGCGGCATCAAGCAGAACGTGGTGTTCGAGTTCGTGCAAGAAGTGCAGGTGAAGACGAGCGGCACGGAAGCGGAATTTGGCGGAGCGTTGGGCGGCGTTGTAAACGTCATTCAGAAACGCGGCTCGAATGATTGGCACGGCGGTTTGGTGGTCTACTACAAGAATAACGGGTTGGATGCGAATGACCAGTGCGCGACCACACCGCAGCCAGTGGTGAGTAACACGGTGTTGCCCAGCGGCCAGCAATTGGCCTGCGGACAGCGATACGACCCCACCACGTCGGCGAACACGAACCTAGCTAACGGCCCGGTTCATGATCAGGGTGTGAACTATTATTTGCAAAAGCAGGATAAGTACACGACGGTGGAGCCGGGCTATCAAGTCGGCGGACCGATCTTCCGGGACAAACTGTGGTTCTTCTCGAGCTACATCCCGACGATCGATCGCACCACCCGTAAGGTGAACTTCACAGGGGCGTCCAATCCGGGCTTGCGCAGCTTTACCCGCAGCTACACGGCGCAGAACATGTTGAACAGGTTGGACTATCAGCCGTTCAGCAAGCTGCACCTGTTCGGCGGCTGGCAGTATGGCTACTCGCGAATCACCGGACAGCTTCCGACGCTGCCGGATTCAGCGATCGGCCAACCGAACCCCATTGCAACCAACGATCCGACGACGTTCCGCGCGGACACTGGATCTGTGAATCCGAGCAACATCTTCAACTTTGGTGGAGATTGGACGCCGAATTCTCGGCTGGTGATTTCTGCACACTACGGCTACTTCTATTACAACTCGGAAGATCGCGGCTTGCCGTCGGGAATCCGCTACGTTTACCAGAACGACTTGACCGCCGGAGTAACAACCTCTCCGGTGACAGGCGCGGTTCTGGTGGCAGCCGGATCTCCGTTTGCACACCAGACGGGCTTTGCCAACATCGCGAACAACATCACCACGCAACATGACATTTATTCGCGCAAATCGTTCATCACGGACGTGTCGTACTCGGTCAGCAAGTGGGGGCAGCACAATTTCAAATTCGGGTACGGCAACAACCGTCTGGCGAATGACGTCTTCCAGGGCACGAATACGGCACTGGTCAACGTGTACTACGGATCGCCCTATGTGGCGTCAACCGGTGCAGGCACAGCGCAATGTGGGGTCATCGCAGCGGATAATGCCGCGGCGGGTGGCACTGCGGTATGCTCCGGGACGGCGGGCTATTTCACGGTTCGTGACGGACCGACGACGATCGGCACGGCCTCCAGCTACAACCATGGCATTTACGGCCAAGATTCCTGGTCGGTGGGCCATGGGCTGACGCTGAACCTGGGTGTGCGGTTCGATAAGGAATTTGTGCCCGCATACACCGCCGGAAATCCATCGATCGGTTTTGGCTTTACGGACAAGGTGGCTCCGCGTATCGGCGGCGCTTACGATGTGCTCCATAACGGCAAGCTGAAGCTGTTTGCCAGCTACGGGAAATTCTTCGACATCATGAAGTATTCCCTATCTCGCGGTTCCTTCGGCGGCGATTACTGGCATGACTGCGTGTACGCGATGGACTTCATCGACTTCAATACCATCACTCCAAGCAGCCCTGGCGGGCACGGCTGCGGACCGACGTTTGATCCGGCAGCAGGCGTGACGGTGGGACGGTTCATCGAGAACATCAACTGGCGCGCACCGGCGGGCAACGCGACCGATCCTGGCGTGGATCCCAACATCAAGCCGATGTCGCAACATGAATTCTTGGTCGGCACCGACTGGGCGATTACGTCAAAGATGGGCTTGGAAGTGCGGTATGCACGCAAGCGCCTGGACCATGCGATTGACGATATGTCGATCGACGATTCGACCTACTACATCGGCAATCCCGGACCGAATACGTATGCGGACCTGTTGCACCGTGCGCTGCCCGCGGCCGGATACGACGCTCCGATCTGCCCGCAGTGCCCACGAGCGCCAGCGGCATCGCGACGGTATGACGGCTTGGAATCGCGTTTGACCTATCGCGGATCGAAACTGACCGGATTGGTGACGTACACCTACAGCAGGCTGTACGGCAACTACTCGGGTTTGACGGACACGGACGTGACGGACGCGAGCGGCGGCCGGCACAACGCCAACAACAACCGGAGTTTTGACATTCCGGAAATGCAGTACACCACAACCGGCAAGGTGACCGACGGGCCATTGGGCACGGATCGGCCAAACGTGCTGAACATGAGCGGCTACTACACAGTGCGCTGGTTCGGCATGCAGACGGCGTTCGGCGTGATCCAGACGGTAGCACAAGGAAGCCCGAAGTCAACGTGCGTGCCGGTGGTGGATAGCACCTCGGCGTGCCAGTTCTTTGGCGATCAGCGCGGTACGTTCGCCAACTTCGTACAGGATCCGACAACCGGCGTCTTCAGCGTGGGTAGCGTGGAGAAGAATGCGCGCATGCCACTCTATACCCAGACCGATTTCAGCGTGAACCACTCGTTCCACGTCAGCAAGACGCGCGAACAGATGCGGCTAGGGCTGGAATTCAACGTACAGAACATCATGAACCAGCACGCGGTGCTATCGGTGAACCCGAATCCATTCGGCCGCAACAACGAATGGCTTCAGTTCTCGGCACCCGGCCTGAATCCGTTGGATGTTGACGTTAATAAGTTCCTGACGGGTTATGACCTAGCTGGCGAAGCCACATCGCAAGGCGGCATGGTCCGCAACAGCCGGTACGGCTTGCCGTTCCTGTTCCAGGGCGCACGGAACCTGCGACTGGGAATCCGGTTCACGTTCTAAACCAATAACAACTAACCAGGACAGAGGGGCCGGTCTTCGGACCGGCCCCTTTTTTTGTGGACAGATGCCTCGGGGACCGTGTTGTGAGAAACGAGGAGACGTATTGAATCGTGCTTCTATTTGATCTAAACCCGCACCCTTAAAACCCGACCCTTCGAAACTCAGGGCAAGCGGGTGCGGCACCCACGTACTCTCAAGAGATCGGTCTGATTTGGTACGATTGCTTGGCTTATGCGGAAGATCTTCCTGCAGATGTCATTGATTGGCGCTTCCCTGCTGTGCGGGGCACGTGGAGGGGTGTGCGCGGGGCGTGGCGAGGCGCTTGGTCAAACGTTGGACACCTGGGTGGAGGTGCGGAGCGGGCATTTTGTGGTGGCCAGCAATGCCGGGGAGAGCGAGGCGCGGCGAATTGCGCTGGAATTCGAACGCGTGCGTGGGATTTTTCATGCGGCGTTCCCGAAATTTCGTGTTGATCCGGCGCAGCCGATCGTAATTCTGGCGGCACGGGACGAAGCGACGATGAAGATGATCGCGCCAGACGAATGGAAGGGCGAAGGGCGTGTGCGGCCGTCGGGATTGTTTCACAGCGATGGGGAAAAAGATTACGTGGTGCTGCGGTTGGATGGCGAAGGCACGACCGCGTTTCATACCATCTATCACGAATATACGCATGCGCTGCTGTTTTTGAATTTCAAGCATTTGCCGTTGTGGGTGAGCGAGGGGGTGGCGGAATTTTTTGGAAACTCGACGGTGGGCGAGCGGGATGTGCGCACGGGGACCGCGGACAAGGGACATCTGTTCCTGTTGAACAAGAACGAGTGGCTGCCGATGGACGGATTGCTAGGGGCGACGCAGGAGTCGCCTTTTTACAACGAGAGGAATCCGGCATCAATTTTTTATGCGGAGTCGTGGGCGGTGGCGCATTACCTGTTGGCCGATCCGGAAGCGCGGCGCGAGCAGTTGCTGGGGAAATATCTCGCGGCGTGGGGGCGGTCGGGGGATCAGGTGGCGGCGGGGCGCGAGGCGTTCGGGGATCTGGCTCAGTTTGGCGAGAAGGTGAAGAAATATGTGCGGAGCACTGATTGGCGCGCGGGATTTGCGTTGCCTGCTGGCGGGGATGCGAAGCCGGATGGCGGCGTGAGTGGGATGACCTCAGCGGCGGGTGCGGACGGCGGATTTGCGGAGCGGAATTTGTCGGCGGGAGAAGTTTTAGCGTATCGCGGAGATTTTCTGGTGCATCGCGGGCAATTGGATGCAGCGGAGCCGTTGTTGTCGGGAGCGGTGAAGCTGGATGCGAAATCGGCGGAAACGCACGATGCGCTCGGACTGTTCGAATATCGCAGCAACAACTATGAGGACGCGGAAGAGGAATTTTCGAAGGCAATCGCGGCGGGCTCGCGGGAGTTCATGACATTTTATTGCCACGGGGTATTGCAGCTACGAAGCCTGGAGGCGGATCAGGAGGCGACGCATCGGGCGGTGGCGGCTTTGGAGAAGGCGGCGAAATTGAATCCGCGGTATGCGCCGACGTTTGAGGCGCTGACGCAGGCGTATTCGCGGGCGGCGGAGACGCAGAGCAAGGCGCTGGAGGCGGCCAAGACCGCGGTGGAGTTGGAGCCGGAGTCGCGAACGTACAAGTTTGGATTGGCTTACGTGCTGCTGAATAATGGGCATGCGCCGGAAGCCGGCGAAGTGGCGAAGAAATTGTTGGTGACGGCTGCGACGGATGAGGACACGGCGGCGGCGCGCAGGTTGATCGCGACCATCGATGAAGAGAAGGAGTGGGAGAAGGAGAGCGCGGAGGGTGAAGCGCGGGGCGGGGACGGATGCGGAAGGCGCGAAGAAGTCTGAAGACGCGGCCGCCGTGCCGCCGGCTGGGGAGCCATCGGTTGCGAAGCGAACGGCGGGCCCGGCAACCACTCGGCGGCAGCTGCCTACGCCGGAGTGGATGGCGCTGGATGGGGAGATTGTCAGCGTGGAATGCGGGCGTGGGGCGGAAGTGACGATTACGATTCATATGCCGAACGGACCGATGGGATTTCATGCCGCGGATATGCGGCACGTGGGAATGAGTGGCGCTGGTGAGGCGGCGGTGCCGTCGTTGCAGAGCTGCAAAGAATGGAAGGGGCGGAAGGTGAAGATCTGGTTTAAATGGGTGCAGGGGCAGGATTGGGTTGGGGAGATTTCGAAGATTTATTTTTTCTAGCAATTCGGTATTGGGATTTTCCGCGATAATGTGAGCCTGGAGTGTCTCGGTAGCACCATTAGTACCTAAGTACGTTGACAGCGAAGCTACCCCACGTCAGTGTACTGAAATATGAGCACTTCCTTCCGTAAGGACGCGTGTATTAGCCTGCCCGCGCTGGTCGGCGTTTTGGCGCTAGCCTTCCTTAGTTGCGTGCCAAGAACTGATGCGGCAGCGAGCGATCCCAACCAAGGCTGGATTGAAGTGCGGAGTCCGCACTTCACGGTAGCGACTAACGCCAGCGAAAGAGACGGAAGGCACATCGCCAGTCAATTCGAACAGATGCGCGGGATGTTCCACGCCGCATTTACGACCTTTCGGGTCGACACGCCACAACCGATCTACATCATCGCCGCCAAAAACGAAGGCACGATGAAACTGTTGCTTACTGAGGAATGGGAGGCCAAGGGACATGTCCATCCGGCGGGCATGTACCAGCATGGCGAAGACAAAGATTATGTTTTGCTGCAAGTGGATGCTCAGGGCAGCAATCCATTTCACGTGGTGTATCACGAATATACGCACGCACTGTTGCACCTGAATTTTAGCGCTCTGCCACTATGGCTGGACGAGGGATTGGCGGAATTTTTTGGGAATTCGACGTTGGGAGAAAAGGAGAGTCGCACCGGAACGGTAGACGCGAATACGATTTATTTTCTCCAGCAGAATCGACTGATTCCCATCGATACCCTGCTGCAGGTCGATCACACGTCAAAGTTTTACAATGAGGCGAATCGGGCGTCTGTCTTTTATGCGGAGTCCTGGGCGTTGGTGCATTACTTGATGATGAATCCGGAGGCGCGAGAGCGAAGATTGCTTGCGAAATTCACCGCGGCCTGGGAGAAAAGCGAGAATCAAGTACAGGCGGCGCAGGAAGCTTTCGGCGACTTGAGACGGTTTGCTGACGTGATCGAAGGATATGCGCACCAGCAGACTTTTATGATGGGCGTGATAAAAACGCAATTGGAGGATAGCAGCAAAGAGTACAGCGCGAGACACATCACGGGTGGAGAGGCATTGGCGTTGCGCGGCGATTTTATGGCGCATGCGGGGCGAATGGATACGGCGAAGCCAGCCGTTGAGGAAGCAGTTCGACTGGAAGCGAAATCTCCATTTGCGCATGAGGCGCTGGGCTACTACTTGTATCGAAAGGGCGAACTCGACAAGGCGGACGCGGAAATGAAAGAGGCGCTCGCGGATGGCGATACCAGTTTCGGCGCCGCTTACCTGCATGGAATGCTGCTCGGCCGGCAAGCGGGGACCGCGGACACACGCAAGGAAGCTCTGGAGAGCTTGAAGAAAGCGACGGAACTGAATCCAAAGTTTGCGCCGGCATTCGATATGTTGGCGTACGTCTACGGGCAGTCGCCGGACGAGCAGAAGCAAGCGCTGGAGGCGTGCGTGATGGCGGCGAAGCTTGACCCTGCTCAGCACCGCTATCTGTTTCATTACGCAAATTTGCTGGTCAACAACGAACGGGACGCCGAGGCGCGACGGCTGGTGCAAAAGATCGGTGCTACGGCAGACTCGCCGCAAGAAAAGGCCGAGGCCGAAGAGCTGTTGGTGCGCATTCGGCAGCACGAGGAATGGTTGGCGGCGCGGAAGGAACCGTCGCAAGGCGTGGTTGCAGTTTCCGAAGCTGCAGCGAATAGTGGAACCGATATTAGAGTGACCGGGGATGCCGCCGCTGCACCTAAGGCGCCCGTCGCGCAACGTCTGGACTCGAAGACGACGATGGCAGTCGAAGGCAAGGTGCACGGCGTCGATTGCGAACATGCGCCGGAGATTGTGCTGAGCCTTGATTTTTCCGGGAGCGTGCTGGCTTTGCACTCGGCCAACGTGGGGTTGGCGGAAGTCACTGCCGCACGAGGGCAGAGTGCGATGAGCATGGAGAACTGTCAGGAGTGGGTGGGGCGTAGAGTGAAAGCGTGGTTTCACATGGGAAGCGGTGAAAAATATTTCGGAGAGATCACGAAGCTTTATTTTTTCTGAAGGAACGGGCGGACAGCTTGGGTCGGCGGAAGGGTTTTCTGTTCAAGTTGGCTGTAAACCCGCACCCTTTGAAAGCGAAGGGTGCGGCGCCCGGCGATGTACTGATTTTGGTCGGGAGCATTATGTGGAGATCCTTCGGCGATCCTTGTCGGATCGCCTCCAGGATGACAATTTTCCTCGCGGATCGACGATGGATCACGGAGATTGGTAGACAGTGCGGCCGGCTACTACTGTGCGTAGGACGTGGGTGTTTAGGTAGTCGGACGGCGGGATTTTCGTTAAATCGTTGGACAGGATTATGAAATCGGCGAACTGGCCGATTTTAAGCTGGCCTTTTCTTCCCTCTTCAAATTGAGCGTAGGCGGAGCCGGTCGTGTAGTCGCGGATGCATTCGTCGAGGGAGATTTTTTCCTGGGGCTGCCACCCGCCGGCGGGACCACCCTCGGGTAGTTCGCGAGTGACGCACGCATAAAGGCCGCGGAGCGGATTGATGGGCTCGACGGGATAATCGGTGCCGAAGGCGAGGCGCGCGCCACTTTTTTGCAGCGTGTTCCAGGCGTAGGCGCCTTTGATGCGATCGGGTCCGACGCGGGCTTCGGCCCAGCGCATGTCGTTGGATTGATGCGATGGCTGCATGGAGGGGATGACATTCAGTTTGGCGAAGCGCGGGAGATCGTCGAGTGCGACGACTTGGGCGTGTTCGATGCGGTCGCGGCGATCGCGCGGGCCGTTGGCTTTGGCGACGGCTTCGAAGACGTCGAGGGCGACACGATTGGCGCGGTCGCCGATGGCGTGGAAAGCGAGCTGAAAGCCGGCTTTGTCGCGCTCGATGGCCATCTGACGAAGTTTGTCTGGTTCCATGATGAGGATGCCGGAAGCAGAGGCGTCGTCGGAGTAAGGGGCGAGCATGGCGGCCGTGCGGGAGCCGAGAGCACCGTCGGTGACCATTTTCAGAGCGCCGGTTTTGAGCCACGGATCGGTGACGCCGCCTTCACTGCGGAAATTTTGCAGATCGCCGAGGGGCGCGGTGAAGCGCAGCCATTCGGTGATGCGGACGGTAAGCTTCCCTTCATCCTTGATGTCGCGGTAGACCAGGAAATCGTCCCAATCGGAATTGTCCTGAACGGAAGTAACGCCATTTTTGGCGAGGTCGGCGAGGACGAGGTCGATACCTTTGCGGCGCTGCGCGGCCGAAGGTTCAGGAACGTATTGGGCGACCAGATCGATGGCCGGGCCTTCCTTGAGCATGCCAGTGAGCTCGCCGTCTTCGGCGCGTTCGAATTCTCCACCCTTGGGATTCGGCGTTTCTTTCGTAATGCCAGCAAGTTTCAGCGCGAGAGAATTGGCGACGGCCACGTGGCCTGATACATGGGTGAGCAAGATGGGATTTTTGGGAGCGACGGAGTCCAGCTGCTGTTTGGTCGGGAATTTTTTGTCGGGCCACAGTGTGTGATCCCATCCGCCGCCAGTGATCCAGTCGCCTTCTTTGTGCTCGGCAACGGCGGCGGCGACGCGTTTTTGCAATTCTTCGACAGTTGGCACGTGGTTAAGCTGAACGGCAAGCATGTCGGCGCCAGCGCTGCCGAGGTGAACGTGCGCGTCGTTGAACCCGGGCATGACGAAGCGACCTGCGAGCTGGATGGTCTCGGCGCCTTCGTTGCCGCCGCCGCATTCCAACATGATTTGTTCCAGACCGCCGATGCAGGCGATTTTGCCTTCGCGAACCGCCATCGCGGATGCCCAGGGATGCTGCGGATCGTTGGTGTAAATGCGGCCGTGGAGTAAGTACAGAGTGCGGGGAGGAGGTGGCTGCTGGGTCTGAGCTCCAGCGCGGAGCGCGGTAAGACTAGCGCAGGCGGCGAAGGCGATGAAGAGTGCGGAGGCCGCCGCGCGCCGTAGATTTTTTCGAGTGCTGCTTCGTGAATCAGAGAGCGCGGGGCACGGGGCGCCGCTCATCGAGATTTTTCCTCCGAAACACCGGAAACGCCGAGCAAGGTGACGAACGCACGTTTCAGGCCCATCTCGCGGCCTGCGGGTTCATACCATTCCTGTAAGGAGTGGGCGCCACCACCGGTGCCACCTGCGCCAATGGAAATGGCTTCTATTCCAGCAGCAAGAGGGATGTTGGCGTCGGTGGAAGAGCGCTCGATGCGCGACTGATTGCCGACGAAATGATCGGCGGCGCGTAGTGCGGCGAGGAGTTGTGAGTCAGCGGCGAGTTCCCCGCCCGGACGACTGCCGAGAAGTTCGACTCGCCATTCCAACTTCCCTTTTGAGCGATCGCGGGGCGATTCCATTTCGTCGCGAACGCCCGCAGCGATGCATTCGCGGAGAGCGGAATCGAGCTTGGCAAGTTCGTCTTCGCTTTCGGAGCGAATGTCGACTTTGAGGCGGGCTTCGTGCGGGACGGAATTGATAGAGGTGCCGCCATCGATTTGGCCGAGGTTGAAAGTGGTGCGCGGGCTGACGGGAACGCGAGTGTTGATGAAACGCACGGAGCCGCGTACGAGCGCGCTGATGGGATTGGGCATTCCGAAGTCCGACCAACTGTGACCGCCGGGTCCGGTGATGAGCACTTCGAGACGGCGTGAGGCCAAAGCTTTGGTGGTGACGTGATCGGTGCCGGATCCGTCGAGGATGATGGCGGCTTTGAGTCTGGTGCGATACGTCTCGACGAGCGCACGCATGCCGCGGAGATTCCCTTCGCCCTCTTCACCGACGTCTGCGACGAAAAGAATGGTGCGGAGCGGAGTGATTTTGGTCTCGTGTAATGCGCGCGCAATGGCGACAAGCGCGGCCAGACCGGTGCCATTGTCGGAGATGCCGGGAGCGCTCATGCGCTCCGACTCGTGGCGAACTTTTACGTCAGTGCCGGACGGGAAAACGGTGTCGAGGTGCGCGGCGAGCATGACGACTTCCCTTTCATTGACGCCGGGAAGTTCGCCGATGACGTTGCCGGTCTTGTCGACTTGGACGGCTAGCCCGGAGGAGGCCAGTAAAGTTTTAACTGCGGACGCGCGCTGCGCTTCCTGAAATGGCGGCGCGGGAATTTCGGTGAGGCGGGCCTGTTGGTCGTTGATCCACGAAATGTTGCGTGCAAACCAGGAAAGAGCTGTGCGCACGTCGGGGCTGTCAACAATTGATGCTGTGGGGGAGGGCCGATTGCCCTGAGGAATACTCATCGAACGCACGGGCATGAACGCAAGGATAACCCAAAGTAGCGCATGTTTCACGACCGAGTTGAGGAGGTAAGGCGACGTCAATTGTGAGATTCGCGAGGGGGATATTCGCGGTGGCGATGAGGTCATCAATCGCTCGCCGGTTGCGAACACAGCGCCTGGAGTTCGGCATCGGTGAGAACGCGCGGGGATTGTTTAGCGGCATCAAAGATACGATTCACGAGGGCGTCACTCGCGGCGATGCCGTGACGCTCGAGCCAGAACAGCACGTTCGATTTCCCACTCATCGGACCGATTTCGATGACCTGGTCGAGACCGAAGAGGCTCGCGGGAACACCGCTGTAGACGACATCAGCGAGAGCCGGGTCCTTACTGTGGAAGGCTTTGATGATGGCGGCGGCGTGGACCCCGGTGGCGGTGCGGAAGGCATCGCGGCCGATGACGGGATAGTTCGGAGGGATCGTCGTGTGCGTGGCGGTGGCGACTTTTTCGCAATATTCCTTAAGGCGAGAGAGGTCGCGATCGATCAGACCGAGCAGACGGAGATTGACGAGCATGAGCTCCATCGGTGTGTTGCCGACACGCTCGCCGAGAGCGTTAGCGGCAGCGTGAACGCAGTCGGCTCCGGCGGCAATGGCGGCGAGGGAGTTGGCGATGGCCAAGCCGCGATCGTTGTGGCCGTGCCAGTCGACGCGAATTTTCTGGCCGGAGGGCTTCACGATTTCGGTGACGGCAAATTGAATGAGATTGAAGGCGCCTTGAGGAACGGCGTGGCCGACAGTGTCGCAGAGGACGATGGCGCGGGCACCACTGCGAATTGCGGTGGTGTAGAGGCGCTTCACGGTTGCGGGATCGGTGCGGATGGTGTCCTCGGTGACGTACATCGAGGGCAGGCCGTGATCGACTGCGAACTTCACGGCTTTCTCGGTGGTGCGTTCGAGATGATCGACGGTCCAGTCTTCGACGAGGCGGCGAATTGGACTGGAACCGAGGAAGGTAGCGGCTTCGATGGGGATGCCAACGCGCTGGGAGATTTCGATGATGGGGCGGATGTCGGCTTCAACTGTGCGTGCGGCGCAGTTGGGGCGGATCTTCATGCGATTGGTGGCGATCTCGCGGGCGAGGACTTCGACGTGTTCTGCGGCGCGGGCGCCGGCGCCGGGAAGACCGATGTTGACCTGCTCGATGCCGAGAGCTTCCATCAAGTGCAGGATCTCGATTTTTTCGCCGATGGTGGGATCGTGCACGGAAGGATTTTGCAGGCCGTCGCGGAGGGTTTCGTCATTGAGCAGGACGCGCGTGCCGGGAGCGATGGCTGGAGCCGCGGTGAGGTTCCAGTCGTGGATGTATTCGGAGCTTGTTGGTGGCGTCATGATCGCGATGCTGCTTTAAGTCTCATTTGCATTGGCGTCTAATCCGGCGGTCTGAAAGACGGCGCTACGAAATTCGGCTCATTTCAAGCCGTGATTGCGGAACATGGTTTTTAGGGCGCCGCGTGCGTGACGTACGCGGCTGGCCAAGCCGCCGTTGAATTCGAATTGCAAGAAGGCATCGGCGGCGCGTTCCAGATCCGCACCATAACGATACCACCAGGGTTTCTCGCGGCGCGGCAGGTGATCGACGTCTACGTACTTGGTTTGCACCATCTCAAGCAGGCCAGCTTCGCCGTGCGTGCGGCCCCAGCCGCTGTGTTTGCAGCCGCCGTGAGGAGCCTCGGAGATGGCGAAGTAGCTGATGGCGTCGTTGACCATGACGGCGCCAGCACGAAGTTGCGCGGCGATGGACTTACCGTGCGCAGGGTTGCCGGTCCAAACGCTCGCGGCCAACGCGAATGGGGAGGCGTTCGCATTCGCGACGGCTTCTTCGGCGGTATTCACTGTTTGAATCGCGAGGATGGGGCCGAACGTTTCTTCTTCGAAGAGGCGCATGGTGGAGTCGACACCGGTAACGACAGTCGGCTCGAAGAAGTTCGCGCCGAGATCGGGCCGGGCGTTGCCGCCGCATTGAATTTTTGCGCCGCGCTGCACGGCATCGGCGAGCAGATCGCGCATGCGATGCACGTGTTGCGGGCGGATGAGGGGGCCGACGTCAGTAGAAGGGTTGGAACCAGGACCAATGCGAAGTTTTTTCGTTTTGTCGATGCAGAGGCTAATGAATTTCTCGGCGATTGATGCTTCGACGAAAAGGCGCTCGACCGAGAGGCAGACCTGGCCACAATTGGTGTACGCGCCCCATACCGCGGCGCTTGCGGCAGCTTCCAGATTGGCGTCGGCGAGGACCAGCATGGCGTCTTTGCCGCCGAGTTCGAGCACGGTGGGAATCAGTTGGCGTGCGCAAGCTTCGGCGACGCGACGTCCGGTTGCGACGCTGCCGGTGAAGATGACTTTGTCAGGAGTGGTGTCAATCAGAGCCTGGCCGACTTCGCCGCCGCCTTGAATGATCGTTAGCAGATCCGGCGAGAAACCGGCGGTGGCAAAGAGTTTGCCGATCCGTGCGCCACACTGCGGAGTGAATTCGCTGGTTTTGCAAATGACGGCGTTGCCGGCAGCGATGGCCGGGATGATCTGGCTCATGGGAATGGCGAGTGGGTAGTTCCACGAAGTGATCATGCCGATGACGCCGACGGGCTCATACGAAAGGTAGCCGCTCTTCGCTTGAGCGGCAGTGCTGTGATGGGAAATGCGTTTGCTGCGAAGGATGCGCGCGGTGTTTTGGGCGAAATACACAGCGCAATCGACGGCAACAAAAATGTCGGCGAAGAGGGCTTCGACGCGCGGTTTGCCCGATTCGCGAACGACGGCTTCGGCGAGTTCGGCGCGGGAGGACATGACGGCATGGCCGAGCTTTTTTAGTTGAGTGCAGCGGGTGGTAATCGGAACGTTGGCCCAGGCAGCTTGTGCTGTTCGGGCTCGGCGCATGATATCCGATAGCGTTGATGTGGGAGTGGATTCGACATAGGCGAGGGTTTCGCCGGTTGCGGGATCGATGGAGGCGAGAGCGTTGAGGGGTACGGCGGTTGCGGCCATTCGCGGATTCTAACCGAAATAGGCGTGGTGGCGGGGCGGAAGAACGGAATGGAATAGCCATGGCTCAGGGATCGACGAGTTTTCGGGTGCGCATCGTTTAGCGTCCCGGGCAGGGCGCGCTAAAGCGACGCCCCTACACAAAACACGGCGGCGCCGCGTCCGAGCCTCGTTATGTGGTGGGTTTGTCTTCGGGTTCTGGGGAGATGGGGAGAACGACCGTGTGCACTGTGGACGGATCGTCGCGGAGTTTGATGTAGAGGCCGGTTTCGCTGGGATGCGGCACGTTCAGCGTTGAGTCGATGAAGCCGATGGGAACTGGAGCGGTGTGTGTGAATTGCTGATCGGAAGCGACCGAGTCGATCAGGAAAAGATTGCTGCCGCTGAGTTCGCAGGGCTTGTCGGCGCTTTCCGGGCAGCGAATTTCTTTTAGTGCAGGCACGCGCACTAAGGTGGCAAGCGGCTGCCAATCGCCCTTGGTTCCGTCGGCTGCGACTGGGCGGAATCGAACGGGCCCGAATGCGGATGGGCCGAAAGCTTTGCGCGGGTCGAGGACACCGAACAGAGTTTCGGAATCGCGCAAGACGAGCGAGCCGTCGGCGACACTGATGGTGGTGGCGAATGCCTCGTCAGCAGTAGCGATTTCGATTTTCTCGGAGCGCGTGAGCTTGGCGGGGACTTCCGTTTTAATCAGAAAAGAAAGCTGACCATCGAGGGGCAATTCTTCGGGGCTGCCGAGATTGATTCCGGTTTGGGCGGAGCCGGGCTGAATGCTTTTGTTCACCAGGCTCATCTTCGGGCGCGGCGCATCGATCGTGGTCGGCAGATCGAGAACGCGACCGTCTTTGAGAGCTACGTGCGCGACAACGTGTTCATTGGCGGGCAACGCGGCTGGATTCGGTTCGGAAGCGGCGAGATGGAGTTCGTCTTTTTCGTTGGCGCGCGTGAGTTTCGCGGGCGCGAAGTGCACGCCGTTGAGCTCGAACCGATCGACTTCGTCGAGACGCGTGCCGCGAAGAATCCCCTGGCGATCTCCAGCGTTGATCTTGAAATTGTCTAGATGTGCGGCCTCGGAGTAGGCGCGGACGGAGACTTCGTCAGGTTGACCGAGGCCGAATTGCTTGAGCTTCACGGTCAGCGCGCCGGCGGATTGATCCTTGAGCGCGACTTTGATTTCGAGTTCATCGGGCTTGCTCACTTTATATGTTGATTTGATTTCTTTGCCTTGTGCGTCCTGAATGGTGAGGCCATCCACGCAGACTGCCGCGTCCGCTTGTAGGTGGAGCGTGTCTTCGCGGCCCACGACGAGGGCGGCCTGGTCGGCGGCAGGAACAATCCAGTGCGCGGAGCGCGATGTTTTCAGCCGGAAATTTGGCCCATCGTAAGGTTCGAAGCCCCAGCGACCTCGAAGGCTTGCGGTCACTTCCTGATCGAACTTGGACGATTCGATGCTGTGGGTGTCGATGAGGAAACCACCGCTGGAAGCGTCGGCGTGCGCGGGAAGGCTGATCACATCGCCTTTGCTGCCTTTGACCTGCAGGACGAAATCGTGAGCAATGTCGGAAGAAAAGACCAGTGGCGCACCCTCGACCGGCAGGACCAGGGACGATTTCTCCAGACAGAACTTCTGATCGGGATTCACGGCGCGCAATGGAGGCAACTGCGCAGCTTCTACGGCGGGAAGACCGACAACAATCACCGACATGGGCTTCCGAAAAGAAGGCGGATTGTTGAGCTTGAGATTCATCTGATCGTGTTTCGGCAAGGCCAGTGCGGGTATGTACACGTACGAAGCGGTGTGCAGGTTGCCGAGGACACGCGCGAGGTCAACGACTGCACCGATATAAGCGCTATAGAAACCGCCTCCGGCGAGCGAAGTGGCGCTGACGGCGCCTACGAGATCGGCGTTGGGCCCAGAGGCGAGCGCCTGAACCATCGATTGGCTGTGGCCGTCGTCGAGAACGAGCGAATCGGTGTTACGCGTGAGGCAGAAGGCTTGTTCTTCGACGGGTTTGTCGAAGCATTGTTGCTCGAGACGAATACCAAGCGTTCGCGCGAGCAGAATGGAATGCTCTTTCAAGGCTTTGGGATCGGCGTCGGAAATAGCTTTGACATCCGCGAGATATTTTTCCAGGCGCGAACGATCGAGGCTGGCCTGGTTTAAATCTTGCGAAGCACGGACGAAGACGCCGGGCCTGCCGCGGACCGCGGCGCGAAGAGTGCTTAAGTCTCCACCGGTCTCGGGTGCGAGAAACAGTAGGGCTTGTTGCGCGTCCTGCGGAACGGTGATCACCGCCCCTTCTTCGCGCATTTGTTTGCTCCATGTTTCCAGACGTGTGAACCAATGTTCGGGCGGAGGATTGGTGGAACCGCGAAGAAACGCGACGATCAAAAGATAACGCGCGGATTGATCGGCGGGAAAATCAGGGTGCAGCCACAAACGATCGCCGGGTTGCAGATTGGCGACTTCAGAAATCGGCAAGGGCTTGCCATTGCGGGTGACCTTCATTTCGATGCGCGGGCCCAGCAGATCGAACGCGTTGTTGTCGGCGCGAGTCAAAATGGGCGCGGCCATGAGCGCCGCGATCAGACAAATCACGCGAACGTATTTTGCCGAAAGTGAGAGACCTCGAATGCTCATTTCCCTTCTTGCTCCTGTTGTAGTTGATCGCGACGCGCAAAGGCTACCAGGGCTTCGCACCGGCTAAGGGCTTAAATTTCAGTCTAAGGACACTGAACGACTCGCGCTAGCTCGTTTGATGCCGGGTGTTTCCTAAACGCCGCCCATTGCGGCTGCTGCATGGCGTAAGTGCCAACCGCATTTCGCGAGGAGGGCGGGCGAAATGGCAGCAACTTTGTGAAGGACTGATGATAGTTGCCGACGGAGAGCCAGGCAACGCAGAAGTTGTGACCATGCGACGAAAATGGTTACAAGCGCCAAGCTTCTTCGTGTTCAACGCTGACCATACAGAGACCTTGCGGAGGAACTGTCGGACCGGACTTGGAGCGATCTTTGAGTTCGTAGAGCCGGTCGATATCTGCGGGCTGGAGTTTGCCACGGCCAACATCGAGCAGAGTGCCAACCATTTTGCGCACCATGTAGCGGAGAAACGAGCGGCCGCGCACGGTGAAGACGAGTTCCTCATCGTCGGAGGAGCGGGCAAGTTCGGTGGAGTAAATTTCGCGCTCGGTGGAGCGCTCTTTGTCGTCTTCTTCGGAGCCGGTGGATGCGGCGAAGGAGGCAAAGTCGTGAACGCCGGCGAAGCGGGCTGCGGCATCGCGCATGGCGTCTTCATCAAGCGGAAACGGATAGTGCAGCACGTAGCGCCACAGCATGGGAGGCACGATTTTGCCGCGATAGATGCGATAGCGATACGTTTTGCCGCGCGCGGACCAGCGAGCGTTGAAATCCGGACCGACCTCTTCGGATCTCATGATTCGAATGGACGGCGGGAGCAAAGCGTTCAGCGCGCGCTGGAATTCAGCGGCGGACAGCGGCGATTGCGTGCGAAAGCTGCCGACTTGGCCGAAGGCGTGGACGCCTGCGTCGGTGCGACCCGCACCATGAAGAACGGTGGCGTCCTGGGTGATGCGCCGCAGCACGCTGACGATCTCGCCCTGAATGGTAGGCTTGTTCGTTTGCGCTTGCCAGCCGTGGAAGTCGGTGCCGTCGTAAGCGATGGTGAGCTTGAAATAGCGCATGCAGACGGAGTTGAGCGCGTGTTAGGCGGAGCGCACGAAGCGGCTGCCTGGTTTGACGGCGGCGCTACCGTCGCGGCACTGCGGGCAATCCTCAGGCTCGTAGCTGGCGATGGGCAGATCGAGCAGCGCTTGTGATTCGACGGGGAATTCCACTTTATCGGCGCTACGATCGATCAGCGCCCCTGCTGCCACGACGCGCCCTCCAGCTTCTTCCACGACTTGAATCGCTTCCAGCGTTGAGCCACCGGTGGTCCATACGTCTTCGACGACCAGCACATGCTGATCGGGGCGTAGTGTGAAGCCGCGGCGCAGGCACATAACACCGCCGGCATCACGCTCGACGAACATCGCAGGAATGCCGCCGCCAACTGTCCCTTTGGTGTCGGGCAAAGCGCGGGCAACTTCCTGACCGATGATCACACCGCCCATGGCTGGTGAAACGACGGCTTCGATTGTGGCATCAGAGAAGAGCGCGGCTAGAGAGTGTCCCAATTTTTCGGCGAAACGCGGATACTGGAGAACCTGTGCGCACTGTACGTAGGTGCCGCTGTGCAGTCCGCTGGACAGCTCAAAATGTCCGTGACGGATGGCGCCAGCGGTCTCAAAGATGCGCAACAGTTCTTCGCGAGAAAGCACGATTTTACGACCACTCTCGGGCGGCAGGACTAACCGCGAGACGCCCGTAAACGTCGAATCGTCAGCAGCCTAGCCGCCACTGGTTGCGTTGTCAAGGAAGCAAGCCGTCTGTTAAACTCCGTGATTCGCGACTTGGTCCTGGTTTCGGCCATCATTGCGGCCATTGTCCGGCTCGCCGGCGCCTCCTGTTCGGCGAATTGATGAAACAAAGTGCCTCTGGTGAACGTTGTACAGAAGTCAGGCATAAGTGACCCGCATCACGTGTCGATAAAACTCAAGGGGTGAAGAATAACCATGAAATTGTCATGGCTGAGCGCGCAGCAGATCAGGAACGGTGCGACCACGCGAAGGTCTTATGCAAAGCTGGCGTCGCGCCAACTGCTGTCGGCGTTAATTGCAGGCCTGATGCTTGGCGGCGCAGGATCGCCTGTTTTTGCGCAGCAGCCCGGAGGCAGCCCGCCGGCGGGAGAACAGCAACAGCGGCCGCCGCTGCCGACGCCGCAATCACCGGAACAGAATCGGCCGTCGCAGGATCCGAATGCGGCAACGCAGCAACCGAATCCAGCGTACGGCCCGGCTCCCGCGAACCCACCGATCCCGGTGGCATTGGGCGTGTACCAACATCGGTATAACCGAGCGCCGAAGCCATTTCCGAATCTGATCGCGCCATATCGGCCGATCGAGATTCCTGGCGTTACTTTGGCCAACAGCCCGCGCGTGGACCAGCTAGTGCAAAACGGAAAGCTGCAGCTCACGCTGCAAGACGCCGTGGAATTGTCCCTGGAAAACAGCATGGACATCGTGGTGCAGCGTTACAACACATGGTTTGGCGATACCGATATTTTGCAAACGGAAGGGGGAGGCTTGCCGTTTGGAGTGAGCGGCGCGGCCATCCGGCAATCGACGGCGAATATTCCCTTTCTGAATTACGATCCTCTGATCACTGCCAGCGCGTTTCTCGACAATCGAAGAACCGCGGTCAACAATCCGTTCATCTCCGGCACCGGGACCACCAACGGCACCGCCGCCAGCCTCGGATCGCATACCGCCACATACAACACCGCCTACACGGAAGGATTTTCGACGGGCACTACGTTCAACGTGGCGTGGGATAATTCGCGATCGTCTTCGAGTTCGGCCTTCAACTTCTTCAATCCGGTGGTGCAATCGTCGCTGACGATCGGTTTCACTCAGCAACTGTTAAATGGTTTCGGGCGTTTCGCGAATCGCCGGAACATCATGATCGCCAAGAACAACCGGAAACTGGCGGACCTGGTGTTTACGCAACAGGCCATCACCACGGTTACGAATACGGTCACCGCTTACTGGGAACTGGTGTATGCAACCGAAGCAGTGCGCGTGCAGGAGCAAGCAGTAACCGTTTCCACGAAGCTGTACAACGACAACCGCAAACAGCTGGAGATCGGCACGCTGGCACCGCTGGACGTGACCCGCGCGGAAGCGCAGCTGGCCACCGATCGGCAAAACTTAATTCTGGCGCAAACCGTAAAATTGCAGGACGAGCAGGTGTTGAAGAACGCACTTTCCAAAGATCCGCTAGCCACAAATTTGGTAAACGTGGAGATCATGCCGCTTGATAAGCCGACACCACCGGAAGCAATCGAGGCGCCCACGTTCGAAGACGCGGTCAAGGAAGCATTCTCCAAGCGCCCTGACTTGCAGCAGCAGGCACTCAATGTAACCAACGCGGGAATCGATGCGAAGGCTACGGCTAATGCCCTGCTGCCGGTCGCGACGCTGCAGGCGCAGTATTCCAGCAGCGGCCTGGCGGGTAATTCGTCCATTCCTGGCGTGACAACGACGATTCCGGGCACCAACATTGTCGGCGCCAACGGGCAACCGGTGACGGTGCTGGATGCAACCGGAACTCCCGTGGAAATCTTTGAGCCGCAATCGACGACTGCTACAGCGGGAGTCAACCATGCAGGACTCGGAGATTCGCAGAGCCAGATCTTCCATAACACGTTCCCCTCGTACACGGTGGGCTTGAATTTGCAATTGCCGCTTCGCAATCGGCAGGCGCAAGCGACCAATCAGCGCGCCATGTTGCAGCTTCGTCAGATCGAAGCGCAGATGCAGCAGCTGAAGAACGCCGCGCTGCTCGACGTACGCAACACCTATATTGCTCTGCAGCAAGATCGAGCACGTGTGCAAGCCGCAAGCAAGGCGCGCGAACTACAACAGCAGACGTTTGACGCCGAACAGAAGCGTTATCAGCTTGGTGCATCAACCGTTTACAACGTGATCTTGACGCAGCGTGACCTGATCACCGCTCAAGGCAACGAACTGCGGGCGCTTGCGGATCTGGTCGAGGCCAAGGCTGGCTACGAGCGGGCGGTGGGCCGCACGCTGGAGGTCAATCGCGTCACCATCGCCGATGCCAAGCACGGTCAAGTGGAGCGCGACACGCTGATTCCGGGCACCATGAATGGCCAGGTTGTTGGGACCGAGAAGCTTTGGACCGATTCCCCGGCGGCATCTGCCGGCCAGAAATAACGAATCGCGAATTTTGGAAGCTTAGCGGGCGCGGCTCAATACTGCGCCCGTTTTTCTTTGTGGCAGGCGCACGCAGTGAATTGGAAGGACGCTTGCTCACTCCGCATTGTTTCGACTAGCATTAAGTGTAAGCACTTGAGCTGATCTTTCGGGATGGTCCCGGAGAGCGCGGGTTCATGAGCGAGCCGTCCAAGGGCAGTACCTCCACCGTAGTCCCCTCCGAAACAAAATCGGCAGGACGCAAGCCTTCTTCCCAGGAAATTGCATGGGAGGAGAAAACGCTGGGTCCGACGCTGGCGAAAAGTCCTGAACGCCAAGCTTCATTCACTACCATTTCGAACTACCCGATTCGCCGCCTGTATACGCCAGCCGATCTTCCTGATTGGGATCCACAACGCGATCTTGGCTACCCGGGGGAGCCGCCATACACGCGGGGCATTCATTCGACGATGCACCGAGGCCGCCTGTGGACCATGCGGCAATTCGCAGGCTTCGGCACCGCGGAAGACACGAATCAGCGCTTTCGCTACCTGCTTTCGCAGGGCCAGACAGGGCTGTCTACGGCGTTCGACCTGCCGACGTTGATGGGCTACGACTCGGACCATCCGTTGTCCGAGGGTGAAGTCGGAAAATGCGGCGTGGCCATCAGTTCGCTGGCGGACATGGAAGTGCTTTTCGATCAGATCCCGCTGGCGGATGTGACCACTTCGATGACCATCAATTCGCCCGCGGCGGTGATCTGGGCGATGTACCTGGCCGTAGCGGAGAAACAAGGCGCAGATTGGAAGAAAATCTCCGGCACCTTGCAAAACGACATCCTGAAGGAATACATCGCACAGAAGGAATACATCTATCCGCCAGAGCCGTCGATGCGGCTGGTGATCGATACGTTCGAGTTCGGCGTGAAGAACACACCCAAGTTCAACACCATTTCGATCAGTGGCTATCACATTCGCGAAGCTGGCTCGACGGCGATTCAGGAATTGGCGTTTACGTTGCGCGATGGCCTCGAATACGTCGAATGGGGCATGCGGCGCGGACTGGACGTGGATGAATTTGTTCCGCAGCTTTCGTTCTTCTTCAACGCGCATAGCGATTTCTTCGAGGAAATCGCCAAGTATCGCGCGGCGCGACGGATCTGGCACAAGGCGATGGTGGAGCGATACAGGTCAAAGAATCCACGGACCTGGGCGCTGCGATTTCACACGCAGACGGCAGGATGCTCGCTCACCGCGCAGCAGCCGTACAACAATGTGGTTCGCACGGCGATCCAGGCGCTCGCCGCAGTGCTCGGCGGCACACAGTCACTGCATACCAATTCACTGGACGAGGCCTGGGCGCTGCCTACTGAATTTGCCGCTACCATCGCGCTGCGAACTCAGCAGATCATCGCGCATGAAACTGGCGTGACGAATACAGTCGACCCGCTCGGCGGATCGTATTTTGTAGAGACGCTGACCAACGAAGTGGAACGAGGCGCGTGGGATTACATACAGAAGATCGATGCCATGGGCGGTATGGTGGCAGCCATCGAGCGTGGCTATCCGCAGCGCGAGATCGCGGAGGCGTCGTATCGTTATCAGGTCTCCGTTGACAAGAAAGAGAAAATTATCGTCGGCGTGAATGACTTCGTGGCGAAAGAAAAGCCGCTCGAAACCTTGCAAATCGACGAAACGGTTGCTCATCGACAAGCGGATCGGCTGCGCAAGCTGCGTACGGAGCGGTCAAGTGACGAGGTGAGCCGCCGGTTGGCAGCCCTGCGCAAAGCCACACAAGGCAACGACAACCTGATGCCGTACATCTACGATGCGGTAAAATCCTACGCGACGCTCGGCGAAATCTGTGACGCTATGCGCGATACGTTCGGCACCTACGAAGAAGTCGCGATTACCTAACTCATGCTTGACAAGAAAATTCGAGTGCTGATCGCCAAGCCCGGCCTCGACGGGCACGATCGTGGCGCTAAAGTCATCGCGAGGGCGCTGCGCGATGCGGGCATGGAGGTGATTTACACCGGCTTGCGGCAGACGCCGGAGATGATCGCTTCCGCCGCTGTGCAGGAAGATGTTGATGTCATCGGCCTCTCTATTCTTTCCGGCGCACACAATACGCTTTGCCCGCAACTTATGGGTCTGCTGCGAGACAAGGGCATGGATGACGTGGTTGTACTTCTTGGGGGAATCATCCCCGAAGCCGACATCGCCGCCCTAAAGAAAGCTGGAATCGCAGAGATTTTTCTGCCGGGCACTTCCACGCAAGACATCGTGGAGTTCATTCACAAGCGTGTCGTTCCCTAGAGCCGCTTTGTATCCCTGCTCGTGAGCGGCCGGAATTTGCTCGGCGGCTTGGTAGCTTTAGGGCGCCATCAGTTCACGTTCGAATTTCACTCGCGTATACAAAACCGAGAATCCTTGCCGGACTACATTGCGCTGCGATGTGCTTCCCGGTTGCGCCAGGCACACCAGCAGGTCACAGCCGGCATTCGCCGCACGCGCAACGCGGGCCGCTAACAAAGCTTCCTGTACGCCGCGGTTCCGATAAGCAGGCAAACGTGCTGGCACCGAACAATCCGGCGATGCCGTCACGCAGAATCAGAGTGCCTCCGCCGGCGACTGCTCCATTTATCCGTGCCAAGTAACATTCCACTTGCGGCGCCGATCCGAACGCACGCATTACGTCGAGGATTTCGTGCGTGACCGGAACATGTTCAGCAAATCCCTGCGCCACGGTCAGGTTCCACAAATCGATGTGCTCGCGTGGAATTCGTTCGACGCTGACTTCGCCCGTCGTTCTGTCTGGCGCGCCGTCGTCATTGCCCTCCGATAAGGATCGCGCCATGACGTTGGTGAATTCGGTGACGCGGTAGTGTCGCTTGCCAAACTGCTCGATGAGGGAGGGATCCGCCAGCGGCGATGTTTCCACGCGGACAGGTTCCTTGCGGCTGGCGTAGAACTGCTCCAGCGTATCGACTTCTTCTTCGCTAATGGGGCCGTCTAGTCCGAGCCCAACAGCTTGCGTGACCGGCGAATTCGCTCCGCAATAGACTGCGAACCCTCCGGCGATCTGCGCGACCGCGACACCGGTGGCTGGCCGAAACCGCGCCAAAGCTTCGGCCGCGGCTGCCCCGGCGTGTGCCTCAGCAAGTTCGATCCTTCGCGAGAGCGCGCGATCGAGCATAAGTGGTGTCATGTGTTGCCACGATCTTTCTCGCGCTGCCCGTACATCTTTTTCACGCCACGCATCAGCACCTTGAGATTCTGCTGGAATTCATGTCGCGCCTCGGGATCGATCTTACGCTGCAGAAATTCCTGTTCGCGTTCAAGCTTGCGGCGATTTTCCCATCGCGCGGGATCCAGCGTGCCCGATACGATCGCCGCCAGCACCGCACAGTCTGGCTCGTTCTCATGGCGGCAATCGCGGAAGCGGCATTCTGACGCAAGCTCTTCGATATCCGCAAACGATTCCGTTACGCCGTCCGATGCGTCCCACAATTGCAGTTCGCGCAACCCAGGCGTGTCGATAATCAGCGCACCGCCCGGTAGGCGCAGAAGTTCGCGGGCCGTAGTGGTATGTCGGCCACGGCTGTCGCTTTGACGAACGGGCTGCGTCACCTGAGCGTCACGCCCGAGCAGTTTGTTCACGATCGTTGATTTGCCCACGCCTGACGAGCCGAGAAGCACAATGGTCCGGCCTGGTGTCAAGAATGCATCCATGGCATCGAGTCCGCTGCCCGTTTGTGCGCTCATCGACAGCACGGGAACGCCTCGCGCGATGGACTCCACGTCGGCTACACGGGCCGCAACCGCGTCGCACTCATCCGCTTTGTTCAACACGATTACGGGACTCGCTGCCCGACTCCCAGCACTGAGCCAGATATCGCTCAAGACGACGCAAGTTGAAATCGCCGTCGAGAGCGGCGACCAGGAATGCAGTATCCACGTTTGCTGCAATCACCTGTTGCGCCACCCGTTTTCCCGCCATCTTGCGAACGAACTGCGTGCGCCGCTGCAAGACCGCGTGTAGCGTGGCGCGATCGTCCGCGATCGTGACTTGTGCCGAGACCCAGTCGCCGACCGCAGGCCAATCGCCGTCCGGCTCTCCGCTTTCGCGCAGCTTTCCTGACGGCGTTGCCCAACGTTCGCCAAATTCACCCGCGATATCCATAGGCCGCGCTGTTGCGAAACAACACGAGCGGGAACTTGAGCTGCTTCCCTTTCCAAGGCATCCCACATCCCTTCGAAATTCGCGTCCCATCCCAATTCTTCTAGTAACACGTGCGAATCCTCCGCCGCCTGTGGGCAGCACCTCGCGCTGGTCTCAGGAGACGCAGCGGCCATGCGCAGGCGCACAGAACCGATTCGGGGCCTACGCGAACTCAGCAACTTAAAATGGAGGAAAAAGAGGCGGGTATTACCTGCAGGAGATAGAACCACTGAAGGCACACCTGCCCGATAGAACTTCGACAGGGATCGTCACAGGCACCTCCAAGGTTAAGTGCGACTTCGGGAAGTCGCTTGTACTCCTGGCAGTGTACGAGTCGAAGTAAGCCTCGTCAATGGCACTGTTAGTTCTTGGCGGGTTCTAAGTCCGCAGGTTTCGGCGCGCCCGGCGCGAGGTGCAAAGCCTCCCTGGCTTCTACCAACGTGGCATCCAGGCAGACATCATGCTTCTCTCGCATGTCGTCGCCTGTGGGGTTGCATGCAATATCGGGCTTCACGCCCTTTCCCTCTATCTCGTCGCCGTTGGGTAACACGACTTTGGCAATGCTGATTTGCACTCCGTAGTACACGATTTTGTCGGCGCCAAATTCTTCAGAAACGTACGAAGAGGTCATCAAACGCCCCAAAGACGAGTCGCCCACGACCACTCCTTTTTTCTGCGACTGGAAGTATCCCGCGAACGCTTCGCCCGCACTGCCGGTACGGCTGTCGATGAGGATAAACAGAGGACCGGAAAAGACCGGCCTCTTCGGCTTGGCGACGACATCTTCCGTTTTCTTGCGCTCCACCATTCTATGCAGGACGGTCGGTTCCGAAACAAAATGGCCCGCGAAACTCTTGAGCGTGTCAACGGCGCCTCCGGGGCATCCCCGCAAATCGACTATCACGGCTTTGGACTCTTTAACCTTTTCAGCCAACCCGTCCAGAAATGCGGAGTTCGAGGGAAATTCACGCACTTGGATGTAACCGATCCCTCCGTCGAAGTTTGCCGTGTGATAAACGCGGTCTTCCTCAGACTCGGACTGATCCTCCAGAATGATGTCCCAGAAGTCGCTGAGCCGATCTATGTCCAACACAATGGGTTTGTCTTCGCGCTTGGCGACAAGATGCACGTTTCGGGGCAGTTCGTTGGAGGTCTGTATGACCAGATCCCACGAGAGCAGCGGATGGAGTACTCGGTAATACAAGAGCATGTCGTCGAAGCTGTATCGTTCGGCTGGATGGCCATTCATGGAAACGATCTTGTCACCCACTTTCAAGCCAGCCTGTTCCGCCGGCAGGTTGTGTTTTAGCCGGTAAATGCGGACGTCGTCTCCGATTGGCTTCGCTTCCAGCCCATACTTCAGCCGCACGTTTACCGAAGGTGGCAGAAAATGAGTATGAGAATCCTTTACTCGGTCAACCATCACGTAAATCGCCGCGAGCATGTCCGGCACATTTTTAGCATTGTCGATCTTCTGCCTGGTTTGCTCGAGCAGCTCCTTTCCAATCCAATCCCTTGAGACTGCCATCGTAGTAGCGCTTTTCGATCTGATCAGCAACTGTGTTTGCGATGGACTTCATTCGGAAGCGTTCATTACCCAGTTCATCGGCGCGAGCACGCGAAGCCATGAGGAAGAGCCCGGCGACACACACCGACAAGATAAAAAGAAAACGATTCACGGATTTCTCCTCACCAGCCTTACCTTAACAATAAATATACGTTCCATGAGATTGCTGGGGCGCATTCGATTCTGGTCTCGTACCGCATGAGTTATCAAGGTTCGCCGAATATGAGATTCAGAATCTTACCGCCGCTTCGCGTTTGACGCGCAGAGACCTTATACTGTGATCCTGCTTCTGCTTTGATTGCGTAGACGCAAGCGCCTTTTCCTGTTTCCATTGTTTGTTGCGAGGGTTCGCGAGTGCCTTCTTCCGTCCTGAAAAACAACGTAAACACCAAGTCGCCAGAGTTCGCCAAAAATAGCCGCAAAGTGGTCGACTTGGTCACGCAGGTCAAGAACGAAGAAGAGCAAATATCAGTCGGCGGCGGCGCGAAAGCCATCGAATCGCAGCACAAGAAAGGCCGGCTGACCGCGCGTGAGCGCATCGCGAAGCTAGTCGATCCGGGCTCACACTTTTTTGAACTGGGCATTTACGCGGCGTACGAAATGTACGAAGAATGGGGCGGAGCGCCCGCGGCTGGAACGATCACAGGTCTGGCGCGCGTTTGTGGACGTACTTTCATGCTCATCGCCAACGACGCCACGGTGAAAGCCGGCGCGTTCTTTCCCATGACGGCGAAAAAAGTGATTCGCGCGCAGAACATCGCCATCGAGAATCATATTCCCACGATTTATCTGGTCGATTCCTCAGGCGTTTTTCTCCCGCTGCAGGAAGATGTTTTTCCCGACACCGACGATTTCGGTCGAGTCTTCCGTAACAATGCGGTGATGAGCGCGATGGGCATTCCGCAGCTGACGGCCATCATGGGCATGTGCGTGGCAGGCGGCGCATATCTCCCGGTGATGTGCGATCACATCCTGATGACCGAAGGGCTCCGGTTTGTTTCTTGCTGGGCCTGCGCTGGTGCAGGCGGCGATCGGCCAGAAAACTTCGGCGGAAGATCTGGGCGGCGCAAAGATGCACGCGCAAATCAGCGGCACCGTCGATTTTCGAGAACCGGACGATGACGCCTGCATCACGCGCATCCGTGCTCTAGCAGATAAGATGGGCGCTTCTGCGCGTCCAGCGTTTAGCCATGTGGCGCCGCGCGAGCCGCTGTATTCCGGGGACGAAATCTACGGCATTTTTTCGAATGATCCCGGCAAGCAGTACGACATGCGGGAAATCATCGCACGCATCGTCGATGCCAGCGAGTTTGAAGAATATCGCGCCGAGTATGGCGAAACTTTGCTGTGCGGATATGCGCGGATCGGCGGTTGGGCGGTGGGAGTCGTCGCGAATCAGAAAAAGCATGTGCATACCTTGGCTCGCGGCTCGGACCAGAAGCGCATCGAATTTGGCGGCGTCATCTATACCGAATCCGCCGAAAAGGCCGCGCGCTTCATCATGGACTGCAATCAGAACAAGATCCCGCTGATTTTTCTCCATGATGTGAACGGCTTCATGGTGGGCAAAGACGCGGAATGGAGCGGGATCATCCGCGCAGGCGCAAAAATGGTGAACGCGGTGTCAAACAGCGTGGTGCCGAAGATTTCGGTGATTTGCGGCGGGAGCTTTGGAGCCGGGCACTATGCAATGTGCGGCAAAGCTTACGATCCACGTTTCATCTTCGCCTGGCCAACGGCGCGCTATGCAGTGATGAGCGGAGATGCGGCCGCCGGTACGCTCGTTGAAATCAAATTGAAGCAGCTCGAACGCGAAGGCAAAAAGGTCGACGAGAAAGCGAAAAAAGAACTGTACGATTCCGTCCGCGCCACGTACGAACACCAGACCGATCCGCGCTACGCTGCGGCGCGGCTCTGGGTTGACGCCATCATCGATCCCGCGCACACCCGGGACACCCTGATCACCGCTTTGGAAGCCGCCGCTCTCAATCCCGAAATCCGCGAATTCAAAACCGGCGTGCTGCAAACCTAATGGAAACCGTCAAATTAATTGAATGCCCGCGTGACGCGTGGCAAGGCTTGCCTGATTTCATCCCAACCGAGCTAAAGGCCGAATATCTCCGCGAACTCGTCGCTGCTGGGTTCCAGCACATTGATGCGGTCAGCTTTGTCTCGCCAAAACATGTAAAGCAGATGGCGGATAGCGAGGAAGTGATGTCGAAGCTCAACGCATCCCTACCTGACAGAACCGAGCCGCCCGAAATCATTGGCATCGTCGTTAACGAAAAAGGACTGGAGCGCGCGCTCGCGACCCCCGGCGTGACGACGATCGGCTATCCCTACTCCATCTCCGCGTACTTCCGCCGAGCGAATGCGAATATGAGCCGCGACGAATCACGCGCGCTCGTCGAGAAATTAAAGAAGGACACCGCGGCCGCAAAGCGTGAACTGGTGATTTACATGTCCATGGCCTTCGGCAATCCTTACGACGAGCCTTGGGGAGCCGAAATCGTGCAGGACACGCTCGACTGGCTCAAGGATATCCGCGTGCGGACTGTCTCACTCGCGGATACGGTGGGAACGGCATCGCCCGAACTCGTCGGCGACCTCTATCGCCAAGTAAAAGATCATGTCGCGGGGATAGAATTGGGCGTGCACCTGCACAGCCGCGCTGAAGACGCCGAAGCGAAGATTCTCGCGGCGTACGAAGCGGGATGCCGCCGTTTCGATAGTGCGCTCACAGGCCTAGGCGGCTGCCCCTTCGCGGGAGACAATCTGGTCGGCAACATCGCCACCGAGGAGGTGCTCGCGGCGCTGAAAAAAGCGGGAGCCGATCCTGGCATCGATGAATCCAAGCTTACGAAGGTCATCGCCATGACCAATGAGATTCGCACCAAATACGCGCACGCACCACTCGCGAACTGAACTCGCGAACTGAAAAGGAGGCGCTCGCTATGTACTCCACACTGATCCTCGAATTCAGCGGCGAAATCGCACGCATCACCCTCAACCGCCCGGACAAGCGCAATGCCATCAACCCACAGATGATGTGCGACCTGCAGACCGCCTTCGACACCATCGAGAAGAGTCACTCCCGCGTCGTGATCCTCACCGGCGCCGGAAAATGTTTTTGCGCCGGCATGGATCTGGACATGCTGGCCACGATAGCCAAGCAATCGGCCGCCGAGAATCAGGAAGACTCGCGTCGCATCGCCAAGTTGCTGCGACGCATCTGGAGTTTTCCCCGCCCGCTGATCGCGGCTGTGAATGGCGCGGCCTATGCCGGTGGCTGCGGCATTGCTACGCTGTGCGATTTCACGCTCGCCGCGCCGGAAGCGAAATTCGGCTACACCGAAGTTAAAATCGGCTTTCTCCCTGCCATCGTTTCGGTATTCCTTACCCGGCAAATCGGCGAGAAGCGCTCACGAGATCTTCTGCTCACAGGCCGTATCATTGACGCCGTGCAGGCGCGTGACTACGGACTGGTCACCGAAGTAATTCCCGCCGAAAGCTTGCTGGATCGCGCCAATGCGCTCGCCGACGAGCTCATGGGGGCAAGTCCCAGCAGCCTGACCCGCGCAAAACATTTGCTGACGTCTTCCGCCGCCGCTGGTATCGATCACGATCTCGAACGTGCCATACTGGAGAACGCTCGTATCCGCTGCACACCGGACTTCAAGGAAGGTGTGGCTTCGTTTCTGGAAAAGCGCAAGCCCATCTGGCAAGAGCCGGACTAAGTCACAGACATGCGAACGATCGAATATCACGACACTACAGTACGGGTGCGTTATGCCGAGACCGATCAGATGGGCGTGGTCTATCACGCCAATTACTTGATCTGGTTTGAAGTGGGCCGCGTCGAACTGATGCGCGCTCTTGGATTTGAGTACAAACAAATGGAGACCGAAGACGACTGCCAAATCGTGGTCGCCGACGTGCATTGCCGCTATGAAAAACCCGCGCGCTACGATGAAGTGCTGCGCGTGCGCACTCGTATCGTGGAGTGGCGCACTCGAATCGTGAAGTTTTCTTATGAGATTTTCCGTGAGAGTGACGACGCCTTGCTCGCGATCGGTGACACGACGCACGTAATCTGCGGCAGAAATGGCCGGCCGAAATCGCTTCCGCTGAAATATCGCGATGTACTCGTCACGCTCAAGGTTCCAAATCCCGACGTTCTGATTCGCAACGGCGATGCACTCGCATGACGCTCCCCGCTGATCGGTCTGCAGCTAACGGGTAACGATCTAACTTTCGAACAGCTCTATGCCGTTGCACTTCGCGCCGAAAAAGTGTCCCTCGCACCTGCGGCAGTCGAGCGCATGAAAGCCTCACGTGCGGTGGTTGATCGCGTGGTCGCGTCCGGCGAGACCGCATACGGGATCAACACCGGATTCGGCAAGCTCGCCTCGGTAAGAATATCCACCGAGCAGGTTCGCCAGCTGCAAGTCAATCTGGTGCGCTCGCACGCGTGTGGAGTTGGCGAGCCGCTCTCGCAAGCGGAAACGCGCGCGATGATGCTGCTGCGCGCCAACGCGCTTGCGAAGGGCCTGAGCGGCATTCGGCCTCAAACGGTCGAGGCGCTTTGCGCGATGCTCAACGCCGGGGTTCATCCGGTGATCCCTTCCCAGGGATCCGTTGGCGCTTCCGGCGATCTGGCGCCATTGGCACACCTCGCGCAAGTGGTGATCGGTGAAGGTCGCGCGAATCTCCAAGGCGCTGAGTTGGTCGGCACCGAGGCGATGCGACGCGCGGGGATTATTCCTATCGCGCTGGAAGCGAAGGAAGGATTGTCGCTGCTGAACGGCACGCAGGGAATGCTCGCGCTGCTCAGTCTCTCGTTACGCGAAGCGGACATGCTTGCCGACACCGCCGATGTTGCCGCAGCGCTGTCCCTCGATGCGCTACGCGGAAGCCCTGGCGCGTTCGACGCCCGCATCATGCACGCCCGCGCCTACGCGGGCGCGGCGACTACCGCTCGCAATCTCGCGCACCTCAACGAGGGAAGCCAGATTCGCGAATCGCATCGATCGGCGGAAAAAGATCCCCGCGTTCAGGACGCCTACAGTCTGCGTTGCACTCCACAAGTCCATGGAGCGGTCCGCGATTCGCTGACGCAGGCGCGCGAAATGGCTGCTGTGGAACTAAACAGCGCTACGGACAATCCGCTGGTCTTCGCGCGTGACGGCGCCGGCGACATCATCAGTGGCGGAAATTTCCATGGCCAGCCGCTGGCGATGGCAGCAGACCAGGTTGCCATCGCGCTCGCTACGCTCGGTGGCATCTCCGAACGGCGCATTGAACAGATGACGAATCCGCTGACGAGCATGCTTCCAGCATTTCTGACGCCCGAGCCGGGGCTGAATTCCGGCTTTATGATCGCGCAGGTCACCGCAGCCGCGTTGACCAGCGAAAATAAGGCGCTGGCCACTCCTCATTCGATCGATTCCATCTCGACCTCGGGCAACCAGGAAGACTACGTGTCCATGGGCATGAGTGGTGCGCGCAGGCTTGCGCGTATGCTTACCAATCTGCGCCACATCATCGCCATTGAACTGCTTTGCGGCTGTCAGGGGATCGATTTATTGGCTCCGTTGAAAACCGGAACGCTGGCAGGCAAAGCCCAAGCGGCCGTCCGCGAGAAATCCGCTAAAGTTGTCGAGGATCGGCCGTTAGCTCCCGACATCGAAGCCATCTCCGCCGCCGTTGCCCGCGGAACGTTCTCCACCCTGCTCGACTGACCTTCCATCTACTGTTTTTGGGTCAGCGCAACGCACGACTCCGCACCATTCCACTTTCGCCACTACGCCAAAGCGGAGCGCAGAAATGTCAGCATGCGATACCCAGCAATGTGGCTGAACGGTGGCAACTCCAGCGAGTAGTGGCCGCAGTGCAATTCCAGCGTGCGCGGATGCGCGCCGTGCCGCCGGAGCGCCGCCAGCATCTGAGTGGTCAGCTCGGGCAGGAACGTCGGGTCGTACTTGCCATACACCATCAATGCGTTCTTGCCGGCCCCCAAGCCGCGCTCTACGTACGGCATCGGACTGACCGGGGCCCAGAAAGTCGCGCAATTCATCCACGGTGACATGATGGCGTAGGCTCTCCCACACGTGATTGGTGGTCATTCCCTGGCTGACTACGTCGGCGAAGTACGTCGAAACGTGGAAGAAGCCTCCGGCTCGCAAAGCGTCATCGTGGACCAGGGTGATGTACCCGACAGAAGAGCCGATGCTCGTCCCCAGGATGCCCAGCCGTGAGAATCCCTGCTGTTCGAGCCACCGCAGACATCGCCTCGAATCTTGCACCGCCTGGCGATTCGCTTGCAAAGTGAGACCAATGTTAGGACCGACGAGTTGGTCAGCGCGTTCGTGGCCCTTGGCCATGCGCCGATCGTGATACGGCAGACTGAGTCGAAGAACGGAAATTCCGATACGTTGCAGCCACTCACAAAGTCCACGCTGACCATGCCATTTCGCATTCCAGTTAGGCAAAAGCAGCACCGCTGCCTTGCGGTGGCGGGTGGGGAAAAATTGTGCGTGCACTAAATTGTTTTCCGGCCGTGGTGAAACAATGGAGCTCGTAAATGTCAGCACATTTTCGGCATCGAGGCGATAATCGTCTGCCGGCGTGGTGGCAAACCATTCTCGACTCGTATCCATAGCGTTCCGGGCATAGCGATGCACGTATGCCGCAGCATCCGGATCGCCTGGGTCGCCGTCGATGTGCTCCAACCCCCAGTCGAACGGCTGCACACGCCGGTTGTCGTCCGTAGTCCACCGGCGATGCTCATAACGCCGGATTCGTCGTTCAAACCAGTGCATAGTTGGGCTGCTCGTTACAGTTTACCGCACGGGCACGTCAGGGGCAGCCGTGAGTACGCGCCGCAGCCAGGCGACGCACTAGCTCGGTAGCCAATGGGACACCTATCCTCCCGCTGGTCTCCAAATCAGCTATGTTGCATGGGACACGCTGCATGGGCCCCGGAATTGAGGGAAGGGCCCGCCTGTGGCACATTCGAGATGTGGTCATCGCCTTCTTTTTTCTTCTCGGGATCGTCGTCGGGAGCTTCCTGAACGTCTGCATAACGCGGATTCCGGAGGGCTTATCCATCGTTTCGCCCGGATCTCGTTGCCCGCAGTGCGAAACGCCGATCAAGCCGTATGACAATGTGCCGCTGTTCGCCTGGATGTGGCTGCGCGGCAAGTGCCGCGCTTGCAAGCACCCGATTTCTCCGATGTATCCGCTGATCGAACTGATCACCGGACTGCTGTTCGTAGCCTGCTACCTCGATTTTGGCGTGACCCAGACCACCATTAAGTGGCTATTTTTCACGTGCCTGATCATCGTGCTGACCATCACCGATCTACGCGTGCGCCTGCTGCCGGACGTAGTGAACTGGCCGGGCATGGTTGTGGGCCTCTTCTTTTCTCTGCTAATTCCACCACAGGATGGCACCAGCCTTTGGCTCAGCCTAGCGATCTTCCGCCAGCTACCTCCAACTTGGGCTCTGGGTTTGCTCGATGGCGTACTCGGTGCGCTGTTTGGCAGCCTCCTGCTGTGGGGCTTCGCGGCGCTTTATAAAGTGTGGCGAGGCCGCGAAGGGATGGGATTAGGTGACGTCAAAATGATGGCCATGGTTGGCGCCTTTTTGGGCTTACGTGGCACCTTTCTGACAATTCTGTTGGGAACGCTGCTAGGCAGCGTTGTGGGCCTCGGGATTATCGTCACGCTGTATGCCTCGGGTTGGCAGCGCGCCTTGGCTGAACGCGCCAGCCGGCGAAACCTCGGCACAGTGAGCAATTTGCGATGGGCCATCGCGAGCCAATATCAGCTGCCATTGGGAACGTTTCTCGGTATCGCTGCGCTGGTGGTGGTCTACTTGGCGCCTCTGGTATCGCGCCTGGTTGGCACAAGAATTTGACCGGCTTTCCGAATCTGATGAAGCACGAACCGGTGACAGCGACACGAAGACGGTGAAAGCGATGATGCGTTGAAGCTCTTTGCGATTATGACGGCCATGCAGGCGGCTCATTCGGAGCGCCTGAATCCGTGGATGCCTGTGGTGGTAATTGGCATCGTGCTGGTGGCGACCGCATGGGTGGTGCTGGCGGCGCTGCGCAAGTTTCTGCGCGAAACCCGCGAAGCTCACGCAGCACCGATCATCGCGGAGGCACCCAGCGTAAGCAATCCGGCGGCGTTCATGACCGCGTCCATGCAAGGCGTAATCCAGAAGCTACGCGAGCAGGAAAAAGAACTGGAACGCCTCCATCGGATTGAAAAGGACCGCGCCGAACAGACCGAACGCCTCAGCGAAGAAGTGACGCGCAACATGCCGGCTGGCCTGTTGGTAGTCAACGCACAGGAAATTTTGTCGGGCGCCAATCCGGCGGCCGAACAGGCGCTGGGAATCAGCGGTTTGGTTTATCGGCGCTACAGTGAGGCGCTGGGCGAGAATTCTGAGCTCACGCGGTTGGTTGCGGAGTGCCTGTCTGCAGGCACAATTTTTCGCCGCGAGCAGGTGGATCATCGCACGCCGGCCGGAGACACGCGACGTCTGGGCGTCACCATCTCGCCGATTCGCCGCGGCAACGGTAAAATCAGCGGTGCGATCTGCTTGTTGAGCGACCTTACGGAACTTGCGGCGTTGCAGGAACAGATCGAGTTGAAAAAGCATCTGGCTGCGCTCGGCGAGTTGTCGGCGGGCATCGCTCACGAGTTCAAAAACGCGCTGGCCACGATCTCAGGTTATGCGCAGATGATTCGCACTGAGGCGGCCGAAGGCGAGATTTTCGATCATGCCGACCGCATTCTGGAACAGACCCGCAACATCACACATGTGGTGACCGAATTCTTGAAATATGCGCGCCCTCTGGAAATTTCGGATGAGATTGTAGAGTTGCCGACGCTAGTCGAGCGCGTTGCACTGGAGATCGGCGAAGCGAGTCCGAGCGTGGAGGTTCGCTGCGAGGGCCAGTTCCGCAACGTGGCAGGCGATGAGGGACTCCTGCGACAAGCGCTGCTTAACTTGACGCGGAATGCCGCCGAAGCGTGTGGTTCAGCCAATGGCGGGCGTGTGGTGCTGCGTGGGGAAACAGTACGCACGGGCGACACCGGTTTTCAGCGCATCATCGTGGGCGATAACGGGCCAGGAATCGCGGAAGAGGCGCTGCCGCATCTGTTCCGTCCGTTTTTCACCACCAAAGCTCAGGGTACCGGGCTGGGTCTTGCGGTCGTGCAGAAAATCATTGTGCAGCACGGGGGACAGGTGGAAGCGCGCAATCGTCCCGAAGGTGGCGCCGCATTTATAGTTACGCTACCGCAATGGCGAGCCGACGCGGAAGCGGTAGAATTGAAGAAGGACATCGTACAGATTTAGCGCAGGTTAGAATTGTCCGGCGACGGTAGTAAGCGCCGGGGAAGGTCAGTGCAAATATGACCGCAGTCACATGGCGAAAAGCAGCGGTATACGTTCTGATCGCAGTACCTTTGTTCGGGGTAGCCGGGATTGCCGCCATTGCCCAACAGAATCAGGACGCCACGCAGGAACAGGGAGTCGATCCGGTTGCGGATGCCGCGCGCAAGGCTCGTCAGCAGAAAAAGGACGCGCCGAAACCGAAGAAAGTTTTCACCAATGAAGACGTAAGCACCGCGCTGCCGTCAGCCGCGACTCCTTCCAACACCGCGCCTGCGCCGACCGCAAATTCATCGACGCCAGCGGACACGAAAGAAAATGCCAGCGGCCAAGCTGCCGATGGCGACAAGATAGCTCCCGACAAATCTGCTCCTATGCCGAAAAATGACGAGGCTACCTGGCGCGGCAGATTCCGCGACGAACGCGCCAAGCTCGCCGACGCCGAACGTGAACTCGACATCTTGCAGCGCGAGTCCCAAAAAGCCCAGGTGCAGTATTACTCAGACCCGCAAAAAGCGATGGCCGAGCAATACAATCGTAAAGACGTGAACGAGAAAGACACCAAGATCGCCGCGAAAAAAGAAGAGATAGAAAAAATCAAGCAGCACATCGCGGACATGGAAGACGAACTACGCCGGGCCGGCGGAGAGATCGGCTGGGCTCGGGAATAGCTGTTCAGCCGCGCGCCCCTGTCTTATTTCAAACAACTGGTGACCGAATACTTCGTATCCGCTAAACGGAACATTTCTGCTCCTGCTTGCTACTTCCCTTCTCCGCACACTCCTGCTCCTTCCCAATGGGCACGCTTTCGATTCGTGGTAGAAACGAAGTACATGGAATCCCTGCTTCTTGTAGAAGACAAGAACGAGCTACGCGCCATGCTGCGCAAGGCCCTGGAGCGCGCGGGCTACGCCGTTGAGGAAGCTCCCGATGGCGCTGCCGCGATCCAGAAGATCCGTGCGCGCCGCCACCTACTCGTAGTCACCGATCTGAAGATGCCCGGCGCCTCCGGTATCGATGTATTGCGCGCCACAAAAGAAGTCGACGTCACCATTCCGGTGATTTTACTGACCGCCTACGGCAGCGTGGAAGAAGCAGTCACCGCCATGAAAGAAGGCGCGTTTGATTTTCTTCAGAAGCCGGTAGACCTCGACCATTTAAAGCTGCTGGTCGACCGCGCGGCACGCCAGCAGGAATTGCTGCGCGAAAACTTGCTGCTGCGTGAGGAATACGCCGCGCGCTACGGATTTCCGCGCCTCATCGGCGAGCACGCCTCAATTCGCGAAGTCAGCCAACAGATTCAGCGCGTGGCGGCGACAGATTCCACGGCTTTGCTTCTCGGCGAGAGCGGCACGGGCAAGGAACTCTTCGCCCGTGCGATTCATCATTTATCGCCGCGGCGCGAACAGCCTTTTGTCGCCTTAAACTGCGCGGCGATTCCCGAAGGTCTCGTGGAGAACGAGCTGTTCGGTCACGAGAAAGGCGCCTTTACCGGCGCGGGCGCACGCAAGGTCGGAAAGATGGACCTGGCGCATCGCGGCACGCTGTTCCTCGACGAAATCGGCGAGTTGCCCATGACCATCCAGGCGAAGCTCCTGCGCGTGCTGGAAGAGCGGCGGTTTGAACGCGTCGGCGGAACGCAATCGATCGACGTGGATGTACGCATCGTGGTAGCCACCAATCGCGACCTTCGTAAAAGAATTGAAGAGAAACAGTTTCGCGAAGACTTGTACTTCCGCATCGCCGCGGTGCCTCTAACCATTCCTCCGTTGCGCGATCGCGGCGATGACGTGCTCTTGCTGGCCGATAGCTTCCTTGAGAAATTCAGCCGTGAGTTTGGTAAATCCGGCTTGAAATTAACGCGCGAGGCTAGCGAGCGATTAGCGACCTACCGCTGGCCGGGAAATGTGCGGCGAGCTGCAGAACACCATGGAACGCGCGGTGATACTCGCTGATGGCGCGGGAATCTCGGCGGAGGCGCTGCAATTGCCTGTGTCGCAGCCGGATTCACAGAGTCTGCCGGCGGGAATGCTGCCGGAGAATTTCAGCTGGGAAGGCTCTCTAGAGCAGGTCAGCGAGCGCGCGGTGGCGCACGTGGAACGCGCGATGATTGAAACAGCTCTCCGCGAATGTAAGTGGAACAAAACGCGCGCGGCCGAGAAGCTTGGAGTGTCGCCCAAAACCTTGCTCGCGAAAATGCGCGCCGCAGGGATGAAAGAGTGAAGCTCCTCACTGATTTGACTCTTGATTTGTCGCGCCGGAAGACTACTCGAGAGTCTTGCCGAGCCCTTGTAGCTCAGGCCCTGTCTGCCGCAGGCAGGCTTCAAGCCTGAGGGCCGTTCGTCAGCACGAGCAGGATACGATCTCCTCAACGGCTGTTTGTCTTCGAATCAGTTCCGCGACTTGATTCCCGTGTGCAAAGCCACGGTGCCGAACGTCCACACTTCAAATTTCGGCGAAGCGTACCCGACACGACCCATCAGAGCCGCCAATTCCGTGGGACGAAAGAATCGTGACACCGAACGCGGCAGATACGTATATGCGGACGCATCGCCCGAGATCAGTCCGCCGACGCGCGGCAAGATATTGCGAAAATAGAAGCGATAGAAGTTGCCGATCAAACCGGCAGGCGGTTCCGTGAATTCAAGAATGGCGACGCTCCCGCCAGGTTTCAGCACACGTTGGATTTCGCGCAGCCCGGCTTCATAGTTGGCTAAATTGCGAAAGCCAAAAGCGGTGGTGATCAGATCGAAGGAATTATCAGCAAATGGCAGCTTCAGAGCGTCGGCTTCGAGAAATGGCATTGCAGCAGCTGTTGCCGCGGACTCCGACGAAGAACGCAAAACCCCGCTTTTCTCCCGAGCGTGAACTAGCATGGCATGAGAGAAATCCGCGCCGATAATGCGAGCACGGCTTCCGCGAGCCAGCGAAAACGCGAGATCGCCAGTTCCACAGCATAGATCGAGGACCAACGCATCAGCTCGATCGAGAATAGTGCGAAAGCGACGCGCGGTGCGCCTGCGCCACAAGCGATCCAGCTGTCCCGAGAGCAAGTGATTGAGTAAATCGTAGCGCGGCGCAATCTGCGTGAACATCTCGCGCACCTGCCGCGAGGCGTCCGCTTCGGTTTGAGCGCCTTCAGGACGCGTGCCTTTCGCCGGAGCTGCCGCTTCAAGCATGCAAGCTCAAGTCCGCAGGCACCGGCCGGGTAAGAAACTGAGGCGCGAAGCGCAGCACTCGATGCACCGCGTCCAGCGGAACGTCATCGTACGATCCCGCCTTCCCAATGCGTGAAGTCAAAACAAACCGGATTTGGCCGTCGCGAGCTTTCTTATCCGACCGCATCGAGGCGATCAGCTTTTTCACCGGCACTCGTGGCCACTTCGGGAACGGCCCGATGGTGCGCACCAGCCTCACAATCCGAGAGACATCATCCGCGCGAGTCACGCCGATCTCGTGCCCCAGCAACGCGGCAGTCATCATTCCCCATGCGACCGCTTCCCCGTGCTGAAAACGCCGGTAGCGCGTCGTACTTTCCAGCGCATGTGCGAACGTATGTCCGAAGTTCAGGATTTCGCGCAGTCCGGATTCGCGTTCGTCACGGCTGACCACCTTCGCCTTGATGGCCGCATTTTTCGGGATCAGATACTCCAGCGCCCTGCGATCGCGACGCAGTACCTTTGCAATATTTTTCTCGAGATATGCAAACATCTCGGCGTCAGCGATGATGCTGTGTTTAATGATCTCGGACAGTCCGCCGCGAAATTCTCGGTCGGGCAACGTTCGCAGCAGCGTTGGATCTGTAAGGATCAGCTTCGGCGGGTAAAACGCGCCAACCAGGTTTTTCCCCTCCGGAAGATTGACTCCCGTCTTGCCGCCAATCGAGCTGTCCACCTGAGCGACGACCGTCGTCGGCACGTGAACAAGTCCGACACCTCGCAGATACGAAGCCGCCGCGAATCCCGCAACATCTCCGACAACACCGCCGCCAACCGCAACAATCAGTGAATGCCGGTCCGCGCCGGCGCGAAGCAGCGCACGTGACACGCTCTCCATCGTCTGAAGATTTTTCTTAACCTCCGCGTCATCCATCAAATGCACTTTTGCTGAGTCGTCGTCACCCAGATTTCCAACCACCAACTTTCCCACCGCGCGCCAGACCTTCGGGGAAGAAATAACGTGAACGCTGGAGAATTTGCCCAGCGCGGCAATTTTGGAGCCAGCCTTTTTGAGAGCGCCGGCGCCGCAAACAATTTCGTACGAACCGGCAGCGGAGTGCACTGAAATTGATTTTGGGCTCATCGAGCGGATATGGAAAATGTAGCACAGTGCTGGGGCTTCTCTCGCACGTACGCATCGCGTTGAACAGCCTTCTCTCGCGCCTCACTAGCGTCTTCGGGATCACAAGGCGCGTGACGCGGCGACACACAACCGCTGCGCCCGAGCGTCCCTGTACTACACAGCGTGCTAACATAACGGCGTTGAAGTCACCGTCTCGTCATGACGCAACCCCACAAATCTTATCGCGCTGACTACGTCGTGATCGGCTCTGGCGTTGCGGGCTTACGCGCAGCCATCGAGCTCAGCGCAGCCGGCAGCGTACTGGTGCTCGCGAAATCCGATCTCAGCGATTCCGCCACCGCCTGGGCGCAAGGCGGCATCGCGGTTGCTCTCAGCGACGAAGACGAGATCAGTCTCCATGAACAGGACACCATCAAAGCCGGCGACGGTTTGTGCCGTCCCGAAGCGGTAGCGCTGCTCGTCGAAGAGGGACCGAAATACATCACGCAACTCATCGAGTGGGGGACGGAGTTCGATCGAGCGGGAACGAAGTTGGCATTCACGCGGGAAGCCGCGCACAGCAGATCGCGTATACTCCACGCGCACGGTGATTCCACTGGACGTGAAATCAGTCGCGCACTTCTCGCACGAGCGCACACCATCGCGCATCTGCATCTTCGTCCCCATGCGTTCACCACCGAATTGATCGTCGAATCCGGCCGCGTAACGGGCGTCCGCTTTATCGATGAGACCGACGGTTCGCTCCACGAAGTGAGCGCAGGCGCGGTGCTGCTGGCGACCGGCGGGCTTGGACGCATTTATCGCGACACCACCAATCCCGAGGTCGCCACCGGTGACGGCATGGCCATCGCCTACGACGCCGGAGCCATTTTATCTGACATGGAGTTCGTGCAATTTCATCCCACGGCGCTGGCCGTGAAGGGCGCGCCACGTTTCTTGCTTTCTGAAGCGTTGCGCGGGGAAGGCGGAGTCCTGCGCAACGTAACTCTCGAGCGCTTCATGAAGCGCTACAACGAAGCGCAGGAATTGGCTCCGCGCGATGTGGTGGCGCGCGCCATTGTCAGCGAGATGCATCGCACCGACAGTCGCCACGTTTACCTCGACATGACCTCGAAGAGCGAGGAATTCCTGAAGAAGCGCTTCCCGCGAATCTACGAAACCTGCCTGAGCTTCGGCCTCGATCTCGCTACGGATATGGCACCGGTTTCTCCTGCCGCTCACTACATGATGGGCGGTGTGAAAACCGATCTATGGGGACGCACATCGCTTGCGGGTCTGTACGCTGCCGGAGAAACCGCGGACACCGGAGTACATGGCGCGAATCGGCTGGCGAGCAATTCCCTGCTGGAGGGGCTCGTTTTTGGGGCGCGCAGTGGTCAGGCGATGATTAAAGACTTCCCTGTTGCCAAGCGTCACGCAATCGGTCTGCCTGGAAGCCCCGCGCCACTGCCGGACAACGGAAAGAACTCGGCTCCAAAGAAATCCGCAGGAGATTCCCCGTGTTCAGCAGCACTAAATCAAATTCGCGATCTGATGTGGCTGCAAGTGGGAATTCTGCGTGACGGAAAAGATTTGACGAGCGCCATCAAGAAGCTTGAGGCCATCGACCTGTCAAACTGCGAAAAGCCAGGACGCAGCGACTACGAAACCCGAAATCTGCACGCGCTCGCGCTTCTAATGGCCCGATCCGCTCTCGCCCGTCAGGAAAGCCGCGGCAGTCACTATCGCGCCGATTTCCCCTATCGCGATGATGATGATTTCTGCAAGCATTCCGTGGTGCAAAAAGGTAAGGACATTACTTTCGAGGCGTAAACTAACCGCTCCATCGCACTACTTTGCTTGCAGTTGTTTGATTGTTTCCAGAAAAACATGGCCGGTTATGGCCAGGCTCTTCGCGCTAATTTTGTCCAGCGTATCCTGCGGCGTATGCCAGTACGGAATTTCCAGATTGATGACGTCAACGCAGGGTACGCCGCGCTTCAAGAACGAAAGGTGATCATCCTCGATGGCCATCCCCTCGTTCACGAAAATTCCGGAGTAACCGAGCCTTGCCGCCGTGTTCCACACCATATCCGTCAGAGCTTTCGTTGAGTTTAGTTCCCGTTTGAAGCGCAGCATGCGGCTGCCCACAATATCCGCCAGTAGAAACGCCTGAATCTTCTTCAGGTCCCCGCTCATCGCCAGCTTTGCGGCCATCTCCCGACTGCCATACCGGCTATCCGTGTCGCTCCATTCGCCGACGGCTTCCTCACCATCGAAAAATGCGATCCAGACCGGATGATGTTGCGTTTGGGCGCAAAGCTGCCGCGCAATTTCCAACATTACCGCAGTCGACGAAGCGCCATCGTCAGCGCCCACAAACAAATCCAATCTTTTCGTGTCGTAGTGCGTGGCAAGCATCAGGATGCCTGCCCTGTCGCCGGGAATCTTCACCAGAATATTCTTCATCGGCACAACGCCTGCCGGCGTTTGCGCATTAAACGCGTCCGTCTCCGCCGAACATCCCGCAGCCTTCAACTGCGAGAGCAGATAATCCTGCGCTTGCGTAATCGCGGTCGAACCCGATGGCCGCGCGCCAAATCCCACCTGTCTGGACACATCCTCGAACGCCCGTCGGCCATCGAAGCCGTCGACGCTTTCCGGCGCCGGCGTATCCGCATCGGGAATCTGCGTCGAAGCTCCAGCAACGCTGCTCTTAAGCGGCGCTTCGCCGGAGCCGGCGGCTTGCACCTGGTCCGCGCGCTGTTTGCAGCCGGTCACAACGAGCGCCAATAAACAGGTACACATCACCTCAACCACAGTTGTTCGCAGGCAAGATTTCATTAGCGCGCTCCCGCTGCTTCCGCGGCCAAACTCCGTGCGCGTTTTCGAACCGCCAGCGCTGACACGCCAATACCCACGAAATACAGCGCCATCATCGGCGCCATAAAAATCAGCATAGTCATGGCGTCGGGTGTGGGAGTGATCACCGCCGCAACGATGGCGATGATCAGAATCGCGTACCGTATGTTCTTCCACAGAAACTGCGGCGTGACGATGCCAAATATCGATAGAAAGAAAACCAGTACGGGCAACTCGAACACCAACCCCAAGCCGAGCAGGATCATCAGCGTCAAATCGAAATACTCCGTGATCGTAATCATCGGAACGACGCCGGGAAGACTAACGACTTGAAACGTCACCAGGAACTTCAGTACGTAAGGAAGTGTGACGTAGTATCCAAAAGCGATGCCTGCCAGAAACAGGAACACCGTCGAGAACAGAAATCCCGTGATCGCGCTGCGCTCGTGCTTGTAGAGCGCCGGTGCCACGAACAGCCAGATCTGGTAGAGCACAAAGGGCGAGGCCAGCACCACGCCAATGTAAATACCCAGCGTGATGATCAAATTGAACCCACCAGCCGGGTGCGTATAAACCAGCTTGGGATCCAGATGCGCATCGACCAGCGCCTTCAGCATCGGCCGCGTCACAAAATTGATGATGTACTTGGCCACATACACGCCGACAAACGCGCCGATGGCAATCGCGATCAGCGAATTGATGATGCGCTTGCGAAGTTCGACCAGATGCTCGAAAAACGTCATCTGCCCGCCTTCTTCTTCGACCGGCTTGGCAGTTGTGGCGAGCGCGTCAGGCTGGCTGTTGTCGGTCATGAGCGGGATCGAGTTGCGGCTGCGTTTCCGTTGTTGTACTTGCCTCGTTTGTTGTACTTGCCTCGTGCGAAGCGATTTTCTCTGTGCCTGAAGCCGCATTGCCGTTAACAGGCGCCGACAACTCAGTCGCGGGCTGCCCGTCGCCAGCCGAAGTCATGCCCGGCTCCGCCGCAACTGTTTCGTCGAACTGGTTCCCATCGCTCGAACGCGCGACCACTGCCTCCGCTACCGGTGCCGGCGTTAACTCTCCCGCCTCCGTAGCTCGCGTTTCTTCAGCAGGCGCGGCTAACTGCTCGGGCGCCGACTGCGTCTCAACTCCAGAAGGGCTGGCCAGCGTCGCAGGTTCGGGCTGAAGTGCCGCATTGGCTGACGCCAGCAGCGCCTGCTTCTTGCGCTCCACTTCGCGGGCCTGGCGTTCCAGGTCTCGCATCTCTTCTTCAAAGGCGCTTTTGAAATCTGTGGAAGCCTTGCGGAACTCGGCCATCAGTTTTCCCAGCCCGCGGGCAAGCTCCGGCAGCTTCTGGGGTCCAAAGACGACCAGAACGATGACGAAGACCACAATCATGTGGGGAATGCTCAGCATGGCCTTGGGTCACTCATTGAGGGCTGTTGGCATCATAGAGAACGGTGTTTGGCACTGTCAAACGCCCGTTGGCCCTGTGTTATACTTCCAATGCGAAAGACTTGCGTGAGGTTAGGATGAAAGCAGAGCGTCGCGGCCTGTTTCTAGTTGTCGCAGTGTTGCTTGTATCTGCCGTACTTGGCGGCGTTTACGGGCCGAACGTTCGGGCGACCGCCGCCTCTACAGACGATTACCAGGTAGCGGTGCGGGACTTCACCAAGGTCCTGGACGTCGTGCAGGCTAATTATGCCGAGCACGTCGACGTCGACAAGGCCGTCTACCAGGGCGCCATCCCGGGCATGCTGCGCATGCTTGATCCTCATTCCAATTTTTTTGATGCCCGCCAGTTCGCCCTCCTCCGCGAAGACCAGCGCGGTAAATATTATGGCGTCGGCATGGTTGTCGCCCCGCGTGAAAATCACACCGTTGTAATGGCTCCCTACGTCGGCGCGCCCGCGTATAACGCCGGCATCCGCCCTGGCGACGTGATCGTCAAAGTCGATGAAAAATCCACCGACGGCCTCACCACCAGCGATGTCGCCGACATGCTCAAAGGCGCCAAAGGCACCATCGTCAAGATCACTATCTCACGCGAAGGTTACGCCGATCCCCTGGTGTTCACCGTCACTCGTGATGAGATTCCGCGCCACTCCGTAGATATCGCGTTCATGCTGAAACCCGGTGTCGGCTACATCCGGCTCTCCGGTTTCAACGAAACCACAGATCGCGAAATTGCTGAAGGTCTCAAGAAACTCAACGCTCCCACGCTCGATGGCTTGATTCTCGACATGCGCGCAAATCCCGGCGGCTTGCTGAACGAAGCCGTGGCCGTCGGCGATATGTTCCTGGAGAAAAACCAGCTGATCGTCTCGCATCATGGACGGTCCTCCACGGAGCGCAAGTACTACGCCATTCGGGGCAATCAGGGAAACACGGTTCCACTCGTAATCCTGGTGAACGGCAACTCCGCATCGGCCACCGAAATCGTTTCCGGCGCGGTGCAGGACCACGATCGCGGCTTAATCGTCGGTGAAACGACGTTCGGCAAAGGCTTGGTCCAGACTGTTTCGCCTCTAAGCGAAAACACCGGGCTCGCGCTGACCACCGCCCGCTACTACACGCCCAGTGGCCGCCTGATTCAGCGTGATTACAAATCGATCTCACTCTACGAATATCACTACGAGCGCAAAGTCCCCGAGCATCCGACGGAGGTCAAGCTGACGGATAGCGGCCGCCAGGTCACCGGCGGCGGCGGCATCACGCCGGATATCACGGTCGCGGCACCCAAGCTCACCAAGTTCCAGGAAGCGCTGATTCGCGCGGACGTCTTCTTTCCCTACGAAGCGGGCGTGGGCGGCTTCACCCGCTTTTACCTGGGCACTCGCCCCACCATCACCAAAGATTTTGAAGCTAACGATGTGGTGTTGAAGGATCTTCGCGAGTACATGGCCAAGAAAAATGTCCACTACACCGAGCCCGAGCTGGCCGAAAACCTCGACTGGGTGAAGCGCAAGATCAAACAGGAAGTTTTTCTCTCCGTCTTCGGTCAGCAGGAAGGCTTCAAAGTAGAACTCGAAGCCGATCCGCAAGTTCAAAAAGCCGTCGACGCCATTCCGCAGGCACGCGCTCTCTACGAAAACGCCCGCAAAGTAGTAGCGCAACGCATGGGCGGCGCCTCCGTCGACCAACCTTAAAGCAGTTCAGCGTTAAACGCGCGGTGATGCTCGCAAATGTAATCGTAGGGGCGCAGCGCGCTGCGCCTCATCTCGGCAAAGCGTATATCCTCCGTCCCGACCGTCTCGGTCGACACACACTCGCCCCCAAATGGACGAGCAACGCTCCCGCCATCTTCACAACTCGCATCTGCCCCGCACAAATCACTCGCAATCAATTGGCAACCTCCCGTCCCTCTGCTAAAATTTCTGAGCTGCTCGTGGGCGAGTAGCTCAGCTGGGAGAGCGCCTCGTTCGCAACGAGGAGGCCGAGGGTTCGAATCCCTTCTCGTCCACCATTTTCCGATTCGCAAGTAAACCCACGTCCGCGCCAGGCCATCGCTTCTCCCCACCTGCCAACCCACCTAAGTGATTGCACGTATAGCGTCAAACGGTGTTCGGTCTATTCTGTGGTTGTACGCCTCAGCATTCGCGCAGACTGGACAATCGCATGTCATCCAACGCTGATCTACTTGCCGCAAGGCCCCCCATCCCCGAATTCATTCCGCTGCACGCTGTCAACGTCGAGACATATACCGTGCCCACGGATTTACCGGAGTCCGACGGTACTTTTTCCTGGAATCACACCACTCTCGTCCTCGTCACGGTTCGAGCCGCCTCTTTCGAGGGCGTTGGTTACACCTATGCGGACGTCCCCGTTGCTGAACTCATCAAACGCACACTGGTCCCGCTCATAGAAGGCAAGAATGTTTTTGACATCCGCAATTGCTGGGAATCCATGCGCGCCGCCATTCGCAATCTTGGTCGGCCGGGCATGTGCTCGATGGCGATTGCTGTCATGGATTCCGCCCTATGGGACCTCAAGGCCAAGCTATTGGGCGTACCGCTCGCTTCCCTGCTGGGCTGTGCGCAGCCCAGCGTCGAAGCCTACGGCAGCGGCGGCTTCACCTCGTACTCAATTCCGCAGCTACAAAAGCAACTCGCCGGCTGGGTTGAAGAAGGAATGAAGGCGGTGAAAATGAAAATCGGGACGCATCCCGAGCTTGACACGAAACGCGTCAGAGCCGCGCGCGACGCCATCGGTCCCCAGCCAAGCTTGTACGTAGACGCCAACGGCGCCTATACGCGAAAGCAGGCGTTGTATATGGCGCAGCAATTCGAAGAGTTAGGTGTTAGCTGGTTTGAAGAGCCGGTAACTTCGGATGATCTGGAAGGTTTGCGGCTGATCCGCGATCGCGCGCCCGCTGACATGGACATTGCCGCCGGTGAATATGGATACGATCTCGTCTACTTCAAGCGCATGCTCGACGCGCAAGCCGTTGACGTTCAGCAGGCGGACGCGTCACGCTGTGCCGGCATCAGCGAGTTTTTGCGCGTCGCTGCGTTGTGCGATGCTGCCAATCTTCCGATGTCGGCGCACACCTGCCCGTCATTGCACATTCATCCCTGCTGCTCGCTTGCTCGCATAAAAAACATCGAATATTTTCACGATCACGCGCGCATCGAGAACATGCTGTTCGACGGCGCAGCCCGGCCCGTCGAAGGCCGCCTACATCCTAATCTGGCGCGGCCCGGAATGGGTCTCGAATTCAAGCGCGCCGATGCACAACGCTACGCAACGTGACAACGCGATTCTGTTGTGGAGTGCGGTGGCGCGCCACCGCTTTAATGGATGTTCCAAGCTAAAATCCCACTGGAGGAGCGCCCCCCTCCGGCAGGTTTTAAGCGCTGTTTTGCGCACTCATGCTGTTGGCATGGACGTTAAATAAAAGAGAGCCTTTCATCGTTTATCAGCTGAGCGCATGCCGCGATCACGCCGCCTCTTGGAAGGGGGTCAATAACTCCATTCCCTCAGCCACAACCGTGACCAAATCGCAATGTCTCGCTCCGCCAAATCCTTCGATGTAAATCGCCGGTTCGATGTTGAACGTCATGCCCACTTCCAGCATATCGTCTGATTTTGGATGAATCCGTGGATATGCCAGGTGGTTGATCGCCGAGAAGCCCACGCCGTGCCCGGTCGCGTGCTTGAATCCGTCACCGAACCCTCGTTCGGTCAGGACATTCCTTGCGGCTGCATCGACCTCCGCCGCGCGCACTCCGGGTCGCACCACCCGCCGAGCTGCACGGCTCGCTTCCAGAATCGCCTCGTGCATTTGACGTTTTCGCTCATCCGGTTTTCCGATGCAAAACGTCCTCGTAAAATCGGTCCACAAACCATCGACATAAGAATTGCAGTGCACCAAAACAAAATCGCCCGATCGCACCGTCCGAGCCGTCGACCGTTGATACGCGGCATACGCGAGGGCGGAATTTGGCCCCGACATGCAATAGACAAATCCATCGGCTCGCCCCGGCGCATCGCCATCTAAACACGGCGCGCTCAATCCCATCCGAAATGCATCGGCCACTTGCGTTTCCGTAAGCCCGCTGCGCAACGCCGCATGTCCTGCCTCAAAGCTGCAGCCCACGATCTCGCAGGCAATCCGGAGGCGCTTCAGTTCACTTTCCGTCAGCACCGCGCGTATTCCCGCCAGCATTTCTCCGCCTGAAGCCAGGCAGATGCCCGGGATCGCGCTGCTCAACAAGGCCGGCAGAGCAGCTCCATAAACATTCATCCCTGCATAACTTGCGGGTTCCACATCGGCTGTATCTTCATACGCCACAATGCAGGCGGCGCTTAGCCCGAGCCGTCGGACCATTTGCGACAGCGGCCCTCGCACGCAGTCTTCGAGCGCTTTCAATTCGTTGAGTGATCCTGAGCGAAACGTTTCCAGTTCGTCCGCCCATCCCTCCACTGCCACTCTTGCGGCGTCCTGCGGAACCACGATCCCGATTTTTCCATCCGCTGTAGCGATCGCAATCGTAGTGCCCACGAAGGGCCAATAGCCTGACACCATCAGCACATTCATCGGCAGCGTGCAAACGACCGCGTCCACCCGCTTTGCACGGAGCGCTTCGCGAATCCGTGCAATCCGTTGTACGTCCCTCTCCATCTGCTATCGGTCCTGGTGCCGCATTCTCCACAGGATTCCCGCCCCCGCGAGCACCGCGCCCATTGCCAACACGCCGACGGGCACCTTCGGCGTTGAATCGACACTCGCGTAGCGCCGCTCCGCGTAAGCAGCCGGCATGCCTTCCGGTCCCTGGTGCAGGCCGATTTGTAAAATTTGCGCGAAATGCAAGGCGCGGCGGTCCGTCTCCTGTTGGATCATTTCCCTGCAACTAAATCCGTCTGTGACGATCAGTTCGTCGCGCGAAGCTTTCCGCACCGCTGGCAAAAGACTGCGTTCTCCGCATGCCAGACCTACCTCGTAATGGTCTGCTTCGTAGCCAAACGATCCGGCCATGCCGCAGCAGCCGGAGTCCAGAACGTTGCATTCCAGCCCGGCTTTGTTGAGCAGAGCCACTTCTTCTTCGAAGTGCAGCAATGATTTGTGATGACAATGTCCATGCACGACGGCTTTCTTTTTGAGCTGCGGCGGACGGTAATCCTTAACTTGGTCGTGCAGGAATTCGCTTAGCATGAAGCTCTGCCGATGCAGTCGTTTCGCATCTTCGTCACCGGGAAACAAGTTCCTCAATTCATCGCGGAAAACGGTCATGCAGCTCGGCTCCAATCCAACAATAGGCACCCCTGCCCGAATGGAATCCCGCAACGTTTCCAGAATGTCGCGCAGCAAACTCTTTGCGGTGCCCAGCATTCCGTAGTCGTATAGCGGCCGCCCGCAACAAAGCGGCTGCTTTGGCACGGACACCTCACACCCCGCGCTTTCCAGCACTTCCACAGCCGCTTGCGCCACCTTCGGAGTGAAATGATTGTTGAAGGTGTCAGCCCATAAGATCACCTTCGCGCCGCCTCGCACGCGCGGAGTGCGTTTGGCAAACCATTGTTTGAATGTTTGCGGCGCGAAAGGCGGTATATGCCTTTCTTGTGAGTACCCCGCGGCAGCTTTCGCAACTGCACTCAGCCCGGGCGTTTGCGTGAAGAAGTTTGCCGTCGCAGGCATGTGCGACGCAATTCGTGACCAGAAATGAATCAACCCGGATGCATATGCGTATCGCGGCCGCAATCTTTTCTCGTAGTAATGAGAAAGAAATTCCGCCTTGTACGCCGCCATGTCCACTTGCACCGGGCAGTCATGCTTGCAGCCCTTGCACGAGAGGCAAAGATCAAGCGCATCGCGGACTTCATCGCTTCGCCAGCCGTCCTTGATCACTTCGCCTCGCAGCATTTCACTTAAGAGGCGTGCGCGGCCCCGGGTCGAATGTTTCTCTTCGTGCGTCACCATGTAACTCGGGCACATGGTGCCAGTGTCATGGCGCCGGCACACTCCGGCGCCCACGCAACGTTCACTGGCGTACACGAAGCTGTGATGGTCGTCCGGAAATTGGAAATGGGTTTCTGGCTCAACGGGATGGTAATTCGCGCCGAGCCGCAGATTCTCGTCCACCCTGTAAGCATCAATCACCTTACCGGGGTTCATCTTCCAGTCCGGGTCCCAAATGGATTTGAACTCACGAAATGCGTCGATCATCTCCGGGGTGAACATGCGCGCCAGCAGCTCGCCTCGCGCTTGACCATCACCATGCTCGCCAGAAAGCGAGCCGCCGTAACGCACCACCAGATCGGCAGCTTCAGCAACGAATTCTCGGAATTTCTGAATGCCCGGTGCGGTCTCCAGGTCGAAAGTAATCCGCGTGTGAACGCATCCTTGCCCGAAATGACCGTACAGCGGTCCCTCGTATTTATACGTGCCAAACAGCCCGTGGAGATCTCGAAGGTAATCGCCCAGCCGGTCGGGAGGAACGGACGAATCTTCCCAGCCTTCGTGGTTATCCGGAATACCAGGAACTTTGGCGCTGGCGCCGAGTCCTTCTTCGCGTAAGTGCCAAACCAACTGCTCTTCCTTCGGATCGTCAAACAACTTCATCGAGGGCGGATGCTCGGATTTCTTTAATTCATCCATGCACTTGCGCGCCTTCGCGTCGCATTCACTTTTGTCTTTGCCTCCAAATTCCACCAGCAGCCAGCCCCGTCCTTCCGGCATCAGTTTGAGTTCAGGTGGATGCAGCCCTTTGCGCTTCATGTATTCAATAAATGTGTCGTCCAAAGCCTCCAGTCCGACAGGACCAAACTTCGCGGGCTCCGTTACGTGGTCCCCGGCGACGAAAATATCTTTGTAACCCAGTACCAGCAGCGAACGGACCGGAGGATTGTAGATGAGCTTGGTTTTGGCTTTCAGAATCAGCACACACGTGCACTCACTGCCAACCAGCGCCTTCGCCACGTTGAAACCGTTCTCAGGCAGCAAGGGCGGCAGGTTGTAACCGGAAACGCGCCGCGGAATATTTGGAAACTCGCCACGTATGCGCTCGGCGTGCTTGTCTCGCAGACTCTTCAAGCGACCGTAAATTTCGCCTCGACGCCCGCCTTCTTCAATAATTTGCTCAAGCTCGCTTTCCGTTGTGGGCCCTACCGTCAGTCGCGTACCGTCATACGTGAGGATCTCGAGCTCCTCGATGTTGTCCACCGTTTCTCCGCCCATCATGGAGTGAATCCCACATGAATTGTTTCCAATCATCCCACCCAGAGTGCATCGACTGTGCGTTGCCGGGTCTGGACCAAAGGTCAACTCGTACTCGTTGGCCGCGTGCCGCAACTGATCAAGCACTACGCCAGGACGCACCCAGGCGTACTTCTGCTCGTAGTTGAGTTCCATAATTTGATTCATGTACTTGGAGAAATCGAGCAGCACCGCGACGTTCACGGTTTGTCCTGGAATCCCGGTGCCTCCGCCGCGCGCAACAATCGGTGCACCGTATCGGTGGCACGTCGCCACTGTGTTCACCACATCTTCCACATCCATTGGCAGGACGACTCCGATCGGAATCATCCGGTAATTGCCGGCGTCCGAGGCGTACAGGCCGCGATCCCCGTCGCTGAATCGCACTTCTCCGCGTACTCGGGACCGCAGTTCGTCTTCCAGCGCACGCACATTGATGGTGGCATGGCGCGTAGAACCTGTTTGCAGCCTGTTCTCCAGATGTGTTGGCGGAGCTTTTAGCGTGATTCGAACGAATGACTTAGATAATTTCTGTTCTGTAGTTGCCATAGGAAGGTGCCTCTGCGACTCCGGTAGGAAATGTGGCTGGTGTTGGAACGCTTTGCAAGCAAGCAGGATTGAAGCTGACTGCAATTCTTTGTAACGGCGGAGTTTCTCTTCGCGAACCGGAGATTTCAACTGTTCCGCATGTGTTCGGGGCAAAGACGTAAGGCTCAGAGATGTAACGCGCTGGCATCGGCGTACAAAGAAACAGTTATGGGTGCGCTCCGAGTGGGCCCTCGCGGTACTACGCGAGGTTCGCGATGGGAAAGCATCCAAGCTCGTACATTCTCAATATCTGCGCGCGCTCAAACCATTTCCATCCAACATTCACTGTATTCTCCACCATGCCGACGCGTCTGCGGATAACAAGCTGATTAGCATCTCTAGTTGGATAAAACCTCGGGATTACCACCTCCAGAGAGCCGGAACGACCCTGATCGGCATTCGAACCAATTCCGCCTCGGGTAACCTCTAGCTCACCGCAACCGGCAAATCACATTCGCGCAATATTCCCGTAATCTGCGGCCGCGCGAAACTGTCTGCATGCCCACGAACGCCGTGCTGGTGCAAGACCGCCAGTCCCTTGCCGCCACCACGCCTTCGTTTCGCCTTTGCCTTGCACAGACCATGGACGACGTCGCCGCTTGCCAGCGCCTGCGCTATCTCGTTTTCAACTGCGAATTGGGCGAAGGTCTGGCCGACTCCGATCGCTCCGGCCTCGATCGCGATCCCTTCGATCTGATCTGCGATCACTTGATGGTCCACGACGCCGCCACGAACCATCTCGTCGGCACCTATCGCATGCAAACCGGCTACCGAGCAAAGGGCAATCTCGGCTACTACTCCGAGCAACTGTTCGATCTCGCTCCGTTTGAATCGCTGCGCGGTGAAATCCTCGAACTCGGTCGCGCCTGCGTGCGCGAAGACTATCGCCACACCACAGCCCTCTTCATGTTATGGAAAGGAATCGCTTCGTATGCGGCTCTCTGTAACGCACGCTACATGATCGGTTGCAGTTCTATCAGCTCGCAGGATGAAGCTGAAGGCCTCGCGCTCTATCACGATCTCAAGAAGAAATATCTCGTTGCACTGCCGTTACAAACAACTCCTAACCGCGGTTTCGAGTGCCGCGATTCATCGTCTCAGGCCGACCACTACGTCAAAAACACTCCGCTCCAGCCGCCAAAATTATTCCGCGCCTACCTTGATCTCTCTGCACGTCTCTGCGGTCGCACCGGCGATTGATCGCGACTTCCGCACTACCGATTTCCTGACGCTGCTTGATCTGCAATCCATTCCCGGATCGTCTTCGCGCGCGTTTTTTCCAGTAGCGAGCGTACGCTGTCGCAGCCCGCGTACGCTTGCTGCGACTGCGCCTGAACCAAGCCGCTCGCATATTGAAGCGCTTCCTCACCCTTGGTTGGGTCATTCAACTTCCCTCTCGCCGCGTCCCGCGAGCCTCCGCCTTTCCCTCCGAATCGCTCCAAAACCTGCTTCAACAAAGCATTCATATCCTTCCCGGCCGACGAATGCTGCGCAAAAATCAGGTGCCCGCATGGAGTTCTCGCCAGCAATGCAATGGCCTTCTCCTCTTTCGCCAGCGCCGTGGAAAAGCGTGAAAGAAATTCCGGCTGCGTATCCTCCTGAAAAAATCGCTTGACCACTCGCAATCCGCTCGCATTCGGCGCTGTGCTTCGCAACGTTGCCTCTGCCTCCAAATCCGCTAATCGCTGCAATGTCGTCTTGGCATTCCTGAAATGGGCCTCACGTTCAGTCACGGCGCGTTCGGCCGCCGCCACTACGTCGTCTGGTGCACAACCGAGCTTCTCCGCCACATGCCGCAGCCGCCGCGCATCCTCTCGCGCCACACGTTCCGCGCGCCGCCCGCACACAAATTCCAGCCGCCAGTCCTGACGTATCTTGCTGCACTTGCGCACCAGGATCATCCCGATCTGCGCCGTGCGTTTCACGTGCGTGCCGCCGCAGGGCTGCAGGTCCACTCCTTCAATCTCGATCGCGCGCAAAATACCGCTGCGCTCCACTTCCTTGCGCACGCCCAGCTGCGCCAGCTTTTCCGCAGTTCCATAGCGAGTCATCACCGGCCGGTCATCGAACACGATCTCGTTTGCCGCGCGCTCCGCGCCTTCCAGAATCGTTTCCGACGGCTCACTGCCGCGCACATCGATGGTGCTGACTTCGCTTCCGAGATGAAACGACACTGTCGATAACCCGAATCGCTCCTGAAAAATTGCCGACAGCAGATGTTGCCCGGTGTGCTGCTGCATGTGATCCAGCCGCCGCGGCCAGCTGATGCATCCGTGCACACTTTGTCGAAGCTCGAAGTCGCGATCGACTACATGCACGATGTCCTCCCCTTCATCGCGCACATCCAACACTTCCGCGTCATCCAGGCGCCCGATATCGTGCGGCTGCCCTCCCGAAGTCGGATAGAATGCCGTGCAATCCAACACCACCTCCCAAACTCGGCGGCCGTCCCTGATACACCGCGGGCTCCGAGCTGACCACATCAGCATCAAACTCACGCAAAAACGAATCGTCGTAATATAGCCGCGTCGTCATAAATCCCTTCAAACCGCTTTCGTCAACAGCTCTCGGGCTGCCGCGAGGTTACCGAAACCCGAACGGGAGGGGCTTGCCGGTCCCAGGCGTAAATCCCAATCACTACGTCAGACGAAGTAACACTCCGATGCTGGGTGCCGCACCCTTCGAAGTTGAGGGTGCGGGTTTAAATTCAAGTCCACTCATACGTGAACCGCCACCAAACAATCGCGCGAATCCGCTACTCCTGCAACGCTCGCCCCCAAGCCTCCGCATACTTGTAACCCGTCCCCGTATTGAACAAAACCACCCGATCCTCCGATCGAATCCATCCCGAAGCCGCCAATTTCCGCGCCGCGCTAACGGTCGCCGCACCTTCCGGCGCGGCGAAAATTCCCTCCTGCGAAGCCAGCTGCTTTCCGTCCGCCACATCTCCTCGTCGCTCACCGTCAACGCCGTACCGCCCGTCTGCCGCAGCATTCGCAGAATCATCCGATCGCCCAACGGCCCCGGCACGCGCAGCCCCGAAGCCATCGTCGCCGCGTTGGCAAAAAATTCCGCCGATTCCTTCTTCGCTTCCCACGCCCTTACGATCGGCGCGCAACCCTCCGCCTGCACCGCCACCATCCGCGGCCGCTCCGCTCCGATCCAGCCCATCTCCTGCATCTCGTCAAATGCCTTGCACATCCCGATCAATCCGACGCCGCCGCCCGTCGGATACAAAATCACCTCGGGCAGCTCGCCGCCAAACTGCTCCCACAATTCGTAGCCCATCGTCTTCTTGCCTTCGACGCGATATGGCTCCTTCAGCGTCGATACGTCGTACCAGCCTTCGCGATCCTTGTTCTCCGCAACATATTTCCCGCAATCCGAAATCAATCCATCGATCTTGACCACTTTCGCGCCAAAAGCTTTGCACTCCATCACATTCGCCGCGGGAGTGTCCGCCGGGCATCGCGATCACCGCGGGCAGTCCCGCCGCCGCCGCGTAAGCCGCCAGTGCGCCACCGGCATTCCCCGCTGTGGGCGCGGCAAGGTCTTTGCACCCAGTGTTTCGCGCGTGTCACCGCCGCAGTCATCCCGCGCGCCTTGAACGATCCCGTCGGATTCAGCCCTTCGTCCTTCACATACAGATTCTCGGCCCCATCGATAGCGCCGCCCAGCTCGCCGGGCCGCCAGCAGCGCCGTCATTCCTTCGCCCAGCGAAACGGGCTCGCCAGCCGGCAAAACTTCGGCATACCGCCACAGTGTTCGCGGCCGGTTCTGCCAGATTCCTCAGCGTCAGTGTCGCCGCCGCTCGCTTCAAGTCGTATCGCGCCAGCAGCGGCTGCCCGCATGAGCACAAATGCTGCTCCAACGCCGCGTCATACTTCTTTCCGCACTTCGAGCACTTCAACTCCACCACGTTCTTCGCCGGAGTCATAAACGTCGCAGTTAGCACAGCCATTTAACGGCCTTTTAGCTCAGGCCTTTTGGCGCTGAGGGTCCGGTTTCGCAGCTCCCAACCAAAGCTGTCAAGAACCAGCGCAAGCGCCGCAGTGACCCACGCAACGGTCCATCCGCGCACGCCGCAATTCAATCAAACCTGCTATAATGGACACATGCCCGTCAGGCTTATCGCGCTCGACATCGATGGCACGCTGCTGGACAGCCGCTGGGATCTGCCGGAGGCGAACCGCACGGCCATCGCCGAAGCCACGCGGCGCGGAATCGAAGTCGCGCTGGTCACCGGACGCCGCTACGACTTTGCCATGCCCATCGCCCGCAAACTCGATGCGCCTCTCACCATGATTTGCAATAACGGCGCGCTGGTGCGCACGCATGACGGCGAAACGCATCTCCGCCATCTGCTTCCGCGTGACACCGCCGAGCGCGTGCTGCGCGCTACGCTGCCTTGGCGCGAAGGTGCGGGCGTCGTCTTCGATCGCCCGAAGGCCAATCAGATCATTCTCGAGGTCATCGACACCGACGATCCCGATCCGCACCACCTACTACAACCGCAACCGCGAATTCCTGAGCCAGGCCATCCCGCTGGAAAGCTGCCTCATCGAAGATCCTATGCAGGTGATGTTCTCCGGAAAAGTGAAAGCGATGCGCGAAGCCGAAGCTGCCCTGCGCGCCGCGCCGTTTGCGCATGAATTTCGGCTTGCGGTGACCTGTCTACGAAAGCCGCGATTTCTCGATGATTGACGTGGTCCATCCCGTCCTGCTCGAAAGGCTCCTCGCTCGCGGAATGGGCGCGCTGCGAGGTTACGCGCGCGAGGAAGTCATGGCCATCGGCGACAATCACAACGATTTCGAGATGCTATCGTTCGCCGGCATCCCGATCGTGATGGGTAATTGCGTGCCGGAACTCAAATGCTTCGGCTGGCACCAGACCGGCACGAATGACGAAAACGGCGTCGCCGCTGCCATCGCGCAATTTGCACTGCGGGAGCCTGCTACATGCGCGTAGCACGTTCAATAGTTCGCTCACGCTGCATGGCGCTAGTGGTTGCGCCAATGCTCGTTTTGCTGCTCCTGCTTCTCTCAGCGGCCTCGCCGACCCGCGCTGAATATATCGTTCTGCGCTCCGGGCAGCGTTTGCAGGTCACCGGGTACCAGCTGAACGGGGATACGTATCACCTTCAGCTCCGGGGCGGCACCGCCGAGCTCCCCGCTTCCGAAGTGGCCGGCATCGAGCCCGAAGAGGTCTTCTATCCCATCCCGCACGTGGAAACATCCAAGGCGCCGTTTCGCGAGCTGATTCAGGCGGCCGCTGCCCGTTATGCGGTGGATCCCGATCTGATAACCAGCATCATCTCCGCCGAATCCAACTTCGACCCCAAGGCGGTGTCTCGCCGCAACGCGCGTGGATTGATGCAGTTGCTTCCGCAGACGGCACTGCGCCTGGGTGCAAAAAACATTTTCGACCCGGCAGAGAACATTAACGCCGGTACTCAGTATCTCAGCGAGCTCTTAAAGCGCTACAACAATAACCTGGCGCTAACGCTGGCCGCCTACAATGCCGGCCCGCAAACGGTGCAGCGCTACCGCAGTGTCCCGCCATATCGCGAAACTCAGAATTACGTACAGAAAGTGGGCCGCAGCTATGCCCAACGCAAATCCAGCCCTCATGGCGCAACCTCCGCCAAGAACAGCTCGGCTTTGCCCCTTGCCGCAAACCCGAGTCCTGCAACCTCGTACAGCCAGCCTTGACACTCTACTGCGGCGGAGGATTGTTGGGCGTTAGCGGCGTGTCTGGTTGATTTGGGGCAGGATTTCCTGGCTGGGTAGTCCACCAGTGCCCGGCTGGGGCTGCGAGCCAAACTGTCCTGCAGGATTCTGACCCGGCGCGGCAGGAGTCCCGACCTGCTGGCCGCCGCCACCGATCACCAGAGCATCCTTCGAGGGGTCCCAGATAAACTCAAATTGATGATAGTTGGTGGCCTTCTCGTAGACCTGGACGGACGGTTTGTCGGCTTTGCTGCCGATGCCAATAATGTTGCCACCCACGAAGGTGGAGGTGTCCACCGGCGCTGGGGCATCGGTGCCCTGCCCGGTCGTGCTCCCTGGCGCTCCGGTCTGCCCTGTAGCCTGTCCGTTTCCCTGCTGTCCCTGTCCAGAAACGCCCGGGACAGTACCCGGCTGCGAGCCCATGGCTGCCTGCTGCGGCTGAGATGAGCCGAAACCGCCACCAAATGTCGATCCGGTGCTTGCGCCGGGCTGGCCGGCCGGAATGCTTCCGGCTCCGGCGCCTGGGCCGGCTTGGAACTGAATGTTCTGCGGCGGCTTGGTGCTGCCGACAAGTTGGCCCATGGGGCCGACGTAAATCAAGCGCCACGAGCCGTCTTCCTTATTCATGGGGTCTTTATATTTTTGCCGCAGATAGCGGATGCCGCCGAGTTGAGGCTTGATCAGGTCATCGAGATTGGTCGGGAACCTGCCATTTTTGCGGTAGTACATCTTGATCCCACGGACATACTGCTTGCCGCGCCAGATCATCTCTTGTTCTTTTTCGCGTTGGCGTTCGGTGCGCACCGAAGGCGCGGCCACGATCGCGGCGATGAGCATCAGCGTGGTCAGAAACACCGCGAGCATGAGAGCGTATCCGCCTTCACGGCGCAGTCTGTTTGTGGGTCTATAGTGTCTCTTCATGGGATTCTCTTCGCTGGCAGTTCGCGCCGGGAATTCAGGCGTCGGTTCTCATTGGCTCGCCCATCAGGACGCCGGAGCGGCGATCGGTTCGTCTGTCAGCGATGTGCTGCCGCGCCGTCCACTGGGGATTTCTTCAAAATCCAGATTGGCGTTGCCGATTTTCAGCACGCGAAATTTTCCCAACAAGGTGTCGCCTTCGCCAACGATATAAATCTGGTCGCCGTCGCTCAAAAACGCGCGCTTTGCGGTGCCATTCGGGATCGTGCCATAGCCGAAGAATTTCAGGCTCGCCGGCAGGGCAGGCGGAGGAGGTGGCGGCGGCTGAACCGGTCCAACGGGCTGGCGCACAGCTTCTTGCCGCTTCTCAGGTTGGGGAGGCGGGGGCGCCAATTCGCTGAACAAATCGCGGCCGGTGCCTTTGTATTCGGTGTCGCGGCTGTGGCGCAATTTTTCGCGTTGCAATTCCGGATTGTCGACGGCCAGCGGGCGATACGAGGTGGTGGACTCCGCTGACGTATTGGCGGCCGCGGAGGGACCTCTGGCGCTGATGTACCAGGCCGTCGCGGCGATCGCGACCAGGACGGCTAGCACAATCCCTTTGCTCTTCTCACTCATCAATTCGTCTCACTGATAGATTCTTCTCGCTCATCAATCTTTCGCTCAGGTCTTTCGCTCACCAGGTTTTTCGCTCAGGCCGTCCGGAAATAGGTTTTGATGTGCAGGGTCACACGAACCTGGCCAGTCGCACCGTTCGGGCTGGTATCCGATCTCGCCGACAAGCCTTCGACCGCATACACAACATTTGATCGCTGCAAGCCGTTCAAAAAACGCACCACGCCGGAGTAACTGCCCACCACCATGGCTTCGATTTGGACTTCGGTGAGCTGCCGCGCCTTCAGCCCTTCTTCGCGAAGATTGCTGCTTTCGATCTGCAGTCCGGATTTCCGAGCGATGGCACCCAACTCCGAGCTGACGGCGGAATATCCGGTGGATGCCGGATAAAGAGATTTCTCAAATTCGTCACAATCCTTCTGGATCGCAGGGATTTTGCTGCGAATATCCTGGGCACGCAGAATGTCGGCCTGCAACAAATCGCGGTTGCGCGTCAGCATCATCAGGTCCTGTTGCGGATTGAGTGCCGAGGCAAAGGTCCAACTGTATGCCGCGAGAGCAATGTCGGCAGTCACCAGCAGGATCACCGCTAGCAGGATTGCGCGTCTTTGAAATTTGAAATCGCGGCCCATCAAGTCCTCGCGTATATCGCTTGCAGTTGGACTTCCATGCGATCCATGCTGCCAGGCGTCGGCGCGGCCGCCCTTTCGCCCACCAGCACAACGTGCGTGAATGCCGGAGATCCTTCCAGCGCGTGCAGGAACTTCAGCTTGGCATCATCCGTCATTGCGCCAATAGTGATTTTTACCTGCACCAAGCCCTTGTCGTGCTTGGGCTCAATGTTTAACAGGCGCACTCCCGCGGGCATGATTTTTTCCAGATCCATGAACATCCTGGTCCAGTTCAAGCTTTGCTCGTCAATGAGGGTGTTCAAGAATGCGGAGCGCTCGTGCAGGCGTGCATTGTCGGGTTGTGCGAAAAACTTTTCGAGATCCTGCCGCTGCGATTCCAAACGAGCCATTTCCTGATGCAATTGCGCGATTTTGGCACGCTGCGATTCGTTGGCTTTGCGCACCGAATATACGTGCCATCCCAGGATCAAAAAGATAACGGCGGCGACCGCGCCAATAATTCCGGCGCCGGCAAGGAAGCTGCGGTGGGTCTGCAGCGGTTTAGTGGATAGATTGAGCCGGGCTTTCATTTTTCTTTAATGCCTCAAATTTTGTGCTGCTCGACCAAAAATCGCCGGCCTCGGAAGGCCGCCGCTACAAAGTCGCGCATCGGGCTCAGTCCCGTGGCAGAAATGCGCCGCTACAAGTCAGTTGCGATGCAGCATCCAGCCTACCAAGCCTTCATTTTCGTGATCGGCCATGGCTTGTGCCGCTTCCGGGACGCGACCCTCGGAGAGCGCCGTCTGCAGCAGCGAGCGAACTTCGCACTTAAACTCATTTTCCAGCGGGCCGACAAATTCCGGGAGCCGCGCGCCCAACCCCGCTACGCGCACAGACTGAATGCCCTCCTGCCAGGTGTCCTGATAGTACGCCGCGACGGGGTAAATTTCTTCGAGCAACATTTGCGGCGTCAGGTCACCGCTTTGCGCGGGAAGTTCGGTGCAGCGGTAGCCGCATAACACGCCTTCACGAACGATCGCGGTGGTCAGCGCGAGGCCGGAGATGCGGGCCAGCAAGGTCGGATGGCGGTCATCGAGAAGCGTAATCGCCGCGAGCGATGAGCTCATGACCACGCCTGGATACAGCCCGGCTTGTTCCGCGAGAGACTCGTATTCGCGAACAATGCGCAAACGCGCGAGGCCGGTGACGACGTCGACGCCGTCTTCGCGGGGCGCCTGGCGCATGTAGGAAATTACCGTCTCGTCGGCCTCGAACGGCACGCTCTTCTTTAATTTCCAGCGCAGCATGGGCTCGGCTTCCTGCGGAGAGCGCGGAAACTGCTCGAAATGCTGCACGAAAACGCGGATCACCGGATCGGGAACGAGCATGGCGACGTCTTCGTCCTTGGCACGGAGCCGAGACATCACGCTGGCAATGGCGCTTTTGACGGCCATCGGATTGGTTATGTTGCTTTCGACAGCGGAAGGCGTCAACGCTCCGACGGGCAGGGCTTCGGAAGCAAAATCGTCCAAGCCGCCGGTACGCGTCCAGCGCGCTCCGGCAACATGATCCTGACTGATTTCCAGACCGAGCGGCGGATGCGGCATGGCCTCGAGCCAGCGCGCAATCTTGCGAGCGAATTCGCTCTGGTAAATTCCCTGGCGGAAAGCGCTATTGCTCAACGAAAGTCACCTTGTTGATTTCTTTGACGCTGGTGACGCCCGCGCGAATTTTGGCCAGGCCGCTTTCACGCAGCGTGGTCATGCCTTCGTCGCGCGCCACACGCTTGATTTCGGAGGTCGGACGGCGATCCACAATCATTTCGCGAATTCGGTCGGTAAGATCCAGCAGTTCGCAGATGGCGGTTCGCCCGTGATAGCCGGTGCCGGAACATTCCAGGCATCCTGCCCCTTCGGCAAGCACGATTCCCGACCACTGCGCCGGATCCAGGCCCAGTTCCTGAAGCTCCGTGTTGGTGTAGCGCTTGGGCCGCTTGCAATTGGGGCAAATCATGCGCACCAGGCGCTGGGCCATGATGCAGTTGAGAGCCGAAACGAAGTTGTACGGCTCGACGCCCATGTTGATGAAGCGACCGATAACGTCCGTGACGTTGTTGGCGTGCACGGTGGTGAACACCAAGTGACCGGTCAGCGCGGACTGAATGGCAATCTGCGCGGTCTCCTGGTCGCGGATTTCGCCAACCATGATCTTGTCAGGGTCGTGGCGCAAAATGGAGCGCAAGCCGCGGGCGAAGGTGAGTCCCTTTTTCTCGTTTACGGGAATCTGCGTGATGCCGCGCAATTGATATTCGACGGGATCTTCGATGGTGATGATTTTGTCTTCGTCGGTCTTAATTTCGTTGATGGCAGCGTACAGTGTGGTGGTCTTGCCCGATCCAGTGGGGCCGGTGACCAGCACCATGCCGTAAGGCTCGCGAATATAGCGGCGAAAACGGCGCATCTCTTCGGCAGAAAATCCGACGACATCCAGGCTGAGACTGTGAAATTTCTCGGAGAGCGTTTCCTTGTCCAGAACACGCAGCACGGCGTCTTCTCCGTGGCTGGCGGGCATGATGGATACGCGAAGGTCGATGAAGCGGCCCTTGTATTTCACACGGAAGCGGCCGTCCTGCGGAACGCGGCGCTCGGCAATGTCCAAATCGCTGAGCACCTTAATGCGCGAAATCACGGTGGAATGCCATTCCTTCGCGATCGGCTGCATGGCGTGCTGCAGAACACCGTCAATGCGGTATTTCACGGCGACTTCGGTGTCGCGCGCTTCGATGTGGATGTCGCTAGCCCGGCGCTCCAATGCGGTGAAAATGAAAGTTTCCACCAGGCGGACCACGGGACTGACGGTAGTATCACGCGTGAGGCGATCGCCCGAAATGGTTTCGTCGCTTTCCTCTTCGTCCTTGGAGACTTGCAGCGTGAACGCTTCGGTGGCTTGTTCGAGAACGCGCTGGGATTGCTCGGTACGTTTCAGGAGATCACTGATCTGGCGTGGAGTGGCGACTTTGATGTGAAGTTTTTTGCCGAGCAGCAGCGAAAGCTCATCGCTGAGCAAAACCTGACTTGGGTCGGCTACCGCGATGGAGAGCAGATTGTTGTGCACTTCCAGTGGCACGAAGTTGTAGCGGAACATCAGGTCGGCAGGAATCGCGCGGAACAACTCCGGATCGATGCGCTGCTCGCGCAGATCGATGAATTCCTTGCGGTAGCGCTCGGCAACCTTACGCGAGACGTCGCGTTCATTCTGCTCGTCGGTAGCCGACGCCAGACTGGCCATCGCGTTTGATTGTTGATCAGTCGTTGCCATGTGTTCCTTAGTTGCCGATTCCCGTAGTAGAGAGCGAGAAAATCGGCAAGTACAACGAAATCAGGATAAACGCCACCAACATGCCCATAAAAATAAGCATCATCGGTTCGATCAAAGAAACCATTGCCGCGAGTTTCAGGTTCACTTCGTCTTCGTAAAATTCGGCCACGCTAGTGAGCATGGGAGCCAAGGCGCCGCTCGATTCGCCGACCTCAATCATGTCCAGCGCCAACGGCGGCATCACACCTTTGGAAGCGAGCGCGGCATGCAGCGATTCTCCTTCGCGCACCATCTGCGTCGCCTCGCCGACGGTGCCGCGGACCAGTTTGCTGCCGATGGCGTCCGCCGCGGTTTGCAGCCCAGCCACCAGCGGTGTGCCGCCGGTCAGCAGCGTTGCCAAAGTGCGGGAGAACTGCGCCACCTGAAACTTCAGCATGGTGTCCCCGATTACCGGCAGCCTGAATTTCAGTCGATCGAAGGCTACGCCACCTTCTTCGGTGCGCGACCACGAGTATATCGCCAGGGCAAGCACGATCACCCCTCCGATCATGCCCAGTAATGCGTAACGATAATCCACGGTAAGGGCAATGAGGACCTTGGTCGGTGTAGGCAATTCCACGTTCAAGTCGCGATACAACAGCGCAAATTTGGGAATGACAGCGGTAACGAGGTAGGTGACCACGATTGTGGCGACAGTGATCAATAATGCCGGGTAAACCAGCGTCGCGAGGATTTTTTTGCGGACTCCGGTACTGACCTTCTGATAGGCGATGTAATACTCGAGCACGCCGGAGAGATTGCCGCTCTTTTCGCCGGCCAGAATCGCGGTGGAATATACCTTTGAGAAGACGCCCGCTTCGCTGACTGCTTCGGAAAGGGACTTCCCTTCGCGAACGCGGTCGCGGATTTGCGAAATCACCGGCCGGAGTTTGGGAGAAGAGGCCCGGTCGGCGAGCAAATCCAATGCGCGAAGAATCGGCAAACCCGCCTTGATCAGAGTGTTGAATTGCTGGTTGAGGATCAGGAAGTCGGAGCCACCGATGGTGCGCTCGCGCCGACGCGTGAAGCCGCCAATTACGCCGCTTCGCGAGGACACCGAATACACATACAGCCCGCGATCGAGCAACTTCTGACGCGCTTCGGCCAGCGTACCGGCAGCCTCGACGTGCGAGAAAACTCGCCCGTTGCCATCCGCTACTCGGCAGACAAACTCCCCCATAGGTCCTCAGTGTACCTCAGGTAATTGATATGCCGGGAAGCCTGGAAGGGTTGGCCGTTCCCAGTACGTAACCTTCTTATTTCCAGATCATTCCGACCGAATGCAGGTGGGCAACAGCTATTTTACACCAGCTTCGCCGGCGGGCAATTCGCCATTCACAATGGCGACGCCGACGGGAACCTCGAAATGGAACATGGCTTCGGTCACCGGCGGATTCATCTGCCAGTTCCTGAAGCGAAATTCGACTTCAACGGCGCCGCGTTGGCGAACGATCAGGCGGGACAGTTCGCCGGTGTCTCGGTTGATCTCGAAGAGTACGGTGTCATCCTGGCTGGCTTTCGGGGCGGCGGCGTCATTAGCCGTGCCGTCGCGGGAATTGGCATTCCCTGTTGCAGCACCGCTTTTCGTGGCGTCGCGGGAACTCGACGAGGCGCCGCGTACCCGGCAGCGAAGGACCACGTTTGATGGATTTTCGGATTTTTCTGATTCGGCGAAATCGACGCGTGCGCACACTCGCGACACTTTCATTTCGCCAGCAAGGAGCGCCAGCGGCGTTCGCCAGTCACTGCTCTCTTTCGCGGGAACGCGCATGACGGTGTGATCGCCGGGAACGTAGAACCAAGCGGTCTTGCCGTCAACGAGGAAGATATCTTTTTCCGGCGACTCATATTCCCAGCGCATTTTGCCCGGACGGCGGAAATACGCAACGCCGGCTTCGGTGCGTACGATTTGGCCATTCTCTTTGTACTCTTCGAGGAAGGTCGCCTGGAGGGTCCGGGCGGCGCGATAGTGGGCTTCAAAGCTGCGAACGAATTGGCTGACCGGTTCGGCCGCATTGCCGGTCGGACCCATGGCCAGACTCAACGCGAGGGCAGCCAAGGGAGCTGCGACAAATGAGTGAGTCCTTGCGCCATAACAACAATGCATGAGATGGAGTATAGCAATTTGCTAGGAAGTGTCGTGTTGGCGGTTGGCAAAGAGCTATGGCATTACAGACTGCGTTACCCGAGGACAGTCGTCTGGATCAACAGGCAAGATGCAAGCGCACGAAGTCACCAAAAATCGATGCACAAAGATTCACTGCAGAACGGGACTCGCAACCGTAGCAGGCGCAACTGGATCGTAGCGCGTGATATTGTCCTGACTCGAATAGAAACTACGATGTCCAGTGATGGACCTCACGATGGGATCGGCATTTATGCTGTAGCCCGAGGAGGGTGCTGCCCCGACTTGCACGTAGGTGTAGTTGTATCCGCTCTTGGATCCACTTGCCAGGTTGGAGTCAAGGAATCCTCCGCCAGCTGGGCCTAAGTCCGCCAGCAATGCGGAAAAGCCGATGGTCGGATTGAGTGATGAGTAGGCGATTTCGGCGGTGTTGATAGCGTGAATCGATGCGACGGATACGGATTCGTTGGCGGCCGCTTTGGCGCGGATCAGGTTAGGAATTGCGATGGCGGCGATGACCAGGATGATGGCCACGACAATGAGCAGTTCGATGAGCGAGAAGCCTGAGGCGCTTCCCTGCATCAGCCGGCAGTCTCCGTTTTTTGTCGAGCGTTTCATCGCGTCCTCGTGCTCCCAACAGGCGACCTTGAGTGATGCTCGTGCCCATGATGCTCGTGCTGCGTTGCCGCATCTCTTACCGAGTTTCTGCTGCGATTAAAAAAAAAGGGGAAGCCTTCAGGGCCTCCCCCCAGTTCACACCGTTAAACAGCTCGGCTTACTGCAGTGCCGGGCTGGCGACGGTCGCAACACCAGCGATGTTGTAGCGAATCACGCCAGACTCGTCGCTGAAGAAACCGCGCGTGCCGGAGCTAGCGTTGACCGGCGAAGCGGTAATCGTGTAGGTGACGACGGGAGTGCCCGTGGCACCGCCGAGCGCGAAGGTGTAGCCACTCTTCGTGCCGGTAACCAGCTGCGGATCAAGCAACTGCCGAGCCGCGTTGCAGGGGCCGGCCGCGCCGAAGTCGGTGATCGTGGCGGTAAAGCCGATGTTCGGGCAGGCCGATGCGAAGGCAACTTCCGAGGTGTTGATGGTACGGACCGAGCCAACGGCTGAAGCTTCGTTGGCCGCCATCTTGGACTTAATGAGGTTCGGGATGGCGATCGCGGCGATGATCAAAATGATCGCCACGACGATCAAAAGCTCGATAAGAGAGAAACCCTTCTGCTTCTTCATAATGCTGCTATCTCCTTGAGAGAGTGTATTAGTAGTGCCAGAGCACGGCCCCCTATACTGCAAGGGTAACGCCAATCGAGGCCTCTTTGCCAGAACCTGTACCATTTTTACCTATGTGCCTGATTTCAGAAGCCTTGCACAAGAATAAAGACTGTCCTTTTCGCTAAAGAGTTGCCTGAAGCAGGCCGCTATCAACGCCAAGTGACACTTTTTGTCGTAACCGAAAAGACGGAAACCGGCATCGCACAATGTGGTGTGGAAAACGGGCGATTCGCCTGATTCGGCAGTGGTTACAGGTTGTGTTTTTTGGCGTAGTGCCGGAAGGAGCGGTAGCTGATTTTGAGCAGTTCAGCAGCCTGGGTCCGGACGCCGTTAGTCTTCTCCAAGGCTCCCTGGAGGTAGCGACGTTCGGCGTGGGCGATTTCCCTCTCAAAGTCCAAGCCATCGCCAGGGAACGCAGAACTTGCGCCATTAGCTCCCGCCAGAGAGGCTCCCCCGGAATACCCCGCGATACGATCAGGGAGGACGCGGAGTGAGATTTCGGGCAAAGTCTCCAAGGCGACGGCACGCTCCATGGTGTTCTCGAGTTCGCGAACGTTGCCCGGCCAATCGTACGATTCTAGGCGGCGCATAGCCTCTGGAGATATCCCTTCGATGGGCTTCTCCATGGTCTTGCGGAAGGACTCCAGAAAATGCCGCGCCAACAGCGGAATGTCTTCGCGGCGCTCGCGCAGCGGTGGCAACAGAATGGGTATGACGCTAAGGCGATAGTAGAGGTCTTCGCGAAAGCGGCCTTCGGCGATTTCCTTGTCAAAGTCCTTATTGGTGGCGGCGATGATGCGGACATCGACGTCGCTTTCCTCGGTGCTGCCGATGGGACGAACTTTGCCTTCTTGGAGCACACGGTAGAGCTTGACCTGCATCGGGAGTGGCATGTTGCCGATCTCGTCCATAAACAGGGTTCCACCGTGGGCGGCCCGGAACAGCCCTTGGCGGTTTTCGTTGGCGCCCGTGAAGGCGCCCTTCATGTAGCCGAAGAGTTCGGATTCCAGCAAGGTCTCGGGAAACGCGCCGCAATTGATGGTGATGAAAGGCGCCTGCGCGCGCATGCTGTTTTCGTGGATGGCACGAGCCACGAGTTCTTTACCTGTGCCACTCTCGCCGGTGATCAAGACACGGCTGGTTTGCGGTGCTACGGTCTGAATGAGATCGAAAATGGCGCGCATCTTAGGGCTCTGCCCGATGATATTGTCCAGGCCTGTGAGGCGGCGAAGTTCGCGACGCAGATAGCCGGCTTCCTTTTTCCACTTGAGGCTCTCGGAAACTTCCCGCACCGCTCGGCGCAACTGATCGACCAGTTCGTGATCTTTGATGACGAAGCGGTCGGCGCCTGAGTTGATGGCAGCAATGGCGGTCTCGACCGTGGGCACGCCGGTGATCAACAGAAAGAAGCAGTCCGGTGCAATTTCCTTCGTCAACTTGAGCAGGTCCACGCCACTTTCGCCGGGCATGCGCACGTCAGAAATGACAATGTCGAAAATTTGGGACTCGAGCTTGCGTTTGGCATCATCCACGTTGTGGGCCACTTCAACGCGGTATCCCTCTTTGCGGAAAGTGATTTCTAGAAGTTCACGGATGGAGCGCTCGTCGTCTACAACGAGGATGTGAGCCGTTTCGCGGCTTTGATTCTTCGCGGCAGTTTTAACAGCCTGCATAAGACACCCTCACGCGACGCGCGGCAGTTCCACGATGAACTCCGCGCCGCGGTCTTTCTGCGAAATCACGCTGATGCGTCCGCTATGAGCCTGAACGATCTGATAAACGATGGAGAGGCCAAGCCCGGTGCCCCCCTGAAAACCCGATTGCAGCGGCTCGAAAATCTTGGCGCGCTGTTTGGGGTCCAGGCCAATGCCCGTGTCGCGAAAGGCGATGCGCAACCAGAAGGGGCGCTCTTCCAGGCCGACGGTCAGAGTCCCACCCTCAGGCATGGCGCGCAGTGCGTTATCGCATAAATTCCAGAAAACCTGTTTGATCTTGTGGGGATCGACGCGAGCGCGCAGCTCATGGCCATTGAAGGCGCGCGAAATCTGATATTTCTGGCCGATCTCCGGCTTCTTCTCCACCAGAACCAGAGTTTCGTTAAGCAGCGCGCCGACGTCGGCGTTCTGAAACTCATAGGTCTTTTCACGTGAATAATTCAGGAATTCAGTGATGATGTGATTCAGCCGCTCCGATTCCCTGCTGACAATGCTGACCAGATGCACGTGGTCTTCTTCCATAGGCACCAAACGCGCGAGTTCCTTGACGGCGCCGACCATAGCGGTCAGTGGCTGACGGATCTCATGGGCGATAGCGGCGGAGAGCCGGCCAAGAGCGGCCATGCGTTCCTTGGTAGCGACTTCCTGTTCCAGCCGTCGAAAATCGGTGAGGTCTTGAAAGTTGTAGACGAAGCCGCTGCGTTGGGAATCGCGCGAGCGCAGCGGAGAGATACTGATGCCGAGATAGCGGAGCTGACCTTCGCCGGTCTTGAACTCGATTTCACGCCGCAGCGAAAGCTTGTCGGTGGCCTGGGGCATGCCCTGGCCCCAGAAGGCCTCATTGATTTCGGAAACCTTTTTCCCGCGGAGGTCCATGAAGCGATATCCGAGAATGTCTTCGCCCGTACGGTTGAGCAGAATGATCCGGCCTTCAAGGTCCGTAGTGATCAAGCCGCCGCGCATCGAATGAATGATGTCTTCGGTGAAGTCTTGGAGATCGAGCAACTCTTCGCGCTTCTCTTCGAGCTCCAGACCCTTGCGACGCAGCGATTGCGCGAGAAGACTGGCGAGGTAGGCGATCGCGAGGAAGCCGAAGAGGTTGCTGAGGAACCAGAATCGCAAACTGTCCGCAGTCGCGGGTGCGCTGTACGTGCGTGGAATTTTGCCGGTGTACGCAAGTATCGTTAGCCCGCCCAGGAACAACAGGCTCAGCGTAGCGACGCCGAACGCCGCGCGCCGCGAAAACAGGATACTTCCTACGATGATCACCAGCAGATACAAGGAAATGAAATAGCTGTCTTGCAAGCCGGTGGCGTACACCAGCGCGGACACCATCAGCACATCGCTGATGACTTGCAGAGCTCCGTGCCAGGGCGCATTCGGAATCCAGCGCAACAAGATGATGTGGATGGTGCCAAGCGTAATCCAGAAAACGATGAGCGGAAGAAAAGACCGCGCGGTCGTCGGCGCCGGTCCGTACTGCGGCCATACGACGCCAATGGCGAGAATCAACGCAATCAAAAGCAGACGCACGCGCGTCAGCCAATCCAGCCACTCTTTTCTCGTGGTGGTCTGATCAACCGAGAGACTGCGGCCGGGATTATTTCGAATCTCAGGCATTTGGCAATACACGCTGGAAACGTGTCATGGCAGGAAGACCCCCTTCCTGCCACGACATGCACAACTTGCTATCTGCGATCCGTGGCCCGTTGCTAGTTACTTGCCGCTGAGTTTGCCGATCAGCGAGAACAGTGGCATGTACATGGAAATGACCACGCCGCCAACGACCACGCCGAGGAACACGATCATGACCGGCTCCAACGCCGTCAACAGGTCCTTTACGGCGGCGTCGACTTCCTCTTCGTAGAAGTCGGCGATCTTTTGCAGCATGGCATCCATGGCACCGGTTTGTTCACCGACGCTGATCATTTGCGTAACCATGCCGGGGAAAACTTCAGATTCCTTCAAGGGCTCCGTGAGCGTCTTGCCTTCTTCGAGCGACTTGCGCACCTTTTGCAAGGAGCGCTCGACGACCGCATTGCCAGCGGTCTTGGCGGTAATGTCCAGGCCCTCGAGAATGGGGACGCCGCTGGCGATCAGCGTTCCAAGGGTGCGAGTGAAGCGCGCCACGGCGATCTTGCGCATCAATAAGCCGACGACCGGCAACTTCAACGTGAGAGAGTCCAAGGCATAACGCCCCTGCTCGGTTCCATACCAGACCTTGATACCGATCACGATGCCCACAAGCCCCACCACGATCAGGAGGCCAAAGATGCTGCCGACGAAATTGCTCAACGCGATAACTATTTTGGTGGGGAGCGGCAGGTCGACGCCCAGGCCGGCGAACAATGTGGCGAAAATTGGAACGACTTTCCACAACAACAAAGTGATGACGGCGCCAGCGATGGTGATGACGCCAATTGGGTAAACCATGGCGGATTTAACGGCGCGCTTCAGCTTGACGTTCTTTTCGATGTAGCTGGAGAGGCGCTGGAGAATGGTGTCGAGAATACCGCCAGTTTCGCCCGCTTCCACCATGTTGACGAACAGGGCGTCGAATACTTTGGGATGTGCGCGCATAGCAGCAGACAACGTCGCGCCGCCTTCTACCGAGCCGCGCGTGGCGGTCAGCACCTTTTGGAAAATCTTGTTTTCCTGCTGGCCGGCGAGAATTTCCAGGCACTGCACCAAGGGGAGACCTGCATCGATCATGACCGAGAACTGGCGCGTGAAGACCGCGAGTTCCTTCGCGTCGATGCCGCCGCCGAAAGTAGGCAAGTTGAATTCCTTGCCCTTCTCGGACATTTTGCTGGGCGTAATCTGCTGGCGCCGCAGCTGATTCTGAAGCTCCGCCTTGCTGGTGGCGTTGGCTTCGCCACTGACGGATGCGCCTTTCTTGTCTGTGCCCTTATACGTGTATACCGGCATTTCCTAATCCTCCTCGATCGCACATCCCAATGACTTGGAGCCCCTTGCTCACGAAATCCTTGATGTCTTAGCGCTTCCCTACCGGCGTTTTCAAGCCGCCCGGACCTGCGACGCCGCGGTTAATCATGTCCTGCAATTCGTCGGCATTAGACGAGCGCGATAACGCCATTTCCAACGTGATGGTCTTGGCGAAATACGAATTGGCCAAACCTTGGTTGAAGGTCTGCATGCCCGTTTGTCCGGTACCGGTTTGCATCGCTGAATAGATCTGGTGAATTTTGTCTTCGCGGACCAGGTTGCGGATGGCCGGCGTGGGCACCAGCACTTCCATAATCATGGCGCGGCCGCGTCCGTCGGACCGAGGCAACAGCGCCTGGCACAAGATACCTTCCAACACCATGGAGAGCTGAGCGCGCACCTGCGGCTGCTGATGTGCCGGAAATACGTCGATGATGCGGTTAATGGTGGACGCCGCGGAGTTGGTGTGCAGCGTCGCGAAGGTCAAGTGGCCGGTCTCCGCGATGCGCAGGGCGGATTCGATCGTTTCCAGGTCGCGCATTTCCCCGATGAGCACCACGTCCGGGTCTTCGCGCAACGCGGCCCGCAGCGAGTTTGAGAACGAATGCGTGTCGGCGTGAACTTCACGCTGATTGACGAGGCACTTTTTATGATTGTGGAGGAACTCGATGGGATCCTCGATCGTAATCATGTGCTCTTCGCGCTCGGCGTTGATTCTGTCGAGCATGGCCGCGAGCGTCGTGGACTTGCCTGAACCGGTCGGGCCAGTGACCAGCACCAATCCGCGGGGCTTGTCGCACATGGCCTTGACCACTTGCGGTAGGCCAAGAGCGTCAAAGCCTTTAATCTCCCAGGGAATGGTCCTGAAAACGGCTCCAACGGCTCCGCGCTGATTGAAAACGTTGCCTCGGAAACGCGCCAGATTTTTCAATCCAAACGAAAAGTCCAGCTCGAGATTTTCCTCGAAGCGATGCTTCTGCGCATCGGTGAGAACGCTGTAAGCCAGTGACTTGGTATCCGCGGCCGTCAGCGGAGGCATGTCCAGGGGACGCAGTCGTCCATGAACGCGCACGCGCGGGGCGCTATTCGTCGTGATGTGCAGGTCGCTGCCGCCCATCTCGATCATCTTTTTCAGCAATTCGCTCAGCGTTATCCCGGCCATTGCTCACCCTCTCTCTACAGAACGGTTTCGCGAAGAACTTCTTCCATCGTCGTTTGACCCAAGGCCACCTTGATCAAACCGCTGCGCCGCAGCGTAATCATGCCCAGCTCAATGGCTTTCTTTTTCAATTCGAGCGCCGACGCACCAACCAGAATCAATTCACGCATCTCGTCGTTGATTTCCATGACCTCGTACAAACCGGTTCGGCCTTTGTAGCCGCCCTTGTTGCACGTCGTGCAGCCTTTACCGTGATAAATCTTGGTAGTCTTCACTTCTTCAGGTGAGTAGCCGGCATCGATCAGCGCCTGCTCAGGAACTTCCAATTCTTCCTTGCAGTTCGAGCAGATACGGCGCACCAAACGTTGCGCGCAGATCAGGTTTACGGAAGTTGCGACGAGAAACGGCTCGATACCCATGTTCATCAAGCGGCTGATGGTGGAAGGCGCATCGTTGGTGTGCAGCGTGGAAAGCACCAAGTGACCCGTGAGAGCTGCTTTTACAGCGATTTCCGCGGTTTCAAAGTCACGAATCTCGCCGACCAGAATGATGTTCGGATCTTGTCGCAAAAATGCGCGCAGAGCCGCGGCGAAGTTCAACCCGATTTGTTCCTTCATCTGTACCTGGTTGATCCCCGCGAGCTGGAACTCGACAGGATCTTCGGCGGTCATGATGTTGGTATCGACTTGATTGAGTCGCGCGACCGAGGAATACAGCGTGTTGGTTTTGCCTGAGCCCGTCGGACCGGTGACCAGCACCATGCCATAAGGCTTCAAAATGTTGCGTTCGAATTTCTTCAACGACTCCTGCTCGAAGCCCAGCTTCGTCATGTCCAGGCGCAGATTCTCTTTGTCGAGCAACCGGAGCACAACTTTTTCGCCGAACAGAGTCGGCACGGTCGAGACACGAAAATCGAGCTCTTTCTTTTTTCCGTCGGCCTTGTACTTAATCATGATGCGGCCGTCTTGCGGCAGCCGCTTTTCGGCGATGTCCAGCTTGGCCATGATCTTCAAGCGACTGGTGATCGCGTCTTTCAGGCGCAGCGGAGGGCTCATGACCGTTTGCAGTACGCCATCGACGCGGAAACGCACGCGCATTTCCATCTCGTAAGGCTCGATGTGAATGTCGCTGGCGCCCCGCTTGACGGAATCCGTCAAAATCAAATTGACGAGCTTGATGATGGGCGCTTCTTCGGCGGCCTTTTCCAGGGTCGCCGTATCCATCTCGGTCTCTTCGGTGGAAACCTCGAGTTCCTGATCGTCGAGGTCCTTCATCAAATTGCTGAGTTCTTCGTGGTTGGTCTCAGCGCCGCCGTAGAAACGCACGATGGCTTCGCCGATTGCGGACTCCGAAGCGACCACCGGTTCGACGTTGAAGCCGGTCATGAACTTGATATCGTCCATGGCAAAAACGTTAGTCGGATCGGTCATCGCGATGGTCAGCACCGAGCCAACGCGGGAAAGCGGAATAACCTGGTAGCGGGTAGCCGTGTCTTGCGGAATCAGCTTGATGACGGTCGGATCGATTTCGTAATACTTCAGATTGATGGAGGGAACACCGTATTGACGCGAGAGTACGCCGGTGATGTCATCGTCGGTAATGAATCCCATCTTGGTCAGACAAGAGCCCAGCTTGCCGCCATTAGAGCGCTGAAATTCCAGCGCCTTCTGCAGCTGATCCTGGGTGATCAGAGATTCCTTGACCAAAATTTCGCCGAGCCGGACAGACATCCACGCACTCCAGAACGTTCGTACCCATCGCTCACCTTAGCAGAGGCGCTGAGAACGCATAGTCTTTAGTTGACACATCGTTCTGAAATGGCTAATACCTGCACTAAAGTACAGGTTTTTCGTGTTTTGAGCGGCGATGCTGCGCGCGCGGTGCCACAGTTTGTCCACGACATAAAATGACAATGATGTGACGTATTACGTCTAATACATCATGGGTTTCAATTCGTTCGCACCAGCAGGTTTACGGTGCGATTCTTTCGCTAAGCGCGTTGCGTGGTCAGGTCGGTAATTAGAAATTCGAGCGTTGTTCGTGCGTCTTCGCGGCCACCTTTGAGGCGATCGTCGGCGTTTTGAAACGCACGCAGCCCGGCGAGCAGACGCGGCTTGGAGATTTTGCGCGCATTCCGAAGGGCAGCCTCGGCGCGTTCCGGACTCATGGCCAGCGCGCGAGCAGCCTGGTAGCCATTGCTGACGCCTTTTAGGTCGCTGGCTTCGATCAATTTCCGATACATCCAGGTGATCGCACCTAACATAGGCAGCGGTTCTTCGCCATCGCGCAGCAGCCGATCGAGAAACTCGAGAGCTTTCTTCTGTTCGCGGGTGGCGATGAGATCGGCCAACTCCCAGACGGTCGTAGTTTTTTCGGAGATGACCAGGGCGCTGACATCTTGCCGAGTGATCCGCTTGCGATCGCCGGCATACGTCGCTAGCTTCATGATTTCGTTGCGCAGTCGCATCAGGTCCGCAGCAACGTATTCGGCGAGATCCTCGGCGGCTCCGGGATCGAACTCCACTTTTTGTTCTTTGGCGATGACGCTGGCGAATCGCACGGCCGCGGCTTGCCGCTGTTCGGGATCTTCGCCGAGGCCAATTTCCAGCACCTGCGCTTTTTCGGTCAGCAACTTGGCAAGCTTCATGCGCTGGTCCAGCACCGTTGCTTCGAGGACCAGCAGAGTAAATGGCGCGGGATTCTCCAGATAGGCTTCGAGTTCCTCGATGGCCGCTTCGCGGCTCTTTTCGCCGAGCTTTTCGATTTTCTCCACATCCTGCAAGAAGATAACCTGACGCGACGAGAGCATCGGCAGCGACTGTGCCTGCTGAAGGGCGTTTCCCGTCTCGCCGCGGTCGGCGGAGTAGCGGCACACCGCCCAATCGCGCGCGGCATCAGGGATTAATTTGTCGACGATCTGCGTGCGCCAGGTACCGCGAATATAGGGCTCGTCGCCTAACAGCAATAGCACCGGGAACGGTTTCGCTTTCTCGAGTCGCGCGGTTAAATTTTCGGTGGTGATGTGAGGCATGGATTTGTGTTCGCGTGAGTAGTCAGGTTGCAGGAATACAGACGGAAAGGCAAGCGGAGCAAGGGGCCGAGATGGTCAGAAGTTTTCGGTCACGGCCGCGACTAGACGCGTCGCGAAATCGCGCGCCATACGGTCTAGAGCAGGATCTTGTTCCTCGAAGAAACTGGTCACGTTGGTGGAAAGCTCGTACTCGTTGCGAAAAACGAAATTGTCGGTGTGATACAGAACTTTCTCATTGATGGCTTGCGTCAAAGTGACGTCACATTTGACGGTGACCAGCATGGTCGTCGCTCGCCCGCCGGTAGCGTCGAACAGCAGTGGAACCGCTTCCAGACTTAGAATTTTGCCGTGCAAAACCGCATCACCCGCCGCGGGATTGGACACCACTTTGTATTGGGTTTTGGCAAGAAATTCGTGCACGGTCGCAGAGGTAAACCGCTGCTCGATGCGGTAACTGGTGGTGGCATTTTCCAGCGCAGGAACGGCGATGACGTGAATTTCATGCGGCAGAGCGTCATTGTGTCCCGCCACATGATATCCGCAGCCGGCAAAAGTCAGTGCAGCTAGCGCGAGTACGCTGCTCGGAACGACGCGCAGAAGTAGAAATGCTACACGTGATCTCATGACGCGAGATTGTCCGCGACCTTCGTGGCCAGCTTGACGGCGTTGGCCGCGGGTAGCCGAATATTATCCGCCGCGCCCCAGAACCACCAGGTACCAGGCGCCGAAGGATCTGGATCCGGCGGCGCCAACTGGATCAGGCTCTCGCCGGCAGCGCTGACGTTACTCGGTCCGTCTTCTTGGGTGAGAGCAAAGCCCGCGCCCTTACATGCATTGTTGATGGCAGTCTGATCCGCCGAGGGATCGAGTTCTGCGCAAGCGCTGAATGCGGAGCCATAGAACACCGGCGCGTGAAGGAGCTGCACCGCCGGCACAATCCCCTTCCCGCCGAGCACCGCGCGAATTTCCGCTCGGACGCGGTCGCGCACCGCCGATAATTTCTGAGCACTCTCGGAACCGAAGCGATCCAGCATTGTGAAAGCGACTTGAGTATCGAACACCGGCTTGCCGATGCTCTGGAACGAAAGTAAATGAGAAGTTTGGCTTTCGAGCTCTTCGACTCCTACACGGCCGGCTTCGGAGACCGGCTGGAACGCTGTGAAGGTGAGTCGCCGTAAACCATTCGACGCCAAAGCGAGAGCCAAGGCTGACGCGGCTGTCGCGGCGGCGGATGGGACTGCAAAGACCGTCGCGTGTTTTGGCAACTCCGTGCCTCGCAACGCATCGACACCGGGAAACCAAGGCAAGGTTCCGGAGTCCTCCGCCAAAGCGCCCGATAGATCGACCAGCACCGCGCCTGTTTTCCGAGCGGCCGCAACATTGGCACGCGTAAATCCAGCGCTGCCAGTGAGAAAGATGAATCGCGCGCGATTGAAGCTGCCCTCTTCCACCGGCTGAATGACCACCGGCTCTCCGCCCGCCTCGGTTAGTGTTCCGGCCGCAAGTTCTTCGTCCAGTAGCCGAAACTCGGACGCGGCGAAGCGGCTCTCCTCGAGCAAGGACTTGAGTTCTATGCCAAGCAAGGAAGATGCGCCTGCGATGACGATGCGATGGGAGTCCCGATCTAAAGGCATGCGATCAAGCCGTTCGCGAAACCAGGCGGTGCCGCAGCAGGCGGATGACGTGCAAAGTGACGCCGATAGCCGTGTACGAGCCGGCGATCAACAGTAAGACCTCTTCGGACCACCGCCAAATGGCCGCGCCGAGCAGCGCGATAAAAACGATCCCCAGCGAGGGCTGCTTTCGCGTCCACGGTAAATCTTTGAAACTATAAAAGCGAATCGTGCTGGTCATCAACGCCGCTAGCCCTAACGCCAGAAAAATCCAAGCGATGGACCATCGCCAATCCTGAATGGGCGACTTGAACGCATGAACCACGGCCGCAATCATGCCGGCAGCGGCAGGCGTCGGCATCCCTACAAAATATTTAGAGCCGCCCGGCGCCATGCCTTGCACATTGAAACGCGCCAGACGCCACGCGCAGCAGACCACGAAGGCCAGGCAAAACCACCAGCCGAAGTGTGCGATCTGCTGAATGCCGGATTCAGTATCGAGCCCCGGCAGGTGCCGCACACCCCAGGAGTACGCTAGCAACGCCGGCGCAATTCCGAAGCTGACGACGTCGGCGAGAGAATCGAATTGCACGCCAAACTCTGTGTTTGTGCCCGTCAGCCGGGCTACCCGGCCATCCAGAGAATCGAACAGGATGGCCAAGCCAATCGCTTTCGAGGCGTGATCAAATGGATCGGCTTGCGTCGAATTGCCGACCAGCGTCGAAACGCTCGCGTAGTAGCCGCAGAGCAGATTGCCTACTGTGAACAGGCTCGGAAGCAGAAAGATTCCACGACGCAATTTCGGATTGCGGATTCGCGGACCGCGCGGCGCGTTCTCGGGCTGTTCGACGTCGGACATTAGGAATTCTGTTTACCAGCAGCGGTCAGAGTCGGGATCGCAGCTTGCGTTCGCTGATCCGTCGTGCGCCTGCCATTCGTAGCTACAGGCAACCGCGCCAAAACACTGCTTCCGCCTTTGACGTGATCGCCGATCCTTACCACGATTTCTGCGTCCATGGGCACCCACATGTCAACGCGCGAGCCGAAACGCACTAATCCAATTCGCTCGCCGCGTTCCACGATGTCACCGGGCTTCTTCCAGCACACTACCCGCCGCGCAATCAGTCCGGCAATCTGTTTGAACACTATTTCTCCCGCTGCTGTCGAAAGAGAAATAACGTTTTGCTCATTCTCGAACGACGCGCGCTCGCGCATAGCCGCGAAAAATTTGCCGGGGCGATAATCCATCGCCGTAATCGTGCCTGCTTCCGGAGAGCGATTGACGTGCACGTTCCAGATCGCCAGGAAAACACTGATACGCTTGCCCACACGCCCGGCGTTTTCCTCTTCGGTGATCACCACAATCCGCCCGTCCGCCGGTGACACCAGCGCTCCAGGTTCAGAAGGTATCGTGCGATCCGGGTCCCGGAAAAAATAGAATACGAATGCAGCGAGAAGAACCAGGATTACCGCGGCAGGGATCCAATGCAGGAAAAACGCCGCAACACCCAGGGCGAGCGGGGGCAGCCCGAAGTAATAGCCCTCTTTAACCATGCTTTATAAACGATACCACAGGGATGTGGGTCGCGAAGAAAACGAGGATGCCGCACTGTTGCAGCGGCATCCTCTACTCACACGTAGAAATGGAAGTTGAGGAATGTAGCGGCCGCCTTCCGAGGCGGGCGTCCAAACCACGTGCGTCGCTATGAAGTGGCACAAAACCGCCACAAGACACAGCTTCCCTCGGGGATCGTCCGATGACGAAAATTGGAAGCCCGGAAAAAGGAAAACGCTATTGCGAGTGCGCGGCGCGAGCGCGCTGCACGCGCGAAGCAATCCGCTCCATCTCATCCTTGCAATACAACTTCATCTTCTTGAGCTTGATTTCTTCCAGGAGGTCTTCGGAACTGAGGTAAGGCCCTGCGGTGAGTTTTCGAAGTTCTGCTTCGTATTTCGAGTGCTGCTCGGCCAGTCGCTGATACTCGGCGTCCGTGTCGAGAAGTATGTCCCGAGGTGTCCGCTGCAACATCGCCATGCGTTCCTCCCCTGACTTGTGAATGTGATATGGCTACTTCATGAGCGCACGGTAACGCCGGGGTGCGGCGGCGTCAAGAGGGGAAATGCCGCAATTTCGTCCTAGCCTGTGAGTTCTCTCATCAGTAGTACTGCTGCCTCGCTGGGATTTTGATAGTAGCCAGGACGACGCCCGGTGCGCACAAATTTTTGCTTTTCGTAGAACGAGATTGCGCGCAGATTCGATTCGCGCACCTCGAGAAACACACGCTGAATTCGCAGTCGAGTAAATTGCGAGAGGCATGCCTGCAAAACGGATGTTGCATAGCCGGCGCGACGGCGGGAAGGTGCAACTGCCAGGTTCAGAATCTCCGCCTCATCGGAGGCAACTGTTCGGGCGATCAGAAACCCACAGACGGTGTCCCCTGACTCGATCACCCACGCTAGTTGCGCATCACGCTCGATGGCCAGGTAACTTTCTTCAGCCCAATCGGCGGCTTGCGGCGACTCGCGGGCTATGGCCCGGATCTGCGGAATATCGCCCGGTGCAAATTTACGGACGCGAGTCGCCGGGTCTCGCGGATCACTGTGCGGATCGTCGTTCATCGCATCACAGCGCGAACGATCACGGCGCTTTCGCGGCTCTGGAGTGCGCGGGAATAAAATCCTCGTTCACCGCTTTGCGCATCAAGTCTGGTGGCAGCAGCCCTTGCGACAAAATGAAATCATGAAATTGCTGGCCGTCGAATTTCGTTCCCAACGCAGCTTCGGTGGTCCGCCGCAATTCCAGTAACTTCGTGTAACCATAAAAATAAGAGTTCGCCTGCCCGGGAGAACGAAATGTGTAGCGCTCCACTTCCTGATTGGCGAACGGCACTGAAAAGACGCCGTCCCCGGTGAGCACCTTCATGGCTTCAGCCGGCTGAATTTTGCCGGACTGTAACTCCGGATCAAGAAACGCGCGCTCCGCTCGCAGCAATCGGAATTGCAACGAGATCAGCTGTCCTTCCAGCGGCATGTATGGCTTGGTGATGTACTCAGCGTACAGTCCCCAGCCCTCGACATTCGTGCTGTTGAAGGCGTATCGCGAGCGCGCCAGCGAGACGCCGTGCTCGACCATGGAATCGAATTGCAGTTCGTGCCCCGGCCGCGCCTCATGCGCGATCAGCGTCCACGAAGCCGCGTCAAAGGTGTAATCGTCGACTTTCTCCGCCTTGGCGCTGCCAGCCGCCGGCATGTTCAGCGGCAAAACGAATTCGCCCTGCTGCCCGGTGTTGTTCAGCAACGGCGGCGGAATCATATGCGGAGCAGGCTGCTGCGCGCTTTCTGCGGGCGAGCCGATGCGAATGCGCGCCGGCCGGTCTGGAAGTGTCACCAGCCGCTGCTTCACGATGATGCCCTCGATGTCCTTCAGCCGCTGTTGGTAGAACGGAAGGATCGCGTCGCCCACCAGCTGATTCTCTTTCAGCTTTTTGATGACCTCGCGATAGTCGCTGCCTGGCCAGCCATTCTTTTTGGCGATCTGCGCCGCGATCGCCTGCATTTCCGCCTGATATTCCGCAAACGCCTTGTGCGCCATGGCCGCAAGCTCGGTCGGCGGTATGTCGATGCCATAGCCTTCCAGATTCAGCGCGTACAGCTCCGGGGGCTCACGAAAATCCGTGCGCGACTTCGGCAGGATCTCGCTCTTCACCCATTGATCGTAATCCGCAAGTTGCGTCTTCAATTTGGCGTAAGGCTCTTCCCAACCCTGTAAGCCGTATTGTTTGAAGAGCGACGCAATGCCATCCACGTACAACTGATTGCGAGACAATCCGGTCTCCACCGACGCGCGCGACGGAAAAATCATGTTCGGCTTGGCGAGCCGCAGCTGCGTGAATTTCTTCAACTGTTCGGTGAGCGGCGTAAACCCTGCTTCCACTCCAGTGTACTTCCGCAGCCGTACGACCGACGCCGGCTTGCGCCTCGCATCCACTTGGTCGTCCAGCAGCACGCGCAATCCCTGGTACACAATTCCGCTGGCATTCAGAAACGGCACCTCATGCGCCTCCGAAAAGTCGTGACGCTTCAAGGAAAGCTGCGTGGCATGGATCATGATCTCCAGATCCTGCCGCACATATTTGTTCTGTTCCGCGGGAAGCGCCGCCTGCAGCTTGGCGAGCGCCGCGCGATTCTCAGCCGTCTCCGCCACGTCCTGTTCTTGCGTGGCCGAAGTCACCAGCTCGTCGTATTGACTCAAGCCGTCAGCGGAAGCGCGCTCCGGCGAATATTTCTTTTCAATCTCGATCAGCTGATTCGCAAATTCGTTGCTGCGAGCAATCCACCCTTTGTCGCTACTTGCGGCAGCCGACGCCCCGGCCTGCGCAGTGGACGTCTGCTCTTTCGCTACGGCCGACACAAACCAGCCAACGACAAGGCAAGACAAAAACCCAACCACGAGTAGATGTCTGAACACGGAATCTCCTGAATGAAAGGCGGTACAGCTTACCGGGAAGCCGGCCGATCGTGCCAGGAAACCTCGGCATCCGAACGGCGAATGTAATTCGCATCGAGCTCCATCGAGCTGGTTAGCCGCTTTGCCAGCGCCAGTTGATAGCCCATCTTGCCGATCACCGGTGCAAGGAACGGCGACACCGTTTCCACGGTTTCACCACGAGTTCGACGCACCGCCCATGCCGGCGTTTCGTTCAGGCTGGCAGGGTCGGCGGAAACCCAGCGAATGGCTGACGCGCCGGACTGCTCCACTGCCCACGAAATAAACTTCTCCGGGCTGATGACCATCTCGTCGCCGACCCGCTCCAACCGCTCCGCGAGCCGGGTGTAAAGCGCGCCGAAAACCTGACCACGCCGGGCATCGAGGAAAGCGGCCACCCACGGCCCGCTGCCCGAAGCTTGCGTTCCCAACGCCTCGAGTCGCGACACCACCGCGATGCCGCGCCCGTACACCTCCGACCAAGCTTTGACGGTCGTCAAGGCGATGCGAACCCCCGTGAAGGAGCCGGGTCCGGCGGCCACGGCATAGGCGTCTACGTCGCTCAACGAAACGCAAACTTGTTTCAGCAGATCGTTGACGGCGCGCAAAAGCCAGGAGGAATAGTCCTCAGTGGTCTCATGAGCAACTGTTTGCAGCACCTCGCCGTCGCGCAGGATCGCCACGCTGCCCTTTGGATCGCACGTATCGAGAGCTAAAATCAACACGCGGGGATTCTACCGCATGATGGCGAAGATCGCGTAACTGATACCAAGCATTGTGGTTGCGATGCACCACGCGATGTTGGCCGCAAGTCGCGCAAACACCGATCTTTCTCGTCGTGGCCACCGTAAGGCCAAGTAAAGCGCGGCTCTGCCGGCCCGTAGAGCAATTCTTGTACCAAATCAGTAACTCGCCTTCTCTAAGCCCCTCATTCCAATGGATATATCTTGACTCTTGCAGCACAGCTGCCTTACAGTGGTTGTTGTATGCCTAGGGGGGCAGCCGAATCTATGGATTACAAAATCGGGGACAAAGTCGTATATCCGAATCACGGTGTTGGACTTGTAGAGCAGATCAGCTACGGCGTGTTGAACGGCCGAACCGAACGGTATTACATGATCCGTATAGTTTCCAGCGGATTACGAGTCATGGTTCCACAGTCCAACGCAGAGTCGGTAGGTTTGCGTTCTGTAATTCGCTCCACCGAGTCCAGCAAAGTCCTCGGGTTCCTCGAAACCGGCAAGCTCAATTCTCACCACGACTGGAAGCACCGCTTCAAAGAAAATTCCGAAAGAATGCGCACCGGTTCCCTCCTCGAAGTCGCCGTGGTTCTCAAGAGTCTCGTATCCCTCAGCCGCAGCAAGCCGCTCTCCTTCCGTGAAAAGAAAATGCTGGAGCGCGCCAAGTATCTTCTGGTCAGCGAGATGGCCACCGCGCGCAACACCACCGCGGAGAGCGCCGAAGCCTTGGTCGTCAAATCGTTGGCGAAGGGCAAGCTGACCTTCCCGGTTATGACCGAGAAATTTGAATAGTCGAGTTTTATCTAGCTAAGTCGAATAGTTTCGTTCGGTGAGGTCTCGCAGGGCGGGCAAAGGTGAGTTGCCCGCCTTTATTTTTGTGCGTGACGGATTGGCGACCTCGGCAGGCAAACTGAACAATGCGGGCAGGATGGTCTAATTCCCGCAACCGTGAGCTAATCAGGGCTTTCTTGTCTGAGTTGATTTGACTGGCCGCTTCCCTCTTAGGACCCGACGTGGAGGCGCTCCCCATCCCCCACCGCCTGGCGTCTCGATCCGCACCACCGATCCAGCTTCCACGAAAATCGCGCACTTGCCTGGGACGGTCCGCGCCTTGCCGCGTGTAACCGCAGTGTTCGCGCCGGTTTGCCCTGCGGCGCCTCCCGCCAAACCATACGGCCCGCGTTTGCGCCGATCCCCGAGAAAGCCAACCTCTGTCGGCACGAGTAACTCGATTTCGCGGATGATGCCGTCGCCTCCGCGATTGCGGCCCGCACCGCCCGATCCTTGCCGCACCGCATACCTTCGCACGCGGACGGGATAGCTCTGCTCAAAGACTTCCACTGGCGTGTTCCACGAGTTGGTCATGTGCGTGTGGATCGCGGAGGCGCCGTCCAGTCCTGGTCTCGCGCCCATGCCGCCGGCGATCGTCTCGTAGTATGCAAACGGCACTGCCGCGCCACGCCGGCGATCGACGCCGCCGAGCGTCAGATTGTTCATCGTTCCCTGGCTAGCCGCCGGAATCCTGCGAGGAGCCGCTTTTGCCAGCGCGCGCAATAATGTATCCACCATCCGCTGCGACATCTCCACATTGCCGCCGGCCACTGCTGCCGGAGACCGCGCGTTCACCACCGTTCCCGGCGGTGCGATCACGGTAATGGGCCACAGCAGCCCCGACGTGGCGGGCACCTCGTCCGAGAGCAAACATCGAAAAACGTAGTACACCGCCGACACTGCGATCGCTTCCACGGCATTGACGTTGCCCGCGCACTGCGGCGACGAACCGGTGAAATCCACTCTTGCGCGACCATCGCCGATCTGAATCTTCACTCGAACCCGTAGCGGCTCATCGGTGACGCCATCGTCATCCATGAAGTCCTCGGCCACGTACGTTCCGCGTCGCAATTCCCGAAGTGCAGCGCGCATCATGGACTCCGAATATTCCAGCAGGTAGCCACCGTACCGCCGCACTTCGCGTTCGCCATACTTGGCGACGATCTCAGCCATACGCCGTTCGCCCGTCCGGCACGACGCAATCTGCGCGGCCAAGTCCCCATCGCGTTCGGCAGGAGTGCGGACATTCGCCAGCAGCAACGCACGCACATCGCCATCTATCGCACCGCGCCGGAAAAGCTTCACCGGCGGTATGCGCAAGCCTTCCTGAAAAATTTCCCGCGCAGGTCCCATCGATCCGGCGAGCGCGCCTCCTACATCGGCATGATGCGCACGGTTGGCTACATAAAAGGATGGCTGTCGGCTCCCGCGCAGAAAAATCGGCATGACCATGGTCAGGTCCGGCAGGTGCGTTCCACCCGCGAATGGATCATTCAGCAGCGCGATGTCGCCTGGTTCCAACTCGAACGCAGCACGCGCTGCTGCTACGGACGCAGGCATCGATCCCAGATGTACGGGCATGTGATCGCCCATCGCTAGAACTTGTCCATCGCGGTCGTACACCGCACAGGAATAGTCGCGCCGTTCCTTGATGTTCGGCGAAAATGCCGAGCGCCGGAGCGCCGCACCCATCTCTTCCGCAACCGAGTGAAACACATTCTTGAAAATTTCCAGCCGCGTTGGGTCTACGCGACTCGCACGCTTATCTCCCGGCATGACGGACCAGCTTCCCCATTCGCCGCAAGTGAATCTGCCCGTACGAGTCCACGGCCGCCGACCAGCCCCGCGGCACCAGCGATGTCGCACTGTATTCGGAAATCACCGCCGGGCCTGCGAGCGTGTCGCCGGCCAACAGTTCTTCGCGTGCGAAGAGCGTCGCGGTTTCTCGCTTCCCTTGGAACCAACATCGCATCGTGCCGGATGCCACAACCCTTCGCCGGCTCCCTCGTCGAGCCAAACGTGCCAAACCTGGCTTCTGCGTGATTCCGGTAGCGCGGCATCGAACGTTCACAATTTCGATCGCCCGCTTTACATCGTGATATCCGTATCGCTGTTCATGCGCCCGATGAAACGCCGCTACGAAATTCCCTGCCACAGGAACGCTCAACTCATACGCCTGGCCCGCGTAGCGCATGTCCAGGCGGCGCTCGATACCAATGTTGGCTAAAGCGAATCCCTCAACGCGCAGCGCTCGGTGCGCCGCTTGCTCTAGTGGCGTGAAAAATCGCCTCAACTGCCCCGACGCAGCCCTCGCGTCGCTCGCAGCCAACAGCACCGTCCGCGAAAATTCCCGCACCACATCCGCGCGCAAAATTCCCAGTGCCGACAATCCTCCGGGAAAAATCGGCAACAACACCGCACGCATTTCCAGCGCGGCCGCCAGCGAACACGCGTGCAGTCCTCCCGCGCCGCCAAACGCGATCAGCGTGTAGTCACGCGGATCGTGCCCGCGTTCCACCGAAATCACGCGGATAGCCTTCTCCATCACCGCATCGGCCACGGACAGAATTCCCTGCGCAAATTTTTCCACCGAGCCAAATGCCCCACGCAGCTCGTCCATCCGCGCACGCGCCCGATTCTCATCCAACGCAAATTTCCCGCCCAGCAATCCGCCTCCGCCGAAATGCCCCAGCACGACATGCGCATCAGTGACCGTCGGAGCATCGCCGCGCCCATAGCAGATCGGGCCCGGCTCAGCACCCGCGCTCTCTGGCCCAACGCGCAACGCCCCGCCACGATCGAATCGCGCGATCGATCCGCCTCCGGCGCCGACAGTGTGAATCTCCAGCATCGGCACTGCCACCGGCATTCCCGCCACCATCGATTCGCTCGTCGTTCGCGGCTCGCCTGACAACAATGCGACGTCCGTTGACGTGCCGCCCATGTCGAACGTGATGGCCTTTTCGATTCCCGCAAGCTGCGCGGCATATAAAGCTCCGGTCACCCCACCAGCCGGCCCCGACAAGATCGTGGTCACCGGCTGCATGGCTGCTTTCTCCGCCGAAATGATTCCGCCATTCGACTGCATCACTCGAACTTGAACTGCCGACCATGCGCGGCCTTTCCCAGGCCCAGCATCGCTCTGCCCCGTAGCCCGCCACATATCGACCGCCCGCGATCGCGTGCCACTCAAATATCGGCTCATCACCGGAGCCAAATACGCATTGATGACCGTTGTGGAAGTCCGCTCGTACTCGCGAAACTCCGGCAAGATCTCATGCGATACCGAAACGAGGTAACCCGCGCGCCGTAAAGCTGCCGCCACCATCTGCTCATGTCTCGGATTGCGAAAGCAAAACAGGAAACAAACTGCGACGGCGTCGGGATTCTCCCGTCGCACCGCCACCAGCAGTCGTCGTACTTCACGATCGCTTAGCGGCTCGATTACTTCGCCATCCCACGCCAGTCGTTCATGCGCCCCTATCCGCGCGCGGGCTGGAACGAGTGCCTCGGGCTTCTCCACAAAAAAATCGTACAGCTTGGGTCGCGCTTGTCGCCCAATCTCCAGCACATCCTCAAAGCCCGCCGTCGTTATCAGCGCAACGCGTCCTCCGCGGCGCTCCAGCAGCGCGTTGGTTCCCACGGTTGTGCCGCAAACCAGGTCCAGCTCACCATCCTCGCTTTTCGCGCGTGACTTTCCTCGAAGCCTCGCCTTCACGTCAGCACGCCTGAAACTCCCGCAGCGCCTGCCCCAACGCCTCCGCGATCGCTTCCTCCGGAGCCTCACGCCGAGACGCCACCTTCACAATGCGCAATTTCCCATCGCGCACGAACACACAATCCGTGAACGTTCCTCCAGTATCGATAGCGAAGCGCATGAGCCGCCGATTCTACCTCACGCGCAAGCTCAACCCGAACGGCGCGCAAAAAAACAAATCGGCCCCGATCGGTGGTCGATCGAGGCCGGCTCAATTGCGCGCTGCGGTCATCTAGTCAAACTACGCTGCCGTTTTTATTGATTGAGAGAAAACGCCGTGTCCAACGCCACTGGGAACTCGAAGATCTGGTTGTCGATCGGCACGCGCATGACGAACTGGCTCGCGTCTTCGTCTCGCTCAAACCACACCGCGCCCCACGTCCTTCCCTCAGGACGCAACGTGCCCTTCTTCAACGCCGCCGCGCTGAACTGGTCCGGAACGCTCGCGGTCTGCTGCGGCCGCGACAAATCTTCCACAGGTTTTCGCTCCGCTGCATTCGCGGACGCAAATACCGGCGAGAAATCTGTAGAGCGGTAATCCGCATTCACAGGCGTTGCGCCATTGGCTTCTTTCGCCAATTGCGCCGGATCGCGATAGCTCAACGATCTGCCATTCGGTCCCTTGCTCTGCAGCGTGATTCCCACCGGATTCACATACACATGCAGATTGCCGGAGTTCCCCACCGCCACATCCGCGCGCAGCTTCGATCCCGCAACCGTCAACGAGACCTGAACGGTTACGTCATTCGCGGTAAGCGATTCCACCACCACTCCGTTCTTGGTGAACTCATCGCAACCCTTGGCTCCTGGCCGCCAGCGCGCCACGCCATTGTTTGTCGAAGCCGAGACTGTTTGCACCTTGGGTGCCGGCTTCGCTGGAGGCGCTTTCATCAGGTACATTGCCGCGATATATCCGCTCTTGCCGTCCGCCGTCCGCACATTCACGGTGTACGCATCCGGGTCCGAAATCACGGCAAGTCCCTGATCGCAGCTTAAGTTCGTTACCAGATGCAGCGGCAACGCTTGCAGCGCATCTGCTGTCAGAGGCACGTTCGACAGCCCGTGACAGTTCACCTTCCATGGCAGGCTCACCGGGACCGCCACTGGCTTGGTTAAATCTTGCGCGTGCGCAGCGACTGGCAAACTCAAGCCCGTAACTACTGCGACTTTCAGAAATCGGTGTGTCATTTCAATTCCCCTCAACTACCTGCATTCGAGATCTCTAATCCTCGGTGTCTGCATCTTCGCGTTCGCGCCATTTCATATCCATAGTGCCGAAGTACCAGAGGACAGTAATCAACGCGACACACAGCGGATCCTCGTTCGTTCACCGTTCGCTCCATCCACTCACTCGCATGCGCCTGCGAGTCACCGCAGTGTTGTCTCCGCTGGCTTTACGATGATTCTCGTATTGCTGGATTTGTTGCCCTGCTTGTCTACTGAGCACGTAACTAATTTTTTCACCGCGTGGTCCACCGCGCGGCAAACTAACTTCTTTTGAGGTGTGGTATGGGTCCCTTAAAGCTCAGTTCCTCTCAGTCTTTTTCTGTATTTCGTGTGATTGCTCTACTCGGCCTGGCGGCGCTGTGTTCCAACAATGCGCGCGCCCAGGAACCTCCCGAGCATCGCTGGACCGCCAACGGTGCCGTTGGCTTCACTCCGCTGGTGGGTGCGATTAACCAGCGCCTGGATAATGGCTGGCATGTGAGTTTCGGCGCGGGCTACAACTTCAGCCGCCGCTTCAGTGTCGCCGGGCAATTCATGTACAACGGCTTAGGCGTCAGCCGCGGTGTGCTGCAGGAATTCGCAGTGCCGGATGGTAACGCGAACGTCTGGTCGCTAACCGCCGAACCGCGCCTTAATTTCAGGCCACACGGCAAATTCACTCCATACTTTATCGGTGGCGTGGGCTACTACCGTCGCAGCGTGCAGTTTACGCAGCCCGCCCTGACCCAAGAAGTTGTTTTCGATCCGTTCTTCGGCTTCTTTCCCGTCACTGTACAGGTCAATCAAGTTCTTGGGACCTTCGTGCGTGATGGCATCGGCGGCAGCGCCGGGCTCGGGTTCGACATGCCCGTTCACGGAGAGAGTGGACCGAAATTCTTCACCGAAGTGCGCTATCACTATTCCGATGCCGGAGGTATTCCGCTGCGCATGATCCCCGTAACGCTGGGTATCCGCTTCTAAATACCGGCTCACGTCGGCTTGGCTTTCCCCCAACGTCGTACTACGGCACCGCCGGATTAGCAGTTTCCGGCGGTGTCGTAGGAAAGTGCTTTTCATACCACGCCATCGACCGGTTGATGCTGTCCACCACGTGCTTTGATTCCCGAATTCCGTGACCCTCGCGCGGATAGCGCACGAACACCGTCTCCACGCCCACATCTTTCAGCGCCACAAAATATTGCTCGGCCTCCGCGATGGGCACATCATTATCGTTTTCTCCGTGCATCAGCATCGTCGGCGTCGCCACCCCGGCAATGTGCTTCAACGCCGAACGCTCCCACAAAATATTCATGAAGTCGTCTTGATGCGGCAATTGCCCGAACTCCATCTGCTCGTATTGGTTGTAATAGGTCATGTAGTTGTAGCTGATCAGATTCGCGATCCCCGCAGTCGGAATCGCCGCGCGAAACATGCGCGTCTGCGTGATCAGCCACATCGTCAACTGCCCGCCGTAGCTGACACCTTCAATCCCCATGCGCTCGCGATCCAGCCACAAATAGCGTCGCAGCGCCGCGCTCACTCCATATAAAACGTCCTGCGCCTCATTCCCGTCCTGATCGCCGAACACCGCGTCCGCAAACGCCTGCCCGTATCCGGTCGAGCCGCGATAGTTCACATGCAGCGTCGCCCAGCCGCGCGCGGCAAACACCTGATCGCGAAAATTGAACATCGGCCCGTTCTGCCCGTGCGGCCCGCCATGCATGTTCACGATCAGCGGATGCTTCGAATCCGCCGTCATCCCCAGCGGTTTCACCAGAAACGCCTCGACCTCATACTTGTTGTCATTGCTGATGAACGTGAACGGCTCGACCTCCGCGATCTGCTTGCCGGCCAGCACTCTCCGCGTTCAGATCGGTCAGCTGCTCCTGGTGTCTCCTCTCAGAACGCACGTACAGCTCGCCCATGTCGTTCGGCGTCGTAAAGCGCATACGCCATCGCCCCGGATTCGCTGACCGTGAACGCGCCCACTGTTCCACGCCCGTTCACGATCATCTCCGCGCCGCCGGTTCCCACCACCGGCCGCAGTTCCGCCGCTCTCCCGCTGTCTGCGTTGCGGTCTTCGCCGTATCTAATGCCTGCCGATACAAATGAACGCTCCCGCGTTCCTGCACCGTGAAATACACCGCCTTGCCATCCGCCGCCCACACCGGAACTCCCTGCCGATTATCGATCGTCGCCAGTTCATGCCGATTCGATCCGTCGGCGTTCATCACCCACACGTGTGTGTCTTCCATCGTGGTCTCGCGATCGGTCAGCCCACGCTTCGTCGCGCGAAACGCGATCATGCTTCCGTCGGGCGACCACTTCGGGTCGTACTCCGCGTTCTCTGTCGCCGTCAGCCGCCGCACAGAACCGTCGCTCACCTTCAACGCAAACAAGTCGTAGTTGAAAAATTGATCCGTCTCCGGCGAACGGTCCGACACAAAAACAATTTCATCTCCGCGTGGCGACCAGTCCACCGAATGCTCATACGTGTTGCCGCTCGTGACTTGCCTCACCGCTTTCGTCGCCACGTCCACGACAAAAATGTGCAGCCGCCGATTGTCGTTGAAGCGCGTCATCCCTTCGCCCGCATCTGGTTTGTACAAGTAGCGCGTAATCACCATCGGATCGCCGCTCGCATCCGCGGTTTCCGGCCCTGGCGTCGCCGAGATGTACGCGATCTGCTTGCTGTCCGGCGACCACGTGAACTCCGCGCCCGCCCCAGGCAGTGGCGCGTTCGAGCCGGACGCTTCGGCCAGAAATGTCACCGCCGATCCGTCCGGATGCGCCATCGCCAACCCATGCTTTCCCTCAGCCACGCCGTTGAACGCGATCCATTTCCCATCCGGCGACCACACCGGGGCTCCGGCAACATCCTGCTCCCCGCCGATGCGCACGGATTTGCCGCTAGCCGCATCCATCACCCACAACTGCGGCCAAGGCCGACCCGGCCGGTCGTGCCGAATCACCGTGTAAGCAATGAGCTTTCCATCCGGCGAAAATTCCGCCTGCGCCACCGATCGCAATCGCAGCAAATCCTCCGCCACCAAACCGCCGCGGCCCTGCGCCCGGCTGCCAGCGACAGTACCCGCGCCAACAATCGCGACACCGAAAACACACACCACAACGCAGCGCCCAAACCTCATCAGTCACCTCACGAATAAGTTTTGCAGCCGCATTCTATAAGAGATTTACACCGGGTGCCGCACCCGACTGTCCGAGAACAATTGGGTGCCGCACCCTCCGATTTTGAGGGTGCGGGTTTAGATTCAACGCCGAGCAGCGATGCCAAGCCAGCAACCCTCACCAACCGAACTGTCATCCCGACCGAAGTGACCCGGTTCTTTCCTGCACGCGGTCTTTGCGTGCCGGGTCACGCGCGGAGGGACCGTGGCAAGATCACACCGTTGCAGAGTCGATGGAATAAAACCTCACCTGATCCGCGCAAGCTCTTCTCAGTGAAATGTCAACATTTGCCCCGCCAACCAACTTTCCTGTAACCTCGCCACCCGGAGCCTCCCATGAAATCAACGCACATCCTCGCCGTCCTGATTTTCCTCACCCCGACGTTCGCCCTTCGCGCGCAAACTCCCGACACCAAGCAACCACCTCCGGCTACGAAGAAATCATCGCCAAGTTCACCTCCGCACAAAAAACGCTGCAAGACTGGCCCAACCTCGCCCGCTATCACGACGCCAATGCCACCGTGAAGCCGCCCGACAAAAAGGAAAACCGCGTCGTCTTCATGGGCGATTCCATCACCGACGCCTGGGTGCGTCCCGAATACGGCGGCTTCTTCCCCGGCAAGCCGTACATCGACCGCGGCATCAGCGGCCAAACCACGCCGCAAATGCTCGTCCGCTTTCGTCCGGACGTGATCGCGCTGCAACCGAAAGTTGTCGTGATCCTCGCGGGCACCAACGACCTCGCCGGCAACACCGGCCCCATGACCGTCGGCCAGATCGAAGACAATCTCACCTCCATGGCCGAACTCGCCCACGCCAGCAAAATCCGCGTTGTGCTCGCATCCGTCCTACCCGTCAGCAACTATGGTCACGATCGCGAAGGCAAGCCCGTCGACATGCGCATCAAGCGCCAACCCGAAAAAATCCTCGAGCTCAACACCTGGATCAAAAAATATGCCGCCGACCATCACCTCACGTATCTCGACTACTTCTCCGCCACCGTCGACGACCAGGGCCTCTTCAAAAAAGATCTCAGCGAAGATGGCCTGCATCCCAACGCGAAGGGCTACGCCGTGATGACCCCGCTCGCCGAAGCCGCCATCCAGTCCGCGCTCAAAAAACGCCCCTAGTGCAGTTGACACCTAAGGGTGCGGTTGCCACTCAGCGATTGTCTGCGTTGTTAATCGATCGCTAGCACCACGCCGGTCCTGCGCCCTGCGCTCATTCTCTAAATACCCAATCCGCCACAACTGTCCCTTCGTACCTTTGACCGCTCCCCACCCATCGGTCAATCTACCTCCACAAGGGTCGGAGCCGCACTTTCACCCCGCTGAAATCGCGTTCCCTTCCCAAAGCCTTCATCATGACTTCGCGCCTTCATCTACAACGCAGCCGCAGACTTCTCTGCGCTGCCTTGCTCTCCCTGCTCCTGCCGCTTGTCCTCCCTTCGCAAGAGCCACAAGAGCCCAAGCCGGTCAAAAAAGTTCTACCCGTCTATCCCGACGTCCTCAAGCACGCCGGCATCAGCGGCACCGTCCGGGTTCGCGCGATCATCGGGCCGGACGGCACCGTCAAAGATGTGACGCCCGTTGGCGGCAGCCCTGTTTTCATCGATGCGGTAATCAAAGCCGTAAAACAGTGGCGCTTCCCACCAACCGGCGAGCACCAGCGCATCGCAGAAATCTCCGTCTCCTTCGAGTGCTGCAACACCGTCACAACCACACCGTAACGACCGCGGCCAGACCGCTCCCTCTATTTCCCGAGCCCCTGTTCGACCGGGCCCGCCACACTCGTCGGCGCTTTATTGACTAACGCCAGACCTGCTCCTAACATGCCTGCAAGTGTCCGGCGACCTAATCTCTCACTATCGCCTTGGGGATCGACTTGGCAGCGGCGGCATGGGCATTGTCTTTCGCGCGGAAGACACCAAGCTGGGCCGTTCCGTCGCCCTCAAATTCCTGCGCGAGCCCATCGGTGCCGACCATGCCGCCATGGAGCGCTTCCATCGCGAAGCTCGCTCCGCCTCCGCCCTGAACCACCCAAACATTTGCACGATCTATGAAATTGGTGAGCACGAAGGACGTCCCTTCATCGCCATGGAATTGCTCACCGGCCAAACCCTGAATTCCTGTATCGCCGGTAAGCCGTTGCCGGCCGAACAACTTCTGGAAATTGCTTCTGCCCTTGCCGATGCCCTCGACGCCGCACACTCCCAAGGCATCATTCATCGCGACATCAAGCCCGGCAACATCTTCATAACGCAACGCGGCCAACCGAAGCTTGTCGACTTTGGCCTTGCCAAGCCCCTCGGCACACCGCACTCCCTCACCGAAAAAGGCAACCCTGTCGATCCGACAACACTGCTGGACGATCCGCTCACCACTCCCGGATTTGCCGTCGGCACGCCCGGGTTCATGTCGCCTGAACAAGCCAGAGGCGAAGAACTCGACGCCCGATCGGATATTTTTTCCTTCGGCGCGGTGCTCTACGAAATGGCCACCGGCAAGCTGCCCTTTACTGGCAGCAGCTCGATCGCCGTCTTCGACGCCATCCTCCATCAAACTCCGGCATCTCCGCTCGGCTTGAATCCGGCCCTCCCGCCGGAACTCCTGCGTATCATTTCCAAATGCCTGGAGAAAGATCGCGTGAAGCGCTATCAGACGTCACGCGACCTCGCTGACGATCTCAAGCGTCTTCTGCGTCAGCTCACCTCCGGATCAAGCGCAACGGTTCCCTCCGTCCAATTGTTGCGTCGCCCGAGTTTCGTCATTCCCGCCTTGCTCGTTGTCGCCGTTCTCGCTGCCGCCAGTTCCTGGTTCCTTTATCGCAGCTCAAAAATACGTTGGGCCCGCGAGCAAGCCATGCCACAAATCACTGCCCTCATCGAAAAAGGCGACGCCCTCGCTGCCCTGAATCTCGCCACCCAAGTGCGTCGTTACATTCCCGGCGACCCTTTTCTGGCCAATTTCGATCGCGATCAGATCTTGCCGATCTCCGTCCAAACCGTTCCGCCCGGCGCCGACATCTTCATCAAGGACTATTCCAACATCCATGGCGAATGGCAGCCGCTGGGTCAGTCTCCTCTCTCAAGTCTGAAGCTTCCCTTTGGATATTTCCGTTGGAAGGCCTCCAAGTCCGGTTATGAAACCGTAGAGGCGGCCGCCGGATCTCGACCATTAGTCCTCTTTACGCTTGACCCGCAAGGCAGCCTACCCCCGGGTATGGTTCGCGTGCCGGGCAGCTCTGTGGCATGGGGTGCCGCTCCCCCCGTAACCGTTCCGGACTACTTCATCGATCGTTTCGAAGTCACTAATCGCGACTTCAAGAAGTTCATCGACGCCGGCGGTTATCGCAAAAAAGAATTCTGGAAGTTGCCGATGATCAAGGCTGGACGCGAACTTACTTGGGAACAAGGCACCGCCGCATTTCGCGACGCCACTGGCCGACCCGGCCCTGCCACTTGGGAACTCGGCGACTATCCCAAAGGACAGGACGACTTTCCCGTCGCTGGTGTGAGTTTTTATGAAGCCGCCGCCTACGCCGAATTCGCCGGCAAATCCCTGCCTACCGTCTACCACTGGTACAACGCCGCCGCGCCGGGCATCTTTGCGGGCAGCGCCAGCTACAGCAATTTCAATGGCCCCGGCACCGTGAAGGTTGGAAGCTTCGCGGGAATCAATCCTTACGGCACATATGACATGGCCGGCAACGTAAAGGAATGGTGCTGGAATCAAGCCGCCGATCGCCGCTACATCCTCGGCGGCGGCTGGAACGAACCTGTCTACATGTTCGTCGACTCCGATGCGCAATCTCCGTTCGACCGCCTCCCCACCTACGGGTTCCGTTGCATGAAAAATCTTCACGCCGAGCCTTCGAACGATGCACTGCTGAAACCTATCGATCGCCTTACCCGCGACTACACCAAAGAAAAGCCTGTCTCCGACCAGATCTTCGAAGTCTACAAACACCTGTACGCCTACGATCACACCGATCTTAAATCTCGCATCGAGACCTCCGACGACTCTGCCGAAGACTGGCGCCACGAGCGCATCACTTTCAATGCCGCCTACGGCGACGAGCGCGTCATCGCGCAACTCTTCCTGCCCAAAAATGTCAGGCCACCCTATCAGACCATCATCTACTTTCCCCACTCCGGCGCCACTCAAGTGCCCACCAGCGACAACCTCGACATGCATTTCCTCGACTTCATTATCAAAAGTGGCCGCGCCGTGCTTCTGCCCGTCTACAAGGGTACCTACGACCGCCGCCTGTCCCCGTCCGCTGATCCCTACGTCTCCGAACGAACGCTCCAACGCGCCAAGGACTTCTTCCGCGCCGTCGACTACCTTGAAACTCGCGACGATATCGATCATGACCGTCTCGCGTACTATGGCGTTAGTTGGGGCGCAAACTCCGGGGCCCGAATCCTCGCCCTCGACAAACGTATAAAAATGGCGGTGCTCATCGGCGGCGGTCTCGGCGCCGAGCCCCTCGAGCCTGAAATTGATCCGTTCAACTTTGCCCCTCGCGTCGGCATCCCGGTGCTCATGATCAACGGTCGCTACGACTTCGATACGCCACTCACGTGTTGCCAGACGCCGCTATTCAAGACCCTCGGCGCTCCAGACAAAGAAAAACGCTTCGCCCTCTTCGACACCGGACACATCCCTCCGCGCAATGAGATCATCAGGGAAACGCTTGACTGGCTCGACCGTTACCTGGGTCCCGCAAAATAGCCTCAGATCCCTCGTTAACAATTCCCTGCATGAATTGAACGTCCCTGCATGAATTGAACGATGTCCGACTTCACCACATTCTCCGCGCGGCATCGCTGTGACCTTCAACACACCGGGCAGTCCGCTCCGCCACCGCCTTGACCCCGACAATCCCCTGCGCTAGGGTGTAAGAAGTCATCCACTCAGCCGCTCAAGCCTCCTGCAAACCAGGATCGCCGCGCGGCACGGCTCTTCGCAGGAGGAATTCGTCATCGGCCAGCCCGTTCCCGTTCCAGGCACACCCTCCACTTGGATGCGACGTACCGTTCATATTTCCGGTCAAATTGAACCGTTCTTTGGCACGCTCGATGAGAACGTGCGTCTTCTCGAAGATACCCTCCAAGTTCGCACGCACCTCAACGACTCGCGCCTCACCATCGAAGGACAGCAGGATGGCGTAGATCAAGCCGTCAAAATCGTGGAGGAGTACAACCACGTCACGCGCCACGGCCGCAAGCTCTCCAGCGCGGAAGTCAAATCGCTGATCCATGTCGCCACCGAAGTTCCTGGCGAATCTCCACGCGGCATGTTCGAGCATGGGCGCACCCGCGCCTTCGGCAAGAAAACCGTCACGCCGAAAAATGCCAGCCAGCGCCGCTACATGGAAGAGATCGAAAAGCACGACATGATGTTTGCCGTTGGCCCAGGCGGCACCGGCAAAACCTACATCGCGGTGGCCATGGCCGTCAGTGCCCTGCTCACCAAGCAGGTCAACCGCATTATCCTCGCGCGCCCAGCTGTCGAAGCCGGCGAGCGCCTCGGCTTCCTCCCCGGCACCCTCCAGGAAAAAGTCGACCCGTACATGCGCCCGCTCTACGACGCGCTCTACGACATGCTCGAGCCTGACAAGCTCGATCGCTTCCTCGAGAAAGGCATCATCGAAGTCGCTCCGCTCGCCTTCATGCGCGGCCGCACCCTTAACGATTCTTTCGTCATCCTCGATGAAGCTCAGAACACCACCAGCGAGCAGATGAAGATGTTTCTCACTCGCTTGGGCTTCAATTCCAAAGCGGTCATCACCGGCGACGTCACCCAAATCGATCTTCCCGCCGGAAAAAAATCGGGCCTAATCGAAGCCCTCGAAGTCTGCGGCAAAATCGAAGGCATCGGCGTCGCGCAATTCAACGAGAAAGACGTCGTCCGCCACAATCTAGTGCAACAAATCATTCGCGCCTACGAAGAGTATGATGGTACCCAGCCGCACCGCCTTGGGAACGCCGGCAACGGCAAATCCGACGCGCGCGCGAGCGAGCCGGGCAAAGACCAGTCTAGAGAATCACAGCGGGCCCTCGACTCTCACAAAGGATGATTCTGAACCGCCAGCGGACAGTGCGCATCGCGCGGCCGGCGTTGGAGTCTTTCCTCCGTCGCATCCGCCGCCAGCTACGCCTCGGCAAAGCCGAAGTCACCATCGCCTTCGTCACCGACGCAGAAATCGCGCGCCTGAATCGCGCCTACCGCAAAAAGCAAGGCCCCACCGACGTCCTCTCCTTCCGCACGCCGATTTCGCCACAAACCGGCTCTGCTCCTACGGGCGCTTTGAGACTGCGCCGAACCTCCCTCGGCGCTCGCCACTCCCCACTCGCTACTTCGTCGCGGTTCCTCGGCGACATCGCCATCTCCCCGGCCACCGCCCGCCGCAATGCCAAGAAATTCGGTCGTTCCTTCCCAGATGAACTCCGCATCCTCATGCTTCACGGCGTCCTCCACCTCCTCGGCTACGATCACGAGACCGACACCGGCCAAATGGAGCGCCTCGAACAAAAACTCCGCCAGCAGCTGAGGCTCGCATGAAGGTCTACTTCTGGGCCTACGCTCTCGGCACCGTGCTCCTTGCGCTCGGCCTGCCCATATTTTCCTATCTCACGCTGATCTATCGCGAACTCGGCCGCATGACCACCGGCAAGGTCCACGAACATCTCGACATCTTCGAAGCCGAAATCGAAGCCCGGCTCAAGATCAATCGTCGCAGCGGCGGACGCACCTTCCGCATCCTCGGCCACTTCTGGCTGGCATTCCTCGTTCTCGAAACCACCCGCGGCGTCGTCTACTTCGTCCCCGGCACCTGGGAATCGTTCGTGGAATTTATCGTCTTTCTCGCGCTGGAAGTCGTCATCCTGATGCACTTTATTCCCGACATCCTTCTTTACCGCACGACAGGACGCTGGCTGGTGCCACTCGTCCCGATCATTCGCGTCGCCATGTGGCTGGTTTGGCCCGCGCGCATCTTCCTCGAAGGCGCCGAATCTTTAGCCAGAATTTCCGAGCAGGATTTCGACCAGAGCGATCAAAAACGCACCGAAGAAGGCATTGAAGCGCTGGTGGAGCAAGCCGAGGAAGAAGGCATCATCCAACCCGAACAGGGCGACCTCATCGAGCAAGTCGTGGAGTTCAGCGACAAACGCGTTCGTGAAGTCATGACCCCGCGCCCAGACATCGTCGCCATGGCCGCCGATGCTACCCTCGAAGAGCTGCACGCCAAGTTCGTCGAAATGCGTTTCTCGCGCATGCCCGTCTACGAAAATTCACTGGACGATATTTTTGGCGTCGTCAACGCCCAGGACTTGCTGCACATTGCCGACCAGGATCTCGTCAAACGAAAAGTGCGCGAAATCGTTCGTCCCGCGCTCTTCGTTCCCGAAACCAAGTCGGGCTCCGATCTCCTCCGCGAAATGCGCCAAAGAGATCAGCCTGTCGCCATCATCATCGACGAGCACGGCTTGGTCGCCGGCCTCGCCACCATTGAAGATCTGGTCGAAGAAATCGTCGGCGAATCGGGCCGCCACGATCACCAACCCGCTCCCGATGTGATCCGCGAAAGCGACGGCGGCCTGGTCATGCGCGGCAGCATGTCCATCGACCACGTCGAGGAACTTCTCGGTGTGCAATTCGGCGACAAATCCGACGAAGCGGTAACTACCATCGCCGGCCTGCTTAGCCACGTCTCCGGCAAAGTCCCCGCCCCCGGCGACAAAATCGACCTCGAAGGCTTCCGCTTCGAAGTCCTCGAAGCCAACCAACGCAAAGTCCTCCGCCTCCGCATCCGCAAAAAAGCAGCCGCCGCCCCAGCCCCCGCCGCCTAAAACTCCGCCTTTGAACTGAACTTTTGTGGAGACCCACAACGAGCACCATTCGACGTCGAATCTCAATCAGTCATCCGCGACTGGAGCGACCCCGCTTTCTCTTGCACGCGCTCTTTGCGTGCGCCGTCGCGCAGTGTCGGGCCCTCGGGTGCCGCACCCTCCGATTTTGAGGGTACGGGTTTAAATTAAACTTGTTCGAGATCCAACAACAAGCACCTAGTTCACACTACAACGCACCCGACCAGCGCTCGTGCTACTCTCATCCCTCGCTCCACCATCCAACAATGACCCAACCCGTTCGCTCCAAAACGAAAAAATCCCACCGTGCCGGCTTCGTCGCCATCATCGGCCGCCCCAACGCCGGCAAATCCACGCTCCTCAATCGCCTCGTCGGCCAAAAAATCGCCATCGTCACCGCCAAGCCGCAAACCACGCGCAACCGCATCCAGGGCATCGTCACACGCCCCGAAGGTCAAATCGTCTTCATCGACACGCCCGGTCTCCACGACGCAGACTCCGCCCTCGGCCGCCAGATGATGCACGAAGTCGCCGCCGCCATAGAAGGCATCGATCTCCTTCTCCTCATGGTCGACGCCACCACCGTCAGCCCGTTGGGCGATTCCATGCTCCTGGAAAAGGCGCAGCGCTTTAGAGGCAAAACCATCCTTGTCCTGAATAAAGTGGATCGCCTGCCAAAACCAAAACTCCTGCCGATGATTGAATCCTTCAACAAGGCCTTCCCTTTCTCTGCGATCGTCCCGGTCTCCGCGCTCAAAGGCATCGGCGTCCCCGATCTGCAAAAAGAAATTCTCAGCCAGCTTCCTGAAGCCGATGCGTACTTTCCCGAGGACCAGGTCACCGATCAGCCCGAGCGCTTCCTCGCTGCCGAAATCATCCGCGAGAAAGCCATTCAGACCATGTATCACGAAGTTCCCTACGCCCTGGCCGTTTTCGTCGAAAAATACGAAGAAACTCCCAAGCTCGTCCGGATCATGGCCACGCTCCACGTCGAGCGCGACTCGCAAAAGAAAATCCTCATCGGCCACAAGGGCGACATGCTCAAGAAAATCGGCACCAACGCCCGCAAGGAACTCGAGGAAATCCTCGGCAACAAAGTTTTCCTGCAAACATTTGTAAAGGTAGTTCCCGCCTGGCGCGAAGATCCCAGAAAAGTCCGCGAACTCGACTGGCACTTCCAACTGGAAGGCCTCAGCCTGGACCAGCAGAACGAGCGCCCGCTCGATTCTCAGGTCCAGCAGCCCAGCGAAGTCAACGAAGACACGCAGAAGACCGATTAATCCGGTGCGGCGATACCCAGCGACTTCATCTTGCGGTAAAGATGACTGCGCTCCAGGCCCAGCGCGGTCGCCGTCTGTGTCATGTTCCACCGATGTTCCTGCAGCTTGCGCAAGATAAATTCGCGCTCATACGCGCTGCGCGCTTCATGCAACGTGTTGTATGGATGCTGCGGACTTTCCGCCACGCCGCGAAAAAGCTCCGGCGGCAAATGGTGCGGCTCGATGCGCGCCTGCGGGCACACGATCACCAGTCGCTCCACCAGATTGCGCAACTCGCGAACGTTTCCCGGCCAGGGAAAGCGCAGCAGGATTTCCATCGCTGGATCGCTCATCTCCCGTGTGCGCTTGCCGTACGCCGAGCTGAATTCATTCAGAAAATAGCGCACCAAGCTTGGTATATCCTCTTTGCGGTCCCGCAAGGGCGGCACAAAAAACGGAATGACATTCAGCCGGTAAAATAAATCCTGCCGGAAAGCGCCGCGCGCGATTTCCTGCTCCAAATTCTTGTTCGTCGCCGCAAGAACGCGCACATCCACAGTCACTGTTTGATTCGATCCGACGGGCTCAAATCGCTGCTCCTCAAGCACGCGCAGCACTTTCGACTGCGTACGCAGGCTCATATCCCCAATCTCATCCAGAAACAGCGTCCCGCCGTCGGCTTTCTTGAATTTTCCGAGCTTGTCTTCCGCCGCGCCCGTAAAGCTCCCTTTCACATGTCCGAACAGTTCCGATTCGATCAGCTCTTCCGGAATAGCCGCGCAGTTTACTTCCACGAACAAGCCCTTGCTGCGCAAGCTTGCCGCGTGCAGTGAACGCGCCACCAGCTCTTTGCCCGTACCGCTCTCGCCATAAATGAGTACGCGCCCGTTCGTCGGTGCAGTCACCGCAATCTGCTGGCGCAGCGCTTTCATCGGCACGCTTTGCCCAATGATTTGATAACGATGCCCCAGCTCCGTGCGCAGGTTTTGATTTTCTTCCTGCAAACGCCGCTGCTGAATGGCGTTGCGCACCAGCACAATTATTTTCTCCAGTGACAGTGGCTTCTCGATGAAGTCGAACGCGCCTAGCTTGGTCGCGCGCACAGCAGTCTCAATCGTGCCGTGTCCCGAAATCATGATCACCGCGGGTGGACGCGTCGCCGCCTGCAACCTGCTCAACGCCTCGAGCCCATCGATCCCCGGCAGCCACACGTCCAGCAGCACAACTTCGATGTCACCGGCCGCCGCTCGCTCCAGCGCAGCCTCCGCCGAGCCCACTGCTTCAACGTGATATCCCTCATCGACCAAAATCGACGACAGCGATTCGCGAATTCCATCTTCATCATCGACGACCAACAAATGCGGGCGCGTAGTCATCAGGAAGCTTCAACTCCGTTGCGCTCCGTCAGCGGCGAAACAGCCGGCTCCGCCGACGGCAGCTCCACAACAAATCTCGATCCCACCGGAAAATTATCCTCGACGTAAATCGTTCCTCCATGCTCGGCCACAATGCGCGCAGCGATCGCCAACCCCAGCCCGGTTCCGCGATCCTTGGTCGAAAAATGCGGCAAGAACAATCGGTCTTTGTCTTCCGGCGAAATTCCGTGCCCAGTGTCCTGCACCACAATTTCCACGAGTTCTGAATCTCCGTGCGCGCTCGTGGAAACCATGATTTCACGAACCGCCGCAGTCTCCAAAGCTTCGGCAGCATTGTCGATTAAATTGACCACGACACTGCGCAGCAGTCCCGCATCAGCGCGCACTGGCGGCAAATTTTCCGCCAGCGAAGTTTTCAGCACAATTCCATCCAGCCGGCCAGAGAATACTTCCATCGCCTCGTGCACGATGGTGTTCGCACTCGTAGGCGCGAGCTTCGCAATCGGAAAGCGCACAAACTGCGAGAACTCATTCACCAGCGCCGCAAGCGTAGACACCTCGCGCTCGATCAACCGCGAACACTCCTGCACCAATCGCGTGAGTTCCGGGTCGCGCGGCGCAGTCGCTTCCTCCGGATCGCGCCGGTCCAAAAAACGCGAGAGCCGCTGAGCAGAAAGCTGAATCGGCGTCAGCGGATTCTTGATCTCGTGCGCGATACGACGCGCCACTTCCTGCCATGCGGCCGTTTTTTGCGCGCGCAGCATCTCCGTCAGATCGTCGAGCACCAGCACAAATCCCGTGTTCGCCCGCCGCGGCCCCAGCGAGCTCACCGTCACCGCCAGATGCAGCACGCGCCCCGCCACCACCGTTTCGATTTCGCGTGAAACCACGCCCATTCGCAGGGACCGCCGCATCAACAGTTGAACCGTACGCGCAGCTTCCGCGCCGAGCAGTTGCTCCAGAGAGCGAATTTCGCGCGCCGATTCCCCGAACATTCGCGTGATCGCCGTATTTTCCCGAAGAATTCCGCCTTCCGCATCCAGCGAAACCACGCCAGTCGGCACATTCTCCAAAATCGTTTCCATCAACTGCCTGCGTCGCTCGAGCTCCTGCACCGCTTGCTGCAAATTTCGCGTGAACTGATCGATTTGCGCGCGCGAATCGCGCAGCTGCGTGACCATCGTGTTGAACGAGCGCACCAGAATTCCCAGTTCATCCTGTGCCTGCTCCGGAACCTGGTAATCGAAATTTCCCGACGACACTTCTCGCGTCCCTTCTGCGAGCGCCTGAATCGGCACGGTGACTTGCTTGGCCAGAAAAAGCGCGATCCACATCACGGAAAAAAGCAGCAGCATCGTAAAAAAAACTAAAATCAATAGCATTTGCCGCTTCACCGCACGCAGAGCTCTGCTTCACTTTCTCGTAGTCCTGCGTCTGTCTTTGAATCTCCGCGATGCGCGCCATGAATGTAGGGCTGGTGCGATAGCCCGCCGCAACCACACCTGCGCGCGCGACCAGATAGTTTTTCCCCTGGGCCTCCCACACTTCAATTCCGCTCGGCAGCGTGCGCACTGGACTGCCCGCGACGCCCACATGTTCGCAGATCTGTCCGGAACGATCTTCCGGCTGATCGTCGCAGACCACGCCGCCGCGCTGAATTTTTCCATCCTTGTCCAGAATCCACACGGCATCGAGCCCGGACTCAAACGCGTGCTTCAACAAATCTTCCGTCGACTCGCCCGAATTCACCTGCACTCTCCGTGCCAGATTTCGTATTCGTGGCAGCGTGGTCTTGCCAAAATCCGTCATCAACGCTTGCGTTTGCTCGGAAGCAATCTCCAGTGGCCGCGGAAACCACCGCCCCAGCGTGCGATTTAGCAGCGAATAGCTGACAAAAAACATGAACAGTACCGGCAACAGCGACAGCGCCATCGCCCCGATCAACATCTTGGTTTTGAATCTTGCTCCGAGGGTTTCTTTGCTGCGTTCGATCAGCAGCCGCACAATCGTCCGAAAAAAGATCAGGCTGAAAATCATCAACGCCGCGAAAATGAAGCTCGACACGGCCGTCAACGAGATCACCGCGCGCCAATTCCCCGGCTCGAAGGGCACGTCCAAAGACCCAAACGTAAACACCGCGCCGAGCAGCAGCGCCAGAAAGACGCCGCCGATCGCGAGTCCCCATCGATGTTTTGGTGCCAGGCTCATGTGTGCGAAGCGCAGTTCATGTGGACGCCACATCATTCTCCGGAAGCAGTGAGTGCAATGCGCAAGCAGAGCAGCGCGGATTTTTCGCGCGGCAGTATCGCTTGCCGGCGTGAACGATCAGGGCGTGGAATTCATTGTACAGTGCCGCGTCGGCTGGCAGGTTTTTCTCGAAGAATTGGCGCAGAGTATTCGTAACCATGGTGCGCCTCGGCGAGACCGTGACGTTCCAGCATGCGTCGCGCGTAGGCGTCCACCACAAACACCGGGCGCCCGCCTGCGTACAGAAGAATCGCGTCAGCAGTCTCCGGCCCGATGCCGTGAACGGCCAGGAGTTGTTCCCGCAGCGCCGCCGTCGGCGTGCGAAACATTTTCGTGAGCGAGCCGTGATGCTCCTTACGCAAAAAGTCGACAAACGCCTTCAGCTTTTTTGCCTTCTGACGAAAGTAGCCCGAAGAACGGATCAATTGAGCGAGTTTGCCGAACGGGACCGTCTCGATCGCGCCAGGTCCCAACAGCTTCGCACGGCGCAGATTCGCGATTGCCGGCTCAACATTCGTCCACGCCGTGTTCTGGACCAAAATCGCGCCGACAATAATCTCGAAGCGCGTCCGGCCAGGCCACCAGTGCTGCGGCCCGTAAGCGGCGAACAGCGCATCGTAGTAAGCGCGAAGAGGTCGCCCGGTAAAAGCAGCGGTCAACGGCGGCGTGCCAATATCACCGCGCACACCGACAAATCGCTGCGGCACCAGTGATGCCGATGCTGAAGGAGCGGCGCTGGCCATCTCCTTCGCACGATAGCGACCGCCTCCGTTCAAGTCAACAAATGGCCCGGAACTCATTCGTCCGCCGCTCCATATCCCTTCGCTCATTCCGCAACCCACGCAAAATTCGCGAATTTGACAAACCACACCGCATGTTCAACACTAGAAGATTGAGTATTGCTCAAAAGGAGCTTTAGATGGCGCAGGGACAGGCAACCAAGATAAAGAAGAAGAAAAAGTCAGTGTTGAAGCGCGCGGCGCAATCTCGTCAACGCGCCGAAGTCAATCGCGCCAATCGCACCCGCGTGCGCACCATGATGCGCCGCCTGCGCACCGCCATTACCGCCAAAGACGCCACCGCCGCCGGCAATCTCCTGCAACCCACCATGTCCGCGATCGATCAAGCCATCGCCAAAGGCGTGCTCCACGAAAACACCGGCAACCGCTATAAATCGCGCCTAAGCCTGGCCTTCAACGGCGTAAAAGCGGCCGCCAAAGCCTAAGCGCATTTCCGATTCGCAAATCGCAACTCACCAAACGTTCCGTCAACCATTCCGCATTCATTGCGTCATTGCCCACCGCGCAAAGCCTCGGTTCCGTAGGCGACGCGCTGCCCGATCCTGTAATGGGAGGAGCTGCACGGTTCTGTACGGGAGGGGCTCGCCCCCTCCCGGGCGTATAGACCAAGCACCACCTGTCCGGAGCAAATTGCAGTCTCCTCCGTCGCCTGTGTCAACGCCGCCGATTCCACACTCAAAACGCAACCGCATCCTTCTAACAAATCATCAAGCAAGCTTAAGCGCCGGGTCAGCGTTCAAAGTGACATCCGCCACTTCGCCCGCGCGAAGCCGGGGATAAGCCGCCGCCGCGATCATCGCCGCGTTATCTGTCGAAAGAGCGCGACTAGGAAAAAATACTTCGATACCCGCCGATCGGCCGCGCTCTTCAAACGTCGCACGCAGTTGCGCATTCGCCGCCACGCCGCCCGATACCAGCACACTTTCGGCACCAAGCTGCTCCGCGGCAGACATGGTGCGATCCACAAGATCGCGCACCACCGCAGTCTGAAATTCCCTGACAAGCCCAAGCGTCTGCGCGCTGCAGAGCGGCAACAGTTGCTCGAATTTTCGCTCACCGCGAGCGAGCGCGGCTTCTCGATCCAAAATTTCCTTCCCGTATTCACAATGTTCCCGCACATGATAAAGGACTGCGGTTTTCAAGCCGCTGAAGCTAAAATCCAGCGGATTGCCACGCGTCTTCGTCGGCCCAAATTTGATTGGCGCGGCCGCGCCATTGGCAGCGGCTGCAAGGCGGTCGAGTATCGGGCCACCCGGATACCCCAGCGCGAGAAGTTTCGCCACTTTGTCGTAGGCTTCCCCGGCCGCATCGTCGCGTGTCTGGCCGATTTTCTTGTACAGAAACGTGCCGTTATCAGCGTGCAGCGCAACTTCGTAGAGTACGGTGTGCCCGCCGGAAACGATCAGGCAGACCGCTGGCAGCTTTGGCGTTTTGTCGAATTTGTGAGCTTCCAGAAAAACGGCCTGAACATGGCCTTCCAGATGATTCACGCCCACCAGCGGTTTGTTGAGCGCCTGCGCCAATGTCTTGCCGTAGGTGATGCCAACCAGCAGCGCGCCGACCAAGCCAGGCCCGCAGGTGACTCCTATGGCGTCGATTTCCCCAAGCGTGAGGTTGGCTTGCGAAAGAGCTTCGCGAACAACGGGAACGATTTGCCGCAGATGTTCGCGCGACGCGAGTTCCGGGACCACTCCGCCGTATTTGCGATGAATGTCAATCTGCGAAGCAACCACAGAAGAGAGAATTTCGCGGCCATCGACCACAACGGCGGCGGCGGTTTCATCGCAGGAGGATTCAATTCCAAGGATGCGCGTAGGCATGGTGACAACTTTAGGTTAGCACACCGCCAAAAAAAGCTTTTTGCCGCAACTGCCCGAAGTGGCGGCGTGATGCCGCTTCAGCGCGAATCGAGGTTCGCAGATGCCTACAGCTTCTTCGGTATTCCTCCTCACGGTAGAATTGACAAAGCTGACGGGCACCGCTACTGTGCCGAAGGTTTGCATCGTAAATCTTAAAATGCTTTGGGCGCGAGCGACGCCATCGCAGTCGCAAGAATCAGCAATAGCGGCACACGCCTGAAGTCGAGAGCACACAACACTTATGACACCGAATGCTTCGTCATCTTCGTCGAACTCCGCTTCCACTCCGTCGCGGCGGGTGCGTAAGGCGGTACTCCCCGCCGCCGGACTCGGCACGCGATTTCTGCCCGCCACGAAAGCGCAACCCAAGGAAATGCTGACGGTTGTCGACAAGCCGCAAATTCAATACGTCGCGGAAGAGTGCGTTGCTGCGGGCATCGAGCACATCATCATCGTCACCGGTCGCGGCAAGCACTCCATTGAAGATCATTTCGACTCCGCGCCGATGCTCGAAAACTTCCTGACAGAAAAAGGCAAGAAGGATCAGGTCGAGATGGTTCGCGAAATCAGCAACATGGTGCAGGTCAGTTACACGCGCCAGAAGGAGCCGCTCGGACTGGGACATGCGGTCTTAGTGGCGCGCGATCTGGTAGGCGACGAACCATTCGCGGTGCTGCTCGGCGATGTTCTGATCCCTGGCGAGAATCCCGCGACGAAACAGTTGATCGATGTTTACGAGGCGACGGGAGTCGGAGCCATCGCGGTGGAAGAAGTTCCGCGAGAGAAAACCCACCTCTACGGAATTGTGGCCGGAGAACCGGCGCCATTGCCGCCATTTGGCAATCGCTTGCTGCGCATCAAGGATTTAGTCGAGAAGCCGAAACCCGAAGTGGCGCCGTCGAATCTGGCGATCACCGGAAGGTACGTGCTGCCTCCCGCAATTTTCGATTGTCTGGCGCGCACGAAACCCGGAGCCGGGAACGAGATTCAGCTCACCGACGGAATGCGCATCCTCGCCCAGGAGCAGGGATTGTGGGCGCTAATTTACGAAGGAATTTCGTACGACGCCGGCGACAAGCTCGGCTTTTTGAAGGCCACAGTAGAGATCGCGCTGCAGAACAAAGAACTAGGCAAAGATTTTCGCGAGTATCTGAAAAGCCTGAAGCTGTAGCGACTTCTCATCCCGAAGCAAACTTGTCATCCTGAGGCGATCCGATAAGGTTCGTCGAAGGATCTCAACGAAAACGTCGGCACACAAATTCGCAACCACTCGCAAGTACCGAACACTTGATAACAACTCACCACCACGAAACCAGCACATGGGGCGGCGAATCACTACTTCTTCTTCGAGGACTTCTCCGACTTCTTATCGCTTGAGGTCGTTTCCTTCGCGCTCGATTCCTTGGATCCGGAATCCGTCGCAGAGGAATCCTTCTTGTCCGAATCTTTCTTCTCCGACGACGACTTCTCGTCCTTACCTTTCTCGCTTTTATCGCTGCCGCTGTTGGACTTTCCCGCATAATCCGTCACGTACCAGCCTGAACCTTTGAACTGAATGGCCGGAGCGGAAATCATCGCCTCCACTTTGCCGCCGCAGTGCGGACATTTTTTCAGATGCGGTCCGGCAACGGTTTCAATTTTCTCGGTACGGCGTCCACACTTCAGGCACTTGTATTCGTACAGAGGCACAGACTCTCTCCTCGCGGGGTTCTCAAACGCTCAGTATATCATGCGCGGGTTGATGCCCCGGACCGCGTGCTAGACTCTAGCGTATGAGTGCGAAAATTTCTTCGAGCGATGCGACGGAGGAAGACCGGAAGTCGCGCGAACCCGAAAGCGGCGGGTGTTTGTACCTCGTGGGAACGCCGATCGGAAATCTCGAAGACATTACCTTGCGGGCGCTGCGGATTTTACGCGAGTCCGACCAGATTGCCGCCGAAGATACGCGACACACTCAGAAATTACTGAACCACTATGAAATTTCGCGCCCCCTGGTGAGCTATCACGAACACAACGAAATGACGCGAGCTCCCGAGCTGCTGATTGCGCTCGAACAAGGCGCGAAAATTGCTCTCGTCAGCGACGCGGGCATGCCGCTGGTGTCCGATCCCGGATATCGGCTGGTGACGCTTTGTCTCCGACATCAAATTCCTGTGGTGCCGGTACCTGGACCTTCAGCGCTACTGGCCGCGTTATCCGCTTCGGGGCTGCCGAATGAAGAATTTCTTTTCGTCGGATTTTTGCCCGCGCGGACTGGAGAGAGACAGCGCGCGCTGGAACGGCTGCGCATCGAGGATCGCACCATTATTGTGTACGAAGCGCCTCACCGCTTGGAGGAATCCGTTGCCGACGCCCTGGAAATTCTCGGCGACCGCCCCGCTTGCGTAGCCCGCGAAGTAACCAAGCTGCATGAGGAGTTTCGCCGCGGAAAATTGTCGGCGCTGCTCGCGTCGCTGCAGGAGCGGCCTGCGCGCGGCGAGATCACCTTGCTGATCGGGCCCGCAGATCCGGCGGAGCCAGGAGCGCATGTGGATTCGGCGCAGAGTTTGTCGGAGCGCGTCGAGGAATTAATTCGCCAGGCGAAATTGGATCGCAAAGAGGCGCTGAAGCTGGCGGCGAAGGAACGCGGAATAACGCGAAGAGCGGCGTACGATCAGCTTTTGCAGCAGAAAATCGCCGACGGACAAAAACCGAATTGAGCGCCGAGCTGCTGGATTTACCTTAGTAAGCAGGCGTTTCCGGATGGAAGAAGCGGCGAAACCGCGGCCCGGTAAACTGCACGCCCACAAGATATTCTCCGGGGCCAGTCGCCGCGCCGCGAACGTGGATGACCTTCCCTTGCGTTGAAAAATCGGACTCCTTGCGTTTGCCGGCGGGCTGCGAATACGGAATATTTATTTCCAGATCCGAACCGATCGCGACGTCGAAGCGCGTGACGAAAGCGGCGCCGCCGCGGCACAAATTTTCGCTGGAAGTTTCCTCGACGAACGTGACGCCGCGGGAATCGCGCCCGCGAACGGTAAGGGGGAGCCGCACCGCGATGCGCCGCTCAGCCCGCGGCCGTTCCGGCGCCGTGGATGTCGATGTCCCTGCTTGAATCATGTAGACCCCCAAGTGTTGACCGCTTTAGCAGTCAACAGGTCTGTGATTGCGCTGCCCTTGAAACGATTTCAGCGCGTCAGGCTGTCAGGTTCTCAGCGATCAGCAGCTTGCTGAGTGGCCCGAAAAAGCCTCAAGCCCGAAAATCGCGCTGCGCAGCCGCGGCCAAAGCCACAAAAAACCGCCCACAGCTAAGCCGTTTGCCCTATGCGAACATCTTTTATTCCGGCTGTCGCCCCGAGCGTCTCATTATCCAACGCCGCGCTGTCTGCTGCAGCCTGCTGCAAAAAAAAGCCTTCTACCCGCTCCAAAATTTCGGCAGGGGTTTGCGCCGCGTGCACGGAGCGGCGCAATTCGGCGCCGTTCCCCACACCATGCGAAAACCAGCAAGCGAACTGCTTCATTTTGCCCACGGCATCCGGGAGATTCGCAGCATTAATTTCCCGGTAGTAGCGGGACAGTAACTTAAATCGGTCGGCGTCGGTGGGGTGGTCGTACCGGCCGGTGGCGGAGTATTGCGCCATCTGCGAAAAGATCCACGGATTGGTGGCGGCGGCGCGGCCGATCATCACCGCGTCGCAGCCGGTTTCGCGGAGGATGCGATCGGCGTCTTCGGGGGTGTTTACGTCCCCGTTACCGATAACCGGAATGTTAACGGCTTGTTTTACTCCGGCGATCAGACTCCAGTCGGCGCGTCCGCTGTACCCTTGTTCCCGGGTGCGCGGATGGACGGCGACGGCTTCGACGCCGCAATCGACGGCGAGCTTCGCGACATCCACAGCGACGATGGAATTCTCGTCCCAGCCGGCGCGCAGCTTGATCGTCAGCGGGATGCGAACGGCAGCGCGGACGGAGCGAAAGATTTCGCCGAGCAGCGGAAGATCGCGGAGCAAGCCGGAGCCGCCGCACTTCACCACTTTTTTGGCGGGGCAGCCGAGATTGATGTCGACGGCGTCGTAGCCAAGATCCTCGACCATGCGCGCGGCGTCGGCCATCACTTGCGGATTTGCGCCGAAGAGTTGCGCGGCGATGGGGTGCTCGTCTTCCTGAAAATACAGGTAGCGCAGAGTTTTTTTTGCGCTGCGGGTGATGCCTTCGGAGCTGGTGAACTCCGTCATCAGCAGGCCGCAACTCCCGAGGCCGCGAATCACGCGGCGAAAAAGCGTGTCGGTGACGCCCGCCATGGGCGCAAGAATCGTTGCTGGGGCGATGGTGAGATCGCGCACTTTGTACGACGCGGGAATCATCGTTTCCAGTGTAGGCCGCGGCCGGCATTTCTAGCAACAAAAGGGAATAGTCGCGGTGTATAGAAGACGTGGCCCGTGGTTCATCATCCGTGGCCCGTGATCCGTGAGGGCGAGAGAAGATGCCTTAGGCCTCAGGATGCGCCACCCGACGGTCTTTGGCACGGCTCCGAGCGGTGCGCTAACGGAGCGGGTGCAAAAGCAGGTCCCTCCGCGGCAACCGCAAGAGCGGTTCCGGAGTCGGGATGACAACTATAGCAAGGGACCACGCGCTATGCGGCCGGAGCATGGGCCAGCCGTCGAGGTGACACATATGGGAGCGCGACCCTTTTGGGCAGCAGGTGGGGCACCCAACGTTGTGATCGCGGATTGGTCTGAGTGCGGTGGGAGAAAACCCGCACCCTTAGGTACGAAGGGTGCGGCACCCCGGCGAAACTACTGGCGTGTCCAGGGCGAGCCTTATCGGTTCTGAAATGAATTCAGAGGATGGAGTCGGCTGAATGAGTCATTTGGCGAGCATGGGTATTGGTGCAAGAACTGCTGTTTGACGTTTGGCGCGTGGCGACGATAGGCTTCGTCCGTGAAGATCGAGCAACCCACAATTGGCGGAATGTCACGATGGATGATTTAACTACAAGAGAGGCAGCAAACGATCCGCAGGATCTGGAGCGATTGTTGGTCGAGAGAGAGAACGCGGGAGACGTTGCTGGCATGACCGCGTTGTTTGAGGCAGACGCGGTGGTAGACATTGGCGATGGAAACTTCCTGCGCGGCAAAGAGGCCATTCACGATTTTTTTACCAAACTCCAGGTTACTGGGTTTGGACCGGAAAAACGGAAGTTCGAGTTCGGAGAACAGCGACCAGCACTGATTTGCGGCGATCTTGCCCTCACGTCGACGCGCAGCCGTGATGGAAACGTGACGTCTGAGGTTGCGCGGCACCAGAAGGATGGAACGTGGCTGTGGGTGATTGACAGGTATTCCGTCTCCTGGTGATTGGCAGTATGCCGTCGGCTAAGCACCGTCTTGCGCCGACGCCTGCGGCGAAGAGGGCGATGCTAGTTTTAGGTTTTTGAGCGTTGGGCATTCATAGCCTTTTTACTTCGGATCTGCGTGCATTGGGGGGCGCAGGTTGCCCGCGGCCAGGTGTTTGAGGGCGCGGAGGCGGTTGGTCAGGTCTTGGGCGGAGAGGCGGCGTTCGCGATAGAGCCAGCGGAGGAAATCTTCGGCGCGTTTTTCGCCTTTATGCGAATTGCAGTCCATGCAGGCGGAGACCAGGTTGAGGTAAGAATGGCCTCCGGAGAGGGAGCGCGGAACGACGTGATCCAGCGTCCTCATGTACGCCGTTTGTCGACGCAAGCAGTAGAAGCATCGCCCGCCTTCACGGTCGTGGATGGATCGGCGCAGCTCCCTGGTCTGTAGGAAATCGATTTCGGCAAGGCGGACTGCCACCGGCCGTTGGGGCTGTTCGTCGACCAAGCGTGCAGTGTTTCTAATGTGGACGGCAGCCCCGCGGGCGGTGCGGATTTCTTCAGGCACGCGCACCTCGACGAAGTGACCCTCGCTACTGCGGCGGATCAAACGCAGCGCGCCCACGGCCATGAGGCGGTGGATGGCTTTGCGCACAGTGCTGAAAGACAGACCGGTGCGGCGGCCCATCGCCGAAATCGAGAATTGGTAACGGCGCTTCCCTTCCAGCCGACTATGGCGGAGAAGGTGATAGTAGATGACCCGCTCCATGGCCGAGAGGTGCAGCCGCGGCACCACTACGTCTTCCACTTGTTTCCAGATATATTCGGCGTCGGCTTTGTGCGGGTTGATTTTGTCGGGATTGGCTTTGATTGGCATTTCGTGTCCTTGGGTTGTCGTCTTTGATTGATGATGTGGTTTGGAAATAAAAAAGGCCGCCTTGTGGGGCGGCCTTTTTCCTGCATGGAAATGTCGGAGCGAGAATCTAGCTGATGCCTGAGGTCGCGGTGATCCCATCGAGCACAGCTCGGGCGGGGATCAAGCTGAGGTCCCTCCACTGCGCAGCCCGCGCGCTGTGGCAGCGCGGAGGAAAAAGCGGGCTGCTTCGGTCGGGATGACAGAACGGGGACGGACCTTTCGTTCGGAGAGTGGCTGTGCCGCAAGCAGGCTTCAGTTCACCAGCGCGCGATTCGGTTTCCACCCGAATGACGGCAACAGGGCGGCTAGGGCGTGGGTGATACATTTTTCGGCATGGGAGTTATCGTCAAAGACCCGGACATCCTCGGCGGAACTCCGGTGTTTCGGGGAACTCGAGTGCCAGTTCAGACGCTGTTCGACTATTTGGGGGGGGCGGCGAGACACTGGAAGACTTTCTGAAAGGATTCCCGACTGTCTCGCGCGAGGCCGCCGTCACAGCTCTTGAACAAGCGAAATAGCTGCTACTCGCCCGCCCCTAAATGCGCATTCTGTTGCAACTGGTCCCCACTTGTCTGGCTTTGATTGAATCCATTCGACCGGGTCAAATCGTAAACATCGGGCCGGTTTAGCTTTAGTTATTGGAGATGGGCAGTCCCTAAGCGTCAGGATGCGGGAGCGCAGCCTCACCCACCCTTTGCAAAAACAGCAAAGGATGGGCCACCCAGGAGTCGGAAACGGGGTGCATGGACGCGGCACGCGAATTTTTTTGGCGGCGTAGCCCTGCTCTCTTTCGGAGGGCGGCGCAATTTAGTAGGCCCGATTCGTGATGGCCCAATTCGTGACGGCTCGATTCTTGACCGATCGACTCAGGGGTGGAGTGAGCCGATGTAGGCAGTGAGGTCGACGATGTCTTGATCCGTCAGATGGGCGACCACGGGTTTCATCGCAATGGCGTTGCGGCCGGCGCGAGCGCCGCTCTTGAAGTCATATAGTTGGCGTGCTGAAGCGGTGGGCGAGCGCCCTGCCAAAGGCGGAAACAGGTCGTCCGTTCCTCCTTTTAATCCCTCTCCATGGCACGCGGCGCAAGGAAGGGTTTTGCCCCCGCCGGTCTGTCGCCAACAACTCGCCTCTCTTAATGCTTCCGGTTGGCACGTATGCGACAAAGCCGGATGTAGCATCGCGCAAGAGCGTGCGCTGTGCGTCTTCCGGCACCTCGATTATGCGGACGCCGATTGGTTCTTTGGCTCCGCTGGCGTCCACCAGTTGTACGTTGTGCGGCCCGGGATATGTGACCGGGACAGTATCGGTCTCAATGATGCGCGTACTTTTGCCGGCGGGTATGGAGTGAAAGTAATCCGCTGCGAGCTTCGCGTCGTCTTCGTCGAGCGCTTTCGCAACCTGGATCATGTCGGCCAGGCTTCCGTTGATTCTGGAAGCGTGGCGCTGGTCGCCTTTCATGTCGGCGAGTTGCTGTAGAAAATAAGCGACGCGGAAGCCCTTGAAGATCGGCCGTGTCGGGCTTGCCTCGTCCATCAATAAGATGACATTGCCCGCACGCCTTGTACGCGCCCTGCTTACCCGAAATCACCGGAGCGGGAGGCGCAGGGTGGAGTGCCGGGAACCAATCGACGGTGCTGGCACTCCGGTTGATCTGAGTCTCGGTGTAGCTTTTCGTGCTGCCGGGAATATGGAAGAGCTGGCCGTCGTCGGGCTTCGGGGATTCGTGCGACCCCTTCGGATAAGGCCAATCGGGAACGTCTGTCCGGACGAGATTCGCGGGTGGATCGGCGCTTGGCTTGGTGGCGGTCTGCTGGGCATGAGAGAGGTGGCTGGAGGTGAAAATCAGACAACTGACGGATATGGCGCACAAAGAGAGCAGCGATCTCTGATTCATATCGAAAGTCTAGCAGTTCCGGGGGAATCGGATGGTCTTGCGATTTGTCAGCGCATACTACTCTGGACATAGTTCGGTTCTATAGCGATGACACGCGCTCCCAGCGGCCGATCGCGAGCAAATTTTTTTGGGAGGCCTTTTGCGCGAGTACTACGCGAGTACTACTTTTTGAGGTTGGAGGCTGCCTTTTCTCTTGCCTGCGGGACGACGCTACGGAAGCGCGAAGCATAACCTATTGAAAATAAAAGAGCCCTGACTTGGGTCAGGGCTGCGGAGCGGGCTAAAAACAAAAAAGCCCGACCTTGTCGGGCGTAGTTTTCTACAGGCAGAAGTATATCGAGTGATCCGTTTTTTGTCAAGATAAAATTTTGGGAATTGGCCCGTCGCCGGCTTCGCTCGAACGAACGAGGGAGCCGACCTTGTTCCAGTTTTCGTCGGAATAGTTGAGGTGGTACTGCCGGGAGCAATACGGGCAGCTGAGCGTCACACAAGTGGCTGGAGGTGAAAATCAGGCAACTGACCGATATGGCGCACAAAGAGAGCAGCGATCTCTACTCAGGAATCACGTACTGGCAGCCGGACTCTCCATTTCTCGAATCAAATCCGATAGACATCGGAGCCCTAAGAAAATGGTCAGATGCGGATTGTTCATCATCATTATCGTCGCCGGGATGGGGTTCAATGCTCCTGCGTTGTTCGCGCAAAGCCATGTTGAGGCTGGCGTATTTGTCGATTACCTGAGCATTTCCCAGACGGACACGAAAAACTTTGGCGTGGGCGGACGGTTCGGCTATCGCATTCACCGCAAAGTGGCGATGGAAGCGGAATTGGCTTACGACTATGGAATCAATTTTCACGAAACGTTTCTGAACATCACGAACGGCAATATCACCGCAATCGAACGCACCTCGATTGGCGTCACTCATGGCCTGTTCGGGCCCATGCTGCAACAAGACAAAGGTGGGTTTCGCCCGTTTGTCACCGCGAAAGCAGGGTTTGTAGATTTCCGTTTAAGCCCCAGCCTACTCCCGCTTAACTCAGTAGAAAGCTCGATTCTCGGGATTCGAGACTCGCACCTGAACGCGGCAGTCTATCCCGCAGGAGGAGTGGAGACGAGTTGGGGTCCGGTGGGCTTGCGCTTTGAACTAGGCGATGAGATTTACTTTAACAAAGGTGCGCGCAACAACTTGAGGTTTACGTTTGGTCCAATCCTCAGGTTCTGACTTGGATATAGGTATGGCGCCGACAGGCAGCTGGGTGATGATGTCGCTAGCGAGCTTCACCGATGACGATGCCGTAAGCAGCCCTGACGACGTAGCAAACGATCTGCGAATGCGGCATGCGGGAATTTGCAGCAGATTAGGTCAGATTATTGCCTAACAGACATCGCCGGAGCGGCTAACATGCCTTTCGATGTGTATTCGATGGGCACGACACGATATCGATAGACCATGCCGTGAGCGCCCACGACGTAGCCGCTATCCGGTGCGACCAAACTAAATTCTTCTACTGATGCGGGAAACTTAATATCCCGGCTGATCCAATGCTGACCGCCATCGATGGTGTAGCTCATATTCTGATAGCGAATGGCCCAACCCACCTTGGCATCAGCAAATTCAACGCGCGGCTTACCACCGGCCTGACCTGTCGCTCCCGTCCAGGTCTTCCCGCTGTCATTTGAAAAGAAGAACTTACCGCCAGTCAACAGCGAGCCGTGATTCTCGTCTGTGAAATAGATCGAACCTTCTCGCGGGTCTTCTCCTGGAAGAACCACGGTTGACTCCCAGGTATTGCCGCCGTCCTGGGTCTTGGCGAGGAGAAATCCTGTCCCCGCGGCGCCGGCATTGCTCATTGCCCAACCGACCTGTTCATTCAAAAAGAAGAGCTTTGCAAATTCGCATTTGAGATTGTGGCTGAGGCCGTTTACCTCGGCTTTCATCTGACAAGGATAAACTTGCTTCCACTGACGACCTCCGTCCTGTGTGCGCATGATCCCCTGACCGGTAGTCATGAAACCTACACGTTCGGAGATGAACCGATAGTCGCCGCGATGCTGCCCAACCGTTCCGACATCTTTCCATTCCTTGCCATCCAGGTGCAGAAGTTTGTGGTCGCCGACCCCAGTGCTCTGGACTGCCCATCCCAACGTTGGGCTTGCAAACCGGAAGTCGCGATAGGCGCGATCCGAGGATTGCGGATCACCTAACTGCACTTGCCAGTTCGCACCTGCATCTGAGGTGTGAAGGATTACGCCTCCCTCGATGTTCGTGCGGCCACCGGCGACCCACCCTTCTTCAGCAGTGATGAAATGAACGGATTCCAATTCGACATCTTCCTTCACGTTGACCGGCTCCCAGATAGCTTTGAACTTGGAAGTCGATTTAGCCTGAGGTGGAAGGGCCTTGAGTTTAGGTATTTGCGTGAAGGCACAAGCGGCTGCGATCAGCACAATTGCTAGCCGCGATATGGGGAGATGAGGGAAAGAAGGCATCGTCTTCTCCAGGGCTGCTTGTCACCTGAATGGCCGCCAAGTGCTTTCATGGGTGACACCGTGGACCCAACAGCCTTCATTGCGAGTCGCCAAGTTAGTGTAGAAGAGTGAGTCCACCGCTTGGCTGCCGCCAATGGCATCAGCCATTCATGCGTTGGCAGGAACACTAGTCCCAAAATTAGCGAAAATCAATACAGGACGCCGTCGGCTCACCAGACCCGGTCAGCAAACCGTGGTGGATTTCTCCGCTAAGGCATTACGAAAGGATCGGAGATCCAGCGAGTGGCAAAAATCATCGCTATGATCCGCGTGATGATCAACCAGTGAAATAAACCGTTCCACGTCATTCGCCAGTGCTTCGAGTGACGTTGACCTACCATGGCAAATGTCACTGGTGAAGGCTCTGAGGAATGGAGATAAGACAGAGCGACAGCGGGACCATGGCTAAAGCCATTTTTTCGTGGGGGCATTGCTTCGCAGCGCTTGAAAGCGCTGCTCCCGTGGCTAAAGTCAGGGGCTTCCACCTGCAGGGCTTGTCAGGGGCTTCACGCAAAAGGTTAGTCTTACCAAAGATGACGGTGATTGTGACTCGGCACAAACCGGTGGTCAGATGATTGAGGTGCGCGTGAGGCGCGGGGGATTCCAATCCAGATCGAGGGAAGGCTTCTGGTGGCGGTTGCGGTGGTCCTCGCGGATCGCTTTATTGGCGACCTTCACGAGGGAGCCGACCTTGTTCCAGTTCTCGTCGGAGTAGTTGAGATGGTACTGCCGGGAGCAATACGGGCAGCTGAGGGTGACTTGATGAGGTGGAGTGGGTAGAACGTCGGCGCGGGTAAGCGTGACCATAATGAGCGAATCTAGCATATTCGCTTTTTCTTCGCCATACGGGAATCTGCTGAGGAACACTGTGACTCGGCGAGGCGGACAGTGGGTCACTCGGGCTTAGGTTCCCAGAGTTCGATGCGATGGCCGTCGGGGTCCATGGCCCAGCCGAACTTGCCGCTGGAGTCGTCGCCGACGATTTTGTCGCTGACCTCGATGCCGTCTTGCTTGAGCTGCGCGAGCAATTGTTCGAGATGCGCGACGCGAAAATTCAGCATGAAGGGCGAGCCGCCGGGGCCGAAATATTTGGTGTCCGCGGGGAAAATCGAAAATACCGTGGCGCCAATGGTGTCGGGATGGTCCTTCTCGCGCCAGTCAAAGGGATGGTATTGCATGGCGTGCTCTCCCTGGCCGGCTGCCTGGAGCGCGATGCCCAGATGCGTGCGATACCACTCGGCCAATTTTCCGGGGCTCTGCGCTTTGATGAAGAATCCGCCGACACCGGTCACCTTGATGGCGTCGTTTGCGGCGCTCGATCCTCGCGCGGATTGCAAAACCATCCCCAGCGCGAAACTTACGACGATGGCGCAAGGCATCCATAGTTCGAATTTCATGATTCCTCCGGTGGATTGAGTTAGGCGGCGCAAGTGTACCGCAGCGGATGGTAGCTGTTCGTGCCGCTAGAAAATTCCGGGTGCAGAGGACACCCGAACCATGTGCAGTCTTCAGGTAAGAGATGCGGGCTAGCGGTGAAGGAGCCAGAGCACAAAGCCGACTACGCTACCGAGAGCCAGAGAACCAGCGAAGAACCATCGCGCTTCCGGCAATCCTACGAGCCCCATCGCGAGCACCCCAAGGACGATTACCAGCCCGATTGGGTGCCCAGTGAGGAGCCCTCCGCCATATCGCCCGAAGGGTACAACTTGAACGGGATTTGGGTTTGGCATGGGGGCCTCCTTCGTTGAGTGTACACCCAGAACCGAATGCTACTTGTCCGACTATCCGGATTATCGGCCAGCGATTGGTTGTCGAGAACCGTTGCGGCGAGACTACTGCGGAAGGCCGGTTTGGCGGCGGTCCACGACCTCGAATCCGGCGGGTATTTGAAATAACGAGGGGTCGGGGTCGCCGGGGACAATCACTGTAACCGTAAATGTCTGTTTCCCGATGCGCGGGTCGGTCTTGGTGGACAAGAGATTCAGCCCTAGTTGCGGGGACCACCAGAACTCGTTTTCAACGGTGATTTTGCGGTCGTTGCCAAATACTCCCTGGTTATAGATGAGGATGTCGTGCGTGCCCTCTGTCTCGACGCCTTGTATAAATCGCTTTCCCAGATCTTGATGAATCGCCGACCCCTGATCTCCGGGTATCGGCCCGGTCGCGGGACTCATGGGCTTGTAAATGGTGGAGGTCGTTCTGGTGAAATTCACCAGCTCACACAGATTGGTTTCTTGCCGCATAAAACAGTCGTGACGGGTGTGCGCCAGCGGGTCAGAGATTTGGATCATATTCATGACGGACTGCACGCGAGGATTGTTCTTGGGCACGAGCGCCCAACGCTCCTGATAGATGCGCCCGTCGGCGTCGCGCGCAATGCGGCGCTTGTTGATGAACGTGGTCGTGCCACCTTCATAAAGCTGCTTCACCCACTCGGTCTCGAGAGTTAGGGTGAACGGCGCTCCGGCCTTCGGCGGCACCACAATGCTTTGCAAAACCTCAGTAACGCCGCCGTCATGGGTGTTCAGGACGGTGACTTGAGTTTGCGGGGCCTGCGGAGTTGGTGCTTGTGACATCAGCGGAAGCGCCAGCAGGCTCGCTGCGGCAAGCAGCATCAAGCACACTCTTGGCATGGAGCCCTCCGTCGAACTGCGCAAGTCTGCCAGAACGCGTGGCCGCCAGGAAGCGGCTTTGTAGAGGCTACTGTCGGGCGCATCCAAACACTCACTCGGAGCGGAGGGCTTGGATGACGTCGACGCGAGAGGCACGTGCTGCGGGTAACGCGGACGCGATGACTGCGGCGGCGAGAAGCAGAAACGCCGAGGCAGCGACGGGCAGTATGTCGGGCATGCGCAAGTCAGCGAAGTATTTTGCGGCCAGGCGAGCAAACCAATAGCCGGCGATGGAGCCAGCAAGCACTCCGATGGCTGCAATGATGGCTCCTTCGCGGATGACGCCCATGAGGAGGCGTTGCGGCGGAGAGCCAAGAGCCAGGCGAATGCCGAATTCGCGGAGGCGGGCGCTGACAGAAAAGGCGAGGACGCCGGCGACTCCGACGAGAGCAATCAACAGCGCGACACCCGCGAAGATACCGAAGACCACGGTGTTGAGTCGATCGGGGGTGAGCACCTCGGCGCGGATATCCTCAAGAGTGGCGGCGTGCTCGACGGGCTGTTCAGTGGACATGCTGCGGATGATGTCGGTGACCGGTTTAACCAGTGCGTAAGGGTCACCGGGGGTGTGAACAAACAGACGGCCGCCAAAGGTGGTCTCCTGGAAGGAGTTGTAAACGGTGACGGTCGGCTCTGGAATGATGTGGGTATCGTCGATGTCGGCGGCCACGCCAATGATGCGGTGGGGCCTGGCATCCATGCCTTGAGCGAACTGAAGCACTGGATCGGTCCAGTAGACGTGACGGTTCACGGCATCCTGGTTGGGGAACATCTGCCGGGCGAGAGATTCGCTGACGATGACGACAGGATCGTCCGGGTTGCGACCATCGAGGTCGTTGAAGTCCCGGCCGGAGAGCAAGGGAACGCCCAAGGCGGCGAAAAATCCTGGGGTGATAAATCGCATTTGAGCGCGCGGATCTTGGCCGGCGATGTGCGTGTGACCGTCGGCGGAAAATTGCAGACCGGGACCGAAGCCGGCATCGCGCCAGGGAGTAAGAACGCCGAAAGCGCTGCGGGTGACGCCTGGCAAAGCGTCCACCCGATTCCTGACCTCCTTGTAGAAGTCCACGATTTGCTGATGGGATCTTCCCTGGGCCATCACCGGGACGTTGATGGCGAGAACGTGGCCGGTATCAAAAGCGGAGCGGGTATGTTGCAGAGTGATCAAAGTTTTTAGAAGCATGCTGGCTCCGGCGAGAAGCAGGAAGGAGGCAGCGATCTGTACGATGGCAAAAATACGGAGGCGGCGGTTGGTGCCGCCGGTTATTCGCAAGCTGGCGTTGGCAAGCGCGGGAGATTGCGAAGCCTTGGCGGTCGGCAGGCTGGGAACATAAGCAAGCAGGACGGCGGCTAGAATGGCAAGCGATGCGCCGACCCAGAGGATGCTGGAGTCCACGGTGAGATCGGAGGCGCGCACGGAGAATCGCGAAGCGTAGCGCGACAAGATGTCGAGGAGCGGACCGGCGATGAAAACGCCAAGAGCGGCTCCAGCGGTGCAGAGCACGAGGCTTTCGGCAAGCAAAGAACGGCGCAGCGCGCCTGAGCTCGCGCCCAGGGCGGCACGAACGGTCAGCTCGCCTTCGCGGCGCACGGTGCGAGACAGAATCAGGTTGGCGGCATTGGAGCAGGCAATGATGAAAACGAGTCCGGAGGCAGCGAGGAGCACCAGAAGCACGGTGCGAGCATCGGATGTGAGCTGCTCACGAAGCAGCTTGGCGTCGATGGTGTACTTGGATTGATCGGGGTAGGCGTCGGCGTGGTCCTTCTTCATAGTGGAGTACACGGAGCGCAACTCGGCGCGCGCCTGATCGAGAGTAGTGCCAGGAGCAAGGCGAGCAAAAAGTTCCGTCATGCGATGCACGCGACCGGTGACCATGGTGGCCGACAGGTGATGCGGGCTGGTGACGATGTTGGCGATGATCGCGGTGTCTTGTGGGTACGGGACGGACGGTTCAAGGACCCCGATGATTTTCGCCGGGCGCTCGCCGAAGCCACTTTCCAGGCGAACAGTCTTGCCGATGACGGAAGGATCTTTCTGGAGCGCGGTATTCCAGAAGCGATAAGTGAGAACGACCACTCCAGCGGCACTCGCGCCATCGTCTTGAGGGCCGATCAGGCGTCCGAGGACGGGGTGCAGGCCGACTACTTCAAAGTAGTTTCCACTGACAACACCGCCTTGAATTTCGCGCGGCTCGCCTAGACCGAGCAGAGTAAATCCAATCACGGAGAAATCGCCGAATTCCGAGACGGAGTGGACGCCGCCTTTCAGGTCCTGAATTTCAGGGACAGAGAAAGCGGTATCGTCCTCGCCGAGACCAGGGGCGCTTTGGCGGACGTAGATCAGGCGATTTTCGTCTTGATTGGCCAATGGGCGAAGCAGCACTCCACGAACTAGGCTGAAGATGGCGGCATTGGCGCCGATACCGAGGGCCAAAGTGACGATGACAGTAAGAGCGAGCCCCTTCACATGGGACAAAGAGCGAACGGCATATTTGAAATCCTGTCCGAATTGAATGAGTCCGCGCATTCGTCCACCCGCTTCCTTCTCGCCAGTTGGATTTGCTAGTCGCACATCTTCTTCCCGACCCGCAAGTACCTTAACTTACCGTGAATCCTACATTTTACACGGCTGGGAATGGACGAGGGCGACTCATGATTGTCCGCTTCCGGGAAGGAGCGTTGCGGAATCGGACAGCCCTCGACGCGGACTCCGTTGGAAGCGCCGGACTTTAGTCCGGGCATAGCGGCCTTCAGGCCGTGGAAAAACTTCCCCACGAAAATGGGCTTCAGCCACTTAAAAAGTGTCCTTGATGGGACGAGACAAATTCTTCTGAACTTAAGAGAAGAGTTTGCGGAGTAAGCCTTCTGCGGGCTTCGGTTGCGGCGTGGTCGGTGGGTCTGCGGGCGGCGTTGCAGCAGGTGCGGCGGTCGGCGGTGGCGCTTGGGTGTCGGTGGGTGCGGAGTCTTCTAGCATCCACCACAGATTGCGGCGGGGGCGCGGCGGGATCGGGAACCCCTGCCCGTGGTTCGCTTCCGCTAGTCGATGGTTGCTGCGAGCTCGCCTTCAGGAATTCGTCGAGCTTGAGGAATTTGCGTCCTAGGGCGCCGCTGTAGGAGGACCATTCATCGTCGCCTGAAGGCGTGGAGAGCGCGACGCGGACGGCGGCGATTTTGGAGTCGAGGTCGTCGAGGTAGTGGAAGACCAGGGCTTCGCGAATCATTGGAAGCTTGGGCGAGCCGAATTCGTATTCGCCGTGATGGCTGATGAGGAGGTGCTGCACGACCGTTTTGAGCTGCGGCGGAAAGCCTTCGATCTTGTCGATGGCGCGCGAGACGGATTCGAGTTCCATCACGATGTGGCCGAGAAGCTGGCCCGGCGTGGTGTAACCGATGGCGCGCTCGTAGCAGAGCTCTTCGAGCTTGCCGACGTCGTGGAGCATGGCGGCGGTGAGGAGCAGATCGAGATCGAGCTCGGGATAATGACCGGCGATCGCCTTCGCGGAGCCGCACAAGCTGAGGACATGCTCCAGCAGGCCGCCAATATACGCGTGATGCATGACTTTCGCGGCGGGAGCGCGTTTGTAACAACGCGTCAGCGTGGGATCGGCAAGAATCTGCGTCACTAATTTATTGAGCCAGGGGTTTTTGATCGATGCGGCGTAAGTCAGGAGTTCCGCCCACATCTGATCGATGTCCGCCTTGGTGTGCGGCAAATAATCGGAGAGATCGATTTCTTCGGGTTTGGCAACGCGGACCTGCACGATGGCGAGCTGCGGACGATTTTTGTACAACTCGACGCGCGCTTGAACTTTTACGAAATCATCGCGATTGATGTCGCGAGCGATGATTTCGAACTGATCCCACATGCGCGCTTCGATGGTGCCGCTGCGATCGCCCAGTTCCATGCGGAGATAGGCGCGGCCCTCGCGCGTGTTGCGCACTTCTTTTTCGTGAACGAGGAAAAAGCTGGTGATGGTTTGTTCGGATAAGAGATCGGTGACGTAAGACGTCTTCATGCGCCGCCGGACGCCGAGCCAGGCCGTTTTCCAAACAGCAGGAATTTCTTGCGGCCCTTCTTGGACTTGGTGACTTCGGGCGTGGCGCTCACTTCCTGAATTTCGGAATTGCCGCCGCCGGCAAGCTCCGCGTAGCCGGGCTTGATGACCACATAGCTCTGCTCACGAAGAGTCTTGAGATATTCGCGGAGCTTGGGCTCCATGCGCTGATTGTAAATGTGCTCGGTGATTTCGTTTTCCACTTTGCTGAGGGGCTGCTCGCCTTCGTCGTAATGCTCGAGGACTTGCAGAACGAGATAGCCCTGCTTGGTATCCATGACGTCGGTCAGGTCATTCTTTTTCATGGCGAAAACTTTGTCTTCGAGTTCCTTGGCCAGCTCGCCACGCTTGTACACGCCCAGGAAGCCGCCCTGTTTGGCGGTGCTGCCATCGGAAAGGCGCTTGGCAATTTCGCCGAAATCTTCGCCGTCCTGTACGCGCTTGAGCGCGGTTTCCGCTTTTTTCTTCAGATCGGGCAGCTCGGCATCCTTCTTCCCTTCCGTGCTGACCACAATTTCGCGTAGCGCGACCTGCTCGGGCCGGATGTATTCCTTTTTGTGCTCGTTGTAATACTTTTCGATCTCGTCGTGCCCTACGTTGATGTGCGAGCCGACTTCCTGGCTGATCACGCGCTGCGTCAGAATACTTTTGCGAATGTTGTCTTTGAAATCTTCCCAGTTCAGGCCCTGGCTGCTGACCGCTTTTTCCAAATCTTCCATGCTGCCCAGTTTGTTGCTGATGCGGATCGTGTCCAGCCGCTTGATCACTTCCGGTTCGACGCTCAGCCCCATGTCTTTGCCACGCTGGGCGAGGAGAGATTGGTCAATCAGATCGCGAAGCGCGTTCTTGCGGCGGTCTTCGATGTCGGCTTTTAGCTGATCGGGAGTGCAATGGCTCTGGCAATCCTGGTTGGCTTCTTCTTCGGCGGTGGTGCGGGCTTTGTCAAGGTCGGAGCGCGTGATGACTTCGTTGTTCACGCGAGCGATGATTTCTTCAACGACTTTGGAGTTGGGGCCTTCGGGAATTTTTTCCGGCTCCTTCGGAGCAGGCGGCTTGGCAGCCGAGCGCTTCGCAGCGTTCTTGGCCGGCGCCTTGGTGGCAGGCTCGGGTTCCGGAGCGGCAGTGCCGGGCTTCTCCATGGCGGGCTGCTGGGGTTGCTGGTCCTTTGATGAGGATTCTTTGGGGGATGGGGATTGCTGCGGAGTCTGTTTGCCGGGAGCTGGGGCTGAGGGTTTTGCGGTAGCGTCGGGCTCGGGAGCGGCGTCGCCGGGTTTTTCGAGTTGTGGTTGCGCGGGTTGGGCTTGATTCTGCTGATCGTCCGGTTTCGTGGCGGTGGCGGGCGGGTTGCTCGCCGGCGGGTTCTGGGCGGGCGTGTTGCCCTGATCTTGCGCACGAAGCGCGAATGGCGCGGCGGCAGCAATCAGCGCGAACGCCGCGAGAAGTGACACTTTTCGCATTACTGACCTCATATCTACAGTTTAGCCCTGCCCGCGAAGGGTGAGCAATACGTTTCTCACCGCGGTAGCGACGGGCTCGCCGCGCGTAGTTTCCATCCACAGGACGCCGCTGGGATCGAGTTTGACGCCTTTGCGAGAGCGCACGACCTTGACCAAAGCGGCCGGATCAATGGGTGTTTCCTGATGAAAACGGATGGCGATACGCGCGCCCTGGCGCTCGATCGCGGAAATTCGCAGGCGCTCACTCATGGATTTGAGCACGGCATATTCCAGAAGGTTGTCCACGGACTGCGGAGGCGGCGCCAAAGCGATCCTCGAGTTCCTTGCGCACATCCTGCTTCTCTTCATCGGTGGTGATGGAGGAGACGCGCTTGTAGGTGCGCAGGCGAAGATTTTCGCTGGGGATGTAATTTTCGGGGATGCGCACGTCGAAGCCGAGGCTGAGGGTGGTGCGCAATTCGGGCGCGGCTTCTTCGCCTTTGAGTTTGGAAACGGCGCGCTCCAGCATCTGGCAGTACAAGTCGAATCCGATGGATTCGATGTGCCCGTGCTGCTGGCGGCCGAGCATGTTGCCGGCGCCGCGGAGTTCGAGATCGAGGGCGGCGATGCGGAAGCCGGCGCCGAGTTCGCTGAACTCTTTCATGGCGGAAAGGCGTTTGCGCGCGATGTCAGAAAGCGTGGTCTCCGGCGGAACGAGGAGGTAGGCGTAGGCACGGCGATCGGAGCGGCCGACGCGTCCGCGGAGTTGGTAAAGCTCGGCGAGTCCGAGGCGATCGGCGCGATTGATCAAGATGGTGTTGGCGCGCGGGATGTCGAGACCATTTTCAACGATGGTGGTGGAGACGAGGACGTCGGCTTCGTCGCGCACGAATTTGTACATGACGCTTTCGAGTTCTTTTTCGTTCATCTGGCCGTGACCGACGACGACGCGCGCTTTGGGAACGAGTTTTGTGACGAGAGTCGGCGAGCGAGTAGATGGACTCGACACGATTGTGGATGAAGTAGACCTGACCATCGCGAGCGAGTTCGTTTTCGATGGCGCTGCGGATCGAGATCTTCGCGGAAGGGCGCGACGACGGTTTGAATGGCGAGGCGGTCGCGTGGCGGCGTTTCGATCAGAGACATGTCGCGCAAGCCGACCAGGGACATGTGCAAGGTACGAGGAATCGGCGTGGCGGAAAGCGCGAGAGCGTCGACGTTTTTGCGTATCTCTTTGAGGCGCTCTTTGTGGGCGACGCCGAAACGCTGCTCTTCGTCGACGATCAGCAGGCCGAGATCGTGGAACTTGATGTCTTTGGAAAGCAGGCGATGGGTGCCGATGACGACGTCGACTTTTCCGGCTTCGAGGAGCGCGAGGGTTTCTTTTTGCTGAGCGGCGGTGCGGAAGCGGCTCATCATGTGGATGATGCGCGGGAAAGGCGGCGAAGCGGCGCTTGAAGGTTTCGAAATGCTGGAAGGCGAGAACGGTGGTGGGCGCGAGCACGGCGACTTGTTTGCCGTCGGCGACGGCTTTGAAGGCGGCGCGCATGGCGACTTCGGTTTTGCCGTAGCCGACGTCGCCGCAAAGCAGGCGATCCATGGGGGTGGGGCTTTGCATGTCGCGCTTGATGTCGGCGATGGCGGAATTCTGGTCGGTGGTCTCCTCGAACTCGAAGGCATCTTCGAATTCGCGCTGGAAATTGCCGTCGGGAGTGAAGGCGTGCCCTTCGGCGGTTTTGCGCTGGGCGTAGAGCGATAGAAGTTGATCGGCCATATCTTCCAGCGATTTGCGCACGCGGGTTTTGCGGGTGTTCCATCCGGTGCCGCCGAGCTTGTCGAGCGTCGGGTGGGCGCCTTCGACGACGCGATAGCTTTGCACCAGGTCCATGCGCTCGAGGGGAACGTAGAGGCGGGCATCATCGGAGTAGCGCAGCAGCATGAATTCGCCGCGACGGCCGTCGGATTCGATCTGGCGCAGGCCTTCGAACTGGCCGATGCCATGGTCGATGTGGACGATGAAGTCGCCGGATTTGAGTTCGGCGAAATCGCTGAAGAAACCGGAGGTGCGAATTTTTTTGCTGGGGCGCTCGACGGCGGGAGTGCTTTCGAAGAGATCGGAATTGCCGAGCAGCGTCACCTTCGCGCTGGGAAACGTAACGCCTTCGGCAAATGGCGCACGAATCAGTAGCAGGCGGGCGGATTCCTGCGCGCCTTCGGCGGTGAAGCCTGCGGCGGCATTTTCGGATTCGCCGAGCACGTACGGAGCTTCGTATTCGCGACAGATGTCGGCGAAGCGTTCGATTTCGCCGCTGCTGGCGGCGGTGAGGAAGACGGTGCCGCCCGATTCGACCTGCGATTTTGCTTCCGCCATGCAGGCGACCACGTCGCCGTGGAAGCGGGGGCTGGGGCGCGAGGGCAGCTCGAATTGCGGAGTTTCGCCGATGGTGAGAGCGAGCTGCTCGAGATTAATCTGCGACGTTTTCGCGAGCGCGGATGCGAATTGCGCTTCGTTCCAGAAGTAGTGCTCGGGCGTGGGAGCGTTGGCTTGGGCGTTGCGCTCGTAGTTTTCGGTGGCAGCGGCGAGATGCTTTTCAGTGGCGGCGCGGAGAGCGGCGGGTTCGTCGAGGAAAACGATCGGACGGAGCGAGCTTTCGGCGAGTTCGAAGAGCGCGGCTTTGCCCGCTTTCACCGCGCGGGCCGAAGAAGGAAGGATTTTCCCACGGCGCGGCATCGCCATCGCCGGCAGAAGTGCTTTCGGTGGGCTTCACCGCCCATTCGGTGAGCGGAAGAAGCGTGGTGCGGATTTACCGGGGCGATCGATCGCTGCGTGCGGGGATCGAATTCGCGGACGGATTCGACGGAGTCGCCGAGGAGTTCGATGCGAACGGGCCGGGGCGATTCCGGGGAGAAGACATCGACGATACCGCCGCGGACGGCGAACTGGCCGGGGAGGTCGACCATTTCGGTGCGTGTGTAGCCGACGGAGCCGAGATGGGTGATCAGGTCGTCGAGCGGAATTTCGGCGTCGCGGCGAGCGTGCGAGCGAGGGACAGGTAGACGTAGGGATCCTGATAGCGCCACAGAGCGGCAGTGATGGGAGCGATGACGAGAGAAATTTGGCCGTCCGCGAGTCGGAAGAGCGTGGCGGCGCGGCGCTCGAGAATATCTGGTGCGGGCTTTGCGATTGCCAGGGCAAAGTGTCGAAGGCGGGCAGAGTGGCAACACCGCCAGCAGTTCCACCAAAAGGTCCGGGGAAAATTGTGGAGAAAAAGCGCAGGGTCTCGGCTAATGCTTCGGCGCGACGATTGGATTCGGCGACAAAGAAGGCCGGGCGGCGGAGTTCGTGGACGAGATAGGTGGCGACCAGCGCTTTGGCGACATCGTGCAGGCCCGACAAAGAGATGTGATTGCCGCCGGAACGCAGGGCCGCGAGCGCGCCTTCCAATGATGGATGGCGCAGCACGCTTTCCAATCGTTCGCGTACGGCGGGAAGAATCATTCGTGTGGTATCAGGAATTTCCGCGAGAGAGATTTCCGCCAGAGACTGCGCCGGCTTCGCGGATCTTTCTTACGATGTCAGTGGTGGAGTAGCCGGGCGCCACTGGGGCGGAGACCACGCGGCCGCCAGCGGCTTCCACTTCTTCACGGCCGACGATGCGATCGTCGGCCCAATCGCCACCTTTCACAAGAACGTCGGGCAGGAGCTGCGCGATCACTTTTTGCGGCGTGAGATCATCGAAGATGATTACCGCGTCCACGGACTCCATGGCAGCGAGGATTTCGGCGCGTTCGCGCTCAGGTATCAGCGGACGACCTTGGCCTTTGAGTTGGCGGACGCTGGCGTCGCTGTTCAGCCCGACGATCAGCACGTCACCCAATTCGCGGGCGAGCTCAAGCGTGCGAATATGGCCGGGATGCAGCAGGTCGAAGCAGCCGTTGGTGAAGACGACGCGGCGACCGTTGCGTTTCTCGCGGCCAAACCGCAGAATCGCTTCATCCAACGTCAGAATCGCAGGGATCAAAAAGGCTCCATGCTCGCAGGAAATGCAGAATGAGCGGCCGCCAAGAGTGACGCCGCTCTCAGAAACTCTAGTTTATCACGCGTGCAGTTGGCCTTGCCTGTGGAGGGGACTCGGCCAGAGCGGGGGCCGCAGCCGATGAGGGCGCCGCGGATACTGCGGCCGTTTGCCGGGGTGGTGCTGTGCGTGGTGGGATTTGCGATCGCTTGGCCGCCGGGCACACATTTTCGCAAGACGACGGTGATTGTGGATGCGGGCGGGTGCCGGCTGGTCACCGATGTGATCGATCGCGGCGAGGACGAGACGCAGGGGTCGGTTTTGCTGTTCCACGGAGTGGCGGCGAACAAAAAAATCATGTCGTACATCGCGCAGGGATTTGCGCTGCAGAACCTGCGCGTGTTTGTGCCGGATTTGCCGGGACATGGGCGGACGCCGGGACCGTTTTACGTTTGCGCGATCGGCGGCGTGCGCGGACGCCTTCGCGCATCAGTTGCTGGCGCGCGGAGCGATCGACGAGGCCCACACGATCGTGGCAGGTCACTCGATGGGCGGGGCGATCGCGGTGATCGTGGGCGCGCGAATGCCGGTGGCGGGAGTGGTGGCAATTTCTCCCGCGCCGATGACTGCGGCGCATGGGATTCCGGCGTTCATGCTGCCCTTCGACAATCCACCGGCTACGCCAGCGAATACCTTGGCGATCACCGGCACATTTGAACCGGCGGGAATACGCGCCACGGCGCAGGACCTGGTACGCGGGGCGCCGGGTGGATCCGGCAAGTTCGTGCGGGTGCCGCGATCGAGTCATGTGAGCGTGCTGTTCGACAGCGCGTGTGGTGCGAGCTGCGCAGGAATGGTCGGCGCGATTGCTGCATCTGCCGGGTGGTGCAGGTGTGCCTTCGTTCCGGCCGGTGGTGGGTTGGTTTGTCGGATTCGCTGGATTGTTGGTGCTGACCGGGCCGTTCATTCGCGAGACGGTGGGTCCGCTGTTGGTTCTGACGGCACAAAAGGGGGATATTGGCGCGATCGCGCAGAGTGAAGCCGCGGCTGGCGATGTTGCGCCCGTTATTCCGATCCTTCGCGGGTTCGCCGAGGTCGCTGCTTGCTCGGTGCTCGCGGTCGTCGTACTCCAGTTTTGGAACCCGATGCGTTTCGTACATATTTTTCAGGGCGATTATCTTTGCGGGTTTCTGCTGCTGGCTGGGAGCGGCGCTGCTGCTTTTACATCACAAGGAGATTGCCGCGTCTCTGCGCGTGCGAATAGTGACTCTGCTGATGGCCGCGTTGGCGGCGATCATGCTGCACCTTCTGGTGATGGGTTGGTTTCAGCTCACGATGACGGAAACCTGGCTGATCGCCGCGCGGTGGCTGCGGTCTCCCGCGGTGCTGCTGGCGGTGCTTCCCTTCCATCTGGCGGAAGAAATGTTGGTGGGCTCGGCGGCCGGACGATCGGCCTTCGGGCGGCTTACCGTGGCGCTGTTGCTTCGGCTGCTTGGCTGGGGTGCGATGGTGAGCGCCATCTTCGCGCTACACAGCGGAGAGATCCTGTTGGTACTGCTGGCGGTGTATATCGGCGCGTTTTGCGTGCTGCAACGGCTCGGGATGCAGGTTGTCCGAAAGAGCACCGGCTCGCCGCTGGCGGCTGCTCTCTTCGGTGCTATACTTCTCGCAGGATTTGTTCTGGTCGTGTTTCCGATCAATTAAATGGCTCGGGAGACGGCCGGGGCCAGCCGACGAGCGGGTCCCGCACCCCGCGCGCGGAATTTGGACTATCAGCGAGACACCCAAGATGGCAGAGATCGCGATCGTCGGCGGCGGACCCTCTGGGGCTATGTGTGGGGAGCAACTTGCCCGCGCCGGCCACAAGGTAGAGATTTTTGACGAGCACCTGGCGTGGGAGAAACCCTGCGGCGGTGGGCTGACCCACAAAGCGATCCAGTGCTTCCCTTTCCTGCTCGACAATCCATATCCCAAGAAATTAATCAGCTCGGTTGAACTGATCAGCAGCAACGATCAGCGCGCCACGCTGGACATGCCGAATCCGATCGTCATTTACTCGCGCACAGTTTTGAATGGGCTGCTGCTGGATCGCGCCGCGGAGGCCGGATGCAACGTGCAGCGCTCGCACGTGATCTCTGTGGATACGGCCGCGGAAAAACCGCGCTACTGCGTCGAAGGGGAGTGGAAGACTGCCGATTTTCTGGTGCTGGCGGCGGGCGCGCGCAATCACTTGCTGCCGGAAACGCGGCCGCTGAAGCGCGAAGAACTGGAAATTACGCAGGGCTATTTTGTGCCGCAAACGGCTGAGGCCATCACCATAAAGTTCCTATCCCAATTCGAGGGATATATCTGGTCGTTCCCGCGCTGCGATCATCTTTCTGTCGGCATCTGCGGAAGCATGGCGGCGCACACCAGCAGCGAGTTGAAAGCGCACCTGCACAATTTTGTGGCCAAGCAAAATATTCCGATTGAAGGCGCGCGCTTTTACAGTCACGTGCTGCCTTCGCCGCAAGAGCAGACGCTGCGCGAGCGCACGGTGCTGGGGAAAAACTGGGCGATGATTGGCGATGCGGCGGCGTGGGTCGATCCGCTAACGGGCGAAGGCTTGTTTTATGCGATGAAGTCAGGCGAACTGCTAGGCAAATCGCTGGCGGAGGGCTGCCCCGAGAAGTACCCTGCCCGCGTGAAAGCGGCATTTTCTTTGGAGCTGGAATTCGCGGCGCGAATCGTGCGGCGATTTTATCGCGGATCGTTCCTGGGAACCGCGGTCACTACGCGCATGGTGCAGTTGATGCGCCGTAGCCCGGTGTTTCGGCAATTGATGGCTGACCTGTTCAGTGGGACTCAGGATTACACGAGTTTGAAGCGGCGGCTATGGGGCCATCTGGGGATTACGGTGAGCGACTTCATCGCCAGCGTGTTGAACATTGAGCGGCCGACGGCGGCGCAGATGCGCGCCGGTTCGGGCGATTAGGCGCGGACTTCACAACGTCTTCAAACATCACCGAAACGATTGGCGACGTCCCAACTAAATACCGCGATTAAGCCTCGCCATTTGGCTAGGTACAGCGCGTGTAAATTGCCCTACACTAGCTGCATCCAACTTCACCATGCCCCAAGGACTCCCGCGTTCCCCCATGCCATCCTCCGTCAGGCGATCTGACCTGCGACCGCGGGGGAGTGACGCCACGAATCCCGACGAAAAGACCGCCAAGGGCGGCAAGAAAAAATCGGCCTGGAAGTCGCTGCCGGAAGTATGGGGACTGATCAAGCCGCGCCGAGGCTTGCTGGCACTGGGATTCGTGCTGATGGCCATCAATCGCGTAGCTGGACTGGTTCTGCCGGCATCGGCCAAATATTTTCTGGACGATGTGATCAACAAGCGGCAGATTCAGCTTTTGACTCCCATCGTTTTGAGTTTGTTGGCCGCGACGGTCGTGCAGGGGCTGACCTCGTTCACACTGACACAGTTGTTGTCCAAGTCCGCGCAGCGGATGATCACCGATCTGCGGCGGCAGGTGCAGGCGCACATCGGGCGTCTGCCCATTTCTTTTTACGACGCGAACAAGACCGGCGCGCTGGTGTCGCGCATCATGAGCGACGTTGAAGGTATTCGTAATCTGATTGGGACGGGGTTGGTGGAATTTGTCGGCGGGCTGATGACCGCGGTATTCGCGCTGATCTATCTGTTGTACGCGAATGCGATGATGACCGGAGTGGCTTTCGCGATCATCGTGGTTTTCGCCGTTGCGATCAGCCGGGCGTTCAAGACGATTCGACCGATTTTCCGAGCGCGGCCAAAGATTAATGCGGAAGTCACGGCGCGGCTGACCGAATCGCTGGGCGGCGTTCGCGTGGTGAAGGGTTATCACGCGGAAGAGCGCGAGGAGAAGATTTTCGCGTCCGGCGTGCAGCGGCTGCTCGATAACGTTTTGAAAACGCTGACAGCGACTTCGCTGATGAGCCTTTCGGGCGCGCTGATCATGGGCATCGTGGGAGCGCTGATGTATGAACTTGGCGGCCACGCGATTCTTGCGTCCCAAATGACGGCCGGGCAATGGCTCGCGTTCAATGCTTTTTTGGTGCTGCTGGTCGCGCCAGTGTTTCAGATTGTGGCGATTGGCACGCAGATCACCGAAGCGATTACCGGACTGGAGCGCACGCGCGAAATTCTGAACGAGAAGCAGGAGGATGAGGCCGAGGGGCGCGTCGTCGCACTGGGGCGCATCAACGGGCAAGTAGTGATGGAGGATGTGAACTTCGCCTACGACGAGCGCAAGGAAGTTCTGCACGACATCAATTTTCGGTCGGAACCGGGCACGGTCACGGCACTGGTTGGTCCGTCGGGAGCGGGCAAGTCGACGATTATCGGGCTGATCGCGGCATTTTATGTGCCCGCTACCGGGCGCGTGTTGGTGGATGGGATCGATCTTGCCACCGTCAAGCTCGATTCTTACCGCACGCAACTTGGCGTAGTGCTGCAGGAAACGTTTCTGTTCGATGGGACGATTCGCGAGAATGTGGCGTTTGCGCGGCCTTCGGCGAGCGAGGATGAGATCCTCACGGCATGCCGCATCGCGCGGGTCGATGAGTTCGCTGAACACTTCGAGCAGAAGTACGACACCATTGTGGGCGAGCGCGGCGTGCGCCTATCCGGCGGGCAGAAGCAGCGCGTGTCTATTGCGCGCGCGATCCTGGCCGATCCGCGTATTTTGATACTGGATGAAGCGACATCGAGTCTGGATTCGGAGTCGGAGGCGCTGATTCAGGAGGGCTTGCGCTACCTGATGCGCGGGCGCACTACTTTTGTGATCGCGCACCGGCTTTCGACGATTCGCCGCGCCGAGCAGATCCTGGTGGTGGAAGGCGGGCGCATCATCGAGCGCGGCACGCACGAGTCGTTGTATGCCGAAGGTGGGCGCTACTTCGACCTGTACACCAAGCAGCACGCGGTGCAAACCAACCTGTTTTTGGCTCCCGGTGAAGGCGACATTGCGGAGCCGGGCGATACCAACGGCGCGGGAGCAAAGCCGGGTTCCGGCCGCGAACCAGCGGAACCGGACGCCATACGGCTACTCCGCGGACAATCCAGCTAAGCCGCTTGCATGAGTCCTAGGTGCGTAAGGCCGGCTGGGAATACGCGTGTGTCATGAAAGATGTTGCCGACTTCGCGGCACGCGAAGCAAAAACGGCCTTGTGGCATTAGCTGTTAGTGACTATGCTACCCCCTGCCTAGATTGGGGGGCATCGTGCCGAAAGAAAAACCGCGAGTAAATATAGGAGAAGTGATCAAGACGTATCGCAGCCAGCGAGGATTGTCGCAAGGGGACATCGAACGCCGGACTGGGCTGCTGCGCTGCTATTTGTCGCGCGTGGAGAATGGGCACACGGTGCCGTCTCTTGAGACGCTGGCCAAAATTGCCGAAGCCATGGACATTTCGTTGGCGGACTTCTTCCCGGGAACGGAAACTCCGCGGGATCGCGAGTCGCAGAAGATGCTGGGCGAGCTTTCGCAGGACGAGATCCGGTTCTTGGCGGAGATCAAGCGATTTAGCACAACGCTCTCAGAAGGTGACAAGCGGCTGGTGCTGGCAATGATCCGCAAGATGGCGAGTCTGATCCCGCCGCCGACCGCGGTGAAGAAGCCAGTTGTGCGACGACCGATCGCGGTTTAGGTCGAAGTAGTAGGGTGAGAATTCAATGGGCTCTGCAGATTTGAATTTGCAGAGCCCATTTTTTGTTTGCGACCGGTTGCGCCGACAACCGCCAGGTCTGTAGGCTGCCTGCGGCAGGCAGGGCCTAAGCTACACGGTCGTTGCGACGTTTGCCGCTGGACTGCGATTAGCTTTGCGCTGAAATTGTTACTGGTTGCTGCAGGCGGAACTCGAGCAGCGTCTCGCTCGGGACTTTGACCTGTTGGCCGCGCGTGAAGACTTGCACCGCGCCGCCGGCACCTGCACCAACACCTGCGCCGATGGCTGCGCCTTTGCCACCGCCGGCAATCGCGCCGATGATCGCGCCGACCGCGGCACCGCCGCCAACTTTCTGCGCCGTGTTCGAGCCTCGGCCCTTGCCCTTTAGGGTGTAGTCGCTGCTGACCACCGGATAATCCTGTCCGTTCACGACCATGCGCGTCAGCTCTAACTGCAATTCGGAACTGCCTTTCATGTGGCCGGCTTCCTGAGCATTCGCCAGGCGCCCATAAACATCAGTGCCCTTGCGCGCTACCACCGAGCCGCCGATAACTAGATCGGTTTCCAGGCTGGCGTGGAAAATGTCACCTACGCGATTTTTCGACGAGTCCACGCCGTCGATCATGCGCACGAGCATCGGCTGGCCCGCCGGAATGGTCATCGGACCGCCGGCAGGTGCGGGGGCCTGCTGCTGGTAAGACTGCGGCTGCGGAGCTGGCTGCTCTTGCGGAGGCGGAGGGGCCGTCTCGCTGTTGCCGTAATTGCTGGTGAAGGTGAGCGCGACAACTTCGGTCACATTGAAAGTCTGGACTTGGCCATTCACTGAAAATCGCACTAGAGCTTGCGTGCCGCCGAGAAACCTGCCCTGCACCACGCGGCCATCTTTCAGCTCCAGCGTGTCTGCGGCAGCGACGCCGGCAAAAAACAATACCCCCAGGGCGGCTGCGGCAATGAAACGTGTGAAACGCGTCATGATCATTCCCCTCTCGACGAGCGATAAAGAGACGTTCTGCGAATAGCGGATTCCGACCGCCTCGTCCTGGGTAAATTGTAATCCGGATGCGCGCGGGCGCATCACTGCAAAATCAATTCTGGTTGCTTTGATGTAGCTAGTCGATTTCAGGATGTATTTACTGCGTGGTAGGGTACAGCAGCCGAGTGAGATCGGCGATCAGGGCAGAACTCTGCTGGAAGTTATCGATTCCGCGCACGAGGATGACCAGCACGAATGGCTTGGGCGCGTATACGATCGCGGCATCGTGATGGATTTTGGTGATCTCTCCCGTCTTGTGCGCAACCTGAGTACCCGCTGGCAGCCCGGCGGGTATGCCTTCATTGAAGGTTTGCTGCTGCAGAATCGCGACCATCTGCTTGGAGGATTCCGGATCGAAGGCTTTGCCGCTCGCGAGGACCTGGAGCAATGCGGCGAGCCCGCGCGCGGTCGTCGTATTGTTCAGACCTTTGTCGAAGGCTTTCTGGTCTTCCACACCACGCAAGACGTTCATACCATCGGCGTGGAACTCGTGGACGGTAGCGCGAATATTCGCAACGCCAAGTATTTCGATCAGCAGGTTGGTGGCGAGGTTGCTGCTGACGGTGATCATCAGAACGCACAATTGCTTCAAGGAGCGCGTCTGTCCGACCGCCGTATAGAGTTGAGTTTCGGAATCGTCGGTTGGATTGAGGTGGTACGTGGAGCCGTCGACGATGCTGTGGAATTCGTTCTTCACTAGCAGTGGGTCGTCGAGCTTGAGCTTTCCTTGCTGCGCTTGATGGAACAGCTCCATCATCACTGGAATCTTCATCGTGCTGGCAGCATGGAAAGGTGCATCGCCGTTCAGCGACCAGGTCAGACTGCCATCCAGGCGTTGCAGCACGATGCCGACATCCGCTCCAGTCTGAGCGATACGTTGCTGAACCGCTTCAGCAACATCTACTGAAATGTTCCTCGACTGCTGCGCAATGCTAGGCAACGCAACTAACGCAAATGCGAGAATCGCGAGCGCAGATGCCCACGTAGCGGCGGCCCTCTGCGGTCGCAGGAAAGGACGGGGGCGCTTAACGGGGGCTCGAATGGTAGTCGCGTTCATCGTGCTTTCATGCTACCCCAGCAGCGGTCTACAGAATGATGCAGTATCGTGGCCACTGGAGTGCGAAAGGAACAGCTGCGGACTACTCCTGCCGCAGAGCCCTCATGGGATCGATAAGCGTGGCGCGGCGTGCCGGAAGATAGGTCGCCAGCAGCGCCACAGCGAAAATGCACAGCGGCACAATGATGTAGATCCGCGGCTCGCCCAGATGCAGGTCATAGAACAGCGCGCCGAAAACCTTCGGAAGCGGAAGGGCCATGGTCAACCCAATTGCGGCACCGACTATGGCCATTTTCGACCTCTCCCACAAGACCATGCCGAGCACGTCACGCAATCTGTCATAAGAGAATCGATGATAGCGGCGCTCCCGGCGGGCCCGGCGCCGCCACTCCTAGTGCAGCGTCTGCGCGGTCAGGTTATATCCGTCCACGATCAAGGCCGGCTGCTTCCCTTTCGCGTCGGACGCCGCCCAGGTGGCCGTTAGGGTTCGCGACTCGCCCGGCAGCAGAGAGAAATAGTTGTCGCTCCACAGAATGGGCGTCAGATCCTCTCCGCCATCACCGCGTGTAATACGTGGATGAACCATGAAGGCGACGCCTTTGCCTTGGTTCTCCACTGTGACCGTCATGCGGTTGTTGGCACCTTCGGGCTGAATTTCTTTGCTGAGGACAACTTTTGCCGGCGGCAAATCATTCAATCCGGATAAATCGCCGAACTCCGCCTGCGGGGTGTACACGGTGTCCTTGCGCTTCTTCCAGTCCATGGTGTCTTGTTTCGTGGAGAGCCAATAAAAATTGTCGCTGAGCAGCGATCCGTTCGAGGCGTGGAGTTGCAATCTCAAGAAATAGGTCTTGCTCAAATCGGACGGCTTGGGCAAGTCAAACGCCTTTGCGCTGCTATCGGGGCCCAGGTCCAGAGTCGCGTTCTGCGCGCCTTTTTGCGTAGCGTCAAGGTTGTACAACGTTGCCGATACTCGCGCGTTTTTCACGGTTTCATAGGTGCTGTTCACCACCGCTACCGAATTGTCGTCGTAGGAATACTGCACGTGAACCGGCTCGGTGGATTTCTTGGTTCCAAAATATCCGCCGGCGGGGACCATGTAGTAGTCGTAGAGATGCCAGATCAGCGAAGGCCAGGCATTGTTGAGCATCCACTGAATCACGCCGGTGGCGGTGTACTTGTTTCGTCCGTAGGCCTCGAACATGGCGCGCTGACCGTCGTAGGTCATCGCCTGGGCTTTGCGCTCGTAGTCGTCAAGCGAGGTCGGCGCTCCATATCGGCGCGTCAACGCATCAGTGAACACGTTGACGGTTGTAAAGCGCTCGCCTCCGGCATGGAAATTCCAGACATCATCAATCGGCCACAGGTGATCCTTGGGAATGAATCGTTCAAGTGATTCGCGCGGCGGAATCGCCGGACCAGGACTGGTCTCGGTGTTGTACCCGTAAGCGCCGCCGGCCTGCGTGTCCGCGAGCCAGTACATCGGCGGCACGTATTCGTAAGGGCCGGTCATCTTCACGCCGGATTTGCCGGTCACTTTCGTGGCGTCGGCAGCAGCGGAGGAGAGCGATGGATTCGGCCAATCGAGATCCTTGAGGATGCCGAGATACATCGTCTCCACATCGGCTGGCGGCGGGCCGTCGCTGCCATACAGCCACACGAACACGCTGGGATGATTGCGCAAAATGCGGATCTGATCGCGCAGCGAGTCGCCCGCAATCTGGTGCTGCTCGGCACCCCAGCGCTTCCAGCGCTCCCAGGCATCGCAGCAAGTCCATCCGGGCATGATCAAAATGCCCATCCGATCGGCCTTATCGAAAAATTCTTCGTGGTCGATGCGGCCCTCAAGCCGAACGGTATTCAGCCCCATATCCTTCACGTATGCCAGGTCGGCATTCACGCGTTCTGGCGAGTAGCGAAGGAAAATATCCGGCGCCCACGCCGCTCCGCGGATCAGAACTTTTCGGCCATTCACTTTGAACAGGCGATGGCCCTTGTCGGTTAGCTCCGAGGTGACCTCGCGAATTCCGAAATTCACCTCCGCGGAATCGGAAGTCTGTTCCGTTGATATCGAACGTAAGCTTGGCGTGGTACAGGTTCGGTTCGCCCATCTGGTAGGGCCACCACACGCGGGGATTCTCCAGTTTGAGGGTCGGAAACTGTTCCGGCGCAAACTTGACTGTCTTTGACTCGCCCGCGGCCAAGGTCACCTGCTGGTTCACCTCTCGGTCGGCAACGTTGGCGTGCAAAACGCCGCTAATGCCGCTCCCGGAAGTATTGCGCACGTCCGCGCTGACCGATAGCGCCGCTGCTTTCAGATCGGCGTTCAGCTTGCTGGTCACAAACGCATTGCGGACGGTCACATCCCCGCTGGTGGAGACGAACACCTCCTTCCAGATTCCAAGGTCTTTATCGGCCGGAGTGGGGTTCCAATCAACCCAGGTGATCCCCAGATCGTTCTTTTGCGGCGCGAACAGCTCAAGAGCAATGGCGTTCTTGCCGGTGCGCAACAGCTTCGAAACCTGGAACTCGAAGGTGCGGAATGTCCCAGCGACGTCCTTCTGATCGCCAACCTTCTGCCCGTTCACCCAAACGTTTGCACGGTAGTTGATACCCAGAAAATGCAACCACTTCGCCTTCTGATCGAATCAGGCCGGCAAGTCAAATTCGGTGCGAAACCACCAGGAACACAGGAAGGGGCTGCCCTTGGGCATGTCCTGAAGCGCAAAAAAGGTTTTGCTCGAGTAATCCATTCCCGGCAGGGATTTCAGATTTGTGCCAAACATAGGATCTTTGTAGGTATTGTCGTCCACCAGCGCACCCACAGCCGTGTTCGGCAAATCTGTGCGATGCCATTTGCTGGCGTCAAATCCAACCGTCGAAACCTGTTCTCCGGTGGCTTTTGCGTCGCAGGAGGACTGTAGTTGCCAATCCTTATGGATAAAGAGCTTGGCGCTCTCGCCAGCGGAAGCATCGGGTCCCCATGCGGTGGCAAACAATACGAGTGCCGCAATCCCAGCGGCCCGAGGTAGCCATTTATTCGTTCGCATAGGTCTCCTGAGTTGAAAGCGTGGGAGGAACTGGAGCCACGGAATGCGCGGTCGCTTATGGTCCTCCGCGTCAAAAGCCTATATTAAATCGGTTTAGTGTCAATCCCAGACCAGAATGGTGTGCCGTATCGGAGGCGAGGAGGTCAACCCTGGAGGGGATCAGAGGAGGGGAACCGCGGAGTCCCGAGCCGTGTTAGCGGGACTCAAGAATTTTGAGGTATGACAAGACATCGCTTTGAGACATAGTTTTTCGCCAAGGACCGATGGCTAGTTCGCGTCCGGGGAAAAAGCGATGCGAGCACTCCCTACAGCGAACTGGCCTGCCAACTACCCAAGCCGCGACACGTTCACGGATGCCACGCCTTCTGGACCAACGCAACTGATCGCTTCCGCATTCAGGGCAATTTGTCAGGCTCATAAAATAGGATCGTTTACTGCTGCTGCCGACTGGGATTCCGGCGTTCGGTTTCGTTGAATCCGCTGGTTAAATAGATGGCGTAGGTCAGCACCGCCGCTCCACCTACGACGACGACTCCAAACAGCGCTGTGACAATCTGAACCATACGCAGCCCCCAACAACGAGGACTATGTTCGGCCCTTGCGTCATTGCGGTCGATACACTGGACTGTGTAGGGTCGCTGAGTTTTCTGTTGTAGCTAGGGGGGCGTGTGCGCGGGACTTGGTCTTTTAGAACGGCTGGACCTAGAGCGACGAGGGGCGCTTACGGGTCAAGTTTGAATCGTCGGTCCAAGTCTCGTGAAGGCGAACGGGCACTGCCATCCGCGTGATGGGCAGCGGCGAAACTTCGTTAGCTGACTGCCTTCTTGGCTTGTGCGCGCACTTTGGCCCAACGCTTTCGTGCGGCCTTGGCAATGCGGGCTCTCCCGGCTTCCGACAACACGCGTTTTTTGACGTTCATCGCTCCGTGCCCGGCCGACTTCCCCAACGCTTGCGCTGCGGCTCTCACGCCATCCAGCTGCTTCTGTAGTTTCCCTACCTGTTTTTCGAGCTTGCGCTCTTCGCGCCGGATCGCCGCTAGAATCTTCATTCAGTCTTGCCTCCGCATAGGAATCTATCGCAAACGGCACACTTAGCGCCAGACGTACCGCCGCAGTGAATTGTCGTCTTCTTATGCGAATCGATCTCGTTGGAACGGACGGTCCTGATCGTAGCAACTTGCCTTTGCAGGCGCCGGTTTTATGTTGTTTCACCTGGCGCCTGCATGAAGTCACCGGCAGCGTTGATTGGGAGGTGCCGCACGAGGACGAAAAATTGAGGGCGCCTCAACCTTGCGGCTGCTGCGCCCTCGCTCAACTGAGCAGCGAAGTTTTTAAGGCTTCCCGGCTCAATCTGGCGACACGATAATCCTGGTGTTACAACGCGTCAATCGAAATCTCCCAACAACTCTGTGCATTTCTGTGCACGTATGTGCAAAACGTGTGGTTTGACAATGTGGAGCGCATCTGCGAATTTCTGACGGCCGCTTTCTTGCGGCGACCGTCTGCGAAACGGAGACGAAGAATGCATATCGTCAACCACGTACTTCGACACAAGCGCTTAGCCGCCTTCGGAGTGTTGCTGTTCAGTCTGCTGTTGAAACCCGACGCGGCCCGCGGCCAACTGATCACCTTCTCCAAACAGGATCTGAGCGACTTCACCGCGCAAAACCCGTTCGAGCGTTTCGTGGATGGCCGCCCGAAAATTCCTGATTCGCTGCTACAGCAAGCTCGCGAACTTTCCTCGGAAGAAGTCTGGGCGGTCCTCGACGAAACCCATCACTTCGGCAATCAATACGCTGACGGATTCCGCATCCTGCATCCAGACAAACCCATGGTCGGCCGGGCGTTCACGGTCCAGTTCATGCCCATGCGGGCGGACGTCGAGCAGGTCGCGCAATCCAAAGCGAAACAACATGGACTCCCAAGCCTCACCAATCAATTTGCCATCGATATGCTGCAGCCCGGCGATGTGTTGGTGGTGGACATCTTTGGCAAGAAGGTCGGCGGCACGGTCGTGGGCGACAATCTACTACGCAGTAGCGACTAACGGCGGCGGTCGTGACAGGTGACTGGGTACTGGACGCTGAGTGGGATGGCCTTCTTCGCAATGATGGACCCCCATGACAATGTCATGCTCAGGCCATGGGCTCTGTGGTGGACAGTGGTCCTGCCTGGATGGTGGTGGTGCAACCTGAGGCATTCTTCCCCCACCAACAATAATTGCTCAGCAGAACACAACAATGGCATTTCAATAATGCAACAAGAATTGAACAACCACAATGTGAATTGGAGCAGAGATATTTCCTCCCAAAGATTCATCCACCAGGAATGTTGGTGTCTGAAGAACAGGTGAAGTCCACTGACCCCCCCAATGATGACACCAATCCATATGATGCACATGATTGTTCGGATATGATGATGTCCATTGAAATGATTCAGCACATGCTTGACATTGCTGGGGTCATGGTCACAGCTGTGGGCTTTGCGGCACTTGGTCGGCTGGTGCCTTCGTACTAGCCACTCAGTTTCAGTGAGCAAGTTGGTGGCGCCAGCCTGCACTAGAGGCAGTGAGCTGAACAATCCACCTCCTGACGTGGTTATATTCAATTGAGCTCCTGCATAGCCAATTAGACA